>NZ_JBXSOW010000001.1:0-1344976 GCF_057784375.1 Martinezella sp. CNPSo 3964
ATCTCATCCCTTCCTGCTGTGATTTGGTCCGCGCGACATTGCCATGGCCGCGCATCGCGGCTCAAGCCAAAATCAGACACTTAGCGTCGCAATCGTCAGGTTTTAGCCGAACAACCGCCGCGCAGTTTTCCGGAATTTACCCGGATGCTCTGATTGGATCACGCGAATTCCATGATGACGGCATCGACGGCGAGGCTTTCGCCCGGTCCGGCATTGATCTTGCCGATGACCAGATCGCGTTCGGCGCGCAGGACATTTTCCATCTTCATCGCTTCGACGATCGCCAGCGTCTCACCTGCCTTGACTTCCTGCCCCTCGGCAACGGCTATGGCGACGACCAGGCCGGGCATGGGGCAGAGCAGCAGTTTCGACGTATCCGGCGGCAGTTTGACCGGCATAAGCTTGTCGAGTTCGGCCTGACGCGGCGTGAACACCTTGGCCCGGACGGAAATACCTTGCCAATCGATGCGCAGGCCATTGAGCACGGTGCGGATCTGGGCCGTCAGCTTGCGGTCGCCGATGGTGCCGACCCATACGGAATCGCCGGGACGCCAATCGCTTGCGACAGTCACGGTCTTGCCGCCGATCTGCATGTCCGTTTCGAAGGGAATGGTCACGACGCTTTCAAGCAGCGTCACAGGCAAATAGTTGGCACCGAGCTTGACGACCCAGCTATCCCGCAGCGGCGCGGCGGCTGGACGCAGCCGGTCGCCATAGCGTTCGCGGCGGTTGGATTCGATCAGGCTGCAGGAAAGGGCGATTGCAGACAGTAAAGCGGTTTGGTCTTCGTCCGGCGTCACCGGCGCGAAACCGTCGGGATATTCCTCGGCAATGAAGCCGGTGGAGAGGCGGCCTTCGCGCCAGCGCGGATGCTTCATCAGCGCAGAGAGGAACGGCATGTTGTGCTCGATGCCGTCGACAACGAAGCCGTCCAAAGCTTCGCCCATGGCTTCGATCGCCTCAAGCCTCGTCGGCGCCCAAGTGCAGAGCTTGGCGATCATCGGATCGTAATACATCGAGATCTCGGCACCTTCGAAGACACCGGTGTCGTTGCGGACGACCGATTTCTCCGTTCGGCCTTCGCGCGGCGGGCGATAGCGCGTCAGGCGACCGATCGAAGGCAGGAAGTTGCGATAGGGATCTTCCGCATAGAGGCGGCTTTCGATCGCCCAGCCATTGAGCCTAATATCTGCCTGCTTGAGCGGCAATTTTTCGCCGGCGGCGACGCGGATCATCTGCTCGACGAGATCGATGGCCGTTACAAGCTCCGTCACCGGGTGCTCGACCTGCAGGCGGGTGTTCATTTCGAGGAAGTAGAAATTCCTGTCACGGTCGACGATGAATTCGACCGTGCCGGCGCTTTGATAGTCGACGGCCTTGGCCAGCGCCACCGACTGCTCGCCCATCGCCTTCCGCGTCGCTTCGTCGAGGAACGGTGAGGGCGCTTCTTCCACGACCTTCTGGTTCCGGCGCTGGATGGAGCATTCGCGCTCGCCGAGATAGACGACATTGCCATGAGCATCGGCCAGAACCTGTATCTCGATGTGCCGGGGGTCTACGACGAATTTCTCGATGAAGACGCGGTCGTCGCCGAAGGAGCTTTTCGCCTCCGAACGGGCGCGCTCGAAGCCGTCGCGCACTTCGTCCTTGCTCCAGGCGATGCGCATGCCCTTGCCGCCACCGCCGGCGGACGCCTTGATCATGACGGGATAACCGATTTCGCCTGCAATTCTCTCTGCATGATCCGCGTCATCGATGATGCCGAGGTAGCCTGGAACAGTGGAAACCTTGGCGGCATTGGCGAATTTCTTCGATTCGATCTTATCGCCCATGGCCTCGATCGCCTTCGGCTTCGGACCGATGAAAACGATGCCTTCCTTTTCCAGTGCCGCGCAGAAGGAGGCGCGCTCAGAGAGGAAGCCGTAACCCGGATGAACCGCCTCGGCGCCGGTCTCTTTACAGGCGGCGATGATCTTGTCGGCGACGAGATAGCTTTCGGAAGCAGGGGCTGGGCCGATATGGACTGATTCATCGGCCATTTCGACATGCAGAGCATCCCGATCGGCATCGGAGTAGACGGCGACCGTGAGGATGCCCATACGGCGTGCGGTCTTGATGACGCGGCAGGCGATCTCGCCGCGATTGGCGATCAGGATTTTCTTGAACATGCAATCTCCGCCCAATACTTCTGCTGTCTCAGTGTTTTAGCCACAAATTGTGCTGTCGGTCCATGTGCAAGATATTTGCGCTCACGCGGTTTTTTCCAATCTCGACTGAACGCGCTCTCGCCAGATGATGAAGAGGCCGGAGCTGACGATGATGGCGATGCCGATCCATTTGGAAAGATTGGGAAAATCGCCGAAGATCGCGTAGCCGAGGACGGTGGCGGAAATGATCTCGAAATATTGAAACGGTGCAAGCAGCGAGAGCGGCGCCAGCCGGAAGGCTCTGACGACGAGCATATGCGCATAGCCCGATATCGAGCCCAGAATCAGCAGAAGCACGAGGCCGAGGGCAGAGGCGGGCAGGGAAGGTTCGAAATCAGCGATGCCAGCGGATGCCCCGGCCAACAGGGTGACCGACATGAACAGCGTGCCGCCAACGCCGGCCATGACCTGCATCGTCATCGGCGAATCCGCCTCGCCGACCGCCCGGTTCATGAACAGGTAGAGCGCAAAGAGGAAGGCGCAGGCAACAGGCAGCAGCGCCTTCAGGCCGAAAATCTCAAAACTCGGCTGGATGACGATCATCGCTCCGACAAAACCGATGACGATCGCCAGCCAGCGCCTCCAGCCGACCTTGTCTCCGAGAAACAGCGCCGAAAGTGCCGTCAGCATGAAGGGTTCGACGAAGTAGATCGCGAAAACATCGGCAAGCGGCATGTATTTGACCGCCGCGAAGAATAGCAGGCTGGCAGCGCCGTGCAGCGCGCCGCGCAGCAGGTTCATCCAGGGGCGCTTTGCCGAAAAGGCCGACCGTCCGGCCATGGTCGCCAGCATCGGCAGCATGCAGACAAGCTGAAAGAAGAAGCGATAGAAGGTCACCTGGCCGGGCGACATGCCTTCGAAGCTCGCCATGTATTTGGCGATCGCATCCATCGTTGGCAGCAGGATCATGGCGCTTGCCATGATCGTCATGCCTCTAAGCGGATTTTGCTGCGTGGGGATGGCGGGAGAAACGGACATGCACGAACATCAAACACAGGACAGGCATGCAATCAAGGCGCGATCAGGAGTGGTTGCAAGTATCGGCAACTGTCATCGGAAAATGTCGCACTTTTCCAATTGGGACAGATCGCAATGGCGAGATGACGCCCTTAGACCTATCTGGAGCTTTGGAAACAGCTAAAACATGAATGCGCGGCACAAAATAGCTGGCGCGACCAGGAAAGGGATCGCACCGATGTTCAAACCAGAACAAGAGACGACCGTTTTTTCGGATGAAGGCGGCGATACGCTAGGTGGGCGTTTGTCCATGGCGCGCGACGCTGCGGGAATCAGTCTCGAAACACTGGCCCGACAACTTGGCGTCAGCGAGGAGACCATGCTCGCGTGGGAATCCGATCGTGCCGAGCCCAATGCTTCCGCGCTGATCAAGATGTCGGCTCTTTTCGATGTTTCTCCGGCGTGGCTGATGACCGGATCGGGTGACGGACCTGGAGAGGACAACGACGAGCGCGCCCTGGAAGCCGTCAGGAATGAGCTTTCGCGGTTGCGAACGGCCTATCAGGAAATCGGCCGGCTGATCGAGACAACGACAAGCCAGCTCGAACGCCTCGACCATCAGATCAAGCTGCGCAATCTCAGCAAGGACGTGGCGCATTGAGCGCGGTGCTGGTCATTTCTAGCTGAGGCGGGCAATCGTATCGTCGAGGTTGTCGATCGCGAGCTGCTCGCGGGCGATCATGCCGTCAAGGTCGATATCCTGGCTAGCCCCTTTTGTATTTGCATTCTGCATCTTCATCGCCAGCAGTTCGTTACGATGGGCGATCTTTTCGCCTCTGATTTTGATAAGCTTCAAGCGAAAATCATCATTCATCTCCAATCCCTCCGTTGGAATGAGTTATCCGCTGTTTCGAACTGTCATTCGTTTTCCGGACTTACCTCCGCTAGCTTCAGTCGTGCCCACGTCCGCGATAGGTCGTGGGAACGCCGGCCTGCTCATGGCATTGGGCGAGAGTTTCCAGCCAGGTTGCCAATCCAACCGGCACCTCGGCATTCCCAGCCTCCATCGCCTCCACCCATGAGAGGTCGCATTGCAGGGCGCTCGCCAGATTGATCGGCGTCCAGCGGATATGCAAAAGGCATTCGGAAAAGCGTTCTGGCGTCATGCATCCTCCAACGTCTCAGGAAATTTCACGGTGCCAGAGAGGAGCGCGAAGTCAAGTGAGCATGAAAATCCGGCCGCTTTTGCCATCAAGGGCGAGGAAGGCGAATTCGCTTGGATTTCAGCCTCCGCTTTGATTATTTTCGCTTCTCCCGTTTTGGATGAAGCCGCTTCGCTCCCACGGCTGCTACCCCATCGTTATGGTGGAAAGGTCCATCAACGAAGTCAGGTTAAAAAGGGCATGATATCGACGCCGTCGCCGGGAAAGACGGTAATATGGGGGTGGTCCTGGAAAAGCCTTGCGGCAGCATCTGCGGTTTCAGCCTCGACCACCAGGTAGCCGCAGAATGGATTGACCGCGTCGGCGACGCCGTTCCTGGTGATGCGAGTCGTCTTTCCCACCATGCCGCCACGATCAAGGATAGAGGCAGCGTTTCTTTCTTCCCACGCAGCCCACTGTGCGATGCCGATAGCATCGACAGCATCCTGCTCGGCTTTGGGTAGGCTTCGAAAAGACGCGAGATCTTCGGGCTTCATAGTGTAAACGGCAAGGAAACGGGGCATGAGCCACCTCCAAGGTTTTCAATGATTGCCAGCTTACACGCCGCGCGCCTGAAAACATCCATGGAAATCTATCATGGTGCGACGCATCGAATGGAACACGACGCGCGTTTTCGTCACCGTCGTCCGCTGCCTTCATTTCCCGCCGCATCATCCTGATAGACGGGCAGGGCATTTACATCGCCCCAAATCGGAGACCGGATTCCATCGTCGTTATCCGCGAGAAAGCGAGAGCGGCCTCTAAGCGAAGGAACCCGTTCGCGAAAGCCCTGGAACTCTCCCCTAGCCACTTCCCTGTTGATGTTATGTTCTCCGCATGACCGACTCGCTTCACATCTACACCGACGGCTCCTTCAACGCCGCCTCCCGCTCCGGAGGATGGGCGTTCGTGGTCTATCAAGGCGACCGACAGCTATATGCCGGTTGTGGCAAGGGGGCCGGCACATCGAACAACACGTTCGAAGTCCTCGCCGTTCTAAACGCAATGGCCTGGATCGCCGCCTAGACTCCGGCACAGCCGGCCACGCTCTGGACGGACGCCGCCCACGTCATAGAAGGCTGCTGTCGGTGGAGGGCAATCTGGCGCACCAACGGCTGGAAGCGGATTACTCCGAACCCGCACACGCGACGCCGGCGGATCCACGACATGGAGATCTGGCAACAACTCGACCGCCTGCTTGAACAGCATCCGAATGTGGTTGTGGAATGGTGCAAGGGGCATTCAGGAGCAGCAGGCAACGAGCTCGCCGACTTCCTGGCGCGCGATGCCGCGTGCTCAGCGGTGACTTAGCCCGCGCTCCTCAGTCACGGAGCGCGATCTGCCGCCTGTAGATGATCGGGTCACCCTTGGTACGAGCAGTTTTCCAAATTCTGGACCCAAAACTGAAGATCCGTTTGGAGGGCTGCAACGCGAGCGCCCAAATTGATGCAAGGCGCAGACCTTTGTGGTTTCGCCAAGGGCTAAAAACAAAAAACCCGGCCAAAGCCGGGTTCTTGGTGCGGTCGAGAAGACTCGAACTTCCACGGGTTGCCCCACAGCGACCTCAACGCTGCGCGTCTACCAATTCCGCCACGACCGCATCGTGGTAGGCCGGATTGCTCCGGCGCGGCTGCATGTAGCAAAAGCATTCGGGGGGCACAAGAGCGATATGTCAGTTTTTTTAAATTCCTTCACAGCTCCTCCGATCACGCCCGTCCGGATATGGCGGAAACGCCTTAGATGTTTGAATTCCCGCCCGAATGGCGCCATATGTGGACATCTCGCCGGCACGCAGGTTTTCCACATATGCGGTCGGCGCGGCGCGCAAAGGACTGCCATATGCTTCGCACAGAACTTTCTCATCAAATGTTTCCCGCCCAAGGCACGCCGCCCGTCCGCTGGCGGATCAGCGATCACCTCGTGCCATATGAAGAGGCAGTCGCCACCATGGAGGCGGAAGTGGCCGCGATTGCCGAGGGGCAGGCGTCGGAACTCGTCTGGCTGGTCGAACATCCGCCACTCTATACCGCAGGCACCAGCGCCAATGCCGCCGATCTGATCGAGCCGGATCGATTTCCGGTCTTTGCCACCGGACGCGGTGGCGAATATACCTATCACGGGCCAGGTCAGCGCGTGGCCTATGTCATGCTGGATCTCAAGTGTCGGCGGCAGGATATCCGCGCCTTCGTGGGCGCGCTCGAAGAGGTCATCATTCGCACGCTCGAATCGATGAATGTACGCGGCGAGAGGCGTGAAGATCGGGTCGGCGTATGGGTCAGGCGCCCAGAAAAGCCGATTCTGCCCGATGGTACCGTGGCCGAGGACAAGATCGCAGCGCTTGGCATCCGCGTGCGCAAATGGGTGACATTTCACGGTCTCTCGCTGAACGTCGATCCCGATCTCGGACATTTCACCGGTATTATTCCTTGCGGAATCTCGGCCTATGGCGTCACCAGCCTTGTCGATCTTGGCTTGCCGGTGATGATGGCGGATGTCGATATCCGCCTTCGTGACGCGTTCGAGCAAGTTTTCGGCGAAACGGTCAATGACGCGTGAAGCCGATCGGTGATCGCGTGAAGAAGACGATCACGGATGTTACGTTGAATTTCAATGCAAAGCGGGACAGGTCAAACGACCTGTCCGATTGACCGCGAAAAACTGCTGCGGCTCACAAGCGGCTCACAAGGGAGCGCCTTCTGCGTCCTCTGCTACGGGCACTTCCAACTCATCCGGAGTGCACCGTTTCGATTTCTCCAAAAGGTCTATCCTGTCTTCTGCCTTGAGAAGATCATGCAGTTTCTGATCGCTCAGTATATTGTCATGATTGTCATGCGAGGTCATGCGGGAAACTCCTTGACCTTCGCAGGCGAGAGCGCGTTGTCTCTCTCAGCCGCCGGCGCCTACGGATTCGGTAGCCAACGGTAAAGATAGCGTACGCCCATTTAGGAGCCGTGGCGAATCATTTGGTGCAATGGTCCATCCACTGCACCTCGCTCGCCAGGAAAAGTGCCCCGAAAGAAAAATGCCCTGGAAGGGAGAGCATCCAGGGCACAGAGAGGGGAACTGCACTAGGGAAGCTAGGGCGACGCGACTGCACTTCAAGATCTGAAGTTCATGATAGGTTGCATCCGCTCCGCAATCGCTCTTATTCCTCGCGAAACAGTGATCGCCAGCGGTTCTTTGATAGGGTCCTAATGACTTTTTCGCTCCGCGCCGTGGTGGTATTATCGTCAGTTAAGAGACGGACGAAAATCCCGATGGTTCCCCACCATCATGCCAAGGCAAGGCGCCTGCGACGTTCGGTGCATCTCATGGCTAGAAATTGCGGACGAGAAAGGTTCCGCAACAGACGGAGAAACGGAAGAAACATTCCGAAACTAGAATTCATTCCCAAACAAATTGCAGGATGGAGTAAGCATATGAGAGCCGTTGTTGGCGCAACCCGTTATTGGAAGACAGGCTGCAAGGCATTGTTTCTCTTTGTCGTGTCTGCTCTGCCGGTCATGGCGCAGACCACTGGTAACAACCAGAATGCCCAGAATTCGGCTTCGAGCTTCAGCTATCGGCGCGCGGATCTTGGCAGCGGCTATTCCACCTCGAGCATTCTGAAGATGCCGAACAACTCGTCCTATTTCGTAACGTGCAATTGCGACGATCGGACGTTGCAGGACATGACGTGCCCGACCCAGTCTTACGCATGCACCTGCGTTCCGCACGCCTATCTGATGTGCCAATAAGAAGGAGGGTGTGGACGAGATATGGTCAAGTCGGCTTCAAGACTGTTGATTGCGGTTTGCGGTACATTCTGCCTTCCTCTCACGGCGTTGGCCCAGCAGGATAACTCGCAGCAAAGCACCGCTTCGACCTATTCCTTCAGCGTCGGGTCTCGCCCGGCCGATATCGGCACCGGCTTTTCAATCTATAGCGCGACATCGGCGACGGCAGATCAACAGTTTCATGTCCAATGCAATTGTCAGGATTTCAGCCTTGCAACAGCAACCTGTCCGGCTTCCCGTTACGAGTGTTATTGCAGCCCAAGCGCATCGCTGACCTGCGAATAGCAGAATCAAGCCTGCCAATGTTTCAGATCGGGGCTGTGGCCTCTTCTACTTCCGGCTGAGCTCAGCGCACCGGCGAACCGCCATCAAAGATTGTCATTCTTGCCAAGCCACTCTTTTTGATGGCTATTTTTGTACAGTTTGCGTTCATGTTCGTCCGCATATGGTGTCTTCCGTCGCCCCCAGATCGCGCGTCGATTGACAATCGATATGGACGATACGATTAATAGTTTCGACATTCGTCATAGAGCGGAGGAAATGCCAATGACAAGTCGTGCCATTCTGTTGATGTCTCTTGCGTCTCTCACAGTTGTAGGCTCGATGGGCCTCGCTTCTTCGGCTTCTGCGCTAACCATGAAAGAGTGCAGCGCCAAATATCAGGCTGCCAAAACCGCTGGTACGTTGAACGGCCAGAAGTGGAATGACTTCCGCGCAACGCAGTGCAGCGCCGATGCCAGCGCCACTACGACGACCACCGCTCCCGCAACCACCGCGCCAGCGGCTACGACGCCTCCCAAGACGACGAAGACGACTGCGGCAGCCAAGGTCGATGCCAGCGAGCCCGACGCCACCAAGCCGCCGGCAGCAGAACCGGCAAAGCCGACGACGGCTGCTCCGGCAGGCGTAACCTTCCCGGCAAAGGTCGACGCCAAGTATGCCAGCGAGACGCCCGGCAAGGGCCGTTTCCACACCTGCGTTGACGCCTACAATGCCGCAAAGGCCAAGAATGCGCTCGGCGGTCTGAAGTGGATCCAGAAGGGCGGCGGCTACTACAGCCTCTGCAACACCAAGCTCAAGGGCTGATTGCCGAGTTTAGCGATGACAGGACGGGCGCTTTCGGGCGCCCGTTTTCGTTTGCAGATTTCAATCCCGCATCTTCTCCCATTTTTTGACAAGCCGGTCGCGCTTGAGCTTGGAAAGCCGCTGGAGCCAGAAAATGCCGTCCAGCTGGTCGATCTCGTGCTGGATGCAGATGGCCAGAAAGTCGTGCGCCTCCGCTTCATGTGTTTCGCCGGCGACATCCTGATAGCGAAAGCGGATCGATTTCGGCCTGACGATCTCCTCCGTCGCTCCGGGCATGGAAACGCTGCCCTCCATATGCCGCATGGTCTCCGGCGACGACCATAGGATTTCCGGATTGATATAGGTGCGCACGCCATCCTCGCGACCAAGTTCGATCACGACGACCCGCTTGAGGACGCCGATATGCGGGCCGGTGATGCCGACGCCGGGCGCGGCCCGCATTGTATCCAGCAGATCGTTGACGAGCGCTCGCAGATCGTCGTCGAAGGCCGTGATGGCGGTGCAGTTGGCTCGTAATAGCGGATCAGGAAAGCGGATGATGGGGCGGACGGGCACGGCACTCTCTATCGGATGGAGGACATAGGTAGAAGGCGGTCAGGATAAGCGAAGATGGCGGAGATGCTATCGTCTAGATGGCTGCGCTTCCCGATGAGCCTTCTCCATTATCCAGTTGTTTTATATCGATTTCAAAAAGGGTCAGTCAGGGGTGTCGGGCAAGCCAGAGGCCTTCCAGCGAAACGGTGTTTGCCATGATTGAGGGTGCGACCGCGGCATTCTAGCATTCCGTACGTCTGTCACATCGATTCGTGGATTGAGTCGCTGGGGCGTCACCTATCTTTGTGACCATTACTATCGAATTTACTGGAAATTTCGCCCCTTAGGCCTTGCGAGCCTATAGTTTTGCGCTGCGCTGGCGGGTTCGGAGCTGACTGGAACCCATGAAAATTGACTATTACGTAAAAGTCAATATTATCGTGGGAAGCAGATAGGGGCGGATTCTTGGTCGACGGATATTATAGCATAACGGAGCTCACTCGGGAATTCGGGGTTTCGACCCGGACCTTGAGGTTCTATGAGGACGAGGGTCTCATCCACCCTGAGCGCAGAGGCCGCACGCGCCTGTTCCGTCCGGCCGACCGGCGTCTCATCATGGAAATCCTGCGCGGCCGTCGCATCGGCTTCACCATCGCCGAGATTCGCGAGATCATTCAGGTCTACAAGGAGCCTCCGGGCGAAATCGGCCAGCTGAAGCTGCTGATGAAGCGCGTCGATGAGAAGCGCGACGAGTTGCGCCAGAAGCGTAAGGATATCGACGATACGCTGAGCGAACTCGATAATGTCGAGGAAGCCTGTCTCGGGCGCCTCGCCGAAATCGGCGTCGGGACGTGAACATCTCAATCACGGCTAAGCAGACAATTTCTCAGCCATAGTTCCCCCAAGAACGCTTTCTACAAGCGAAGCGTTCCGTGGGGGATTTCATGGCGTGGTAACAAGAATCTCGTCTGTCTTTGCTATTCTCGCTGCCGCTATCCTGGCGAGCCCCAATTGCGGTTCAGCCGCCGACGCAGCACAGTCTGATGTGCCAGTCGCCTATGGCCTTTTGCTTGACGGCAAGGACGCGACCTATGGCCAACAGATCTGCCATCTTTATTCTCGCTGCCAGCTTATCGACGATCAGAAGACCCAGATTGAAGTGAGCGTGACCATCGACTCCACGCAGCGTCTATCTGGCGAGGTCGCTGTTCAGTGCGGCAAACCCGACTGCTCCTTCCGAAACGAAAAAACGTCCACCAGGCTGGAAGGCGCCGTCGGTGGAGACAGGTCTCGCCAATTCGAACTCTATGCCGGCGACGGTCGGTCAGTCATGAGCAATCTAGTTTATCGCACGAGAACGAGTATCGGTCGGATCTTCTTTCTCTTTGGAAATCAGTAGGTAACGCCGGAACGATTCCTTCAGCCGTCCTCCAATCCCTTCGCTTTCAAAGCCAGCGGCGCGTGCGCTTGCAGTAGAATTCGAATTCGCAGCCGAAGCGCGAGAGGAGATGCATCTCTTCGCAGCGGATGACGAGCAAGGTCGTCAATGCCGCTGCCAAAGCAGCCGTCGCCAGGAACCAGAGATTGCCGATCAGCAGACCCATTCCTGCGGTCAGCAACGTATAGCCGAGATAAGTCGGATTGCGGGTAAGGCGGAAGGGGCCTGTGGTCACCAGATGCGCGCTGCAACGCTGGGTCAGTACCGTCGTGCGGCGCTCCAGCAACGTCTTGACGGCCCAGACGTTCAATGTCACCGCGAAGGCCGTCAAAAGGGCGCCGATAACCCATGAAACAAGCGCCCAGACAAAGGGCAACGGCAACGGATACAACCGCTGCAGGCACAGCGCCGCGACAATGGCGAGGCTATAGAGCAGCGGCGGCCACGGAAAACTCAGCGACTTCGAACGATAGGCATTCATCGAATAACCCTGTCATTGCGCTTCATCCGTACATTGTATCGCGATTCGGCTTACACGTTCATCGCTATCTGCTTTGATCGCCCCGGATTCGAGGGGTTTGAAAAGGTCCTGGGCCTGCAGTTTGTCGAGCGTGCATTGGCAGAAGCTGCGGCACATGGCTTCGCTGCCCGACCGCGTGCAGGACGCCACGCATTGCCTGATATAGCCGACAGCCGGGTCTTGCGGCGGAGCCGGAGCGACCAGCGACAGAAGATAGACGAGACCAAACAGCACCGGCTGGTGGACCAGATAGAAGATCAGGCTGTGGCGGCCCGCGCGGGCGACGAGATTGTGGCCAGGGCCGAATTTGGCCAGGCGCTCCAGCCAGCCCAGAGAGGTCGCCAATTGCGCCACGCCGAGGCCGAACAGGAATGGCGTCAACCATGGAAAAAGCGGCACATAGTCATTCGACCGTTGGATATTTTCCGAAAGACCGATCCACCACAGCCAGGGCGCGTCAAAAAACGTCGAATGCAGCGACAGCGGCGCAACGATATTGTCGATGATGATGCCGACCGCCAGCAGCGCAGCAATCAGAAGCGTGGCGAATGCCGGTAGGCGCAGGAACAGAAGTCCGATGAGACTTGCCGCCGCGATGCTGTGCAGGATACCGAAGAATATCCATTCGTCGCGCATGCCGATGAAGGTGACGAGCGAGATGGCAGCGGCCGCCGCGACGATCATGCCCAGCCGCCGCCAGTAGGAACGCCAGCGAATCTCCGGCATATTGGCAAGCACGAGGCTGAAGCCTGCCAGGAACAGGAAGGTGCTGGCGATCGCGCGGGCGTAAAGCTTCAGCCAGCCCGTTTCCGCCGTGCCGGAATCGAGATAGCCGAAGAATTCGAAATCCCAGGTGCAATGGTAGCTTGCCATGGCCAGGAGCGCGATGCCGCGCGCCGTGTCCAGAATGCCGATGCGGGGCGTCTTTTGCGGTGCATCGGCACTCTCGGCGATAGCGACCATTGGCGGGTCCTTCCAGGCATGAACTCAAATCACGAGCGCCGCTTGGGACGGCGCGAGCATGTCATGGCACATCGCCATCCATAATGGCCAGACGGGCATCGGAAAAAAACTGCCGGCGGACCAGCACGATGATGATGAACATGGTCGTGACCATGAAAACGTATGGGCTCAGAAACCAGCCGAGATAGCCGATCGACAGGAAGATGGCGCGCAGGCCGGAGTTGAAGTTCCGGGCTGCGATGATGTTCATGCGGATGACGCGCTCGGCGGCGCGTTCGGCGCGCACGGGATCACGGATGGCATCTTCCAGCATGGGCAGCGAGCCGAAGAGAATGGTGCAATAGTTGAACAGCCGGTAGGCCCAGCCGAATTTGAAGAAAGCATAGCCAAAGAGGCAGGCAAGCCCGGCCACTTTGATTTCGAAGGCTGCACGGCCGCCGTTGAAGATGAAGGGCATGTCGGAGAAGAAGGCATTGATCTTATCGGTGGCGCCGAGCAGCGCAAAGCAGCTGCCGATGGCGAAGATGGAGGTGGAGGCGAAGAAGCCGGTGCCGTTCTGCAAGCCTGAGAGGATCTGGGTGTCGATCATCTTCAGATCGCGGCGAAGCGAATTATAGATCCATTCCCGTCGGCGCTCGTTCATCGCCAGCGTCAGGCTGGTACGATTGAAGAAGCTGGCGCTGCTGACGATCCAGTTCAGCGCGACCCAGAGAAAGATGAAGAGGGCGAGGGCGACATAGTCGGCAGTCGTCATAAAGGGAGATTCTCCAGATCAATCCGATGTGGACTGTAGCGCAGCGCGTGCCGCGCGCAATGGCCTTCTGTTTGCCTACCCGAATGCCTATATGTAATGTCGCTGCCATGAAATCCGATGTCGGCCAATCGCCGTGCAAGCTTGCCCCGATAGCGTAGCGTTGCCGGAAATCGATTTGCCTGGAGGCACCAAAAGTCCATGTTTCTTTCAGTTTTCGATGTGTTCAAGATCGGTGTGGGACCGTCCAGCTCGCACACGATGGGGCCGATGTCGGCCGCGAATCGCTTCCTCGACCTCGTGCTTTCGAACGAATGGCCGCGCCCGTCTTCGAACGTGCATGTCGAGTCGATCAAGGTCAGCCTGCATGGCTCGCTCGCCCATACGGGCATCGGCCATGGAACGGGCAGGGCTGTCATTCTCGGCCTGATGGGCGAAAGGCCCGATAGCGTCGATCCCGACCATATGGACGGCATCATAGACGAGGTCGAGCGCAGCGGGCGCATCACGCCGCCCGGGCATCCGGCCTATCAGTTCCAGCCGAAGACCGACCTCATCTTCGACAAGAAGGTGCCTCTTCCAGGCCATGCCAACGGCATGAGCTTCTCGGCCTTCGACAAGGACGATCGCCTGCTTGTCAAGCGCATCTATTATTCCGTCGGCGGCGGCTTCGTTGTCACCGATACCGAGCTGGAGCAGATGAAGGCCGACCGGAAGAAGCCTGCCGCGGCAGGCGAGCGCGTTCCGTTTCCTTTCGCCAGCGCCAAGCAGATGCTGGAAATGTCCGAGCGTTCCGGCCTTTCCATCGCGCAGATGAAGCGCGCCAATGAAGAGACGCATATGAGTGCCGAGGAGCTGGATGCCGGCCTCGACCGCATCTGGGCTGCCATGAGCAGTTGCATCGATCGCGGCCTCAAAGTCGATGGCATCATGCCCGGCGGGCTGAAGGTGCGCCGACGTGCGCGGGCGATCCACGACAAGCTGCAGGAAGAATGGCGCAGCAACCGCATCAATCCGGTGCTCGCCAACGATTGGCTCAGCGTCTACGCCATGGCCGTCAACGAAGAGAATGCGGCCGGCGGCCGCGTCGTGACGGCGCCGACCAATGGTGCGGCCGGCGTCATTCCGGCGACGATCCGCTATTATCAGCATTTCCATGAGGATTGGGATCAGGACGGTATTCGCAACTACCTGCTGACGGCTGCTGCCGTTGGCGGCATCATCAAGCACAATGCCTCGATTTCCGGCGCCGAAGTCGGCTGTCAGGGCGAGGTGGGTTCGGCGGCTGCGATGGCAGCAGCGGGACTTGCCGCCGTCATGGGCGCGACGCCGGAGCAGATAGAAAATGCCGCCGAAATCGCGCTGGAGCATCACCTCGGCATGACCTGCGATCCGATCGCCGGTCTCGTTCAGGTGCCGTGCATCGAACGAAACGCGCTCGGCGCGGTCAAGGCGGTCACGGCTGCCTCGCTCGCCATTAAGGGTGACGGCCAGCATTTCGTGCCGCTCGACGCCTGTATCGAGACCATGCGTCAGACGGGTTACGACATGAGCGAGAAATACAAGGAAACCTCGACGGGTGGCCTTGCTGTGAATGTGGTGGAATGCTGATGCTGCCCAGGGTCGAAACGCAACCTTGGGCAAAGATCATTTGCTTATGGGAGTAGTGACGGGGACGCCGGCCACGCGGCTTCCCAGAAGCATGACTTGCAGCTGCTCGATTTGAGCACTGCTTGGCCCGTTATTGGCGTCGCAGACCCTGTGAACCAAGACCGTCGCTATGTCCGGAAACACCATGAGATATTGGTTTCCCATGCCGGACGCCCAGTAAAATGGCTTGTCCTTGACGATTTCGGCGGCGGCTGTCGGCGGCTGCAATGCGTATCGTCCGATCCACCAGCTATAGCCAAAACCCGCACCACGCCCGAGATCCGTATAAGGCACGGTGCTTCTGCTGATCCATTCCGCCGGAATGATCTGGGCATCACGCCATCGGCCGCTATTCACCAGGAGCACGCCCAAGCATGCCAGGTCACGCGCGGACATTCTGATCTTGTAGGCTGGATGGATCGATTGAGGTATCGTCTTGAAATAGAAGTGTTCCGGCCGGAAATCCTGCATTTGGAGCGGGATTGCAATACGGTGGGAAAAATCGTCAGCAAGCGGAACGCCGCTCAGTTGCTGGAGGATAACCCCCAGAATATTGAAGCTCCAATTGTTGTAGAACCATTGTTCTCCGGCGACATGGGCGCCTCGGGGCGGCAGGAGGGCCCGATCCTGATCGGCGGCGGCGTGATAGACCCCCGATCTCGACATCAAAAGATCAGCGATCGTCGCCTGCTTCTCTTTCGGTGTCAGTGCCGGTTCGCAATCATCGATATCCAGTTCGGCGAGAGTCATAGCCAGATCGATCGTACCCTCGATCTCATGCATGCCGATCAATGCGCTCAGCAGGCTTTTGCGCATCGAGGCGATGCCGGTCACATCGGCAATCTTACCCCATGAACTCACAATCAGGCCATCTTGCACGATCATGATCGCGGACGATCCGATGGTTTGCGCATAGCGGTAGGCATTTGCGAGAGCAGTGCTGGACCAGCCGAACTGGCCGGGATCATCCGCTGCCGTCCACTCGTTTGGTGGGTAATCCGATGCGCTGCCCATAATCGCCTCCGAAAGAATCACCTCTTGCGCTGTCAGAGGATGTTACCCACTCTGTGGATGTCGATAGCGAAAAGCTTGACGCTGCCGGGCAAAAGGATTTCAACGGCACTATGGCTTTACATCTCATCAAATTGTGCGTCGGCGCGGATTCATTGGAGGACCTGCGCGAATGGGTGTCCGAGCGGGCGATGAACGCCATTGCCGCCGGACTGGAGCCTCATACGACCCATACGACACGCATGGTGCCGAAGCGGGTGGAAGAGCTGCTGGACGGCGGCTCGCTCTATTGGGTGATCAAGGGGCAGGTGCAGGCAAGGCAGAAGCTTCTCGGGATCGAGACCTTCACCGACGCGGAAGGTATTCATCGCTGCCGGCTCATTCTCGATCCGAGCGTCATCGAAACGACCGGGCAGCCGCGGCGCCCATTTCAGGGCTGGCGTTATCTGCCGCAAGACGATGTGCCCCGCGACCTCGACAGTCTCGGCGCGGCGGCTGAATTGCCCGCCGATCTGCGGCGGGAGCTTTCCGAACTCGGTTTGCTGTAGGGCGTCTGCTCAGAGCGGCTCTGCTTTGAACCGCTCTATCCTGTTGTTTTCACGCGGCTCCAGATGGAAAACCGCTACGCATTTTTCCGAAAACTGCCTCAGCGCAGCCGCATCATGATCGGAGCTCGGCCGGTCGGCGCAGCGATGTGCAGATGAATATGCGCTTCCGGTTGCGAATAGCGCCAGGCGCGTGCGCCGTGGCAGAGCAGGATGCCGATCAGATCTTTCGTCTTGTTGCGCGAGCGCGAACGGCTGAGACCGAGGTCCGCCAGTCGCATCGCCGCTTCATGCAGCGGATGAAGAGCAAAGCTCTTCTGTTTCATCTTGCCCCCGCTATCGAGCGAGAAACCGGGAAAGTTCTCGTTCATTGCCATTTCAAAACCCCGTACACGTTACCAAATCAGGGCCGGCCCGTTTGACATTCGGGACCGGAAAGCCGGGCGAGACACAAAGCCCGGCCAATCTACAAACCATGCGGCGCGAAGATCGCGGCCGCATTCCTATTCCATGCTTGCCCAGCACTTCACGCCGGCGCGCTTGAGCGCCTTGCAGGCATTCATTGCTTCGCTCTGATCTTCAAAACCACCAAAACGGGCGCGGTAACCGCCATCGAAGGCGACCGCATAGGGCTTGGCCGAACGCAGGGCCTTCCCGCCCTTGTTCTTTGCCGTATCAAGCAGATCGGTCGCGCCATCCTTGCTGGAGGAAATGCCGATCTGAACAACCCAGCCCGTCGGCCCACGCTCAGCTTTGTCAGCCTTAGCAACCTTTTCGGATTTCTCGGCCCGCTGCAGCTTGACGAGTTTCGTATCACTCTTGGAGGTCGATGCGGTCGTTACGGTATCGACCTCGTCCTCATCGGCATCGTCTGAGGATCCGGCGGAGGCTGCTTCATCATAGGCAGGACGCTGGACAGGCTTTGCGGCGAGCAACGGATTACTCGACTGCGGTGCCACCGCCGCAAAAGCCGCCGCGCTGGATGGGCTGGAATCGGCGACTTCGGTCGTTCCGTCATTCTTGATCTTTGCGCGACTGATATCCGCCATGCGTGCGCTGGCTGCCTGCACATTCGGCGTCGCAGCCGGGACCTGGGCGATCACATTGGAAGCGATGTGCTTCGTCGATGCCGCAGGCAGATAGTCGGCGATCAGCTTACGCATCTGATTGTCTCGAGCCGGTGTTGAAGCGCCGCCAAGGACGACGCCGACGATGGAGCGACCATCGACTTTCACAGAGGTCGCGAGATTATAGCCGGCAGCACGCGTATAACCGGTCTTGATGCCATCGACGCCGCGCACGGAGCCAACCAGGCGATTGTGGCCAAGGATCGTGCGGTTGCCGAGCCGGAAGCTCGTTTCGGAGAAGAAACCGTAATATTCCGGGAAATGCTCGCGCAAGGCGATGCCAAGGCGGGCCTGGTCACGAGCCGTGGTCATCTGTGCGGTATTCGGCAAGCCATTCGGGTTGCGATAGGTCGTGCGCGTCATGCCGAGTGCCCGCGCCTTGTCGTTCATCATGCGGGCGAAGCCCTCTTCGGAGCCACCAAGCATTTCGCCGAGCGCCATTGCGGCATCATTGGCAGATTTGGTGACGATGCCGAGGATTGCCTCGCGAACGGTCACGGAGCGACCGGCACCAATACCGAGCTTGGTCGGCGCCTGAGCGGCGGCGTTCCTCGAAAATACAACGGGAGTATCGAGGGTGATGCGCCCGGCTTCAAGCGCTTCGAAGGTCAGATAGACCGTCATCATCTTGGTCAGCGAGGCGGGGTAGTGCAGCGTGTCGGCATTTTCACTGTAGAGAACGTTGCCGGTATTGGCGTCGATGACGATGCCGGCATATTTCGGACCGGCCGCGCTCGCATCAATGACAGTCACCGTGACCGTCGCAGTCGCGATCGAAAAACCAAGAAGCGCTCTCGCCAGAATCCTACCGGTTTGAGATGACGAAACGGAAAGAATGGATCTGGACACTAAATCACTCTCTGCTTGCATTTACATTCTCGATTATCCGGCCGCCGCCTCCATGAACGGCCATTCCGTTCAACAGTAGAGGCTTAGCGTTACCAATCGGTTTATGATGAACAGTTGGTTTCATGTTTCTGCGCCATTTTAGCGGCCGCCCACGGCTGTCGCCGCAGGCGCGACGTTATCCACAAGGCGCGTCTTGACGAAGTTCTGGACAGCTGCATCCATGGCGCGCCAGTCGCCCAACTGAGTGCTGGAAAAGCGGTAGAGAACGCTCAAATCCTTGCCGACCTTGATGTCTCTCTGACAGTCGCCACTGGTTGCCAGCGTCGGTGAAGAGGGTAGGAGGCAGCGCACGACATAATCGGTCTCGCCGGTCCGCGGCGCCGTCAAAAGGATTTCGTCATTATAGCCGGCATCCGCGCGAAGCCGATGCGCCGTCAGGCCGAAGGGGCCGGCATAGGCAGCCCCATCCATCAGCTGCGAATAGATCGGACCGAGCCGGCCGGACATGTCACGGGACATCGTGCTCTGGCTGATTTGCAGGAAGATCAGCGAGGATGATTGCGAGATATCGTCGAAGCGTATGCGATCGGATTCGCTGTAGCCCTGCATCTGCGGCCAGGTCAGATAGAGATCGACGCGCTCGGCGGTGCCGTCCGCGCGCTCGCTCGGAAAGCGGATCGTGTTTGCGGCGAGACGCATCGTGTCGTCGCCGATCGTAACAGAGATAGGCTTGGTATCGGTTGTGTGGCCTGCAAGCGAAATTTTCTCACCAAGCCAGTGTCCACCGACGGATATGGCGACAGTCAAGGCTGCCAGAACGGCAACACCTGCCGTGAGCCGATAGACAAATCCGCTCGATATCAGCGGTCTTTCTTCGACCATTGTTGCTGCGGGTGACAGAGGAGGAGCCATACTCTTGCCTTCATTACCTTCCGCTCCGATCGCCATCGTTGATGGCAAAACCTCGCGGTGTCTGACTTTTTTGAGTCTCGGTGGAAATGATGATTGGCGCCACGATAGTTAACCGACGGTTAAATATAAGTCGCAACCCATGCTAATGGCACACTTAAATTCCCGGGATATTTTCAGCGCTTGCCTTGAGGCCAGCCACCAAACGAAAAAGAGCCGTTCCCCGGGACAGTGGGAACGGCTCGGAGGCACCGGCCTGGACAGAAATCAGGGGACGAGACCGGGCCTCTGACTTTGACCATCGACGCTAGGCCGCCGATGATCCTGTGTGAAGAGCGCTTACTTCAAGCTGCCGACCGCGACGGCGCGACCATCCTGGATCTTGACCCAGCGGGCCGGGTGATCGGCGGACTGGCGCTTGAGGAAGGTATATTCGGTCTCGGACCAGAGCTTCACCTTGTTGCGCATATTATCGAGAATGAAATCGCCACGATCTGTGCGAACTGTCAGCACGGCATGGCCTTCGCCGTTCGGCTGCAGCACGACGGTCATGAGCAAATCGGAAGGCGAGAAGCCGGCATCGATGAGTTGCTTGCGCTTCAGGAGCGCAAAATCTTCGCAGTCGCCGGCGGTGGTCGGGATCGCCCACTTCTCTTCGACACCGTAAAGTTCCATATCGGTCATCGGCTTGATGGTCGTGTTGACCGTGTAATTGATCTTCAGGATCGTCTTCCAGCTGTCCTCGTTGAGGATCATCGGGCCTGCGTCACCGCCGGAATAGGCGCATTCACGCGGGTTTTCCTTGCAGAACTCATAGTGACCGATCGGAGGGGCAGCGTCGCCGGTGATCGTCATGTTGGCGGGTGCTGCCTGAGCAAGACCGAAGAAGCCAAAAGTGAAAAGCGCCAGAGCGGCAAAGCCGCGAAGTACGATTTGAAAGTTCATGTCCCTGTCCCTGTTTTTATTGGGATCAGAATGACACGCGTGATTTTATCTGACGCAAAATTGCACAGTCAAATTAATGGCTTAGTTGAATCAAATCTGGAGAAAATTCTCATAAAACACGCAGAAAACTTGATTCAAGTTCGCGGTAAATTCGACTAAAATTTGAATGAATTTGGTATCGAATACGAGGAGCCAAAATCACGCCTTGCGTTGTGTTGGAAGGAATCCCCGAAACGGATTTCTTAACGCCAGAATATCTGTTCTGGCGGAAGGTATCCCGGAACGATGCAGAACGGTGGCGACGAAGTGGTGTCTAAACACCAAAATTGACAGTTTTCGACCGGGTCTGTGCCATTTTGGGAAAGCCGGCTCAAAAAATATTTTTGATTTTTATTGCTGGATATCGCAGCGAAAAGCGTCGGTCGCGCGGATGATCGCGGCAGCCATCTCTGCGACTTCAGGCGAGTGGGCAGCGTTCGCAACGACCACCAGCTCCGCCCCCGGCCATGCCTGCGACAATTCCCAGGCGGTCACGAGCGGCGCCTCGAGGTCCATGCGGCCCTGGATCATCGTGCAGGGGATGCCGGCAAGCCGGTGGATGTCGCGCAGGATCTGCCGCTCCTCGAGCCAGGCCAGGTGATGGAAGTAGTGTGTGATGATCCGGGCGCGAGCCGTGAGATAACGCGGGTCGGACCAACGCGGCGAAAGGGCTGCGCGCGGATCGACCAGGATCGAGGCGGACTCCCATTCGTGCCAGTCTCTGGCGGCCCTCACATGGATTGCGGGATCGAGGTCGAGCAGAAGGCGATAATAAGCTGAAACCAGATCGCCATCGCGCTCCTGCTCCGGCACGGCAACCCGAAATCGAGCCCATTGCTCCGGAAAGAAACGGCCGAGACCTTGATAGAGCCAATCGATTTCCGATTGTCTCGTCATGGTGATACCAACGAGGAGCAAGCCTTCAACTCGTTGCGGATGGGTTTCGGCATAGGCAAGCGCAAGCGTGCAGCCCCAGGAATTGCCGAATACGATCCAACTTTCCACGCCGAGCCGCAATCGCAATAGCTCGATATCGGCAATTGTGTGCCAGGTGGTATTGGCCGAAAGATCGATCGCCGGTTCCGACGCATGCGGAAGGCTTTTGCCGCAGCCGCGCTGGTCGAACTGGATGATCCGGTAATAGTGCGGGTCAAAATAGCGCCGCGTTCCAGCAGAACTCCCGGACCCCGGCCCGCCGTGCAGGACAACGACAGGCCAACCTTCGGGATTGCCCGATTGCATCCAATAGATCTGCTGGCCGTCACCGACCTCAAGCAGGCCTTCGGCAAAAGGAGTTGTATCCGGATAAAGCATTGTGCCGTCACGCAATGAGGAGAAAGACAGGCGTCGCTATTTCGCGATGCCGCGTGACAGGACAATGACAGTATCAGAGAAATTCGCGCAAGGTCTCGCGCGACTGTAGCGAAAGGAACTCGATCGCCACGCCTTCCACGAAATGGCGCACGACGCGACCGCGCATATTGCCAAGGCGCACTGGCGTTCCGAGCGTGGGACGTACTTCGACGTCGACCGCTGCGCCAGATAGCGACAAGTCCATGATACGGCAGACATATTGCGTGCCATCATCCAGCGTGAGTTCGCTGCGGGTATTGCGCGGCGTCAGACGATCATGGCGGCGATCTTCCGGCAGGCCGAGTTCGTGTTTATTGGCAAGCCAGGTCAATTGCGCGGCAAGCTTTTCGCGTTTCCGCTCGGTCGCGTTGATCGACATGGTGAAACCGCGGCCATCGACCGCAACGACATTGCCTTCGACACGGCCGAGGTGATCGATGTAGGCGATGACACGCTCGCCGGCGCGCGGACGTCCCAAGCAGGTGACATGTAGGTCACCCGGCGACATCTCGGTGACCAGGCACTCGAATTCCTCGTAATTAGCCAGCATCAGGCGACCCTGCATATTGATCGGAACCCGTTGAAAGGTCCGCTGATCATTGCGAACAGCATTGCCTGTCATTTGGTTGGGCCGCGTCGCATGGGCCGGCTGGAATGAGTGCATGGAAGCGTCTTGAACCCTATTGCGTCTCTTCCAACTATTAGCCGCAACTCCTTAAAGTAAGGTTGTCTTTCCCGAGACATAGCTTAGAGATGATCGCCGATTTTGTTCCGAGCTGGGTCAATTCCGGCTCTCTCGCGCCCATTTTTTGCTTGAATTAACTTTCGACGCATCCATTCGCCCAGGCTGGTGCTTCCCTGATGCGGCAGAAGATCCGTCGGATCTGGATGCGGCGGCGCATCCACGAGCCGGGCAGTGCGGTCGCGAAGTAGGCGGCTGCGATCAAGTGCCAGAAATTCCAGGCGCTCGTTACCGAGCCACGTCGTGTAAACGGTAGGCGTCAGACAGCCAAGCAGTCTGTCGCAAGTATCGCTCGATGTGCGAACCGGCAGCAATATCATCTCGAAGGTCATGCTACGGCCGCTGATGCAATAACCCGTCGCGTGGATCGATGCGGGAACCACGTGCTTCATCACGCCGGCGGCAATGTGTACCGGATCGTCCTGCTGGCTGCCAGCCCAGAGCGCGGCGAAATCCTCGCCGCGAATCTCACGCCCCATGAGGTTGCAGATCGCCGTACCGGCCAGACGGAAGCGGGGATTGTCGTCCGCCGTGTTTTCCAGGATGAACAGCTCGGGAAGAATGTGGCCGATCGCCGATGGCTGTATCAAATTGCGCAAGGGGGCATCCGCGTTGCCGCGTATGTGCTCCCAATAGGTAAATATATCGATGCTTGTCTTCTGGCGCATAATGCGTCCGTGTCCCATTTCATTTCAAATACAAAGGCATTCATTGCCTTCGACTCCTACCTTGCGAATTCCATGCCAGAGCCGGGCCGTTAGGGTTAACAAGGAGTTTCAGTTGCCCGGCGCGGTGGCTGGTGTAAGGCTTTGTTCATCACTTCACCAAGTGACCTTCAGCACGAATTTCCCGGGTGCCATGCAGGCCATCGAGGTCCGATCCGGATAGGAGCATCCCGGCACGCCGCCCGATACTACGGGCGGCTTTTTTTTTGATTTTCGCTGCGCTATGTGTCGATGACTTCCATTGATAAGCCGAGCAAGACATGAACGATGAACAGCTGCCGCGCCCAGAGCCGGAAAATCCGCAGCCGCAGCAGCGTGCCCCGGCCTTCAATCTGCCTCCTGCCATTCTGGCGAGCCTTGCTGTCCTGATCGTCATCTTCGCGGTCATGAACCTGCCATGGTGGTCGGACGATACGCTGAACTGGATTTATTTTGCCTTCAGCTTCATCCCGGCCCGCTATGCCTTCCCCTTGTCGCAGCAGGGGCTGGAATGGCTGTGGACGCCTGTTACCTATTCACTGCTGCATGGCGGGGTGGAGCATATCGTCTTCAACAGCCTTTGGCTGATGGTCTTTGCCGCGCCGGTGGCGCGACGTATCGGGCCTCTACGCTATGTGATTTTCTGGATTTTCTCGTCCGCTGCCGCCGCCTTCCTGCATGCAGCGCTCTATTGGGGAGACCAGACGCTTCTGATCGGGGCGTCCGGCGTCGTCTCGGCGTTGATGGGGGCGGCTTGCCGCTTTGCCTTTCCGGCTATGGACGGTCGGCGGGTCTCCATGCGGCAGGCGCATCTCAACCCGCGTCTCAGTATTCTAGGGTCGCTTCGAAGCCGCACCGTCGTCGCCTATATCGTCATGTGGGTCGCCGGCAATGCACTCGTCGCCTTCGGGATCAACCTTGCCGGCGACAGCTCGCAGCCGGTGGCATGGGATGCTCATATCGGTGGATTCCTGTTCGGATTCCTGCTTTTTGCACCCTTCGACCGGCAGCCGCTTGTGGAAGCTCAGGAAGCTTTACCACCCGATGAATGAGCTGTTGCTTTCTTACTGACACAGGCGCACCATTGCTATCCGTCGGTCATGGGATGACAAGATCGACCGACCGACGGGCAAGGCGCCGGTTTGAGCTCCGGGGGTAATTTCGGAACATATCGGACGCTTCAAGTGTTCATCATGCTTTCGAGATGGGAGGATCGAATGTCAGTTTCCGTAAAGGCCATACTTGAAGCCAAGGGCCGCGACGTCGTCACGACGGGCGGTAATACGACCGTTGGCGAGGCCGCGAAGATTCTCAACGAGAATCGGATCGGTGCCATCGTGGTCGTCGGACCGGGCGGCAAGATTTCCGGCATCTTCACCGAGCGGGATGTCGTCAATGCGGTTGCCAAGCATGGCCATGAATGCCTCGATAAGCCGATCGCTTCGATGATGACGGCCAAGGTACATCGCTGTAAGGAAGATACGACGACCGACGAATTGATGGAGCTGATGACGATGCGCCGCTTCCGTCACGTTCCCGTCGAAGAGAAAGGCAAGCTTTCCGGCATCATTTCCATCGGCGACGTCGTCAAATGGCGTATCCGCGAGATCGAGCTCGAAGCCGAGCAGATCAAGGCCTATATCGCCGGGTGAGGGGCGGTTCGGTGCTATCGAAGCAATCGACCCTGTGGGTCGATTGCGGCAACGAATGTATGGTGTTCAAAACCAAGGGCCGCATTGTACCGCATCGACAGAGTCTCCATTGTTTGCGGCGGAGATGCCCAACCAATCTATATGCGTTTGATTTACGCCTTAGCGCGCGTAGGCTTCCTGCATGCGGCGGATTTCGGTCAATCGTGCCAACGTTTCTTCGTAGCCACGCTCTATAGCTTCGCCAGCACGGTGAAATTCAGACAGGCCGATATCGCTGAGCCGAGGATGCAACGCAAGATCTGGTGGATCTCCGGCCAAACGCGCGCGAGCGATCCTGTCCTGAATGATGTTGAAAGCCTGCACCATGACGCCGGTCATGCCGAGTTTCATGGAAGGAGGGTCCTCCCGGCGCAGCAGATCACCGTTCGGCGGTCCGACATTGTGTTTGACCACAGCAGAGCGGCCAAAGAGATCGTAGTGCAGATTGACGGCGACCACGAGCGGCTGTTCATATGTGCGGCACACCGAAACCGGTACGGGATTGACTAAGGCACCGTCGACCAGTGTGCGGCCGTTGGTGCGAACCGGCTCAAAAATGCCGGGCAGGGCATAGGAAGCCCTGAGCGCCGTGATGAGCGATCCATTGGCAATCCAGACTTCATGGCCTGTATTCAACTCCGACGCGACCGCGACAAAGGGACGGTCGAGATCTTCGATGGAAAATCCTTCCAGATGTTCCTGCATGCGCTTGGTCAGCCGCATGCCGCCGAACAGTCCGCTACCGCCGATGGTGAGGTCGAGCAGGCTGGCGATCCGACGCATGGTCAGCGAACGCGCGAAGGCCTCGAGCTCGTCAAGCTTGCCGGCAAGATAGCAGCCACCGACCAGGGCGCCGATCGACGTGCCAGCAATCATGCCGACTGCAATGCCGGCTTCATCGAGCGCGCGCAAGACGCCGATATGCGCCCAGCCGCGCGCAGCGCCACCGCCAAGCGCCAGGGCAATCTTCACTTTTTTAGGAGGGCTAGGAGGGAGAAGCGGGGTAGACGTATCCTGCGTGAGGCCTGAACCGGTCGAGCTCTGTCCGCCGATATGACGATTCAACCCCCAATTCAGCATGTTACGCCTCCTCCGAGGCTCCGTGTGCCTCGGCTAAAATACTGTCCCTTTTTCGTTTCCAAATCGTATACTGGTTGTGGCTTGTTGAAACACCATCACCGATAGGTCTATTGTTTGTAGACTTCTTCCGGATTGAAATGCAGGTGATCGTCGACCACGCTCAGCACCGGCTTCCCATCTTCGAGCTCAACCGTTCGATAGAAGCAGGAACGGCGACCAGTATGGCACGTCGCATCATGTCCGGCGACCTCCACTTTCAGCCAAATGGCGTCCTGATCGCAATCCGTTCGGATTTCCTTCACCGTCTGAAGGTTTCCCGAGGTTTCACCTTTTTTCCAGATTTTTCCGCGCGAGCGGCTGAAATAGTGCGCCGTGCCGGTCTTGATCGTCAGGGCGAGCGCCTCGGCATTCATATGCGCGACCATCAGCAATTCGCCATCATGCGCATCGGTCACGATCGCGGTAATCAGGCCGCGATCGTCGAAACGGGGCGTGAAATCGCCGGCATCCTCCAGCTCGGATTTATCTTCAGAAGGAGCATTGAAAATCACATTCATCTCCGGCTCTTTCGTTGAAGCCTGGTCAGCGGCCCCGGACCAAAGACATGAAACGGGCCTGTTCGGCCGGATCGGCCTTGAAGGCACCGGTGAAAGTCATCGTCAGCGTCGAGGAACCCTGCTTCTTTATGCCACGCATGGACATGCACATATGTTCGGCATCGATCATCACTGCGACGCCGCGCGGACGCAGCGACTCGTCGATCGCGTTGGCGATCTGAGCTGTCATGGCTTCCTGCGTCTGCAGACGGCGCGCGAAAATATCGACGACACGGGCGATCTTCGACAGGCCAAGAACACGGCCGCTCGGCAGATAGGCAACATGCGCCTTGCCGATGATCGGCACCATGTGATGTTCGCAATGCGAGTAGAATGGAACATCACGCTCGAGGACGATGTCATCGTAGCCGGAGACTTCTTCGAAAGTGCGGCCGAGCACATCCTCGGGATTCAGTTCGTAGCCGCCGAAGAGCTCGCGATAAGCCTTGGCAACGCGCGCGGGCGTATCGAGCAGGCCTTCGCGACGCGGATCATCACCGGCCCAGCGAAGGAGAACGCGGATTGCGTCTTCGGCTTCCTGCTGCGACGGGCGTTCGGAATCAGTGACTTGCGGAAAGTTCTTTACAATGGCGTCCATTACCTGTGGTTCTCCTGATCCGCTGCGCGGATATCATCTTGTCGGACTCGCCACTGGCATTCCCCGAGGTACGGAGATTTTGTACCTTTGGCGGGCTCCGGGGCGTTCTGGCTGGCGGACAAGCCTGCCGTCCTGCACGGTTTCCCATCAAACTTACAGAAGACCATTGCATTTCGTTGGTCTTCGAACGACATACATATAGTATGGCATTGTCCCTGTGAAAGTGTCCGAAATGGACACGCTGTGTTTTTTGTTACGAAACACGAACGGGTGCATCGGAGCAAAATCTGTGATGGACGACATCTACAACAGCAAAATCCTAGAGTTTGCCGGCAATATCGGCCGCATCGGCAATCTTTCTGACGCTGATGCCAGTGCCCAGGCCCATTCCAGACTGTGCGGTTCTCGCGTAAAAATCTGGCTGAAAATGGACGGCGATGTGGTGACCGATTTTGCCCATGACGTCAAGGCCTGTGCGCTCGGCCAGGCATCCTCTTCGATCATGGCCCTCCATGTCGTCGGCGCTTCGGCAGATGAAGTGCGCAAGGCCCGCGAAGACATGCTCGCCATGCTCAAGGCCGACGGCGAGGGGCCGGACGGACGTTTCGAGGACATGCGCTATCTGAGGCCGGTCAGGGACTATAAGGCCCGCCATGCCTCGACCATGCTGACATTCGATGCCGTCGTGGATGCGATCGGGCAGATCGAGGCGGCTCGCCAGGGCGAGAATGCCAAAACAGCCGCGGCGGTCTAGGCGGGCTGCGGACCATGTGCCAATTCTGTCTGATGCAGGACGACGGTGAGGACGAGGGCGGTGCCGCTCCTCCGAGGCACGCGCGTCGCGACACATCACCGGCGGGTGACAAGATCGCGAAATCGCGAAACTATTCAGGACCTTTTCGCAAGACACCGGACCGGCTTTTCGGAATGGGCCTCATTCGCCTTTATCAATTGACGCTTTCTGGCTTCATCGGCAATTCCTGCCGCCATATCCCAACCTGTTCGGAATATGGCTATGAAGCCGTTGCTCGCCACGGGCTCTGGGCTGGCGGCTGGATGACGCTGTTTCGCGTCGTCCGGTGCGGTCCTGGTGGGACGAGTGGGCTCGATCCGGTGCCCGATGAGCTGGAGCGCCGCTATCACTGGTGGACGCCCTGGCGCTATTTCCGTCTCGGGCACAAGGCTGCCTGACCGCATGGCGGTCTACGTCGCGCTGCTCTACAGCATTGTTCTCGGCCCGGGCCGCAGGGTCGTCATGGCCGACCTCAAGGCGATGGCGGAGAGTTTGGGTTTTCGCAATGCCCGCACTCTGGTGGCAACCGGCAATCTCGTTTTCGAGGCCGAGCCACAGCCGATCGCATCGATCGAGGCCGGGCTTGAATCCGGTTTTGCTGCGGCCTTCGGCAAGCATGTCGACATCATCGTCCGCGATGCCGATACATGGTTGAGGCTTGCCAACGGCAATCCCTTTCTCGACGGGATTGGCAGCGAGGTCATCGTTCGAGTGATGCGGCAGCCGCTCGAACCCGAAGTGCTGGTAACGCTTGCGAAATACCGCCGGGGCGAGCGTCTGGCTGTTGTCGACGGCGATCTATGGATCGATTTCGGTCTCAAGGCCAGCGAGACAAAAATGCTGCCGGCCCTGACGACGAAGAGGCTCGGCGTCGGAACGATGCGAAACTGGAACACGGTGCGCGGTTTGACCGAGATGATCCGCAGCTAACGCCGCTTTTTCTTTACTAGATCGAGAAATAAAGCTATCAGGCGCGCGGATATAAGTAAGTGGTTACTTAGTCCGCATTTTGAAACCACCCGCATTCGTTGGCGGGACTGGACAAGGAGAATATCGATGTCCCAACCCATTTCCCTGACATTTCCCGATGATTCCGTGCGCAGCTTCGCTGCCGGCACGACCGGTCGCGATGTCGCCGAATCCATTTCCAAGTCGCTGGCCAAGAAGGCTGTCGCCATTGCCATCGACGGCACCGTGCGCGACCTTTCTGATCCGGTGACCGACGGCAGGATCGAGATCATTACCCGTTCGGACGACCGTGCGCTGGAGCTGATCCGCCACGATACCGCGCACGTTCTCGCCGAAGCCGTGCAGGAACTTTGGCCGGGAACGCAGGTGACGATCGGCCCGGTCATCGAAAACGGCTTCTATTACGACTTTGCCAAGAACGAGCCTTTTACGCCCGATGATCTGCCTGTCATCGAGAAGCGGATGCGCGAGATCATTCTGCGCAACAAGCCGTTCACCAAGGAAATCTGGTCGCGCGAGAAGGCGAAGGAAGTCTTTGCCTCCAAAGGCGAGCGCTACAAGGTGGAGTTGGTCGACGCTATCCCCGAAGGTCAGGATCTGAAGATCTATTACCAGGGTGACTGGTTCGATCTTTGTCGCGGTCCGCACATGGCCTCGACCGGCCAGATTGGCAATGCCTTCAAGCTGATGAAGGTGGCCGGTGCCTATTGGCGTGGCGACAGCAACAATCCGATGCTGACCCGCATCTATGGCACGGCATTCGCCGAGCAGGCGGATCTCGACAACTATCTGCACATCCTGGCCGAAGCCGAAAAGCGCGACCATCGCCGTCTCGGCCGCGAAATGGACCTGTTCCATTTCCAGGAAGAAGGCCCAGGGGTCGTCTTCTGGCACGGCAAGGGCTGGCGCATGTTCCAGACGCTGGTGTCCTATATGCGCCGGCGGCTGCAGGGCGACTATCAGGAAGTCAACGCGCCGCAGGTGCTCGACAAGTCGCTTTGGGAGACTTCTGGTCACTGGGGCTGGTACCGCGACAACATGTTCAAGGTTACCGTCGCTGGTGATGACACTGACGACGACCGCGTCTTTGCGCTGAAGCCGATGAACTGCCCGGGCCATATCCAGATCTTCAAGCATGGCTTGAAGTCTTACCGCGAACTGCCGATCCGCCTTGCGGAATTCGGTGCGGTTCATCGCTACGAACCTTCGGGTGCGCTGCATGGTCTGATGCGTGTGCGCGGCTTCACGCAGGACGATGCTCACATCTTCTGCACCGACGAGCAGATGGCCGCCGAATGCCTGAAGATCAACGATCTCATCCTGTCCGTCTATGAAGACTTCGGCTTCAAGGAGATCGTCGTCAAGCTCTCGACCCGCCCGGAAAAGCGCGTTGGTTCGGACGAGCTCTGGGATCGCGCCGAAAGCGTGATGATGGACGTGCTGAAGACGATCGAGGCGCAGTCCGAAGGGCGTATCAAGACCGGTATTCTGCCGGGCGAGGGCGCGTTCTACGGGCCGAAGTTCGAATATACGCTGAAGGATGCCATCGGCCGTGAATGGCAGTGTGGCACGACGCAGGTCGACTTCAACCTGCCGGAGCGCTTCGGTGCCTTCTATATCGACCAGCACTCCGAAAAGACGCAGCCGGTGATGATCCATCGCGCCATCTGCGGCTCGATGGAGCGCTTCCTCGGCATTCTGATCGAGAACTTCGCCGGCCATATGCCGCTCTGGGTATCTCCTCTGCAGGTCGTTGTCGCGACGATCACCTCGGAGGCCGATGCCTATGGCGAAGAAGTCGCCGAAGCGCTGCGCGATGCCGGTCTCACGGTTGAGACCGACTTCCGCAACGAGAAGATCAACTACAAGATCCGCGAGCATTCGGTGACGAAGGTTCCGGTCATCATCGTCTGCGGCAAGAAGGAAGCCGAGGAGCGGTCGGTCAACATCCGCCGTCTTGGCAGCCAGTCGCAGACCTCGATGTCGCTCGACGAAGCGATCGCGTCGCTGTCTCTCGAAGCGACGCCGCCGGACGTTCTGCGCAAGCGCGAAGCACGACGCGTCAGGGCCGCTTGACGGCCACCTTATCTGGCGGCACCTTCAGGGTGCCGTCAGAGAAGTGACATACAGCTTTCATATAGTTGATGAATCAACGCGTTGCTGTGGCTGCAACATGTGACGCAACTGAACCATAGGAGCGGGGCAGCCCCGTCGCGCACTTGGAATTCAAAGAATTATCCTACGCCAATGAACGGGACACGCGGATCAAGCGCTGGCTCATCCGCTCCATCGAAGGCCTTTCCGGCCGAGACCGTTACGCCCGGCTCTACGATATCTGGCGCACTGATATTGTCGGCAAGAGCGAGCGGGTTTTTGGCAAGATGCTTGATCTCATCGATGTGCGCCTGCTCATCAAGGGCGAGTGGCCGCCCAATCAAATTCCCGAAGCGCCGATCGTCATCGTCGCCAATCACCCTTACGGCATCGGCGACGGAATTGCCGTCCTAGCGCTTGCCGAGCAATTGGGGCGCCCCTTCAAGGTCCTCATCAACAACGAATTGTTGAAAGTACCTGAGATGCTCGACTATTCGCTGCCGGTTTCCTTCGAGGAAACCAAGGAGGCGATGGCGATCAATATGAAGACTCGGCATGAAGCCGTTCGCCTGCTCAAGGAAGGCACGACGATCATCGTCTTTCCGGCCGGCGGCGTGGCAACCGCCAAGAAGGGTTTCGGTCGCGCAGAAGATCTGCCCTGGAAAATATTCCCGGCAAAGCTCATCCAGGCGGCACGGGCGAGCGTCATTCCCATCTATTTCGAGGGACAGAACGGCCGGCTGTTCCATCTGGCGAGCCGCATCTCGATGACCCTGCGCATTTCGCTGCTAATCCGCGAATTCCGGCGCCTCTCGGGCAGTACGATCACCGCCCATATCGGCGCCCTCAGAAGCTGGGAAGCACTCAGCGAGGGTAGCGACCGCAAGGATCTGCTGACGAAGCTCTATGGGGCGGTCTTCTCCATGGCACCCCCTAGAAAGGTGCTGCGGCGCAAGGCTGGATGAGCAGCAAGGGGACCGGGCTTCTCCTCACCGAACGGTGACTACTGCGATAACTTCAGCCGGCGACCAAACTCGGGTCGCCGTCGTCAATCCATGCTATCGCCATCATCGCCGCCTGTAGCAGGTGCCAATTGTTCATAGGTCGGCAGCGGCTGCTGATTGGTCGTCGCCGGCGGTGTCTGGCTTTGGCGCATCGGCGGCATCTGGATCGGCAGCTGGCGGGCGGGCTGTTCGGTATCGGCATCCTGCGGCTGCTGCTGCTTCATCAGCACTTCCACATCCGTATTCATGCCGGCGGCGACGGTGAAGTCGCGCTGATAGATCTTGTCCTTGTTGCGAGCGACGGCCGTGTAGCGACCTTCTGCGAGCACCATGGTCGGAAAGGCGCTGACGCTTTCCCCGACGATATCGCCCGCCGATGTCAGGATCGACCAGGCAGTATCGGCGATCGCCTCACCGCCGGAATCCGAGACGAGCTTGAACGTGATCTTTGCCGCTCTGTGCTGAATAGTCGCCTCGGTCACCTTACCGGCTTCCACCTGGATGTCGGCGCGGATGACGGCATTGACCTCGCCATATTCTGAAACGACATGGTAGGTGCCGGCGCTGAGGCCGACCAGCGTATTCGGCTTGACGTCGTCCATGACGAGACCGCGTTCGCCGTCTTCCTTGGCTTCGCTCGAATAGATCGAGAAGCTCAGCTCATTCGGCGGAATGCGGACATCAGGTCCGGATACGGCATTCAAGACCATGCCGCCGGCGTCGAGAACCATCGTCTGCTTCTGGGTGTCGCCAGTCTCCGGAACACTCAGTCGCTTGGTAACGCCGGCGCGGCCGAAGGAGACATTGACGAAATAATCGCCGGGCAAAAGGTGGAAAGAGGCCGAGCCTCCACGCGAACTGGCGACCAGCGGCAGCTTGCCGTCGGTACCCGCTATCGGACTGAAGACATACCAGGCAAGGCCCTGCTGCTGCGGGCCGCTCTGCGGCGTGAGCTTGGCCTCGAGGGAAACGTCACGCAATGTACGCGCGGACGAATTCTCGCCATTCGGCGCTACGAAAGCATTGAGCTTTGGCATCTTGACGCTGCCGTCGAGCTGCTTGAATTCCTTGAACGCTTCCTGTGCCGAGACGGCCGTACTCATGCTCGCAAGCATTACGAAAACCGCGCTCAATCGGCGAGCGGATGAAATGCCTGACATGGATACCAACCGATTGACTTCCGATAAAACACACGCCACTTCAAAACCAATGCGGTGGCAAATTCAAGACCTCATCCTACCACAAGCCAAAATGAAGGCAGTTCCTCAATGAAAACCGATATCAAGCTGGTCGATTATCTCGCCGTGCGCCGATCTATTCCTGCGTTCCAGATGTCGGAACCGGGGCCGGGCAAGGCCGAGATCGGGGAGATTCTGCGGTTGGCCTCGCGCGTGCCGGATCATGGCAAGCTCGCCCCCTGGCGCTTCATCGTCTATCGCGGCGAGGAGCGTGCGCGTATCAGCGAGGAGCTGCTGAAGCTCGCGCTGGAAGCCAAGCCTGACCTGTCGGAGGAGATGATCCAGGTCGAGCGGACTCGCTTTACCCGTGCCCCCGTCGTCATCGCAGTCGTCAGCAAGGCAGCGCCGCATTTCAAGATTCCGGAATGGGAGCAGCTGATGTCGGCAGGTGCGCTGTGCATGAATCTGCTGATTGCGGCCAATGCCCATGGCTGGGTCTCTAACTGGCTGACCGAATGGTTCGCCTTCGATGAGCGCGCCTATCCGCTTCTCGGCGTCCAGCCGGGCGAGAAGGTTGCCGGCTTCATCCATATCGGCTCGACAAGCTTTCCGCCGGTCGAACGTCCGCGCCCGGAACTTGCTGAAACGGTAACATGGGTCGGCGGCGAGGACGCGTGATGTTCTATACGACGGACACCAATCGTCATGGCCTGGCACACGATCCCTTCAAAGCCATCGTCGCGCCACGGCCGATCGGCTGGATCGGCAGCAAGGGCAGGGATGGTTCGCTGAACCTGTCCCCCTATTCCTTTTTCAACGCCGTCAGCGACCGGCCGAAGCTTGTGATGTTTTCTTCCGCCGGCAGAAAGGACAGCGTGCGCAATGTCGAGGAAACCGGTGTCTTTACCGCCAACCTCGTCAGCCGCCATATCGTCGAGAAGATGAACCATTCATCCATTGCCGTTCCCTATGGCATCAACGAATTCGAGCTGGCTGGCCTGACGGCGAAACCAGGCAAGCTCGTGGATGCACCTTATGTCGGCGAAGCCTTCGCGGTTCTCGAATGCCGGGTGACGGAAGTGCTGGAGCCGAAGGGCCTTGATGGCGAGCCGTCGGAAAACATCATGGTCATCGGCCAGGTCGTCGGCATCCATATCGACGAGACGATCATTCGCAACGGCAGGCTGGACATGGCGCTGGCGCGTCCCGTCGCGCGCATGGGCTACATGGATTATAGCGAGGGCAGCGACGTCTTTGAGATGATCAGGCCAAAGGCGCCCTGAGGGGCGCCACTCATGTCTATGGGCGAAAGGTTAATAAGCAAGGTAAACGTCCCGTAAACCTTTGCCCGATAACATGATGCATATGAATTTGCGGGGCAAGAATCGCCTCGTCGATATCGGGGCGTTACGTGATTATAGAAGCATTCCTTCGCTGGGCTGAAACCGCCAAGGCAGAAAGCAGAAGCCGGGCGGCCAATGCGCTCGGCAGGGCCTATCTGCAGTCGGAGATGCCGAAAGAAGAGCGTGACGCCGCCCAGATGGCCATGACCTATCTGCTCGACGATCCGTCTCCTCGGGTGCGGCTGGCGCTCGCTGAAGCCGTCGCCCATTCGGCTAGCGCGCCGCGCAATGTCATTCTGTCCCTTGCCCAGGATCAGCCTGAGATTGCGGGGCAGATCATCCTGTTTTCGCCTGTGTTCACCGATGCCGATCTTGTCGACCTTGCATTGCATGGCAGCGATGTGGCGCGGATTCTCATCGCCTCCCGCGGGCAGGTGCCGCGTGCAGTTTGCGCTGCGCTTGCCGAGATCGGTGGAGAAAGCGAAATCCTGTGTCTGCTCGAGAATGACGGCGCATTGCTTTCACAGGCTTCGCTCAAACGTATTGCCGAGCGTCTGGGCGATTGCGCCGACATACGCGGGCTGCTTCTTTCCCGAGACATTCTGTCTTTGGATATCAGGCACCTTTTGATGCGTCAGATCAGCGACGCGCTTTCGGAATCGGCTCTCGTCCAGAGCTTTGTCGGTAACTCCAGGCTGCAGCAGGTAACGCGTGAAGCAACCGAAGCCGCAACCGTCACGATCGCGGGAACGGCACAGCACGAGCAATTGCCAGATCTGGTCGAGCACCTGAGGCAGAGTGGCTGGCTGACACCGGCTTTCCTGATGCATGCGTTGTGCTCCGGCAAGGTCGATTTCTTCGCCAGCGCGATCACCAATCTTTCCGGCTACGACGAGCGGCGCGTGCGCTCCATCATTTCAAGAGGCCGCGTCTATGCGATCCGGGCACTCTATGAAAGCGCGGGCCTGTCCAAGGATATCAGCACGATCTTCGTCGAGGCGACGATGATATGGCGCGAATCCTCCCGCAAGAACGGCAATGCGATGCTGGAAGATATTTCTTCGCGCCTGATGCGCAAATTCCGCCTGGCGGAGCCTGCGCCCGGCGCTGCGACACAGCTCCTCGACATGGTGGAGAGGCTTGCAAACGCCGAACGGCGGCAGGCCGCGCGCAGCTTCGCTGCACTGGCAGCGCTTGCCGCTGCATGATATCCAGCAGTCGGTTTATTTTCCGAGGTTTATCTTGTCGCTGACGATTGCTGTCGAATCCCCGCGTCAGGAAGGCGTGATCCGTCTTCTCGACATGTCGAGCGCCTATGCGGAGTCGCTTTATCCGCCTGAGAGCAACCATATGCTTGATCTGTCTTCGCTGGAGAAGGCGGACGTGACCTTCTGGGTTGCCAGAGTTGAAGATGTGATCGTCGGATGTTGCGCGCTGGTGGAAGCCGGTGACGGCACAGCCGAGATCAAGCGTATGTTCGTCGATCCGGCCGCCAGGGGCCGCAACGTCGCGCGCAAGCTCATGGAGACGCTCGAAGCAACAGCACACGAAAGAGGCCTTTCGGCGGTCCGGCTGGAAACTGGTATATATCAGCCGGAAGCGATCGGCCTTTACCGAAAATTCGGGTATTTCGAAATTCCCGCGTTCGGCAGCTATCAACCGGACCCGTTGAGCCTATTCATGGAAAAGCGGCTGGAGCAGACCAGCTAAACAACTAGCCTTCGGCAGCGTCCCGAACATGCAGCTGCAGTTCCGGTTCCTGCGCCTGCTGTTCCTCGGTCAGTTCGGCCTCGCGAATCCATTCGCGCCAGATGGCGACGATAATCGCCATCAGGACCGGGCCGATGAAGAGGCCAAGGAAACCCATGGTCTTCACGCCGCCCACCAGACCGAAGAAGGTTGGAAGGAACGGCAGCTTGATCGGTCCGCCGACAAGCTTGGGACGAAGCGTCTTGTCGACAATGAAAAGCTCGATCGTGCCCCAGAGGAAGAGGGCGATACCGGCCCAAAGCGAGCCGCTGGCAACGAGATAGATCGAGACGAGCGACATCGAAAGTGGCGCGCCGCCCGGCACCAGCGCCATGACGCCGGTGAGAACACCAAGCGTGATGGCCGAGGGAGCGCCGGCAATCCAATAGGCCACGCCGAGAACGATACCTTCACCGATGGCAATCAGCGTCATGCCCATGACGGTGGAGCTGATCGTCGCCGGCACGACACGGGAAATCCGCTCCCAACGATTGGGGAGGATGCGTTCGCCGAGCAGATCGACCTGGCGAACGAAGGTCGCGCCGTCACGATAGATGAAGAACAGCGCGATCAGCATGAAAAGCAAGGTCAGCACGACATGGAATGCACCACCGCCGGCTGCAAGCACGGCCCGGTAGATGTTGCCGATATGCGCGCCGCTTACGAGCTGAGCCAGTTCGCCGAGCGAGCCGGGGCTACCGACATATTGCACCCATTGCTCACCGAGCCAGGAGCCGATGACGGGCAGAGCCAAAATCCATTGCGGCGGCGGCGCCCCTTCGCGGTTGACATGGATCGCCCAGCCAAACCAGTCGCGCACCTCGCCGGCCATGTAGATGGCGGAAAGGACGATCGGCAAAACCAGGAAGGTGACGATGAATGCAATGGCGATGGTGGCGGCAAGCGTCGTATTGCCGCCGGTGCGGCGCACGATGTCGCTATAAAGCGGCCAGGTGGCAAAGCCGATCACCGCTGCGGCCAGAACCGGGACGAGAAAGCCGTAAAAGAAATAGATGCCGGCAATGGCAATCAGAATCAGCAGCCAGCGCGCAGCGGAAATGGACGGGATCAAAGGCATGCGCGCATGCGCGCTTGGTCCCAGCCACCGATGCTCCCTCGGCTTATGACGTTCAAATACACCCACCGGTCTTACTTCGCCCCTCTTTACTAGATCATCCGGTTATGGGGTATGATCTAGGCCGTTTCAAGAGCAACGGCTTTAAAGCCTCTCTATTATGCGGCCATGACATTAGCACGACTGAAGCGAGATATCAGGAAGGGCGCCTGATCACCTTGAACGCGAAAAACTGCGTCTTTTGTGTCGGATTGAAATTATTGTCGGCGACAAGGATCAATAGATCGCTGCCGTCTTTCGCTTTGCCGAAAGTAATGCCTTCAATATTGTCGGGGCCAAGACCGAGGGCACGCAGATCCATGATCTGCGTCTTGCGCACGGGCACGATGCGCTGATCAGTCTTCGCAAGCGATGGAATATTGGCGACGTCCGTGGCGCCATCGAGATCGAACATATTGATGACGACCGAATTGCCGATGCCTTGGGCAAAGCCGCGCTCGACCGACAGGAGATGACGATCATCGAGCGCCAGAATCTCGGACAAGCCGAAGTCATTCCAACCGTTCGCCATCGGCGGCGCCTGCGGAATAGGCGAGATTGGATAAACATATTGCGCCTTCTGCTGGCCGGTCGCCGCGTCATAGCGGATGAGGCGTGCAAGCGCGCCGTTTGTCAGAGTCGTGATGGGACCATCTTGGTAGAGCGCCGATTCCGTACCGATGAGAACGTCTCCGCCGGTAAGGAACGTGGTGCCCTCGAAGGCGAGATTATCGCGAATGCCCGCACTCTTGTCCGCGGACGGCGCAAAACCATCAGGCAAGGAGAATTCGCGAAGGAAACTGCCGTCGCGATTGGCGACGCGCACGAAGGGTGGCAGCAGCGCCTTGCCGTCGCCTTCGCTGGTCCAGTAGATCCCGTCCTTGCCCAGACGAATGGACTCGCCATCCACCTTTTTGATGGCAAAGGGCTGGCCATCCTTGTCCTTCAACGTGACATGATCGACAACCGCGACACCCTTCAAGCCGCTCGCATCGACATCGATGTCGAGATCGTAGAACCGGGCCGGTGCCTTTTCGGAGCGGTCGTCGCTGATGGCGATATAACGGCCAGTCGACGGATCGAAATCGATGCCCGAGAGGCCGCCGACCTCAACGCCATTCTCCATGAAACCCGTCGGAATATCGTAGTTGCCGAGATAGGAAAGACTGATGCCGGCCTTGCAATCGCCGAAAGGGCAGGGCACCTCGATCGTCGTTCCGATATCCAGCGCATAAGCGGCTTTAGCGAAGAGGAGAGCGGCGGCAGTCGTCAGGAATGGCTTCAACATGGCGAAATCGTCAACCCGAATAGTAAAATGGCAGCACCTAAAGCAATGCCGCCATCTACACATTCATCCATGACGCCTTCGTAACGGATACCCGACAATCCGGTAAAATATCGCGAGATCGCTCAGGCATAGCAATCAGTGATTGGCCTGCCGTCAGATATCGAGGTCTTCGGCAAAGGCGGCCCGCTCCTGAATGAAGCGAAAACGAGCGTCGGCCTTGGTGCCCATCAGATTGTCGACGGCATCGCGGGTTCCTTCGAAATCGACCTCGTCGATCTCGACGCGCAGGAGCGTACGCTTGGACGGATCCATCGTCGTTTCCTTGAGCTGGGCAGGCAACATTTCGCCCAGACCTTTGAAGCGGCTGATCTCGACCTTGCCCTTGCCCTTGAATTCCGTCGACATCAGCTCCTGTCGATGGGCGTCGTCGCGGGCGTAGATGGATTTCGACCCCTGCGTGATTTTGTAGAGCGGCGGGACGGCCAGGAAGAGATGACCCTGGCGGATCAGCTCGGGCATCTCCTGATAGAAGAAGGTGATCAGCAGCGAAGCGATGTGGGCGCCGTCGACGTCAGCATCGGTCATCACCACGATGCGCTGATAGCGAAGGTCTTCCTCGCGGTATTTCGTGCGGGTGCCGCAGCCAAGCGCCTGGACCAGGTCGGTGATCTGCTGGTTGGCCGACAGCTTTTCGCGGCCGGCGCTGGCGACGTTGAGGATCTTACCGCGCAGCGGCAGGATCGCCTGGTTCGTGCGGTTTCGCGCCTGCTTGGCCGAGCCACCTGCCGAATCGCCCTCGACGAGGAAAAGTTCGGCGCCTTCGGCAGCACTCTGCGAGCAATCCGCCAGCTTGCCGGGCAGGCGCAGCTTGCGCACGGCGGTCTTGCGGTTGACTTCCTTTTCCTTGCGGCGGCGCATGCGCTCTTCCGAGCGCTCGATCACCCATTCCAGCAGCTTTTCGGCTTCGCCCGGATTGTCGGTGAGGTAGTGATCGAAGGGGTCGCGCAGGGCGTTCTCGACGAGGCGCTGGGCCTCGACGGTCGCAAGCTTGTCCTTGGTCTGGCCGACGAATTCCGGCTCGCGGATGAAGATCGATAACATCCCGACGCCCGAAATCATCACGTCGTCCGTGGTGATATTGGCCGCGCGCTTGTTCTGGGTGAGGTCGGCGTAGTTTTTCAGGCCCTTGGTGAGAGCGATGCGGAATCCCGCCTCATGCGTGCCGCCTTCCGGGGTCGGAATGGTATTGCAATAGGAGTGGATCTGCGGGTCGCCACCGTACCAGGTCATCGCCCATTCGAGCGAGCCGTGGCCGCTTTCCTTTTCCGACTTGCCGGCAAAGATCTCGCGGGTAACGGTGAACTCATTGCCCATCGTCGCCTTGAGATAATCCTTCAGGCCACCGGGGAAATGGAAAACCGCCTTTTCCGGAACATCGGCGCCTTCCGGCGCCAGCTCGGGATCGCAGCTCCAGCGGATTTCGACGCCGCCGAACAGATAGGCCTTGGAACGGGCCATGCGGAAAACGCGGGCCGGCTCGAAGCGAGCGTGATCGCCGAAGATCTGCGGGTCTGGATGGAAGCGAACGCGCGTGCCGCGGCGGTTATGCACATCGCCCAGCTCCTCCAAGCCACCGACCGGCAGGCCGCGCGAGAAGCGCTGGCGATAGAGTTTGCGATTGCGGGCGACTTCGACTTCCAGATCATCCGACAGCGCATTGACGACGGAGACGCCGACGCCGTGCAGACCGCCCGAGGTCTCATAGGCCTTGCCATCGAATTTGCCGCCCGCATGCAGCTTGGTCATGATGACTTCGAGCGTCGACTTGCCGGGTACCTGCGGATGATTTTCCACGGGGATGCCGCGGCCGTTATCCGTGACGGTCAGATAGCCCTGCCGGTCGAGATAGACCTCGATGAAATTGGCGTGGCCGGCGACCGCCTCGTCCATGGCGTTGTCGATGACTTCGGCGAAAAGGTGGTGCAGCGCCTTTTCGTCCGTACCGCCGATATACATGCCGGGGCGCATGCGGACCGGCTCGAGCCCTTCGAGAACACGAATGGAGCTCGCGCCATATTCCTCCGACGAGGACGTCGTCGGAGCAGCCCGCTGCGCGGGCGCTGCGGCAGGCTTTTCTGCCTTTACGGCCGGCTTTTCCGCTGCTTCCGGTTTCGACGGGCGGGGGAGACCGGAGAAGAGATCGTTGCTGTTATCCATAGAACTTCGAGCTACTAGATTTGTCCTGGAGGGGCCAAAGCCCTTTATTATCGCATTTGTCGCCGCTATTCGCGAATCATCGTGATTCTGCCAGAAACGGCGCACAAGAGCGATGGCGCCCCGTTACGGGGCAAATTCAAGTAAAGAGATTTGCGTTGCCGGGTGAAGAATGGCAAGCCCGATGGCCGATCGGAGGAAGTATCCGCATGCCAATGTCCACAGCTCATTTGCCCATCCTGTCCGCAATCTCGGGCATTTTGCTTCTGGCGACAGGGCAGACCGCCTCGGCAGATATGTTGAAGCCGTTCAAGGACGAGCTGTTTTCCAATCAGACGGTCATCGAAAGCCACGACAACGGCGCCTTCCAGACGATCGATTACCAGGAGATGCGTGACATTAACGGCCGCGACCAGATTCCGGAAAAACGCGTGAAGCCGGCCTATGTCGATACCGGCGTGCGCTGGAAGGCGCAGGAAGACGAAACGTTACAACTCGGCGACCGCAAAGTGGATGTTACGCGCATAGGCCCGGCGTCGAAGCAGGCCTTTACCGTCATCTTCATCCACGGCCGCGGCGGCGACCGCAGGCTTGGCTCCAACGACTATACGTTCGGCGGCAATTTCAACCGGCTGAAGAACCTGGCTTACCGCAACGGCGGCACCTATTACGCACCGAGCGTAAAAGGGTTCGACAGCAACGGGGTTGCCGATATCACAGCGCTGATCCGCTATTCCTACGAGCAGTCGGGCGGCAAGCCTGTGATCCTCACTTGCGCCTCCATGGGCAGCTTCGTCTGCTGGGGCATTACCCGCGATGCCGAAAGCGTCAAGCGCCTGAAAGGCATGGCGATCCTGAGCGGCGTCACCGATCCGGATTTCACCAAGAGCGCCTTCTACAAGGCAAAACTGCCGCTCTGGTTCACGCATGGCAGCAAGGATCCGGTCTACGCGGCTGCGGACCAGCAGGCCCTGTTTGAGAAACTTTACAAAGCGCACTATCCGACACGCTTCACGCTTTTCGAAACCGGAAATCACGGAACGCCGGTGCGCATGACCGATTGGCGCAAGGTGCTCAACTGGATCGTCGATCCGCAGGCGTCGTGAAACATTCTCGCAATCCGACTTAATTTTCCGGATAAGCATTTTTTCAAACGATTTGAGCCGATTTCGACCGCATTCGATAACTTTCCTTTCCCTTTCCTTTTTGTTAGTCCGAAGACGGATCAAGGGGGAGAATATCGGAATGACGAAGACCATACGGCCGCTTCTGGCCGGAAACTGGAAGATGAACGGCACGCGCGCGAGCCTGGATCAGATCAAGGCGATCGCGGACGGCGTCAAGGCGCCGCTGTCGGAGAAGATCGATACGCTGCTCTGCCCCCCAGCCACCTTGCTCTATGTCGCGACGGCACTTTGCGACGACAGCCCGCTGGCCATCGGCGCACAGGATTGTCATCAGCAGGTCAGTGGCGCGCATACCGGCGATATTTCGGCCGAGATGATCGCCGACTGCTTTGGTACCCACGTCATCGTCGGCCATTCAGAGCGCCGGAGGAATCACGCGGAAAGCGACATGCTGGTGCGCGCCAAGGCGCAGGCGGCCCATGATGCTGGCCTCATCGCCATTGTCTGCATCGGCGAAACCGCTTACGAGCGCAACAGCGGCCAGACGCTCGAGGTGCTGAAGCGGGAGCTCGTGGGCTCTATTCCGGATGATTCCACGGCGCAGACGACTGTGATCGCCTACGAGCCGGTCTGGGCGATCGGCACCGGCGTAGTCCCAACCCAGGAGAACGTGGAGGAAGCACATGCGTTCATCCGAGCCGAGCTCATCGAGCGCTTCGGCAAGGAGGGGGCGAATATGCGAATCCTCTATGGTGGATCGGTCAGTGGCGCCAATGCGCGTGACCTTTTGGATGTTCCGCATGTCAACGGCGTGCTTGTCGGCGGCCAGAGCTTGAAAGCGGTCGACTTCCTTGCCATTTATGCCGCATTCGAACGGCAGTTCGCCTGAAGCAACAACTTGCCCGGAGTTCCGACCTTAAAAGGACTTGGAATAGGCGAGAGCCTCATGTAAAGAGCCGCGAGCTTTTATTTTTGATGCCCGCACCGGGCAGGACTGGACCTATGCAAACCGTACTGCTTGTCATCTATCTCATGGTTGTCGTCGCCCTTATCGGCGTGGTGCTGATTCAGCGCTCCGAAGGTGGCGGCCTCGGCATCGGCGGCGGATCGGGCTTCATGTCTGCGCGCGGTACGGCGAATGCGCTGACGCGTACGACGGCCATTCTAGCGGCGCTCTTCTTCGCACTCGCGCTCGGCATGAACGTGCTGTCCCGCTTCGAAGCTCGGCCGACCGACATTCTCAACCGTATCCCGAGCACGGCCGGTCAGGGTAACGGCATTCTTGATTCGCTTGGTGGCCAGAAGAGTTCCGCCCCGGCAACCACCCCGGCGAAGCCGGCCGACAATAGCGGCGTTCCGAACAGCGGTGCAGTCGCTCCGCAGTCGCAGGCGACGCCGCCCGCTGCGACGAATCAGGCAGCTCCTGCCCAGCAGGCTCCGACCGCGACCGGCCAGCAGACCGCGCCGGCGACGACGACTCCTGCGCCAGCCGACAACGGCGGCGTTCCGACCGGTAAGTAATTCCGGTCGCCGAAGATCATCCCCGGCAGGTCCTCGGATCTGCCGGTTTTGTTTTGTCCATATTCCGCGTTATGTAGCCAAAATTCCGGAAACGAATTTTAGGGCTAGCGGAATCATTTGTGAAAAGGTATCCGGTGACTCCCATGGCGCGATATGTATTCATCACTGGCGGCGTGGTTTCTTCCCTCGGAAAAGGAATTGCGGCTGCGGCTCTCGGAGCGTTGTTGCAGGCTCGTGGTTATCGAGTCCGCCTACGCAAACTCGACCCCTATCTGAACGTGGACCCGGGCACGATGAGCCCGACCCAGCACGGCGAGGTCTTCGTCACTGACGACGGTGCGGAAACCGACCTTGATCTCGGCCACTACGAGCGCTTCACCGGCCGATCGGCCACGAAGACCGACAACATCACCACCGGTCGCATCTACAAGAACATCATCGACAAGGAACGCCGCGGCGACTATCTCGGCGCAACCGTCCAGGTCATTCCGCACGTCACCAACGAGATCAAGGATTTCGTGACGGAAGGCAATGAGGACTACGATTTCGTGATCTGCGAAATCGGCGGCACGGTCGGCGATATCGAAGCTATGCCGTTCATGGAAGCGATCCGCCAGCTCGGCAACGATCTGCCGCGCGGCACCGCAGTCTACGTTCACCTGACGCTGATGCCGTATATTCCGGCCGCCGGCGAGCTGAAAACGAAGCCGACACAGCATTCCGTCAAGGAACTGCAGGCACTCGGCATTCATCCAGACATCCTGCTCGTGCGTGCCGACCGGGAAATCCCCGAAGCTGAACGCCGCAAGCTGTCGCTGTTCTGCAACGTGCGGGAATCTGCCGTTATTCAGGCGCTCGACGTCGCGAATATTTATGACGTGCCGATGGCCTACCACAAGGAAGGCCTCGACAATGAAGTGCTGGCCGCTTTCGGCATCGAGCCGGCTCCGAAGCCGCGCCTCGAGCAGTGGGAAGAGGTCTGCAACCGTATCCGTACGCCGGAAGGCGAGGTGACCATCGCCATCGTCGGCAAATATACCGGCCTGAAGGATGCCTATAAGTCGCTGATCGAGGCGCTGCATCACGGCGGCATCGCCAACCGAGTCAAGGTCAAGCTCGAATGGATCGAGTCCGAGGTCTTCGAAAAGGAAGATCCGGCGCCATATCTCGAGAAGGTTCATGGCATTCTCGTGCCCGGCGGCTTCGGCGAGCGCGGTTCGGAAGGCAAGATCCTGGCAGCCCGTTTCGCGCGCGAGCGCAAGGTGCCGTATTTCGGCATCTGCTTCGGCATGCAGATGGCCGTCATCGAAGCGGCCCGCAATCTGGCTGGTGTCGAACATGCCTCGTCGACCGAATTTGGTCCCACCAAGGAGCCGGTCGTCGGCTTGATGACCGAATGGCTGAAGGGTAACGAGCTGCAGAAGCGCACGGCATCCGGCGATCTCGGCGGCACCATGCGTCTCGGCGCCTACAAGGCAACTCTGAAGAAGGGCACGAAGATCTCCGAGATCTACGGCTCGACCGATATTTCGGAGCGCCATCGCCACCGCTATGAAGTCAACATCGACTACAAGGCGAAGCTGGAAGATTGCGGTCTGACCTTCTCCGGCATGTCGCCGGATGGCGTCCTGCCGGAGACGATCGAATATGCTGACCATCCGTGGTTCATCGGCGTGCAGTACCACCCGGAACTGAAGTCCCGGCCGCTGGAACCGCATCCGCTGTTCTCGAGCTTCATCGAAGCGGCGACGGAACAGAGCCGGCTGGTATAGAGCGCTTCATCGAAGCGCTCTACATCCTTGCTTTTACGCAGTTCCGGACGGAAAACCGCTAGGCGCTTTTCCTGGAACTGCTTTGAGGGCTGCAAATCGCTTGCGGTAGTCGCTAGGACTCACCGCAAGCCTCTCCCGAAAATGATGGCGCATGGTGGCGAGCGATCCAAAACCGCTGGCCGCCGCCACATCGTCAAGCGAAATGGCAGCTTGCTTTTCCAGCAGGTCTCGCGCTCGCCGCAGCCGCTCGCTGAGCAGCCATTCACCCGGCGCCATGCCGGTAGTCGCCTCGAAACGGCGCTGGAAGGTCCGGACGCTCATGCCGGCCCGCGCTGCCAGTGCGGTAATGGGTTGTTCTTCCTGCAGGCGTTCGCGCATCCATTCAAGCAAAGGCCCCAGACGCGCGCCTTCGCGCTGCCTCAGAACCGGAGTCTCGATATATTGCGCCTGGCCACCTTCGCGATGAGGTGGCACCACCAGACGACGCGCGACGCTGTTGGCGATGTCAGGTCCGAAATCGCGGCGCACCACATGCAGGCAGAGGTCGATGGCGGCAGCGCTGCCGGCGGCCGTCAGTACGCTATCCTCATCGACATAGAGAACATCAGCATCGACGGTGATGTCCGGATAGCGCTCGGCGATAGAATCGACATAACGCCAATGCGTCGTCGCCTTTCGGCCGACGAGCAATCCTGCCGCGGCAAGAACCGCCACGCCGGAGCAAAGTGACATGATGCGCACGCCGCGGCGGCTGGCCGCCTGCAGTTCGGCTACCAATGGGGTAGGGACCGGCGTCCCGATACCTCGCCATCCGGGCACGACGATCAGGTCGGCATCTGAAATGACTTCCAGCCCATGATCGACCTGCACCGTCAGCCCACCGGCGGCGCGCAGAGGGCCGTCCTCGATCGCGCAGGCGGAAAAGCGATACCAATCCTCCCCCATCTCCGGACGCGGCAGACCGAAGATTTCGTAAGCGACGCCGAATTCGAACGTGCACAGCCCGTCATAGACGAGGGCGACAACATGCGGGCCGAGAAGATTGGCGTGGTCTGCATTTGGCATGATTTTGACGCTATATGGCATTTCGGCCAATTTCAACCGCTGGATCGCTGAGGCATGAATGTCCCGAACCAAAGAAGGAGCGTTCCATGTCCCTAGTCAGTGATATCCCTGCCGCAGCGCCGAGCCTCGTCGCGGAGCACTATGCCCAGAAGCTTTCCTTCGAGACCGATTGCTCCGACGTCCATCAGTCAATGACATCGGGCAATGTCGATTTCGTTCTGCTCGATGTTCGCGGGCCGGCCATGTTCCAGGAGCAGCATATTCCCGGCGCGCTCAACCTGCCGCATGGCAAGATGACCGCGCGCAAGATGGCGGAGTGGCCGGACGATACGTTGTTCGTCGTCTATTGCGCCGGTCCACATTGCAACGGCACCGACAAAGCGGCCTTGCGTCTGGGCACGCTCGGCAAGCGCGTCAAGGTGATGATCGGCGGCATCACCGGTTGGGCGGATGAGGGCTATCCGTTCGAGGTGGGATGAAAGATCGACAGGGCAGGCCCAGTGTTCGCCGGGTCTGCCCATTTTTGTGACACTGCGAAAAACTTCGGCATCTACGTCATTTGACTATCGCGCCACTTCGGTTTCCGTGCCACTGTGCCAGTAAGCATAACGGGAACAAAAGTATGATCCTCAATCCATTTGACGATGGCGCCGAGCGGCCGAAAGCCAAGATCGCCATCACATTCATGCTTTTGATTGTTTTCAATATTGCTGCCTGGATCTGGGCCTGGATCGCCTTCGCCGACAGGCCGTCGCTGCTCGGCATTGCGCTACTCGCCTATATGTTCGGTCTTCGCCATGCCTTCGATGCCGATCATATCGCCGCCATCGACAATGTCGTGCGCAAGCTCATTCAGGAAAAGAAACAGCCCTATGCCGTCGGCTTCTTCTTCTCGCTCGGCCATTCCTCGATCGTCGTCATCGCCTCCATCCTGATTGCGGCGACGGCGGCGGCCATGCAGAGCCAGCTCGATTCCTTCCATGATGTCGGCGGTGTCATTGGCACGACGGTTTCGGCGGTATTCCTGCTGCTGATCGGCATTGCCAATCTCTTCGTCCTCAAAGGTGTATGGTCTGCCTTCCGGCGGGCGCAGAGGGGCGAGAGGATCGCGGATGAGGATATTGATACGTTGCTTGCCGGCGGCGGCTTTCTGGCGCGGATCTTCCGCCCGATGTTCAAGGTCGTCACTCGCTCCTGGCACATGTATCCGATCGGCTTCCTGTTCGGTCTCGGCTTCGATACCGCAACGGAGATAGGTGTTCTCGGCATTTCCGCCGCTCAGGCTGCGCAGGGCATGTCCTTCTGGACCATCCTTGTCTTTCCGGCGCTATTCACCGCTGGCATGTCGTTGATGGATACGCTCGATAGCACGCTGATGACCGGGGCCTATGGCTGGGCCTTCGTCAAGCCGGTGCGCAAGCTCTGGTACAATCTGACGATCACCGCGGCTTCCGTCGTCGTTGCCGTCTTCATCGGCGGCATTGAAGCCCTGGGTCTGATCGCCGACAAGCTTGGTCTCGAAGGGAGCTTCTGGAGCTTTGTCGGTGAACTCAACGACAATCTTGCCAATTTCGGTTTCGCCGTCGTCGGCATCTTCCTCTTGAGCTGGCTGGTTTCTACCGTCCTCTACAAAACCGGGGGCTACGACAACTTGCAGATCAATCGCTCCTGACGCATCATCGGCCCATAGATCAGGCATGCCGTGACCGGACATCGTTATTTACGATTCCAGTTATCTGCAGTGAGGGGTCATAGTCATGAATCATAACGACAATATTCTCAGCCTGGCGCTGACGGCCATAATCTTGTGCGGCGGTGGAGCCGGTACGGCTTCGGCTCAGACGGCAGCCACCTGCCCATCGCAGCCGACCGTCGCCGCGGAGCGGCAGACCTTGAACTGCGAGGCGGGGCTCAGCATCACCGTCGAGCGCGGCGCGCATTATCAGCTTGAAGACAGGAATGGCGACGGCCATGTGGATGCGATCAAGCTCGATGGCAAGGCAACGCTGATCGATGTCGATAGCAGCCGCCTGCAGGGCGGGTTCGAAGTGGTGACGCCGCAGGCAATCGCCGCGGTGCGCGGCACGCGATGGGCTGTCGACGTGAGGGGCGGCAGGACCTCCGTGCTGGTCTTGCGCGGCCGCGTTGCGGTCAACAAGGTGTCTACCGGACAGGGCGTGACGCTCGGCCAGTGGCAGGGCGTCGATGCCGATCGAGGCCGGGCGCCCCTGCATGTCACCAAATGGAAACAGTCGCGCATCAACGCATTGTTGGCTCGCCTCGGTCAGTGAGATCCTGACGATCATGCGCAGACCACCGCCGCAGACACTGATTGCGCTTCTCTTGACTGCCATCTGGGGACTGGGGCTCGGAATCGTGCATTTGCGTGGCGACATTCCGTTCATTGACGGCGCGGAAGCGACGCTGACGAACCTCCGCAATACGCTCGGTGGCAGCCGCAAGCCGCCCGATCTCGTCACCATTGTCGCCATCGATGACGAGACGTCGCGCGTTGCCGGCCACTATCCTTTGCCGCGCGTGATGCTCGCGAAGATCATCGACGCGATCGGTGCACTGCAGCCCAAGGCCATCGCGCTTGACGTGCTCCTCGTCGACGCAGCCGATGAGGCCGGTGATGCGGCTCTGGAACAATCCCTCAAACGAACCAATGTCGTGCTTGCCGCAGCCGGCATCTTTCCGGAGAGCCATCAGCAGGTCGTCATCGACAGCAAGGAGCCGCTCGCGCGCGTGCCCAGCGCTCTCCAGTTCCTCGAGCCGCAATCGCGCTTTGCCGCTGTGGCAAGTTACGGCATCGTCAACGTCCAGACCGACAAGACGGGAACGCCGCGTTTCGTCCCCATGCTGTTTCGCAACGGCGAGCGCATCGTTCCGTCGCTTTCGCTCCGCGTCTTCTCGCTGGCGAGCGGCGAACAGACGACCGTCATCTCGGATCACGTCAAAGTCGGCAGCCGTTCCATACTGACGGATAACGGCTATCTCGTGCCGCTTTCCTTCTATGGCCCCCGCGGCACGATCCGCACCGTCAGTGCCAGTGCGGCGCTGAATGGCCGGCTGCCCGAGGAGGCGATCCGGGACCACATTGTCGTCGTCGGTGCGACCGTTACCGGCGGTGGCGATGTCTTCCCGACTCCCTTCGATCCCGTTCTGCCCGGTGTCGAAGTCATCTCGACCTCGATCACGCATCTGCTTGCCGGCGACAGTCTCGTGCGCGATCAGGGAGTTCGGTTCATCGATCTCTATTTTGCGGTCGGCCTGCCGTTACTCGTCGTCGGTCTTCTCTCCTGGCGGCGCAATACGATCGGGCTCGCCATGGTGCTCGGCGTCATCCTCGTCTGGGCGGCGATCAATGTCGCCGCCTTCAAACACGGGATCTGGCTAAGCGCAGCACTGCCGATCGCGGCAACCGCACCGCCGGCACTGATCTCCGGTGCGACCCAACTTTGGCTCGGCCGCAGACAGGCAAAACGCTTCGCCGAGCAGAGCGAACGCCTGCAGCACATCCAGGCTCCCGGCCTTGCGGAACATCTCGCCCGCGATCCCGGTCTTCTTGCGACGCCGGTGCATCAGGAAGCCGCGATTGTTTTCATCGACATCAACGGCTTCACCAGCCTCAGTGAGGCAATCGGCCCGGCCGCAGTGCGGGAGTTGCTGAACGGCTTCTTCAATCTGGTCGACGAGGAAGTCACGGCCTGTGGCGGCGCCATCAACAGTTTCATGGGTGACGGCGCGATGATCCTTTTCGGCCTGCCGCAGCCGAAACCGGACGACCCCGCCAAGGCGGCGGATTGTTGCGTTCGCCTGGCAGCGCGGATGAGGGGCTGGCTCGGAACGCTTCCGGACGACGTTGCCTCTCGCATCGGCTTCAAGATAGGTGCCCATTTCGGCACCATCGTCGCTTCGAGGCTCGGTGGAGGCGATCGCCAGCAGATCACGGCGACCGGTGATACTGTCAATGTTGCCAGCCGCCTGATGGAAGTGGCCGCCAGCAATCACGTGGAGATCGCCCTCAGCGACGACCTCCTGCTTGCGGCCGGGACCGATAGCATGCCGTTCAAGCAAGGTCGCCTTGAGGGGCCGATCGAAACGAGCTTGCGCGGGCGTACCGGCTCGTCGACCGTATGGCTGTGGCGCAGCTAGTGCCAAGCCGGAACGCTGTCGGCATATCCGGTTTCAATCGAGCCACATCGGAACGATCGAGAGGACCAGGAGGCAGGCGAGGGCGATATTGACCAGACGCCACTGCCACGCGGTTTTCAGCACGCGCCCGAGCATTTGTCCGAGAATGCACCAGATCGTCAGAGAGAATGCGGCGAGAAGGCAGAAGATCGGCCCAAGCAGCATCGCGAGGCCGGCGGGATTATTTGCCAATGCAGCGAAGGACGCGGCCGCACTTAGTGTCATCGCCCAGGCCTTGGGATTGTGCCAAAGCATCCACACACCGGCGATAAAGCCGGTCGGCTTTGCTCTCTGTCCGGCCTCGCGCGGCTGGCCGCTTCCACCGATCCGAACGGCAAGCCAGATCAGGTAGAGCGAACCAAGCGTCTTCATGGCGACCTGCAGGATCGGCAAGGCCATCAAGATGCCGCCAAGTCCTGCGGCGGCGGCACAGGCCATGGAACCCAGGCCGAAGGCGATACCGCCCATGACGGGTATCGACCGGCGGAAGCCGAAATGCGCGCCGGACGCAGTCGCAAGCGTCGTCGCACCGCCCGGCGTTATGGTGGAAACCAGTGCGAAGAGGATCAGCGGCAGCAGGGGTTCGATCGTCATGTCCAGCTTTTCTCCATATCGAGAAAAGGCATAGACGGCACTTTTTCATCATGAAATCGAATATTGAAGGATTGATGTATTAGCAATTATAATGCCGGCATGATCCGAAACTTCGACATCGCTCTCATCAGAACCTTCGCCACCGTTGCCGACCAGGGCAGCATGACGATATCAGCCAATATGCTGCACATGACCCAAGGTGCCGTCAGCCAGCAGATCAAGCGACTGGAGGACATGCTCGGCTGCGCCTTGTTCGAGCGTGACAGACGTGGATTGCGGCTGACCGAAGCCGGTGAACGGTTGCGCGGTAATGCCCGCCGCCTGCTGGCATTGAATGACGAGATCTGGGACGACATGACGGAAAGCACGGTTCGCGGCAGCGTCCGGCTCGGCGTTCCCTATGATCTTGTCGGAGCAACGCTGGCGCCTGTACTCAAATCCTATGCCGAGCGCCATCCGCAGGTGGAGATTTCGCTGGTCTGCGCATCGTCGCCGGAACTGCTCGAAGAATTGGGGAAGGGAACTGTCGACCTATGCGTGGTGGAGGAGCCATACGGCACATCACAGGGCGAGTGCCTTGGTGTCGAGCGGCTTGTCTGGGTCGGCGCAAAGGCAGGCAATGCCCATCGCAAGGTGCCGCTGCCGATCTCGATGGTTGCCGATACCTGTGCCTTCCGCACATCGGTCTTTGCAGCGCTCGGCAAGGATGGTCTGCGCTGGCGGACAGTCTTTGAGAACGGTAATATCGAGGCGACCACGGCAACGGTGCGTACGGATCTGGCTGTCACCGCCTGGCTTGCTTCGACCGTTCCTGCCGATCTCGATATCCTCACCGTCGAGCAGGGCTTGCCCGAGCTTCCGGTCTTTGCGATCAATCTGCATTTGCCGAAGGGCAATCCGACGCCACAGGCGCTGGAGCTTGCCCGCCATATCCGCGAGGGCATGATGCGGCCGCGCCAATCCGCGGCCGCCTGAGTTTCATCCGTTGAAAGACCTGTCTACGCGGCCTTCGGCAGCGGGCCGACATAACGCGACTGCGGACGGATCAGGCGTCCGTCGAGCGTCTGCTCGCGGGCGTGGGCGATCCAGCCGACCGTGCGACCGATCGTGAAGACGCCGGTAAATGAATTGCGCGGGAACCCGAGTGCGTCGAGCAGCAGGGCGGTGTAATATTCGACATTGACGTCGAGGGGACGATCCGGCTTGCGCTCCTTGAGCAGCGCGAGGGCTGCTGCCTCGATCGCTTCCGCCAGTGCGATGCGCCCGGCATCCGCCTGTCCGCTCGTAAAGATCGGCTTCAATGCCGTCTTCAGGGCATCGGCGCGTGGATCGCGGACGCGATAGATGCGATGACCGAAGCCCATCAGCCGCTCGCCATGATCGAGAGCCTGCGACAGCCAGGCACGCGCATTTTCAGGCTTGCCGACCCCGTCGAGCATATCGAGGACCGGGCCGGGGGCGCCGCCATGCAGCGGGCCTTTAAGGGCGCTGATTGCGGCGAGAACGGAGGAGGTGAGGCCGGCATGGGTCGAGGCGATGACGCGCGAGGCGAATGTCGACGCGTTCAAGCCGTGATCGGAAATCGTCACCAGGTAGGCATCAAGGCCTGCCGTCTGCTCGGCCGTCGGCACCCGGCCCGTCAACATGCGCAGAATGTCGGCCGATTGCGAGAGCGAGGCATCCGGCGCGACCGGCCCGTCGCCCTTCTGCAATCGCAATACGGCCGGCAGGAAAACGGCGGGCGCCGCCATCAGGCGGATTGCCGTGGCGAAGTCTTCGCCGTCCGGGACACGAGCCAGCAGGGCACGCACGGCATCCACCGGCGGCAGCGCTAGGATAGCGGCGTCAGCGGCCTCCACGTGCGCGAAGAGGGCAACACGGGCCACGCCAAGCTTTGTTCGGATGGAAGCTGCATCAATATGTTCGTCAAACAGGCCATCAAGCAACAATGCAGCAACATCCTCGAAGCGGCTGGTTGCGACCAGATCGTCCAGCGATACGCCACGGATGATCAGACGACCGGCAGCGCCATCGACGTCGGATAGCTTGGTTTCTGCGGCAATGACATCTTCAAGACCACTTTTCATTACGGTTCTCCTTTGACTATCCGATTAGATCGGGCCTATTCCTATTGACGTCAATCTTGATGCAATTGATCAATATGAGGACCGATGAGCTGGCTGACCACGGAGCAGGCGTTGAACCTGCTGGGAACGAAATCACAGACGCTCTACGCCAATGTCAGCCGCGGTCGCATTCGCGCGAAAGCCGATCCTTCAGATACGCGGCGCAGCCTCTATTTTGCCGACGACGTCAAACGATTGGCCACCCGCCATGCCGGCCGGCGCAAGACCGAGGCCGTGGCAGCCGAGGCCATTCAATGGGGCGATCCCGTATTGCCGTCGGCGCTGTCGACGGTTTCGAACGGCAGGCTTTTCTATCGTGGCAAGGATGCGGCGGTGCTTGCCGAGAGCGCAAGCCTTGAAGAGGTCGCGCTGCTGCTTTGGGATATGAAGCGGCCATTGCGCTTCGAGCAAAGCGAGACGCGGCAGATGCCTCCTTCCTTGGATAGCGCCTTCTCCGTACTTGCCGAGCGCATAACAAGCGACCTACCATCCCTCGGACGTTCGCTTCCGGCGCTGCAGCATGAAGCCGAAAGCGTGTTCGGTACGGTGGCTGAAGCCTTGGCCCCGGGCGCGTGGGATCAGCCGCTGCATCGGCGCCTTGCCACTGCCTGGAACCGCCCCGATGCCGCCGATCTGATCCGCCGCAGTTTGGTCCTGCTTGCCGACCACGAGCTGAATGCCTCGACCTTCACTGCGCGGATCACTGCATCCGCCGGCGCGACGCTCTCTGCCGCCACTCTGTCCGGCCTCTCCACCTTGACGGGGCCGCTGCATGGTGGCGCATGGCAGAGCGTGCGCTCGCTGATCATGCGGGCGGCGACGATCGGGGTGGATGAGGCGGTGCGCAGCTATCTGGCGGAAGGGCGGCCATTGCCCGCCTTCGGCCATCAGCTTTATCCCGATGTCGATATCCGTGGTGAGGCTTTGCTTGGCTGTTTCACGTTGCCGCCGCTATTTGCCCAAGTCCGCGATGTCGGCGAGCAACTGGTCGGAGAGAGCGTCAATGTCGACTTTGCCTTGACGGCGATGACCCATGCCTATCATCTCCCGGAGGATGCGCCGCTAATCATTTTCGCGCTGGCTCGTACCGTGGGGTGGCTCGCGCATGCCATGGAGCAGGCGACCAGTGGCAGGCTCATCCGGCCGCGTGCGCGCTATGTCGGCCCGCCCGTGAGTGATTTCACCGCTGCCCGCGGTGAAGGCTAGAGAGCTCCAGAGAGGTGCAGATAGCCCCTATACAGAGAGGCTTTGGATGAAGGCGGCAATATCTGTGCGCAAGGGAGAGTTAGGCGTGGCAGCGTCAATCCGATAAAAATCGTGCGGCTTTCCTGGATAGGTTTTCCAATAAACCGGAAGAGTGTCGTTCCAGCTTTCGCTTGGCCGATATGGATCGGCCTCTCCCCAGAATACCATGGTGGGTATATTCAAGGGAGACGTTTCGAAGCGCAGTCTGGTTGATGAAACGCAGATCAACGCCTCGAGCTCCAAACCCTGCTTGACAGCTGTCCACAGAGCAGTTCCACCGGCGCTGAAGCCGATGCCCACACATGTACGTCCATCAATTTCAAGAAGTTCCCGAACTGCTTGCTGCACGCCATCTTTGCTGAAAAGGTGGTCGTGAAGGCTGTCTCCACTCAGGTCGGGACGGCCGCTGAGGCCGGCAAGCTGTAAACCGCGGTGCTCAAGGCACCCAACATCAAACAATTCAGCAAAAGTTCCGGGAAAGCCATGGATGTCGCTAACGACTAACAAGCGTTGCGTTCTTGAACGGCACATAGTCAGACCAATTTTCATCGTTTCGATAGCCGAATTGACTTCGCGCCAATTTGGCCGCGCGCGCTATGTCGGCCACCGGTACAGCGATTTTACCGAAAATGCAGTACCCGCCACTCAACTCGCCTGCAAGTGACAAACCGCTTCGATATTATGGCCATCCGGATCGAGAATGAAGGCGCCATAATAGTTCTGGTGATAGTGAGGGCGAAGCCCGGGAGCGCCATTGTCGATGCCACCGGCCGCAAGTGCCGCCTGGTGAAATTCGTCGACGATTTTCCGGCTACCGGCAGTAAAGGCTATATGCGCACTTGTCTGCGGCGCATCACGCTGGCCGATCCAGAAGAATGCCTTCGGTCTGGCGCCATAACCTGCAAAAGTTTCGCCTTCCGCGTACAGGCGTTCGATGCCGAGAGGGCGCAATACCTTATCGTAGAATATCTTCGAACGTTCAAGGTCGCGAACGCCGATCGTCACATGGTCAAGCATGCCGTCCTCCAAATCGTGCCCCTTGGGCTTCCTCAACCCCGACCAACCGCGCCGGCACCACGATCGGCAAGCTCGACCCAGCCGATGACGAGTTTGCGATTGGCAATCAGCCATATCGTTGCGAGAGCGACCAGACCGACGACGATATTGGCGGCAACAAAGAGAATCGGAGCCAATTGCGTGACCGGACCGACATCGCCGCGCTCGACCAGCCGCATGGGAGCGGCCGCCAAGGCAGTCGCGCCGAAGGTGAAAGCCCAGTAAGCCGGGCTGAATCCTTCCTTCATGATCCAGGGCAGGAGGCGCAACATGATCAGAGCCTGCAGCACGCCGTAGCCGACCATTGCATGGACGAGCATGTCGGGAGCGCCTTGCGTAACGCTGATATAGGCAAGCGCACCAACGGTTGGTGGAGCCAATTGAATTCCAAGCGTCGGCCTTAGTGGCGGTGCCAGCGCCGGTCCCGTCAGCAGGCGATGCAGCAGGGCGGATTCGATGGCAAGCCAGGCGAAGAAGCCTGCGCCAAAGAAAAGCTGCGCCCATTGTGGAAAACCAAGCGCCGCGCCGACGATGGCGGTGACGAAGCTGCCGGCGACACTGGGCAGATAGAGTACGGCTGTCGTCGTCGCGATATCGCGTTCACCCTGCCAGAGCCCTCCTGTGCGCCAGACAGAAAATACCAGGGTGTAGACGGCGCCGATCAGGAATATGGTTTCGGCACCGATGCGCGAATAGGGCAGAAGGCCGCCGGCTACCAACATGGTCGCGACACCGACAAGGCCGATGAAACAGCACTGGACTGGGTGCGCCACTTCCTTGAATGCCTCCTCGCGCGCCACCATCCACTTCAAAGCGTAAAGCACGATCAGCAGCAGCCAGACGGCTAGTGCCAGGAAGGTCAGCACTTCACCGACAAGTCCCGGCAGGTGCCAGATACGCGCACCGACACGCCAGGCATTGGCCAGGCCGGAAAGCCCCAGAACCATGCCGAAAAATGAAGCTGGAACCAGCGGCAGTTTCAAAGACGCAGCCATATGCCCCCTTTGACGCACAATGTGAGCGCCGCCCTAAAGAGAATTATGCAAAGAACCGGAGATCGATGCTAAATCCATCCACTCGAATGGAAGAGCAAAATACAGCTTTCCTCGATGCCGGCAAAGCGCGATCATGGGGAAAAGCGGGAGGTTTGACCAGGCGATATCACAGATGCGTGAACGGGCGAATTTTTCTTCGCTGTCTGGCTTGTGCATAGCTCGCCCGTCATTTGTTCATTGGAAAATGCTGCGAAATGTCTCTATTGAACATTCAAACGATTAAAACCGTCCTAGGAGACTGACATATGCAAATCGGAATGATTGGCCTTGGCCGTATGGGCAACAACATGGTGCAGCGCCTGATGAGGGGCGGTCACAGTGCGGTTGTTTTCGATGCGCGTCCGGAAAGCATCGCGGGGCTGGAGCAGCTCGGCGCCACCGGCAGCAAGTCTCTTGCGGATTTCGTATCGAAACTCGCCAAGCCGCGCGTCGTCTGGATGATGTTGCCGGCTGCAATCGTTGATCAGGAGTTGGCTGCGATCGTGCCTTTGCTGGAAGAGGGCGACATCGTCATCGACGGCGGCAACTCCTATTATCACGACGATATCCGCCGCGCTGAGGAGTTGAAGCCGAAGGGTATCCATTATGTTGACGTCGGCACCAGTGGCGGTGTTTTCGGCCTGGAGCGCGGCTATTGCCTGATGATCGGCGGCGAGAAGGAAACCGTCGAGCATCTCTCGCCGATCTTCGCAACGCTTGCTCCTGGTGTCGGCGATGTAGCTCCGTCGAAGATGCGCTCCGAAGAGGCCGCCAAGAACAGCACGGCGGAGCAGGGCTATCTGCATTGCGGCCCATCCGGCGCCGGCCACTTCGTCAAGATGGTCCACAACGGCATCGAATATGGCCTGATGGCAGCTTACGCCGAAGGCCTGAACGTGTTGCATCATGCCAATATCGGCAAGCAGACTGCCGAGAAGGATGCTGAAACCGCTCCGCTTTCTCATCCGCAGTACTATCAGTATGATCTCGACATTGCCGAAATCAGCGAAGTCTGGCGCCGCGGCAGCGTGATCACCTCCTGGCTGCTCGACCTCACGGCCGACGCCCTGCATGGCGACGCAGCGCTTTCGCAGTATGCCGGTCGTGTTTCCGACTCCGGCGAAGGCCGCTGGACGATTTCGGCTGCCATCGACGAAGGCGTTCCGACACCGGTTCTCAGCGCAGCGCTTTATGGCCGCTTCGCCTCGCGCGGCAATGACGATTACGCCAACAAGGTTCTCTCCGCCATGCGCGCCGGCTTCGGTGGCCACCACGAGAAGCCGGCGAAGTAATTAGTTGGCCTATCGATCTGACGATTGCGAGCCGGGTGGGTCGAACCTCCCGGCTTTTGCTTGTCCGCTCTTATTGCCTCGCTACTTCCGGACGGAGAACCGCCATGCGATTTCCCTGGGCAGCTTCAGCCCAGCAGATCGGGCCGCAGGAATATGACTGGAGTTGGCGAGCCGACTTCAAGCTGCGATGCATGCGGCGGGCGGACGACCAGACAGTCGGCATGCGAAAACACCTTCATCATCGATGAATCCTGCTTCGAGAAGGGCTCGGCGAGCCAGCCGTCGTTATCGGCCCTCGTCAGCGTCGCACGCACATAATCCTGGCGCTGATCGTTAGCCGCAAAGGGCACCGCAGCGCGCGCAATGCCTTCGCGCTTTACCGGCGGCAGGGATGCAAGCTTTCTTATCAGCGGCTCGAGAAAGAGCAGCCCGCAGACGAGGCTGGAAACGGGATTGCCGGGAAGGCCGAGAACATGCATGTCGCCGAGGCTGCCGACCATCAGCGGCTTGCCCGGACGCATGGCGATGCGCCAGAAATCCAGCTTCATGCCTGCGGCAATCATCGTCGCCTGCACCAGATCGTGATCGCCAACGGAGGCGCCACCGAGCGTGACGATGATATCGGCCTTTGCTACCTGCGCACGGCCGATGGCAGCGGTAATCTCGTCGCTGTCGTCGGAAACGATGCCGAGATCAAGCACATGGGCGCCCGCATTGCGCGCAAGTGCGGCAATGCCGAAGGTGTTCGAGGCGATGATTTGCGATGGCCCCGGTTCATTACCCGGTGCGACAAGCTCGTCACCGGTCGCTAGAATCGCCACCAATGGCCGCCGATAAACATCCAATGCCGGATGGTTCATGGCCGCAGCGACAGTGAGCCGCGAAAAATCCATGACTATGCCTGCGGGAAGCACAGCTTCGTCCTCTAGGAAATCCTGTCCACGGGGGCGTATGTGCTGCCCTTTGCGCAAAGGATAGGCGGTGCGGATACGATCGCCTTCCAGGCGCTGCGCGTCTTCCTGCAGGAGAACCGAATCGGCACCTGACGGGACGGGAGCACCCGTGAAGATGCGGACTGCTTCGCCCTTGCCGACGCTGCCATCGAAGGCATGGCCGGCAGCGGAAGCACCTACGACCTCCAATTCTGCGCCCGGCGCCGCAGCATCCTCGAAGCGCAACGCGTAGCCGTCCATGGCCGAGGCGTCGAAAGGTGGTTGTGTCAGACGAGCGGTCAGATCCCTCGCCAGAACTCGGCCCTCGGCCATATCAAGCGGAACGCTCTCGAAACGATGGATCGGCGTGGCACTGTTCAGCAGACGCGCTTGTGCTTCGGCAACGGGTAACAGGCTCATAAATCAGGCCCCCGAATGGCGGAAATCTCCAGATTCGCCGCCGGATTTCTCCAATAGCGTGATGCCGCCGATTTCCATGCCACGATCCGCAGCCTTGGCCATATCGTAGATCGTCAGGCAAGCGACGGAAACCGCCGTCAGCGCTTCCATCTCGACGCCGGTGCGGCCGGTCAGCTTGGCCGTCGCTGTGACGCGCAGGCCGGGCAGGGCGGCATCCTCTTCGATATCGACGGCAACTTTCGTCAGCATCAGCGGATGGCAAAGCGGAATGAGATTGCTCGTCTGTTTCGCCGCCATGATGCCGGCAAGCCGCGCCGTACCGATGACGTCGCCCTTCTTGGCATTGCCTTCGCGAATCAGCGCCAGGGTCTCCGGCTTCATTTTGACGTAGCCGGTGGCCATGGCGCTACGCGCCGTTTCGGCCTTGCCGCCGACATCGACCATATGCGCTTCGCCCGAAGCATCGATATGCGTGAGACCGGCCTTCGGCGTGCTCATTTCACTCAGCCGCCAGAATGCCGGCTTCGCCGTTCAGCAGCAATCGGGTCGCGGCCGTGACGTCATCCTTCCGCATCAGGCTTTCGCCGACGAGGAATGTGGTGATGCCTGCGGCTTCAAGACGCTTGCAATCGGCGTGGGTGAAGACGCCGCTTTCGCCGACCAGCAGCCGATCCTTCTGCACCATGGGTGCTAGGTTCTCGCTGACCGTCAAACTGACTTCGAAGGTGCGCAGATTGCGGTTGTTGATGCCGATCAACGGCGAGGACAGTTTTAGCGCACGATCCATCTCTTCGGCGTCATGTACCTCGACCAACACATCCATGCCGAGGCCGAAGGCTTCGTCCTGGAGACGCTCGGCATCATCGTCCGAAAGCGATGCCATGATGAGCAGGATGCAATCCGCACCCCATGCGCGGGCTTCCTGCACCTGATAGGTGTCGAACATGAAGTCCTTGCGCAGCGCCGGCAGCGCACAGGCCGCGCGGGCAGCCGTCAGGAATTCCGGAGCACCCTGGAAACTCGGTGTATCCGTCAACACCGAAAGACAGGCCGCACCACCGGCCTCATAGGCCTTGGCAAGCGCCGGCGGGTCGAAATCGGGGCGGATCAGACCCTTGGACGGGCTTGCCTTCTTGATTTCGGCAATCAGGCCGAAAGCGCCGGCTTCTTGCTTAGCGAGCAGCGCCTTATGAAAGCCGCGCGGCGCGGACTGTCCGGCCTGCATCGCCTTGAGATCGGCAAGCGACAGCTTTGCCTTGGAGGCAGCGATTTCCTCGCGCTTGTAGGCTTCGATCTTTCTAAGGATATCGGTCATGACGTCCTAGTCCTGTTCTTCCTCGTTGGAAACGGCAATGAGCTTTTCCAACGCAACGGCGGTAGCGCCACTATCGAGCGAATGGGCCGCGAGCTTCATCCCATCATGGAGCGTTTCCGCCTTGCCAGCAATGACCAGCGAGGCCGCCGCATTGGCAAGTGCGATGTCGCGATAGGCGTTCTTTTCGCCGCCAAGCACAGCACGAAGGGCCGCTGCATTGGCAATACCATCGCCGCCCTTGAGATCGGCAAGGTCGGCATGCTTCAGGCCGAAATCTGATGGTGTCAGCTCGAAGGTGCGGATCTTGCCGTTTTCCAGAGCTGCGACGGAGGTCTTGCCGGTCGTCGTGATTTCGTCCAGGCCGTCGCCATGTACGACCCAGACGCTTTCGGCCTTCAGATCCTTCAGAACTTCGGCCAGCGGCAATACCCATTGCGGCGCGAAGACACCCAACAGCTGACGTCGCGCGCCAGCCGGATTCGAAAGAGGGCCAAGAAGGTTGAAGATCGTCCGCGTGCCGAGCTCGACGCGCGAGGGACCGACATGGCGCATAGAGGAGTGATGCAGCTGCGCGAACATGAAGCCGATACCGGCTTCACGAATGCAGCGGGCGATCGTTTCCGGTCCGATATCAAGCTTGATGCCCAATACGGACTGCGTGTCGGCGGTGCCGGCCTTGGAGCTTTGAGCACGATTGCCATGCTTTGCGACAGGCACGCCGGCGCCGGCGACGATGAAGGCCGCCAGCGTCGAGATGTTATATGTGCCAAACCCATCGCCGCCAGTGCCGACGATATCAATGGCATCCGCCGGCGCCTTCACCGGCAGCATTTTGGCGCGCATTGTCGTGACGGCACCGACGATTTCGTCAACCGTTTCGCCGCGCACGCGCAGCGCCATGAGGAACGCGCCGATCTGCGACGGCGTGGCTTCGCCCGACATCAGTATCTCGAACGCCTGCCGGGCTTCGTCCCGCGTCAGTGCCTCGCGATTGGCGACCTTGGCGAGGAAAGGCTTCAATTCGGTCATTGACTATCCATCCTCCCAAACGGGCCTAGCGGGACATCGCTTGTTCGGCGAGGTTCTGGTTGACCGTGACGGCGTATTTGGACTGCAGCTGGCCGACAATCTGGTCTAAGATATCGTCGCCGGCGGCGTTGGCGATCTGGGCGACCTGCTGATCGTCGTTGCTCAGCGCGTCGGTTGTTGGATTATCGTTGACATCGGTGACCTTGAGCAGGATCTGCGTCGTGTCATCGGCGCCGACCGCATTCGCAGCCGTATCGACCGGGCCGGAGAAGGCAGCAGCGATACCGCCACGGCCGAGAACCGGATCGTCGGTCGAGCGTGTAATGCCAGTCTTGCTTTCAACCGCAATGCCGAGTGGGGCGGCGATATCGGCAAGCGACTTGCCCTTCTGCGCTTCCTGCTTCAGCTCGGTCGCCTTGGCGGCAAGCGCCACCTTCTGCTGTTCGGCAGTCCAATCGGCAACGGCCTTTTCACGCACATCGGCAAGAGTGCGATCGTGATCGGGCGTGACATTCGTCACTTCGTACCAGATATAGCCATCGTTACCGACCGTCAGCGGTGCAGGGTTGCCGCCCTGATCGGCCTTGAAGACTTCCGAAATCAGCTGCTGGCGGGCTGGCAGATCCTTGACCTCGTTGCCACTCTGATCGAGGCCGGTCGCATCGATGGCATCGACGGTAACAAGCTTCAGCTTCAGCTGTGTTGCCGCCTCCTGCAGCGAAACGCCGGAACCCCGCAGATCCTCGAACTTGTCGTGGAAGCTGGTGATTTCGTTGGCGGCGTTGCCGAGCGCAATCTGCTTGCGGATATCTTCCTTGACCTCGTCGAAATTCTTCGCCGTTTCGGCCTTTACGTTGGTTACGCGCAAGATAACCGGGCCGAACGAACCATCAACGACGGAGCTGGTGCCGCCTTCCTTGGTTACGGCAAAGGCGGCCTCGGCAACGGTCTTGTCAGGAACCTGATCCTTGGTGAAGGTGCCAAGCAGAACGTCGGAAGGCTTCTTGCCCTGGTCGGTGACGAGCTGATCGAAGGTCGTGCCGGTCTTCAGCGCATCGGCGGCGGCGTTGGCGAGATCCTTATTGGCGAAGGTCAGCTGCTCGATGGTGCGGGTTGCCGGCGTGGTGAAGCTGTCCTTGCGCTTGTCGAACTGCGCGCGCACTTCGTCATCCGTAACACTTGCCAGATCGGCAATATCTTCGGCCTGCAGCTTCACATAGGCGAACTTGCGATATTCGGGCGCACGATATTTCGACTTCACGCCGTCGAACCACTTTTGCAGCACGTCGTCGGCCGGCGCCTTGACGGGATCGATATTGGCGTTGGTCAGCAGCAGATAATCGACGCTGCGGGTCTCGTCGTGATACTGCTTGACCGCATCGGCAAGAACCGCCGGCGCTGTAAAGCCGTTCGAAACAGCCTCGACAATCTGGCTGCGGATCGCGACCTTGCTGCGCTCCTTGATGTAGTCATCAGGCGATATGCTGCTGTTGCGCAGGAGCATATCGAACTTTTGACGGTCAAAGGCGCCATTCGCAGCCTTGAAGGCCGGATCGTCGCCGATGAGCTTGGCAAGCCGGTCCTGCGAAAGGCCGAGGTTCATGTCAGCGGCAAGCTGATCGAGCGAGGCACCAGCAACGAGCTGCGCCACCGTCTGCTGCCCGATGCCAAAGGCGCGAGCCTGCTCCGGCGTGATCTGCATGCGCAACTGCTGGCTGATCGCCTGGATCTGCCGGCGATAGGCAAGACGGAACTCGTTGGTATCGATGTGCTGATCGCCAACCGTGACAACGGTATTGCTGCTGCCGCCGGTGATGAGGGATCGCTCGACGCCCCACACGCCGAAGGCTGCCGCAAGAAGAAGCAACAAACCCTTGGCAACCCAGGTCTGGGCAATTTTTCTCAGCACGTCGAACATCGGAAAGCAAACCTCGTCATCATCAAGCCTTCGCCCGCAGGCGAAACAATCGGAGTTCCTTAGAACAATCCGAACCGGAATTGAAGAGCCAGCAGGGAAATCACCGAGGGAGGCACAAAGGTGCCGGAACCTTTGATAGGTGACAGCGTTCTAACAACACGGAAACTCAAGGAGCATACGATGGCAGAGACGAAATCAGCTTCCGCTCAGTCTTCTTCGGCACGAGCCCAGACGGAAACGGCGATGGAAGATCTTGCCGCCCAGGTGGCAGCGTTGCGCGAAGATCTGGCAAAACTGTCGCAAAGCGTGGCAGCCGTCGGGCAGGGAGCGAAATCTGTCGTCGCCGAAGAAGCCCAAGAGATCACCGAGCAGTTGCGCGAGAGAGTTCGTGAAGAGCCGATTTTCATGGTCGCGGCCGCAGCCGGCATCGGCTATCTGATCGGTCTCCTGAGCAGACGCTAGCTTCAGGACGAGCTTTCGCTCGGTGGACGAGCCCTGCGAGCCACCACAGCTGCGAAACTGCCGAAAAGGCGCGGACAACTTCCGCGCCTTTTCAATTGATCGCAAGTGGAATCGCCCGCACCTGAAAGCTGCAGTTCCTGCCGAATACGCCACAACCACCGCTTGGTGCGGCATCTTTGCGACACTCGCTGCGACATCTTGACCATCGCCACTTGTTGAACGCTCACCCTCTTGTATCACATGGGCGCTTACTATAGGTAATGACAATTATAAGGTTGCTTATGAATAGCAGGCTCCTCATACCATGATTTCGACCCCCACCGTTGGTTTTCTCCTCCATGACGTTGCCCGACTGCTTCGAAAGAGATTCGAGCAGCGTGCAAAGGATTTGGGCCTGACACGCTCGCAATGGCAGACCCTTGCCTACCTCGCGAACAATGAGGGCATCCATCAGGCTGGATTGGCCGAGATTCTGGAAATCGAGCCGATCACCCTGGTGCGTATCCTCGACAAACTCAGCGAACGGGGGCTGGTGGAGCGCCGGCAACATCCGAACGATCGCCGCAGCTGGCTCCTCTACATGCGCGAAGAGGCTCGTCCGCTGATGGACACCATGCGCAGCATAGGTGAACAGTCGCGCCGGGAAGCGCTCGAGGGCGCCTCTCAGGAAGATCAAGAGCGCCTCTATGAATTGCTTACCCTTATGAAATCGAACCTGGTCAGCGCCTGCCGCTCGAAGGCAGTCGACAAAGAGTTACAACATGGCTGAAGCATCTTCCCCGCTTCGCGTACCCGCGAACGCAAATTCCTCCGAACAAAATCAAACTCCAGTCGCCGAGGCCCCATCCTCCAACCCGGCGCCCCAGCCGTCGACGACTGCCCCGGCTACACCTGCGGCACCTCCCGAAAAGCCGCGCAAGCGCCGCAGCATGACGCGACCGGTGATGTTTGCGCTGCTTCCGGTCGCGCTCGTCATCGGCGGCTATTACTACGTCACCGGCGGACAGATCATGTCCACGGACAATGCCTACATCCAGGCCGACATGGTCGGCGTTTCCACTGACGTCTCCGGCACGGTGATTTCGGTCGACGTGCATGAGAACGAGGTCGTGAAGAAAGGGCAGGTGCTCTTCCGCCTGAAGCCCGATTCGTTCCGGATCGCGCTCGAAGGCGCGAAAGCGCAGCTCGGCAATGCCAGGAACCAGATCCTGAACCTGCAGGCAAGCTACAAGCAGGCCCTGGCCGAGATCGCCCAGGCGCAAGCCGACATCCCGTACTATCAAACGGAATTCGACCGCCAGCAGAATCTGATCAACAGCTCGGTCGCTTCCAAGGCGGCTCTCGACCAGGCCAGGCATAATCTCGAAGCCGCGCAACAGAAGGTATTGGTCGCACAGGCTACGGCTGCCGCAACTCTCGCTCAATTGGGCGGCGAAGGCACCGCCGATCTGCCTGCCGAACAGAACCCGCTCTATCTGCAGGCCAAGGCTGCCGTCGACAATGCGCAGCGCGAGCTTGACGATACCGTCGTGAAGGCACCCTTCGACGGCGTGACCGCCAATGTTCCCTCGTTGCAGGTCGGAGCCTATCTGACGGCCTCCCAGCCGGGCTTCTCGCTGGTTTCCACCACGCATCTATGGATCAATGCCAGCCCGAAAGAAACCGAGCTCACTTACGTTCGGCCCGGCCAGAAGGTCGACATCTCGGTCGATGCCTATCCGGGCGTCACCTGGAAGGGCACGGTCGCCAGCATTTCGCCGGCATCCGGCTCGAGCTTCTCGCTTCTGCCAGCGCAGAACACGACCGGTAACTGGGTCAAGGTCGTACAGCGCATACCGATGATCATCAATATCGACGACACGGCAGGCAAGCCTCCGCTACGCGTCGGGATGAGTGTCGTCGCCGATGTCGACACCGGCCACGCCCGCGGCCTGCCTGATTTCATTACCAACCTGCTGGGCCATTCCCGCGGTCAGGATCATGAGTAATAACGCCACAGCTTCTCCCGCCGCACCCGTCGTCGCCAATCGCGGCGCGATTACCGCCTGCGTCATCCTGTCCGTCATCATGCAGGCGCTGGACACGACGATCGCCAATGTGGCGCTGCCGCACATACAGGGCGACGTCTCGGCCAGCGCCGACCAGATCAACTGGGTGCTGACGTCCTACATCGTCGCGGCTGCCATCATGACTCCGCCCTCCGGCTTCCTCTCGGCGAAATTCGGCCGCAAGCGCGTCCTGCTGGTGGCAATTGCCGGCTTCGTCGTTGCCTCGGTCCTATGCGGCCTGTCGGAATCGCTGATACAGATCGTCGGCTTCCGCCTGCTGCAGGGCCTGTTCGGCGCATCGCTCGTGCCGCTGTCGCAGGGCATTCTGCTCGATATCTACAATGTCGAGGAGCGCGGTCGCGCCATGGCACTGTTCGGCGTTTCGGTCATGGTCGGCCCAGTGCTCGGGCCGGTCATCGGCGGCTGGCTGACCGACAATATCAGTTGGCGCTGGGTGTTCTACATCAACGTGCCGATCGGCGCGCTCGCCTTCTTCGGCATCGTCGTCTACGTGACCGAGACAAAGCTCGACGCGCTCGCCAAGCTCGACTGGTTCGGCTTCGGCATGCTTTCGATCGCGATCGCCGGTCTGCAGCTATTCCTCGACCGCGGCGAGCAGCTCGACTGGTTCTATTCGAGCGAGATCATCATCGAGGCACTCGTCTGCGTCAGCGCCTTCTATCTCTTCCTCGTGCATATGTTCACGGCCGAGCGAAGTTTCGTCAATCCGCGGCTCTTCATGGACCAGAACTTTGCCGTCAGCATCCTGTTCATCTTCATCGTCGGCGTGACCTATCTGGCTTCGCTGGCGCTGATGACGCCTTATCTGCAGACGCTGATGGGCTATCCGGTCGTGACGGCCGGCATCGTCATGGGACCGCGCGGCCTCGGCACGATGTTCTGCATGTTCCTGGTCGGGCGGCTGATCGGCAAGGTGGACACGCGCTGGCTGCTGTTCATCGGTCTCGCGCTGACGGCCTGGGCCATGTACGACATGACGGGCTGGACACCGGATGTTTCGCAATGGACGCTAATATCAGTCGGCTTCGTTCAGGGTGCAGGCCTCGGCTTCCTCTTCGTGCCGCTGACGACGATCGCCTTCGCGACGCTGCCGGCTCAGATGCGCGGCGAGGGGACCGGTCTCTACAACCTCTCGCGTAACATCGGCTCCAGCGTCGGCATCTCGGTCGTTTCGATGCTGATTACCGAGAATACGCAGGTCAACCATGCCAACATCGCGGCCTATGTGACGCCGTTCAATCGCTATTTCGACGTCACCGCGGCACAGGGCGTGAGCCCGTTTACGGCAGTCGGCAGGGCATCGCTCGACGGCATGATCACGACGCAGGCGACCATCATCGCTTATATGGACGACTTCAAACTGCTGATGCTGATGTCGATCTTCGCCATGCCGCTGCTGGTGCTCTTGCGCAAGCCTAAGGCGCCGCCGGCAGTCGATCACAGCGTCGCAATGGAATAGCCGCGCAGCCTTTCCAGTTTCACTGTGTGGCTCATGGCCGCCGGGCGCCACCCCGGCGGCCTATTTTTTTGTCGATCACGGAAAACGCCGGCTGACGAAGCGCGAACCGACGGCACCGAAACGCCAGAGCGGGTCCACATTCTTGGTGATGCCAATGCGCTTGCCCGCGACGATTGCCACGGGCTCGGCGAGCGAAACGGCAAACGGCATCGCGTCGAGGGCGCGACCGTCGAGACTTATGTCGACGGCCAATGCCTGGGAGAGTTTGCCAGGCCCGTTGCAAAGCGAAACGATATCATCGAGACCCCGCCGGCGAATCATCTGCTCAATACCGCTTTCCGGCTCCAGCGCGCGGATGAGCACGGCACTTGCGCCGACGCAGACGAAATTCAAACACCAATGAATGCCATAGGACCGGTAAACATAGGCATGCCCGGCCGGTCCGAACATGGCCGCATTGCGCGCCGTAGGCCCGCGATAAGCGTGGGATGCCGCATCATCCGGCCGATAGGCCTCCGTTTCGACAATACGCCCTCCGATACCCGCGACAGTCAAGCGCGCTCCGATCAGCTCCGAGGCAACTGCAACGGCGTCCCGGCTGAAGAAGGCGGCAAGGGCAGGGCCTGCGAGAGGCTTGGTACCGAGGGAGAGGGAACCATTGTCGAGTGTCATGGGCGAGGGCGATATCCAGGTTGATCGACGCCGAACCTTTTGTAAGAGAGCGCAGAACTTTAGAGCCTCTTTTCCTACAAATTTTGATGAAAGCACAGCAGACAATTAGCCCGACGACGGATTTCCAGGATACGCAATCCGATCGACGGCGCTGGAAAGAACATTCCTTTCGCTGGATCGTAAAATCCGCCGACGGACCCTTCTTTAACAAAACCGTCCAACTTACTGATCTAAATAAATCTCCATTTGAAAAAACTGAATAGAAGAGAGCGAGGCGGCAAACGAGGATTGTTTGCCCGCGCCTTTGATTCGCCGAAATGAAGAGGTCGGATGCTTTACGCGATGATAATTGACAAACACTAAGCTTTGCTTATCATTAGTCTGCTTCAGTCAGATTTGACCCCTGACCTGGCGAAGGGGGTTCGGCCGCTTTAGATGGCCGGCCCCCCTTGTTTTTGCCAGCCCAGGCAAGCGCCGCCGAATGGTTTGGATGCTCATCGAGAAGCGATGCGATCCCACAATCCAGCCCCCGACTTTTCATCGCGCTATCAGAATCATGATCCACGCTTGGCTAGCCTCGCCTTCTGGGTATTTCCCCAATTTGCCTATCCGCATGGTGCGCGGGCAATGGAGGCTGGCGATACCGAATAAGTTGACGCAGCGTTGCAAGTCGCTATAAGCGCAAGTCGGAAGCCGAAATAGTCGCTAACTGCGTCGCGACACTACGGTTGCCGCACTGGATATTGGAGAATAAAATTCTTCAATATCAAATAGATGGAAGAGTGTCCGAGTGGTTTAAGGAACCGGTCTTGAAAACCGGCGTGCGGGAAACCGTACCGTGGGTTCGAATCCCACCTCTTCCGCCATATCTCTATGAAATCATTATGTTTTAAGGGCAGGTAGGCGGCTCTCTGTCTGATGCCGCCCAAGGTCACTGCTGGTTAGCGCCGCCCCGATTGGTTTTACAAGGGCGTGCAGAAAAGCTGTACGAATTTGAAGCTCGTCAGCCAGCCAATGTCCGGTGAGACGCCGACGTCAATGACGTCTTTGCCGTCATAGGCATCCACCTTGAAGCTGTAGTCTAGATCCTCGAATATTTTCATGATCGTGTAGACCGTCCTGACGGGATTGTCGAAGAGGAAAGTGTGCAGTTCAAGATTGATGTAGGGCCGATAGGACAGAATCTTTGGTGCCCCGAGCAATACTTCGAGATCAGCTCCGTCCACATCGATCTTCAGGAAATCGACCTTTCTCAAATGATCATAGTCGTCATCCAGCCTGACGACCTCCACCTTCGTCGACATTCTCGGGTCTTGATCCGATGCCAGAACCATGAAGGAACCCTGGCTGTCGTAAACCGGCAACAAGCCCTTCCGGTCGCCAGCCGCGCGCGGATGGACGACGACGTTTTCCAATCCATTCAGCTTGGCATTGCGTTCGATCACGGCAGCATTGGCGGGAGACGCCTCCCAGGCATGGACCACACCGCTCGGCCCGGCGCACAGTGCCAGAAGAACCGTTGTAAGTCCTTGATGTGCACCACATTCAAGGATCGTGGCACCTGGCCTGATGGTGTCGATCCACCATTGCCGTTCGCTTTGCCACTGATTGGGGTAGCTGTACCATTGCCGGCCCAACTCGTCCTGAATATGAATATCGAACTTATGCGGACCGACAAAACGCTCGCGAGCGATGAACGGTTCGAAGACTTCAGACATCTTGGTATGCCCCCTTTACCCAACATACACGACCTGCCGAAAGCAGGCCCATCGAACGCCCGCAGTCTTACAGGATCGCCTGATGTAGATCAATAATTACTAATATATAATGTTGCATCCGATCGCGGGCTGATGGCCGTCGAGAGTGAAGCATGACGTGTCACATTGGGAACGCCTGTCTTGTCTTGTCCTTCGCAACGCCAATTTCAAAGGAGATGACAAATGATCCGCCAGCGCATCGCAATCGTCTATCATAGCGGCTATGGACATACGGGCCGGCAGGCCGAAGCCGTCAGGGCGGGGGTCGAAGAGGTCGATGGCGCAGAAGCCATGCTGTTGACCGTCGACGAAGTGGAGCGCCACTGGGGCGACCTCAATGCCGCGCAGGCGATCATCTTCGGTTCGCCGACCTATATGGGCGCGGTTTCCGCACCGTTCAAAGCCTTTCAGGAAGCGACGTCAAATACCGTTCTTGCCAGAGGCTATCTCTGGAAGGACAAGATCGCAGCCGGCTTCACCACCTCCGGATCGCGATCCGGCGACAAGCTTTCGACGCTGATGCAGATGGTGATCTTCGCAGCCCAGCACGGAATGCATTGGGTCGGCCTCGATCTACCGCCGGCGAACTGCTCTGCGACAGGCTCGGAGGAGGATATGAACCGTCTCGGCTTCTGGCTTGGCGCGGCCGCGCAGGCGAATACGGATGAAGGCCCCGAAACCGCGCCGCCTGCATCCGATCTTGCGACCGCGCGCCATCTTGGAAAACGTGTGGCGCTGACCACGCTGCAATTCGCTCGCGGCCGCGACTTCAATCCATTTCCACGCGAGCTTGCTGCCCATGAGTGAAGCGCCCTCCGACCCGATCTTTTCCGAGCTGCGTCCACGTCTGGTTCGGCTTGCCTACAGGATGCTCGGGTCGGTCGCGGATGCGGAGGACGTCGTCCAGGAGACGTGGCTACGCTGGCTGGCGACCGATCGTTCCTCCGTTCGCGAGCCGGCGGCATTCCTGCGCACCGTCGTCACCAGACTTTGTCTGAACGAGCTGAAATCGGCGCGCCGTCGCCGGGAGTCCTATGTGGGTTCCTGGCTGCCCGAGCCGATTTTCGATCCGGAGGACGGCGATGCCGGCGACGATATAACCATGCCGTTGATGCTGGCCTTGGAGCGCCTTTCGCCGCTGGAGCGTGCCGCCTTTCTTCTGCATGACGTGTTCGGCATGAATTTCGATGAGATCTCCTCCGCGATCGGTCGCGAGGCAGCCGCTTGTCGCAAGCTTGCCAGCCGGGCGAGGGCACATGTCGCTGAAGCCCGGCCGCGCTTCGCCGTCGGCAGGGAGCAGGGGCTCAAGCTTGCCGCGGCCTTCTTCACGGCATCGAGAACGGGAGACATGGCCTCCCTCCAGGCCTTGCTTTCCGAAGATGTCGCTGTCTATGCCGACGGCGGCGGCAAGGTGGCGACATCCCAGCGACCACACATCGGGCTCTCTGCCACCATGCGGCTTCATGAGCAGCTGGCGCGAATTTTCCGCGCGCAGCCCTCACAACTGATCCACTATGCCATCATCGATGGCCTGCCCGGCTTCGTGACAATAGAAGGCGACAATGTGGTGCAGACGACCGCGCTGCAGATCGAGCAGGAAAAGGTCGTCGCCATCTATTGCACCCGCAATCCGGACAAGCTGCAGCACGTTATCGGCGCCATGACACATTGATCGTTGACGGCGCGAAGAGTGAGATGCGAAATGCGCATCTTCCTTGCGCCTCGATGGCGTTTTAGCAGAGAGGATGGGCATGCAGCGCTTCAGCATACGCCGCCTGCAGCGTGACGACGCTTCGATGTTCAGGGAGATACGCCTGGAAGGACTGGCCCGCCATCCGGAAGCATTTGGCGCATCGCACGAAGAAGAGCTGGATTATTCGCGGGCTCAAATTGGCGACGGGATTGAAAACAGCGCCATATTTGGCGGCTTTGCGGATGACGGAACGCTGGTTGGCGTTGTCGCGGTTGCGCGGTCAAAGGGCGCGAAGATGCGCCACATCGCCTCCATCTGGGGCATGTATGTACGCCCGGAAGGCCGAGGCACCGGCCTGTCGCGCTCACTGATGATCGCGGCGATCGACGAGGCAAAACGCACCTGCAGCTCGATACGGCTCACCGTCGTATCTTCCAATGCGGCAGCCATTCGCCTCTATGAATCCCTTGGCTTCAAGGCCTGGGCGGTCGATACGGAAGCGCTAAAAGTCGACGATATCTATCATGACGAAATACTGATGCGTCTTGATACACGCGCCTGAAAGAGCTGCGCCAAATCTGCCCATCGCAATCCCAGCTCAATGACAAACCGAATGAATCTGTTGCAATCCGGAACGACCGGCGGCGGTCAGGAAATAGATTATCACCGGAGCGGGAAGATCATGACCCGCGCTACTTGCAGCAGACGGTACTTTACCGGGCATTAACTATGATCTTCAGAAATTCTTCGGTGCGCTCAATTTGCATCGCAAAATGGACAAACTGCAATCATGATTAAAGCACCGTTAGGTGATTGGAGCGTAGCAGGATACCGGAATGAGGGACCTACCGATAGCAGACCTCCGTCAATGTAATGAGTAGCGGCTTGGGACAGATGAAATTCGAAAATCGTGCAGTGACATACGCAACGGGTATGCGTTGGTTTGCTCTCTCACTGATGTGCGCAACCATCACGGCCTGCGGAACGTCTCAGAAAGTTGCTTCGACGCGTCAGCACGGCAAGGAATATTTCTCCGAGAAGGAATATGGCGTGAAGGCGAGCCCTCGCGTCGTCAACAACGGCCCCGTGCCGAAGGGCGGCGGTCGCTTCATGGTCGGCAATCCCTATCAGGTGAAGGGCAAGTGGTATTACCCCAAGGAAGATTTCGGCTATAACAAGGTCGGCATCGCGTCCTGGTACGGTTCGGCTTTCCACGGCCGCCTAACCGCCAATGGCGAAGTCTACGACCAGCAGTCATTGACCGCGGCACACCCGACCTTCCCGCTACCGAGCTACGCTCGCGTCACCAATGTCGAAACTGGCTCCTCCATCATCGTCCGCGTCAACGATCGCGGCCCATACCATCCCGGCCGCATCATCGATCTTTCCAACAAGACGGCGCAGCTGCTCGATCTCCAGCATAGCGGCACTGGCGACGTGCGTGTGCAGTATGTCGGTCGCGCCCGCATGGACGGCCATGACGAGCCTTATCTGATGGCCTCCTATACCCCGAAGGGTTCGCGTCTGCCCGGCATCAATCCGGGCGGCCAGATCGCGACCGGCGTGATGGTTGCCTCCGCCGGACGCATGACAGCGGATCAGCTGCCCGAAACGGATACTCCCTTCCGTACAAGCCGCCAGCAGCGCAGTTACGAACCCACGCCGGCAATTGCACCCATACCGCGCCAGTCTCCTTATGCGACCACGGCATTTGCCGGCTCAACGCCGGATGCCGGATATAACGGCAACAAGCGCAACAATCCGCCGCCGATGGAATGGAACGGCGGCGCCATGCCGGCCGCGGAGACCGCGGACCCCACAATGGTCGTGCTGCCGCGGATCGGTCCGATCCCCTATGAGCGACCGGACTTCTCTCGGCGTCTTGCAAGCGTTGGGGATCAATCGTTGGGTTCGACCGTTGCCGCCTATCAGGAAGCTCCCATCAAGACCGTCTATGTCGATCTCGCTTTCGATGCCGTCATGGTTCGCAATGACGGGCTCACGCGGGAATCTATCCTCTCGTCCTATCGCCGCCAGCATCAGGATACGACGCAGGTCGATTGATCGGCGTCATTGCCTGAATCTTAACCCGTCACTAAAATAATCGTGCCGGTGGTCGGATGAAGGGGACAATATGCCAAAGCGCTTGATTCTTTTGTTCCTTTTCCTCATCGGAGTCGGTAGCGCCGAAGCTTTTGCGCAGCCAGCCACACCTGGTGCTTTCGATACGAAAGCTGCGCAGGCATTCATGATCGAGGCGTCGACCGGCACCATCCTGCTTGCCAAGAACGAGGATCAGCCGATCTCTCCCGCGTCGCTTGCGAAGCTGATGACACTGGATGTCGTTTTCGATGCGATTGGACGAGGGGAGATCAATCTCGATACTGAGTATCCCGTCTCGGAAAATGCCTGGCGGACAGGCGGCGCGCCGTCGCGCGCATCGACTATGTTCGCGGCACTGAAATCGCGCATCCGCGTCGGCGATCTGATCCAGGGCGTCGCCGTGCAACAGGCGAATGACGCCTGCATCGTTCTGGCGGAAGGCATGTCCGTCAGCGAGCGCGAATTTGCGCGGCGCATGACGGCCCGTGCCCGCGAGATCGGCATGTCGCGGGCGACCTTCACCAATTCCACCGGGCTGCCCGATGCCAACGACCCCAATGGCGGCGGCAAGGTCTCCGCGCGGGAGATGGTCATGCTGGCGCAGGACCTGCAGGAGAAGCACCCGGATCTCTACAAATATTTCGGGCAGGCCGACTTCACCTGGAACAAGATCTATCAGCGCAACAAGAACCCGATGCTTCTGCTCAATATAGGCGTGGATGGCCTGGGGCTCGGCTTTGCCGAAGGCGAGGGTTTTTCGATCGTTGCCTCCATTCAGCGCGACGGCCGCCGGCTGTTTTTGGCACTGGGCGGACTGAAGAGTGACAAGGACCGGATCGAGGAAACGCGCCGCGTCCTCGAATGGGGCCTCAGCAATTTCAAGAGCCAGCGCATCTTCGCTGATGGCGAGGTGATCGGCGACGCCAGCGTCTATGGCGGCGCTGCCTCCACCGTCGGCTTGCAGGCGAAAATACCCGTCGATGTCTATGTTCCGATCGAGACGCCGGATCGGCTGTCGGCGCGCATCGTCTATCGCTGGCCGCTGACAGCGCCGGTGACTGCAGGTTACGAGGCCGGCACCCTTCGCGTGTTCCTGGGCGCGCGTCTGGTGCGGGAGCTGCCACTCTATACGAAGGAAGCGGTTGAGCAGGGCACATTGGGTCGCCGCGCTTTCGATGCCTTCATGGAGCTGGCGGAATCGCTCCTGTTCTCCTGGCTGTGGGACCGGCCATTGCCGACCTGAGTGGGCCGCAAGGTTCGCGAAATCTCTGTTCACACCCCATATAGAGTGGCGAACATCGGGACATGCACGGTTCCACCTGGACATGTCTTGGGTTAAACAGGATGCATATCGCGCGCCGGACAAATGGCACGCGAAAAGTGCAGGACATGATCATTGGCTGATGCAAACGGATTATTCGTAAGCTTCGAAGGCGGCGAGGGAGCTGGCAAATCCACCCAGATTCGCCGCCTGGCCGAGCGGTTGCGCGAGCGCGGCCATGAGGTTCTGGTGACGCGCGAACCCGGCGGATCACCGGGTGCCGAGGCCGTGCGGCACGTCCTGCTTTCGGGCGCTGCGGAAATGTTTGGCACCCGCATGGAGGCCATTCTCTTCGCCGCCGCCCGAAACGATCATGTCGAGGACGTCATCCGTCCGGCACTGGCACGCGGCACCATCGTCCTTTGCGACCGGTTCATGGATTCCTCGCGCGTCTATCAAGGCGTGACAGGCAATCTCGAGCCCGATTATATCGAGGCGCTGCAAAGGGTTGCCGTCAACGGCGTCATTCCGCATTGCACGCTGATTCTCGACATTCCCGCAGAGATCGGGCTGGAGCGTGCACGCAAGCGCGCTTCCGCCGTGACCGCACCCGATCGCTTCGAGAAGGAAGAGATGCAGACTCATGAGAAACGTCGCGAGGCCTTTCTCGATATCGCCGCTCGCGAACCCGATCGTTGCCACGTCATCGATGCGCAGAGGTCGGAAGACGAGATCGCCGCTGAAATCGCGGGGATTGTCGACAAGCGGCTGGTGGCGGCCAATCTCGCCACGGGAACGGAAGCCGCGCAATGAGCGACGAACGGCCGGGCGTTCTCGACGGCGCCATTCCTCCGCAGGATAATACGAAGCTCTTCGGCCACAAGGAGGCGGAGGCTTTCCTCGCGCAATCCTATCGCTCCGGCAAGGGCCATCACGCCATGCTGATCGAAGGGCCTGAGGGCATCGGCAAGGCGACGCTCGCCTTTCGTTTCGCCAATCATGTCCTCTCGCATCCGGATCCGGCATCCGCGCCGGAGGTGATCGGCGATCCGGATCCGGCATCGGTTGTCAGCCGGCAGATTTCTGGCGGCGCGTCCCACAATCTGCTGCATTTGAGCCGGCCGGTCGACGACAAGACGGGCAAGGTGAAATCCGCAATCACCGTCGACGAAGTGCGCCGCGCCGGAAAATTCTTCTCGCAGACCTCAGGCACCGGCAACTGGCGGATCGTCATCATCGATCCCGCCGACGATCTCAACCGCAGCGCCGCCAATGCCATCCTGAAGATCCTCGAGGAACCGCCGAAGCGGGCGCTGTTCCTCGTGCTGTCGCACGCGCCGGGTCGGCTCCTGCCGACGATCCGCTCGCGCTGCTTGCCTCTGAAGCTTGCGCCGCTCGGCGATGATGCCTTGTACTCGGCGCTCGAAAATCTCGGTGTGCCGGCCGGGCAGGGGAGTGGATTACTCTCGGCTGCCAAGGGGAGCGTCAGCGAAGCGCTGAAGCTCCTGAATTACGGCGGCGGCGAGATCATCGAAGCTTATCGGCAAGTGCTTTCGGCGGATGGGCCAGCGGCTCGCAAGGCGATGCACCGCCTCGCCGACGCGCTTTCCGGCAAGGACAGCGATACGATCTTCAGCTTCTTCCTGTCGCATATCGGCGATGACATCATCGACCGAGCTCGCGCTGCTGCGCTTGGCGGATCCATTTCCACCGCCGAGAGGCTGGCTCGGCTGCACTCCGAAACTACGGAGCGGCTGAACGTCTCGCAGGCCTACAATCTCGACCGCAAGCAGACGCTCATCACCATTCTCGGCGAGCTCAAGCAGCAGCTTTCGGCATAGTTTTGTCGCGCAGCCACCGCCGGAAGGCAACTGCGAGCTTTTTTCAGAATAGAGAGCAAACCCCATCAGCGATGGCTTGCGGCCAGAAGCGGATATCTTTCGGGCCGCAAGCAATACGTGTTCGCAGTGGTCGCGCATGCCTCAGGCAACCGGGCAGGGCTTCATGCCCCAGATCTCCGCGGCATATTGCGAGATGGCGCGGTCGGACGAGAATTTGCCCGAACCGGCAACATTAAGGATCGCCTTGCGAGCCCATGCGCCGCGATCGCCATAAAGCGTGCTCAGCGCCTCGTCGGCATTGAGGTAAGAGATGATATCGGCCAGATGCATGTAACGGTCGCCGTTCTTCAGGAGCACATCATGCAGGGCCGAAAACGCACCCGGTTCGTTTGCGCTGAAATAGTTCTGGGCGATCAGGTCGAGTGCATGGCGCGTTTCCGCATCATTCTCATAGTGCCAATAGGGGTTGTACCAGCCGCGGCTGTCAGCGACTTCCTGGGCGGTCAGACCGAAGAGGAAGAAGTTTTCCTCACCGGCCTCTTCGGCCATTTCGATCGTCGCACCGTCCCGCGTGCCGAGTGTCAGCGCACCATTCATCATGAATTTCATGTTGCTGGTGCCGCTGGCTTCGAAGCCAGCCGTCGAAATCTGGTTTGAGACGTCGGCGGCCGGGATGAGGCGCTCGGCGAGCGAAACGCAATAGTCCGGAAGGAAGACCACCTTGATGCGGCCTGCGACGAGTGGGTCCCTTTCGATCGTCAGTGCAAGATTGTTGATGAACTTGATGATGAGCTTGGCGACTTTGTAGGCGGGTGCTGCCTTGCCCGCGAAGAAGAAGGTACGCGGTGCCATGGTCATGCCGGGATTGGCGCGGAGGCGACTGTAGAGAATGATGACGCGCAGCGCATTCAACAATTGCCGCTTGTACTCGTGAATTCTCTTGATGTGGCAATCGAAAATGCTGTCGGGATCGACGACCTGCCCGCTGCTTTCCTTCAGCCAGCTGGCGAACCGCACCTTGGCGTTGCGTTTTGCGCTAAGGAAGGCGTCGCGGAATGACGCATCGTCGGCAAGCGGCTTCAGCCGGCCGATCTGGTCGAAATCGGCCACCCAATTGTCGCCGATCGCCTCGGATATGACGTTCGACAGCTCCGGATTGGCAAGACGCACCCATCGGCGCGGTGTCACGCCATTGGTCTTGTTGTTGAAACGCTCCGGGAACAGCTCGGCGAAATCGCGTACCGTCGTGGTTCGCAACAGTTCAGAATGGATGGCGGCAACGCCGTTGGTGCTGTGCGATCCGACGATCGCCACATGCGCCATGCGGACCTTGTCTTCGTGCCCTTCCTCGATAAGGCTGACACGCTCGACGAGTTTGTCATCGCCGGGATGGCGATTGCGTACGTCGTCGAGGAAACGGCGGTTGATTTCATAGATGATCTCGAGCTGGCGCGGCAGCATCTGCCGGAAATAGTGCAGCGGCCACTTCTCAAGCGCCTCCGGCAGGAGGGTGTGGTTGGTGTAGGCGAGGGTGCGCTGCGTCAGGTCCCAGGCATGGTCCCACTCAAGATGCACGTCATCGAGAAGGATGCGCATCAGTTCCGGCACGGTCAGCGCCGGATGGGTGTCGTTCATCTGGATGGCGACCTTGTTCGGCAGCTCGTTCCAGTCGTCATTGTCGCGGCGGAAGCGGCGCAGCAGATCGGCGAGCGAGCAGGCGACCAGGAAATACTCCTGTGCGAAGCGCAGGCTCTGTCCCATCTCGGTGGAGTCGTCGGGGTAGAGCACGCGTGTCAGCGTCTGCGCGGCAATGCTGCCGACAAGCGCGCCGACGAAATCGCCGGAGCTGAATTCCTGGAAATCGAAATAGTCCGGCGCCGCAGCACTCCACAGACGCAGGCTGTTGATCGTCTTTCCGCCGAAGCCGACGATCGGCCGGTCATAGGGAACACCGATGAGCGTCGAAGGCTTGTTGGCGATGATCGTCAGTGCGCCCTGATGCATTTCGAAGCTGCAGCCGAGCTTCACCTCGACGAACTGGCCGCGGCGCGATACTTCCCACGGGTCCTGCCGGCGCAGCCAGTTGTCGGGCTGCTCCTGCTGCCAGCCATCCTCGATCGCCTGGCGGAACATGCCGTATTCGTAGCGCAGGCCATAACCCATGGCCGGCAGTTCCATGCTCGCCATCGAATCGAGGAAGCAGGCGGCCAGGCGTCCGAGACCGCCATTACCAAGACCGGCGTCCGGCTCCTGCTCGAGAAGATCAAGCCAGTCGAGGTTCGCTTCGCGGCTGGTGTTTTCGATGAACCTGTCGAGCACGAGGTTCATGACATTGTTGCTCATCGAGCGACCGATCAGAAACTCCATCGACATATAATAGACGCGCTTGGGGTTCGCTTGGTCGTAGGTGCGTTGCGTCCTGATCCAGCGGTCGGCCAGAATGTCGCGAACCGAACGCGCCATGGCTTCGAAACGCTGCCGTTGATAGGCCGTTGCCGGCTCCACCAGGGCGTCGGAGAGAAGATGACGTTCGAAAAATGTATCGGCCTGACCTAGGTAAGGCATGGAACTCAGATTTGGGAGATGGGCATGCTTTTCGACAGCATCGGCATGAATCAATTCGTCCACAACCTTCTCCTTTGAAATTAATTAGAGATTTTATAATGTTCGGTCCGACCTTCGCCGCCCGACGGCGTGTACTCGCCAACATTCGACGGACGTTACGATTTTTCGACCGCAGAAATGTGACGCATCCTGACAGCCAGTGTGACGTCCACCCCAGAGGGACAGCCTCACTGGTCACAGGGTGAGCTATGGTGGATTGGCGTCTAGCGAAACCTGGAAATGTCTCCTGGCGGGAGAACCAGCGCTCCATCGCCCGGTTGCCATCCGCTATCAGGCGGCGGCAATTCTCTACCGGATCATATGACGGGCATCTGCCGATATTGTGAACCGGTGATTTTCATCGCGTGCCGGAAATGGCACCTACAAATTCGCTCGAAGTCGTCACGATTGTATCGCCGAGGAAACGCAGCGCATCGAAAGTGCGGTTGGCGGCCACTTCATCTCCGTGACCGCAAGCATCTTCGATGACGATGGGAACAATGCCGAGATCGGCGGCATGCCTGCACGTCGGTTCGATGCCGATTTCCGTGGCGATGCCGCAAATTGCCAGCGAGGAAAGGCCCGCATCGCGCATGGCCAATTGCAAGGGTGTTCCTTCGAAAGCCGACATGCCCAGCTTGTCAAAGACGAAATCCTGCTCCTGGGGACGAAGTTCGGGCACGATCTCGACCGCCTCGCTGCCCCGAAGGAACCAGGGATGCACCTTTTCCGGGTCATCGGTGCGCTGCCAAGCCATCGCCATACGGGTCGCGAACAACCCCATCCACGGCTTGGGCAACGAAAGATGGCGGCAGAAGGCCACGCGGATGCCGGCACTTCTGGCCGCGGCCACGATTGTCGCAATGCGCCGAACTGTTTCATCCGAGCCTTTGACCTGCCGAGCGATACCGATCTGCATGTCGTACACCAGCAAGGCGGTTCGATTTGGAGAAAGCCAATCGGCGAGCGTCGTGGGTATGGTCATCCGCGTAACATCCCTGACTGCAGTCGAGAGTTCTTTTTAGGATAAGCGCGTCCCTTTGCATAGCTTCGGCATTGGCTCTCCGGGAATTGGCAACTCGTCCGCTGCTGGCACGATGCAACCGATCCGATAACCGAACCCGGTTGACGGCACTTACTCTACAATTCCACATTTCCGTGTGAAACGCCTCAGGGAAAGATCAACTTCCAGGCAACAATGGCTAGCGTGACGGCCAGGATGATGCGCACGGACCGCTCATGCAGGCGCGGCGCCAGCAGACTGCCGGCGACGATACCGGGAATGGAGCCCACCAGCAGGGCGAAGAGCATCGTCCAGTTGATTTCGCCAATGAGCCAATAGCCCATGCCACCGATCAAGGTCAGCGGCACGGCATGGACGATGTCCGAGCCGACAATTTCGCGGACATCCGTCTGCGGATAGAGCACCAAAAGCACGGTGACGCCGAGCGCCCCGGCGCCGACGGATGTCATCGTAACGAGAATGCCGAGAACAAGGCCGAGAATGATCGTCAGCATGGCGATGCTGCGCGGCGATATCGTTCCGCGCTCACCACGCCACTTGCGGATTGCCTCCAGAATCTGGCCGCGGAAAATCAGCATCAGCGCCGTCAGAAGCAGAAGACAGCCCAATGACAGGGTAATGGTATGGGCGACAGCGGGGCTCTCGCGATTGACACCGGCCATGATCCACAGCATGGCAAGCGCCGCCGGGACGCTGCCCGACGCCAGCAGGCCGACAACCCTCCAATTGACCCGTCCGTGCATGCCGTGCACGGCCGTTCCTGCCGTCTTGGTGATTGCCGCATAGAGCAGATCAGTGCCGACGGCTGTTGCGGGATGGACACCGAAGAGAAGCACGAGCAGGGGGGTCATCAGCGAGCCGCCGCCCACTCCGGTTATGCCCACCAACATGCCGACGAAAAAGCCGGAAAAGGAATAAAGCGGCTGAAAGGAATCGATCAAACTCAAATTCACGGCCTCTTGAAGCCGTTAGGCAGACCAATACATAAAACGATGAAATTCACGGCCATGCCTGTCCTGCGCTCCACTCTTCCGAAGGCGTAAAGGCGAGGCGGAGTCGAGTCAAGCAAGGCGCCATCCCGAAGTTCCGAATGCTGCGGGCGCGAAACTTGGTGTTTCGCTCATGGCAAACATGCGCTAAAGCGAGCAAAGCAAGAATAACAGCGACGTAACAGTAAAAGCGGGCCACTGCCTCAATGACCGAAAAAACTCCGTTCTACATCACCACCGCGATCGCCTATCCCAACGGCAAGCCGCATATCGGCCATGCCTATGAGCTGATCGCCACCGACGCGCTGGCGCGCTTCCAGCGCCTCGATGGCCGTGACGTCTTCTTCCTGACGGGTACGGACGAACATGGTCAGAAGATGCAGCAGACGGCGCGGGCCGAGGGTCTGGAGCCGCAGCAGCTCGCCAACCGCAATTCCGATGAATTCCAGGCCATGGGCAAGCTGCTGAACGCGTCCAACGACGATTTCATCCGCACGACGCAGCCGCGGCATCACGAAACCTCGCAGAACATCTGGAACCTGATGGCCGATGCCGGCGACATCTACAAGGATTCCTATGCCGGCTGGTATTCGGTGCGCGACGAAGCCTATTACCAGGAAAACGAAACCGAGCTGCGCGCCGATGGCGTGCGCTACGGGCCGCAGGGCACGCCTGTCGAGTGGGTGCAGGAGGAAAGCTACTTCTTCAAGCTCTCCGAATACCAGGACAAGCTCCTGAAGCACTACGAGGAAAACCCGGATTTCATCGGCCCGGCCGAGCGCCGCAACGAAGTGATCTCCTTCGTCAAATCCGGCCTCAAGGACCTGTCGGTTTCGCGCACCACCTTCGACTGGGGCATCAAGGTGCCGAACGATCCCGCACACGTCATGTATGTCTGGGTCGATGCGCTGACGAACTATCTGACGGCGACGGGCTATCTCGAGGATCGGAACAATCCGCGGGCGAAATACTGGCCGGCCGATCTCCATATCATCGGCAAGGACATCATTCGCTTCCACGCGGTCTATTGGCCCGCCTTCCTGATGTCGGCGAAGCTGCCGCTGCCGAAGCGCGTCTATGCCCATGGCTTCCTGCTCAACAAGGGCGAGAAGATGTCGAAGTCGCTCGGCAACGTCGTCGACCCGGTCAACCTCGTGAACCATTTCGGCCTGGACCAGGTGCGCTACTTCTTCCTGCGCGAAGTCTCCTTCGGCCAGGACGGCAGCTATAGCGAAGAGGCGATCGGCACGCGCATCAACTCCGATCTTGCGAACGGTATCGGCAACCTCGCCAGCCGCTCGCTGTCGATGATCGTCAAGAACTGCGACGGCCATATCCCGGAATGCGGGGCACTGACCGACGAAGACAAGGCGCTTCTGGCGCAAGCCGACGGGTTGCTGGCCTCGACGCGCGACGACATGGGCAAGCAGCTCATCCATCGCGCGCTCGCTTCCATTATCGCTGTCGTGTCCGAGACGGACCGTTATTTCGCGGGCCAGGAGCCCTGGGCGCTGAAGAAGACCGACCCGGCCCGCATGGCGACCGTGCTCTATGTCACGGCCGATGTCGTGCGCCAGATCGGTATCTTGCTGCAGCCCTTCATGCCGGAGTCCTCGGCTAAGCTCCTGGATCTCATTGCCATCCCGGCCGACAAGCGTGATTTTGCCGCGCTCGGCGAGGCCGGTCGCCTCGTTGCCGGAACGCCGCTGGAAGCCCCGAAGCCGGTCTTCCCGCGCTATGTCGCGCCGACTGCCGAATAAGGTTTTCCATGTTGATCGATACGCATTGCCATCTGGATTTTGCCGATTTCGAGGAAGAGCGCGACGCGATCGTCGCCCGCGCTCACGAGGTCGGCGTCAAACAGATGGTCACCATCTCGACCAAGGTCAGGAAGCTCGATGGGTTGCTGGCGTTGACTGCACGCTATCCGTCGGTTTTCTGCTCGGTCGGCACGCATCCGAACAGCGCCGACCAGGAGCTGGATATCCAGACGGAAGATCTCGTACGGCTGGCAAATCAGCACGAGAAGGTGGTGGCGATCGGCGAGGCGGGTCTCGACTACTTCTATGATACTGTCAAGCCGGAGGACCAGAAGACGGGCTTCCTGCGCCATATCGCAGCCGCGCGCGAAACGCAGCTGCCGCTCGTCATTCACAGCCGCAGCGCCGACGAAGACATGGCTGATATCCTGACGGAGGAAACAGGGAAGGGGGCTTTCCCCTTCATCTTGCATTGCTTTTCCGCCGGCCCTGCCCTTGCCCGCACCGGCGTCGAGCTTGGCGGCTACATCTCCTTTTCCGGCATCCTGACTTTCCCGAAGTCGGAAGAGCTGCGCGAGATCGCCAAGACGATCCCGCATGACCGGCTGCTGGTCGAGACCGATGCGCCTTATCTCGCGCCGAAGCGCTGGCGGGGAAAACGCAACGAACCGTCCTATGTCGTCAACACGGCGGAAGTGCTGGCTGATACGATCGGCGTCAGCATGGACGAGATCGCTAACATCACGACGGAAAACGCCTTCCGCTGCTTCTCCAAGATGACGAGGGTCTGACGTCGTGACATACCGGCGGCGCTTCACCATTTTGGGCTGTTCATCGTCGCCGGGCGTTCCACGCATCACCGGCGATTGGGGCGCCTGTGATCCCAAGAACGCAAAAAATCGACGTACGCGTGCGGCCTTCCTGATAGAGCAGATCGCGCCGGATGGCGGCATTACCACCGTCGTCATCGATACAGGTCCGGATTTCCGCGAACAGATGATCCACGCCGGCGTCAGTTTCATCGATGCCGTGCTCTATACCCATGCCCATGCCGACCATATTCACGGCATCGACGATCTGCGCGGCTATTTCCATATCGCGAACGAGCGCATCCCGATCTATGCCGATCCGCCGACCATGGATCGCATTCGCGAGGGCTTCCGCTATTGTCTGGAAACGCCGCCCGGCAGCAGCTATCCGCCGATCGTGCGGCCGGTGCTGATCGAGAATCTCGAGAAAAGTTTCACGATCGACGGGGCAGGCGGCCCGATCCGCTTCTGGCCGCACAAGCAGGTGCACGGCGATATCCACTCACTCGGCTTTCGTATCGGAAAACTCGCTTATTGCAGCGATATCAGTGACTTCCCGCCGGAATCGATAGAAAAAGTTCAAAACCTCGACATCCTGATTATCGATGCTCTACAGTATCGGCCACATCCAAGCCATTTGTCGTTGGAACAATCGCTCGAATGGATCGGACGCTTGGCGCCGAAACATGCCATCTTGACCCATATGCATACGCCGCTCGATTATGAAACCGTGCTGGCTGAAACGCCCGATCATGTCGAGCCGGCCTACGATCAGATGCAGATCGAACTCGACGTGGAGGACGATGATCTATGAGCGAAGATATCAAGAAGCTTTCCAGCCTGGAGCGCGTCGAGCTTGCGGCGCGTAATTTGGGCCTCGATATCTCGATCAAGCGCATGGAGCAATCGACGCGGACGGCGGAAGAGGCTGCCAAGGCTGCGGGATGCGCCGTTGGCCAGATCGTCAAATCGCTGGTCTTTGTCAATGCCGATACGCACGCGCTGACGCTGCTTCTTGTCTCTGGTGCCCATAATGCCGATACGGCTTATATCGCAACAGCTTACGGCGTCAGGTTGAAGCGCGCCGATATCGATCGCGTGCGCGACGAAACCGGTTTCGCCATCGGCGGCGTCGCACCGATCGGCCATCTGGTCGATCTGCCAGTTTTCATCGACGAAAGTCTTTTGGCTTATGATCAGGTCTGGTGCGCGGCTGGGCGCCCGGACAGTATCTTCTCCTGCCATCCGACGACGCTGGCTGAGAAGATTGCAGCCAAGGTGATCCGCATCAAGGCGAGCTGAGGCGTAGCGGCGACAGGCTGATCATACGAACCGTCGCGGTTGCGGCGAGGAGGATGCGATGAGCGGAGCTTCCGGCGGCAAGAGAACCGACACGGCTTCCAGAGCGATCCGCGCAACGCCGCGTGCGATCTTCGAGGCTTTTATCGATCCTAAGGCATTGGCTTCATGGCTTCCACCCAAAGGCATGACATGCCGCATCCTTGTGTTCGAACTACGCCAAGGCGGCAGCTATCGAATGGCACTGTCCTATGATGCGCCGGATCATGCGACACCCGGAAAATCGTCCGAGCACACCGATATCGTTTCCGGCCGCTTCGTCGAGATCGTGCCTGACGAGCGCATCGTTCAGGCGGTGGATTTCGAATCCGATGATGCAGCATTCGGCGGAACGATGACCATAACCTGGTCCTTGGCGGAAGTTCCGACCGGCACAAGGGTCACCATAATTTGCGAGAATGTGCCTTGCGGCATCAGCAGAGAAGATCACGACGAGGGACTGAAATCGACCCTCGAAAATCTGGCCAACCATCTGGAATAAAAGCTGAAAATTCCTGCCTCGTTGCCGTAGCGGTATCCGGCTTGGTTCCATAATCTATCTTATCTGATATTTGTTTGCAGGTGGGGTGGGTTCTAGAATGAAGTGCGACTTGCGAATGATGCCAATGGGTTATCACTCGCAAGGACAATGCAATGAAACGCGCCTACTGCCCTCGCATCGTTCCCGACGAACAACGCTTGTCCCTAAGCGTCGATCCGATGCATGTGAGCAGCTTCGTCGCCGTAGCAAACCGCAGCGGCAGACTGGAATTTCAATCGCTCGACAAGCCCATCATGCCTCCAGGGCCATGACGACGATCCAGGCCTGCCATCTGACACCCGGGATTTTCAGCAGCAAATTGTCGATCTGCTTGCCGGTGCCCCGGACCGCGGCGCCGAGCGGGCTTCGGCGAAACGGAATGGAAGCAAGCGCAGTGAGCCCGAAGAATTCCAGATCGCACTTTGAGAAATATTTGCGCACGATCTCGAAGTCGGATTTCAAGAGCGGATGCTCATCGACCGTACGGGCCTCTGGCGTCCGGTTTCGGTAAAGATTGATCACGGGATTGTGGCCGAGCGGCTCGAAGAAGAAGGCCCTGCCGCCGGGTCGTAGCACGCGCCGGATCTCGCTGAGCGATCTCTCCAGAACGAGGTGATGCAGGATGCCGCTGCCGAAGACGACGTCAAAGCTCGCCGACGGCAGATTCATGTCCTCCGCATTGTCGACCTGGAACGTCACGTTGTCGATCCCACGGAGAGCCGCCGTATTCGTGGCCTGTTGAATGGCGACGTCCGAAATGTCGATACCGGTAATCCGCTTGGCGGAGTGTGCGAGGCCAATACTGCTCATGCCGTTTGAGCATCCGTACTCGAGCACGTCCCTTTCAGGACAGGCCTCCCTCACCAGCCGCCAATAGGCGTCCACAGCGGGCTTTACGGCGAAATAGAACGAGTCCTCTTTGCGCTCCTCCACCGCACCGAAGCGTTCATTATGGAAATCGCGCTCACGCGTTAAACGTGCATCATACGTCATTCCGGTCCTCCCAACTTGACCTAATGCGTTGAAATATTTGCGAGATCTATATTATAGGAGCATCAGGCCGATCGCGGCCAATGATGGGTCCTTCATTTTCGGAGAATAACAAACTGAAACCAGATATCTCCGCCTATGCGAATTCGCAGTTCGACGCTTATTCCTACCAGAACATGAAAAGAGCGCAGCGAACGAGCAACTTCCGCTCTAGACATAGGGCAGCCCGCCAGTTCGGCAACAACCACCCGACTATTCATCGTGAGAGAGTTTTCTCCACGATCCGCCGCGAAATGCCCCGGATAAAGAGGAGCATTCGGAGGCATTGCGCATTTGCATGAGGAAACCCGATCCCCCTACCCTTTACGATGGGTATAATGCGGTAGGGGTCAGCGTCTCAGCGGAGCCACCCCTTGTCGGCTGCCCAAAGATGAATGGCTGGCTGGATGCTGAAATCAGGCCGAAATCAGTTGGCTGAGCTTTGCTTGGTAGCACCGGTCGATACGGTGGCCGTTGTCGCAACCGGGGCTAGGTACGTGTCCAGAAGGCTTGCCATCTTGTTGTCGCGAATTTCAGCAGTCTTTTCGCCCATGACCACGCCGACAACACGGCGGCCATTCTTCGTCGCGGAGGTCACGAGATTATAGCCGGAGGCATCGGTATAGCCGGTCTTGATGCCATCGGCTCCAGCATAGCGATACATGAGATTGTTATGACCGCGCAGCTTCATGCCGCGGAATTTGAGGCCGCGCATCGAGAAGAGCTTGAACTCATCAGGAAAGTCCCGCATCAGCGCAACGCCGAGCGTTGCCATGTCGCGCGCGGTGGTCACTTGCTCCGGATCCGGCAGGCCCGAGGGATTCTTGAAGACGGTATTGCTCATGCCGAGTTGATGCGCCTTTGCGGTCATCGTCTTGGCAAAGCTGTCTTCCGAGCCGCCAAGCTGCTCGCCGATGGCAACAGCCGCATCATTGGCCGACAGGACGACGATGCCTTCGACGGCCTCGCGCACGGTGACTTTACGACCTGCACCCACCGCCAGTTTGAACGGTTCCTTGCCTTCGGCATTCGCCGACATGGTCAGCTTCTGATCCCATTTCAGGAGGCCGTCATGCAGCGCTTCGAAAGCAAGATAGAGCGTCATCATCTTGGTGAGCGAGGCCGGATAATTCAGCTCGTTCTCGTTCGATGCTTCCAGCACCTGACCGCTATGCGCATCAACGACGTAGCTCGCCTGCCCCGCCTCTGCCACCGAAGCCGTGCCGAGAAGCGCTAAGGTCGAAATCGCCGCGGCGAAAAGCAGGGATGTTGTCTTGAGCATGGATTTTTGCGGTCTCTTTTATTGGTGTTCTTGATGGAGCAGCCGGTACGCCGAGGTCAACAGGCTGCCAGCTTTTCGAGCGGAATGGATCGGGCAAATCTATGGCGGAAAAAAGAACGAGGCCATGAAAAAAGGACAATCCGAAAATAGTCCCCAGGCTGCTTGTTATCCACCCTCGCCCAAATGCTGATCTTGCAGCCAGTTCAAAAGTCCCTCCATAAAATATGATTATTATACTCATGTATTATTGACGATTACGAGCTTCGCCTTTAAACACTCACGCAACGGTTGCGACCCAGAGGAAGAGAGGCGGATTTCGTATGATTCCATGCAATGATATCAATGGCATAAGACGTCAAACCTCGAGCATGGCCACGGCCACATCGGCTTTCGCTCTTGCCCTGTCGCTATCGGGAAACGCTTTCGCTCAGGACGGCGCGGCGGGTAGCGAAAACGCGACGCGTTTGGAGCCGATCATCGTCGAGGGTGCTGAGTCCGAGCAAAGCGACGGCAGGACCGTAACGGCAAAGCGCAGCCGCGGTGCGACCAAGATCAGCACGCCATTGATCGAGACGCCCCGTTCCGTCTCCGTCATTACCAAGAAGGAATTGGAGGAGCGAGCGGCCAGCAACGTCGTGGAGGCCGTGCGCTACACAGCAGGCGTCACTACCGCCTCGACCGGTTTCGACCCGCGTTACGATGTCATCATGCTGCGTGGCCAGGTGCTGTCGCTGAACGGCGATTATCGCGACGGCCTGCGCCAGTATTACGTCAACTACGGCAACTTCCCGACTGAGCCCTATTCGCTGGAGCGCGTCGAAGTCGTCAAGGGACCTGTTTCGGTGTTCTACGGCTCCGGTTCGCCAGGCGGGATCATCAATAAGGTTTCAAAGGAGCCGCTTGAACAGCCGTTTCACGAGGTCGGCATTCTCTGGGGAACGAAGGATCGCGCGCAGGCGACCTTCGATTTCAGCGGCCCGGTCAAGCAGGGCGACGACCATCTCTTCTATAGACTGACCGGCCTGGCGCGCGTCGGCGATACCAATTTCGACATTGCCGACGATCGCTACATGCTGCAGCCCTCGTTGCGCTGGAATCCGGACGCGGCGACCACCGTCACCCTCTACGGATTGCTGCAGGCAGACGAGAGCGATGGGAGCCCGGGAGCCGTCATTGCGCCGGATGGCCGCGTCCTCGACATTCGCGCCAGCGATCCGGACTATGACCATCAAAAGGTACGCCAGCAGCAGATCGGCTACCGTTTCGAACACGAGTTCGACAATGGCCTGACTTTCCGCCAAAACACACGCTACTCCCACATGGATCTGCGCACGCGCTATCTCAGCGTCGCCAGCTGGACCGGCACGATCGCGCATCGCAGTGCGACGGCCCTGCGTGACGACGCCCATATCTTCCAGGTCGACAATCAGCTCGAAGCGAAATTCGACAGCGGCCCGCTCGCCCATACCATGCTGTTCGGGCTCGACTATACCTATCTGACCTCGTCCTTCGGCTATGGCCTGGATTGGGTCACGAGCGCCGCCTACGATCTCGACATCAGCAATCCGAGATATGGCGTATCGGGACCGACGCCCGACTATAATTTCTCACTGCTGGACAAGGATATCAGCCAGACCGGCATCTACGCGCTCGATCAGATCGAACTCGACAGATGGCGCTTCACGCTCGGCGCCCGCCAGACCTGGGTCAAGCAGACGCTCGACACCACCTACCCGACCGCCGGCACGAGCGACCATCAATCGGAGACCAACAGCGCAACATCCGTCCAGGCCGGTGCACTCTATTTATTCGACAATGGCATCGCGCCCTTTGCCAACTACGCCACTTCGTTCGATCCTGTGACGATGCGCTCGGCTTCCGGACGCGTGCTGGAGCCGACCAAAGGCGAGCAGTTCGAGACAGGCGTGAAATACCAGCCGCCGGGGACGAATATCCTTCTGTCAGCAACCGCCTATCATCTGGTCGAAAGGAACAAGCCGCAATTGGTCAATCCGCTGCTGCTCGCCTACCAGTCGCTTGGCGAGGTGACGACCAAGGGGCTGGAGCTGGAAGCACGCACGGCGCTCGATTCCGGGCTCGATCTGATCGCCACCTATACGCTGAGCCGCTCAGAAATCACGGAGGGCGAGAATGCCGGCAAGGAAGTCGCGGCAAGGCCCCGTCATGTGGCGTCATTGTGGGCAAACTATACCTTTGCGGAAGACTCCGCTGCTGCAGGGCTCAGCGTCGGCGCGGGCCTGCGCTACAACGGCAGAAGCTACACCGACAATGCGAACACCGCCGAAAACGCCTCGACCTTCTATGTCGATGCCGGAATGAGCTACGATTTCGGTGCTGCTAACAAGGACTACGCCGGTTTGATTGCGGCGGTGAATGTACGGAACATCGCAAACCGTCGCGATGCAATGTGCGAAAGCGGCTTCTGCTATCTGGGACAAGGCCGCAACGTCACCGCCTCGCTCAAATATCGCTGGTAGCCGTTTCAATAACACCGCTATTCAAAGGCGTCCGGCCCGATGGCTTGCGCGCCTTTGAGCATCCAATGTGCTTTGCGCAACACGCTTTAACTCCAGAACCATGACTTGCTGACTTCGGTACGTGCTTCGGCGCGCGTCATACCGATGTCGCGAAGCTGATCGTCGGTCAGCTCGCGGAGGGTCCATCTTGTCTCGCGCTTTTCGAGGTAGGCCAGAAATCTCGCCAGCACGCTCCGCAAAAATTGCCGCTTTGGCCGCCCCCTGCCCGCGCCGGCCGCTGCCAGCATCGGCCTATCGATATCGGTGGTCATCTTCCTGCTCCTTGGGGCTCGTATCAACATGGCCTTAGGATGCACTGGCATAAGCAATGAATGAAGCTTATGGTATTTATACAAATCATAAGGAATTCTTCTATTGCTCAATCTGGATCAGCTAACGACTTTCCTCAGCGTGGTCGATCTCGGCAGCTTCACAGCCGCTGCCGACAAGATCGGGCTGACTCAACCTGCCGTCAGCCTGCAGGTGAAGCTTCTGGAGCAGCGCCTCGGCGTAAAACTGATCGAGCGTGTGGGACGGCGGGCGCAGCCCTCGCCAGCCGGACTTGATCTGCTACCGCATGCGCGGCGCATCATCGAAGCCTGTTCCATGGCAGAGGAGGCGATGACACCCTTTCGTGAGGGGTCGGTAGGTCGCGTTCGTATCGGCAGCGGCGGCACGGCCTCGATCCATCTGCTGCCTCGCGCTATCGCCATGGCAAAGAAACGCATGCCTGATCTCGAGATCATCGTCCGCATCGGCAATATCGACGAGATTCTGCGCGATCTCGAAACCAATGCGCTGGATCTCGCGGTAGTCGCCCTGCCCGCTGCCGGACGTTCACTTGAGGTCGAACCATTCCATGACGACGAGCTTTTGGCTGTCGCCCCCAAGGGAAGTGTGATGCCGAATGGCGGGCCGGATGTGGCATTCATGAAGGACAGGACGCTACTGCTTTACGAAGGCGGCAACACGCGTCGCGCCACGAATGAATGGTTCGAGGCTCACGGAATTCGCCCTGAGCCGGCTATGGAGTTCGGTAGCGTCGAGGCCATCAAGGAGCTGGTCGCAGCCGGTCTCGGATGGTCCATCCTTCCGGACATGGCGCTGAGACGCGACAAGTCCGATCTGCTCGTTACTTCGCCGCTCAGGCCAAGGCTCGTTCGGCAACTCGGCATGGTGTTGCGCCGGGACAAGCATCTCACGAAGGGGCTTCGCGAAATCATGAAATCGCTGCGTGAAATTCAGGCGTCGGACCACACGGTATAGCGTAAGCAGAATATTCTGGTCAGCGGCCTTTCGCTTACGGACCAAAGAGTATGTCCACAGCTGCATACTCTAAGAGCGGGTCATCGGCCTCGGGCAGGATAGACCATGATTCAGTCTCGGGATGTTGAAGAGACGGGTCTCGTACCTGAGCAGGCCGAGGTTCGCCTCAAAAAGCCACACCACAGGCCGAGAACTGTCATTTTGAGCGCCTCTGTTGCTAAAATTTGAATTGAACCTATATAGAGCCTATCGACCATTGCTTGCGACGTCGCCGAAGAGCCAACGGACTCTCGCCGGATTTCCTCTCAAATAATCGATCTAATCCCGCAAGGCATCGCGGGAGCAACAACGGTTACTATGAAAGGAAATCGTTATGAACACTGGTACTGTGAAGTGGTTCAACTCCACCAAGGGCTTCGGCTTCATTCAGCCTGATGATGGCAGCACGGACGTTTTTGTCCATATTTCAGCGGTAGAGCGCGCCGGTATGCGGTCGCTTAACGATGGTCAGAAGATCACCTACGACATCGTGCAGGATCGCAGATCTGGCAAGAGTTCGGCCGACAATCTTCGGGCCGCATAAGTTTGTCACGGCTTTGTGCGACCACGGATGTACCGGCGCACAGAAACCATGATCGAGGAAGGTCGGGATACGTCCCGGCCTTTTGTTTTTCATTTCGAACGGAGAACGACATGGCACATGGTCGTTACCGGCCGGGCGACAGCATCGTCCTGAAGCCTGGAATTTTTGGAAACGTCCAACCCGCTGGCAGCATCGTGTCTGTCCTGCCGGTCTCACAAGGCGTTGTTCACTACCGCGTCCGCTTCCAGAACGAGAGTTTCGAGCGGAGCATCCGCCAGGACGATATTGACGTTGAAGCGTCACCATCGTCGCTTTCGCCGGTGCAAGTCGAGATATCGCAAATATCGAAATCGAGCTGGATCAACTCGAATTCAATCCGTACCAAGAAATAAACGCAGCGCGAGCTGAGAAGGAGACATTTTGCAGGTTCTGGTTAGAGACAACAACGTCGATCAAGCGCTCCGCGTCCTGAAAAAGAAGTTGCAGCGGGAAGGCGTGTTCCGGGAAATGAAGGCCCGCAGCGCCTATGAAAAGCCGTCCGAAAAGCGCGCCCGCGAAAAGGGCGAGGCGATCCGCCGCGCTCGGAAGCTTGCCCGTAAGCAGGCACAGCGTGAAGGCTTGCTGCCGGCACCTAAGAAGAAAGTCATAGCGCGAGCTCGCTGACCTCCGCCGTCTTTTGGAAAACGCGCCTGCTGAAATGGAGGAAGCATGACAAAGACGAAAGACAATCTGTTCAAGCCTGAGAAGCTGTCGGCACAGGCCAAATCCGAGCAGACGACGTCGATTGCCAAGGATATCCTGGCGAATGAGACGTCTGCTCGGCAGAAAAAGACGGAAAGGCTTCGTGCGCTCCGTTTGGCGCAAGAGGCGGAGCTAGGACCCGCGCCGAAAGCAACAAAGAAAGGCAAGAAGGGATAGCGATCGCCCGAGGCGGCTACGTTCCCTTCGATCGACTTGCGGCCGTACCCCTTGATCGTCAGCGCCATTGCAGGTCTGCTATGGAGGACAGCCGCAAGAAATATGTTCGTTCTCCTGTGCAGACTAGCTACGCATTAATATTCCGGCGGGCTCGCGCCTCAGGGCTACAGGAGTGGTTATGTACGGGAATTGGTTCTCGGGGACGAGCTTCTGCATTATCGCCGAGAGCGCTGGGTAGCCTCAAACGGTAAGACGGTGATGGCGCCGATCCGACTGTCTATCTAAGCCATTTGCGGCGCTCGATCTCCTCTTCGGACGGATTCGGCCCGACGAAGGAACCGGTCTTCACCGGGCCATCCGGCTGGTAAGTCGCAAAGATGACGCCGGTCGGGGAAGACTGGGTGCGCAAAAGCTTCATTGCGGCAGGAATTGCCCCGTCGGCGAACAGCTTCTTGCCGCCGCCCAGCACGACCGGAAAGATCATCAGCTTGAATTCGTCGATCAGTTCGTGACGCAGCAGGGTCTGAATGAGATCGCCACTGCCCTGAATAAGAAGATCAGGCCCCTCTCCCGCCTTCAATTCCTTGATCGCTGCCACAACATCTTTGCCAAGAGATTGGCTTCCGTTCCATTTCAGCTCGACATCGCTGCGCGTCGCAACATATTTGGTGACGCTGTTGAACCGTTTGGCAATCGGATCGTCGCTCTCAACGTAGGGCCAAAAGGCTGCGAAAATATCGTAGGTCTTGCGTCCGAGCAGCAGATCGAACGGATTTTCGAACAGTTCGAAGAGCGCCTTGCCGGTTTCTTCGTCGGAGTGAGGGAATACCCAGCCACCATGCTCGAAACCGCCTGTGGGGTCCTCGTCCGGGCCGCCGGGTGCCTGCATGACGCCGTCGAGACTGATGAATGTTGCTGCTATAATTTTGCGCATGATGTCCTCCTTTTCTGGCATGGTGCCCGGAGGACGTCTCGCCGGTTTCGATCCCGACATATTCATCGATTATTTTTTAAACACGCAATCTAACGTTCGCGTTGGACTTGTGACCGATTGACTCTTGAACGCCGCCACGGAATCGGCAAAATTCATCCTATCAATATTTTCCTTGAGATACGAACCCGTCTGCGGGCCAGCCTCGTTTAATTATGCCTGGATAAAAGCGTGAGCAGCGATTCATCAAGAAGCGCGCCGAAGCCAATGGCTTCGCGTGCGCATGTCAATGCGGTCGGTTGGGGCCAAGGCCTGTCGACGATCGTTCGTATCACCCATATGACGCTGCGCCATCCCTGGCAGACCAGTTTTGCCATTGGAGCAACTTTTGTAGCTGCAACGTTGCAGCTGACGATCCCGCGCCTGCTGGGCCGTGCCGTCGACGAGACGCAGACGGCGGTTGCCGGTGGTGCCGCCGGTCAGATTGCCGAAAATGCCTTGATGACAACCGCTCTTCTGCTGCTCGTCGTCAGTATTTTGCGCGGCCTGTTCACAATGGTACAGAACTATTATAGCGAGGCCGTCGGCCATCACATGGGCTATGAGCTTCGGCTCGCCTGTTATGAGAAGATTCAGCAGCTCTCCTTCAGCTTCCACGACAAGGCCCATTCCGGCGACCTCATCACAGTCGGCCTGCTCGATCTCGAAGGCGTGCGCATGTATTTCTCGACGGCACTGGTGCGCATGGTGCTGCTCACCATGCTGATCGGCGTCGGCGCCTATATGCTGCTGTCGACCGATGTCGCCCTCGGCCTGCTGGCTCTCAGCTTCGTGCCTTTCGTGGCGTGGCGCTCCTCCGTCACACAGTTGCGGCTACGCTCGACGTGGCTCGATCTGCAAGAGCGCCTCTCGGTGCTGACGCGCGTCATGGAGGAAAATCTCGGTGGCATCCGCGTGGTACGCGCCTTCGCCGCTCAGGCGCACGAACTCCTGAAGTTCGATCGCGCCTCGCACAACGCGCTTTCCCTCGCCCACCAGCGCGTCGGCATCCGCGTCATCAACACCAGCGCCATGAACCTCTCTTTCTTCGTGTCGATGGGGCTTGTGCTCTGGCTTGGCGGCCTGAAGGTCATCGATGGCGTGATCAGCGTCGGTACGCTGGCCTCGTTCCTCACCTTCATGACCATCCTGCAAATGCCGGTGCGCCAACTCGGCCTGATGGTGAATGCCTTCGCGCGCGCCTCCACCTGCGGTTCGCGCCTGTTCGAGCTGCTGGATCTCGATATTCCCATCAAGGATGCCCCAGACGCCAGGCCGCTTGTCGTGACTGACGGCACGCTGCGTTTCGAGAATGTCGATTTCAGCTATCCCGGTGCAGAAGAGCGGCCAGTGCTGAAGAATATCTGTTTCGAGGCGAAGCGTGGCGAGACGATCGGCATCGTCGGGCCACCCGGCAGCGGCAAATCCACCATCGCGCATCTTATTCCGCGCTTCTACGATGTCACGGCCGGACAGATTACGCTCGACGGCCAGGATATCCGCAAGGCGACGCTGCAATCGCTGCGGCAAAACGTTGCCGTCGTGCAGCAGGACTCCTTCCTGTTCACGACGAGCATCGAAAACAACATCGCCTATGGCGACCCATGGGCGAAGGAACCCCGCATCGAACGGGCTGCCGAGTCGGCGCAGCTGCACAACTACATTCTCGGTCTACCGGCCGGCTATACCACAATCGTCGGTGAGCGCGGCGTGTCGCTATCCGGTGGCCAGCGTCAACGCCTGACGATCGCCCGGACATTGATGCTGAAGCCCGCCGTGATGGTATTCGACGATTCCACGGCTGCGATCGACGCCGCGACGGAGCAGCGCATCCGCAGCGCCATGAAGCGCTTCGCGCGGGACCGGGTGACCCTGATCGTCGCCCACAGACTGAGTTCGCTGATGCATGCCAACCAGATCCTCTTTATCGAGGATGGCGAGATCGTCGAGCGCGGCACGCATGAGCAGCTTCTGGCCGCAGGTGGGCGGTACAAGGCGCTCTACGATCTGCAGGTTCGCCCGGAGGATGATATCGTCAGGACATCCGGCGGCGTGCTCGAAAGAGCGAAAAGGGAGGTTTGACGATGTCGGAAATCACCGAAACCGAGCGCAACGATGTGCGCGAGGATGGTCGTCGCCCGCCCCGCGCCGTGGTCGGGTCCCATCGTGTCGAAGAGGAGATCTTCGGCAAGGTCTTCGACAGCAAGATCATCCGCCGCATCTGGGCTTTCGTCAGCCCTTATCGCCGGCAGATCTACATCTCCGTCGCAGCCGTTCTGCTTTTTACCGCATCGCAGATCGTCATACCGCTTGTCATTCGCCATGCAATCGATAGTGCGATGGCGCCCGGCGCCATAGATTATTCTGCCCTCTGGTTGTCTCTGGGAGTTTTCACGGCAGCCATCCTCGTCAATTACGGGGCGAGCTATGTGCAGGAAACCTATGTCGGCCAGGTCGCCGAGGAAGTCCTGTTCGACATTCGCAGGGCGATGTTTGCGCATCTGCAGCGTGTGTCGCTGTCCTTCATGGACAAGACGGAGGTCGGACGCCTGATGTCGCGCCTGCAGGGCGACGTCAACTCCATGCAGGAATTCCTTGAAACCTCGGTGCTTTCCGTCGGCGACATCGCCCTGCTCTTCGGCATCGTCATCGTCATGCTGTCGCTCGATTTCCGGCTTGGCTTGTTGACGCTCTCCGTCATGCCGATCCTGTTCATCGTGCGCCTGTTCTGGCTGCCGAAGGCACGCGTGGCCTTCATGAACGCCCATGAGACCAACTCCGTCACCAATGGCGCGCTGGCGGAAGCGATCCATGGCGTGCGCGCCGTCCAGGGGATGCATCGGCAGGCAGTCAACTTTGCTCTTTTCGATGACAAGGCGCATACAAACCTGCAGTCGCATCTGACGGCTGCGCGCTATGCCCAGGTCATGGTGCCGATCGTCGATACGCTGACCGGCATGGCCATGGCGATCGTCATCATCGTCGGCGGCTCGATGGTGCTGAACCACAAGCTCGATGTCGGCATCATGGTCGCCTTCCTGTTCTATATCCAGCGCTTCTTCGACCCGATCCGCTCGCTGACCATGCAGTATTCGGTGATGCAGCGCGCCATGGCCTCCGGCCAGCGGTTGACCGAAGTGCTCGACGTGCCGGTCGACATCAAGGATGCTCCCGATGCCAAGGAGCTGTCGCCGAATATGGATGGCTCGGTCGAGTTCCGCGACGTCGTCTTCGGCTATAATCCGCAGCACCCCGTGCTGAAGAATGTCAGCTTCAGGGTCAATCCCGGCGAAACCGTAGCACTGATCGGGCCGACGGGTTCAGGCAAATCGAGCTCGATGGCGCTCATCCATCGTTTCTACGATGTGCAGCAGGGCCAGGTGCTGGTCGGCGGTCATGACGTGCGGTCCCTCACCCAGGATTCGCTCGGACGTCAGATCGCCATGGTGCTGCAGGAGCCGTTCCTCTTCACCGGCACGGTGCTGGATAACATCCGCTACAATAAAACGGAGGCGACGCGGGAGGAGGTCATCGAGGCCGCCAAGGCCGTCGGCGCACATGAATTCATCATGCGGCTGCCCGATGGCTACGACAACGTTCTCGGCCAGCGCGGCGGCGGTCTATCGCTCGGTCAGCGCCAGCTCGTCAGCTTTGCCCGCGCCCTGGTCGCCGATGCCAAAATCCTCGTGCTCGATGAAGCCACGGCGAATATCGACAGCTATACCGAAATGCTGATCCAGAAGGCATTGGTGAAGCTGCTCGAAGGTCGAACGGGCCTTGTCATCGCCCATCGTCTGGCGACCATCCGCGAGGCCGACCGTATCCTCGTGCTGCAAAACGGCCAGCTGCTTGAAAGCGGCAACCACAATCAGCTGATGGCGAACGGCAAGCTTTACTCGAAGCTCTATAACCTCAATTATGCGTCCTTCGACGATATTCCGGAGGAGGAAGTCTCCGCTTCGGTGCCCGTGGAGTCGCGAACCTAAAGCTATTCCAGGAAAAGTGCGCAACGGTTTTCCGTCCGGAATTGTGTGAAAACAATGAGATAGAACAGTTCAGAGATTCCATGAAGAGCTGAACTGCTCCAGACATGTCGCACAAGACTGTGGGGGCATAATCAACATGACCGACAGTATTCTGGTTCTCTACGGTTCCTATCGGTCGGATCGCGTCGGCATCCGTCTTGCAAATTATATCGTCAGCAGCCTGCAGCGGCGCAGAAACGATGTGGAGCTCATCGATGCGCAAGCGGTTGGCCTGCCGATGCTCGATCGGATGTACAAGGAGTACCCCAAAGGCTCCGCGCCCCCGACAATGGAGAGGCTCGCCGAAAAAATTCGGGCTGCCGATGCCTTCATCTTCGTAACAGGCGAATATAATTGGGGCATGCAACCCGGTCTGAAAAACCTGACTGATCATTACCTTGAGGAGTGGTTCTGGCGCCCGGCAGCGATTGCCAGCTACTCCGGTGGTCGGCTTTCCGGCGCGCATGCGGCGGTCGCCTGGCATGGCGCCCTTTCCGAGATGGGAATGATCGTCATTTCAAGCACGCTTGCCGTCGCCAATATCTCGGCCGCATTGGACGTCGACAGCAAACCGACCGGGAGCGGCGGCGATGCACTCGCGAGAGCTTTTCCCCGTTTTGCCGATGATCTCGCCTGGTGGACCGAGGCGGCGAAACAGCAGCGTGCCCGCAAAGCACCTCCATACTGAAAGCTCGAGGTCCGTCTGTGGGTAGCCCAGATATCTTACCTTCCCACAACGGTACTGCTACGGAGATGCCTTTGTGATGAATAGCTAACTCACATAGATGATTTGCTCGGCTCCGAATCGAAGCAATCGCCTCAATTCTCTCATCCCCATGCATTCCAGCAGGCGGCGGGATGCGAAATTGGCAGACTGGGTTTCCGCTATCAACCGCTTGAGCTGCAGATCCTTCAAAGCATAATCAAGGACACGCTTTGCAGCTTCCGCCGCATAGCCATGACCCCACGCGCCTGGAAGAAATTGATACGACAATTCGCGGTCCTGACCGTCTCCATGATGTGAAATGGAAATCAAACCAAGAGGCTGCCGCGAGTTCTTGGTTTCCACCAACCACACCGTTTCCCCTTCCTCAAACGCGAAATAGCCAGCAATCACCGCTTCGCGCTGATCAAGCGAAACAGGTCCGCCGAGAAAGCGGCGCACCTTTTCGTGAGTGATCAACTGCCCGACAAAGGCACTGTCGGTAGCAAGAAGCTCGCGCAGGTACAGTCGCTCAGTATCCAGATTACATTTCTCCATCATGGCGCCAGTCTATCGAGAGCCGGATTAGATGTCAGTCGTGGAAAATCATGGCTGATATGACCGCGTTGAAGCCCTTCTCGCAAATGAACTTCTGCCACCCAGCAATAACTTGCATGATGATAGTTACTCATGCTATCTGCCCTGCCCATGCAGAGAACAAGCTTCAGCAGTTTCAAATGCCCCGCCGCCCGTGCGCTCGAAAGCGTCGGCGACTGGTGGAGTATCCTGATCCTGCGCGATGCGCTTCAGGGGTTGAGACGATTCGACGAATTCCAGAAGAATCTCGGCGTTGCACCGAATATCCTGACGCGGCGTCTCAAGCATCTGACCGATGAAGGCCTGTTTGAGCGCCGCCTCTACAATGAGCGGCCACCGCGCTACGAATATGTGCTGACCGACAAGGGCAAGGATTTCTTTCCCGTGCTGATGGCGCTCTTCACATGGGGTAATCGGCATCTACCTGCTGAAGAGGTCGCGATGCGTCTTGTCGACGCCAATACCGGCGAAGACCGCGACCCTCTTCTCATCGACCGCGTCACCGGCCACGCCTTTCAGCCCGAAGACACGATGCTCGTGCCAGGGCCGGCGGCCGACGACACCGTTCATGAACGCATCGCCCAGATGAAAGCATGGTTTCTGGGCTTCGACGCCTGACCAAATAGGAGCAAGATATGGATCGTATCGTCGTCACCGGCATGGGACTGGTTTCTCCCCTGGGCGTGGGTGTCAACGCAAGTTGGAAGCGGCTTGTCGAGGGACGCTCGGGCCTGAGACTGTTGCCTGAGGAAATGGTAGGGGATCTCGCCGCCAAGATTGGTGGCGTCGTGCCCGATATCGCTGAAGACCCGGAGGCCGGATTCGATGTCGATCGCTACGTGCCTGTCAAAGACCAGAAGAAGATGGATCGCTTCATCCTTTTTGCCATGGCCGCCGCCGAGGAAGCGATCCTGCAGGCCGGCTGGCAACCAACCGATGTCGGCGCCCTGGAGCGGACGGCGACGGTGATCGCATCTGGCGTCGGCGGCTTTCCCGCGATCGCCGATGCCGTGCGTACGGCTGAGACAAAGGGCGTGCGCCGTCTGTCACCCTTCACCATCCCATCCTTCCTCGTCAATCTTGCAGCCGGCCAGGTGAGTATCCGTTATGGATACAAGGGACCGCTCGGCGCGCCGGTCACAGCCTGCGCCGCCAGCGTCCAGGCGATCGGCGATGCGGCGCGGCTGATCCGCTCAGGCGAGGCCGAGGTCGCCATCTGCGGCGGCGCGGAAGCCTGCATCGACAAGGTCAGCCTTGGTGGCTTTGCCGCAGCACGCGCGCTCTCGACCGGTTTCAGCAACCGGCCGGAAGAGGCCTCCCGCCCCTTCGACAGCGGCCGTGATGGTTTCGTCATGGGCGAAGGCGCCGGCATGCTTGTTATCGAGACCTTGGAGCATGCGCTCGCGCGCGGTGCCACGCCACTTGCCGAACTCGTCGGCTATGGCACGGCCGCCGATGCCTATCACATGACGGCAGGGCCGGACGATGGCGACGGCGCACGCCGGGCGATGCTTGCCGCCCTTTCCCAGGCGCGGATTTCACCGGCCGAGGTCAAGCATCTCAACGCGCATGCCACATCGACCCAGGTCGGCGACCGTGGCGAGATGGAGGCGATCAAGACCGTCTTCGGACGTGAAGGCGCGATCGCTGTCAGCGGTACCAAGGCCGCAACCGGCCATCTTCTGGGTGCAGCCGGCGGCATGGAGGCGATCTTCGCCATCATGGCTCTGCGCGACCAGATCGCTCCCCCGACCCGCAATCTGCAGGATCCGGATGCCGCTGCCGAAGGTATCGATATCGTCGGTGCCACCGCGCGCCCGATGGCGATGGAATATGCGATTTCCAACGGTTTCGGTTTTGGCGGCGTCAACGCCAGCGCACTTTTCCGTCGCTGGCAGTAATCGCTTCTGCTTGATATCAAAGCGCGCTATGCTCGACCCCTATGGCTGGAGACGGACATGCGCGCTTTCATTTTAGCCGCTTTTCTCTGCTGCACCGCCTTTGCACGGGCCGCTCATGCGGAAGATCCGGTGCAGACGGCACAGAGCCTCATTGAACAACAGATCGAAGCCTTTCTGCACGATGACGCGGCGACTGCCTATTCCTTCGCCGCACCCGGCATCAAGGCGCTTTTCCCGGACAAGGACAGCTTCTTCGCCATGGTGAAGAAGAGCTACCAGCCGGTCTTTCACCCTGGCAACTATGCCTTCGGCAAAAGCCGGGCAATCGACAACGGCGCAGTCGTCTATCAGGAGGTGCTGATCACAGGCACGGATGACAAGGACTGGACGGCGATCTATCAGATAACCCGCCAGCCCGATGGCAGCTACAAGATCAATGGCGTGCAGATGCTCTCCAAGGCGACGAGCGAGGGCATTTAGGAATAACTCAGCCGAAATGCGAACAGCGCGTCTCTTGGCGAGACGCGCTGTTCTAAGCTTTAGGCTAAACGCTTATCAACCGCGAATTCTAAGCGAATTTCCTGCGGATGCGTTGCCGTCGAACTCCGGCCGCGGCTGCGGAATGACAACCGTCGAAGCCGGCATCGGCGTATTCGTGTACATGGTATCGCCGTTCGAGAGCGGTCCCGAAATCGCCATGTCCGTGGGTGCCGGCGTCGGTATCGGCACTGCCGCCGGGATGAGAGCCATATTCTGCGGCATCGTCACCACCGGGTTGGAGACAGGCGTAAAGGCAACGACGGCCGAAGTCGTCGGCGCCGGCTGCGTTTCCGGCAGGACGAAAGGAGATTGCGGCGCGCCCTGCGTGCGCACATAATTCATCGCAACCTCGTATGCCGGAAGCGGCGCTGGCGTCTGAAGCTGGCCATCCCGGCCGCGCTTCTCATAAAATGCATTGCCGCCGGCGTAGGCCACGTAGTGCATATTGTCGTACGGGAACCTCAAGCCCTCCGTATGGAAGAACATCGCGTCCTTCACCTGAGGATGCCGCTCGCCACGCAGGATGGCCGCTGCAGCCGTATCGAGATCCTGCTTTGCCTGATCCTTGACTTCCCTGGTCATCACGCCCGGCGCGAACTGCCTTTCCTGGGAGACCACGCCACAGATCGTGGGCGGATAGGCACCGGACGTCAATCTGTTCATGACGACGCTGCCAACGGCCATATAACCGCTGGGATCAGAACGTTCAGATTCAAAATACATCGCGCGCTCGAGACAATCCTTGTCCTTCGCGGTGTAATTATAGGTAACTTTCGCACCACGGATAGGCTTGGTGGTGTTGCTGGGGGTAGCTGTTGTCTTCTGCGTCGTCGTGCAGCTGGTAGCGGCCAGACCGACAACCAATAGCCCTGAAAGACATGCCCCGAATTTGCGTTGCGCCCTCAACGGCAAGTGCCTCCTATTTTCGGTAGTACAGCCCTTATCGATTAAGAGAATGCGTTTTAGCCGGATTTTTTCAAAATTCCAAGCGGCCACGCAATCAAATCAGCCAATGATGTTTTTCAAAGGCGGATGGACCGTTTATTCCGATTCGCTATTTTTCCCAATGCTTTATTGTCGCCAGATCCATTTTGAAACGCAGTTGGAAACGGAGATTGCCTAGGGCAAGCCCGTTCCAGCCGGCTCAAAATGACGTTGGTTAAAGATAACAATCAATCGATAATAAATGATTTACCAACAGAGCAAGGTCCATGCGCCAGCCGACTTCGATGAGGATTCGCCCCGGCGCAAAACAATAAAACGACCAATTGCCGCGTATGATCGAAGGCGATTTCCAGATCTCGCAGCCGCTCGATTTCACCCGCTCGAACAACAGGTCGACCGCCTCTCGAGAGGGTTGGATGAAGCCGATATGATAAGTATTGCGCCCGATAGAGACGCTATCGGCGCCGCCAAATTTCTCGACTGGCCGGCTGATGACAAGTTCAAGCCCGGCATCGTCGCGAAGGATGGCAAGGCCATTTGCGCCTCGCGTTTCCACCTCCGTCAGGCCGAAAACGGAAACAAAAAAATCCCGGGTCGCGGCGACATCGGGAACATGCAGATCCAGGTGGTTTAGTCTCATGACAGCTCCAAAAGGCTTTCCCGCGGAGACATGTCGGTCGATCCGGCCCACGCCAACGCGAGACACTCGACCACAATGGCCAAGTTCCGCGTCGTGGGCTCTCATACCAATGGCAAGGAGCAGAACTTCCAAACTGGAAGGGGTTGGGCCTACCGAAACCAACCCTGCCTTTTTCGACACGCTTCTGTTAGCGCGAAATGGTAATGGGAGCAAGATCGTATAGTGACACTCACATCCTTCTCGGATCACACAGGCTCGAGATCACCCCTCGCCCAATTCTCCATAGTTTCGGCCATGAAATCGGCGAAACGGCCTTCCGCAATCGCTTGGCGGATGCCCTGCATCAGTTCCTGATAATAAGCGAGATTGTGCCAGGAGAGCAGCATGCCGCCGAGCGCTTCGTTGGCACGGACGAGATGATGCAGATAGGCTCGGGAATAGTCGCGAGAGGCTGGGCAATTGGATTGCTCGTCCAGCGGGCGCATGTCTTCAGCGTGACGGGCGTTGCGAATGTTGACCTTGCCGCGGCGCGTGAAGGCCAGTCCGTGACGGCCCGAGCGGGTCGGCATCACGCAGTCGAACATGTCGATACCGCGGGCAACAGATTTCAGGATGTCGTCCGGCGTGCCGACACCCATCAGATAGCGCGGCTTCTCCGTCGGCAGTTCCGGCAAGGTGATCTCGAGCATGCGCAGCATGACTTCCTGCGGTTCGCCGACGGCAAGACCGCCGACCGCATAGCCCTTCAGGTCCATCCCGCTCAGCGCTTGCGCAGACCGGACGCGAAGCTCCGGAACGTCACCACCCTGCACGATGCCGAACATGGCTTTGCCGGGCTGATTGCCGAAGGCCACCTTACAGCGGTCCGCCCAGCGCAGCGACATTTCCATGGCGCGCTCGATTTCCTTAGGCGTCGCCGGCAGGGCCACGCATTCATCAAGCTGCATCTGGATATCGGAATCGAGCAGTCCCTGGATCTCGATCGATCGCTCCGGCGACATGTGATGCAGGCTGCCGTCGACATGAGATTTGAAGGTGACACCCTGCTCGTCGAGCTTGCGCAGACCGGACAGCGACATCACCTGGAAGCCGCCGGAATCGGTGAGGATCGGATGCGGCCAGCGGATGAGCTGATGCAAGCCGCCGAGGCGAGCGACACGCTCGGCCGTCGGGCGGAGCATCAGGTGATAGGTATTGCCGAGAATGATATCGGCGCCGGTCTCACGCACCTGATCGAGATACATGGCCTTGACGGTGCCGACCGTGCCGACGGGCATGAATGCCGGCGTGCGGATGGTCCCGCGCGGCATGGAAACTTCGCCGAGGCGCGCACCGCCATCCGTCTTCTTCAATTGAAACTGAAAGCTCTCGCTCATCTCGTCCTAGTCTTTCCGGTGGAGCAGGCTGCCATCGCCATAGGAATAGAAGCGATAGCCCGTCTCGATAGCATGGGTATAGGCCGCGCGCATCGTATCGAGGCCGGCAAAGGCCGATACGAGCATGAACAGGGTCGAGCGCGGCAGGTGAAAATTGGTCATCAGCATGTCGACGGCCTTGAAGCGATAGCCGGGCGTGATGAAAATGCCCGTGGCGCCGTGCCAGGGCTTTATGGTGCCGTCGCCAGCGGCGGCACTTTCGATCAGTCGCAGCGACGTGGTGCCGACGCAAACGATGCGCCCGCCCCTTGCCTTCACGGCATTCAGCTTTTCGGCCGTCGCAGCATCGACATAGCCGATCTCGAAATGCATCTTGTGGTCGTCGGTGTCGTCGGCCTTGACCGGCAGAAAGGTGCCGGCGCCGACATGCAGCGTCACGAAGTGCCGCTCGACGCCGAGGGCATCGAGTGCGGCAAACAGGGATGGCGTAAAATGCAGGCCGGCGGTGGGTGCTGCGACCGCACCTTCTTCCCGCGCATAGATTGTCTGGTAGTCGGCACGATCACGCTCGTCTTCGGGACGCTTGGCGGCAATATAGGGCGGCAGCGGAATATGCCCGACCGCAGCAATCGCCTCGTCCAGCGCGGGACCGGAAAGATCGAACCGCAGCGTGATCTCACCGCCTTCACCCTTTTCCTCGACCGTGGCGTCGAGCGAGCCGAGCGCGCAGACATTTTCGCCATGACCAAACTGGATGCGATCGCCGATCTTGATACGCTTGCCGGGCTTTGCAAAAGCCTTCCAACGATCCGGCGCGGCGCGCATGTGCAAGGTCGCGGAGACCTGCTGGCCGGGCGCGCCTTCGCGATGGCGGATACCTTCCAGCTGCGCCGGGATCACCTTGGTGTCGTTGAAGACCACGGCGTCGCCTGGGCGCAAAAAGGATGGCAGATCCCGTATCTCGTGGTCACTCAGCGTATTGGCGCCATTGTTCGGATCGACGACGAGCAGGCGTGCGCTGTCGCGCGGCTCGGCGGGCCTGAGCGCGATACGCTCATCCGGCAGATCGAAATCGAAAAGGTCAACACGCATCTAGCTCATCCAGGCAAAGCGAAACCCGCCCCTCACGCCAAAAGGCGCAAGAGGCGGGTTTCAGGAATAATCACGATCAGACGTCGGCGGCAATCCGCGCAGATACGATCGAATCCGGATCCTTCACCGGCTCGCCGCGCTTGATCTGGTCGACGAATTCCATGCCGGAGATAACCTGACCCCAGACGGAGTACTGCTTGTTCAGCCAGGGAGCGTCGGCAAAGCAGATGAAGAACTGCGAGTTGGCCGAGTTCGGGTTCTGCGAACGAGCCATCGAGCAGGTGCCGCGAATATGCGAAGTCGCGGAAAATTCGGCCTTCAGGTCCGGCTTGGAGGAACCGCCCATGCCGGCACGGCCTGGGTTGAAGGTTTCGCTGCCCTGCTTGCCGAACTGCACGTCGCCGGTCTGAGCCATGAAGCCGTCGATGACGCGATGGAAGACGACGCCATCATAGGCCTTTTCGCGTGCAAGTTCCTTGATGCGGGCAACATGCTCGGGAGCAACCTGCGGCAGAAGCTGAATGACAACCTGGCCCTTGGTGGTTTCCAGGATGAGGGTGTTTTCTGGATCCTTGATCTCAGCCATGTTCGTTTCCTTGTTCTCTCTGTTTGTGCATGGTCCTGCCCGGATCATGCAACTTGCCTTGGCCTGATCTCATCCAAAAGCCGCACGGCGCCTTTTGGGATCATGCCCGTGAAATCACTTCTTGGTGACGGTGACCTTGATCATCTTGTCAGGGTTGCTCACTTCGCCGTTCTGGCCTTCGCCACGCTTGATCTTGTCGACAAGCTCCATGCCCGAGATGACCTTGCCGACAACCGTGTACTGGCCGTTCAGGAAATCGCCATTGGCGAACATGATGAAGAACTGCGAATTGGCGGAGTTCGGGTCCTGGGCGCGCGCCATGCCGACGGTGCCGCGCGTGAAGGGCGTTTTGGAGAATTCAGCCGGAAGGTTCGGCAGGTCGGAACCGCCGGTGCCGGCCTTGTTCGGATCATAACCCTTCGACGCATTGCCGTACTGGACATCGCCGGTCTGCGCCATGAAGCCATCGATGACGCGATGGAAAACGACGTTGTCGTATGCACCCTTCTTCGCCAGCGCTTCGATCTGGGCGACGTGCTTCGGAGCAACCTCCGGCATCAGCTGGATGACCACCGGGCCGTCCTTGAGCTGGATGGTCAGAAGATCTGCGGCTGCGGCCGAGAAGGCGCTGCCTGCCAAGGCGGCAAGGCTCAGGAATCCTGCAAATGCAATATGAAAGAGTTTCATGGATGCTCCGTTCGGGATTGGATTTCGGCTCAGCTGTTGCCGCTGGCCTTATTTTTGAGTTTGCCGTTCAGCGCTTCCAGAACCGCCGACGGCACAAAGGCGCTGACATCGCCGCCCATGGATGCGATCTGCCGCACCAATGTGGCGGTTATGGGCCGCGAGGCCGTGCCGGCGGGCAGAAACAGCGTCTGAATATCAGGCGCCATCTGCCTGTTCATGCCGGCCATCTGCATTTCATAGTCGAGATCGGTGCCATCGCGCAGGCCGCGGACGAGCAAGGTCGCACCATGGGCGCGAGCCGCATCGACCACCAGATTATCGAAGGCGACGACCGAAATATCACCAGCCTTCTGGGGCAGAGCCTCGCCAAGCGATCGGCGGATCAGCTCCGCCCGCTCTTCGAAGGAGAAAAGCGGCTTCTTGCCGGGGTGAATGCCGATCGCGACGATCACCTTGGCGGCGACATTCAACGCCTGCACGAGGACATCGAGATGTCCGTTGGTCATCGGGTCGAAGGATCCGGGATAAAAGGCTGTCGTCATAGCAAGCCGGCTCGTTGTTTCGACGCCTTTTGTCATGGATGCGGCCGCATCGCAAGTCATTTGCAACCCTGAGACCGCCTCTGAATGCGAGATGAACGCGGCGTTCAATCCTGTTTCAGCTGGAGAATGCTTTACTGACATCAACATCGAAACGGGCCTGGCTCAACGGCTCGCCGATCTCGGTTTCAGGGACATCTTGCCATGCTCGTCTTCATCATCGCAGGCGCTATCATCGGTTCATTTCTCGTCGAATATCTCGTTCATCTTTTCGCCGACAATTATGAGATCGAATGGGATTCCGCCTCGGAAAGCGGTAGGGATGTCGATTTTGCCCAAGAAATCGTCACTGCCATGCGCAAAACGCATCGCGAATCTGAACGCCAGATGAACAAGGCATTCAAGGTCGCTTCAGATGCGCATTGCTAGATAGCTCTCAATATCGGCGGAACCATTTGGGAAACGCCGCGTTAACAGTCCGAAACTCAGATTGCACATTGCGGCAAGAAGGAAGAAGAGTATGCCCGACAAGATCACCCTTATTAACGTTGTTTGGATGGCCATGATTTCGGGAATGCTTGCAGCAACGGTTGCGCTTTACGACCAGAAACCTGACCAGTCGAAGATCTACGGTCCCTTTGCTTCGGCTCGTCCCTTCGTTGCCTCAAGCCAGTACTAAGGGATCTGAACGCTAGTCCCACCAAAGGAGGGAGCGATCATGTTCACAATTTTGACGCTGCTTACAGTTTTCATCAGCATCATGTTTGTCGTGTCAGTCGCATCCACCATTTCGGCGCTCCATCGCGAAAGCGAAGAGAGCAAGAGGCTGCATAAGCGTCACAAGACGCTCTGATCTCCGCGTACCGAGCTCTCTCCCCGCCAGATGCTCGGATGGACCCTGAACCGGACGCTATTCCCGCCAGCGTCCGGTTTTTTATTGCCGTTACAATATGAATCCCCTCCCTCCATGCCCTTGTCGTCTCGAAGCAAAAGCATGATTTTGCGAGAGGAAGCGCGCCAGCCACTTCAATCATGCTATGGTGATCGTGGTTCATCGAGGGATCGAGATGCGCATTGTCCTGACAGGAAGCTCCGGGCGACTTGGCCGGGCGATTTTTAATGCGCTGGCGCCAAGCCATACGGTGATAGGCATCGATCGTTCGCCGTTTTCGACGACGCATCTCGTCGGGGATTTCACCGATGCGGCGTTGCTGCGCCAGGCGCTGGAGGGTGCGGATGCAGTCGTCCATTGCGCGGCCCTGCACGCCCCTCATGTCGGCACGTTTTCCGATGATGAATTTCGCCGTATCAATGTCGACGGAACACGTCGACTGGCTGAAGCGGCGTTGGATGCCGGCGTGAAGCGAATGGTCTTTACCAGTACCACGGCCCTTTACGGCCGCGCCGTCGTCGCCGGCGATTGCACATGGATCGATGAAGACACTGTGCCGCAACCGAAAAGCATCTATCACCGCACGAAACTGGAAGCGGAACAGATCCTCAAAGGCATGAGCAGCCTGGATCTGCAGGTCCGCGTTTTGCGCATGTCTAGAAGCTTTCCGGAGCCGACCAATGTGATGGCTGTCTATCGTCTGCATCGCGGCGTCGATATCCGTGATGTTGCGGATGCCCATGTCGCGGCGCTCACGAACGGCGGCAAAGATTTTCAACGACATATCGTCTCCGCCAGCACACTGTTCAAACCGGAAGATTGCGAGGCTCTCGCGGTCGACGCCGCCTCAATCATCCGGTTGCGCGCGCCCGGCCTTGCCGCGAAATTCGCCCAGCAAAACTGGCCTTTGCCTGACAACATCGATCGCATCTACGCATCGAAATCTGCAGGCACGGTCCTCGGCTGGCATTTCCGCTTCGGCTATGACGAGGTTTTCGCGCAGCTTGATCGGGAGAGCCTGGAGGTTTTGCCGCCCTTTTCGCAAAAAAACAGACGCCCGGAATAGAAGACCTTACGGATCCTTGGGCAGCTTCGGCACCCCCCGTTCCAAAAGCAAACGCATGAGCCTGTCGCCAAGCTCATGCGTTTGAAAATGTTATATTTTATTCGGCTCGGCGCGTGGCCTTGGCCTGCCGATAGGGAGCAGCGAAATCCTACTCTTCGCTGCCACCTTCGACATCGCCGCCGGCGTCTCCTGCCTCATCGGCAACGGTCTCATCATCGACCGCCGCATCCTCATCGCTTTCCGGCTCGCTGATACGTTCGACGGATACGACCTTCTCGTCCTTTGCGGTGGAGAAGATGGTGACGCCCTTGGTAGCGCGGCTGGCGACGCGGATGCCACCAACGGGCACGCGAATCAGCTGACCGCCATCCGACACGAGCATGATCTGATCGCCGTCTTCGACCGGGAAAGCGGCGACCAGTTCGCCGATCTCGCCCGTCTTCGAGGTATCGGTGGCACGGATACCCTTGCCGCCGCGGCCGGAGATACGGAAATCGTAAGAGGACGAGCGCTTGCCGAAGCCCTTTTCCGAAACCGTCAGAATGAACTGCTCGAGCGCCTTGAGTTCTTCGTAACGCTCGTCGCCAAGTTGTCCCTCTTCGGTGACTTCCTCGCCGACCAGCGCGATTTCCTCATCCTCGCCCGTCGCGGAACGACGTTCGCTGACGGAACGCTTCAGATAGGCTGCGCGCTCCCACGGCTCGGCGTCCACATGCCGGACGATCGTCATCGAAATAATGCGGTCGCCGGATGCAAGACTGATACCGCGCACGCCGATCGAGTTGCGGCCGGCAAAGACGCGCACATCCGATACCGAGAAGCGGATGCACTGGCCGAGCGCTGTCGTCATCAGCACGTCGTCACGTTCCGTACAGGTCTCGACGGAGAGGATTTCATCACCCTCCTCCTCGAGCTTCATGGCGATCTTGCCATTACGGTTGACCTGTACGAAATCGGACAGCTTGTTGCGGCGCACGGTTCCGCGCGTCGTCGTGAACATCACGTCCAGATTGTCCCAGCTGTCCTCATCCTCGGGCAGAGGCATGATCGTCGTGATGCGCTCGCCGGGCTCCAGCGGCAGCATGTTGATCAGTGCCTTGCCGCGCGACGTCGGCGTGCCGATCGGCAGCCGCCAGACCTTTTCCTTGTAGACGATACCACGGGACGAGAAGAACAGAACCGGCGTATGCGTATTGAGAACGAATAGCCGGGTAACGAAATCCTCGTCGCGAGTCGTCATGCCGGAGCGGCCCTTACCGCCACGGCGCTGCGCACGATAGGTCGTCAGCGGCACGCGCTTGATGTAGCCGAGATGGGAAACGGTCACGACCATGTCCTCACGGGCGATCAGATCCTCGTCGTCCATCTCGAGACCGCCATCGACGATCTCCGTGCGGCGCGGCGTTCCGAACTCGTCGCGAACGGCAGAAAGCTCTTGCTTTACAATGGCTTGTATGCGGGCGCGCGAAGACAGGATATCGAGGTAGTCCTTGATCTCGGCGCCGATCTGATTGAGTTCTTCGTCGATTTCATCGCGACCGAGAGCGGTCAGGCGCGCCAGACGCAGTTCGAGGATGGCGCGGGCCTGCTCTTCCGAGAGGTTGTAGGTACCATCCTCATTGATGCGGTGGCGCGGGTCGTCGATTAGCCGGATAAGCGATTCGACGTCCGCCGCATTCCAGCGGCGCGTCATCAGCTCTTCGCGGGCCGATTGCGGATCCGGTGCCTGGCGGATGACACGGATGACTTCATCGATATTGGCGACCGCGATCGCCAGACCGACCAAGACGTGGGCACGATCACGGGCCTTGCGCAGGAGGTACTTCGTGCGGCGGCTGATGACTTCCTCGCGGAAGGCCACGAAAGCGCGCAGCATGTCCATCAGGTTCATCAGCTCGGGCTTGCCGCCGTTCAACGCCACCATGTTGCAGCCGAAGGAGGTCTGCAGCGGCGTATACCGATAAAGCTGGTTCAGGATGACATCGGCATTGGCGTCGCGCTTCAGCTCGACGACGACGCGATAGCCCTGACGGTCAGACTCGTCGCGCAGGTCCGAGATGCCCTCGATGCGCTTCTCGCGCACGAGTTCGGCCATCTTCTCGATCATCGACGCCTTGTTCACCTGATAGGGAACCTCGGTGATGATGATCTGCTCGCGATCGCCGCGCATCGGCTCGATGGTCGCGACACCGCGCATGACAACGGAGCCGCGGCCCGTCTCATAGGCGGAGCGGATGCCCGCACGGCCGAGGATCTTCGCACCCGTCGGGAAATCCGGGCCGGGGATGATCTGCATCATCTCAGGCAGTTCGATCGCCGGATTGTCGATCAGGGCAATACAGCCGTTGATCACTTCGGAGAGGTTATGTGGCGGAATATTCGTCGCCATGCCGACGGCAATGCCGCCGGAACCGTTGACGAGCAGGTTCGGGAAGCGCGCCGGCAGAACCTTCGGCTCTTCCGTGGTCGCGTCGTAGTTTTCCTGGAAATCGACGGTTTCCTTGTCGATATCCTCGAGAAGCTCGTGGGCGACCTTCGTCAGGCGCGATTCCGTATAACGCATCGCCGCCGGCGGGTCGCCGTCGATGGAGCCGAAATTGCCCTGCCCGTCGATGAGCGGCACGCGCATCGACCAATCCTGCGCCATGCGGACCAAGGCGTCGTAGATCGAGGCGTCGCCGTGCGGGTGGTAGCTACCCATGACGTCGGCGACGGGACGGGCCGACTTCACATATTTACGGTTCCAGTGATAGCCGCTCTGATGCGCCGCATAGAGGATGCGCCGATGAACAGGCTTCAGACCATCACGAACGTCGGGAAGCGCGCGGCTGACGATCACGCTCATGGCGTAATCGAGATACGACCGCTGCATTTCCTCCATGATGGAAATCGGCTCGATGCCTGGCGGGAGCTTCCCGCCGCCGGGTGGTGTTTGCTCAGTCAAAACAGATCACGATCTCTTTTAGAATCACTGCGAAATTTATAGCCGAAAGGCCCAGCGAGCGCCAATTTAGGCCGGTGTTTTTGAACAGACTTTTGCCTCTTTAAGCCATGAAATCGAACATTTCCGTGGCGTAACCCGGCAATAGCGACGCGTGGCCCTTTGCGAAAGCCCATTCGTCGCATAACAATGCTCGATAACAACGATAGACAAGCTTCGGGGACTATATGGCGAGCGCGGATACGCTGATCAATGCTTTCACGACGCTGCTTGTGACTGTCGATCCGCCAGGGCTCGCGCCGCTTTTCATTGGGCTTACGGCGGGCATGAACCGCTCCGAACGCAAACAGGTGGCGCTGCGCGGCTCGCTGATCGCCTTCTTCATCCTGGCAGCCTTCGCCTTGTTCGGCGCGAGCGTTCTTGGCGTTCTCGGCATCTCCATCGGCGCTTTCCGAATTGCCGGCGGGTTGCTGCTGTTCTGGATCGCCTTCGAGATGGTGTTCGAGCGGCGGCAGGACCGGAAAGAAAAGACGACGGAAGTCGCGATCACCAAGGATCACATCCGCAATATCGCGGTTTTTCCCCTCGCCTTGCCGTTGATCGCGGGTCCGGGCGCGATCTCGGCCACGATCCTGCTCGCAGGTTCGCTACAGACGATGCTCGACCGAGCGCAGCTGATCGGCGTCATCGCCCTCAATCTCTGCCTGGTCTTTGCCGCATTGGCCATTTCCGACAGGCTGGACCGCATGCTCGGCGCGACCGGCCGCGCCATCCTGACCCGCCTGCTCGGGGTCATCCTTGCAGCCCTTGCCGCGCAATTTGTCGTGGACGGCGCACGGGCGGCACTCGCCCTTTCATGAAAAAGCCCGCCAAGGCGGCGGGCTTTTAAAGATCAAGCAGCTGCGCCGATCTCAGAACGGGATGTCATCATCCAGATCACGCGAGAAATTACCGCCGCCGCCACCCTGGTTGCCACCGCCACGGTTGCCACCGCCGCCACGGGAGGAGCCCTGAGACGACGACTGGCCGTAATCGTCACCACCGTAATCGCCGCCGTAGCTACCACCAAAATCACCACCGCCGCTGCGACCGCCACGGCTGCCGCCTTCGATGGAGCCGCCGCCGCCTTCGCCACGACCATCCAGCATCGTCAGGGTCGAATTGAAGCCCTGCAGCACGATTTCGGTCGAATACTTATCCTGGCCGTTCTGATCCTGCCACTTGCGCGTCTGCAGCGCGCCTTCGATATAGACCTTGGCGCCCTTCTTCAAATATTGCTCGGCGACCTTGCAGAGGCCTTCATTGAAGATGACGACACGGTGCCATTCCGTCTTTTCCTTGCGCTCGCCGGAATTGCGGTCGCGCCAGGTTTCCGACGTGGCGATGTTGAGGTTGGCGATCGGGCGACCGTCCTGCGTGCGGCGGATTTCCGGGTCAGCCCCGAGATTTCCAACCAGAATTACCTTGTTCACACTACCGGCCATGATACCACCCTGCTTGCCGCCCATCGACGGCTTTGAAATTCAATCCAGACACCTTAACCCATAGCGGGCGTCACGTGCTATTTATGCGGCCTTTCCAGCTCCGTTCATCCACAAAGAAATCGCCGCGATAATTTTGTTCTTTCTTTGTTCTAATTTATCCCTATGATGATGTCAACGGAATCGAAAACCCGCCTCCACCCTTCATTTCAGCCTCGACTCGCGGGCTGGCATCACTAAATAAAGGCAGACTCCAAAGGACCTGCATACGACGATGAGCGAATTGAAGACTATTTCCATACGTGGTGCGCGTGAGCACAATCTCAAGGGCATCGATCTCGACCTGCCACGCAACAAGCTGATCGTCATGACCGGCCTCTCCGGCTCCGGCAAGTCGTCGCTCGCCTTTGACACGATCTATGCCGAAGGGCAGCGACGCTATGTCGAAAGCCTTTCGGCCTATGCGCGCCAGTTCCTCGAAATGATGCAGAAGCCGGATGTCGACCAGATCGACGGCCTCTCGCCGGCGATTTCGATCGAGCAGAAGACCACGTCGCGCAATCCGCGCTCGACGGTCGGCACGGTCACCGAAATCTACGACTATATGCGCCTGTTATTCGCCCGCGTCGGCGTTCCCTATTCGCCTGTCACGGGCCTGCCGATCGAGAGCCAGACGGTCAGCCAGATGGTCGACCGCGTGCTTGCCTACGAGGAAGGCACCAGGCTTTATATTCTCGCACCGCTCGTGCGCGGACGTAAGGGCGAATACAAGAAGGAACTGGCGGAGCTCATGAAGAAGGGCTTCCAGCGCGTCAAGGTCGACGGGCAGTTCTACGAGATCGCCGATGTGCCGGCGCTCGACAAGAAATACAAGCACGACATCGACGTCGTGGTCGACCGTATCGTCGTCCGGCCCGACATGGCAGCGCGTCTTGCGGACAGCTTCGAAACCTCGCTGCGGCTTGCAGACGGTCTTGCGGTCGCGGAATTCGCCGACAAGCCGCTGCCGCCGGAAGAGACCGCCGCTGGCGGCTCGGCCAACAAGTCGTTGAACGAGACGCATGAGCGCGTGCTGTTCTCGGAGAAATTCGCCTGCCCGGTTTCCGGCTTCACCATTCCGGAAATCGAGCCGCGCCTGTTTTCGTTCAACAACCCGTTCGGCGCCTGCCCGTCCTGCGACGGCCTTGGCTCGCAACAGAAGATCGATCCCGAGCTGATCGTGCCGGAGCCGGAACGCACGCTGCGTGACGGCGCCATCGCTCCCTGGGCCAAGTCGACCTCGCCCTATTACAATCAGACGCTGGAAGCGCTCGGCAAGCATTACGGCTTCAAGCTCGGCAGCCGCTGGACCGAACTGTCCGACAAGGCCAAGGACGTCATCCTGAACGGCACGGAAGACAAGATCGAATTCCACTATGCCGACGGCGCACGCTCCTACACAACGCACAAGAATTTCGAAGGCATCGTGCCGAACCTCGAGCGCCGCTGGAAGGAAACGGATTCCGCCTGGGCACGCGAGGAGATCGAACGCTTCATGTCGGCGGCCCCCTGCCCGGCCTGCAACGGCTATCGCCTGAAGCCCGAGGCTTTGGCGGTCAAGATCGACAAGCTGCACATCAGCCAGGTGGCGGAGATGTCGATCCGCGTCGCCCGCGACTGGTTCGATGCGCTGCCTGGGACCTTTACCGACAAGCAGAACGAGATTGCGGTCCGTATCCTCAAGGAAATCCGCGATCGTCTGCGCTTCCTCAACGATGTGGGGCTTGAGTACCTCAGCCTGTCGCGCAACTCCGGTACGTTGTCCGGCGGCGAAAGCCAGCGTATCCGGCTGGCGTCGCAGATCGGTTCGGGCCTGACCGGCGTTCTTTACGTACTCGATGAACCGTCCATCGGTCTGCACCAGCGCGACAATGCCCGCCTGCTGGAAACGCTGAAACATCTGCGCGATATCGGCAACACCGTGATCGTTGTTGAGCATGATGAGGATGCCATTCTGACGGCCGACGATGTGGTCGATATCGGTCCGGCGGCCGGCGTGCATGGTGGCCAGGTGGTGGCACATGGTACGCCGCAGGATATCATGGCAAACCCGAAGTCACTGACCGGTAAATATCTCTCCGGCGAGCTTGGGGTGCCTGTTCCGGACGAGCGCCGCAAGCCGAAGAAGGGCAAGGAAATCAAGGTTGTCGGCGCTAGAGGCAACAACCTCAAGAATGTCACGGCTTCGATCCCGCTCGGCGTGTTCACTGCGGTGACGGGCGTTTCCGGCGGCGGCAAGTCCACCTTCCTGATCGAGACGCTTTATAAGTCGGCGGCGCGGCGCGTCATGGGTGCCCGCGAGATCCCCGCCGATCACGACCGCATCGACGGTTTCGAACATATCGACAAGGTAATCGATATCGACCAGTCGCCGATCGGCCGCACCCCGCGTTCGAACCCGGCGACCTATACGGGCGCCTTCACGCCGATCCGCGACTGGTTTGCCGGCCTGCCGGAAGCCAAGGCGCGCGGCTATCAGCCCGGCCGCTTCTCCTTCAACGTCAAGGGCGGCCGCTGCGAGGCGTGCCAGGGTGATGGCGTCATCAAGATCGAGATGCACTTCCTGCCCGACGTCTACGTCACCTGCGACGTCTGCCATGGCAAGCGCTACAACCGCGAAACCCTTGACGTCACCTTCAAGACCAAGTCGATCGCCGACGTGCTCGACATGACGGTCGAGGAAGGCGTCGATTTCTTTGCTGCCGTTCCCGCCGTGCGCGACAAGCTGCAGAGCCTGAAGGATGTCGGCCTTGGCTATATCAAGGTGGGGCAGCAGGCCAATACGCTTTCGGGTGGCGAGGCGCAGCGCGTCAAGCTAGCCAAGGAACTGTCGAAGCGATCGACGGGCCGCACGCTCTACATTCTCGACGAACCCACAACCGGGCTGCACTTCCACGATGTCGCCAAGCTTCTGGAAATGCTGCACGAGCTGGTCAATCAGGGCAATTCGGTCGTGGTCATCGAGCACAATCTCGAAGTCATCAAGACCGCCGACTGGATCCTCGATTTCGGTCCTGAGGGTGGCGATGGCGGCGGTGAGATCGTGGCCGTCGGTACGCCCGAGACGATCGTCAAGGAGAAGCGCTCCTACACAGGGCAGTTCCTTAGGGAGTTGCTGGAGCGGCGGCCGGTGAAGAAGGTTGCGGCGGCGGAGTAAGGTTTACCCGGACGAACGTCCAAGGAGGAGAGAATGACCAAAGCGGGCGAAATCCGCACAGGCATAGGCGGCTGGACTTTCGAGCCCTGGCGCGGGACCTTCTATCCCGGCACGCTGAAGCAGAAGGACGAGCTGAATTACGCCAGCCGCCAGCTGAGGGTGATCGAGGTCAACGGGACCTATTACAGCACGCAAAAGCCCGAGGTCTTCGCCAAATGGGCCGCTGACGTTCCCGATGGTTTTATCTTCTCCTTGAAGGCGACCCGCTTTGTCACCAACCGCCGTGTTCTTTCCGAGGCCGGCGAATCCATGCAGAAGTTTTTGGAATCGGGCATCAGCGAGCTCGGCGATCATCTCGGCCCCTTGCTCTGGCAGTTCGCGCCGACGAAGAAGTTCGATCCGGATGATTTCGAGGCATTTCTGAAACTCCTGCCGGCCAAGCAGGACGGTCTTGCGCTCAAACATGTCGTCGAAGTCAGGCATGATTCCTTCAAGGTGCCAGAATTCATCGCGCTGCTCGAGAAATACAATGTGGCGCCTGTTTGTGCCGAGCATTTCGAGTATCCGATGATCGCGGATGTTACGGCCAATTTCGTCTATGCCCGCCTGCAGAAGGGATCGGACGATATCAAGACCTGCTATCCGCCGAAGGAGCTGAAAGCCTGGGCGGATCGCCTGAAAACCTGGGCCGACGGCAGGGTGCCGGATGATCTGCCGCTGATCGATGCCAAGCGCAAGGTCAAGGCGGAACCCCGCGATGTCTTTGCCTTCATGATTCACGAGGGCAAGGTGAACGCCCCTCCGGGCGCGATTGCATTGCAGGCGGAAGTCGCGAAATAGCGTTATAGCGGCTTGACGGCCGCCACGAGATCTTCGGCCGTCAGGCCTTTTCCCGCGCGCTGGCCTGCCAGCCCATGCAGCCAGGCGCCAGCGGCCGCTGCTTCGAAGGCCGGCGCCCCTTGCGCCATCAAGCCGCCGACAATGCCGGCGAGCACATCGCCGGAGCCGGCCGTGGCAAGCCAGGGCGGGGCGTTGGCATTGATCAAGGCCCGACCATCCGGGGCGGCAATTACGCTATCGGCACCCTTGTAGATGATGGCGGCATTGGCTCTCGCGGCAGCAGCCCTCGCCTTATCGGTCTTGCTCAGGGTTTCGTCGGCGGCGATGTCGGGAAAGAGCCGGCCGAACTCCCCCTCATGCGGCGTCAGCACCGATCGCGTCGGCCCTTCGGCGAAAGCATCGAAGAGCTGTTGCGGATCATCGCGAAATGCAGTGATGCCGTCTGCATCCAGTACGAGATGGCGGTCTGCGAGTGCGAGACAGAATTGCCGCGCCTTCTCGCCCGAGCCGAAGCCAGGCCCAAGAACGAAGGTCGACAGGCGCCGATCGGCGAGCCATGCCCGCAACGAAGCCTCGTCCTCGACAGCATGCAGCATGATTGCGGTCAGCAGGCCCGCATTGACGCCGAGCGCGTCCGGCGGCGAGGCGATGGTGACGAGCCCTGCCCCGGCCTTCAGCCCGGCCATGGCGGACATACGCGCCGCGCCCGTCGCGTTCGGCCCGCCCGAAAAGACGATAAGGTGGCCGCGCTTGTATTTGTGCGTCTCGGCACCCGCCGAGGGTATGGCCGCGTACCACTGGGCGGGCGTGTTTTCGGCGAGCAAGTCGTCAGCGTGGGCGCGCACGATCCGGCCGGGAATGCCGATGTCGAAAACCTCAAGCTCCCCGCATAGCTCCCGGCCGGGAAGCAGAAGATGACCCGGCTTGCGCGTCATGAAGGTCACAGTGCGCATGGCACGGAAGGCAGCGCCGAGAACCTGGCCGCTGCGCCCATCAAGACCGGACGGCAAGTCGACGGCAATCACGGGAATACCGGCCGCCGCAACGCGAGCGATGACGGCAGCAATATCGTCCGGAACCAGCCTGGAGAGGCCCGCACCGAAAATCGCATCGATGACGATATCGCCAGCCTGTGGAAGATAGCCGCCGATCGCCTCGCCTTCGATGGGGCAATCGGCAAAGGCGCGTGCAGCATCTCCCTTAAGCTGCTGCGGGCCGCCCAGATGAAACAGCCGCACGGTGGTTCCAGTCTGTTGCAGCGCACGGGCCGCCACATAGCCGTCGCCGCCATTGTTGCCCGGCCCGCAGAGGACGACATATCGGATGGCTCCGGGAAAATGCCGGAGTGCGGCAGCAGCCACCGCCTGCCCTGCCTTTTCCATGAGCCCATAGGAATCGATGCCGGAGGCGGCAGCGGCGCTGTCTACGGCAGACATAGCATCGGGGGTAAGGAGCAGATCGGCGAGCGGCAACATCATGCAAACATTATAGATGCGAAATCTGCCTCAAAAACAACCGCTATTGCTGCGGTCAATTTGGTTTATAAATGTGCATTTGCATAATAATTAAACAATAAGATTCAAGGCGTTGCGGAAGCACAAACCTACCGCGCATGGCTGTTTTTTGCGAAATTTTGCTTATCCCACGCATTTCAGCGCGAAATCGCTTCCATTTTTCCGAAAAATCCTCATCAATTCATCGTCTCGGCGCGAATTCGTCGGGATTTTTTACGGCAGCTCGTTTTCAATTGGCATGATACGTGCATTACGTTGGCCGAGCGGGGAGTAGTCCTGCTGTATCAGGAGAAGCGGAGAGACATTTTCTCATGAAAAAGATCGAAGCGATCATTAAGCCCTTCAAGCTCGACGAAGTGAAGGAAGCCCTTCAGGAAGTCGGCCTGCAGGGTATCACCGTCACGGAAGCAAAGGGCTTCGGTCGTCAGAAGGGCCACACGGAGCTTTACCGTGGCGCCGAATACGTCGTCGACTTCCTACCGAAGGTGAAGGTCGAAGTTGTACTGGCGGACGAAAATGCGGAAGCGGTGATCGAAGCCATCCGCAAGGCTGCGCAAACAGGCCGTATCGGCGACGGAAAGATTTTCGTTTCCAACGTGGAAGAAGTCATTCGAATCCGCACCGGCGAAACGGGCATCGACGCCATTTAATCCGCCCGGCCATTTTCGGCCGCGGCTCGTTTAATCGTCATCTAAGTCAAGGGAAGTAATTTAATGACGACCGCAAGCGAAATTTTGAAACAAATCAAGGACAACGACGTCAAGTTCGTAGACCTGCGCTTTACGGATCCGAAGGGCAAGCTCCAACACCTCACCATGGATATCGTCTGTGTCGACGAAGATATGTTCGCCGATGGCGTCATGTTCGACGGCTCCTCGATTGCCGGTTGGAAGGCCATCAACGAATCCGACATGGTGCTGATGCCTGATCCGGATACGGTCCACATGGATCCGTTCTTCGCGCAGTCCACCATGGTCATCCTCTGCGACATCCTCGATCCGGTGTCCGGCGAAGCCTATAACCGCGATCCGCGCGGCACCGCAAAGAAGGCCGAAGCCTATCTCAAGGCCTCAGGCATCGGCGACACCGCCTTTTTTGGCCCGGAAGCCGAATTCTTCGTCTTCGACGACGTCAAGTACAAGGCCGATCCCTATAATACCGGCTTCAAGCTCGATTCCAGCGAACTGCCGTCCAACGACGACACCGATTATGAGACCGGCAACCTCGGCCACCGTCCGCGCGTCAAGGGCGGCTACTTCCCGGTTCCGCCGATCGACAGCTGCCAGGACATGCGTTCGGAGATGCTGACGGTTCTGACCGAAATGGGCGTCGTCGTCGAAAAGCATCACCACGAAGTCGCGGCCGCCCAGCATGAGCTTGGCATCAAGTTCGACACTCTGGTGCGCAACGCCGACAAGATGCAGATCTACAAGTACGTCGTGCATCAGGTCGCCAATGCCTATGGCAAGACGGCAACCTTCATGCCGAAGCCGATCTTCGGCGACAACGGCTCGGGCATGCACGTTCACCAGTCGATCTGGAAGGGCGGCAAGCCGACCTTCGCCGGCGACGAATATGCAGGCCTCTCCGAGAGCTGCCTCTACTATATCGGTGGCATCATCAAGCACGCCAAGGCGATCAATGCCTTCACCAACCCGTCGACGAACTCCTACAAGCGTCTCGTCCCGGGCTATGAGGCTCCGGTTCTGCTTGCCTATTCGGCTCGCAACCGTTCCGCCTCCTGCCGTATCCCGTTCGGCTCGAACCCGAAGGCAAAGCGCGTCGAAGTCCGCTTCCCTGACCCGACCGCCAACCCCTATCTCGGCTTTGCAGCCATGCTGATGGCCGGTCTCGACGGCATCAAGAACAAGATCCATCCCGGCAAGGCCATGGACAAGGATCTGTACGACCTGCCGCCGAAGGAGCTGAAGAAGATCCCGACGGTGTGCGGCTCGCTGCGCGAAGCGCTGGAAAGCCTGGACAAGGACCGCAAGTTCCTGACCGCCGGCGGCGTCTTTGACGACGACCAGATCGATGCCTTCATCGAACTGAAGATGCAGGAAGTCATGCGCTTCGAAATGACCCCGCATCCGGTCGAATACGACATGTACTACTCGGTCTGATATCGGATACGAAAGCCCCGGTTTGCCGGGGCTTTCTTCACAATTGGGCGGCCGGAGGCAGGTCGCCGCCAGATTGCGTTTTTACATTGGGCTATCGCTCGGTATCCGATCGGAGAACCAGGCGGAATGTGACAGTTCAATGAAGGAATGGGGGCAAAATCCTTGATATCAGTGGTGAAAGTCACCACATGATTACCTGAAAGGAAGTCGTGCCATGAAACAACGAAACGCAAAATTCAATATTGGCGACGTGGTTCGACACCGGATGTTCCCCTTCCGTGGTGTCATCTTCGATGTCGATCCGGAATTCGCAAATACCGAGGAATGGTGGAATTCCATTCCGGCTGAAGTGCGGCCCGACAAGGACCAGCCCTTCTATCACCTTCTCGCCGAAAACGACGAAACGGAATATGTGGCTTACGTATCGGAACAGAATCTCGTGAACGACGAAAGCGGTGTTCCCTTGCGCAATCCGCAAGTCGCTCAGATCTTTGATAAGGCCCCGACCGGGCAGCTCAAGCCCAAGATGAGCTTCGCCCACTAATCGCCGGTCAAATCAACATTATCTCAAAGGGAAGGTGCTCCCAACGCCTTCCCTTTTTTGTTTGCGCATCATAGTCGATTACCGCAAAGAAAAAGCCCGGAGCGCTCCGGGCTTTTTCCTTCATAGAACGAAATTCCGTCAGCTTACTGCTGCTTGGCAGCCTTCTGCGCGTCTTCGAGCTTCTTGCGAGCTTCCTCGGCCTTCTTCTGCATGCTGTCCTGCAGGCTCTTCTGGCTTTCGGCAAGCTTCGAGTCGGAGATCGCCGGGCCGTCGAAGGCGGCGCCGAAGCCGGTCAGCGAGATCTTGATCGGGTTCGGAGCGCGGCGGAAGTTGACCGAGGTGAAGGTCACGTCGGTGCCCTTCTTCAGCGAAGCGATCATCGCGTCGGTGACCGGGACTTCGGCAGTGCATTTGTCCGGCAGGCAGACGGCGTAGTCGAGCTTCTGGCCCTTGCCGCCATCGACCTGCATGGTGATGCCGGGCGGGATGAGGCGAGCGGTCGGAACCGAGATCTGCAGGATCTTGCGGTTGACCTTGCCGTCAACGGAGATGAGGCCGACAGCCGTCACGAGCTGGCCGTTGTTCGCCATGATCAGGTTCTGCACGATGCAGATATCGGCATCGTCCTGCTTGGTGCAGGTCTTGTACCAGCCGAGACGCGGCTGATTGGGATCGCCGCCGCCGTCAGCCGGAGCTGCGTTGGACGCATCTTGAGCAAAGGCGGCAGCCGGCATGGCCGCGCCGATCATGAGAGCCAGAGCAGAGAGACCTGCCCGCATTTTGTTGTCAGTCTTGAACATCATAGCGAAACCGCCTCCTGAAATCCGCTGCGGGACGACAGCGTGCCGTCCCATGCTATTCGGGTCAAACCGTCGTCCACCTGTCGAATGAATAAGGCAAATACATGACCCGAGAAACCCGGCACCCCTGTTACATCGCACTGGCAAGGATATCCAGCTTTTCTTTGGCCTTTTCTGCCGAGTCCTAAGATTTCCGCAGTCGCGTGTTGAATTCGGCACGCTCATGATAATGTTCGGCCGAATCGTACCCTTCCCGGAAAGGATGCCATGCAAGCGCTCCGGATCGCTGCCTTCCTGTTCTTCGCAACCTTGTGCAACGCCGCGGCGGCTCAGCCGCTTTACGGCATCGCCATGCACGGAGATCCGGCGTTGCCGGCAGGCTTCAGGCATTTCCCTTACGTCAATCCAGATGTCAAAAAGGGCGGCCGCATCAGCTATGGCGTCGTCGGCACTTTCGACAACCTCAACCCCTTCATTCTGAAGAGCATGCGTACCACGGCGCGCGGCATGTGGGACCCGGAATACGGCAATCTCCTTTATGAGCCGCTGATGGTGCGCTCGCGCGACGAGCCTTTCACGCTTTATGGGCTACTGGCGCAGACGGTCGAATGGGACGACAGCCGAAGCTACATTCAGTTCAACCTCAATCCAGACGCCAAATGGTCGGATGGGCAACCGGTGACGCCGGACGACGTGATCTTCACATTCCAGCTTCTTCGCGACAAAGGCCGCGTGCCGTTCTCATCCTGGCTTGAGACCATCGCCAGCATGGCGAAGGTCGGCGAGCACAGCGTGCTGATCCGCTTCAACGAGAGGGCCAATCGCGAAACGCCACTCATTATCGCCTCGTCGCTGCCGATTCTGCCGAAGCACGCGACCGACTCCGATAGTTTCGATCAGACGTCCCTCCGCATTCCGGTCGGCTCCGCCCCTTACAGGATCAAGAGCATCGATCCGGGCCAGCGTATCGTTTTCGAGCGCCGCCCCGACTATTGGGGCAAGAACCTTCCGTCAAAAATCGGCATCGACAATTATGACGAGATCACCGTCAATTACTTCCTGCAGGACACGACACTGTTCGAAGCCTTCAAGAAAGGCGATGTCGATATTTATCCTGACGGCAGCCCAGGCCATTGGCAGCAGGCCTACAACTTTCCGGCAGTGACTTCCGGCGCCATCGTCAAAGAGACCTTTACGCCGAAAACGCCGAGCGGCATGCTTGGTTTCGTCTTCAATACGCGGCGGCCGATGTTTGCCGACAAGAACGTGCGCAAGGGGCTGACCCTCGCCTTCGATTTCGAATGGATGAACCGCAATCTCTACTCGAACGCCTATAGGCGCACGCAGAGCTATTGGCAGAACTCCGATCTTTCGTCCTTTGGCGTTCCCGCGGATGCGCATGAACTCGCCATGCTGGGTCCGATCAAGGACCGCATCGATCCAGACGTGCTTGATGGGACCTACAAGCTGCCCGTCAGCGACGGTTCGGGACGTGACCGCAAGATCCTGCGCAACGCGGTGGCTCTGCTCAAGGAAGGCGGCTATACGATCCGCGGCGAGAAAATGGTCGATAAGAACGGCCGCCAGCTCAGCTTCGAGATATTGACCCAAAATGCAGACCAGGAGCGCATCGCAATCCCGTATCGCCGGTCTCTGGAACTGCTCGGCATCGCCGTAACGATTCGCACAGTCGATGATTCGCAGTATCAGCTCCGGACGATCAACTACGACTATGACATGATCATCAAGTCCTACCCTTCGTCGCTATCGCCAGGCATCGAGCAAGTGGGGCGCTGGGGCTCCGTTGCCGCCAAGACCGAAGGCAGCCTCAATTTCGTCGGCGTCGCCGATCCCGATGTCGATACGCTGATGTCGCATTTTCTCACGGCACATTCAGCCGAGGATTTCCGCGACGCGGTGCGCTCCTTCGATCGGATGCTAATCTCCGGCTACTATCTCGTGCCGCTTTATCATATCGACCAGCAATGGGCGGCGCGGCGCAGCCGCATTGCCCATCCTGACGCTCTGCCGCTCTACGGCTACTATTTGCCGGCCTGGTGGGACGCCTCGGCGCAATGATGCCAGGCGGTTCCCTTTCGGTAACTGGTTGAAGCCATCCTCACAAAGGCCTAGATGGAGGGGAACAGCCCGAAAAGCGAAAGGATAAAACCATGGAACGCATCACGATCGACATCGTCTCGGACGTCGTCTGCCCATGGTGCTATCTCGGCAAGGCCCGCCTGGAGCTGGCGATTGCCGAAGTGCAGGACGAAGTAGGCGTCGACCTCAACTGGCGGCCCTATCGGCTTAATCCCGACTATCCGCCTGAGGGCGTCGACCAGAAGAAGGCGCTCGAGCAGAAGCTCGGCGGCGCGGAGCGTGTCGCGCAAGGGCACAAGATGCTGACCGATCTCGGCCGCGAGGTCGGCATCAAGTTCGATTTCGATGCCATCAAGATCGGCCCCAACACGCTCGATGCCCATCGCCTCATTCATTGGGCCGTCACCGAAAGCCGCGAAAAGCAGGACAAGGTGGTGGATGCCCTTTTCAAGGCCAATTTCGAACAAGGTCGCAATGTCGGCGATCACGCCGTGCTGCTCGACATTGCCGAAGAGGCAGGCCTCGACCGCTCGGTCATATCAACGCTGCTCGCCTCCGATGCGGACCGCGATCTCATCGTCGGCGAAATCGAAGCTGCTCAGAAGATCGGCGTCAACGGCGTGCCCTTCTTCATCTTCGACCAGCAATATGCCGTCAGCGGTGCTCAGACACCGGATGTGCTCGCTGGAGCATTGCGAGACATCGCCAAGATGAAAGCAGACGCTCGCGCCGGAATGAATTAAGCGGGATTCCGCTTTTTCGATTATCGCTGCAAGCACTTCCGCGAAACGCCGACCGCGGAAGTCATCAAAACGATAGCTTGCATCAGGCCTTCACCAGCAATCCCGAAGCCATCGTCCGGAAGGCGTCTATCGCCTTGGGCAGCACTTCCGCCGGATCATCGCTGGCTGCAACCCAGAGGGCAGCATTCAGCGCTGCGCCTGACAGGAGCCGCGCCGCCGCCTCCGCATCGACCGGCTTGACCACCTCTTGTTCCAGAAGCTTTGACACCGTCTGCCGGGTTCCCGCGAGGCAGCTGTTCTGGCTGGGCCATTTCGAGGGATCGCCGAGCACCGCCGGCCCGTCGAGCAGGACTATGCGCTGGACCTCGGGGTCAAGCGCCATCTTGATATAGGCTTCACCTTCCGCAAGCAGACCTTGCCAGCCGCCGCCCGCCTGTGCGCCGATTTCCTTCGCCTGCAACGCCAGCTCGTTGTCGATCTGATAGACGACGGCGGCGAGCAATCCGCGCTTATCCCCGAAATTATGATAGAGCGCACCCCTCGTCAGGCCGACGTTTGCCGTCAGTTCGTCCATCGACGCGGCGGCGAATCCTTTTTCGGCGAAGGTTTTTCGCGCGGCGGCAATGAGCTTGTTCCGGTTTTCTTCCATCGTTTCCAGGCGCTTTGCCATACCACCCTCAAATTTCACATACGACTCGTATTTGAAATATTGACATACGCCGCGCATATGAATATCTCACATACACGCCGTATATCAAATAAGGCGGCGCTTTGGAATGGCTGCGCAAGCTTGCGCCCTTCCTATCTTTTCACGTCAACGAGAATGAGAGCCGAATATGATGACGACCAGGAATGCAATTTTCCCGAAGAACAGACATGCGCTTTACGAGGAGCATGGCTACTCCGCCGCGATCCGTTCCGGCGATCTGCTGTTCGTCTCCGGCCAGGTCGGCAGCCGCGCGGACGGGAGCCCCGAGCCGGATTTCGAAAAGCAGGTCCAGCTCGCCTTCGACAATCTAAAGGCAACCCTGGAAGCCGCAGGCTGCACCTTCGACGACATCATCGATGTCACCACGTTTCACACCGATCCCGAGCAGCAGTTCGGCGCTATCATGAGCGTCAAGAACCGGGTCTTCAGTGAAAAACCCTACCCGAACTGGACGGCTGTCGGCGTCAACTGGCTGGCGGGCTTCGATTTTGAAATCAAGGTCATCGCGCGCATTCCGGATGCCGGGGAGGCGCGCAAGCCGCGGGCGGCGTAAGGTATAGTCGGATTTCGACCCGCGGCGGAAAATGGCCGCCGCGGGCCAGAAGTCACAGCGAGGCTAAATTGACGCAACCACGATTCCAGTCGTTGCGACATGCGCTAAAGTCGCTATTTTTCTTCAGCGATTAAACTGCGGATTTCGATGATGAACGTTTCCACCCGCCCCGATCTAAGCGATATAAAACTCGGAGACTGGGTGGATCGTCGTTTGCCTGCGGCGTTGAGACCTTACACGCGACTCGCGCGGCTGGATCGGCCGGTTGGCATTTGGCTGACGCTTTTTCCCTGCTGGGCCGCGCTGATCCAAGCCTCGCATGGTTTTCCAGATCTCGGACAACTAGCCATCTTCTCGCTGGGCGCATTGCTGATGAGAAGCGCCGGCTCGACCGTCAACGACATTGCCGATCGAAAGTTTGATGGACATGTCGAGCGCACACGCTTTCGGCCATTGGCGAGCGGACAGATCGGCGTGCCGCAGGCAGTCGTGTTTCTCATGGCAGAGCTGGCGCTGGCCGCTTCGCTCCTCCTCTTCCTGACACCCTACACACGCATCATCGCCATCTGCGTCCTACCGCTCGTCTTTGTCTATCCGCTCTGCAAGCGCTTCACTTATTGGCCTCAGGCCATTCTTGGTGCGGCATTCAATTGGGGAATGCTGATGGCCTGGTCGGAAGTCGCCGGCACAATTCCCGTCGGGGCGGTTCTGATGTGGCTGGGAGCTATCGCCTGGCAGATCGGCTACGACACCGTCTACGCCTATGTCGACGTTCGCGATGATACGCAACTGGGCTTGAAATCGACCGCGATCCTGTTTGGCGCGCGCGGCAAGACCTTCATCGGCCTGTTCTACGCCATGGCTGTCGCAGCATGGTCCGTGGGTGGATGGATGGCGGGCATGTCATTGCCCTATGCAGTCGGGATGCTCGTCATCGCAGCGCATCTCGCCTGGCAGACCTGGCGTCTCGATCTTTCACGCCCCGAGATCAATTACCGGCTGTTTCTGGCGAACATTCTAACGGGCGTATTGCTGGCTGCAGGGGCCTTTGCCGGAACTCTGTAGATAGATCAACCTTAAAGATATTTGGCATTCGGCATTCTTCCATTATAGGTTGGCAATCGGAATTGACTGAAAGCAGAAGGCCGTCGATGGTTTCGACTCGCCGAAAATAACGAACTCGGAATTTTCCAATCCAGATCGAAAGGCATCCGGGCATGTCGTCGATAACCTCCATCAACAAAAAGCAGTATGCGGACAGCAGGAAGCTCGCCGCACGCGCCCGCCTCAACAGCGAATATACGATTGCCGAAATCGGCTGGTTTCCATGGGTGGCGCAGCAGCTTCCGTTGAAAGCCGGGGATCGCATTCTCGATATCGGCTGTGGCCCCGCCTGGTTCTGGGCGGCAACGGTAGCATCACTGCCAAAAGAGCTAGACGTCACCCTTTCTGATCTTTCTCCGGGCATGGTTCAGGAAGCCGTCGAGCGGTGCAAGACCTTACCGTTTGGCAGCGTCACTGGTGAGCGGGCCGACGCTGTGGCCCTGCCCTTTGCGGACGGTTCCTTTGATGGCGTCATTGCGATGCATATGTTCTATCACCTGCCGGATCCGTTCAAGGCGATCGCGGAGATGCATCGTGTGCTCAAACCGGGCGGGTTCCTGGCGATAACGACCAACGGCGCCGGCAATATGCGCAAGATGTATGAGCTGACCAGCGTCTTCGGCAGCCCTCCCTATGATCCCGCCGGCGCGGCCTTCGGCTACGATGCAGCGGAACGGCTGATGCAAACCCAATTCGGCAATGTCAGGATGACCGAACATCCGGCCCGCCTTCGCGTGACGGAACCGGAAGACGTGTACCTCGCCCTCACCTCCTACCCTCCCGGCGATGAGGCCGACGACACACAGCTAACCGCATTTCGCAAGGCGATTGCAGAGGCATTCGACGCTGGCGGCGGCGTGCTTGAAACCGAGAAGGAAACGGGGCTGTTCGTTAGCCGCAAAGAGGGCTGACAACATCGCCGCACGCCACCTTAGCAATCCCGTTGCGAGCTCCATGAACTTCGTAATCATTCGAAGCGCGTTGAGCTTGGCCGTATAAATTAGCGATCTTGCTTTTTATTCGACTTCGGCCACGCAGAGCGAAGTGTTGGCCAAAACTCCCGAAGAGCGATCATCATAGATGCCTCCCAGGGACGCCAAAGAACTCTCAACATCTCGTAGTCCAAGTTTTTAGGCGGTTCTTTCTCGCGCGGCGCTTCATCTTGCATAAGCCTCTCCAACACAGCGGACGACCGCGCCTTCTTCGACCAAAGACGGCGTCCGGATCAACTGCGAACGGATCAATATAGCCCCTACTTCGCCAGCTCCGCCAGCTGCGTCATGACAACGGCCGCTCCCTGCAGCCGCTTTTCCGGCGTCGGCAGGTCGCGGGTCAGGAAGACGCTGTGGTCGGGGCGGATCTTGGCCATCGTGCCCTGCTTGGCGATGTAGCCGACGAGATTGGCGGGGTTGGGGAACTCCTTGTGGCGGAACTGCACCACGACGCCCTTCGGGCCGGCGTCCAGCTTCTCGACATTCGCGATGCGGCAGAGCGACTTGATGTAGACGATCTTGAGGAGATGCTGCACCTCGATCGGCAAGGGGCCGAACCGGTCGATCATTTCGGCACCGAAACCGTCAATCTCCTTGATCTCGGTGATCTCGCCGAGGCGGCGGTAGAGCGCCATGCGCAGATGCAGGTCAGGCACGTAATCGTCCGGGATCATGACCGGCGTGCCGACGGAAATCTGCGGCGACCAGCCGGTGTCCTGGATCTCGTCGACGCCCTTCACCTCGGCGACAGCCTCTTCCAGCATCTGCTGATAAAGCTCGAAGCCGACCTCCTTGATATGACCGGACTGTTCTTCGCCGAGCAGATTGCCGGCGCCGCGGATATCCAGATCGTGGCTGGCGAGCTGGAAGCCGGCGCCAAGCGTGTCCAGCGACTGCAGCACCTTGAGCCGGCGCTCCGCCGTCGTCGTCAGCACCTTGTTGACCGGTAGCGTGAAGAGCGCGAAGGCCCGGACCTTGGAGCGGCCGACGCGGCCACGCAGCTGATAAAGCTGTGCCAGACCGAACATATCGGCGCGATGGACGATCAGCGTGTTGGCCGTCGGCACGTCCAGGCCGGATTCAACGATTGTCGTCGACAGCAACACGTCATAGCGGCCTTCGTAAAAGGCATTCATGATGTCTTCCAGCTCGCCAGCCGGCATCTGGCCATGCGCGACCGCCACCTTCAGTTCCGGTACATCCGACTGCAGGAAGGCGTGGATATCGGCGAGATCGGCAAGACGCGGACAGACGTAGAAGCTCTGGCCGCCGCGATAATGCTCGCGCATCAGCGTTTCGCGGATGACAAGGGAATCGAAGGGCGAGATGAAGGTGCGCACCGCCATGCGGTCGACCGGCGGCGTGGTGATGAGCGACAGCTCGCGCACGCCCGTCATTGCCAGCTGCAGCGTGCGCGGGATCGGCGTGGCCGATAGCGTCAGCACATGCACGTCGCTCTTCAGCTCCTTCAGGCGTTCCTTGTGCTTCACCCCGAAATGCTGCTCCTCGTCGATGACGAGCAGGCCAAGATTGGCGAACTGGATGCCGGCGCCGAGCAGCGCATGCGTGCCGACGACGATATCGGTCTTGCCCTCGGCAACCTCCTTCTTGGTAAGCGCCAGATCCTTGGAACCGACTAGGCGGGACGCCTGCTGGATGCGGATCGGCAGGCCGCGGAAGCGCTCGGAGAAGGTCTTGAAATGCTGGCGCGATAGCAGGGTCGTGGGCACGACGACGGCGACCTGCACGCCATTCATGGCCGCGACGAAGGCGGCGCGGAGCGCCACTTCCGTCTTGCCGAAGCCGACGTCGCCGCAGACGAGGCGATCCATCGGCCGGCCGGCGCCGAGATCTTCCCTCACCGCTTCGATGGCGTTCATCTGGTCATCGGTCTCGTCATATGGGAAGCGTGCAGCAAATTCGTCATACAGTCCGTCCGGCGTGCTGAGCACGGGCGCATGGCGTGTCAGGCGTTCGGCCGCGACGCGAATCAAGGCGCCTGCCATATCGAGCAGGCGCTTCTTGAGCTTCGCCTTGCGCATCTGCCAGGCGCCGCCACCGAGCTTATCGAGCTGCGCCTCGGTGCCCTCGCCGCCATAGCGCGAGAGCAGATCGATGTTTTCGACCGGCAGGAACAGCTTGGCATCGTCGGCATAAAGCAGCTCAAGGCAGGCATGCGGCGCGCCGGCGGCCTCGATTGTCCGGAGCCCGACGAAGCGGCCGATGCCATGCTCGGCATGAACCACGATCGAGCCTTCGTCCAGCCCGGCCACTTCCGAGATGAAATCGGCGGCGCGCTTGCGGCGCTTGGAGCGGCGCACCATGCGGTCGCCGAGAATATCCTGCTCGCCGATGACGATCAGATCGCCGGCCTCGAACCCGGCTTCCAGGCTAAGGACGGCCGCTGCCGCCTCGCCCTTTGCCAGGCCGCCGAGATCCTTGAAGGCCTCGATCGTCTTGACGCGCGCCAGCCCATGTTCGGACAGCACCTGCAGGAGGCGATCGAGCGAGCCTTCGGTCCAGGCCGAAATCAGCACCTTGCCGCCCGCAGCTCGCTTGTCGGCAATGTGCTTGACGACGGCGTCGAAGACGTTGACACGCTCGCTATCGGCGCTTTCGGTTGCGGAGCGCGCCCAGCGCGGCCCCTGACGGGCATCAAGCTCGATGACGCGGCGTGCCTCGCCCTCATGTTCGTTGAAGGGCGAAATGCGGATGGCGCCGAAGGCATCGAGCGCGTTGCCAAAGGCCTTGCCATCCAGATAGAGCTGGCCAGGCGTCACCGGCTTGTATGGCGTGCCCTGCGCCATCTGTCCCTTGGCGGGTTGACCGGATTGAAGGCGGGCGTCGTAGTAGTCGAAGACGAGCTTGGAGCGCTCCTCGGCTGCCTCGCGCACCGTGTGATCCGTCACCAGCCGGAAGCCCTTGAGATAGTCGAAGACCGTCTCCAGCTTCTCGTAGAACAACGGCAGCCAATGTTCCATGCCGGCGTAACGGCGACCTTCCGACACCGCGACATAGAGCGCGTCGTCGCGTGTGGCGGCGCCGAAGGCCGAGAGATAGTTCTTGCGAAAGCGGCTGATCGTATCCGGCGTCAGCGTCACTTCGCTCATCGGATTGAGATCGAGCGAGCGCACCTGCCCGGTCGTACGCTGGCTGGCGGGATCGAAGCTGCGGATGCTTTCCAGCGTATCGCCGAAGAAATCCAGGCGCACCGGCTCTTCCGCGCCCGGAACGAAGACATCGAGAATGCCGCCGCGCACGGCATATTCGCCGACCTCGCGCACGGTCGCCACGCGCTCGAAGCCGTTGCGCTCCAGGCGAGCGGCAATGTCGTCCATCCGGACCTGATTGCCCGGTCGGGCGGAAAAGGCCAGGCTCTCGATAATGTCCTGCGGCGCCACCTTCTGCAGCATGGCGTTGACAGTCACCAGCACTACCGCCGCATGCGGTTTTCGATGATGCGCTATCAGGCCGGACAGGGCCGCAAGGCGTCGCGCAGACGTGTCGGAGCTCGGGGAAACGCGGTCATAGGGAAGGCAGTCCCAGGCTGGGAGCGTGAGAACCGGAATTTCAGGCACGATGAAGCCAAGCATCTGCTCGACATCGGCCATATGCTGGCCGTCGGACATGACATAGGCGATCGGCTGGCCGGCCTTTGCCATTTCGGCGATCAGGAACGGCTCAAGACCGGCCGGGACATGACCGATCGTCATCGGCTCGCTGGCGGCGAGCAGCTTCTTCGCGTCGAAACCGGGGATCATTTCGTTAGTCCAAACCTTTCGGCGATCTCTTCGAAATCGGGCTTGTAGGAGGCCAGGCGCTCAAAGAGCGGTGTGCGCAGATGCTGCGGCGTCGGCTCGCTACCGAGGATCCATTTCAGAAGATCATTGTCCTCTTCGGCCATGATGCGCTCGAGCTCATCAAGCTCAGCCTCCGGAAGACCCGGCAACTCATTGTCGGCGAACTGGCCGAAGACCAAATCCATCTCGCGGATGCCGCGATGCCAACAGCGGAAAAGGATGCGCCGACGACGGGGATCGAGATCGGCACTGCTGAGGGTAAGCCCAGTCATCAGGAACACCTTTATGTTGATGGGTCTCTATAAAACCAGCGCTCAAAGGTGGGAACCGGTTTTTCAGAAAAAAGCACCTGCGATGCAATTTTCCGGGGAGTGTTTGACGCAATGAGGCCGAGTTCTTCGCCGCCCCTTGCCAAATGCGCCCTGCCCGTCGCATTTTGCCGGCCATGCGTCCCGCCATCCTCGACCCGCTGTTTGCCTCCATCTCCTCGCTGCCTGGCGTCGGGCCGAAGGTATCCGAGCTGCTGGTGAAACTGCTCGATCGCGAGACGATCGACGATTGCCGCGTTATCGACCTTATCTTCCATGCGCCGCATTCGATCATCGACCGGCGCGAGCAGCCGGGTATCGCCCGCGCGCCGCAAGGCGCCATCGTCACCATTACGGGCCGCGTCGACCGGCACCAGCCCCCGCCGAACCCGCGCAGCAATGTGCCCTATCGGGTCTATCTGCATGACGAAACCGGCGAGCTTGCACTGGTTTTCTTCCGTGGCAAGGCGCAATGGCTCGAAAAGCAGCTGCCGATCGACGAGACGGTCACGGTCAGCGGCAAGGTCGACTGGTTCAACGGCCGGCCGTCGATGGTGCATCCCGACTATATCATGCGCGAAAGCGAGGCGGAGAACCTGCCGCTGGTCGAACCGGTCTATCCACTGACCGCCGGCCTCACGCCGAAATTCCTGCGCAAGACCATCGAGGGCGCGCTCCCGCGGATTCCGCAACTGCCCGAATGGGATGATATCGCTCTGACGCAGAAGCAGGGCTTTCCCTCGATCTCCGACAGCTTCCATATGCTGCATGCGCCGCAGGACGCCGCCGATATCGACCCGCAGGCACCTGCCCGCCGCCGGCTTGCCTATGACGAGTTCCTGGCGGGGCAATTGTCGCTCTCCCTGGTTCGCCAAAGGCTGCGCAAGGTTGCGGGGCAGCCAGTGCATGCTACTGGAGAAATCAGCGGCAAGATATTAGAATCCCTACCCTTCTCCATGACGAATAGTCAGCGCGATGCGGTCGCCGATATTCTGAAGGATATGGCTGGCACCGAGCGCATGCTGCGGCTGCTGCAGGGCGATGTCGGCGCGGGCAAGACGCTGGTGGCGCTGATGGCGATCGCGGCCGTGATCGAAAGCGGCGGCCAGGCCGTGCTGATGGCGCCGACCGAAATCCTTGCCCGGCAACACTTCGCAACGATCTCGAAATTCGCCGCCAGTGTAAACCTTTCCGTCGAAGTGCTCACAGGCCGCACGAAGGGCCGTGAGCGAGATGCCATCCTGGAGCGTATTGCCTCCGGCGAGGCGCAGATCATCATCGGCACCCACGCTTTGTTCCAGGATAGCGTCGCCTATGCCAATCTCATGCTGGCTGTCGTCGACGAGCAGCATCGCTTCGGCGTCCATCAGCGTCTGCGCCTGACCGCGAAGGGCATCTCGCCCCACATGCTCGTCATGACCGCGACACCGATCCCGCGAACGCTGGTGCTGGCCGCTTTTGGCGACATGGACGTTTCCAAACTCACTGAGAAGCCGGCGGGCCGCAAGCCGATCCAGACGATCACCGTTCCGAACGAACGTACCGGCGATATCGTCACCCGCTTGAGAAGCGCACTCTCCGAAGGCAAGAAAGCCTATTGGATATGCCCACTTGTCGAGGAATCCGAAGAATCCGATTTAATGTCGGTCGAGGAACGACATGAGACATTGACCAAGGCGCTCGGCCCCGGCATCGGCCTCATCCATGGCCGTATGAGCGGTCCGGAAAAAGATGCCGTCATGATGGCCTTCAAGAACGGCGAGATCCGTCTCCTGGTCGCCACGACTGTCGTCGAAGTGGGTGTCGATGTGCCCGATGCGACGATCATGATCATCGAACATGCGGAGCGCTTCGGTCTGGCGCAGCTTCACCAGCTGCGCGGGCGCGTCGGACGCGGCGATGAAGCCTCGACGTGCATTCTTCTCTACAAGGGACCGCTCGGCGAAACCGGCCATGCGCGGCTGTCGATCATGCGCGACACAGAGGATGGCTTCCGGATTGCCGAGGAGGATTTGAAGCTGCGTGGCGAAGGTGAGCTTCTCGGCACGCGCCAGTCCGGAACACCGGGCTTCCGCATCGCCAGCCTTGAGGCTCATGCCGATCTTCTGGAAATCGCCCGCAAGGATGCCGCCTATCTCATCGAGCGCGATCCGGATCTGACGAGCGAGCGCGGGAATGCGGTTCGTACCCTGCTCTACCTCTTCCGCCGCGACGAGGCGATCCGCTTCCTCCGGGCGGGATGAGCGGATGGACGCGATTGCCGCGTCCATCCCAGTCTCACAAGATCACTTGCCGGCAAGACCCGGAATGGTGACCTGAAACACCTGGAACATGGTGTCGACATCGGCTCCGCCATCACCCTTGTAGGCGGCGCCGACCTGGAAGCCGTCCTGGGTCAGGAAGTCGTTGTCGTTGGCGACGAACAGGAAGTAATCGTCCGGCAGCTTCGGATCCTGAATACTGACGAGTGACATGGCTTCCCACTTTTCCGAGAGGTTATTGCGGTCGTTCGGCGCGCCATTGTGCAGGCCGAAGCGAGCGAGATCGGCGCTGTCGTTGATATCGATGAATTGGCTGACCGTTGCCGGCTTCACCGAAGGATCGAGAATACCCTTCGGCGCGACCGCGGTATCGGCATCGAACTTACCGCCGGCAATATCGGTCGCTGCGGACACATCGACAGCAACGATGCTGCGATAGAGCGACTTGTCGCCCTTCTGGCCGTAACCGTTGTTGCTGTCGCGCGCCAGCATCAGGAAGGTCTGTGACGAAAGCGCGTAGATCTCACTCTGGGCGGCAACAGCTGTCTTGCCCTTGTCATTCGTGAACACCGGCAGCGGCACGACGTATTCATGGACCAGCTTCAGATTTGCAGGATCGGCGGCATCATAGACCAGCGCGCGAGTGTTCTGGCGCGTGGAGCTGGAATCGCCGCCATCCTGGCGGGTTGCGGACTGCAGCACGGCGATCAGGAACTTGCCATCGGGCGTCAGCGACATGCCTTCCAGACCCTGGTTGTTCTGGCGGCCGCTGGTCGGATCCTTCGGATCCGGAGCGGTTTCACCGGGGCCGGGATTATTGGAGGCAAAATTGACGACGCCATTGCGCATCGGCAGCAGGGCCGCCGGCGGAGGAGTGGCGGACATCATGCGGCCATCGGCAGCGAAGCGGTAGATATAGGGACCGTACTCGTCGCTGATGAACATCGTGCCGTCGGGCAAATGCGCGACGGCTTCGGTGTCGAGAGAAATCTTACCGTTCGGCGCCTGGGGCAGCAGAGGCATGTTGCCTTCCGCCTTGCGGGTACCGTTCGCCGGGTCGAGACCGGTGGTGTCGGCGCCCTTGTCATCCTTCAACAGTGTCGTATCGACGAGCTTTGCGTCGACGCCCGACTGTTCCTTGCCGGCCGGCGGGGTGATGCCCAGCGCTACGGGCGTCAGCGTGACTTCAATCGTGTTCAGGCGCGGGCGATAATCGGTCGTGCCAACGGCATTGTAGCCGCGGTCCGGCAGCAGCCACAGCGCCCCTTTGTAGGTGCCGTCGGCATTGCGGACCCAGCTCTTGGCGTCGATCGACATGCCAGAACCCGAGCCGAAAGTTTCGCCGAACTTGTCGCGCAGATTGGCCGGGATGCGGCCTACAGCGACGCGGCCCTTGTTGACAAGCGTCACGCCTTCGACCGTCACGGATTTATCTGCAAGCGCCACCACGGGCGCCATTAAAACAAATGTGGCAAATACCGCCGACAGCAGCGCCAGGCTCTTCGAATGCATATATCTCAAGACAATATCCTCCTGATGAAAAGCTTTGTGGAGACAACGGCATCCATCTTCGGCCCGTTTTGCGTCCGCGCCGAAAAACGACTGCCCGGCGCCGGTGCCCCGAACATCGATGCTGAGATACATGCTATTATCTGCCCCAGCTGACGATCTACGTCGTCAATATGATAGAGGCATGACAGTTCGCGCCCCGCGCGAAGATATTGATCCAACTATCGGAAGATGAGCAATTCTAGGTCAAGGACTTTAGAGGAACCGGCTGCCGCAATTCCTTGGCGGGCAGCAGTTCCTTATAGTCAGGGGCTACGAGACCGCCCGAGATCAGCAGCTTGGCGCCGTCCTCGGGGCTCATATCGAGCACCGTGATCTTTTCGCGCGGAACGAAAACCAGAAATCCGGCCGTCGGCACCGGCGTTGGCGGCAGGAAAACCGCCACCATGTCCTGTCCCATGGCGTTGAATTTCGAGGCAATCTCGCCCTTGGCATCCGTCGATATGAAGACCATGGACCAGAGACCCGGGCTCGGATATTCGATCAGCCCGACCTTCTTGAACGAGGTGCCCTGCTCCTTCAGCACCGTTTCGAAGATCTGCTTGACGCTCTTGTAGATGGTCCGCACCAGCGGCACGCGATTGACGATCGACTCGCCGACGCGGACGATGCTCTGCCCGATAAGGTTCTTGGCGAGAAAACCGACCAGCGTGATGAAGATCATCGCGATCAGCAGGCCGGTGCCGGGAACGGCAAAATTGAGATAGCTCTCAGGATCGTAGCGCGCAGGAATATAGGGGCGGACCCAGCTATCGGCCCAGTGGACCACCGACCAGGTCAACCAAAGGGTAATGGCAATCGGAGCGCAGATGATCAGGCCGGCCAGGAAATTGTTTCTGATCCGTGTGGTTACGGACATTTTGATGAGTTTTTCAGTCATTCGCCGCTCGAAAACTCCGTTCCGCCGCCTACCGCTACCCGGCAAATCCTCCCCACCATCTCCGTAGACGAATCGTGCCAGAAATCCGGGCGGCACACAACCCGCCAGCCGCTTCACCGCGCCGAACTAAGGCCTGGCTCACGACGACGTGACGGGAAGTGCGGGACGGAAAGCGCTTATTCCACGGTGACCGATTTGGCGAGATTGCGCGGCTGATCGACGTCCGTGCCCATGAAGACAGCCGTATGATAGGCAAGCAATTGAATCGGCAGCGAAAAGATGATCGGCGCGATGATTTCGTCGACAACGGGCAAGGTAATGGTCGCCATGGTTGGCAAGGTCGAGGCTGCCGCGCCAAGCTCATCCGTGATGAAGATGATTCGGCCGCCGCGCGCCGCCACTTCCTGCATGTTGGAGACGGTCTTGTCGAAGAAGCGGTCATGCGGCGCGATGACGATGACGGGCATGTTCTCGTCGATCAACGCGATCGGCCCATGCTTCAGCTCGCCGGCTGCATAGCCTTCCGCATGGATATAGGAAATTTCCTTGAGCTTCAGTGCGCCTTCCATGGCAAGCGGGAAGCTGGTGCCGCGGCCGAGATAGAGCACGTCCTTGAATTTCGAGATCTCTCGCGACAGGCTTTCCATCTGCGGCTGGATGATATTCAGGACATTCGCCATGATGCGTGGCATCTCGACGAGATGACGCACCATCTCTTCCTCATCCTTGGCGCTGACGGTGCCGCGGGCGACACCCGCTCCGATCGCAAGCGACGCGAGAACGGCAAGCTGGCAGGTGAAGGCCTTCGTCGAGGCGACACCGATCTCAGGACCGGCCAAGATCGGAAACACTGCGTCGGATTCACGCGCGATGGTCGATTCCCTGACATTGACCACGGCGCCGATCTTCAGGCCATTGTCCCTGCAGTAGCGCAGCGAAGCCAAGGTATCCGCGGTCTCGCCGGATTGCGAGATGAACAGCGCCGCCTGCGAAGGCGACAACGGCATTTCGCGATAACGGAACTCGGAGGCGACATCGATTTCCACCGGAAGACGCGCATAGCGCTCGAACCAGTATTTGCCGATCAGGCCGGCAAGATAGGCGGTGCCGCAGGCAGAGATTGCAAGACCCGATACGCCGCCGAAGTCGATCGTCGAAATATCCGGGCGCACGCGATGGCTGGCGAAATCGACATAGTGGCTGAGCGCATGGGAGATGACCTCCGGCTGCTCGTAGATTTCCTTTTCCATGAAGTGACGGTGATTGCCCTTGTCGACCACGTAGGCGGTCGCCTGGGAGATCTGCCGCGGCCTTTTCACTTCCTTGCCGTTGAAGTCGAGGATGGTGGCGCCGGCATGGGTGACGACGGCGCAATCGCCGTCGACGAGATAGGTGATCTCGTTGGTGAACGGGGCAAGCGCGATCGCATCCGAACCGAGGAACATTTCGCCCTTGCCGTAACCGACGGCGAGCGGTGGGCCGGAGCGCGCGGCCATCAGCGTGCCGGGATCGTTTTCGAACATCACAGCCAGTGCGTAGGCACCGGTCACGCGGTTCAGCATCTTCAGCATTGCCGCGCGAGGATCGAGGCCGTCACGGATGTAATTCGCCAGCAGGTGCGCGACGACTTCAGTATCCGTCTGCGAGGCAAATACCCTGCCCTCGGCCTTCAGCTCCTCGCGGAGTTCGGAGAAGTTTTCAATGATGCCGTTATGAACGACGGCGACGCCTTCGACGAAATGCGGATGCGCGTTCGTCTCATTGGGTACGCCATGGGTTGCCCAACGCGTATGAGCGATGCCCGTCGTGCCAGGCAGCGGATCGGACTCGAGCCGCTTTTCCAGATTGAACAGCTTCCCTTCCGCACGGCGGCGATCCATCGCGCCGTTGTGGATCGTCGCAACGCCGGCCGAATCATAGCCGCGGTATTCGAGGCGCCGCAGCGCATCCACCAAGCGATCCGCTACGGGCTTCGTTCCGACGATCCCAACAATGCCGCACATACAACTCTCCGTCTGGCCTCAAATGATGAGGGCAAGTCCTAATCATTCCTAGCATTTTCTCAATTGGCATAACGGTCACTTTCGATTTCCAACCGTTATACGTCAGTCGCCCAAGGGTTTAGTGGCCACCCTTCTTCGCCGCCTTGATGGCAAGGGCTCTTTCGCGGATCACCTTGGCCCGCTCAGGCTTTACTTCCTGGCGAGCCCGGCCAAAGGCCAGTGCATCGGCCGGAACATCGTCGGTGATGACGCTGCCGGAAGCAATATATGCGCCGTCGCCTATACGGATGGGCGCGACCAGCGATGAGTTGGAACCGACGAAAGCATTGGCGCCGATATGCGTCTCATACTTGTTGACGCCATCATAATTGCAGGTGATCGTGCCTGCACCGATATTGCTGGCCGCTCCGATCGTCGCGTCGCCGATATAGGTCAGGTGATTGACCTTGGCGCCCTCGCCGATCTTGCCGTTTTTGACCTCGCAGAAATTGCCGACCTTGGCGCCGCCGGCGAGATCGGCGCCTGGACGCAGCCGCGCAAAAGGCCCGACCGTCGCGCCGGCGCTGACGTGCGCGCCCTCGATATGCGAGAAGGCATGGATGACCGCGCCGCCCTCAATCACCGCGCCGGGACCGAAGACGACATTCGGCTCGATCAAAGCATCCTGGCCGATCACGGTGTCATAGGCGAGAAATACGGTTTCCGGGGCGATCATGGTCACGCCCGACAGCATCAGCTCATGGCGGCGCCGCTCCTGCCAGAGGCGCTCGATGAAAGCAAGTTCTGCTCGATTGTTGCAGCCAGTCATTTCAACCTCAGGCGCATCGACCGCAACGGCACGGCCGCCCAGCGAGCGAGCGATCTCGACGAGATCGGTGAGGTAGTATTCGCCCTTGGCATTGTTGTTGCCGATACGATCAAGGAGATCCAGCGCCTTGCGGCCATTGATCGCCATCAGCCCGCTATTGCACCATTTTATCGCCAGTTCGGCATCGGTCGCATCCTTCGCTTCGCGGATCGCGATCAGTTCGCCGTCCTTGACCAGCAGCCGACCGTAAGCATTTGGATGATCGGTATGAAAACCGATGACGACGACATCGTTGCCGCCGGCCAGTCCCTGGCGGGCGGCACGAAGCGGCACGTCGGTCAACAGAGGGACATCTCCGTAGGCAACGATAACATCGTCATATCCGCGAGCAATCGCCTCGCGCGCCGCCAGCACGGCATGGCCCGTGCCGAGCCGCTCCTTCTGAAGATAGGATTCGACGGTGATACCACCGATCGATGCTGCGGCGCTGACCTCATCCGCATTGCGCCCAACGACCAGAGCCGCTGCCGAAATCTCGGTCTTGGCGATCGCCTCCATGACATGGGCGATCATCGGGCGGCCGGCAATCGGATGCAGGACCTTCGACATCGACGATTTCATGCGGGTACTGTCGCCGGCGGCGAGGATGATGGCGAGGCAGCTGCGTTCCATTTCAAGCTCCGAGATATACGGTCAAGCGCCGCCCGTGACCGGGCGACTCCCCTCATATCAACAAGTCGAGCGATGAACTACGGCGAAATTCAAGGCGACCTTCAGGCCTCGGCAAGAGCCCCGAAAGCTTCGAGGACATGTTGACGCCCATCGATGATGACAAACTCCATCGCCTTATGGGCAGAAAGCCCGTCGCGCGCCGCTATCGCATCCACGATGGCCATATGCGTATCCGCAATATTGGCAAAGCCATTGGTCGAAGGCGGTGCGCTCATGCGAAACATGCCAACGAGTGCAGCCTCGATAAGCCCACCCAGCGATCGCATGAATGGGTTCTGCGAAGCCTCTGTGACGGCCAGATGGAAATGCAGATCAGCGACGGCAAGGCTATCGGAGGTATGATGCGGCGCGGCCATGGCGGCGGCAAGACTGCGAAGCAGCTCGATGTCCTCCCGACTGGCCCGTTCCGCCACCAGGCTCGCGGCAAAGGGCTCGAATGCCATGCGTATATCGTAAAGATGGAGAAGGAACTCCTTGTTGACGCCACTTTCGAAATGCCAGTTGAGCACTTCGTTGTCGAACATGTTCCAATGGATCTTTTCGGTAACGCGGGTGCCGACACGCGCGCGCGGCACCACCAGCCCCTTTGCGGCCAAAGTCTTCATGCTTTCACGCAGCACGGTGCGGGATACCTTGAATCGCTGCAGAAGCTCGCTGTCGCCGGGAAGAATGCTTCCGATCGGAAATGCGCCGGAGACGATCGCCTTGCCTAGCTCATCGACCACCTGAGCATGGCTCGTGCGCGATTTCCCCTCTGATTTTCCGGTCTCAAGCAATCGGTCGCGCAAGCGCTCTGTCCTTCCCTCAGACATATCGTCGATTCAAGCGGGAAAGTAGCAGAAGACCCTTCTGCATCAGAATAAAGGCAAACAGCAACAAGCCGATCAATATCTTCGTCCACCAGCTGGAAAGCGTTCCATCAAAGGTGATGTAGGTCTGAATCAAGCCCTGTATGAGAATTCCGATGAGTGTTCCTCCGACGAACCCCGCTCCTCCCGTCAGCAGTGTTCCGCCTATGACCACGGCAGCGATCGCATCAAGTTCGACGCCGACCGTGGCAAGCGAATATCCCGCTGAGGTATAAATGGAAAAAACGATTCCGGATAGACCGGCGAGAAAGCCGGACAGAGCGTAGATCTGGATGGTCGTTTTCCCCACCGGTACGCCCATCAGCTCGGCGGTCTGAGCACCGCCGCCGAGCGCATAGACATTGGCGCCAAAGCGGGTGCGATGCGCCAGCACGATGCCGCCGGCGAAGACGATCAACATCAGGCCGCCGATCAAAGTCAGCCGGCCGCCGCCGGGCATCAGCCAATAGAGATCGTTGAGCCGAGAATAGAAATCATGCTCGATCGGGATGCTGTCGATCGACAGCACGAAAGCGATGCCTCGCGCCAGAAACATGCCGGCCAGGGTGACGATGAAGGGCGGCATGCTGAGATAATAAATGATGGCGCCCATGCCGGCACCAAAAATGGTCGTGATGACGAGAACCAGGAGGAAAGCGATCAAGGGATGAATCGTCGTGTCACGCAGGACGATCGCCAGGAAAACGCCGGTAAAGGCAATGACCGAGCCAATGGACAGATCGATGCCGCCGGAAATGATCACGAACGTCATGCCAACGGCAGCGATACCGAGGAAGGCATTATCGGTCAAAAGATTGCCGATCACCCGCGTCGACAGCATGTTCGGATATTGCATCACGCAGCCGGCATAGGCCAGAATGAAGATGACAATCGTCGCAAGCAGCGGAAGATATTTCGAATTCACTTTGCCTGCTCCTTTTGCACCATCTGCCCCTCGCCGCGCCGACGCCAGAAAAACGCAGTTGCAGACTGCATGGCCGGCGACTGGATCACCAGAATGACGATGACGATGATCGCCTTGATCACCAGATTGAACTCCGGCGGAAAGCCGGAGAGCAGGATTCCCGTATTGACCGATTGGATGATCATCGCGCCGATCAGCGAGCCGACGATGCTGAAACGGCCGCCGAGCAGCGAATTGCCGCCGACGACGACTGCCAGAATCGCGTCCAGCTCAAGCCACAGACCGGCATTGTTGGCGTCCGCACCCTTGATGTCGGCCGTAACGATGATACCGGCGATGGAGGCGCAGAGACCGCTTAATGCATAAACCGCGATGAGCAGGACCGGGGTGCGGATACCGGAGAGCGTGCTTGCCCGGCGGTTGATGCCGATGGCTTCGACCAGCATCCCAAGAGCCGTACGCCGAACCAGAGCAATCACCACAAGCGCAACCAGAAGCCAGATCACGACAGGCATGGGCAGTGCGGCAAACGAGCCGCTGCCAAGGAAGATCAGCCCGTCATTGTTGAAGGTGAGGATCGTGCCTTCGGTGATCAACTGCGCGATGCCGCGACCCGCCACCATCAGCACCAGCGTTGCGATGATCGGCTGGATATCGAGCGCGGCGACAAGAAAGCCGTTCCATAGACCGCATGCCAGACCGATACCGATCGTCAGCAACAGCGTATAAGCAAGCGAATAACCGGCAACGATCGATGATGCAGCGACAGCACCGCAGATGGCGATCACCGCGCCGACCGAAAGATCGATCCCCTTGGTGGCAATGACCAGCGTCATACCGATGGACAAAAGTGCCACCGGCGCGCCGCGATTGAGCACATCAATGAGGCTTCCGTAAAGTCTTCCATTTTGAATTTCCAGATGAAAGAATTGCGGGAACATGATGAAATTCAAAAGAAGAATGACCGCGAGCGCAATGAGCTGCGGCATCAAACGAAGCAAAGATGCCTTGATTTGCGAGCTCATGCGTTCTCCTTTGCCTTCTGAGCCGTGGCAATGGCCTCGACGATATTTCCGGCGGTTATCTCGCTGCCGGTCAACTCGGCAATGTGCTCACGATCACGCAGAACGATAACGCGCGAACTATAGGCGACAAGCTCCTCCAGTTCGGACGAAATGACCACCAGGGACATTCCCTGACGGCAAAGGTCTTCGATCAGCCGTATGATTTCCGCATGGGCACCGACATCGATACCGCGGGTCGGCTCGTCCAGGATCAGGAAATTCGGGTTCGTCGCCAGCCATCGTGCGAGAATCGCCTTCTGCTGGTTGCCGCCTGAAAGAAGCCGGATGGGCTTTTCCCGATCGGTCGTGCGGATATCCAACGCCTTGATGTAGCGATCGGCGATAGCGTTCTGCTCGCTGCGTGCAAGAGGTCTCGCCCAGCCCCGCCGCGCCTGCAGCGCCATGATGATGTTCTCCCGAATGGAAAGATCGCCTATGATGCCATCGGTCTTGCGATCTTCCGGGCAGAAGCCGAAGCCGCTCTTGATTGCAGCGCGCGGGCTGGAGAGCACGACCGTATTGCCTTCAATCTTCGCTTCGCCGCTATCGGCACGCTCAACGCCGAAAAGCACTTCGGCCGTTTCCGTGCGGCCGGACCCGAGCAGGCCGGCGATACCGACAACTTCGCCAACGCGCACCTCCATATCGAATGGCTTGATCTTGCCGCGCTTGCCGAAATTCGTGAAATTATATCGGACCGGGCCGCTTTCCGTCTCGGTCTGCTTCACCGTGCTTTCCGTCTCAGCGAGTTCACGGCCAAGCATCATGGCGATCAGGGTCTGCCTGGGTAGACCCTCCGCTTCGCGCGTGCCGACCAGGCGGCCGTTGCGAAGAACGGTGATGCGATCGCAGATCTCGTAAACTTGCTCCAGAAAATGCGTAATGAAAACAATTCCCAAGCCGCGCTGCTTCAAGCGCCTGACGATGCCGAACAGCATTTCGACTTCATGCGTATCGAGGCTCGCCGTCGGTTCGTCGAGGATCAGCACCTTACCGGAGAGATCGACTGCGCGGGCAATTGCGATGACCTGCTGTATGGCGACCGAGAAGCGGTCGAGCTGGCGGCTGACATCGATATCCATGCCATACTGCGACAGCAGGTCTCTCGCCATGCCGTTCATGGTGCGGCTGCTGACCATACCGAACCGCTGCGGCTGACGACCGAGGAACAGATTTTCCGCGACGCTCAGATTGGGCAGCAGGTTCACTTCCTGATAGACGGTTCCGATGCCGAGCTTCTGGGCTGCCAGCGTGTCATGCGGATCGATCCCGGCCCCATCGAGAACCAGAGTGCCGGCGTCGCGACGATAGGCGCCGGTCATGCACTTGATCAGTGTGGATTTTCCCGCGCCGTTCTCGCCAAGCAGCGCATGGACCTCGCCGCGCATCAATGTGAAATCGACATGATCGAGAGCGGTCGAACCGGGAAAATACTTACAAAAGCCTGTCGCTGTCAGAAGTCGCTCGACGTCGTGAGCCATGAAGCGCTGATGTCCCTGCATTGAGCCAATAGAGCAACTCCAGGAAAAGTGCGTAGCGGTTTTCCGTCCGGAATTGCGAGAAAATAAAAAACAGAGCGTTTCGGAGATTCCGTGAAAAGCTGAACCGCTCTAGGCGAAAGCGATAGCCGGCGCATTGCGTTGACGCGCCGGCATCTTGCACAAGAATTCGCACCGGTGGCGTTGCCAGCCGGTGCGATCAGCTTTTGTCTTAGTAGCCGAGGTCCTTCTTCTGCTCGTAGACCTTCTGCGGATCGTCAGCCTGCGTGTAGAGTTTGGACTCGGTCTGGATCCACTTCGGCGGCTCTTTCTTGGTCTTCAGATAGGCATCGAGCGCGTCGAAGGCGGGACCGGCCATGTTCGGGGTCAGTTCCACGGTTGCGTTCGCTTCGCCGGCAGCCATGGCCTTGAAGAGATCCGGAACCGAATCGATCGACACGGTCAGGATGTCCTTGCCCGGCTTCAGGCCTGCTTCCTTAATCGCCTGGATGGCACCGACGGCCATGTCGTCGTTGTGGGCATAGAGCGCGCAGATGTCCTTGCCGCCGTTCTCAGCCTTCAGGAAGCTTTCCATGACTTCCTTGCCCTTTGCGCGGGTGAAGTCACCAGTCTGGCTCCGAACGATCTTCAGGTTGTCATGACCCTTAATGGCCTCTTCGAAGCCCTTCTTGCGGCCGATGGCCGGCGAGGAACCGGTTGTACCCTGCAGCTCGACGATGTTGCACTTCTTGTCGCCGACCGTCTTGACGAGCCAGTCGCCGGCAACCTTGCCTTCATGAACCAAGTCCGACGTGACGGCCGTCAGGTAAAGATCCTTCGGCGCATTGACCGTGCGGTCAAGCAGGATGACGGGGATCTTGGCTTCCTTGGCTTCCTTCAGGACAGCATCCCAGCCGGTCTCGACGACGGGTGCCAACAGGATCGCATCAACGCCCTGTGCGATGAAGGAACGGATCGCCTTGATCTGGTTTTCCTGCTTCTGCTGCGCGTCTGCGAACTTCAAGTCGATGCCGCGCTTCTTCGCTTCCTGCTTCGTCAACGTCGTTTCGGCCGCACGCCAACCGGATTCCGAACCGATTTGCGAGAATCCGACGACCAGGTCTTTAGCCGATGCCGACGTAAACATGCAGGCAGCAAGCATCGTGGCACTGATCAGTGCAGTCTTCAATTTCATGATGTCCTCCCAAAGGCCGTTTCCTCAGGCCTGCAGTCAAAAAATCATATAGTAATACTTTTGTAAATCGGCATTCGATGATGCAGCGCAACAAAAAAGGGCGCCTTTGGGCGCCCTTTCTCAACTTAAACTATTTCGTCTGCTTATTTCGAAGCCGGCAGTTTGTCGTCGACGCCTTCGATGTAGAAGTTCATGCCGAGTAGCGTGCCGTCATCAGCCTTTTCGCCAGCCTTCAGCCAGGGCGTACCGTCCTGCTTGTTGATCGGGCCGGTGAAGGGAGCGAGCTCGCCGGACTTGATCTTGGCTTCGGTCTCCTGAGCCATCTTCTTCACGTCGTCAGGCATGTTCGTGTAGTCCGCCATCTTCAGGATGCCGTCCTTCAGGCCGTCCCAGCTCTGCTCGGACTTCCACTTGCCATCCAGCAGTGCGTGAACGCGCTTGGAGTAGTAGTTGCCCCAGGTGTCGACGATCGCCGTCAACTGCGCCTTCGGGCCAGCCTTGATCATGTCGGAAGCCTGACCAAAAGCATGGATACCGCGTTCTTCGGCAACCTGCATCGGCGCCGTCGTGTCGGTGTGCTGCGTCAGGATATCGACGCCCTGGTCGACCATGGCCTTGGCGGCATCGGCTTCCTTGCCGGGATCGAACCAGGTGTTGACCCATACGACCTTGAGCTTGAAGCTCGGATCGATCGAGCGGGCGCCCTGCTCGAAGGAATTGATGCCCATGACGACTTCCGGGATCGGGAAGGACGCGATGTAGGCAGCACCGTGATTCTTCGACGTCTTGGCGGCGATCTGGCCGAGGATATAGCGGCCTTCATAGAAGCGCGAGTTGTAGGTCGCGAGATTCGGGCCGCTCTTGAAGCCGGTCGCGTGTTCGAACTTCACCTTCGGGAACTTGGCGGCAACCTTGACGGTGGCGTCCATGAAGCCGAACGAGGTGGAGAAGATCAGCGAGCAGCCGGAGCGGGCGAGACGCTCGATGGCGCGCTCGGCATCCGGGCCTTCCGGCACGTTTTCGAGATAGGGCGTCTCGATCTTGTCGCCGAATTCCTTCTGGATCTGCTGGCGGCCGAGATCATGCGCCTGCGAATAGCCGCCGTCCGTGTGCGAACCGACATAGACGAAGCAGACCTTGGTCGGCGCCGCTTCGGCGCCGGCAGCGAAACCAACGATGGCGGCGGCTGTCGTTGTGAGGGCGAGTGCTAGTTTTTTCATGGTTACCCCTGTTGGTTTGACATGTTTTACAGAAATCGGTCCGGTATTGCGATCAACGCTCCGGAACGAAGGCCTTGCCGAGCGACGCTGGCGTATTGATCAAGGTCGCGCGACGATTTTGAGAGATGATGACGAGAACCACAATAGTCGATGCGTAAGGCAGCATCGACAGGAACTGCGAGGGAATGCCGACGCCAAAACCCTGCGCGTGAAACTGCAGGATCGTTACAGCGCCAAAAAGATAACCGCCGGCCATGACGCGCATCGGCCGCCACGACGCAAAGACCACGAGGGCCAACGTCACCCAGCCGCGACCGGCCGACATGTTCTCCACCCATTGCGGCGTGTAGACGAGCGAAAGCTGTGCGCCGGCAAGGCCCGCGCAGGCGCCGCCGAACATGACGGCCAGATAGCGCGTGCGGATAACGTCGATGCCAAGTGCATGGGCAGAGCCATGGCTATCGCCGACGGCACGCAGCTTCAGGCCGGCGCGGCTGCGGAAGAGGAACCAGTTGACGCCGACGAGCAAAGCGATCGAGAGGTAGAAGGTCAAGTCCTGCTTGAACAACACCGAGCCGATCAGCGGAATATCCGACAGGAGCGGGAAGACGATCTCGTGCAGTTGCACACCGGGCACGCTGACATAGCCTTCACCGATCATGCCGGAAAGACCGAGCCCTAGAATGGTCAACGCCAGGCCGGTTGCCACCTGGTTCGTCACCAGCGTCAAGGTCAGGAAGCCGAACAATAGCGAGAAGAGCGCCCCGGCGATGATGCCGGTCAGCAGGCCGACATAGGGCGATCCGCTCATCTGCGCGCCAACGAAGGCGGCGACGGCGCCGATGATCATCATGCCTTCAACGCCGAGGTTGAGCACGCCGGAGCGTTCCACCACCAGCTCGCCGAGGCCGGCGATGACGAGCGGCGTCGATGCTGTGATGATGGTGAGCAGAATGGCTTCAAACACGCTCATGCCGCACCTCCCCGAACCCGCGACCAGACCAGGCGGATCTTGTAATAGATCAGCGTGTCGCAGGAGAGCACGAAGAACAAAAGTAAGCCCTGGAAAACGCTTGCCGCCTTGGCCGAAATCCCCGGCGACAATTGCGCCGCCTCTCCACCGAGATAGGTTAGCGCCAATACGAGACCCGAGAGGATGGCTCCGAGCGGATTGAGGCGTGCCAAGAAGGCTACGATGATGGCGGTGAAGCCATAGCCCGGCGAGATCGCGGGCTGCAGGTGGCCGATGGAACCCGAAACCTCGGATATGCCGGCCAATCCCGCCAATGCTCCGGAGAAAAGGAAGGCGAACCAGACCATTTTCCGCGAGGAAAAGCCGGCGAAACGCCCTGCCCGCGCCGACTGGCCGAGCACCACGATTTCGAAGCCTTTCAGCGTGTATTTCATCAGGAACCAGGCAAGGATCGCGGCAACCACGGCAAAGACGATGCCCCAATGCGCGCGCCCGGAATCTTCCCAGATCGCCGGCAGAACCGCTTCGGGCGGGAAGTCGATGCTCTGCGGGAAATTATGGCCCTGCGGATCGCGCCACGGCCCGCGCGACAGCCAATCCAGAAAGAGCTGTGCGATATAGACCAGCATCAGGCTCGTCAGGATCTCGTTGGTATTGAAATGCGCTTTCAGGAGCGCCGGAATGGCGGCATAGAGCGCGCCGCCGATGGCGCCGGCAATCAGCATCAAAGGCAGCACCATCGGCGAATGCCAATCGGTGAAGACAATCGGGATGAAGGAGCCAGCGACAGCTCCCATCGTGAACTGGCCTTCGGCACCAATATTCCAGTTGTTGGAGCGATAGCAGAGGCAAAGGCCGACGGCGATCAGGATCAGCGGACCGGCCTTGATCGCCAGTTCATGCAGCGACCAGACTTCCAGCAGAGGCTCGACGAAGAAGGCGTCGAGCGCCTCGACGGGATCCTTGCCCATGAGGGCGAACATGATGGTGCCGGCAATCAATGCCAATGCGAGGGCAAGAAGGGGCGACAGGAGGCCGAACAGCTTCGAGACCTGCGGGCGCTTTTCAAGTTCAATGCGCATGTGCAGGCTCCGAATGCGTCTTCGATTCATGCAGGCCGCCCATCAGCAGGCCGATCTTTTCGCGGGTCAGCTCGCCGGCCGGATAGGACGGAGACAAACGCCCTTCCGAGATGACGGCAATATCGGTCGCGACTTCGAAAATCTCGTCGAGATCCTGGCTGATGACGACCACGGCCGAACCATCGCGCGCGAGATCGACCATGGCCTGACGGATACGGCTGGCGGCGCCGGCATCCACGCCCCAGGTCGGCTGGTTGACGACAAGAACGCTCGGTTGACGGTCCAGCTCGCGACCGACGATGAACTTCTGCAGATTGCCGCCGGACAGCGCGCCGGCAGCGGGATCCTCGCCGCTCTTGCGCACATCCATCGCCTCGCAGATCCGCTTCGTCGCTTGCCGGACGGCACCGTGTCTGATGATGTTGAGGAACCGGCCGCTCAAAAACGCCTTGCGATCCGACTGATTGCGAGCGAGCACGAGATTGTCGGACAGCTTCAGTGCGGATACGGCGGCATGGCCGTGACGCTCTTCCGGCACGAAACCAGCGCCGAGCAGCCGGCGCGCATTGATGCCCTTGGTGCCGACGCCTTCGCCGCGCAGCCGAACCAAGTCATCGGACGCGACGGCATATTCGCCCGATATGACATCGAACAATTCGCCCTGCCCGTTTCCGGCCACGCCGGCTATCGCCAGTATTTCACCGGCACGCACGCGCAATGAGAGATCTTTCAGGGACATGGCAAAGGGAGTGCGCGCAGGAGCAGAAAGGCCGGCGACTTCCAGAAGGACGTCCCCTTTCTTGTCCATGCCGCCATGCTGTACGCTCGCAACATCGCTGCCAACCATCATGCGGGCTAGCGACCCCGTCGTTTCCTGCCGTGGATCACAAGCACCCGTTACTTTGCCATGACGAAGAACCGTGGCGCGCGAACAGATGCGCTGCACTTCCTCCAGCCGGTGGCTGATATAAAGTACCGAGCGCCCTTCGTCGCGCAGCTGGAACAGGGTCTCGAACAGGCGATCAGCCTCCTGCGGCGTCAGAACGGAGGTCGGTTCGTCGAGAATGATCAGCTTCGGATTCTGCAAAAGCGCGCGGAGGATTTCGATGCGCTGCCGCTCGCCAACCGACAGGTCGGCAACATGTGCATTGGGATCGAGCGGCAGGCCATAAGCTTGCGAAAGCTTCGCCGCCTCTTCCGCGATCTTGGCGATCGGAATATTGCTGTCTAGCGAGAGTGCGATGTTTTCCGCGACGGTCAGCGCCTCGAACAGACAAAAATGCTGAAATACCATGCCGATGCCGAGCTTGCGCGCCGTGCCCGGTGCATCGATCGACACAGGCTGGCCCTGCCAGACGATCTGCCCATGCGATGGTTCAAGCACGCCGAACAGCATTTTGACCAGCGTGGACTTGCCAGCGCCGTTTTCGCCTAGAAGGGCATGAATTTCGCCCGGCTGAATTTCAAGATCGATTTCGTTGCAGGCTGCAAAACTGCCGAACAGTTTCGTCAGTTTGCGAACCGACAATAGTGCACCGCTTGCCGGCGCATCGGATGACGACACGTTCCCCTCATTTCCTTCCCACCGACCTGTCCTTTACGGATCTATGGGATCAGTAGTGTAGTTCCACTCGTTTTCCTGGCTTCCAGATCCGCGTGCGCGCGCCCAGCATCGCCCAACGGATAAGTCTGATGAATATTGATACGCACTTTGCTGCTTTGCACAACAGCAAATAACGCCTTTGCACTGGCTCTCAACTCCTCAGGCGTGCCGACATAGGCAAAGAGGCTCGGCCGCGTCGTGAAAAGCGAACCCTTCTGATTGAGGATGGCGAGATTGAAGTTCTCGATCGGACCGGAAGACTGACCGAAAGTGACCCACATGCCCCGCGGCTTCAGGCAATCGAGCGACTGAGGAAACGTGTCCTTGCCGACGGAGTCATAGACGACATCGACGCCCTTGCCACCGGTGATTTCTCGCACACGATCGGCAAAATTCTCCTTGCTGTAGTCGATGACGTGGTCATAACCATGCGCCAAGGCCAATTCGACCTTTTCAGCCGAGCCTGCCGTTCCAATCACCGTCGCAGCACCGAGGGCCTTGGCCCATTGGCCGGCAATCAGGCCGACGCCGCCGGCTGCCGCATGAAACAGCAGCGTCGTTCCAGGACCGACCTTGAAGGTGCGGTTCAGCAGATATTCGGCTGTCATGCCCTTCAGCATCATGGATGCTGCGGTTTCGAGCGGGATATCGTCGGGCACCTTGACGAGATGGCGGGTCTCGATGTTGCGCTCGGTGCTGTAGGCGCCATCGCTGCCGACATAGGCAACGCGATCACCGACGGCAAAGTCAGTCACGCCGGGGCCGACTTCGGTGACCGTACCTGCGGCTTCCTTGCCGAGCGGCAAAGGAAAATAGGGCGCCTTGTAGAGGCCGGAGCGGAAATAGACGTCGATGAAGTTGAGGCCGATCGCGGCATGACGAAGCTGTACCTCGCCCGCGCCCGGAGGCGGCAGATCCACCTCCTCCAGCTTCATGACCTCAGGACCACCATTTTCATGGATACGGATAACTTTGGTCTTCTTCATAATGCGTCTTCCTTATTGGCGTCCGAGGGACGGGAAAAACTGCAGCACGGCACCAATGCAATAAAGATAAATACCACTGATGATAAAGAGGACAACGGCCCATTGCGGCATGACGAAATGCATCAGCAGCGAATAGATGCCGAGCGCCGACCAGAAGAGAAATATGCCAAGGTTCAGCGGCCGCAAACGCTTGACGCGCACGGGATGCAGAAAGTTGATCGGCAGGAAGGTCAGGACGACGGAAAAGCCGACGAGGATCATGGCGGTCGTCGCGCTGGCGCCGATGACGAAAAGCGTGAAGATCACCATGTTCCAGACGACCGGAAAACCGGAGAAGAAATACTCATCCGTCTTCATGCCGGTATCCGCGTAATAGATGGCGCTGGAGACCACGATCATGCCGGCGGCGACGAACGACCAGGGCTGGCCGATCATGCCGCTCTCATAGAGCGCGAAGGCCGGAAGCAGCACATAGGTCACGTAGTCGATGATATTGTCGAGCGTGTCACCGGACCAGTTGGGCAGCACTTCCTTGACGCGAACCTTGCGCGCAATCGGCCCATCGATGCCATCGACCAGCAGCGCCAGGCCGAGCCACCAGAACATGTCGACAAAGCGATGCTCGGATGCTGCAACGACGCCGAGAAAGGCGAGAAACGATCCGGATGCCGTCAGGATATGAACGGAGAAAGCACGCATCTCCGCATAAGGCACCCGCTTGTAATTGAAGATTTTCATCCGCCCCACGATTCGTCAGCTTATGCGCCTGCCCCGGCAGGCGGTTTTTTCGCTAATATGCATCCTTTGGTTTGCACCGCCAGCACAAAAGCGTCGATCCCGGCACGCTAGCGCGACTTACTGTCATTTTCACCCATTGCGATGTTTCATCCCATGGATTTCAACAGGCTAAGCGCTTATTTTCAGGACAAGAGGCAATTGAGGCATCGATATGAAGCAGATTGAAGTGGCCGTTATCGGCGGTGGCCTGGCCGGCATGATTACGGCTTTCGCGCTCGCGCGCAGCGGAAGGTCCGTCGCCCTTGTCGCCGCGCCACACAATAAAGCCGACAAGCGGACGACGGCGCTGATGGATCAATCGATCCGCTTTCTGGAGCGCCTGACGCTGTGGGACAGGATCGCGCCTTCTGCGACGCCGCTGACCACTATGCGCATCATAGACGGTACGTCACGGCTGCTGCGGGCGCCGACTGTCTCGTTCCGCTCGTCAGAAATCGGCCTGGAGGCTTTCGGCTACAATATTCCGAATGCCGTATTGCTCGACAATCTGAGCGAAGCCATCAACGCGGAAGGCAATGTGAGCCGCATCGAAGCCACCGCTTCCGAAATCACCTTCCGCGATGATGGCGTATCGATCGCCCTCGACAACGGCGGTTCGATCGATGCCGCATTCGTCGTCGGCGCGGACGGCCGCAATTCGATGGTGCGTGAGACGCTTGATATCAAGACCAAGGGCTGGTCCTATCCGCAATCGGCGATGGTTCTGAATTTTTCGCATAGCCTGCCGCACCAAAACATCTCCACGGAGTTCCACACGGAAAGCGGTCCCTTTACGCAGGTGCCGCTTTCCGGCCAACGCTCCAGTCTTGTCTGGGTGCAGAAGCCGGCGGAAGCGGCTGCCAATGCGGAGAAGTCGCTCGAAGAGCTCGGCCGTCTGGTCGAAGAGCGAATGCAGTCAATGCTCGGTCAGGTCACGATCGAAGACAGCGTGCAGGTCTGGCCGCTTTCCGGCATGACGGCCTATCGCTTCGGCAAGGGTCGCGCCGCGCTGATCGGCGAAGCAGCCCACGTCTTTCCGCCAATCGGCGCGCAGGGCCTCAATCTCAGCCTTCGCGATATACTGGCGCTGACGGAGATCCTGAATACGCGTTCGGACCTGCCGATCCCGGCAACATCCGGCGACAGTTTTGATCGCAAGAGACGCGCTGACATCATCAGCCGCACGGCCAGCGTCGATCTCCTCAATCGCTCGCTTCTGTCGGATTTCCTGCCCGTGCAGATGCTGCGTGCAGCCGGCCTGCATGTGCTTTCCGCCATCGCTCCGCTGCGCAACATCGTCATGCGCGAGGGCATAGAGCCTGGCGGCGGCTTGCGCAATTTTTCGTCGGCATTACGTGAAAAGCTGCGCCGGTAAGACGCCCGACTTTATCAGATAGAGAACAACGGAAACCGTCACCACGGAACAGGCCGTGGTGATCAGGATGGTAGCGGAGGCCCGCTCCTGCCAGACGCCATATTGCTGACCGATGACGAAGACGTTCGTTGCCGTCGGCAGGGCCGCCAACAACACGGCCGCCTCTATCCAGATCGGATCGAAGCCGCCGACGGCCTGCAAAACGATATAGACGACAAGCGGATGCAGGATGAGCTTTGCGGGTACGATATAGCCAATCTCGACCGGAATCCGCTTCAGCGGACGCAGCGCAAGCGTTATCCCCATGGCGAATAACGCACAGGGTGCAGCCGCTTGCGCGAGATAATTGACAAATCGCTCGAAGGCGGCCGGCTGATGTAGCGAAAGCGCCGCCACGACGAAACCAAGCGCGGTCGACAGGATGAAAGGGTGCAGCAGAACCTTACGTGCGATATCCACAGCAACGCGCCATGGCGAGCGCCTATCGCCGCCTTCCAGCGCCATCAGCGCGGGCGCTACGATGAAATGCAGTGCGTTTTCAAAGCACACGATCAACGCCACCGGAACCGCGGCCCTTTCACCCAGCGCCAATAGCGCAAGCCCCGGCCCCATATAGCCGATATTGCCGTAAGCACCGGCAAAAGCCTGAATCGTACAGTCGGCGAGCGAATTGCGGCGCAGGAAGCGGCCGATCAGAAACAACAGCAGAAAAATCGAGTAGGTCGCGGCGATATCGGTGGCGATAAAATCGACCCGGGTCAGCTGTTCGATCGGCGTCTGCGAAACAAGCTTGAAGAACAGCGCCGGCAATGCCGCGTAGATAATGAACGTATTCAGCCAGCCGAGCGCTTCTGCCGGCTGCTTTGTAACGCGTGCTGCGACATAGCCGATCAGGATCAGGCCGAAGAATGGCAGCAGCAGACCAATGATATCAGCCATGGGGGTCAGCCATCAGGCACGTTCCATTTTACCGGGGGAAACGAGGGCGAAAGATATCGCCCGACTTAGCCGATTTTCATCAGGATTGGAAAGGTCTGCTGAAACCAGATCGCCATATCGCTGACATAGCCGAAGATGAAGGCGAGGCCCGTCAGCACCAGAAGCCCGCCCATGACCTTCTCGACCGTGCCGAGATGGCGGCGGAATCGGGACAGAAAACGCATGAAGGCACCGGAAAAACCGGCGGCGATCCAGAAGGGAATGGCAAGCCCGAGCGAATAGACGGCGAGCAGTCCGGCGCCGGCGCCGACCGTTTCACGCGAAGCGGCAATGCCGAGGATGGCGCCGAGCACTGGGCCGATGCAGGGCGTCCAACCGAAGGCGAAGGCAAGGCCCATGATATAGGCGCCCGTCAGCGTCGCAGGCTTGCCGCCGCTCTGGAAGCGCGCCTCGCGGGCGAGAATGCCGATGCGGAAAACGCCAAGGAAGTTCAGGCCCATGATGACGATGATGAGGCCGCCGATCTTGGCAAGAATATCGAGATGCTGGCGCAAGAGCATGCCGATGGAAGAGGCACCGGCGCCGAGCGCGACGAACACCGTCGCAAATCCCAAGGTGAAGAACAGCGCCGACATCAGCACATTGCCGCGAACGCTCGGGCCAGGAACAATCGGGCCTCCCGCTACGGCTGCACCACCGCCGCGAAACTGCTCGACCGAGATCCCAGCCATGTAACAGAGATAAGGTGGCACGAGCGGCAACACGCAGGGCGAAAGAAACGAAAGCGCTCCGGCGAGCAATGCACTCAGAAGCGAGATATCGGCAAGCGACACGATGGACTCCGGCTATGTCATTCCGATTCTTTCCTAACGGCGCGGGTATCGGAAAGCCAATCACCTTTTCGAGCGGGCTTGGCATCTTGCCTTAAAGTTGTCGGAATTGAGATACGCACAGCCATGCACAAAACCCCGGTTTTCCCCGGATTTTCCGGGCGTGACCAACGGTCGCGCCACTGCCAAATGAACGAATTGCTTTTGCAAAAATATTGGTCCAAGCTGTTGATGTTCGTCGAACAACGTACATTCCACCCCAGCTAGTCAGCGGAGGAAAAGCCCCCATGAGAATTGCTACTATGTTCACGACTGCAGCCTTTGTCGCACTCTTCAGCGTAAGCGCGATGGCACAAACGGCAACTACCCCCAGCACCACGACAACGACTACCCCGAGTGCAACGACGTCGGCTCCATCAACGACCACCACGACGAAGCCGAAGGCAATGAAGCCTGCTCAAACTGCCGTTTCCAAGGCATGTTCGGCCCAGGCCGACGCCAAGGGCTTGCATGGAAAGGCCCGCGCCAAATTCCGAAGCGATTGCAAGAAGAACGGCGGCAAGGCCTAGAAACTCGTTTCACTCTCGAATCGTGGTCAACTTTACCGTCCAGCTGGCGGTAGAGTTGATCGCTACGGCGCTCTCATCAAATAATTCTGACGAAAAGACCGAGCAGCAGCGTCGCAATGTCGTTGCTGGATATGATCGTTTGTCCTGTGAACCTTTCGTTGGATGTATCCCATTGTTTTTATGGAATTCCGGACGGAAAGCCGCTTGAGCACTTTTTCCTGGAACACTCTGGGGGCTGGCGCCATTGATGCCGGCCCGAGCAAGTAAGCATTATCCGGATATCGCCCGCCAGCTATCGACATCGATCATGACCCTGGCCCTCCCAAGGCCGCGCGGCAATAGCAACGTTCTGCAATAAACGAGACAAACCCGGGAAACCCGCTGAAATTAGAGTCCATCCCTATCCGGTCGAATCAATAGACGGAGCAGGAAGTTGAGACCCGCCATAAACCCTCCCCCTTCGGAAGCAGCATCACAGACAAACTATCTGACCGCCTGCCTTTTCGCCTTAGAACCCTCCATCGAGAGCTTGGTTGCTGCGGCGATGAAATCAGGCTGGAAGCGCGAATATGTTCTTCTTGCCATCATGGCCATCGCGATGAACGACGGCAGTACAAATGGATCGTCATCCCAGTCATTGCATTCGTGAATGATGGAGAAGCAAGTCACCCACGCAAACCGCAACGGCACCGCCGAAACGATTATCGTCGCAGTGCCACTTCGTTGGCCTGCGAGATTATCTTCTCCCTATGGGAAACGGTGCATGAAACGCATGAGCCACTGTCCAACACAGGTATCACTCATGCATTTCCAGGCTTGCGCTCCTTTGTCAGCGGATCGACTTTGCCCTCCGCAAGCCTGTTGCGGGGATCGGCGACGAGGGAAGCCTCGTCCTTATCCTCATTCGGCTGATCGCCCTTGCGCACCTTGCTGTGCTGTATCTTCGCCAAAGCTTGCTTCTTCTCGCGCCCGCCATGCGATTCACTTTGCCGATCCCGTGCCAAGCTGCACCTCCTCTCTGTTGAAAAGGGAACTCACGTGATGGGATTAGGTTCCGGTGGGAATAACAACACCGTCATATTCGGCGATCTCCCATCCAACTACCGAGCAGGTTTCGGAGGATTGCCGTCTTCGAAAGTGACAAAGCGCCACCCTACTGTACTTTTAGCGACACATAATATTATAATGCGACGATAGACACGAAACGAATCATGAATCTCATGCGTTTAAGCTTCACTGCCATGTGAGGAAAGCTGATCATGACGTCGATCGAAAAGAAGAAGCTCGCGCGGCTTGTTATGCTCAAATTGCTACCGATCTTCGGTGGCCTGACGGCTGTTGCGGTCGTCGCACTCTCCACAATCGCGTAGGAACTAGCCGCAGAACCTGCGTCGACAAGCTCGACCGCAAGTGATCGCTGATTTTGAAGCAAGGCGCTTCTGATGTTTTGTCTGTCCAAACGTCAGGAGCAGTCGGCACTATCGACCGAAAATGAATAATCCCTGCCCTTCAGCTGATAGATGTAATTCGCCAGGGATGCTTCGCCGGAACTGAACTTCGGTAGCAGGAAGTCGCAGAGGTCTGTGAGCTGGGCGGATTTGACGAGAGGCGGATCGAAATCGTCATCATCGTCGTCAAGATCGAAGAAATAGCTATAGATATGATCGGTGAGGTCTATTTTCGTCAGCGTGGTCTTCTGGTCGATCTTCCTCGGCAGATCCTTGTTGGCAAAGATCACCGGATAGCGCTCCGTAAGGTAGGGGATCACAACTCGCTCCGTCACCGGTGTCGTGATCGCGATACCCATCAGCGGCAGTACGCTCAAGGCTATCGAAAACCTCCTGCCTGCCATCAATCCAAACAAAAGCCCCAGAGAACCCAACAACCCGCAAACGATTGCATAGATTTCCCATAGGGACAGCTCTGCCACGAATTCCATCATTCGCCCGTCGTCTTCACCAATCATCTTATTGATGAGACTATGGTACTACCAAATCGATATTTTTCACCAGCTAATTTGTACCGAATGCCATCAACAACCTGTGCGTTATGGCTAGCTGAAAAAGTCGACCCCGCGCCGAGGCCGCGCAATTAACGAGATTCAACAATGCAGATACAATCGGGGAGGCTTTACGCTCTAATTGCTTCGTTCGAAACTGAACGGCAGGCGCTGAGCTACCCACGGCCTTCCAATCTAGGCTACGCACAAAAACCCGGATTGCGGCGTTATACCCGGTTGGACTGATCTTTGGCCCAGCCGATCATTCCATTCAATGAACCAGCTTCGCAACGGGCGGAACAGTTTGCTCCGCGCTCTCGTGCCGTCCCGAAGTCGACCCGATGATAACCGCAACGACGGCGACCATTATGTAAATAATGACACCTTTAGGCTTTCGGTCCGATACGCAATGCCTTGTCGACTCTAGTGAACGCAGATGGTCAGACATCATGATCCTTTGGTATTGAAGGACACTCATTTAGTCGATCAGTGGTCCCTAATGAATATCCCGATTCGCGCATCTCCCTTGCAGCAGGCGAATACCGGGTCTTTTCTCGGATCCAAATTGTCCGGCAAAAAAGCCGACCCCATGCTCGCACGCAGCAGATAGAGCCGAAACCAAGTCCTGAAAAACTGCAGAACTAATGAAATCTATGGTGAGAGCGATGGGATTCGAACCCATGACCTACTGATTAAAAGTCAGTTGCTCTACCGACTGAGCTACGCTCTCCCTTTCCGCAGGCAGAGGCTGCCTCGGCTGGAAGTGCGCGGAACATATGCAGACGCCCTATTGTGGTCAACCCATAAAATTGTGGTTGCTGGCGACCGAAGATGCTTTTCCTCACCTCGCTACCGCGAAATGACGGCATCGAGCTAAAGAAATCGCCTATTATCAAGGAAAATCGGAAATCCGACGCCATAGATGGACGAGCTTCAACAAGGCAAACGATTCTCAAGGAGCCAAACAACCGTAACAATTTCCCTTAATAATCAGGGTTGCAATGAACGGATTGATCGGCTCGCCATCCGCAACAGTTGGGGTGCGAATCGTTTTTGGTGTATATCAGTTATTGTTAACAACCTGTCGGGCCCTCAGGAGGTTCTTTTATGGAAGACGCAAACGTCGGTTGGATTGCAGCAATTATCATCGGCGGCTTAGCTGGCTGGTTCGCCGAGATGATCATGAAAAGCAACACAGGCATCATCATGAACATCATCCTCGGCATCGTCGGCGCGCTTGTCGCCAGCTGGCTGTTCCGGACGCTCGGTATCGCGCTGCCGTTCCATGTATGGCTGAACTACCTGATCACAGGTTTCATCGGCGCCTGCATCCTGATTTTCGTCGGTCGACTGATCAGACGTTAGCGGCGCATCGGGCTGCACAAGCCCGAATTGGGAAGAGGAAAAAGGGAAGGCGGGCAAAACCCGCCTTTCCTTTTTTTATTGCTTGAGTTCTGCGAGACACAAGGGCTTCAGCAAGCCGTGGAAAAGTGTTCCGGCGCTCTTGAGACCTTTCCAAGCCGGACCTCGGCTCTATCTACCAAAAGGGAACCGAAAGGAGGTTGGAAATATGACGGAAAACGCCAATCGGACAACCACCCGCAAAGTCATCCGCGGCCGCCCCTACAGCATTGCGGAGTTTGCACGGAAGTATCGCCTCGATGATGCGGAGGCAAAGCGCCTCTTCTACAAGTTCGGTCCGTCGTCCACCGAACTGGACCTGCTCATGGCCGCCAAACGAAGGCCACCTACCCTTGCGACCGCAATCGGTCGGTAACACGCGGCTTTTCCTGCCAGCTTTGCGAAATGCCACCGAGATCGTCGACCGCAAAGCGAAGATCAGGCAGATGCGATATTCGGGCACGATGAACGGCCATGACGCTTGCCTTTGCAATTTCGCATGCTGATATATCACGCTTGGTTGCCTTCGAGGATGCTAGATGACACTGTGTGCCACCCAAGCATATGTCGGACGCAGCCTAGCATGCAGAATTCGCTTAGCCACCTCGCCTATCTCGCGTTGGAATACGCGATTGTGACGCTTGCGCTGAAGCCCGGCGCCCTCGTCACCGAAAAGCAGCTGATCGAAGTGGCGCAGCACGGGCGAACACCAGTGCGCGAGGCAATCCAGAAACTTGCATGGCAGGGATTGATCCACGTGCGGCCGCGCGTCGGCCTGCAGATCGCGGAGATTCGCCCGGAAGACCATCAATATGTCATGCAGGTGAGACGGGGGTTGGAGCCGATTGCAGCCTCGCTCGCTGCCACCCATGCCGATCCGGAGCAGCGCGAGCAGTTGCGGGAATGCGCCCGCCTGATGACGGAGTGCGCTGCCACCGGCAACCTTCCCGGCTTTTTCGCTGCCGATAAGGCCTTCGACGAGATTCTCGAGGCCGCCTGCCCCAACAACTTCATCACGGCGGCGCTCACACCAGTGCAGACCCATGCGCGCCGGCTGTGGTACTCTAAAGGGATGCATGACCGCATGGGCCAGGCGATCGCAATGCATATTCAGGCCATCGAAGCCATTCAGGGCGGTGATGCGAATGCTGCCGAGAAAGCTATGGCCTCACTTATCGATTATCTCAGCGGTACATGAAAAAGCGGCCTCGTTGCCAAAGCCGCCTTTCTTTCAGAATTTAAATAGTTCGTTGGATCAACCGACGAAAGCGCGTTCGATGACGAACTCAGCCGGCTTGTTGTTGGCACCTTCGTTCAGGCCAGCCTTCTCGAGCAGACCCTTGGTGTCCTTCAGCATGGCAGAGGAGCCGCAGATCATGCCGCGATCGATCGCGGGATCTAACGGCGGCACGCCGAGATCGCTGAAAAGCTTGCCATTCTCGATGAGATCGGTGATGCGACCGGTGAAGGGGAACTCCTCGCGGGTGACAGTCGCGTAATGACGCAGCTTGTCGCCAACCACTTCGCTCAGAATCTCGTCGTTTCGGATTTCCTCGACGAGATCGAAACCGTATTTCAGCTCGGCGACATCGCGCGTCGTGTGGGTGAGGATGACTTCCTCATACTTCTCATAGGTTTCCGGATCGCGGATCAGGCTCGCAAACGGCGCGATGCCGGTGCCGGTGGAGAACATGTACAGGCGACGGCCTGGGGTCAGTGCATCCAGAACCAGCGTGCCGGTCGGCTTCTTGCGCATCAGCACCTCGTCGCCGGGCTTGATGTTCTGCAGATGAGAGGTCAGCGGACCATCCGGCACCTTAATGGAAAAGAATTCAAGCTCGTCGGCCCAGGCTGGGCTTGCGATCGAATAGGCGCGATAGAGCGGCTTGCCATCGACCATCAGACCGATCATGGCGAATTCACCGGAACGGAAGCGGAAGCCTTGCGGCCGGGTCATGGTGAAGCGGAAGAGCCGGTCGGTATAATGCGTGACGCTCAGCACCTTCTCGGCGAAGACGCCGGCGGGCACTGCTGAAGCAAATTCATCTGTCTTTGCGGGGGCGTTCATTCTGTCTCGGATCCCGTATTAGTCTTACACGTATTCCCTGGCACGTCTTTCCTGGCAGGCTCATTTCGCGACGCTGATATTATAATATAGTCGGTTTTGAAAGGCATTCCATTCCAACCGACGACACAGGACTGAAATATGTATATTTCAGTCAAGATTCCAATTCACCGACCTTACATCATTCGAAAGGCCTGAATACGGCAATCCGACACCGTCAAATTGCCGCAACAGAATGCGTCTTTCGACATCAGGCCGACTTCGCCGGCAAACGCCGCCAGCTGTAGGCCTGACCGCCTTCGGCGCGGCGTGCGGTCGGCTGGTAATAGTGCGGAATACCCGGCAAGCGGTTTTCCGACAATCTTTTCAGCGCGGTCTCATTCGTCACAGCGAAACTGTCGACGCCGACGCGCAGCATCAACGGTACCTGATCGATCAGCACGTCGCCGACGGCACGCAACTCCCTGGCATAACCCAGGCGCTGGCGCAGCAGCGAGGCATGGCTGAAGGCGCGACCATCGCTGAATGCCGGAAAGGCGACCGCGACGATTTCGAGGCGATCGAGATAGGGCTGCAGCCGGGTGACATCGTCAGCCGGCTTGATGACGACGCCGAGGCCGACGTCGTTGCTTTCTTCAGCCCTTGCGATCAGCGCATCAATGCTCAGAAGAGGTTTCTGCGTCTCATTCGCCTTGACCTCGTCGGTCTCGATAACCCACGGATCATTTTCCACGAAACCGGTTTCCCGCCAGATCTTGGTCATGGTCAATCTCCTTACGCCGCTTCGGCTGCCGACGAGGACGCGCCGTAAAGCGCGGTCTTGAACGGCTGCGGCCCGACGCGACGATAGGCGACGAGGAAGGTTTCGGAGGGATCTAGGCGAAGGCCAAGATAGGTGTCGACGATGGTCTCGATGGCATCCGTCACCTTGTCGGGCTCGAAGCCACGCCCGATGATTTCGCCGATCGACGTATTCTCGTCGCCGGAGCCGCCGAGCGTGATCTGGTAGAGTTCAGCGCCCTTCTTCTCCACACCAAGCAGGCCGATATGGCCGACATGGTGATGGCCGCAGGCATTGATGCAGCCGGAAATCTTGATCTTCAACTCGCCGATCTCGGCCTGGCGCTCAGGCGAGCCAAATCGCGCGGAAATCTCCTGCGCAACCGGGATCGAGCGCGCATTGGCAAGGGCGCAATAGTCGAGACCGGGACAGGCGATGATATCGGTGATCAGGCCGGCATTCGCCGTCTCCAGACCGTTGGCCACCAAGCCACGATAGACGGCTTCGAGATCGGCCAATGCGACGTGCGGCAGGATCAGATTCTGCTCATGGCTGACGCGGATTTCGTCGAAGGCATATTCCTCGGCGATATCGGCGACGGCGTCCATCTGAGCATCCGAGGCATCGCCCGGAATGCCGCCGATCGGCTTCAGCGAGATCGTCACCATGCCGTAATCGGGATTCTTGTGCGGTTGCACATTCTGCTGCACCCAGCGGGCAAAGGCCGGATCGGCCTTCTTCCAGTGCGCCAGGCTTTCCCAGCCTTCGGCACGCTGTGGCAGTGCCGGCGGCGCGAAATAGGCGGAGATGGCCTGAACATCGGCTTCCGGCAGCTTCAGTTCGGTGTCTTTCAGCTTGTCGAATTCGACCTCGACCTGACGTGCCAGTTCTTCGGCGCCGGTTTCATGCACGAGGATCTTGATGCGCGCCTTGTACTTGTTGTCGCGGCGGCCATGCAGGTTGTAAACGCGCATAATCGCCGTCGTGTATGACAGGAGATCCTCTTCCGGGAGGAAGTCGCGAATGAGTTTGGCGACGAGCGGCGTGCGGCCCTGCCCGCCTCCGACGTAGACAGCAAAGCCGATCTCGCCCTTGTCATTCTTCTTCAGATGCAGGCCGATATCATGCACCTGGATCGCGGCGCGGTCGCGCTCCGCACCGGTGACGGCGATCTTGAACTTGCGCGGCAGGAACGAGAATTCCGGATGAACCGACGACCACTGGCGCAGAATTTCGGCGTAGGGTCGGGGGTCGGCGACTTCGTCAGCCGCGGCGCCGGCGAAATGGTCGGCCGTCACGTTGCGAATGCAGTTGCCCGAAGTCTGGATGGCGTGCATTTCGACCGACGCGAGATCGGCCAGCGCATCGGGCATTTCGGAGAGCTTCGGCCAGTTGAACTGCAGGTTCTGACGCGTGGTGAAGTGGCCGTAACCGCGGTCATAGGTGCGCGCGACATGGGCGAGCATGCGCATCTGGCGCGAACTCAGCGTGCCGTAGGGAATGGCGATGCGCAGCATGTAGGCATGAAGCTGCAGATAGACGCCGTTCATCAGGCGCAGCGGCTTGAAGGCATCTTCCGAAAGCTCACCCGAGAGGCGCCGCTCCACCTGATCGCGGAACTGGGCAACCCGTTCCGCAACGAAGGCGTGGTCGAATTCATCGTAACGATACATGATTTCCTCGGGACTTCTCAGACTGCAATGAAATCGGGATCGGCCGCGGCGTAGCCCGGCGCGTATTCCATGGTTGGGCCTTCGGCGCGGATACGCTCGCGCAAGCGCAGCGGCCAGAGCTTGCCGCCGGTTTCCTGTACGTCGATCAGATTGACGTCGACAACCTTGTTGTCGGCATAGGCCTGCTTGCCGATCGCTTCCAGAGCGGCTTCCGCTTCGGCATGGCGAGCGACCAGCGCTTCCTGCAGCGATGTCACCCACTCACCATTTGCGTTCAGCCAGACGGCGACGCCATCGGTGAGCCGGTTTGCGGTCAGAACCTTGTCGACCATCAATCAGTTCCTTGCATAGTCTTGAGCAGCGGTCTCGCGACGGACCAGCGGCTCGGATTGTTCAAAATTCGCACCGGCGACAGCATCGCCGATAATAACCATGACCGGTCCGCCCAGCTCATCGCGGTGCTCGAGATCAGGCAGATCCCGCAATATACCGTGCATCAGGCGGCGATCGCGACGGCTGGCATTCTCGATGATGGCAACGGTCGTCTCGGGCGGCAAACCGGCCTGCATAAGACGGCCGGCGACGGAAGCGGCAACCGTGCGTCCCATATATACGGCAATCGTGGCGCCGGATACAGCCAGGCTTGCCCAATCGGGCAGCACGTCGCCTGTAAGATCGTGACCCGTCGTAAAGACCAGCGAAGAGGCAACGCCGCGCAGCGTCAGCGGCAGTTCGAAATCTGCAGCAGCAGCGAAGGCCGAGGTGATGCCGGGAACGATCTCATAGCCGATGCCGGCAGCACGCAGGGCCGCCATTTCCTCGCCTGCACGGCCATAAACCAGCGGATCGCCCGACTTCAGCCGTACGACGCGCCTGCCTTCGCGGCCAAGCTGCACCAACAGATCGTTGATCTCTTCCTGCGACTTGCTGTGGCATCCCTTGCGCTTGCCGACGGACAGACGCTCAGCATCGCGCCGTCCCATATCGACGATCGCCTGTGGCACGAGGGCATCATAGACGATGACATCGGCTTCCATCATCACGCGCTGCGCCCGCAAGGTCAGCAGATCTTCCGCACCTGGGCCGGCGCCGACCAGCCAGACGCGGCCCTCAACCTCACGCGACGACTGCAGCAACTCATCGGCCGCCTGCTCGGCCTGCGCGATATGGCCCGCATTGACGGCATCGGCGACAGGTCCTGAAAAGAACTGCCGCCAGAACATGCGGCGGGCAACGCCGCGCGGCACAAGGTGCTCGACCGGCTTGCGGAAACGCGTCGCAAGCTCAGCCAGCTTGCCGAGCGACGGCGACAGCATCTGGTCGATCTGCGCGCGGATCATTTGCGCCAGTACCGGACCGGCGCCTTCCGTGCCGATGGCAACGGCCACGGGAGCGCGATTGACCAGCGCCGGCGTGTAGAAATCGCAGTAATCGGGCTGATCGACGGCGTTTGCCGGAATTCTCTCGGCGCGGGCGGCATCGACAATCGCGCGATCCGCCGCAGCGTCACCGGTGGCGGCAAAGACCAGCGCGGCGCCCTTGATCTGATCCGATGAGAAATCGCCGCGTACGGTTTCAATCCGGTTGGCGATGAGGAAGGCGTGATAGTCAGCCTCGGGCGACTGCACATAGGCAACGATTCTCGCCTGCGTATTCAGAAGCAGCCGCACCTTGGCAAAGGCTTCGTCGCCATTGCCGAAGACAGCCGTAACCCTTCCTTCCACACGGAAGAAGGCGGGGAACGCCGAAAGCTGTTCAGTCCTGGGAGGCATCGTTATTCCACTTCGAGATTTGGCGAATATCGCCCTTGCGGCCAAGAGATTGAAGAAACAGAAATTCTAATGCCTATGCATGCGCGTATTCTTTTGCTCGACATCTCAAGGATTTGAGCAAAACTCACCAGACGAGCAGATCGAGATAAATATAGGAAATCTATAGACTTTTATCATTGACTGACGTCTGCGGTGATTTTATTGCCTGTGACAAATGTGGTCCATACGTCATTTGCGCATTCCGTCGAGTGGGCAATGCCGATAGACTATAGCCGAAATTCCTGGAGGAAATCCTTGTCCGACAATAGCATCGCAGCCCGCCTTCTTGACGTCGTGGAGCACGACATCCTGCCCCTGACCCGCAAGGGCGTGGCGGCCGGCAACAAGGTGTTCGGCGCGGCCATCCTGCGCAAATCCGACCTTTCGCTCGTCATCGCTGAAACGAACAATGAGTTGGAGAACCCGCTCTGGCACGGCGAAGTCCATGCCCTCAAGCGCTTCTACGAGCTCGGCGAAAAGCCCGTGACCAAGGATCTGATCTTCCTGTCCACCCATGAGCCCTGCACCATGTGCATGTCGGCGATCACCTGGGCCGGGTTCGACAATTTCTATTATTTCTTCAGCCACGAGGACTCTCGCGACGCCTTCGCGATCCCGCATGATCTCAAGATTCTGAAGGAAGTCTTCGGCCTGGAACCTGGTGGTTATCGCCGCCAAAACGCTTTCTGGAACAGCTTTGCCATCTCTGACCTCGTAGAGACGGAAGATGATCCGCGCAAGGGCGAGTTGAAGGACCAGACAGCGCGCATCAAGGCAGCCTATGCCGGATTGTCCGACAGCTACCAGGCGTCTAAGAGCGACAACGACATCCCCTTGAATTGACAGAGCAAGACCCGAGGCAATGATGGAAGCATCGCGAGACATTTCCGGCCTGATCGACATCATGGCGGCGCTGCGAAATCCCGAGAGCGGCTGCCCATGGGATATCGTCCAGACCTTCGAAACCATCAAGCCCTATACCATCGAAGAAGCCTACGAAGTGGCGGATGCGATCGAGCGGAAGGATAACGACGATCTCTGCGACGAGCTCGGCGATCTCCTGCTGCAGGTCGTATTCCATGCCCGGATCGCCGAGGAGGCCGGCGCATTTTCCTTTGGTGACGTCGTGCACGCCATCACCCGCAAGATGATCCGCCGCCATCCGCATGTCTTTGCCGTCTCCGATGCGAAGACCGAGGACGCGGTGACGCTGCAATGGGATAGGATCAAGGCCGAGGAGAAGCGGGAGCGGGCCGAACGTCGTGCCAAGAGCGGTATCACGGAGGATTTCAAGGCCGGCTTCCTGGGCTCGGTGCAGCGGACGTTCCCTGCCCTGACGGAAGCGTTGAAACTGCAGGAGCGGGCCGCCAAGGTCGGCTTCGACTGGTCGGCACCGGAGCCGATTCTCGACAAGATCGAGGAGGAGATCGGCGAATTGCGGGCAGCGCTCGCGAGCGGCGACAAGGCCAAGGTCAGCGACGAACTCGGCGACCTGATCTTTGCCGTCGTCAATATCGGACGGCATGTGAATACCGATCCGGAACAAGCCCTACGCGGCACGAATACGAAGTTCCGCCGCCGCTTCCATCACATCGAAACGACGCTCGATGCGGAAGGCGAGACGCTGGAAGGCGCCTCGCTGGAGCGGATGGAAGAGATCTGGCAGTCGGCAAAGGCGATAGAGCGGCAGCTCGCAGGCGTGAAAACGGCCTGAAGCGCGCCGCGATCCTTCGGATTCGCTTCTTGCGCTTCTGGCTCGGATCTTTCGCATGTCGTTATTGCAAAACCGCTTCACACTTTTGCGCGACATGCGGAATGCCGCCTATTCCCAATCCTCGCGCTGCGGCTTGGGACCATTACCCATGCGCCGCTCCAGCTCAGCCGCCTCGGTTTCTGTCAACCGGACGTCGAGCGTCACGGTGCCGTCCTCATTATCTTCACGGTTATCGACGATGGCATGATTGTAGAGCCAAGGCAGCAGCGCCAGCTTTTCGACAGGAAGCGTGATCGTCGTTTCCGTGAGCACGCCGGACAGGCGGCGACTGATTTCGTCCATCAGGCGATCGACGCCCTCACCGCTCATCGCAGAGACGGCAATGACGTTCTCGGTGGTCGATGCCTTCTGCACGATGGCGTCATGCGCTTCCGGCTCGAGCCGATCGATCTTGTTCCAGACCTCGAGGATGCGCTCCGCACCTTCGGCCTCGCCGATGCCGAGATCGCCGAGAATGCGCATGACATCGGCGCTCTGAGCCTGATTGTCATCATCCGAGAGATCGCGCACATGCAGGATGAGATCGGCTTCCAACACTTCTTCGAGCGTCGCTCTGAAAGCGGCCACCAGGTGAGTCGGCAGATCCGAGATAAAGCCGACGGTGTCGGAGAGGATGACGGTGCGGCCATGCGGCAGCTTCATGCGCCGCAGCGTCGGATCGAGCGTTGCAAACAGCATGTCTTCCGCCAGCACGCCGGCGCCGGTGATACGGTTGAACAGCGTCGACTTGCCGGCGTTGGTATAGCCGACGAGAGCCACGATCGGATGCGGCACCTTCCGGCGCTTGGCGCGGTGAAGCTGGCGGGTGCGAACCACCTGCTCCAGCTCGCGCTCCAGCCGGATTATCCGTTCCTGCAGCATGCGCCGGTCGGCTTCGATCTGGGTTTCACCCGGGCCGCCCATGAAGCCGGCACCGCCGCGCTGGCGCTCAAGGTGGGTCCAGCTTCGGACCAGCCGGCCCTTCTGATAGTTCAGATGCGCAAGCTCGACCTGCAGCGTGCCTTCCTTGGTGGAGGCGCGGCGGCCGAAGATTTCGAGGATGAGGCCCGTGCGGTCGATGACCTTGGCGTTCCATGCCTTCTCGAGATTGCGCTGCTGCACCGGCGTCAACGGATGATCGACGATGACGAGGCCGGCGTTGAACTCGTCAAGCAGCGCGCGAATCTCTTCAATCTTGCCGGTTCCAAGCAGCGTTGCCGGTCGCGGATCGTTGATCGGGACGATGGAGCCGTTGACGACATCGAGATCGATGGCAAGTGCGAGGCCCTTGGCCTCTTCCAGCCGGCTTTCGGGCGGGCGCGAAACGGAGATGGCACTGTCGGCCTGGGCGGAACGCGCGGCGCGCGCCTGTTTCAGCACAGGCACGACGACAACTGCGCGCATATCATCCCGGTGCTTTACGGTCTCCGGGATGAGGGAATCATTTTTGGTATCGCGTGTCGTGATAGTAGCAAGTCCCGGTTAGGAAGCGGCTTCTTCGCTCTCGAACATCTGCATCGGCTGACCCGGCATGATCGTCGAGATCGCGTGCTTGTAGACGAGCTGCGAATGGCCATCACGGCGGAGCAAGACACAGAAATTGTCGAAGGAGGTTACGACACCCGTGAGCTTCACACCGTTAATCAAGAAAATTGTCAGTGAAATCTTTTGCTTGCGAACAGTATTGAGAAATAGGTCCTGCAAGTTCTGAGAACGTTCCGCCATCGCGCCGCTTCTTTCTTTTTTGCCGACCGAGGTCGGTTAAATGTCATGATATACAGAGGTCCCGGACAGGAGATACCCTCATTCTCTCCCCCCAGCGAATGTTGGTATCAAATCGCAGTCTTTTCCGCAACGTCGAAAAAGGCTTCACGAATTTTCTGTGACATGCTGCCCGGATGACCGTTGGCAATGGTCTCGCCGTCGATAGAAACGACCGGAAAACAGATACTTGTCGCCGCTGTTATGAAGACTTCACGGGCCTTCATCATCTCTTCGACCGAGAAGAATCGCTCGACGATCGTCACCTCGAGTTTTGCCGCGACATCCAAAAGCGTCGTGCGGGTGATGCCGCGCAGGATGCCGTGATCGGCGGGGCGCGTGACGAGATTCCCGTCGTGATCGACGATCCAGACGTTGGTGGCGGCCCCTTCCTTCACCATGCCGTTATGGTCGATATAGATCGCTTCCTGCGCGCCGGCTTCCTTGGCCTGCTGGCGGGCCATCGCATTCGGAAGCAGGCCGACCGACTTGATATCCACCCGGTCCCAGCGGTTATCGCGAACGGTGATTGCCTTGATGCCATTGGCATTCTTCTTGGCAATCACCGACTGATCGGTACTCTTGGCGGTCACGACGATCGAAGACGGCGTACCATCAGGCGGAAAGACATGATCGCGCCGGGCCACGCCGCGCGTTACCTGCAGGTAGAACAGGCCATTGCGGACGTGATTGCGACGCAGCGTCTCGCGAATCACCAGGATCAAGGCCTGGCGCGTCATCGGCCAGGCAATGCGAAGCTCGCTCAGCGACCGGTTGAGGCGATCGAGATGGCGCGTCATGTCGACGATCACGCCGTGACGAACCTCGCACACCTCATAGACGCCATCAGCAAACTGATAGCCGCGATCTTCGATATGCACCATGGCATCGCTGTGCCTGACGTAACGGCCGTTGACATAAGCTATTCTCGGCATGGAAGCCCCTGATCCGAATTCTTTGACGTTTAAAAGTCGGGGATGTTTGAAAGTCGGGCGACTGATCAGACGCCCAACGACTTCAGCTTGCGATGCAGCGCGGAACGCTCCATGCCGACAAATTCCGCCGTGCGCGAGATATTGCCGCCAAAACGGTTGATCTGGGCGATGAGATAATCGCGCTCGAACATTTCACGTGCTTCGCGCAGCGGCAGCGTCATGATGTGATAGTCGTTCTTGGCGGAGACCTTGGGCAGCATGTCGCCGAGGTCGGTCGGCAGCATTTCCGCCGTGATCGGCGTGTCCGCACCATCGGAGCGCGCCAGGATCATCAGCCGCTCGATGTTGTTGCGCAGCTGGCGGATGTTACCGGGCCAGTCATGTGCCTGCAGCACGGCCATGGCGTCATCGCCGATCCGACGAGGGCGAATGCCGGCCTGTTCGGAAATCTGGCGCATCAGCTGGTCGACGAGGAAGGGGATATCTTCCCGGCGCTCGGCAAGAGCCGGCACACGGACGGGCACGACGGCGAGGCGGTGGTAAAGATCCTCCCGGAACAGACCTTCGGCAATGCGGCTCTCGAGATTATAGGCCGTGGACGAGATAATACGCACATCCACCTTGACGCGCTTGGAGCCGCCGACGCGCTCGAACTGCTGGTCGACGAGCACCCGCAGGATCTTGTTCTGCGTCTCGCGCGGCATTTCGCCGACTTCGTCGAGATAGAGGATACCGCGATGGGCCTCTTCCAAAGCGCCGATCTTGCGCGCCTGTCCCGGCGAGCCCTCCGTGCCAAACAGAGCGATTTCCATGCGCTCCGGCGTGATGGTCGCCGCATTCAGCGCCACGAAGGGACCGTTGGCACGCGTCGACTTCTTGTGGATCATGCGGGCCACCAGTTCCTTGCCGGAACCGGATGGGCCAAAAATCATCACGCGGCTGTTGGTCGGCGAAACCTTGTCGATCGTCTGGCGCAGCTGCGAAACGGCGACCGATGTGCCAATCAGCTCCACAGCGTCGCCTGTGCGGCGCTTCAACTCGGAAACCTCGCGCTTCAGCTTGGAGTTTTCCAGCGCGCGCTCGGCAATCAGGATCAGGCGATCGGCCTTGAATGGCTTCTCGATGAAATCGAAGGCGCCGCGCTTGATGGCGGAGACGGCCGTCTCGATATTGCCATGACCCGAAATCATGACCACGGGCAGCTCCGGATGGCGCGCCTTGATCTCGTCGAGCAGCGCAAGACCATCGAGCTTGCTGCCTTGCATCCAGATATCGAGGAAGATCAGCCGTGGCGCGCGGTCGGAAATCGCGGCAAGCGCACTATCGCTGTCATGTGCGGTTCGGGTTTCGTGCCCTTCATCCGAAAGAATTCCCGAAACGATTTCGCGAATGTCTTCCTCGTCGTCCACCACGAGAATGTCAGATGCCATAGACGCTTTCCTTGTCACTTGCTGTCTGGGCGACGGCGGCCTGCTCACGGCGCGGCAGATGCACGCGGATCATGGCCCCCCTGCCCTGGTCGAAATCGGCCGGCGCGTCGTGGAGTTCGATCTGCCCGCCATGGTCTTCAATGATCTTCTTGACGATGGCGAGCCCGAGGCCCGTGCCCTTTTCGCGCATCGTCATATAGGGTTCGAGAATGCTGTGCCGGTTCTCGACCGGCAGGCCGCGGCCGTTGTCGATGACATCGACAGTAAAGCGATCGCGGTCCGGGTCCAGGGACGAACGCACCAGGATCTTCGGCTGCTCGCGCGCCTGATCGCTCGGTACGCCCTCGATCGCCTCGACGGCATTCTTGATCAGATTGCCGAAGGCTTGGCCAAGCATTCGCGCATCGAACATGCCCTCCAGCCGTTCGTCGCCCAGCTCACGCTCGAATTTGACGTGATTGTTGCCCATTTCGCGCAGGAACACGGCATCGCGCAGAATATCGCGCAGATCGGTCGGCTCCATGGTCGGCTTCGGCATGCGGGCAAAGGAGGAGAACTCATCGACCATGCGGCCGATATCGCCTACCTGCCGAATGATCGTATCCGTGCACTGGTCGAAGACCGGACGGTCGGCATCGGCGATATTCTTGCCGAAGCGGCGGCGGATGCGCTCGGCCGACAGCTGGATCGGCGTCAACGGGTTCTTGATCTCGTGCGCGATGCGGCGCGCAACGTCGGCCCAGGCCGTCGAGCGCTGCGCGATGACGAGATCGGTGATGTCATCGAGCGTGATGACATAGGATTCATTGGCGTCGCGCGATTCCTCGCGCGTCACCTGGACGCTCAGCGTACGCACAGTTCCGCCGCGAACGAGACTGATCTGCTTGCGAAAATCGCTGCGATGGCGTGTCGTCGCTTCTGTGACAACCTGATCGACCTCGGGGGCCATATCCGACAGATTCTTACCGATGAGCTCGTCGCTCTTCAGTGTCAGCAGGTCTTCGGCCGAGGTGTTGACGATGGTGATGCGCCGATCGTGCTCGACGCCGATCACGGCTGCGGTCACACCTGAGAGCACGGCTTCGATGAAGCGGCGACGGTCGTCGACCTCATCCTTCGCTTCCAGAATTTCGTCTCGCTGCGTGCGGATTTCCGAGATCATCTTGTTGAAGGTGCGCGACAGGCTGCCGACGTCGCCATCGGCCGAGCGTACGGGCACCAGCACGTTCATATTGCCCGAGGCAACATTGTCTGCGGCACTGATGAGAAGGCGGATCGGCCGCACGATACGGTCGGCAATCGCAATCGCGGTCCAGATCGCGGCCAACAGCACGATGAGGGCGAAGCCGATATAGAGGACGGCGAACGCGATCTGCAGCGACATGCGCCCAGCTTCCATCGCCTTGTATTCGACGGTGTTGTCTTCCACCATCCGCATGGCGTTCATGACGCGCGGATCGACCGCACGCACGGTATAGAGAAACGAACCTGGAAGCTCGTCCAACTTGATGACCGCGCCGACGAGGTTGGTCACACCGGGCGGGATGAGCGTCGGCTGACCATTGGCCGAGGAATCGAGCGCATCCTTCGGAATGGCCGGTAGCGGGCGTTCGGTCTTGATCTCGGCCTGGACGATGGCGGTGCCGTCGCGGCGCACGAGGAAGGCGCCCAGCAAGCCGCGTCCGCGCGCCTGCCGGGTCATCAGATCGGCAAAACCGGTGCGGTCGAGGTTGAAGAGCGAGCGGTTGCGCTCCAGATCGTTCGCCATCGAGACGGTCTGACCCTGCAGGTAGCTCGCATTCTCCATCAAATAGGCTTGTGCAACATTTTGCGAAGAGCTGATGATCTGCTGAGTTCGCACACCGAACCAGCGATCAAGACCGACATTGAGCGTCAGACTGGCAACGATGGCCACGAGAATGGCCGGTGTGATCGCGACGATCGAGAAAAGAACGACGATACGGATATGCAGGCGGGCTGCCGCACGCCCACGGCTGCGCGCCTTCATCAGCCGCGCCACCTCGCGGGCAATCAGAGCGATCAGCCCCAGCACGAACAGGCCGTTGATGACGACCGAGGTAAAGACGACCGACGAGGTGGGTGCGATCGGCGTCAGCCCGAGAAGCATCAATAAGGTCGCGATGGCGCACAGAAGAGCGCCGCCGGCCAAGATCAGACCAGGCAGGGCAAAGGAAGCACGACGGTCCGTCACTTTGACAACCGCCTCGTCGCTCGCCGCCGGCGACACCGCGTCCTGCATCATTCCCATCAATCTCCACGCCCGAGCGACGGTCGGCGCCCTGGTCAAATCGCATGGCCCTAGTTGGCATTCATGCGAGCGACAGGCAGAGGCGTGAACTGTCGTCCGGTTTCGCACAGAAGCGAAACCTTTACTTCATGTCACTTTTGCAACAAGTTGAAAAATCAGACGAACTCTCATTCTGACGAGAGTGGGTCAGATGAATCGCCACCGCAAAAACGACGAATCTGCTGCGTGACCTTTAAGCAACGCATTGTGGCGAAAATGCAACGCATCGGATTGTGTTGTCAAGCCGTGCGCGAGCTTCTGTAAACCGAAACACCCAGTTCTCTGATCTTTTTGCGCAGCGTATTGCGATTCAGGCCCAAAAGATCGGCCGCCTTGATCTGATTGCCGCGCGTGGCGGTCAGGGCGGCGAGAATCAGCGGGTATTCCATTTCAGTTAACACGCGGTCATAGAGACCTGGGGGCGGCAGGTTCTCACCAAAGCTTGAGAAATAGGTCCGCATGTTCTCTTCCACCGCTTGGGCGATGGTCATCGTGCCAGTGCGAACCGGACCTTTTTCGATCGGGCTGTCGGGCACATCGGCGCGCAGTTCCGCGTCGATGATCTCCTTGGTGATGACATCCTGCGGATAAAGCGCCATCAGCCGGCGGATGAGATTTTCCAGTTCGCGGACGTTGCCGGGCCAGGGATAGGCCTTCATCAGCTCAAGTGCTTCCTGATCGAAGCGCTTGGAACCCAAACCTTCTTTCTCGGCCTGCTGGATGAAATGGCGCACCAGATCCGGAATATCCTCGGCGCGGTCACGCAGCGGCGGCAGGCGCAACGGCACGACGTTGAGGCGGTAATAGAGATCCTCGCGGAACAGGCCCTGATTGATCGCCTGCTTCAGATCCTTGTTGGTGGCGGCGACGATGCGGACGTCGGTGCGGATCGGCGTGCGGCCGCCGACGGTCGTATATTCGCCCTGCTGCAGCACGCGCAGCAGGCGCGTCTGCGCGTCCATCGGCATGTCGCCGATTTCATCCAAGAACAGCGTGCCACCCTCGGCCTGTTCGAAGCGGCCGGTCGAGCGGGTCTGAGCGCCGGTGAAGGCGCCCTTCTCGTGGCCGAACAGTTCGGATTCGATCAGATCGCGCGGGATCGCGGCCATGTTGATCGCCACGAACGGACCGTTGCGGCGCTTGCCGTAATCATGCAGCGCGCGCGCCACCAGCTCCTTGCCGGTGCCGGATTCGCCGGTGATCATCAGCGTCAGATCGGTCTGCATCAGGCGCGCGAGCACGCGGTAGATTTCCTGCATGGCGGCGGACCGGCCGACAAGCGGCATGCCGTCCTGCATGTCGTCATCGATCTTTGCCGGCTTGCGCTTCGGTTCGGACAGAGCGCGACCGACGATGGCAATCAGCTCGGTCAGGTCGAACGGCTTCGGCAGATAGTCGTAAGCGCCCTTTTCCGATGCCTTGATCGCCGTCATGAAGGTGTTCTGCGCGCTCATGACCAGAACAGGCAGATCCGGTCTCGCCTTCTTGATGCGCGGCAACAGGTCAAATGCGTTTTCGTCGGGCATTACGACGTCGGTTACGACAAGGTCGCCTTCGCCGGCCGAAACCCAACGCCAGAGCGTGGCGGCGTTCGACGTGATGCGGACATCGTAACCCGCGCGGCTCAAAGCCTGGTTGAGCACGGTGCGGATGGCCGCATCGTCATCGGCGACAAGGATCGTGGCTGTCATCGAGTAGTCCCTGTAGAGTTCGGAAGTGGGGCATCTTCTGAGGTGATGCCCTTGGAAGCAGGCATCAAAACGCGGAAAGTGGTGCGATGGTTCTGGCTGTCGCATTCGACGATGCCGCCGTGGTCGCCGATGATCTTGGCGACCAGCGCAAGGCCGAGGCCGGTCCCGTTCGTCTTGGTGGTGATGAACGGATCGAAGAGATGCGGCACGAGATCGGCCGGCACGCCGGGGCCGTTGTCGATGACACAGAATTCCAGCGGCAGCGATATCTTCTCCCGCGTACCGGCAACCGAGAGCCTAATGCCGGGGCGATAGGCCGTTGTCAGCATGATCTCACCATCCTGACGATCGCCGACCGCTTCGGCGGCGTTCTTCACCAGATTGAGGAAGACCTGTACGAGCTGGTCCCGGTTTGCGAAAACCGCCGGCAGCGACGGGTCGTAATTCTCGGAAATCTTGATGTTGCGGGCAAAGCCGGCCTTGGCGATTGCCTTCACATGATCGAGCACGGAATGGATATTGACAGGAACGCGATCGACCGGCCGCTCGTCGGAGAAAACCTCCATACGGTCGACCAGCGAGACGATGCGGTCGGTCTCGTCGCAGATAAGGCGCGTCAACGCGCGGTCGTCGTCCTCGACCGATTGCTCAAGCAGCTGCGCAGCACCGCGAATGCCCGAGAGTGGGTTCTTGATTTCGTGCGCCAGCATGGAGGCAAGGCCGGTGACCGAACGGGCCGCGGCGCGATGCGTCAGCTGCCGGTCGATCTTGTCCGCCATGGAGCGCTCCTGGAACACCACCACGACCGAACCGGGCGCGCTGGAAACCGGCGCGACATAGATGTCCACCAGCTTATCCTGTCCCAGTCGTGGCGAGCTCAGATCGACACGGTATTCGTTGACGGGCGCGCGGCGCTCGCGCACCTGATCGATCAAGGCGAGCAAGGGGCTGCCGAACGGTATGAAGGTGGAGATCTTGTAGCGGGACAGGTGCGAGGCGCTAGCGCCGAAGAAGGCTTCCGCCTCCCAATTGGCGAAAGCGATAAGGCCGGCCTCATCGACCATGACGACAGGGTTCTGGATCGCGTTGAGAACGGCCATGGCCACGGAGTTGGCCGGGGTGTCACCGGCGCCGGAGCTGGATTTCGAAGTCATGCAGCCTCCTGAACGCAATGGGCGAGATCGGCGCCAGCCTGCAGCGCGGCATGGAAGGATGCAGCCACTTCACCGCTTTCTTTCGACGTCATGATTTTCGCCTTGTCCGCACCTGTCGTTGCCGGCGCATAACGATCGAGATACCAGGCGAGATGCTTGCGGGCGTGGCGAATGCCGACGGCTTCGCCGTAAAATTCCAGCATCATGCGATAATGCTCGAGGGCGATTTCGACGATCTCCTGATGATTTGGCTCGCGATGGCCGGCGATCACGCCCGCATGCCACGGACGGCCCTGGCAGCCACGGCCGATCATGACGGCGTCGGCGCCGGAGCGACGCAGGATTTCCTCAGCGTCCTCAGCCGTTTCGACATCGCCATTGGCGACAAGCGGGATGGAGACGACATCGCGTACGGCGCGGATCGCATCCCAATCCGCCCTGCCCTCGTAGAACTGCATGCGCGTGCGGCCATGAATGGTGACGAGCTGAATGCCGGCCTCTTCGGCTCGGCGCGCGATATCAGGCGCGTTGATGGAGTTTTCGTCCCAGCCAAGCCGCATCTTCAGCGTCACGGGGATGTTCACCGCGCGGACGGTCGCCTCGATCAAGGTCAGCGCATGATCCGGATCGCGCATCAGCGCCGAGCCGGAATAACCGCCGATCACCTTCTTGGCGGGACAACCCATGTTGATATCAATGATATCGGCGCCATTATCGGCAGCGATCTTGGCCGCCTCGGCCATCCAATAAGCTTCTCGCCCGGCAAGCTGCACCATATGCGGCCTCAACCCGGCACTCTTCAACCGCGCCCAGGACTCGGCCGTATCCTGCACGAGCTCGCGACTGGCGACCATTTCCGTGACGACCAGACCGGCGCCGTAGCGTAATGCGAGCTGCCGGAAAGGAAGATCGGTCACGCCCGACATCGGTGCAAGGATCACGCGATTTCGGATAGGCACGGAACCGACGGAAAATGGAGCTGCAAGCTTGAGAGAAAGCAAATGATTATCTTTCGGGCACACCATATATCTGCACTATTTTTAGACACGCTTTGAAAGTTTGCCAAGGGGTTTCGAAGAATCCCGATATTTTTTGGGCAGATGCTGGAAAATACTCAGTTGAGGCGATAGACCCTGCTGAAGCAGGATCCCGTTTTGGCGATCTATTTAGCATGTGCTTGTTCAAAGGAAAGCTCTACGCTTTTCAAAGCCATGCCGCAGACCGAGCCTTTCATCCTTCGGGGGTTTATGACGCAAATGCATTCAAAGCAACCGCTGTCGGTGGGAATCGTCATCGTTGCCGCCGGGCGTGGTGAAAGGGCAGGCTCTCCCGAAGAAGGCCCCAAGCAATATCGCCCGATCGGCGGCAGAGCGGTTATTGCGCATACGCTTGAAAGATTCGTGACATGGCCACAGGCATCCAAGATCGTCGTCGTCATCCATCGCGATGACGAAAAGCTGTTGCGGGCGGCGCTGGAGCAGGTTGACGGTCTACCCGAGGTTGAGATCGCCTTCGGGGGTGCGACACGCCAGCAATCCGTGCTTGCGGGCCTTCGGCACCTGAAGGCAAGCGGCGTGACGCATGTCATGATCCATGACGCCGTTCGCCCCTTCTTCGACCATGATCTGCTGGATCGTGTTGCCATAGCATTGGCTGAGGGTGCGCCGGCCGTGTTGCCTGCCATGCCCGTCACCGACACGCTGAAACGCGGCGACGCAAACGGCCTGGTCGTCGATACCGTGCCTCGCGCCGGCCTTCACGCCGCGCAGACACCGCAATCCTTCCGCTTCGTCGATATTCTCGCCGCACATGAGAAAGCCGAAGCCGACGGCAAGGTTGATTTCACCGACGATGCGGCGATTGCGGAATGGTGCGGCCTGCCTGTGACATTGGTGACGGGCAGTGCGGACAACGTAAAACTGACGATCAAGAGGGATATTGCCATGGCCGATGAAAAGCTCAGTGCCGGGTTGCTGCCCGATGTGCGCACCGGCAATGGCTATGACGTGCATCAGCTGGAGCCGGGCGATGGCGTTACCCTTTGCGGCGTCTTCATTCCGCACGACCAGAAGCTGAAGGGGCATTCGGACGCCGATGTCGCCCTGCATGCCCTGACGGATGCCCTGCTTGCCACCTGCGGCGCCGGCGATATCGGCGATCATTTCCCGCCCTCCGATCCGCAATGGAAGGGCGCCCCTTCCCGTATCTTCATCGAGCACGCGGCAAAGATCGTGCGCGAGCGCGGCGGCACCATCATGAATGCGGATGTCTCGCTGATCGCCGAAGCCCCGAAAGTCGGGCCGCATCGCGACGTCATGCGCGCAAGGCTATCGGAGTTTCTCGGCATCAGCATCGATCGCTGTTCGGTCAAGGCAACCACAAACGAGAAGATCGGCTTCGTCGGTCGCCGCGAAGGCATCGCGGCGATCGCGACGGCGACCGTCGTCTATCGCGGAGGCAAGGCATAATGCATTTTCCGGAGGAGATTCTCGCGCTCGCGCAAAAGATCGTCACAGACTTCACGGCCAGGGGCTGGATGGTCGCGACAGCCGAATCCTGCACCGGCGGATTGATCGCCGGCGCGCTGACAGAGATCCCCGGCTCCTCCGCCGTCGTCGATCGCGGTTTCGTCACCTACACCAATACCGCCAAGATGGAGATGCTCGGCGTGCAGGAGCAGACGCTGGCGCAGTTCGGTGCTGTCTCGAAGGAAACGGCGCTGCAGATGGTGCATGGCGCCCTCTTCCGCTCCCGGGCCGATTTCGCCGTGGCGGTAACGGGTATCGCCGGCCCTGGCGGCGGCTCCGCGGAAAAGCCGGTGGGGCTCGTCCACCTCGCCGCCAAGGCGCGCAGCGGCGGCCTCATCCATCACGAAATGCGCTATGGCGATATCGGCCGCGACAAGGTTCGGCTCGCCACCTTGAATACGGCGCTGGAGATGCTCGTCACGCTCGGTCAGTAACCGAGCGTAGCTTCAAGCATAGATCTTGCTCGCGCGTGTTTCGAAGGCATCCGTGAACATGCGGAAGGCCCGATCGAACATCGATCCCATCAGAGCGCCGAGAATGCGGCTCTTGAATTCGTAATCGATGAAGAAATCAATGACGCTGCCGCCATTGTCCGACGGCGTAAAGCGCCAGCGATTGTCGAGATATTTGAATGGGCCGTCAATGTACTTGACGTCGATGGCGCGCTCCGCCTTGTTTAGCAGCACCTGCGTCGTGAAGGTCTCGCGGATCGCCTTGTAACCGACGGTCATGTCGGCAACGAGCAAGACCTTGCCGTCGCGCTCCTTGCGGCTGCGGACCGTGAGTGCCTCGCAAAGCGGCAGGAATTCCGGATAACGCTCCACGTCGGCGACGAGGTCGAACATCTGATCGGGCGAATGGGGAACGGGGCGATGGGTTTCGAACTGAGGCATGAGCCGCAATTAAGCAGGACAGCCAAGAAGATCAAGAAGCTGACGCATTTCGCCGCGGGATTTCAGCTGCAAAACGGGGACATCCGGGCCATGCTGTGCTAGGCTCGCCAGAACCTTCGGCGCAGATTTCTGCTCCCAATCCCATATGTAGCGCAGAAACTCCCAATCGATGCGTTCGGGGCACCCTGGGGCCATATCGGGGCGCGACCGCCCCAGCCATCGCAGTGCCCTCGACAAAGCGCCCCATATGCAGATCCAGCGCGGCATGCGCACCCAAAGCACAAGCTCGGTGCGCGGCAATCTGAGATCGAAGCTGGATGGTCCCGTTCCATCGATCAGCCAGCGACCCTCGGCAACCTTCGCCGCAATAAGCGCACGTTCCTCCGCCTTGTCTCTCTTCACCCAGCCCGGCAGCCAGAAAAACTCCCGATCCATGGAGACATAGGGCAAATCCAGAAAAGCAACGATCTTCCGCGCCAATGTCGACTTGCCGCCGCCGGAACAGCCCATGATAAGGATGCGATCGGCCGCCCTGAGATGGGCCGCGCCCTCAGCTATGCTGCTCAATTCCTGCATATGTCACCTCCGGCAACCGAGTGAGCACAATAATTTGAATGTCTGGCAGCGCCTATGCGGGTTTTGCGAGCAAATCGAGCAATTCGCTCATTTGCCGGCGACTGGTCAATTGGAGGACAGGCACATCAGGTCCATGCTGGGCGAGCCCAGCCAGAACTCTTGGCGCAAACTTCTCCTCGAACGTCCAGATGAAACGAAGAAATTCCCAGTCGACCTTCTCGACGCAGCCTGGCGCCATTTCCGGGCGCGTGCGGCCCATCCATTTGATCCAACGGGACACCGCTCCCCATACGCATAACAATCGCGGCATCCGCACCCAGATGACGAAATCCGTGCGCGGCAGACGCACATCGAATGTCGAGGGATTGGTGCCATCCAGGATCCATCGCTCTTCCTGAACCCTGGCTGCGATGATGGCGCGCTGCTCGTCCTTTGCGCGCTCGACCCAGCCCGGCAGCCACAGGACGTCGCGATCGATCGAGACATAGGTGAGGCCAAAACGGGCGGCAATCTTCTGCGACAGGGTCGATTTGCCGCCGCCGGAGCAGCCCATGACGAGGATTCGGTTCGCCCTGCGGATATGATCGGCCGCCGCTTCGGTATCGACGGCACGCAAAAGCGCCTGCGGCGCAACAATATGCTCCACGGTTCAGCTCCATAGTCGATTCTAAAGCGCCGATACCGGTGACAAACGGCGGCGCGTTGCTTAGGCCGGGTCGATGACAAATGAATGACAGAACAAAAAAACCGCGGCACAATCGCCGCGGCTCGTTCGGATGACAGAATGTAATCCTGGTGCGCTTATTCGGCAGCCAGCAGCAGCTTCTTTTCGCGAGCGGCACGCAGACGTTCGAAATCATCGCCGGCGTGATGCGAGGAGCGCGTCAGCGGGCTCGAGGCGACCATCAGGAAGCCCTTGGTGTAAGCCACTGTTTCGTAGGACTTGAACTCTTCCGGCGTGACGAAGCTCATCACCTGGTGATGCTTGCGCGTCGGCTGCAGGTATTGGCCGATGGTCAGGAAGTCGACATCGGCGGTGCGCAGGTCGTCCATCAGCTGCAGCACTTCATTGCGCTCCTCGCCGAGGCCGACCATGATGCCCGACTTGGTGAACATCGTGGGATCGAGTTCCTTGACCCGCTGCAGCAGACGAACGGAATGGAAATAACGCGCGCCGGGGCGAACCTTCAGGTAGTTGCCGGGCACGGTTTCCAGATTGTGATTGAAGACGTCGGGCTTTGCGGCAACGACGCGCTCCAGGGCGCCCGGCTTCTTCAGGAAGTCCGGCGTGAGGATCTCGATCGTCGTTGCCGGCGAAGCGGCGCGGATCGCCCAGATCACTTTCTCGAAGTGCTCGGCGCCGCCATCTTCCAGATCATCGCGGTCGACCGAGGTGATGACGACGTGGCTGAGGCCCATCTCCTTGACAGCCTTGGCGACATTCTCCGGCTCGGCCATGTCGAGCGCATTCGGCTTGCCGGTCGCGACGTTGCAGAAGGCGCAGGCGCGGGTACAGATCTCGCCCATGATCATGAAGGTGGCGTGCTTCTTGTCCCAGCACTCGCCGATATTCGGGCAGCCGGCCTCCTCGCAGACCGTGACGAGCTTGTGCTCCTTCACGATCGAGCGGGTTTCGGCGTAACCCTTCGATGTCGGCGCCTTCACACGGATCCAATCCGGCTTGCGCAGGACTTCCGTATCAGGCCGATGGGCCTTTTCCGGGTGTCGCACGCGCTTGGCGTCCGGGTTGATCGTGTCGAGAATGGTGACCATGAAACGTCTACTTTCCGCCGCTCAGATGCGGCCCTTCATCGCCGAGCGAATTTGGCGAGGAATATCAGAATACATGCACCGATGAAACCGGTGATGAAAAAGCCGAGCCGGCCGCCGGGTATGCCGACATGCAGGGCTGTCATGAGCCCCGCAGCGACCACCGAGCCGGCGATACCGAGGATGATGTTCAGGATGATCCCGTAGCGCGCGTCCATCAGCTTGCCCGCGAGCCAGCCCGCAAGACCGCCGATGATGATCAGACCCAACCAACCGACACTTTCCATCAAACCCTCGTTTCAGGCCTATTGCTGAGGTGCCCTAAGCGATCAATCTCGCCAACAACACCACGATGATCGCGCCGACCGTGGCATGGATGATCTCCACGACCAGCGCATTTTGAATGCCGAGCGAAATCCCAAAATAATGAAACAGGAAACCACCCACGAAAGCGCCGATCACGCCGCTCACCAGACAACTGATGAGCCCGCCTCCACCAACGATCAGGCTGGCGAGAAAACCCGCGACCAGCCCGATGAGAAGAAAGACGATCCAACCTTCCGTCGTGATAGACATGTTGATTTCCTTTCCTGTTTTCCACCCCCTGGATAAAGGGCATGGCAGGAAATTATCAAGCGTTCAGCACCCGGCCGTAGGCGTCCAGCACGGCTTCCTTCATCGTTTCCGAAACGGTCGGATGCGGGAAGATCGTGTGCATCAGTTCTTCTTCCGTCGTCTCCAGGTTCATCGCAACGACGAAGCCCTGGATGAGTTCGGTCACTTCGGCGCCGACCATATGCGCGCCGAGGAGCTCGCCGGTCTTCTTGTCGAATATGACCTTGCAGAGACCCTGATCTTCGCCGAGCGCAATCGCCTTGCCGTTGGCAACGAAGGAGAAACGGCCGACGCGGATGTCGCGGCCGAGTTCCTTGGCCTTGGCTTCAGTGAGGCCGACGGAAGCGACCTGCGGCTGGCAATAGGTGCAGCCCGGAACCTTGCTCTTGTCGGTCGGATGGACGTTCGGCAGGCCGGCGATCTTTTCGATGCAGACGACCCCTTCGTGCTCGGCCTTGTGCGCCAGCATCGGCGGGCCGGCGACGTCGCCGATCGCATAGATGCCAGGAACATTCGTCTTGCCGTAGCCGTCGATGACCACGCAGCCGCGATCGGTCTTCACGCCCAGTGCCTCAAGGCCGAGGTTCTCGATATTGCCCTGCACGCCGACGGCGGAGATCATGCGGTCGGCAACGATCTGCTGAACCTTGCCGTCTTCGGTTTCGACATGGGCGGTGATCGAATTGGCGGCCTTGTCGACCTTCGTGACCTTCGCCTTGGTGAAGATCTTCAGGCCGCGCTTCTCGAGCTGCTTGCGGGCGATACCGGAGATTTCGGCGTCTTCGACGGGCATGATGGTCGGCATGACTTCGACGACGGTGACATCGACGCCCATCGAGCGATAGAAGCTTGCGAATTCGATGCCGATAGCACCAGAGCCCATCACGAGCAGCGACTTCGGCAGGAAGTCCGGCTTCAGCGCTTCGAAATAGGTCCAGATCAGCTTGCCGTCCGGCTCGATGCCCGGCAGCGCACGCGGGCGGGCGCCGGTCGCGACGATGATGTGCTTGGCGGTATAAGTGCCTTCGCCCTTGACGTTCTTCGGCAACGGATGCTGCGGCTCGACGACGGGCTTCGTCGACTTGCCGACGACGATCTCGCCGGGCTTGGTGATCTTGGCTTCGCCCCAGATCACATCGACCTTGTTCTTCTTCATCAGGAAGCCGACGCCCTGGTTGAGGCGGGCGGAGACGCCGCGCGAGCGGGCGACCACTGCCTTCACATCCGCGCTCACCTTGCCTTCGAGAACGAGGCCGTAATCCTTCAGATGGTTGGAATGATCGAGAATTTCGGCTGAACGGAGCAGTGCCTTAGTGGGAATGCAGCCCCAGTTGAGGCAGATGCCGCCCAGGTGTTCGCGCTCGACGATCGCGGTCTTCAGGCCAAGCTGGCCGGCGCGCACGGCGGCGACATAACCGCCCGGACCGGAGCCGATGATAATGACGTCGTAATTCTCAGCCATGTGTTTCCTGCCTTATTGCTGGCGGCGGATCAGAGCCGGCGCCTTGAATTTATCAGAGACCGAGCATCATCCGCACGATCGGCTCGAGGCCGCGACCGAGCGCCCGGGTGTTTTCCGCATCGAGATGAACGCCATCGAGCGGCGTGGTGACGGCGACCGTATTGGCATCGAAAAAGCCGCATCCGAGTTCATCCGCCAGATCGCCATAGAGCGTCGGCAGCTTGGCCGATTCCTTGATTGCGCCGAGAAAGCTGGCCGCAAAGGCGGCATTGGCCGTCTCGGTGATTGCAGGCGGGGCGACGATGAGGATATCGGGCACCTCGTAGTCGAACCCCCAGGCATGATTGCGCACGAGCTGAACCAGCCGGCTGATACCCTGCAGAGCGGCGAAGGCCGAACCGGCGACAACCGGCTTCATGTCGTTGGTGCCGAGCATGATGATGACGAGATCGAGCGGATTGTGGCTCTGCAGAATCGTCGGCAAGATCCTCGCGCCGTTGCGATCGCAATCGGCGAGATGATCGTCGAAAGCGGTCGTGCGGCCGTTCAGCCCTTCCGGGATGATGCGTACCTGGTTGCCGAGCGCCTTTTGCAGCACGCTCGGCCACCGATCTTCATAGGCATGACGGCCGACCGTTTCGGCACTGTAGCCCCATGTCAGCGAGTCGCCATAACACAGAACAGTCTTGGTCATTCATGCCTCCGTGTCAGAACAAGGCTCAGACGAGCATCCCCATCGGATTTTCGATGTAGCCCTTGAAGGCCGCCAGAAGCTCGGCGCCGAGCGCACCATCGACGGCACGATGGTCGGTCGACAGCGTGACGGTCATCACGTTGGCAATCACCATTTCACCCTTCTTGACGATGACACGCTGCTCGCCCGCGCCGACGGCCAGGATGGTCGCATGCGGCGGGTTGACGACGGCGGCGAAGTTCTTGACGCCCATCATGCCCATGTTCGACACGGCAGTCGTACCGCCCTGGTACTCCTCAGGCTTCAGCTTGCGCTCCTTGGCGCGCTTGCCGTAGTCCTTCATCTCGTTGGAGATGGTCGAGAGCGTCTTCTGCTCGGCGCTGCGGATGATCGGCGTGATCAGGCCGCCCGGAATGGAGACGGCGACGCCGACATCGGCATGCTTGTGCTTGACCATGGCGCTGTCGGTCCAGGAGACGTTGGCATCCGGAACATCGCGCAGCGCCAGCGCCAGGGCCTTGATGACCATGTCGTTGACCGAGAGCTTGTAGGCCGGAACGCCGTCCTTCGACTTCGGTGCGGAATCGTTGAGCTGTGTGCGGAGCGCTAGCAGCGCGTCGAGTTCGCAATCGACCGAAACGTAGAAGTGCGGGATCGTCTGCTTGGATTCCTGCAGGCGCTTGGCGATGGTCTTGCGCATGCCGTCATGCGGCACGAGCTCGTAGGAACCCTGCTCGAACAGCTTGAGGACGGCGTCGTCGGACATGCCCTTCGGCGCGACCGGAGCAGTGGCGGCAGCCGGCTGTACGGCCGGTGCGGCGGCGGGAGCAGCCTTGGCGGTGCCGCCGGAAACCGCAGCTTCGATGTCCTTCTTGACGACGCGGCCATGCGGGCCGGTGCCGGAAACCGCAGTCACATCGATGCCGGATTCCTTGGCTAGGCGGCGTGCAAGCGGCGAAGCGAAGGTGCGATGACCGTCGTTTGCTGCCGAAGCCGATGCAACGGGTGCAGGTGCAGCCGCAGGAGCCGAAACGCTTGCCGGAGCCGAAGCTGCCGCGGGAGCGGCTTCCGCCTTCGGAGCTTCCTTGGCGGCCGGAGCAGCACCGGCGCCAGCGCCGGAAGCTGCAGCCGCGACATCTTCGCCATCGGCAGCAAGCACGGCGATCAGGGCATTGACCTTCACGCCTTCGGTGCCGGCGGGAACGACGATCTTGGCGACCGTGCCCTCATCGACAGCCTCGACTTCCATCGTTGCCTTGTCAGTCTCGATCTCGGCGATGACATCGCCGGACTTGATCTTGTCGCCTTCCTTGACCAGCCACTTGGCGAGGTTACCCTCTTCCATGGTCGGCGAGAGGGCAGGCATGGTGATGTTGATAGGCATCGATGAGCCCTCCCCTTACTTGTAGCAAACGGCCTTCACCGCATCGACCACTTCGGCGACGCTCGGGAGCGCCAGCTTTTCGAGGTTGGCGGCGTATGGCATGGGTACGTCCTTGCCAGCGATCGTCAGGATCGGCGCATCGAGATAGTCGAAGGCCTGCTGCATGACGCGGGTGGCGATTTCCGTGCCGACGGAGGACTGCGGGTAGCCTTCCTCGACGGTGACCAGGCGGCCGGTCTTCTTGACCGATTCGATGATCGTCGGAAGATCCATCGGGCGGATGGTGCGCAGGTCGATGAGTTCGACATCGATGCCCTGGGCTTCCAGCTCGGCGACGGCCTTGGTGGCATAGGTCATGCCGATGCCGAAGGAGACGACCGTGACGTCCTTGCCCGGACGGTGAATACGGGCCTTGCCGATCGGCAGAACGAAGTTATCAAGCTTCGGCACATCGAAGTGCTGACCGTAGAGGATTTCGTTCTCAAGGAAGATGACCGGGTTCGGATCGCGGATGGCAGCCTTGAGCAGGCCCTTGGCGTCGGCTGCCGTGTAGGGCATGACGACCTTGAGGCCCGGAATATGGCTATACCAAGCGGCGTAATCCTGGCTGTGCTGGGCGCCGACGCGAGCCGCTGCACCGTTCGGGCCGCGGAAGACGATCGGAGCGCCCATCTGGCCGCCGGACATGTAGAGCGTCTTGGCGGCGGAGTTGATGATCTGGTCGATCGCCTGCATGGCGAAGTTGAAGGTCATGAACTCGACGATCGGGCGAAGGCCGGCCATCGCAGCGCCGACGCCGATACCGGCAAAGCCATGCTCGGTGATCGGGGTGTCGATGACGCGGCGGTCGCCGAATTCCTGCAGCAGCCCCTGGGTGACCTTGTAGGCGCCCTGGTATTCCGCGACTTCTTCACCCATGACGAAGACATCCGCGTTGGCGCGCATTTCTTCGGCCATTGCGTCGCGCAGTGCTTCACGCACTGTCATCGACACCATTTCCGTGCCGGCCGGAATTTCCGGATCGGCGGCGGCGGCAACCTTCGGCTGAGCCGGGACCGATGCGGCAGCCGGCGCCGGAGCGGCAGCTTCGGTCTTTGCCGGCTCGGCGGCAGGTGCAGCCTTGGCAGAGGAAATAGCGTCTGCGGATTCACCGTCCTGCAGCAGGATGGCGATCTTGGTATTGACCTTGACGCCTTCGGTGCCGGCGTCGATCAGCAACTTGCCGATCGTGCCCTCGTCGACGGCTTCCACTTCCATGGTGGCCTTGTCGGTTTCGATTTCGGCAATGACGTCACCGGAAACGACCTTGTCGCCTTCCTTCTTGAGCCATTTCGAAAGGGTACCCTCTTCCATCGTCGGAGAAAGGGCGGGCATGAGAATGTCGATGGGCATAGTGTCCCTCCCCGATTAGAGCAGAATGTCGGTGTAGAGCTCGGATGCATCCGGCTCCGGATCGTTCTGGGCAAAATCGGCGCTGTCGGCTACGATTTCGCGGACATCCTTGTCGATATCCTTCAGATCGTCTTCGGTCGCCCAGCCCTTTTCGATAAGGCGGGCACGAACCTGCTCGATCGGGTCATGCTCGGAGCGCATCTTCTGCACTTCGTCCTTGGAGCGGTACTTCGCCGGGTCGGACATGGAGTGACCACGGTAGCGGTAGGTCAGCATTTCCAGGATGATCGGGCCTTTGCCGGAACGGCAATGCGCAACGGCTTCGTCAGCCGCGGCCTTGACGGCGCGAACATCCATGCCGTCGACCTGGAGGCCGGGAATGCCGAAGGAGGCGCCGCGCTTGGAGAAATCGGCCTGCGCAGTGGCGCGAGCGGTCGACGTACCCATGGCGTAGCGGTTGTTTTCGATCACGAAGATAACCGGCAGCTTCCAGAGCTGCGCCATGTTGAAGCTTTCGTAGACCTGGCCCTGGTTGGCGGCGCCGTCACCGAAATAAGCAACGCTGACATTGTCGTTGCCGCGATACCAGTTGGCGAAACCAAGACCGGTGCCGAGCGAGACCTGAGCGCCGACGATGCCGTGACCGCCGTAGAAATTCTTTTCCTTGGAGAACATGTGCATCGAGCCGCCCTTCCCTCGGGAATAGCCGCCCTGGCGTCCGGTGAGCTCAGCCATGACGCCACGTGCGCTCATGCCGGTTGCCAGCATGTGGCCGTGGTCGCGATAACCGGTGATGACCTGGTCGCCATCCTTCAGCGCCAGCTGCATGCCGACGACGACTGCTTCCTGGCCGATATAAAGGTGACAGAAACCGCCGATGAAGCCCATGCCGTAAAGCTGGCCGGCCTTCTCTTCGAAACGGCGGATCAGGAGCATCTCACGATAAGCCTTGAGCTCCGCATCACGATCGAAATCTGCGATCGGGCCGCCATTGGTTTCCTTGGCAGGCCTTGATGCTGTCTTACGGCTGGAAACGGTCGCGTTTTTTCGCGGCGCCATACAACCCTCCCTGTGTGAGTAGCCTCGTTTTGTGGTGAGGCGTAACATAGGCAAGATTGTTCGCCACAGCAATGCTATAATTGCATGGCTCATATTCATTGCAAGCTACTGATATAACTCGCAAAAATTCGATTAACCGAAATTCGGTTAATTATGGCTATTTATTGAAGATGACGATCTCGTTCGCCTTGGAATAGGTCAGCTGATAGCGCGCATATTGGTCGAGCATATCCTTGTCCAGGGAACCATCGCTCAGCAAGGCAACCTCCTTTTCAAGGTGCTCGCGCTTGGCGACAAGATCAGCCAGCTCCTTGGCGCGATCGATGCGGCGCTGCTCAAAAACCTCGGTTGCCTTCAGGCCGTAATCGCCATGAATGCAATGATAACCGAAGTAGCTCACAAAAGCGATGGTGATGGCGGGAAGGATGAGACGGCCGAACCTTCTCTTCTTATGATACTTTGTCCACATACTCGCTCGAACGCTCTGGCTTTACGCGATCTCGGTTCAAGGCCAATGCAGCCCGCAACAAGATCACATCAAATCAAACACCTAAAGCTAATTTATCCGGCAGAGATTAACCGTCCGTTGACTCTAACTGCACGGTCCAACAAAAAACCGCGCCCGGAGGCGCGGTTCGACTTCACTGAAGGCTATGCCGCGGATCCAAAGAGATCCGCGGGATATTATCAGCCGCGCAGAATGGAGCGGCCGGCATACTTTGCCTGCGGGCCGAGCGCTTCTTCGATGCGGATCAGCTGGTTGTATTTGGCGAGACGATCGGAGCGCGACAGCGAGCCGGTCTTGATCTGACCGCAGTTGGTGGCAACGGCGAGATCGGCGATCGTGGAATCTTCCGTTTCGCCCGAACGGTGCGACATGACGGCCGTGTAGTTGGCCTTATGCGCGGTCTCGACGGCGTCGAGGGTCTCGGTCAGTGAGCCGATCTGGTTGACCTTGACGAGGATCGAGTTGGCAACGCCCATGCGGATACCGTCGCGCAGGCGAGCGGAGTTGGTGACGAACAGGTCGTCGCCGACGAGCTGGGTCTTCTTGCCGATCAGGTCGGTGAGCGTCTTCCAGCCTTCCCAGTCGTCTTCGGCCATGCCGTCTTCGATCGAAACGATCGGGTACTTGGCGGCGAGCTCGGCGAGGTATTCAGCCATGGCGCCAGATTCCAGCGTGCGGCCTTCGCCTTCGAGCACGTACTTGCCGTCCTTGAAGAATTCGGTCGAGGCGCAATCAAGGCCGAGAGCGATTTCTTCACCCGGCTTGTAGCCGGCCTTTTCGATGGACTTCATGATGAAGTCGAGAGCTGCCGGAGCGCTAGAGAGGCCTGGTGCGAAACCGCCTTCGTCGCCAACGTTGGTGTTATGGCCCTGCGAAGCCAGTTCCTTCTTCAGAACGTGGAAGATTTCCGAGCCCATGCGAACGGCGTCGCGGATGGATTCTGCACCAACCGGCAGGATCATGAATTCCTGGAAGTCGATCGGGTTGTCGGCATGGGCGCCGCCGTTGATGATGTTCATCATCGGGACCGGCAGCAGGCGGGCATGAGCGCCGCCGACATAGCGGTAGAGCGGCAGGTTGGCGCTCTGGGCAGCAGCCTTGGCGACGGCGAGCGAGACGCCAAGGATCGCGTTTGCACCGAGGCGGGATTTGTTCGGCGTGCCGTCGAGTTCGATCATGATGTTGTCGAGCTGGATCTGGTTCTCGGCATCCATGCCGCCGATCGCGTCGAAGATTTCCGAATTGACGGCTTCGACGGCCTTCTCGACACCCTTGCCATGGTAGCGCTTGCCGCCATCGCGAAGCTCGACGGCTTCATGCGCGCCGGTCGATGCACCCGACGGAACCGCCGCGCGGCCCATGCTGCCATCTTCGAGGTAGACATCGACTTCGACAGTCGGATTGCCACGGCTGTCGAGAATCTCGCGGGCGATAATGTCGGTGATTGCGGTCATGATAGCTTCCTGCTCGCTGGTTTATAAATCGATTTAAATCGTCTTAATCGAAGGCGCGGAAATTACAATGGCGATCCGCGCCGCGATTTCGCACTCCTTCAGGCCCGTAACGCAAATTCATGTCAGCCTGTTGAATGCTGGCTACGTTTCAGGCCTTGGCGATGGCGTCGAAGGCCAACAGCTTCTCCAGAAGCCGCGGCATATCCTTCAGATAGACCATATTCGGGCCATCCGACGGTGCATTATCTGGATCCTCATGCGTCTCGACGAACACGCCGGCAACGCCGACGGCGACGGCCGCGCGCGCCAGCGTCTCGACGAATCGGCGATCACCGCCGGTCGAGCCGCCCTGCCCGCCGGGCTGCTGCACCGAGTGGGTCGCATCGAAAATAACCGGCGCGCCCATCGCCGCCATGATCGGCAGCGAGCGCATGTCGGAAACAAGCGTGTTGTAACCAAAGGAAGCGCCGCGTTCGCACAGAAGAATATTCGGATTGCCGCTCTCGTTCAGCTTGGCCAGCACGTTCTTCATATCCCAGGGGGCGAGGAACTGACCCTTCTTGACGTTGACCACGCGGCCAGTCTTGGCCGCGGCAACCAAAAGGTCGGTCTGGCGCGACAGGAAGGCTGGGATCTGCAGGATATCGACCGTCTTGGCGACGATCGCGCACTGCTCTTCCGTATGAATGTCGGTCAGGACCGGAAAGCCGTATTCCTTCTTCAGGTCGGCAAAAATCTCCAATCCCTTTTCTATTCCAAGACCTCGACCGGCTTTCAGCGAGGTGCGGTTAGCTTTGTCATAAGACGACTTGTAAACAAGTCCGATGCCGAGCTTGCCGCAAAGCTCCTTTAGGACGCCGGCAACCATGAACGCATGGTCGCGGCTTTCCATTGCACATGGGCCGGCGATCAGCGACAGCTTGGCAGTGTTGGAAAAGAGGACCTTGGAGGCACCCTCGCCGACGGTGACTTCGGAATTTGTGCTCATGCTATCTCCTCGAAGGCGAACAACGCGCCCTCACCGGGCGCCAGTCTCGCCAATATACGATTGTTCTTACGCGTATAGGTGACGCCGTTAGCAGTGAAATGCGACGATGTCACGGAAAGATCGCGCGTTTTAAAAAGGATTGCCCGCGCACGCAGGCCCGGATCGTTGCCGCGAACAGGCAGATCATAGAAAGCCTCCATTCCCTCCGGCGTCAAAATCTCCAGATCGGCATTGGCAGCCCTGATCGTCAGGCCAAAGGAATGCGTCATGATCTGCGGGCCGCCGACAACCTCTTCGAAGAAGCTGCGATACACCGCCGGCTTCGGTGCGCTGAGCGCCACCCGTCCGATGCCGGTCACACCGTTCTCGTGACGCTCGAGCACGCTGCGGTCGGCGGGCAAGGCATTGATGCGCTGACAGCAGAAGGCGAGAAAATCCGGCGCGCGCAGATCGGCGGCGAAGGCAAGACGAAAGCCGGCCATGGTTTCCGTTCCGTCCGGCATCTTCATGGGACGGGAGAAATCCAGCATCTGCCCCGCCGAAATCGCAGCCGCTTTGAAACGCCCGTCATCAGCCACCGCATCATCCGTGCCGAACACCACGGCCGAGAAGCCATCCTCTCCGACCCGGAAGCGAAAAGCCTGGTCGCGCGCAACGAAAACATTGCCGTCCACGATGCTCTTCTCGCACTGCTCCGGAGATGCCACGCCCAGAGGTTCGAGATAGGTTTTGTCGGCAAGGAAAACGCAGGCATTCTGCGTGCCAAAGGGATGGCGCGCATCCGGAGCCACCGTGAAACCGAGCTTGCCGAGGCGTTCGCGCGCCAGAGCGATATTGACGGTCGGCAGTACGAGATGATCCAGCGGATGCGGGGACGAAATCATGGTTCCTCCTGTTTGCCTGCGGCAACAGATTTGCGCCCATCCCTCGCGCAATTCAAGATGGAAGCACGGAGCGCCCGAAGCGCACGACATGAACCGAACGCAATCTCGCAAACGTGATTGCTGATTCTCTCCTATAGCCGGCTTATTCGGTGACCCACCACATTCATCCAAGTCTTGAGCATACCGGCCGAACGACAAAGCCCTGGAAGCAGGCAGAGCGGCATTTCCCATATTTTTCGTTGGGTTAGCGCAGACATAGCGCCGCGATGCTCCGAGCCTATCCATTCGCAAATGGTAATTATTTAACTGGCCCAACAAGGCTTTACCGAAATTTAAGTACTTGCGGAACACATATGGAACATATAGTGTCCGTTCTGGATTTGTTTCACAGCTTTTCTTGATTCTGGGGTTCCAAGACGATGTTGACGCGCAAGCAGCAGGAACTGCTTCTCTTCATTCACGAACGCATGAAGGAATCCGGTGTGCCGCCATCTTTCGACGAGATGAAGGACGCACTGGATCTGGCATCCAAATCCGGCATTCACCGCCTGATCACGGCGCTGGAGGAGCGAGGCTTCATCCGCCGGCTGCCGAACCGGGCCAGGGCGCTCGAAGTCATCAAGCTTCCCGATGCCTATAATCCCAGCCTGCAGCCGCGCCGTGGCTTTTCGCCCAGCGTCATCGAGGGCAGCCTCGGCAAGCCGCAGCCTGTTGCCCCACCGGCTCCGCCGAAGGTGGCAAATGATGATCACAATGGCTCGGCGTCGGTGCCGGTGATGGGTCGCATCGCCGCCGGCGTTCCGATCTCAGCCATCCAGAACAATACGCACGATATCACTGTACCCGCGGACATGCTCGGCTCTGGCGAGCATTATGCGCTTGAAGTTCGGGGGGATTCGATGATCGATGCCGGAATTTTCGACGGCGATACGGTCATCATCCGCAATTCGACGACCGCCAATCCCGGCGACATCGTTGTCGCGCTTGTCGACGATGAAGAAGCAACACTGAAGCGCTTCCGCCGCAAGGGTGCCTCGATCGCACTGGAAGCCGCCAATCCTGCCTATGAAACCCGCATCTTCGGACCGGATCGCGTCAAGGTCCAGGGCAAGCTCGTCGGCCTCATTCGTCGCTATCACTGACCGGCGAATTGTCAGCGGCTGGCGACACCCGCGCAAGTGGCACGTCGAATTTACCGGTGCGCCAATCATAGGTTCGATGCCTGGTCCATGGCCGCTGCGGATTTTCGAATGCAGCGGAGATAATGGGTTTGTCGGTGGTGAGCGCCATTTCGATAGATCCGGTTTTGCGCAATGTCGCACCGGTTATGAGCATCGCTCCGGAGCGGCAATGATCCAGTCGCAATCGAATTGGCGTTACGACGATGTTCGCCGTATCGCAGGCTGAGGGCAGATAGGCTGCGTTCTCGATCGTGACCAATATCGCGCCATTTTCGAGCATGGCTGCACACCATGCTCCTTTCTGGCAGGCAAAACTGCCCTGCATAGTGCGATCCAGGGCTTCCTCCATTGCCTTGCGGACGGCCTTCTGTTCTTCACTGTTCAATCGCTTATGCCGATCCGTCTTACTGATCTGTGGAAGCCGGCTATCGGCAGGAAGCATGGTCGGCGGCTGATGCTCGGCTGCAACCAATGCCTTTTGCCATTGTTCGAAAATGAAGGCCTGTGGTCTCTCGCGATTGGTGGCTAATATATCGTCCTGGCGCAACGCGACCAGGACGCCATCTTCGGAAATCATCAGGTCGGGTTTCGGTACGCCGGATCCGAATGCTGCCAAGCCCACGGAGGAGAGCAATAATAACAGACCCAGATGGCGCAGCCGGGTCCGCAAGATGCTCATGATCAGGAAACCGACAATGAATGTCGGCATCAGCCAGGCTGGTTGGCGGCCGAAGGTAATGTCGCCTCCCCAACCGGCGACGGTTCTTGCAATCACGATGACGAGCTCAAGCCCCTCTCCGGTGACTTTCCAGAAAGGTCCGTCCAAGCCGAAAGGCATGAGCAGCATCGCCGCCATGCCGAACGGCATGACGATGAAGGAGACCACCGGCATGGCGGCAAGATTCGCCGCAAGGCCATATGTCGCCAGCCGGTGAAAATGCTCGATCGAGAAGATGGCCGTCGACGCGCCGCCGATGAATGAAGTCGACATCACGCCTGCGAAGAAACGCGTGGCGAACAATAACGGACTTAACAGACGAACGCGCGACAGAATGCTTTCGCGATGCCGCCGCCGCTTCCACAGCGAATAACCCGACACCAGTGCCAGCGTCGCCGCATAGGACATCTGGAAACTCGGGCCGAGCACTTGCGACGGCGATAGAACAAGAATGATGATAGCTGAAAGTGCGACGTTGCGCAGACTGATCGATGGCCGATCGAATAGCACGGCCACCAGCATGATCGCCATCATGATGAAGGCACGCTCGGCGGACACGCCAAAGCCAGAGATGAGGTAATAGGCCGTTACAGTGAGAAGCGCGCCGAAGGCTGCGAATTTCTTGGTTGGCCAAGCCTGCGCGACACCGGGAAAGAGGCTGAACAAATAGCGTAGGCCAACATAGAAAATGCCGGCCGACAGCGCCATGTTCAGGCCGGAAATCGCAATAATATGGGTCAGGCCGGCAATTCTCAGCGCCTCGGTCGTATCCTTGGAGATGGCACGTCTCTCATCGGTGACAAGTGCTGCAGCAAAAGCGCCGGTATCTCCCGGCAGGGTTTGCCTGATCCTGTCACCTATGCTGTTGCGCAGACTGGCAAGCCAAATATCGGCCGCATCCATCAGAGAGCCGGCGACATTATCACTGGCCGGGGACAATAGTTTCGGCGTTCCGTAGGCAAAGCCATTCGCGCCGATGCCATTGAAATAGGAACTGAAGGCGAAATCGTTGAGACCAAGCAAAGCTGGCCCGGCGGGAGGCGTCAAGCGCGCCCTGCCCTGAACACGATCACCGAGATCGAACGGTTCCGCCTGCTTGCGCACAAAGATCGTAACCCGTTGCGGCGCGCGGTGAATGGAAGGCTTTTCCGTTGCCTCGACACGGACGACATAGCGCCAGCGTCCATTGTCATAGGATTCCCGTCGCTCGATCTGACCGGTCACGGTCGTCGTCACGGCCGAATCGAGCATGACAGTGGAAACTCGCCAGCTTTCGCATTGCGCCAACGCCATGCCCAGACAAAGGAGCATGCCGGCGAAAAGCACGTGGCGAAGCAGCCGGCCCGCCTCCCGCATGAGCGCAAAGCCACTGGAGAAGACCAATAAACCTGCAAGAACGGCCTGTGGAGGCGGATCGCTGCCGGCCTTGAACCAGAAAATCGCACCAAGGCCCATGTAGATCGGCGCGAGCAGGATTGCGCGACCATGGGCCGCCTCCTCTTCGATCAGTCCAAAGGTGCCGAGCCGAATGCGGCTTAATATCCGCAGCAGCCGAGATGTCAGCCGCGTCTGATCCTGCGTCCGTTCCCATCGCTGCGCTTCGGCGGAGAAGGCAATCGTGGCAATAACAGGGCGAGGCTGCGAGGGCGCAGCAACATCCCCACCATCCTTCTGCTGCTCGGATGCCTCCAAATTAGGCACTCACGGTCGCCCCCACGCAAAACTACAGCTTTCGCGCGATTTTTGCCGTCAGCAGGCAATGAATTCAACCAAAATCGGCGCAAGCAGGCTCAATTGGGCCGGTTTCCCCGCGTAGCATAAGTAGAGACGCTTCTGCAGTGCCCAAAAGTTGATACTGCATTGCACAATTCAGCGTTAGGATAACTTGGCATTAGGCTCTGGATCATATAGCTAGTCGGTAGTCGCTTAACCTTTTGGCGCTTTTTATGGCGTCAATCCCGCCAAATCTTGGAGGATCAGCATGACGGAACAAAGCGCGAAACTAACTTGGGGTGAAAAGACGGTGGACTTGCCGGTCAAGACCGGAACCATCGGCCCGAGTGTCATTGATATTGGTGCCCTTTATAAGAACACCTCCACTTTCACTTACGATCCTGGCTTCACCTCCACCGCGTCGTGCGAGTCGAGCATTACCTATATCGATGGCGACGAAGGCGTTCTGCTGCATCGCGGCTATCCGATCGATCAGCTGGCCGAACACGGCGATTTCCTCGAAGTTTGCTACCTCCTTCTTTACGGCGAACTGCCGACGGCGGCACAGAAGAAGGACTTCGATTATCGCGTGACCCACCACACGATGGTGCATGAGCAGATGTCGCGCTTCTTCACCGGCTTCCGCCGTGACGCGCATCCGATGGCTGTCATGTGCGGCTGTGTCGGCGCACTCTCCGCCTTCTATCACGACTCGACCGACATCACCGATCCGCACCAGCGCATGGTCGCAAGCCTGCGCATGATCGCCAAGATGCCGACGCTCGCCGCCATGGCCTATAAGTACCATATCGGCCAGCCCTTCGTTTACCCGAAGAACGATCTCGATTATGCGTCCAACTTCCTGCGCATGTGCTTTGCCGTTCCGTGCGAAGAATATGTCGTCAATCCGGTGCTCGCCCGCGCCATGGACCGCATTTTCATCCTGCATGCCGATCACGAGCAGAATGCCTCGACCTCGACGGTTCGCCTGGCTGGCTCTTCCGGCGCCAATCCGTTTGCCTGTATCGCAGCAGGCATCGCCTGCCTCTGGGGACCGGCTCACGGCGGCGCCAACGAAGCGGCGCTGAACATGCTGAACGAAATCGGCACGGTCGATCGCATTCCGGAATTCATCGCCCGCGCCAAGGACAAGAACGATCCGTTCCGCCTGATGGGCTTCGGTCACCGCGTCTACAAGAACTACGATCCGCGTGCCAAGATCATGCAGAAGACCGCGCACGAAGTTCTCGGCGAACTCGGCATCAAGGACGATCCGTTGCTCGACATCGCGATCGAACTCGAGCGTATCGCTCTGACCGATGAGTATTTCATCGAGAAGAAGCTATACCCGAACGTCGACTTCTACTCCGGCATCACGCTGAAGGCTCTCGGCTTCCCCACGACCATGTTTACCGTTCTGTTCGCTCTTGCCCGCACCGTCGGCTGGATCGCTCAGTGGAACGAGATGATCGAGGATCCGCATCAGCGCATCGGCCGCCCGCGTCAGCTCTACACCGGCGCTCCGCTGCGCGAATACGTGCCTGTTTCCAAGCGCTAAGCTTCGGTAATGAAACAAAAAAACCGGTCAGAGATGACCGGTTTTTTTATGGGATAGAACGTCCAGAACAATCTGCGCCGCCTTGTCGCCGGGCGGCTCCTCGGTCTGCATTCGCTCCCAGACGAGATTGTAGCCCGCCAGCATCGCCGCACGCTCCGGCGTCTCGCTCGACAGTCGCTCCATATAGCGGGCCAACATGCCCGGCCGCAGAACGTCATTGATGAGCTCAGGCAGAACCGCGTAATCGGCAATCAGGTTTGGCAGAGCTGCCGTCCATATCTTGATGCGCGACAGCACGAACTTCGCCAGCCACTCGGTCTTGTAGGTCGAGACCACGGGAACGCCGGCAAGCCCCAGCTCCAGAATAACCGTGCCGGAGGCCGCCATGGCAGCATCCGCCTGCGCGAATGCGCTCCATTTGGCATCCTGGCCGACGAAGATATCCGGCTTGACCTGCCAATTAGCCGTCAAAGAACGAACCAATGCCTCCTGCCGAGGCACCGTCGGCAGTAGAAGACGAACATTATCATTTCGCCGACTAAGCTCTTCGGTAGCCCGCTCAAAAACCGGAAGGAGTTGCTTGATTTCCGACGCACGCGATCCGGGCAGAAGCAGGATCGTCTTCTGCGCATCAGGGCCTGCCAGTCCTCGCAAGGCACGCTGGCGGCGGGTCTCGACAAGATTGGCGTCGACCGTCAGACGGTGACCGACATAGGTGGTTGCCGGACCGCCCAGGCGCTCCATGGCGGCAGGCTCGAAGGGCAAGACGGCCAGCACATGATCGACATAGGCGAGCATCTGCTGCGCGCGATATTCCTTCCACGCCCAGACGCTGGGGCAGACGTAATTAACGATCGGCAGGTTGGGTAGAGCCTTGCGCACACGCTTGGCAACGCGATGGGTGAAATCGGGGCTGTCGATGATCAGAAGCACGTCGGGCTTTGCGGCAATGATCGCATCGGCCGTCTGCCGGATGCGGGCCAGCAATTTCGGCAGCCGCTTGATGACCTGAATGAATCCCATGATCGAGAGTTCGGAATAATCGAAGAGCGAGCGCAGGCCCTGCGCTTCCAGCGCCTCGCCACCAACGCCCACCAGTTCGATCGGGCCATCGTGGCGGCGCTTCAGGGCCGCGACCAGATCGCCGCCCAGCAGATCGCCGGAAACCTCTCCGGCAACGACTGCTAGCTTCAACGGCGCGCTGCTCACATAAAGCCCTCCGCGCTCAGACCGCGATCAATACCACAGACAAAAATGCCGGCTTCGTCAGCGGCGGCGATCACCGCTTGCCGGTCGAGGATCAGCGCCCTGCCGGCTTCGACGGCGACACCGGCCAGTCCTGCCTTCTTGGCGTTTAGAACCGTGGAAACGCCGATCGACGGCAAATCGGCCCGGACATCCTGCTGCGGCTTGCAGAGCTTGACGAGCACGCCGCGCCGGCGGGTGGAAATACGCCCGGCCGCGCGCAGTTCGGCAACCCGCTCAATCATCTTGTCCGTGCCTTCGGCGCCTTCGAGCGCGACGACGCGACCGCCGACACTGACTGCGCCCTGCCCCACATCGAGAAGTCCCAGCGCATCCGCAGCCTTGGCACCCTGCGCAATGTCGCGCAAATCCTCTTCCGCCGGCGCGATTTTCCCCAGTGGGCCTGTCGTTGCCAAAAGATCGGGCGCGATTTCATGCGCGCCCACGACGCGAACGCCGCCAGCCTCGATCAGGCGAATGACCATCTGCAGGACGGCATTGTCGCCGCCCGAAAGAAGTGTGCGGATCGTCGAGGGCAAGTCCCTGATGACGCGCCAGGTCGGATGCACCTGCCGCCAAGAGGGGCGCCGCGCCACACCGCCCGACATGACGACGCGATCGACGCCGTGACGACGGAACATCGCCTCGAGGCCAGCAAAATTTCCGACGCCAAGATTGGCGTGATCGAAGGCGGACCAATCGCGGTCCGCCTCGTCGGTCAAAGCGATGATCACGGGATTTTCACCGGCCTGCCGGGCAGCATCTGCGACATAGACAGGCAAAAGGCCACTGCCTGCGATGATCGCCAGCCTGCCCTTGTCGTTCTGGCCGGCCGAAACCACCCTCAGGCCTTGCCGCGGTTGGGCGACGACAATGCGCGATCGCTATCGGCAGCGATGAAATCGAGGATCTCCATCGCTTCCTTGCAGTCGGCATATTCATCACGTATGGCGGCTGCATTATCGCGAACCGAACCTTCGGTCTCGAAGATGCTCTTGTAAGCGCGGCGAACCCGATGAATGACAGCGCGGTCGATGCCCGCACGCGTCATGCCGACGATATTCAGCCCGGAGAGCACGCCCGGATTGCCGTTCAGCATGCCATAGGGAATGACATCGTAACTCGCGGCCGTGAGACCACCGATAAAAGCCTGTCGACCAATGCGGGTAAACTGATGCACCGCACAACCACCGCCAAGAATGGCGCGGTCCTCGATGGTGACATGTCCAGCCAGCATGACGTTGTTCGACATGATCACGTTGTTGCCCACACGGCAGTCGTGAGCGACATGCGAATTGGCAAGGAACAGGTTGTTGTTGCCGATAATCGTCTTGCCGCCGTAATCGGCCGTGCCGGTGTTGATCGTCACGCCCTCGCGGATTGTGCAATTCTCGCCGACATCAAGCGTCGTTTCCTCGCCGTGATGATGAACGCTCTGCGGATCACCGCCAACGACGGCCATCGGAAAGATCTTCGTTCCCTTGCCGATCGTCGTACGACCCGTCACGACAGCATTGTTGAGCAACTGAATATCGTCATGCAGCACAACTTTGGGACCGACATAGCAGAACGGGCCGACAACAACATTCTCGCCGACGACCGCGCCGTCTTCGACAACCGCCAGCTTATGGATGCGGGCGCTCTTTGCGATGCTGCTCATGCCTGTTCCTGATCCTTCCGTACGATCATTGCACCGATATCGGCCTCGGCGACCAGGGAACCGTCGACCTTGGCATCGCAATGGAACTTCCAGATTGTGCCGCGCTGTTTCTGCTTGACGACATGGAATTCGACGCGGTCGCCAGGAACGACCGGCCTGCGGAAACGAGCGTTATCGATCGTCATGAAGTAGACGAGATTGCCGCCGATGCCATCCTTGCGGGCGCAGATCGCGCCGGCGGTCTGGGCCATCCCTTCGATGAGCAGCACACCCGGCATGATCGGCGATTCCGGAAAATGTCCGGTGAATTGCGGCTCATTGGCCGTCACATTCTTGATGCCGATCGCGGAATTGTCGCTATCGATCTCGATGATCTTGTCGACCATCAGGAAGGGATAGCGATGCGGCAACAGCTTCATAATTTCCAGAACGTCGGCCGACGACAACGACGCCTTGGCTTCCTCAGTCATGCTCCGCACTCCCGTCTTTCTTTTCCCTGGCTCCTGACCGCTTCGCGATCTCCGCCGATTCCCTTAGAAAATCCCATAGAGGCCGCGCTGGAAGGCCCGCATAGCGCTCTCCCGCCGGAATACTGTTCATCACGCCGCTCTTGGCACCGATCTGCACGCCGTCGCCGATGTGGATGTGGCCGTTGAGGCCTGCCTGGCCGCCGATCTGGACACCATCTCCGATCACCGTGCTGCCGGCGATACCAACCTGGCTGACGATAGCACAATGCCGACCGATGCGGACGTTATGTCCGATCTGAACCTGATTGTCGATCTTCGTGCCCTCGCCGATCACGGTATCATCCATGGTGCCGCGATCGATCGTCGTATTGGCGCCGATCTCGACATTGTCCTGGATGATGACGCGGCCGATCTGCACGATCTTGACCATGCCGCGCGGCCCCGGCGCATAGCCGAAACCGTCCTGGCCGATGCGCGCACCATTATGGACGATCACGCCATTGCCGAGATAGGCGCAGAGCACGCTCGCGCCACCACCAATATTGCAATTGCGGCCGATCTTGACACCCGGCCCGATAAGGGCATTGGCGCCGATATAGGTCCCCTCACCGATCTCGGCACCTGCGCCGATGACCGCACCAGGTTCGATGCCGATATTGGCTTCGAGCTTTGCGGTGGGATCGATAGTGGCGGCCGACGAGATTGCTCCGAGATTCGAGGTGAATGCCACCGGTCGCGTGGCCTCCGGATGCAGCAACCCACCGACGATGGCGAAATCCGTATGCGGCTTTTTCGACAACAGCACCGGAATATGATCGGGAACGAAAGATTTCAGCGCCGGCAGGCAGATAATGGCCGAAGCCTTGCAGGTCTCCAGCTCAGCGCGATTCTTCCGGGAAAGGATATAGCAAATATCACCTTCGCCTGCCCGATACACGGGGGCGATAGACCTGATGACAACCTCCGAAGAGGCCGTATCAGCCAGTTCCGCCCCAAGATGTTCAGCCAGTTGTTTCAAGCTGACGCCACCATGGGGCGGGAAAAAACCAGTATGTTCCATAAGCACCAGCTCCAGAAGGGTGTTCAAGCCCGCAGTTCTGGACTGCCGATATCAGAACTGGTTGGCGATGCCAAACCGGAAATTCTCGACCTTGTCGTAATCTTCCTTCAGGACCGGTACGGCATAGTCGACGCGGATGACGCCGAACGGCGACGACCAGATCAGACCTGCACCGAGCGATGCACGGATCGAATTGTCGTTGTGAAGCGTATCGCCGAAGAGATTCGCCTTGTTGCCGTAGAGCGTGCCTGCATCAGCGAAGGCTGCAATACGCAGGCCGATATCCTGGGGAACGCCCGGCATCGGCATGCTCGCTTCAGCCGAAGCGGTGAAGTAGGTCGTACCACCAAGCGGATCGCCATGCGACGAACGCGGACCGATACCTGCATTCTCGAAGCCGCGGATTTCACGGCCGCCGAGCGTGAACTGATCGAAGACGTTCAGCTTGCCATTCGTCGGCATCACATAGCCGGCACCCACTGTCAGCGAGCCGATGATATCGGCTTCGTCGCTGATCATCTGGTAGTAACGAGCCTTGCCGCTCAGCTTATAGAAGTCGGAGTCGCCGCCGAGACCTGCAAATTCATGCGTGAACTTGGCGATGATACCCTCACGCGGAAGGTTCTGATCGTCCAGCGTGTTGTAGGTGAAGGTCTGCGAAACCGTCGACTGAACCCACGGGCCGTTCTCTACGAGGTTGAGATACGGAGCCGAAAGATTGTTCTGCCAATCGTTCGTGCCATCGTAGGTCAGGCGCTTGTAGTTGTAGCGCAGGGTCGTCGCCAGGTTCTCGGTGATCGGCGCGGTGACGCGCAGCGAGAAACCTTCTTCCGAATAGTCGTAGTAATCGTCGCTCGACGTCTGGTTCTTGAAGATATCGAAACCGGCAGCGAGACGATAACCGAGGAAATAAGGCTCGGTGAACGAGATGTTGTAGGTACGATTGCCTTCCGTACCGGCGCCTGCGGCGAGACGGATGTACTGACCGCGGCCCAGGAAGTTCTTTTCTTCAACCGAAGCTTCGAGAAGCAGGCCGCCGTTGTTGCCGACAGCGTAACCAGCGCCGATACCGAAGGAGCCCGTCGGCTGGTCTTCGACGTTGACGATGACGATGACGCGATCCGGAGCACTGCCCTGAGCCGTCGAGATATCGACCTTGGTGAAGTAGCCGAGCGCATCGAGGCGACGCTTGGCGCGCGTGATCATTTCCTGGTTGAAGGCATCGCCTTCGTTCAGGTCGAACTCGCGGCGGATGACGTAATCGCGCGTGCGGGTGTTGCCGCGGATTTCAATACGCTCGACATAGGCGCGCTCGCCCTGGTCGACCAGATATTCGATACCGATGGTGTGACCGGACAGATCGCGGTTGCCGCGCGGCGTGATGCGGGCGAATGGATAGCCGGCAGCCGCAACGCGCTTGGAAATGTTCTCGATCGAAGTCTGGATATCCTTGGCGCTGTAGACATCGCCCTTGTGGGTGATGACAAGGCCCTTCAGTTCGTCGGCGTTGACGCCTTCGACGGTCGAGATGACGTTGACATCGCCGTAGGTATAACGCGGACCTTCATCGACATTGAAGTTCAGCGTGTATTCGTTGTTCTGCTCGTTCAGCGTCGCATCGGCGCTGACGACGCGGAAGTCGGCATAACCATGGTTATAGTAGAACTGACGCAGCTGATCCTGGTCGCCCTGCAGGCGCTCGGGGCTATAGACGTCCTTGCGCGTCAGGAACGACAGGAAGTTGCTCTTCTTCGTGCTGATGACCGAAGCAAGGCGACCACTGCCATAGGCCTGGTTACCCGAGAAATTGATCTTGTCGATCTTGGTGCGATCGCCTTCATTGATGACGAAAGCCACGTTCAGGCGGCCCGGCGCGACCTCGGCGGTCTGCGTCGTTACCTGCACATCGTTACGACCGATGGATGCATAGGCATCCTTGATGGTCTTGACGTCAGCCTGGATGGTCGCCTCGTTATACGGGCCTGCCGCATGGGTCTGGACGATCCCCTGCAGCTTGTCATCCTTGATCTTTCGGTTGCCGTTGAAGACCACGGCGTTGATGAGCTTGTTTTCGCTGACCGATACGACCAGCGTGCTGCCCGAAACAGTGATGTGGACATCGGAGAAATATCCGGTGGCATAAAGCTGCTTCACCGAAGCGTCGATGTCACTGGGGGAGAAGCTCTTACCGGGCTTAATAGTGATATTGTCCCGGACAGCCGTCTCACCGACACGCCCAGCCCCGCGAACGTCAACCCGCTGAATAACAGCTGCTTCCGCGACTGAAACAGAGGCAAGGGTGATCACACCAGCGCCCGACGCAACAACACCTGCAGACAGCGCTACCGCCGACACTGCGTTCAAAAATTTTGAACCAGCCTTCATTTCACTTCTTACCTTTTTTCAATCGTCCCCAGCCCCGAGCGAACCCGATTCCGGCCACGTGTGTCGTTTTACCCGCTTTTGACATACAAGCAAGGGAGCACGTTAATTTCTGTTTACTTCATTTCAAAGCGTGGCCCATTCGCCACTACGGCTTTGAAACATCGTAAATAAATCGTAATTTTCCTCTCGTCGCCCCACTAGCCTATTCTGGAACTAATATCGTTCCAGGTCGCAAACACCATGAGCGAGAGCACCATCGCAAATCCAATCCGGAAAGCGATATCCTGTGCTCGTGCACCCAGGGGTTTTCCCCGTACGGCTTCAATCGCATAGAACATCAGATGCCCGCCATCAAGTACCGGGACCGGCATCAAATTTAATAACCCTATTGAAACAGAAAGTATGGCGGCGAATTGGAGCACCGCAGCAAAACCCAAGGTTGCCATTTGTCCGGATAGCTGCGCAACCCGAATCGGCCCGCCGAGCTGATCCGCCTTCATGTATCCGCCGATGACGTTGCCGATATATTCGAAGGTGCCGGAAACGATGCTGCCGGTCTGCTTCACGCCTTCGGTAAGCGCCTGCAGCGGCCCGTAGGCCTCGTAACGCAGCCTGATCGGCTTCTGACCATCGCTGATACCGATCGTGGCAATCTCCGTCCTTGCGCCGAAGACATCGGTCTCCTCCGACTTTCTCGGCGTCACCGTCACGTCGCGCGTCTGGCCGGTACGCTCGATCGACAGCGCGATGGGCTTGTCGGCGTGAGCTGCCGCATAACGCTGCACTTCGCCGATGGAGCCGATCTCCCGTCCATCCACAGAAAGAATGCGATCACCAAGTTCCAAGCCCGCAGTCTGGGCAGGACTGTCGGAGCCGATCGATGCAATCAGGGGATCGATCGGCGCAATGCCGATGCTGCCGACATCCTTTTTGTTGCCGGACGCATCCGTATCAACAAATGTCGCCGTCATGACCGGCAAATCGCGGATCGCGCCATTACGCTGTATGGTCAACACAACGCTCTTGCCGGGGCGCTCGGCGATATAGCGGCCGATATCGTAATAAGTAGCGGCATTATTGCCATCGACAGCAATCAGGCGGTCGCCTGCCTGCACGCCGGCCTTTGCCGCCGGCCCGGCCGGTTCCACCGTAGTCACAACCGGGTCGACGAGCGCAATGCCGATGCGGCCCATCTCCATCTTGTTGCCGAACTGATCCGTGTCTTCGACCAGTTTCGGAACGATGCGGAAATCACGATTCTGCCCATCCCGGTCGACCGTCAACACAATGGTGCGGCCTGGGCGCAGGCCGACATAGCGCTGCACTTCATCGAAAGTCGTCACTTTGTTGCCGTCGACGGCGATCAGGCGATCACCCGGCTCGATGCCGGCCTCCGCGGCAGCGCCGTCACGCGTCACCATCTCAACAACGGGATCGGCGACCGTACGGCCGTAAACGCTAAAGAGAACGGCGAAGATCACAATGGCGAGCAGGAAATTGGCGATCGGTCCGGCCGCAACGGTTGCAGCCCGCTTCCAGAGCTTGGCTCCAGCGAAGGATTGGGCGCGCTCCTCCTCCGTCATGGCCGAGAGCTGATCCACGTCGGTCTTGCTGGAGGCGTCCTCGTCGCCAAAGAATCGCACGTAACCGCCGAGCGGAATGAGGGAAAGCTTCCAGCGCGTGCCGTGCCTGTCGGTAAACCCGGCAATCTCCGGCCCGAAGCCGATCGAAAAAGCCATGATGCGGATGCCGGACCAGCGACCGACCAGATAATGGCCCATCTCGTGCACAAAAACGAGCAGCGACAGCACAAAGACAAATGTGATGACGTTGTTCGTCAAGAAACCGATGAAGCCAGCCGCGCTACCCATGCAACGATCCTGTTCGTGTTAGAGCGGTTCGACTTTCACGGAAGCTCCGAACCGCTCCATCTTTCTGTTTTCTCACAATTCCACACGGAAAAACGCGGCGCGCTTTTCCTGGAATTGCTCTAGTATCAGACCCCGAGCAGAACGCCGCCCAATGAAAAGGTCTCGCCGCTCATTGTCAGCGTTATTACGATAGCCAACAAAAACGCTGCAAAACAAGCAAAAATTAGTCCATCGACCCGATCCATGACGCCGCCATGGCCGGGAATCAGACGGCTGGAGTCTTTCACGCCAAACTTGCGCTTGACGAACGACTCGAACAGGTCGCCGATCTGGCTGCAGACGGAAAGCACCAGGGCAAGGAGAGGAATCCACAGGTCTTCGGCGGAAAAAAAGCTCCAGACCACCGCCGTTCCCGCGATTACGGCCGCGATAGCACCGCCGATAGCGCCTGACCAGGTCTTGCCCGGCGATATGCTCGGCGCGAGCTTCGGCCCGCCGATGGCTCGGCCGACGAAATAGGCAAAAATGTCGGTCGCCCATACCGTGGCAAAGACGAACAGCATCAGCACAAAGCCGCGAAAATCATCATCGCGGATCTCCGCAAGAGCAATCGCCGTCAATCCGGAATAGAATATGCCGCCCGGAAGCCACCAGCTCTTGCCACGTACGGCGACCATGATCGCCGTGACGGCAACGAAGGCGGCCAGAACCTCGATGGAATAGACGGATTCGCTCAATGCCGTCGCACCGGCGATCAATACGAGCCCAAGCCAGCCGAGCGCGTTTCCCTGAGGGTCGCGGCCGTGCAGATCCGATATCGTGGACCATTCATAATAGACGAGCAGGCCGATGACCGCGGCCAACAGGCGAAAACCTGAACCGCCATACCAGGTAGCGGCAAGAACGATGACGGCGAGGATAATGCCGGAGATGATGCGCAGCCTGAGTTCGCGACTCATCAGGACCCCACGGCCGCCGCCTGCTTGGCGGAAAGCCCACCAAAGCGCCGGTCGCGCGCAGCATATTTCTCCAGTGCGGCGAAGAAGAGATCGCGGCTGAAATCGGGCCAATAGTCCGGCACGAACATGAATTCCGAATAGGCCGCCTGCCAGAGCAGGAAATTCGAGAGCCGCTCTTCGCCGCTCGTGCGGATAATGAGATCCGGATCGGGAATGCCGGCGGTGTCCAGACGGGCATCGACCAGTTCCGGAGTGATATCCTGCGGGCGCAACCGCCCGGCCTCGACATCTTTTGCGAGGCCGGCAAAGGCACGCGTGATTTCGTCGCGCGAACCGTAATTGAAGGCAATGACCAGCGTCAGAGCCGTATTGTTCCTCGTGGTCTCCTCCGCCTCGATCAACAAGGGCAGGATATCGCCGCGCAGGCCGGTGCGATCGCCGATGACGCGGATGCGCACATTCTGACGATGAAGTTCGGCAAGGTCTCGTCGAATGAAGGCCTTGAGGAGGCCAAGGAGGTCGCTCACCTCGGCTTCGGGCCTGCGCCAGTTCTCCGAGGAAAAGGCAAACAGCGTCAGATATTTTATGCCGATGTCGCCGGCCGCCCGCACCGTCTCCCGGACCGCCTCCACGCCCTTGCGATGGCCCATGGTGCGCGGCAGGCCGCGCGCATTGGCCCAGCGACCGTTACCATCCATGATGATGGCAACGTGTTCAGGAACAACAGAGAACGTAGGAGCTGACATATGGGTCCAGTTTCGTTCGGCAGAAAGGAGTTCTGGCCTCGTAATCTAGGGCGCGGCCGCCGCTTTCAATATTGCGAAAATCGAAAGTGCGACATTCCCCAGCGTACGATCAGACCTGCATGATTTCCTTTTCTTTGTCGGCGAGCAAGCGGTCGATTTCCGAAATCGTCTCATCCGTCATCTTCTGCACACGTTCGGAGAGAGAGCGGCTCTCATCCTGGCCGATTACGCCATCCTTTTCGGCCTTTTTGAGGCCATCCATGCCATCACGGCGTACATGGCGAATCGCCACCTTCGCCTTTTCGGCATATTCATGGGCGACCTTCACCAACGAACGGCGACGCTCCTCGTTGAGCTCCGGCAGCGGGATGCGCAGGTTCTGGCCATCGACGATGGGATTGAGGCCGAGGTTGGATTCGCGGATGGCGCGCTCGACAGCGCTGACCATCGACTTGTCCCAAACCGACACAGTCAACATGCGCGGCTCCGGCACGGTGATATTCGCGACCTGGTTCAGCGGCATGCGCGAGCCATAGGCTTCGATCGTGACCGGATCGAGAATGTTGGCGGATGCACGTCCGGTGCGCAGCGAGGCGATGTCGCTCTTGAATGCCGCAATGGCGCCATCCATACGGCGCTTCAGTTCCTTGAGATCGCTGGCTTCACTCATGTCTATGCTCCCCTGTAATGAGGCGACACCGGGCCGACCCGGCGTCACAGGAATGTCAATTGTCTGATACGATGGTCTTGCGGCCGCCGCCGGTCAAGATTTCCGCGAAGCCGCCCTTCTCGTGAATGGAGAAGACGACGATCGGAATGGAATTTTCGCGTGCAAGCGCCACGGCGGCGATATCCATGACGGCAAGCCCCTTCTCGAGCACCTGGCTATGGGTGAGATGGTCGAAGCGCTCGGCATCGGGGAACTTCTTCGGATCGGCGGAATAGATGCCGTCGACCTGGGTACCCTTGAAGATCGCCTCGGCACCCATCTCGGCGGCGCGCAGCGCTGCAGCAGAATCGGTCGTGAAGAAGGGATTGCCCGTGCCGCCGGCAAAGATCACCACGCGGCCGAGCGAGAGATGATAGAGCGTGGCGCGCTGCGAGAAGCTTTCGCAGATTTCCGGCATGGAGATGGCCGAGAGCACGACTGTATCGATGTCGAGCTTGCGCAGCGAGGTTGCCAGCGCCAGCGCGTTGATGACTGTGCCGAGCATGCCCATATGGTCGCCGGTCACGCGGTCGCCACCCTTGGAGGCTACGGCAACGCCACGGAAGATATTGCCACCTCCGACGACGACACCAACTTCGACACCCATGGCGCGCGCTTCCGCGATATCGCCGGCAATCCGGTCGGCGACGGTGACGTCGATACCGAAGCCCTGGCTGCCCATCAGAGCTTCACCGGAGGCCTTGAGCAACACGCGCTTGTAGATCGGCTGGGACATCGTAGCTCCTTGAAGTGATCACCGGGGGAATGATTGTGAAAGCCGGATACACGAAGGGCACCGCGTTGTCACGCGATGCCCATACGTTTTCCCTGATATGGTTTCACCAAACCGGGATATGTCTCTTTTCGGCGATCAGCCCTTGGCGACGGCAGCAACTTCGGCAGCGAAGTCGGTTTCTTCCTTCTCGACGCCTTCGCCGAGGAGCAGACGGGCCATGCCGGTGATTTCGATCGGGGCGCCGGCGGTCTTTTCAGCTTCCTTGAGGGCGGCACCGACCGTCAGGTCCGGGTTGATGACGAAAGCCTGCGAGAGAAGAGCGACTTCCTCGAAGAACTTGCGCATGCGGCCTTCGACCATCTTTTCGATGATGGCTTCCGGCTTGCCGGATTCGCGCGACTGCTCGATGAAGACGTTGCGTTCGCGCTCGGCGACGGCTGCGTCGACTTCTTCGGCGCGGATAGCGAGCGGGTTGGTCGCAGCGATGTGCATGGCAACCTGGCGGCCGATCGACGTCAGAACGGCCTTGTCGCCGACCGACTTCAGGGCGACGAGAACGCCGAGCTTGCCGATACCGTCGCCGGCAGCGTTGTGGATGTAGGTCGCCACGACGCCGTGCTCGACTTCCAGCTTGGCGGCACGACGAAGCGTCATGTTCTCGCCGATGGTCGCGATTGCGTCCTTGATGGCTTCAGCGACAGGCTTGCCGGATGCCGGGTAAGTCGCAGCCGAAATGGCTTCGACCGTGCCGTTGGTGGACAGCGCGACTTCGGCGATGCCGCGAGCGAGGTCCTGGAAGGCATCGTTACGGGCAACGAAGTCGGTTTCGGAGTTGAGCTCGACGACGACAGCCTTGTGACCGGCGCCGGCAATGGCGACCAGGCCTTCAGCGGCGGTGCGGCCAGACTTCTTGTCGGCCTTGGAGATGCCCTTGGCGCGCAGCCAGTCGATCGCTGCTTCGATATCGCCGTTGGTTTCCGTCAGCGCCTTCTTGCAGTCCATCATGCCTGCGCCAGACTTTTCGCGCAGTTCCTTCACCAGTGCAGCCGTAATCTCGGTCATAAGCTTCCTCTTGTCGGTTCATACGGTGCGGCTGCGTTTTGAGCTTGAGCGGCACCGATTTGAGGGACGAAATGTACCCGTAAGTATGACAGCGTTATGAAGCAGCGTCATACTATGGAATTCTGTTTGGAACGTGCCTGGATTTACCGCCTACAGCGCCGTGCGTCATAAGTGACGCGCAAAGGTCGCTGCAGCACTTTAAATCCGCTGCATAATTTCACCCTTAAATCGATTTCGATTTAAGGAACTATGCAGTAGGCGAGGCGTTACCAAAAACGCGATAAGGCCGCTCGAACTTGTTGAAGTCGCAAACGGCCTTATCCCGGATGTCATTGCGCTTGGGCGGACAGTTTATTGTCCGCCTCGTGGCGCGATCAGGCTTCGGTGCCGTCCGCCAGGGTCGGCTCGACCGGAGCTTCTTCAGAAGCGCCGAGGTCACGGCCCGATGCGCTCTGCTGGCGAGCGATGCCGTCGATGGCAGCGCGCGAGATCAGGTCGCAGTAAAGAGCGATGGCGCGCGAGGCGTCGTCGTTGCCCGGGATCGGATAGTCGATCAGGTCCGGATCGCAGTTCGAGTCGATGATGGCGACGACCGGGATGCCGAGACGCTTGGCTTCGTCGATCGCGATCTTTTCCTTGTTGGTGTCGATGATGAACATCAGGTCCGGCGTGCCGCCCATGTCCTTGATACCGCCGAGGGCCTTGTCGAGCTTTTCGCGTTCGCGCTCGAGGTTCAGACGCTCCTTCTTCGTGAAGCCCTGGGCTTCGCCGGAGAGGATTTCGTCGAGCTTGCGCAGACGCTGGATCGAGTTGGAGATCGTCTTCCAGTTGGTCATCATGCCGCCGAGCCAGCGGGCGTTGACGTAATACTGAGCCGAACGCTTTGCGCTGTCGGCGATCAGTTCGGACGCCTGACGCTTGGTGCCGACGAACAGAACGCGGCCGCCACGGGCAACGGTGTCGCTGACAACCTGCAGAGCGCGGCTCAGCATCGGAACCGTCTGGGCGAGGTCGATGATGTGGATGTTGTTACGATCGCCGAAAATGTACGGCTTCATCTTCGGGTTCCAGCGATGCGTCTGGTGGCCGAAGTGAACACCTGCTTCGAGAAGCTGGCGCATAGAAAAATCGGGCAATGCCATGCCTTTGTATCCTTTTCCGGTTGAACCTCCGCAAGGCGAACAGCATCCTCTTCGAGAATGCCACCGGGCGGAAAAATCCGGATTTCTCCCGGACAATCCCATGCCTTACGTGTGGAATGCGGGTGCCCTTACATTCGATTCGCTTGGAATGCAAGGCTTTTGAAGCAAAAAACGATCGCGCCCCGCCCTCAAGCGGCGAGTTTGTTGAGCAGCGCCAGCATGACATTGGCGTCCGGCATGGGCAATACGGCATCGATTTCTGCGGGCAGCAGACCGGCAATCGCGCTGTCGGCATCGCCGGTCGCCGTGCCGAGCGGCCCGCGGAAGCCGTGCTTGGTCCAGGCGAGCTCCTGCAATCGCGGACTGATGAGAGCCTCAATCATGCGATCGACCTGTTCGTCGATGGCGATGAGCGGATGCGCGGAATAGACGGTCGGGTGCGGATAGAGCACGACGGGCTTGGCGCTGTTGCTCGCCTGCACCCGCTTCCAGCGCTGCGGATCGGCGATGATCCATTCCACCAGCTGATTCTCGTAGCCGACGATCATCGGTTCGCCACCAATGCCGCCGGCGAGATACTGCTCGAACAGCTTGCCCGACGACGACGACTTGAAACCCATGTTGCGGAAAATCGCCTGGGCCTTGTCGCCGAACTGCGCGAGAGCGTCCGCGCTCGCCACGTTGCCGCTCAAGAGACTCAGCACCAGGCCGGAAAACATGAAGCCGGAATTGGAACGATTCGGGTCGGTCGAGACGATCCTCGCCTGACCATAGAGCGAATTGACGCCAAGCTTCGACCAATTCGTCCCCGCAAGCACGGCATCCAGCAGCGCCTTGAGATCGAGCTGGTGTTGCCCCTCTGGCGTCGTGGTGACGAGCCCCGCCTTGGTCAATCCGTCGACCACAGGCTGCCAGGAATAGACGACGACGGGCGTGTTGAGGATGACGCGGTCGTTACGGATCTTGATGCCACCCTGCCGGGCGATATCGACCATGATCGACGAGGAGGGCCACAGGAAGGCCGGATTTTGCGACAGAAGCGCCTGCTCCCGCACCATCTCCACGGAGCCCGCGACACGGCTGTTGATTTCGAGCCCATGGCCGTGCAGCGCCGAGATCACATCCTGATCGGCGAGGAATGCTTCCTTCTCGCCGCCGATGAAGCCGAAGAGCTTGGTGCTGTTGCCGAGCAGGCCCTGCAGCTCGGGCCGGTCCTTGACGGCGAAATAGCCTCCGGTCCCTGCGACACCGGCGGCAAGAAGCCCTACTCCAAAAGCGCGGCGGGAAATGGCCATCAGCGTCCTATATCCTCTTTGAGCGAGGCCTGTATGAGGCGCAGCTCCGTATCAAGCGTATCGAGCCTGTCTTCGACCAGGCTGTCGGAATAATGTACGAAAGCGTCTTCCAGCTTGGTCAGTACGAGGCCGACCTCCTGCAGGCGTGCGGCATCCGGCTGGCGCTTCGCCTCGATGACGGCAAATCCCTCCGCTACCTCCGCCGCGCGCGGCAAATAATAGCTGAGGAACCGCCGGACGGTGCCGGCACTTTCCGGATTGGCCTCCACCTTGGCGAAGACGTCGGCGGCGATTTCCGCCAGATGCCGAACCCGCTTTGCCACGTCCTTGCTGCCGATCTGTTTTGCCGATGCCTCGAGCCTGTCGGCGGCAGGTGCCGCAGCGCTCAACAGGTCACGGGCAAATTCCATGCGTCCCCGGCCGATCGCCTTGGCATCCAGCCCCTCGAACATGCGCTTCGGCGCGAGCACGAAGATCAGGCCGACGAAAACGAAAAGACCGATGATCGCGGCGATCCATATCGGCATGCCGGCAAAGAAGCTGAGCAAAGGCACGACGATGGCGGCGGCAAGCCCCGCCACGATCCAGTTCCAGTCATTGCCGAACCAATTGCGCATTATCGTCCTAGAACAATTCCAGCAAAGGTGCGAAGCGGCTTCGCGTCCGGAATTGCGTGAAAACAAAGAGATAGAGCATTTCTGTTGCTTCGTTCAAAGCAGAAGTGCCCTAGTTATAGCCGCGCACTGCCCGGAATGCGCTGACCAGATCACCACGGCCATCGAAGACACGCGCCGCGGTTTCCTGCGCGAGCGCATCGAGCTGCCGCTTATCCGCATCGCCGAAGGTGATACCGAACACGGGCACATGCGGGTTGACCGCCGCCCACCGGCTCATGAAATCGCCATTGGCATCATCAGACTTTCCATCGGTCATGATGACAATTGCCGGCAGATAGGATGACAGATCTCCTGTGCCCTTCATCCAGTCAAGCGCCCGGCTCGCGCAGGCATACATGTCCGTGCCGCCGCCGGCGCGCTGGCGAGAAACCTGGTCGACCAGCATTTTCTGCTGAGCCGGATTTCCCGTACCCTCAAAGGTCGTTCGCACATTGGCGTCGAAGGGAATGACCATGATGCGATCGGCGGGCGTCCATTGCGCCAGAACCTTGCCTGTTTCATCCGGATTGAACAGGAACTGCATGGCCGCCTGGAGCTGTTCCTCGCCCTTGCCCGCCATCGAGCCCGAAAAATCGAGGCAGAGGGCGGTCAGCGACGGCTTGCGCAATGCAACCTGATAGAGATCCAGCGCCTGGCGGATCATGGCGGGCTCCGGCATGCGGATAGCCGTCACGATCCGGGTCGGATCGAAGTTCCATGTCGGGTCCGGCTTGGCGGCGATATCGGAAAGGGGAATGCGACGCCCGGTATCGGCGATGCGCTTCTGCACCGGGGCGGAGCGCAAATAGTCGACGAGCTGATTGAAGAAGGTCTCAACCTCCTGCCCTCGCCCGTGATCGACGAAGCCGATCGGCGAATCGGCAACGACGACGCCATCGGCCGGGTAGATTGCGTAAAGCGGCTCCTTGCCCATGCCGGTCAGCTTGTCGTTGGTTTCCTTCAGGATCGCCTCGTAGTTCCACATGGCGTCATAGAGCACGCCCTTGCCGGCCGAATCCGTGTAGAGATCCGCAAGCCAGCCGGACGAGCCCGAGGAACGCTCGACACCGGCAAGTAGCCCGCGAACCGCGCCCTGGACATCGGGCTTGTCGAGATCGCCAGGTTCGATGACAGGCTTGTTGCCGAGTGCGCTCGACAGCATGGCCAGATAGGCGCTGGCGCCGGAATTGGATTGCGTCGCCGATGTCATGAGAAACTTCAGCGAGCCGTTCTTCACCGCTGCCAATATGTCTTTCATATAGACCGGCTTGCCGACCCACCCGAGCGCCTCGGCCTTTGACTTGCGCACGCCGAGAATGACGGGCATCTGCGCGACCGACGTCAGCGACTTCACCCGGCGCTTTGTATCGAACATATCGACCCAGACGCCAGACGCCGGCCAGACGGCATCCTGCTCGACGCCCTGCTCGCTCTGGAGCGCCAGGCCGATATCCAGCGTGCCCTCATAGCTGAAGCTGCAGGTCGCCTTCTTTTCCTTGCAGAATTCCTCGACGATCGGCTGAAGAACCGTGTTTTCCGAGCCGGAGATGATCGAGAATTTCGGGCCTTGCCCGCCGATATTGCAGCCGCTCAGTGCGAGAGCTGCCACGAGCGTCAGGCCGGTAACGAATGTGCGGATTGTCATGCGAATTACCGCGCCTCGATCATTGCTTTCTTGAGCTCGATGGTCATTTTCTGCATTCGCTGTTCGGCCTCGGCCCGCTTGGCGCGGCCATCTTCCTGCACCTTCAGGACACCACCGATCGTGTCGATCAGGTCGCGATTGGCGGCGGCAAGCGTGTCGATATCGACGATACCGCGCTGCGATTGCTGTTCTATGGCGATCGCCTGATCCTTCATCATTTTCGATGCCTGGCGGATCATGTCGTTCGTGGCGTCGGTGACGGTCTTCTGCAGTTCAAGCGCGGATTTCTGCTGGGTCAGGCCGAGCAGAATCACCATCTTCTGCTTCCAGGCCGGTACGGTCAGCGCCGATGTTGCCTGCAGGTTCTCGATCAGCGTTTCATCACCGGCCTGAACGATTCTGATCTGCGGCAATTGCTGGATGCCGAGCTGGCGGGCCTGCTGCAGGTAGAATATGCGCTTTTCCAGACGGTCGAGCGCCTGGAGGCTGTCCTGATAGATCTGCGCCTCCAGCATGCCGCCGCCGGGATTGGCCGAGGCTGCATCGGCGGCACTTTTCAGTCGGGGAAGGTCGGTCGCGCGAAAACGCTCGGCGAAATCCTTGCCAGCCTGCACATAGGCATCGAGCTGCACGATAGATTGCTTTGTCTCCTCATGCAGATCGTCGAGGAGAGCAATATCCCGGCGCAGGATGTCCTTGTGCCGATCGAGCTCGAGGCCAATGCGGTCGATCTGGCCGGCGACATCCTCGAACTGCTCCTTGAAGCGCTCCAGCTTGGCCCTGAACGAGGAAAACATCCGTGACAGGAAACCCTCGTCCTTCAGTGAGGCCGGATCGAGCTTCTTCGACTTGACGATGATATCGGTCAGCAGCTTGCCGACCTCGCCGAGATCGCGATTGCGGACCTCGCGCAGGATACGATCGGAATAGTCGGAAACGGCTTGCTGGGCGCGATCGCCATAGACGGAGATGCCGGCACGGTCGGTCAGATCGATGCTGTCACCGATGCGGGCGATTTCCGCCGGGTCGGCTGTGACAGCCGGCAGCGTATTTTTGGAGCCGGCTGATATATCGGTATTGCTCATAGGTCGTGCTTTCTCGTCCATAGACTAGGGAGCCGACCGCAAAAATTGCCAATCGCCCCCAAGACGATGCCCCCCGCGCGCCCCACTGCAATTCAAGATCGAAACAAAGGGAAGTAACGCTTACCTCTGCGTGCCGATCATTTCACACAATAGTGAAACTTGGATCACAGTTTTATGACAGAGATTTCACGCCGGGAGCCGCACCGCAGAAGAGCTATTGGCAGGCCTTGTTATCGAGAACCTCGAGCTTGGTGAGCTTGCCGGTCAGCACGAAGTCGCCATAATCCATGGTGAGATCGCGCGTGATGCCGTTCTCATAGAGCTTGAAGGACATGCGATAGACGGGCATGGCGTCGCCCGTGGACTTTTCATTGAAATAAGCCACGGTCACCGGCCAGAAAGGCGTCGTGGCAAAGGCGCCAGCCTTGTCGGCATCGGGATCATCCTTGGCCGGTGTCTGCTCCTTTCCGACGACGGTGGTCGCGATCAACGGCTTGTCGCCGTCATCGGAACCGTCAAAGACCTGCGCCTCGAAGAAATTCTTGCCGAGCTTCGCATTGTGGATGATGTCGAGCATATGCTCCGTCGGGAAGCGGCTTTCGATGATCTGGACCTGCTTGTTGTGCGGCTGGGTGAGATCGACCTTTATGCCCTTCTGGTCGTCGCTTGCGGCACCGCGTACGTCCTTGTCGAGCTGGCTGTCGGTGTAGGACTTGGTCTCGAAGCGGAACAGGCGCTTGCTTAGATCCTCGAACGTCGTGGTCTGCTGGTCGCTGACGCGGGTGGAATCACCGGTATCGATCTTCGTCACGAAGCGGAAATTGGTGGTGAAGCCCGTGCAATCGGAGCCTTCGAACTCATAGACCATGCGGCCTACCATGCCGGAAATGCCGGACCGATCGGAGGCATCCTTCAATTCGAGATCGTAGACGGCGCGATGCGCGATCAGCCCGCTCGGACCGGCCGCATAGGCAGCAGAAGTCCCCAAAGACAGAATGCTCAGCCCCGAAATGACAGTAGCAGCAAGACTCGAGCGGAACATTCATTATCTCCTGTTGGACTCGCACGCGATGTTATAAGAACGCTTTCGGCTGAAACGAGGCTGCCGATCCTAAGTGACGGAATTTAGTCTTGATGCCGGATTTTTGAAGTTTTTACAACAAAACGGGAGATGAAAATGTCCGACGCTATTGAGGGCCGCCTGAAGGAACTCGGCATCGTTCTGCCGCAGGCTGCGGCACCGGCCGCCAACTACGTTCCCTACGTCATCAGCGGCAATCTCCTCTATCTCTCGGGCCAGCTGCCGATGGAAAACGGCAAGATCGGCGTGACAGGCCATCTCGGCAAGGACGTCGACGTTGCCGGCGGCCAGCGTGCTGCCGAACTCTGCGCCATCAACATCCTCGCTCAGGCAAAGGCGGCCCTCGGCGGCGATCTCGGCCGTATCAAGCGCCTGATCAAGCTGAACGGCTTCGTCGCCTCGACGCCTGATTTCGTCGAACAACACCTTGTGATCAACGGCGCTTCCAATCTTCTGGCAAATGTACTGGGCGAAGCTGGCAAGCATGCCCGCGCCGCCGTCGGCATGGCAGCCCTGCCGCTCAATGCCGCCGTCGAAATCGATGCCATTCTGGAAATCGCGTAATGAGCAAGCTTGCCTGGTTGACCGAACGTCCCGTCGCTCACCGCGGCTATCATGACATGAACGGCCAAGTCTGGGAGAACACGCTCTCAGCCTTCAGCCGCGCCATCGAAGCGGGTTTCGCCATCGAGTGCGACCTGCATTATGCCTCGGACGGCGTTCCGGTCGTCTTCCATGACGACGATCTGCAGCGCGTCTGCAACCTGCCGGGCGAAGTGCGCGAGCGCACCTCGGCCGAGCTCGGCCTGCTGTCGATCGGCGGCACCAAGGACAAGATCCCCACGCTGAAGCAGCTCCTGCGGCTTTGCGACGGCAAGGTGCCGCTGGTGCTGGAGCTGAAGGGACGCGAAGGCGACGATGATGGCTTTGCGGAATCCGTTCTTGAAGTGCTCGAAGGCTACAAGGGACATGTGGCCCTGATGAGCTTCGACCATTGGCTGCTCAAGGACCTCAAGGCGCTCGATGCACCCTACCCTGTGGGACTGACGGCCGAAGGAAACAAGCCTGAGACGTTTTTTCAGCATGACGAAGCCATGCATCTTGGGCTAGACTTCATTTCGTACTTCTACGGCCACCTGCCGAACCCTTTTGTCACGGCGCAGCGCCAGCGCGGCATTCCGGTCATCACCTGGACCGTGCGCGACGAAGCGGCCCGCAAACATACATTTGCCAATGCAGACCAGATGACCTTCGAAGGTTTTGACCCGCGCATAGTCTCGTAAATCGGGATCGACTGAAGGAGAGGCTTTGCGCAAACCCAAATTATCGCTGCGCCTGTGGCGCGTCCCATCCGACGCATGGCGCAGCGGTGAGAGCCCTCCCTTCCTTCTTAGCGCAAGAGTTTGATGACAGACGAATTATCCATTCGAGTCGAACGATCCTTCAAGAATATCGCTCCGGAAAGCTGGTCGAAGCTGGCCGGGGCGTCCAGAACCGGCAGCGTGCTGCCGTACAATCCCTTCGTCTCGCATGCCTTCCTGTCGTCGCTGGAGGAATCCGGCTCCGCGACCGACAAGACCGGGTGGCTCGGCAATCACCTGCTGCTGGAAACCGATGGCGGCGAACTGCTCGGCGCTGTCGTGGGCTACCTGAAGAGCCATAGCCAGGGCGAATATGTCTTCGACCATGGCTGGGCCGATGCTTTCGAGCGGGCCGGCGGCCGCTATTATCCCAAGCTGCAATGCTCCATTCCCTTCACGCCCGCCACGGGACCGAGGCTCCTCGTCGCCGAGGAACAGGACCGCAGCGTGCTGCAGCCGGCGCTGGCCGAAAGCCTCAAGGAAGTCACCCGGCAGCTCGGCGTTTCCTCCGCGCACATCACCTTCCTGCCCGAAGACGAAGCTTCGGTCTTCGAAGGCGATGGCTATCTGCATCGCACCGATCAGCAGTTCCACTTCATCAACGAAGGCTATGCCGATCACGACGCTTTTCTGGAGACACTGGCGTCGCGCAAGCGCAAGGCGCTGAAGAAGGAGCGGCGCGCGGCAGTCGAGCACGGCATTACCATCGACTGGCTGACCGGCAGCGATCTCACCGAAAACATCTGGGACCAATTCTTCGCCTTCTATATGGATACCGGCAGCCGCAAATGGGGCCGCCCCTATCTCACGCGGAAATTCTATTCGCTGATCGGCGAACGCATGCCTGACGATGTCCTGCTCGTCATGGCCAAGCGCGAGGGCCGCTATATCGCCGGCGCCATCAATTTCATCGGCGGCGAGACACTGTACGGCCGGCACTGGGGCTGCATCGAGGATCATCCCTTCCTGCATTTCGAGGTCTGCTATCATCAGGCGATCGATTTCGCGCTGAACAAGGGATTGAAACGGGTGGAAGCCGGCGCGCAGGGCGAGCACAAGCTGGCGCGCGGCTATCTTCCCGTTATCACCCATTCGGCGCACTATATCGGCCACCAGGGCTTGCGACGCGCCGTTGCCGACTACCTGAAGCATGAGCGGGAACAGGTGGAGGAGATGAGCGAAATCCTCACCGAGCACAGCCCCTTCCGCAAGGGTGAGCGGCAAGATATCTAACCATTCGGAATAAACACAAACGCAAGACGAGGAGACACTGGATGACCAGCCCCGCCTATGACGACAACAATATCTTCGCAAAGATCCTGAAGGGCGAGATACCTTCCTACCGCGTCTACGAGGATGAGCACACCGTTGCCTTCATGGACGTGATGCCGCAATCGCCTGGCCATACGCTTGTCGTACCGAAGGCTCCCTCGCGCAACATTCTCGACGCCGACCCGGCTGCCTTGCAGCAGGCGATCACGGTTGTCCAGAAAATCGCCATAGCGGTTCAGGAAGCCTTCGATGCCGATGGCGTCTATATTGCCCAGTTCAATGAGCCATCGGCCGGGCAGACCGTGTTTCATCTGCATTTCCACATCATCCCGCGGCTTGAAGGCGTCGCGCTGAAGCCGCATTCGGGCAAGATGGAGGATGGTGCGGTGCTGGCGGAAAACGCCAGGAAGATCATCGAAGCGCTGGCCTGAACTGGAGAGGCAGATGATTCGCCATACCGTCGCCTTCCGCCTGAAACACGAAGCTGGCTCGGCTGAAGAGGCCAGCTTTCTCAAGGACGCTCTTGTTCTGGAGAAGATACCGAGCGTCCGGAACTTCGAGCAGCTTCGGCAGACGAGCCCGAAAAACGACTTTACCTTCGGCTTCTCGATGGAATTCGATGACCAGTCAGTTACGACGCCTACAACGTCCACCCTGACCATGTCGCTTTCGTCAGAGATCGATGGGTGCCTGAAGTCGTGGCCTTTCTCGAAATCGACTACACGAACCTCTAGTATTACATTAACACATTCAAATAAGCATATAAAAAGGCTGCATTGTCTCCAATGCAGCCTTTCATTTTTCTCAGATCTTCGACCGGCGACTACTTGCGCGGAACCTTTGGAACCGTGCCACCGCCCTTGCGCGGCGACTTGCCCTCGGACTCGTCGCTCAACGTCGAGGCCTTGGCCGAGCGGCGGCTGTCAGCTGCCGTTGCAGCCTTGCCGACGCGGCTTCTGGCCTTGACGGTCGTATCACCGTCATCCTCTTCCACCTCGGCCGGTGCATCGCCCACTTCGGCCTCCGGCTTCGGCCGGATCGGAGCGGTATCGGCGATCGCATCGAGAAGGATGCCGGTCGAGCCGTCTTCCTTCTTGCCGACCGTGACGGTGACGACGCCACCCTTCTTCAGCTTGCCGAAAAGGATTTCGTTCGCCAGCGGCTTCTTGATGTTTTCCTGGATGACGCGCGCCAGCGGACGGGCGCCCATCTTGTCGTCGTAACCCTTCTCGGACAGCCAGCCGATGGCGTCCTCGTGCAGGTCGAAGGTCACGTTGCGTTCCGAAAGCTGTGCTTCCAGCTGCATGATGAACTTCTGCACGACCTTGTGGATGACCGTGGTCGGCAGCGGCGCGAAGGGAATGACCGCATCCAGACGGTTGCGGAATTCCGGCGTGAACATCCGGTTGAGAGCCTCTTCGTCCTCGCCCGTGCGCTTGGACGAACCGAAGCCGATGGCGGCCTTGGCCATTTCCGAAGCGCCCGCATTGGTCGTCATGATCAGGATGACGTTGCGGAAGTCGATCTTCTTGCCGTTGTGGTCGGTCAGCGCGCCGTGGTCCATGACCTGCAGCAGGATATTGAAGATATCCGGATGCGCCTTCTCGATTTCGTCGAGCAAAACCACGCTGTGCGGATGCTGGTCGACGCCATCGGTTAGGAGGCCGCCCTGGTCGAAGCCGACATAGCCGGGAGGTGCACCGAGCAAACGGGAAACCGTATGGCGCTCCATATATTCCGACATGTCGAAGCGCAGCAGTTCGACACCGAGCGACGACGCAAGCTGCTTGGCGACTTCGGTCTTACCGACGCCAGTGGGGCCGGAGAAGACATAGCAGCCGATCGGCTTGTTCGGTTCGCGCAAGCCCGCACGGGCCAGCTTGATCGAGGTCGAAAGGGCTTCGATCGCCGTATCCTGACCGTAGACGACCGAACGCAGCTCCTGTTCGAGGTTGGCGAGAACCATCTCGTCATCTTTCGATACCGTCTTCGGCGGAATGCGGGCCATGGTCGCGATCGTGACCTCGATCTCGCGCTCGGTGATCAGCTTGCGGCGCTTCGACGGCGGCAGCAGCATTTGCGCGGCACCCGTCTCGTCAATGACGTCGATCGCCTTGTCCGGCAGCTTGCGGTCGGAGATATAACGAGCCGACAGCTCGACAGCCGACTTGATGGCGTCGTTCGAGTAGCGCAGGTGGTGATACTCTTCGAAATAGGGCTTCAGGCCCTTCATGATTTCGATGGCATCCTCGATGCTCGGCTCGTTGACGTCGATCTTCTGGAAGCGGCGGACCAACGCCCGGTCCTTCTCGAAGAACTGGCGATATTCCTTATAGGTGGTCGATCCGATGCAACGAATCGCCCCCGAAGAAAGAGCCGGCTTCAGCAGGTTCGATGCATCCATCGCACCGCCGGAAGTCGCGCCCGCACCGATGACGGTGTGGATCTCGTCGATGAACAGCACGGCGCCCGGATATTCTTCGAGTTCCTTGACGACCTGCTTCAGACGTTCCTCGAAATCGCCGCGATAACGGGTGCCGGCAAGCAGCGTGCCCATATCGAGCGAAAAGATCGTGGCATCGGCCAGAGCTTCGGGAACCTTGCCCTCGACGATGCGCTTGGCAAGGCCTTCGGCAATCGCCGTCTTGCCGACGCCGGGATCACCGACATAGAGCGGATTGTTCTTCGAGCGACGGCACAGCACCTGGATGGTCCGGTTGACCTCCGAGTGACGGCCGATCAACGGATCGATCTTGCCGTTCTTGGCCTTCTCGTTGAGATTGACGCAATAGGCCTTCAGCGCGTCCTGCTGCTTCTTGCCATTCCCTTCCTCCTGCTCGCCGCGGGAGGTCGGCTTGCTTTCGGATTCGCTTTCCTCAGCGCCTCGGGGCGTGCGGGTCTGGGAGGAACCCGGGCGCTTGCCGATGCCGTGCGAGATATAGTTGACCGCGTCGTAGCGGGTCATTTCCTGCTCCTGCAGGAAGAAGGCCGCATGGCTTTCCCGTTCGGCGAAAATCGCGACGAGAACATTGGCACCCGTCACTTCCTCGCGGCCGGAAGATTGTACATGGATCACGGCGCGCTGGATGACGCGCTGGAAGCCGGAGGTCGGCTTCGAGTCCTCGTCATAGCCCGTGACCAGGTTGGAGAGTTCATTATCGACGTATTCAGTCAGAGTCTTACGGAGCGCGTCGAGATCAACATTGCACGCGCCCATGACAGCTGCGGCATCGGCGTCGTCTACCAGCGCCAAAAGCAGATGTTCCAGCGTGGCATACTCGTGATGCCGCTCGTTCGCGTAGGTCAGTGCCTGATGCAGCGCCTTCTCAAGACTAGGCGAAAATGTTGGCACGTTCAGATCCTCACTTCTTTTCCATAACACATTGCAGCGGATGCTGGTGCTGCCGGGCAAAGTCCATCACCTGGCTCACCTTCGTTTCGGCTACTTCATATGTATATATCCCGCATTCGCCCACGCCATGGTTGTGGACATGAAGCATGATGCGGGTGGCACCTTCTAGATCCTTTTGGAAGAAACGCTCCAGGATATGGATCACGAAGTCCATGGGCGTATAGTCGTCATTCAGAAGCAGCACGCGATACAGGTTCGGTTTTTTGGTCTTGGGCTTGGTACGTGTGATGACCGAGGTCCCACGGTTTCCGTTGTCCCCGTTCCTTTCGCTGTTGTTTTGCATCCGGATCGGCTCAGCGATCATTTCATTCATTCCTCAAATCATCCGGCAGAAGCTATCGCATTCCGACTTGGCACTGGGTTGGTTTCTTCACTTGGTCGGGCCGGATATCCGAACCTCTAACTTAGTTCATATTGGCGTGATTTTAAGCCCCTTGCGGGACACTGCAATCACAATTCGCTGACAAAACGGGCTGCGGTCAAAAAAGTCGCTGCATATCGTCACGTCCGGTTCAGCGCGCCAAAACGCAAAAGACCGGCCACGCATCGCGCAGCCGGCCTTTCCTGAAATTTTGCCTTTCGGCGAAAGTTTAAGCGGCGGTCGCCGTTGCTGCTGCCTTGCTGGCAGCCTTCGTCGCAGCCGCAACGGGCGCTTCGTAAGGCTTGTAGGCGTTCTTGGCGAGATCGGCATACATTTCGCCGAGCTTCGTGGCTTCAGCGACGAAGTTTTCGTAGGAGGACTTCACATAGCTGCTCTGCAGTTCGAAGGCAGCTTCGAAGCTCTTGACGCCGGCGAGCGTTTCGAAATGTGCAACGCCATCCTGGAACGACTTCTTGGAGTATTCAGCAGCTTCAGCAGCAATCGCCTGAAAGCCCTTGGTGACATCGGAATAGCTCTTCAGCGCCGTGTCCATGGCTTCCTTGCCCTTCTTGTTTGCTTCATCGAAATTGAACATGCTTCTCCGTCCCTTGTTGGCCGGCCGGCGGCCGGTTTACAGGGACAAAGGTTAAATGCGACGCACAATTAGTCAAGTAGTCTTGTGCGACGCAATATCACCTTTTGGTTGCATTTCGAATGACAACGCAATGTCAGCAACAGTGAGTGCGCCGCATCATTTTGTTTTTCCTAATATATATCATTGCGCCTGCAACCACAGGCTTTGATTAAAATATTGGCATTTAGGCCAAAGAAGCTACCGTAGATCAGAACGGCCACGGAATGATCAAATTGGCGATTGCCAAAGAAAAAGGCCGTATTTCAATGAAATACGGCCCGAATATTCAATCGCTATACGCGACCAATATAATTAGAGATCGACGTCCAGAATGGCCATCGAGAAATTATAGGAGCGATCGCCATCTTCGTCGTCAATGTAGACGACACCCAGAAACTCTTCACCGAGATAGACTTCAGCCGAATCGTTCTTGCGCGGGCGAGCCTTCACCACGACCTGCGGGTTGAACGTGCGCTTGAAATAGGCGTCGAGTTTCTTGATTTCTTCTGGCTTCACAATGCTTCTCCGTGAGGATCTCGGTTGGCCGCTTCTTGCATAGGAAAAGCGGCGGTGTAAAGACCGGAACCGCGCATAGCTCCCCAGCGACAGCGCAAGCCTCCGAAAGTCAGTCTGGATTTTCCTAGATTCCCGCGCCCATGATCTGATCCACGACCAATTGCTCTGCCAAGAGCTGGTCCATCGAGCGTGAGGGTTCCGAACACCCTGCTTCTCCGACCACCTTGGCCGGCACGCCGGCAACGGTCGTCTTGGCGGGTACTTCCTTGAGTACCACCGAGCCGGCGGCGATGCGCGAGCAATGGCCAATCTGGATATTGCCGAGGATCTTGGCTCCCGCGCCGATCAAGACGCCATGGGCGATCTTCGGGTGGCGGTCGCTGCCTTCCTTGCCGGTGCCGCCAAGCGTGACGCCATGCAGGATCGAGACGTTATCGCCGATCACGGCCGTTTCGCCCACCACAAGGCCGGTCGCGTGATCGAGGAAGATGCCCTTGCCGATACGCGCCGCCGGATTGATGTCGGTCTGGAAGACGCTGGAGGATCGGCTCTGCAGATAGAGCGCGAAATCGCGGCGGCCGCGATTATACAGCCAGTGCGCCAGGCGGTGCGTCTGCAGCGCGTGGAAGCCTTTGAAATAAAGAACAGGCTCCAGGAACCGCAGGCAGGCGGGATCGCGATCGTAAACGGCCTGGATATCGACGCGAAGGATCGATCCCCATTCCGGCCAGTCTGCCAGCATTTCCTCAAAGGTCTGCCGCAGGAGGATGGCCTGCATGTCCGGATGGTCGAGGCGCTCGCAGATGCGATAGATGACGCATTCCTCCAACGAACGATGATTTATGATCGTCGAATAGAGGAAAGCGGCAAGCAGTGGGTCCTGTGCGGCAGCAGCGCGTGCTTCCTCGCGCATGCTGTCCCAGATCGGGTCCATGACCTTCACTGCGCCCAAGCCTTCTACCTGGCGAATATCCGTTGCTGCGACCATTGGCGGTCTCCCGATTTTCTGTCAGGGGTGCATTATATAGAATAAATGCCACACAAGACAAATGGGTTGGTCGCGCATGAATTTCGAGCATGACTTTGCCGGGGGGTCCATTCGCGCGACATGCGGCGATGCCATAGGCACGATCACGATCGGCAACCCCGATAGAAAGAATGCCGTGACAGCCGCCATGTGGCGCGCCATCCCACAGGCAGTGCGCATTCTGACCGATGAGGCGCATGCGCATGTGATCATCCTGCGCGGCACAGGCACGGACTTTTCGGCCGGCGCCGATATCAGCGAATTCGACAGCGTGCGCAAGAATTCCGAGACGGCGGTCGCCTATGAAGCGCTGAACAGCCAGGCCTTTACCGCCATCCGCCACTGCCGCGTACCGACGATAGCAGCGATCCGAGGCATCTGCTACGGCGGCGGCTTCGGGCTTGCTGCCGCCTGTGATCTGCGCATCGCCGAAAGAGGCGCACGGTTTTCCGTGCCCGCCGTTCGCCTCGGCATCGCCTATCCCGCCGACGCCGTGCAGGATATCGTCAACGCGCTCGGGCCGCAGATGGCCAAGGTCACGCTATTCACCGGTGCTCCGATGTCGAGCGAGAAGATGGTTGCCGCCGGCTTTCTTCTGGAAGAAACCGAGGCAGACGTATTCGATGGCGAAGTCTCTGCCCTCGCCCATGCGATCGCCGCCAATGCACCGATCGCGCTGCACGCCTCGAAACTCGCGATCCGCGCCGTCATCGAGCAGGACGGCGACCTGTTGCGCGAGGCGGAAGTGATCGGTGCCGAGACTTTCGACAGCGCTGATTATGCCGAAGGCCGCGCCGCCTTTGCAGAGCGACGAAAGCCGCACTTCACCGGCAAGTGACCTAGAGCGATTCCTCGTTCGCGGAATCGATCTATCTCTTTTTCTACGCAACTCCGGACGGAAAACCGCTGCGCACTTTTCCTGGAATTGCTCTAGCGCCTGTCGAGACGCTGGTAGAATTCCAGAACCGCCGCCTTGAAGATCTTGTCGCCGACAGCGAGCATGTGATCACGGTTCGGAATGTCTATGGCCTCGGCGTTCGGCATCAAAGCGGCGAGTTCATGACCGGAGCCGGCGATATCGTCCTTGGTGCCGACTGCAATCAAGGTCGGCGCCTCGATCTTCGCCACATCCTCTCTTGCCGCCAGGTCGCGCGAGCCCTGGATGCAGGCGGCCAACGCCTGACGGTCGCTCTTGGTCTGCTCGGCAAAGGCACGGAACATGCGGCCGCGCGCATGGGTGACATCGTCGAGCGAGGGCGCAACCAGCGCATCGGCGATCGGGTCCCAGTCACCGACGCCCTCGACCATGCCGATACCAAGGCCCCCCAGCACCAGCGAGCGGACGCGATCGGGATGCGCGATCGCCATGAAGGTCGAAACGCGGGCGCCCATGGAATAGCCCATGACGTGCGCCTCGGGGATGCCCAGATGGTCAAGAAGGGCAACGGCATCCTCGGCCATGATCCAGGGATGGTAGACATCAGCATCATAGAGCTTGTCGCTCAAACCGTGGCCGCGATTATCAATGGCGATGACACGATAACCCGCCTCACCGAGCGTCTTCAGCCAACCGGGATTGACCCAGTTGGCAATCGCAGTCGAAGCGAAACCGTGAATGAGCAGCACCGGCGGGCCGTTCGGATCGCCTTCATCGAAAAAGGCGAGCTTCAATCCGTCTCGGACAAAATGGGACATCGGGGGAGCATTCAAATTCATGGCTTTGTCTTTGCAAGCTAGATCCTGTCGGCGCCGGACCATATTTTATCGGTGATACCAAATGAACCCTAAGCCTGCGAAAATCTCTGCATCAAGCCGGACTTTCGCACTACACAATCGGGAAGAAGGATTATAAAGAGGGGCTACCAAGTCTGGCGCAACATTCATGCCGCTTTCGGCAAGACGCATTCGGAGATCATCATGGCCGGCCATAATATTCCCCATTTCCAGAACGACGGCGGACATCGCGTCATCGAAATCGGCGTGAAGGAATTCATGTGCACCGGCGCCTCGATTCCCTATGATCATCCGCACATCTTCATCGATCTCGGCGACGAGAGCGAGAAGGTCTGCTCCTACTGCTCGACGCTTTACCGCTACAATCCGTCGCTGAAGGCGGACCAGACCAACCCGGCTGGCTGCGTCTTCCATTTCAAGGCAGCGTGATAGCGTAGCCTTCGATCGGACATAGGGACATGCCGATCAAAGCAGCCGCAATCATCGGCGCCGGAATAGCCGGATTGACGGCGGCGCTGGCGCTGGCGAGACATGGCATTGCCTCCGACATTTTCGAACAGGCAGAGGTGCTGACCGAAGTCGGCGCCGGCCTGCAGATTTCACCGAATGCTTCTCGCATCCTCGATACGCTTGGCGTACTCGTCAAGCTTCGGTCCGTTTGGCTGGAGCCGGAGGAAGTTCGGCTCGTATCCGGCTCGGCGCTGCGTCCCGTTGCATCCGTTCCCTGTGGAAAATTTGCAAGAGAGCGATGGGGCGCGCCCTATGGCACCGCGCATCGGGCGACCCTGCAGAAAGCGCTTCTCGAAGCCGTGAACTCCAATGAGCTCTGCAGGCTGCATCTCGGCCGGCAGATCGATATCAGAAACAAGCGGGCGCTCGAGGAGATGGCCGGAAGAGAATTCGATCTCGTCATCGGTGCCGATGGCGTTTGGTCAAAGGCGCATGCGATGGTGCCTGGAGCGCCCTCGCCGCTCTTCTCCGGCAATATTGCCTGGCGCTTCTCGATTGCCGAGGCGGCGGCGCCGGGCATCCTGGACAAGACCAGCGTCACGGCGTTTCTCGGGTCTTCCAGCCATCTCGTCTGCTATCCCATCCGTGAAAATGCAGCCTTTAACATCGTCGCCATCGTCTCCGGCAGCAGCGCCAACCGCGATTGGGGTGCCGCCGGCAGCAAAACGCAGCGCGAGCATATGCTGCGAGGCTTTTCCGGCTGGAACGCAACGATCCTGCAAATGCTCGAAGCCCAGCAACAGGCGAGCTTCTGGCCGCTCTATGAAATGAAGGACGGCCGGTGGCACAATGGCAGCGATACGATCCTGATCGGGGATGCTGCGCACGCGATGATGCCGTTTGCGGCTCAGGGCGCGGCCATGGCGATCGAGGACGCCTTCGAACTCGCCGGACTGCTTTCGGCCCGATCACCGGCGCAAGCCTTCGAGCTCTATGAAAAGCATCGAGCGCCGCGGATCGCTCGCCTGCGCCAGCGTGCAGCCTTCAATCAATTTGCCTATCACGCCCGCGGCCCGATCCGCTTGGCGCGCGATCTCGTTCTCTCACTTCGCCCGCCGCAAAGCCTCGCGGCGGACATGGACTGGATCTACGGCTATCGCGCCATCGGCTGATCAGACCGCTTTGGCTGCAGCAAAGCCCTTTTCGATATCCGCCTTGATATCGGCGACGTCTTCCAGGCCGATCTGCAGGCGGATGACTGGCCCCTCCTTTGGAGCCTTGGTCACGCGCCGGTCGTTGAGGTTGACCTGCAAGGCAAGGCTTTCGAAGCCGCCCCAGGAGTAGCCGAGACCGAAAATACGCAAGGCATCAAGGAAGGCGTGCGCCTTCACCTTGAACTTCTGTGGATCGTCGACGGCGAGAACGAAAGAGAAGATGCCGCTTGCACCCTTGAAGTCACGCTTCCAAAGATCGTGACCCGGGAAGCTTGGCAGGGCTGGATGCAGCACGCGGGCGACTTCTTCCCTGCCCTCAAGCCACTGTGCGATCGCCAGAGCGCTTTCCTGGTGACGCTCCAGGCGTACGCCCATGGTGCGCAAACCGCGCAGTACTTGATAGGCATCATCAGGCGCGCCGCAAATGCCGAGCTGGCCATGCGCATCGAGCAGCTGCTTCCAGTGCGTCTCATTGGCCGACACGGTTCCCATCAGAATATCGGAATGGCCGGCCGGATACTTCGTCACCGCGTGGATGGAAACGTCGACACCGTGATCAAGCGGCTTGAAATAGAGCGGCGTCGCCCAGGTATTGTCCATGGTGACGACACAGCCGTGGCGGTGAGCTGCAGCGGAAATCGCCGGAATATCCTGCATTTCGAAGGTGTTGGAGCCTGGCGCTTCGGTATGAACCAACCGGGTGTTCGGCTTGATCAGTTGCTCGATGCCGGCGCCGACAAGCGGATCGTAATAATCCACCTCGATGCCGAGGCGCTTCAGCATGGTATCGCAGAAGAAGCGCGTGGGGCCGTAAACCGAATCAACGACCAGCGCGTGATCGCCGGCGGACAAGTAGGCAAGGAACGGCACGGTGACTGCCGCAAGCCCGGATGGCACGATAACCGTTCCAGCCGACCCTTCCAGCGCATCCATCGCCTCGCATAGCGCATCCGTCGTCGGCGTGCCGCGCGTGCCATAGGTATATTTCTGGTCGTGCGTCTCCATCACCCGGGCATTGGGGAACAGCACCGTCGAAGCATGCACCACGGGTGGATTGACGAAGCCGTGATAATCAAAGGGCGAATTGCCGATATGGGACAAACGCGTGTTGATGCCGGCGTTGTGCAGGAAGTTGTCTTTGTCTTTCATGTCCGGATATGCCTTTGGCGCTGTAGGAAGCTGGATTTGTGGCGGCCAAGTCCAGTGGGGTCAACCCCGATCATTCCGACACCACATATTATTAGAAGGCTAAAATAACGAAAATAGTGAAGGAAACCGCATTTTCGCGCAGATTTTTGGCAAAACACCGCTCATTTTGACGCCAAATGCCCATTTTTCGACAGCGCGCGGCGAAAATGCCGAATAAATCCGCAATAATTGGGGCGATCTCTTGACCGCTACACCATTTGCGACTGTGATAGCACCACTCGCACCGGCAAGGGAAGGAACACGGTTCTCCATGAACCTGCTTCGGACGCGATACACTTTAACTATAAAACAAAGAGACAAAGGTAGGGAAAATGAAAAAGATTGCTCTCTCCGCATTCCTCGGAGTCGCAGCCTTGGCTTACACCGCGTCGGGCGCTTCGGCGTCGACGCTGAGCGACGTAAAGGCCAAGGGCTTCGTTCAATGCGGCGTGAATACGGGCCTTCTCGGCTTCGCGCAGCCGGACGCGTCCGGTAACTGGGCGGGCTTCGATATCGACTTCTGCAAGGCTGTCGCTTCCGCCGTATTCGGCGATCCGACCAAGGTGAAATACACGCCTCTCAGCGCCAAGGACCGTTTCACCGCGCTGCAGTCCGGTGAAATCGATGTGCTTTCCCGTAACACGACCTGGACCATTAACCGCGACACCGCGCTCGGCCTCAAGTTCCGTCCTGTCACCTATTATGACGGCCAGGGCTTCATGGTCCGCAAGGAGCTGAACGTGAAGTCGGCGCTCGAACTGTCGGGTGCTGCCATCTGCGTCCAGTCCGGCACGACGACCGAACTCAACCTTGCCGACTACTTCAAGACCAACAACCTGCAGTACAATCCGGTCGTCTTCGACAAGCTCGAAGAAGTCAACACGGCCTATGATTCCGGCCGTTGCGACGTCTACACGACCGACCAGTCCGGTCTCTACTCTCTGCGCCTGACCTTGAAGAACCCGGACGACAACGTCGTTCTGCCTGAGATCATCTCCAAGGAGCCGCTCGGCCCGGCCGTTCGCCAGGGCGACGACCAGTGGTTCAACATCGTCAGCTGGACGGCCTATGCCCTCGTGAACGCCGAAGAATTCGGCATCACGCAGAAGAACGTCGACGAGATGAAGGGTTCGGCTAACCCGGACATCAAGCGCTTCCTCGGCGCCGAGCAGGGCTCCACCATCGGCACCGACCTCGGCCTGACTAATGACTGGGCCTACAACATCATCAAGGGCGTCGGTAACTACGGCGAAGTCTTCGACCGCAACATCGGCGCAGGCAGCCCGTTGAAAATCGCTCGCGGCCTCAATGCCCTGTGGAACAAGGGCGGTATCCAGTACGCGCCTCCGGTCCGCTAAGTCGCAAACGACCAGACTTCCAGAGAAAGGCGGCAATCCGCCTTTCTCCCCTCAAGAAAACAAGCCTGAAACAGGCACATTGGGGAAAAACTCTATATGGCAATTACTGTAAACTCGCCTGAAGGCGAGCGTTCAGCCTTATCGGCGGCGTTGTACGACCCCAAAGTTCGGGGTGCCTTCTATCAGGCGCTTACCATCGTCATTCTCGCGGGGCTCTGCTGGTTTATCGTCACGAATACCATCGATAACCTGCGCGCATTGAACCGCTCATTCGGCTTTGGTTTTCTCGAAGGGCGCGCCGGCTTCAACCTGGGACAAGCGCTGATTCCCTATTCCAGCGATTCGACCAACGCCACTGCCCTTCTCGTCGGCGTGCTCAACACACTCTTGATTTCGGTGGTGGGCATTATTGCTGCGACGGTCGTCGGCTTCATCATCGGCATCGGCAGACTTTCGCATAATTGGCTGATTGCGAAGCTCTCCCAGGCCTATGTCGAAATCTTCCGCAACATCCCGCCCCTGCTCGTCATCTTCTTCTGGTACAGCGGTGTTCTGGTGTTGCTGCCGCAGGCGCGCGATGCTGTGCATCTGCCGTTCTCCAGCTATCTCAGCAATCGCGGCCTCGCCTTCCCGAGCCCGATCTTCGGTGCAGGCATGTGGGCAGTCGGCATTGCCTTCCTCGTCGCCATGGCTGCGGTCTTTTTTGTGGCGCGCTGGGCGCGCAAGCGCCAGGTGGCAACCGGCCAGCAATTCCACACGATCTGGGTGTCGATCGGCATATTGATCGGCCTGCCGTTGCTGGTCTTCCTTGTGACCGGCATGCCGCTTTCCTTCGATTACCCCATCGCCGGCAAGTTCAACCTGACGGGAGGCACGGTCATAGGACCGGAGTTCCTCGCGCTTCTCCTCGCCCTTTCCCTTTACACCGCATCCTATATTGCCGAGATCGTTCGTGCCGGCATCCGTGGCGTGCCAAAGGGGCAATCGGAAGCGGCAGGTGCACTTGGTCTGCGGGCGTCAGCCATCAACCGGCTGATCGTCATACCGCAGGCAATGCGCATCATCATTCCACCGCTGACGAGCCAATATCTCAATCTGATCAAGAACTCGTCCCTCGCCATCGCCATCGGCTATGCCGATCTCGTCGCCGTCGGCGGCGTGATCCTCAATCAGTCCGGCCGAGCCGTCGAAGTCGTCATCATCTGGATGATCATCTATCTCGCCCTGAGCATCGTAACGTCGCTGTTCATGAACTGGTTCAACGCCAAGATGGCCCTGGTGGAGAGATAGGATGTCGAGCGTAGATCAACACTTCGTCAGCAAGACACTGCTCGTGGCTCAGCCAGCACCCGCCAGCGAAAAGGGCATGTGGCACTGGTTGAAAAAGAACCTGTTTGCCACGCCGAAGGATATCGTCCTGACCGTGCTTGCCGTCACCTTCCTGGCCTGGACGATCCCGCACCTGGTCAACTGGCTGTTCATAAATGCAGTCTGGAGCGGAACCGACCGCACCTTCTGCGCCACCACGGTTCAAGGCGGAACGCAGCCGGACGGCTGGAATGCCGCTTGCTGGGCCTTCGTCCGCGCGAAATTCGCCATCTTCATGTTCGGCCTTTATCCACCGGACGAGCGCTGGCGGCCGATACTCGTCTGCATCCTGATGGTCGTCAGCTTCGCACCGCTGCTGATACCGTCCGTTCCCAGGAAGGGATTGAACGCTATCCTGGCGTTCTTCGTGCTGCCCGTTGTTTCGTTCTTCCTGCTCCACGGGGGCTTCGGCCTTGAGACCGTCGAAACGGAAAGATGGGGCGGCCTGCTGGTGACGCTGGTGATCGCCTTCGTTGCGATCGCAGTCTCCTTCCCCTTCGGCATCGTGCTCGCGCTCGGCCGTCGCTCCAAGATGCCCGTCGTCCGCATGCTCTGCGTGTCGTTCATCGAAATCATCCGCGGCGTGCCGTTGATCACGGTGCTGTTCATGGCCAGCTACATGCTGCCGCTGTTCATGCCGCAGGGCTGGACTGTCGATAAGCTGTTGCGCGCCGTCGTCGGCGTTGCGATCTTCACCTCTGCCTATATGGCGGAAGTCATTCGCGGCGGCCTGCAGGCGATACCCAAGGGCCAGTTCGAGGGCGCGGACTCGCTCGGCCTCGGCTACTGGCAGAAGATGCGGCTGATCATTCTGCCGCAGGCGATCAAGCTGGTCATCCCCGGCATCGTCAACACCTACATCGGCATGTTCAAGGACACGTCGCTCGTGGCGATCATCGGCATGTTCGACCTGCTTGGCATCGTCCGTCAGAACTTCGCGGATGCCACTTGGGCAAGTGCGGTGACCCCCGTAACGGGTCTTGTTTTCGCCGGCTTCGTTTTTTGGCTGTTCTGCTTCGGCATGTCGCGCTATTCAGGCTTTGTGGAACGCCATCTCGATACCGGCCACAAGCGATAAAATTGAGGGAAATACAAAATGGCTGAAGCCCAATCGAAAAAAATGACCGTCTCCGAGACAGAAGTCGCGGTCGACATGATCAACATGAACAAGTGGTATGGCGACTTCCACGTGCTGCGCGATATCAACCTCAAGGTCATGCGCGGCGAGCGCATCGTCATTGCCGGCCCTTCCGGCTCGGGCAAATCGACGATGATCCGCTGCATCAACCGCCTGGAAGAACACCAGAAGGGCCAGATCATCGTTGACGGCGTCGAGCTGACGAACGACCTGAAGAAGATCGATGAAGTGCGTCGCGAAGTCGGCATGGTGTTCCAGCACTTCAACCTCTTCCCACATCTGACCATTCTGGAAAACTGCACGCTGGCGCCGATCTGGGTGCGCAAGATGCCGAAGAAGCAGGCGGAAGAAATCGCCATGCACTTCCTCACCCGCGTCAAGATTCCGGAACAGGCGAAGAAGTATCCCGGCCAGCTTTCCGGCGGCCAGCAGCAGCGCGTGGCGATCGCCCGCTCGCTCTGCATGAACCCGAAGATCATGCTGTTTGACGAGCCGACCTCGGCGCTCGACCCGGAAATGATCAAGGAAGTGCTCGACACCATGGTTGGCCTTGCCGAAGAAGGCATGACGATGCTGTGCGTGACCCACGAAATGGGCTTTGCCCGCCAGGTCGCCAACCGCGTCATCTTCATGGACCAGGGGCAGATCGTCGAACAGAATTCGCCGAAGGAATTCTTCGACAATCCGCAACATGAGCGCACCAAGCTTTTCCTCAGCCAGATCCTGCACTGATCCGGCGTAGATCGAATGCAAGAACCCGCCGCTGCCACGCAGCCGGCGGGTTTTTCATTGAATGCCGCTCTCCACGCGTGCGGCGAAGCAGGGCCGCTCAGCGCAACGGCAGAGCATAGGTCTGTTTGACGATCTGGCTCGGTACATCGGTCTTGACGTTCTGAATGCCGTTGACCTTCGTCAGATGCGTCGACTGGAACCGCCTGTAGTCGTCGAGATCGGAAACAGCGACACGCAGCAGCGCGTCACTCTCCCCGAGCATGATGTAGCATTCCATCACCTCAGGCAGTTTCTTCATCGCTGCGATGAAATGGTCGATCGTTTCCGCATCCTGCGCCGTCAGCCAGACCCGCGCGAACATCGATAGCGGCAGGCCAGCCTTGACCGGATTCACGACGGCCACATAACGATCGATGATGCCGGCATCCTCCAGGAGCTTCACACGCCGCAGGCAAGGCGATGGCGAAAGCCCGACCTCTTTTGCCAGCTCCACATTCTGCATCCGCCCGTCGCGCTGCAGCGCCCGCAAGATACGCTTGTCGATCTCGTCCAGCCGCATTGGCATTCTCCACCGATAAAATAGATTTTTTGGATTCCAATGCCAATTATGGGGTATAAGCTAGCATTTTTGCAAGCCAATTGCGCCGGCAAGCCTCTAGGCTTCCGTTCATGGAAAACGCCAATCTTCTTCTTTTTGCAGCCACCGTCTTGCCTCTTATCTGCACGCCAGGGCCGGATATACTGTTCGTGGCATCGCAGACGATCTCCGGCGGTGCCATCGCCGGACTACGTTCGACGGCCGGCATCTGCATCGGCTACGTCGTCCATTCCATACTGGCTGCCCTCGGCGTAGCGGCCATCATCACCGCCTTTCCCCTCCTGTTCATGCTGCTGCGCTGGGTCGGCATCGCTTATCTTGCCTACCTTGCGGCCCGCCTCATAAGGTCCTCAATGAAGGCTGGCGAGGTCACGCCAGTATCCAGAATTGCGACAAATGGATTTCGGCGTGGCTTTCTGACCTCTGTCCTCAATCCCAAGGGCATGATGATCTATTTCGCCATCCTGCCGCAGTTCATCAACCACGGTGGAAACATAGCGCTGCAAGCATCATTGCTATCATCCGTGTTCATCGGGCTCTGCGCGATCGTCGATGTCCTCCTCAGCATCAGCCTGGCAACGATCGGATCGCGCGCCGGTTTCAGCGATCGCCATCGGCGTTGGACCGAGGGTATCGCAGGCTGTCTCCTCCTGATTGCCGCCTGGCGATTGGCAGCGTGAGTAAGCCGAGTGGCGCTTTGCGCAGAACGCGATATAGTTTCCGGTACCGCGAATAATGCGGGATTCACGCGACGTCGGGGGAAGCGAGCCGTGAAAAAAAGCGACAGAATCATCGGCGGGCTCGCTCTATTAAGCGTCGCCATCATCGTCATCAAGCTGGCCGGAGCAATATACGGCTACGACCTGATCCAGATGGCGGTCGATGCTACCAGGCCGAAAGATGCCGGCGGCTGGCCGACGGCGGTGAACTAAGTAGGGCTTGAGCAGCCAACGCCATAGATTGCCCGCTTGATGCGATAAAGGCAAATACGGAGAAATGGCGACCCACCAACGACGAAAGTCTGAACAGCGATAACTATCGGTTTATATAAAATAAATCGGCAATCGAGCGAATGTAAAATCTGCGGCATGACCGCGTTGCGCCGAGACAATAGATCTCGGCACTCGCACATATTGAGGATTAAAATAATCAGGATGAGTCAGCAGCTTTAAAAGACTAAAAAATAGCTCTGAAAAGTAATTTATCCAAAACAAAACAATAGCTTATCTGGAATATATGCAAAGCTCGGAATTTGAGGAATTGAAAGACATCTGAAGAGGTTGATGTATCGAATGCCACTGCCGCTGAGTTACGACAGTTCATCGAGCGTATGTGGAACCTCATTTCTGAATAAGGGCAACTGCAATCAGACCAGTTTGGCATACATCTCCAGCAAAGCGTTGAATGAGGGAGCAATCGGCGTGAAGAAGCCATGCTCGATAAACGTGCTAATCAGGGCATCGGGCGTGTTGGTCCAGTCGGTCTCAGCCTCTTCAAAATAGCCCCAGTACATCTCGCCATCCGTGTACATGATCTCGCCAAGCCTCGAACCCTCCGTGATTTCAACAAAGGTGCAAAAGTCGCCTCCGACGGCAATCGGCGGCGCAAAGGCGAGCAATTCTCTTCCGGATGCGTCCATCTTCGGAATAATGGTCAGAATATCAGCGTAGTCACGTCCATTTTCGACACCATAGAAGGTATTGATATCCGCTAAAGCCATACTCAGGCCGACCCGCTTTACCTCATCGAAGTCGAACGTCGTGCGCAAACCGTTGCAGCAGGTTAGAAAGTGGATGTAGTCCTGTGAAAGATATATGCCGTGTTCGTTCACCAGGCGTTCGAGCGCTGCCGAGGTTGCCTTCCCAAAAGATTCGACTCTGTCGGATCGGAGGATTGTGTCCAGCGTCGTCATAAGCTCTCCTTTGGGCAGCTATTTCGAATTTCTCGGTCTTTCACATTTCATCAAAGCACGGGCGCAATGCCAGGAGTGTTGCGACTACATTCTATGCCGTACCCGGATGGCACTCTCGGATAAGCGTACGACTTCCTTGCGACATTCCGTGCGGTTTCGTCGCAAAATTAGTCGTTGAGCTGAGAAAATACCAGCAAGCGGCTGTAACATTTAAAGTTTTGGCGACCCCTGCAGGATTCGAACCTGCGACCACATGCTTAGAAGGCAAGTGCTCTATCCAGCTGAGCTAAGGGGCCGTAGGGCCTCGCCACGCTTTACGCGCGGCGGGCAACACATGCCTGAAAGCGCCGCCAAACTCAATGGCTGGCGTTCAATAAGTGCTTGGCTTCAGTGAGTCCAGGGCTGCATGCGGTTGAAGCGGAAGTTGTCGGAATAGGATACGGTCTGCCGGATAGGATCCTTCGGCGCGATGACGCGGTATTCGATGCCTTCGCGCTTGGCATAGTCCTCCGCCTGCTCCTGCGTATCGAACGTCAGCTTGAGCTGCTGGCGCATGTCGCCCGACGATGTATAGCCCATGATCGGATCGATCTTGCGCGGCGTTTCCTGGTCGAACTCCAGAACCCAGACATTGGTCTTGGCCTTGCCGGACTGCATGGCGGTCTTTGCGGGACGATAAATCTTGGCAGGCATTGCTGCAGCGCCTCCGAATGAAGCGGGAGCGACCCGCCTTTGTGCTTCACTTGTCTTGCCGCGTCCTCTGCAGGTCGGGCACATCTCGATTTTGATTAGCTGCGAATCCCTTTGTTTTCAAGCAAAAAGGCAGCCGAAATCCGCAGGAATTCTTCCACCGGAACGGGGCTTCGCGCTTGTGGCGGAACGGCCGCTCGACGCCGACAATATGCAAGCGCCCGCGGCGGGGACGGTAAACCTGAACCATTCCCGGACATTCGCCTTGACGCGCAGTTGTTCGAGGCGAACAGGCAATCCGCCATCATCACATGTCACGCCCATGTCACGCGACAGCCTGCTTCCGTTCCTGTAAGCAGCAGCCGGCTTTTGCGGCAAGACCTTTTGGGGAGCGATATGATGTCGACTTCGGTGCTGATTGCTTTGACGGTGTCCTCCGCTTTGGCGACACTCGGTCTCATGGCCCTGCAGTTCATTCGCTGATATCCGAGACGGCACCAATCCCTAGCGAGCCAACTTGCGCGGCGCCTATCGTCCTTTCCTGAAAACTCGCACCGACCCATTTTGGGCTGGACCTATGCGACCCGCCCTCTCTAAGATGCTGGCGGAGCCTTCCAAAGAACGCAAGACGCGGATTGTCCGTTGCGCTATCTGCCCCAATCCCGACCCGTCATCGCTGGAGTTGTTTGTGAGCCAAATTTCATCTGCTTGCGCGTCCCTCGCGGAAGCCCTTCTCGACGATCCGTTCTATCGCGCCGTGACGGTCGAATCGGGGGAGGATGAAGAGAGAAGACAAGGAGTTCTGGCGCAATATTTCGAACTCGCGATTGCCGAGGCGGATGGAATTGGCGAAGTGCACTATGCCAATGCCGATGGCGCCGCTATCTGGCATACCAATGAAGCGCATGCCGATGACACTGCAGCCTATGTCAAAGCGCGCAAGCAGGGGCTTGCTGCGCTGCTTGGAGACGCAGGCTTCGGCAATTATCTGCGGATATCCAAATCCATGGCGGAGCACGCACCGCCTCACCTCGCCGATGCCTGGTATCTCTCGATCCTGGGCTTAAGGCGGGCAGCTCGAGGACGGGGATTGGCACAACACCTCATCGAAATGACGCTACGCCGAGCCGATCTCCGGGGCGCCACCTGCTTTCTGGAGACTTTCAATCCTCTGAGCCTGCCCTTCTATCAACGCCTTGGTTTCAAGGACGAGATTCGCTGTTTCGAAAGGGTAACGGGGCGCAACTACTGGATACTTACAAGACATGCGGTCTCGCCGACCTGACAATGGGACGCAAGCCGCAGCCACGATCAAGCGATTGCCGTCGTCTACAGGTCTGAAATTTCGGGATGACTTCAATTAGTGGTCGGAGTGGAGAGATTCGAAGTCTGGATGACTTCGCATCATACGCCAGATTTGCTGGGTTTTTCGCGCTTAAATCGAGACGTTGTGTACCAACGGCGTGCCCCTACGTCAAGTTTTTGACAGACACTTCCTGCCAGTGGGCTATTGCTCCGCCCAACCATCGCCAGCCGAGACGAGAAATGCGTCCTGACCGGTGCTTCGTCTTCCTCTTCGATGGTTTGATGGGGGTCAAGGCAATAGAATAAAACACGGGAGTTGTGATACGAAGCTCCACGGCACAAGCAAGAGTGTTTATTTGGGTGGGCGTATTCGTGGAAGCGTTGGCTTATCGTGCGTTGCAGCTCGGAGACGCGGGCTCCGTGCTACTGAGTTGGATAATCATGCTCGTATCGGGAGCAGCGGCGATTGCCTTACCCATGAGAAAGGCACAGCTTTCGCCGCGTCCTATTAGTTTCCATATCGATGGCGCTTCTCTTTGGTGCGGATGACAGAGGACCATTGTTTCGCTCGTTTGTTATTGATTTCAAAGAATTTTTCGTCAGCGCACGAAATAGATTTGTAGCGCTATTGCCGTCTATACCTTCTCCAGTTCGTTCAAGTGGTAGCCAGCAGGAGCACAACAAAATCGCGATTGATTGGATAGCGAATACTGTCTTAGGTTGACTTCCAAAGCGACGATTCGTCGTCTTTATTCAATCTCGAACGTAGGGCAACATTGATGAGCGATCTGTTTGAAACCCAACAGCAGGTGTGGGACCCTCTGGAGGCCGTGAATGGGTCAGATCAGGAGATTCTAACCGCTGCCAAGAAGCGGGAAATCAAGAACATCCTAAAATCCTATGTTGGAACTTACGATCCGATGTCGGAGCTCATTCAAAATGCAATGGATGCGGTTGAACGGCGTCAGACAGCCGGGGAGACTTTTTCTCCCAAACTTATCATTAAGATTGATCTTTGCGAAAACTCATTCCAGGTGGTGGACAACGGCGTCGGCTTTACCCGCGATCAGTTTCGAGCTTTCATTGCTCCAAACATCTCCTTTAAACGGGAGGCAACCACCCGAGGAAATAAAGGTGTGGGAGCGACATACATTGGGTATGGCTTCAATCATCTTGAAATTCGCACACGAAATAGCGAGTTCAAATTTCAAGGACAGTTTCGAAACGGTAGAGAATGGGTTGAGGATACGTCTGGAACCATCCACCGTCCTCAGGTCGAGGTAACCACTTCGCACGACGTGATTTTTGATCAAATTGACCAGGGTAGCAGCTTTAAAATTCGCTTTGGCGGGAAGAACACTCGGCCACTAAATCTCAATTGGTATCAAGCCACCACGCCGGACCAGTGGCTATATCTTCTGCTGCTAAAGACACCGCTAGGATACCTTAATTTGGAAAACGGCGTTGTGAGCGCTGTGGCGTTTGATCTTATAGTTGTAGACGCAACGGGAAATGAGCTGTCCAGCCGTGATTGTGCGGCAAAGTACAAATATCCACATGAGGAAATTAAAGCCAGCCAAAGGTTGTCGGATGTCAAGACTGCGCAATTCCAGGCCGTGGAGCGCGGGAAGGACCCGTCAGCAGCGATAGACAAATTTAGGAATTCAAATGGAATCTATGAGTTCTATAAGCCCAAAGATATTCTCTCGTTTGTTAGGACCCTATCCGCCGAGGAGGCAGAATCTGTTGAGAGCTATAACGTCCATGCTTACGGGTATTTCGTCTATTCGACCTCTGTTTGGGACCATCTCAACGATACCAAGGCTGAGTTGCGGAAAGGCTATCGCGTCCTGCGGGGCGGTCTCCAGATGGCCAACAATAGCATGGCGCAGGGGGACCTGATTACAATTCCTCTATCGAAGAACATCGGCCACCAAAATCAAACGCATGTGGTAGTTCATTTTTCCGGTGCGGAACCAGACCTCGGACGCAAGGGCTTTCAGCCAGAACTTCGTACTCTTTCCGAGAAGATTGCCGGTTTCATTGTTGGCCAATTGTCGGCTCGGAGAGATATCTTAAAAGGCGATAGCGGAGAGCGCCCTGATATTGATCGCGAGATCAAAGTTCATGATTGGATACGGGACCAGGAAAGCCACGAAAAGTCCCACCCTCTGGTTCTAACGAGCGAAAACTTCTTTCTACCAATGAGAAAGATCTCGGTGCAGTCCGAGCCATTATCAGAACAAGACGTGATCGTACTTTTTAATCAGCTCGTGGCGGGAGGGGTCATCCGTGGGGTTCGGCTGCTCGCGACATCACAAGTTTCTCAATACGATGGAGCCTTGCGTTATGTAGCTGAAAAGCCCTTTGCCAATTTGACCTTCGATAAGAAGACCAATCCGCTGGGGGTCTACGAAGAGCAGTTACAGAAAGAGTATGTTGGCCCACCTAAAATCCTTGAGTATAAATACTCGCTGGACGGTCTGATCAGAGAATTTGAGAGCGGCTATAAACTAGAGAGTGACGTGTCACTTGCCGTTTTTTGGGACTTCGGCCAGGAATACAAGCGGGATTATTCGGTAACCTCGCTCCTTGATTTCGACCATATTCACCACCGCCCACATCACGGCATAACCCATTTGATCAGGTCCGCGAACTCTCGTTTTTATGCAATCTGCCTGCGCGAGCTAATCGAGCTTCTTAATGATCCCGATGAAGCCCAACGCCTTCAAAAGGCGCGGTATAGTGACGACATCTGAGAAATAAACCACGGTTAGAACAATGCTCTATAGTCTAAAGCGCCTCACTCCGTCAGACCTAACGTTCTTTGAAGATAAATATCGCCAATCCAACGTCGGAAACCAGAAGGCAATCAATCTAAATCGGAGAGTATTTATTGATTTGCTCTACCCTTCAGCACGAGTGCTGGCCGGAGGGCGCGCACTTCAATTTCCGTGTGAACTTAAGATTTTTGGGCCCAACGCGATAGCGACACCCACCACCGTTATGCGAAAAATTATCGCCGCAGGCGGTACACAGAAAAATTGGCGGTTAAACGGAGAGACTGTCCACGCTCCGACCGACCAACCCCATCCAGATCGCTATCGAGATTTGGAAGCCGGCGATCTGGTAGTTTTTGGTTTCACAGGCGGTGAAGTCCCGACGGAAGCGCTGATGGTATTGGTGTCAAGGACTGCGCCCTTAGACGCAGCTGTCTTTAATGTCCTTAACACAATTATTGGCTCGTCCAGGATGGTGGCTGTCTCGGAAGCGCAAATGCTGAGTGCTGTTGAAGCATCCGAGGCGAGCCATCCAATTCGGGAACTTCTTGATAGGGAGCTTGACGAGGCGCTTGCTGAGGCAGCCATGGGGTCTCCCACCGCTGTTGAAACATTGCGTTCTCGTGGCCTTCGCAGGACGACGCACAAAGCACTTGCTGAAGCACGTGCCAAGGCTGAGCGTGTTGGACGGGATGGCGAGGCTCTTGTGAACGGCCACCTAAAGGGCCTTCTTCAGAGCGGGCGTATCGCCGGCTTCAGATGGGAAGCAGAAGTCAATGCCACCCATCCTTTCGATTTTACATTGGAACGAACAAAAGGGGCATTTACTAGCGTTGAAGTAAAGTCCACGGAGGGAGACCACAATCGCGGGCTTATGTTTTCGCACGCGGAGATCGAATTTGCCGCCACAATGCCCGGTCTGGAGGTCTGGCGGCTGTCCAACATGGCTGATGGGCATGCGGAAGTCCGAACATCCTTGAATTTACAACACCTTGCAAAGCAACTGTTAGCAGCCAGAAGCTTGGCAGACGGTGCCGTTCCCACAGGATGGACAATTTCCGTTGACGCCTTGTCGCCGTGGAGTGACGCGTTCCCGATCAGTTTTGAAGATGACCCCGACGACTAATCATTCAGCGGCAATCGCGTGGGGCTTAGAATTCGGCACAGCGTACAACAACGTTCGGATTTGCGCCGCTAGGCGTCTTGCCATTACAGGCGGCACAGCGTTCCCAATTTGCTTGTAGGCGGCATTCATTGCACCTGCGAACTTAAATCCATCAGGAAACGACTGAAGTCTGGCCGCCTCACGAACCGAGATGACGCGCGCTTGCGCGCTATCATAATGTATGTGGGAATAGGTATCTTTCCCGATATGTGCGAGAAGAGTGCGCGAAGGCCGATCTGCGCGTAACTTCCACCAGCGATTAGGGAAATTGTGTACTGGATAGGGTGGCACCATCGCCCGCTGAAGTTTCGCACGCTGTGCTTCGTCTAAATTACGTCTTGTCTCACGCTCGATCTTCGCAACTTGCTTTTCAAACAGGGCCACAGCTGTCGCATGAGCGGCGGGGTATTCGCCACCATTTGGCATGTTTCTGAAGATGTCAGTGTCCCTTGGCAGATATCGAATCACATGATCAGTGAGCCCATCTGGAGGTGCACCAAAGCCGGGCCAGTTGCGCATCAAATGTGCAAATTGTGAAAGTGGAACATCAGAATTATAGCTAACGGCTGTATTGAAGCGGCGCGCACCACGTTTCAATAGTCCCTCTAGGTGGAGGGTGATTGGCGGCAAATCGCCAATCGCTTCAGCAGCAGTTATAGGGCCTTCGAGGCTTTCATTGCCTAAATCCGCACTGATGAAAGCGCTGCCAGGGTCTGTAGAAATGTTCTTTAGGGCGACCGCGCGAGTTCCTTCGTATCCCTGTGAAAGGATTAAATGCCGTTCAGCGTCTGGAAACGACACCTTAGTTCCGACGACGCGATGAATCGCGATCAAAAAAACCCTGTCCCGAAGCTGCGGCACACCATGAAAAGCCGTATTAACCAAGGAATAACGCGCATCATATCCCAAGCCTTCTAGGACTTCAGCGATTTCGCCCATCACATTGTGACCGCCGTAGTTCAGTACGTCAGGGACATTCTCCACAAGTACGGCCAGGGGTTGTGCCGCTCGAACATACTGCAGGTATCGTAGGTATAGATTGCCCCTGGGATCAACTTTAAAAGCTTCAGGATGTTCGGCAACATCACGAAGTTTAGCTCTACCAACCCGAGCATACGCCTGACACGGGGGGCCACCAACAACGATGTCGAAAGCGTCTTCCACCGCCCCCAGGCCCAACTCCTCTGTCAATTCATGCGGTTCTATCTTGGTGATATCTCTTGGGCGAGCGTGCAAAGAGTTTCCATTATGAAAATTCAGAGCATGGGTCGCTGCAGCAGTTGGATCTATTTCCACAGCCGCGTCGATACTGTAGCCTTCGGCGTGGAATCCCAAAGAAATCCCGCCACAACCTGCAAAGAGGTCGAGGACACGGGGCGCATAGCCAGCAGAAAGCCGCTCGATTTTCCTCTGGAGAACCTCGCTAGCCAATTCTTTCATCATCGAGCATGTCCATTAAGAAATTCGTGAATCGCTGTTTTCATAACCGTATCATCCTTGGTTTGGCATTCCCATAGGACGAGAACCCTCCAGCCGAGATGAACCAATGTTTCAACTGCATTCTGGTCGCGGCGAATGTTGGCTTCGAACTTCTTGTTCCAGAATTCCGTTCGACTCTTCGGCAAGTACGCGAGCTTGCAGCCAGCATGGCGATGCCAGAAGCATCCGTGCACGAAAACGACGGTGTGATGCTTCGGCAAAACGATGTCGGGGCATCCTGGTAAATCACTACGGTGAAGACGAAATCGATAACCAAGTCGATGGAGTACCTTGCGGACTCTGACCTCCGGGCCTGTATTGCGGCCCGTGATCTGTGCCATATTCCATGACCGCCTCTCAGGCGAAATCCTATCAACCACTAGCTACCTCTTGCTCCACCAAATCACGCATGACGCCAATGCTTTTGGCAGTCAAGTTCGGTTGATGCCAACGAGAGGCCTATTGCTTTCGCAGCGTGTTGCATGCTGCAGAGGAGCGATAGTGGTATCCAGAGCGTGCCTTTGAATTTCTAACGTGGCCGCAGCTCTTTCCCAGAGTTTCTGAGAAAACCCAAAACACATAATCAGGGCAGAAGACACGAACGCCGATATTTTCTCGCGGGTAGCCATCTCACACCGACCAAATAGCCAATGCTTTCTCTGCTGCTGCTGGATCGTCTTTGATCCTGTAGACAGTCTGGCGGGTTAGGCCCGATGCCTGGGCGATCTCTGACACGCTAACATTCTTGCCGAGAAGGTCGACAACCATCTCATATGCGGCTCGGGTGAAGCTGGGCTTACGACCCTTATAGGTGCCGTCATCCTTAGCCTTGAGGTGCGCGATGGCTACTTTCTGCGCCTCCTTCGTGGCCTCGGCCTGCGCTTGCGCTGTGGCAGCCATGAAGCTGATCATCGCATCCCTCACGGCCATCTGCATCGGGTCGGAGGTCGAGCCGTCAAAGGTCATGTTGTTGATGACCGTCCTGATCACCACACCACGGCGCATGAACTCTCTGATGGTGTCAGTCACGTCAGCATAGTTCCTGCCTAGCCGGTCAACCCACCGCACCACCAACACGTCACCGGCCCGCAGCATGTCGAAAAGGCGCTTTCCTTCCGGTCTGTCCTTCATGAGTACGGATACCCCAGACACACCGTGGTCGGCAACCACATGATCGAAGGTGAAACCAGCCTTCTCGCCTTGAGTCTGCTGGTGGTCGAGCGTCTGCTCAGATGTCGATACGCGAGCATAAAGGAAGGTTGCCACAGTTCAGTCCGTATGTCCGTTGGAGTTGGGTCCGAATGGATATTTGTACGAAAGACTTATGTCAACCCTAACGGACGCCAATGTACGCTGAATTTGAGCGTACCCTAAGGTATACCCTTACGGACAAAGATCGCCCCAATCTTCGCCGGTCGATGCAATCATCTTGTCGATCAGTGCCTCCCCTGTTCGGCTCAGGTTGAGACGGACTTGGCGGCTATCTAATGGGTCTCGGGACTGGACAATCAAACCGAGGCCGGGTTTTCCGTGGCGGTTAACAGCGGCAAGAGCCATCACGTTTCGCGACACGGCAGCTTGGCTGATGTCCAATAGCATCACTAGGTCCCGTTGAGGGATGCCGGGCTTCATTGCGATGACGAGGAAGACGGAAACGGTTTGCATCGGAAGGTCTGGAAATGACTCGCGAAGCGTCTCGATGAACTGGAACGTTTTGAACAATGCTGGTTTGCGGTCACTGACAGCGATTGTGGCTGTTATCATTTCTAATTTCCTGAGAAGTATGTGTGAAAGACTGAGGCACAGTTCAGCGGCCTGGACGAAAGATCGTCGAGCCAAGGTAGCTGTCCTCATCGGAAGAGCCGTGGCCGCGTTGGCTGGTGGCGGCAAAGATCAGAAAGCAAACAACTGATAGGCAGAATAGCCAAGTCAGCACGATGTCCTTGGTCATTGGTAACGCCCCCTAGCAATCAACGAGAGGCTACTGTTGAGAAGGAACGGTTGCAATAGTCCAACGATATCAACGACTCCAAGCTGCAAAAGCTAGTGATGTTAGGCGTTTGCGGCGGCGGGAGAGGTTGTGGAATGGTGTGGACAGAGGGGCTGCGGGGGGATCGCGGGAGGCCCCACATCTGATTGGGGTCTCAGAATTTTGCACTCAACATTTCGACGGCAGATGTTTGATGCGCTTTGTCCCACCAATCAGAGGAAGCAGCGGGCCCCCAAGGTCTACCTCAGGGGCCAGCCATTGCGTTAGTTACGGAGTTCCCGCCGAGGGAGACCTGAGCCGACCCAATTGAGGAACTGGACAGCGCCCATCATTCGAGCAAAGGGCAGGACACGGGTGAGGTTCTGCCAATCCTGCTGAGAGTAGTCGTCCCCGAACATTGCCGAGGTGACCCCCGCGATGCCAGAGAAGCCCGATACCACGAGGTCACCCGTGGGATTGCCGAGGGTCCCCTGCATCGTCGTCTTCAATCCCGACGATCTGCTATCGAACAGCGGCGAGTCTCCAAAGAACTGCCAGCCGATATCTGCGGCCATCGGGATCAAGGCGCTTTCTGAAGATCGAGCGAAGCCCGCCAAGGCCAACTGAGACCACGTAAGCTTCTCCTTAAGCTGCTTGTCGCGGTCCTGCCGACCAATCAGGTTGAGGTGCGTTTGACCGGCATAGACAGCAGCCCCGAGGAAGCTCGCTGCAAGCATGCCGAAGATAGCAGGCCCATCACGCAGGTTCAGACCCTGCAACAGCGCCTTGGTGTGGGCTGCCATCGCGAAGGTTCGGAACTGCATGACCATCTGCCCAAGCGGGTGAGCCAGCCAGCGGTGCATCTGCCCGGGGTCGTTCTCAAGGATCATCGTTCGGTTCAGCCGGAACATTGCGTCCTCGAACATCGACAGAGTGTTGCCGTCCCATTTCTTGGTGCCGAGGCTTTGGAGCTTCGAGGGGGACTGAACGCCATCCTTGAAGGTGGCATGCGTCTTGATTGCGTCGAAAATCGCCTCAGCATCCTTCTTGTCCAGACCAAGGGCGCGAAGGCGTTCCCCGTCGATCTTATCCCCGAACATGGCCATCTTAGTGAACTTCACAGCAGCCGCTCGGGCCGACCATTTTTGGAACACGCGGTTGATTGGGGCCATGCCTGAACCCATTGAGACGAAGCGGTTCATGGCGTGGAGCTTCGGGTTCACTACACCAGCCACTCGCTGGACCATAGAGTCGGTCCCGCTGGTCACCGGAACGCCTAGCTCATCGGTATCGAGGTAGTGAGCAGTACGCTCGTAGTCGGTACCGAATGCACCCAACGCGTCCAGCTCTTCGGCCAGCTCATCGGTCATCTTGCCCGAGCGAGCCATGTCGATCAGATGGCGGAAGGAAGGGACGGCTTGGAAGGTGGTCTTGACACCGACCTGTGAGACCTGACGCCCGAACTCAGGAACCTGAGAGAAACCTACCTGCCCCATCAGACGGACGAAGTTGAAATCCCTCAGCATGCGCAGGAAGGTTGCCCCGTCAGAGCCTCGATCAATACCGGCCAACGGGGTTCCCGTAATTGCCGAATAGAGGAAGTCCAGGTTCTTTTCGTCGAGCGTGTTGTTCGCTCCTGTGGCCTCACCTACCGACTTGATCTGGTTCTTGAGCTTGGTCCAGTCGTTCCCATTCTTGATGCCGTCGATCAAAACCTTGCCAGTCTCAGGATCGCGGACCTGAACGCGGGCCATGGCAAGCTGGCCGCTCATGTTGCGAGAGTAGAGCTGAAAGGCTGTGTGTGGGTCTTTGACGTAGAAATCGGAGATGCTCACCCGCTTCACCCCGTCACGCTTGGTCATGATATCCGCGAAGTGGTTCTCGTCGAGCATGATACGAGCCTTCATGCGGGAAGGTCCGCCCGCTTCACCTTCAGCCTTCTCGTTGCGCGATGCCCACGCCTTCACGTTGGCGATCTGGTCGTCATCGAGATAATGCCGAAGCTCTGCGCCAAGGTCGTCTAGGTCGAAGCCAAGATGGCCAGAGCCGAACATCTCCTCGCCCGAACTGAGCTTCTGGAACCGGTCGAGAACAGCGTAGCCCATTCGCTTCGCGATCTCAGGGTCCAGCTCAGGTTGCTTCTTCAGGATGGCCTGCTGAAACAGATCGGTGAGACCACCGTTTCGGTCCATGCTATAGCCGACATCCCTGATCAGCTTCGTGGCCTTCGCGAGGTGACCGTAGCGCGGGAAGTAGTTCTCGACGCCCGCCTCGCTCCTCGTCAGACCCAGCTCTTGGGCCTCTTTCCAGAACGACTTCATCTCGGTCTGGAATGCCCCGGCAGCCTGTTTCACCTCAGCGGGGAACTGAGCACGGACGCTCGGGTTCGTTTCGCGGATGTAGTCGGTGATCTGTTCCTTGAAGTTCAGCTCGGCATCCTTGGCCTTGAAGGCGTTGATGCCATTGGCCTTGCGGTAGCTCGTCCAAGCATCATCATAGCCGCGATACCAATTGACCTGAGCGACACGAAGACGGCGCTGCATGCGCTCGGTAGCGGCGATCTCGGTGACCACACCGCTGCCCTTGGCAGCTCGAACACCATCCTCACCGAGGTAGCGGGCAAGTGTCTGGGCCATCGGGTTCTTCGAGGCCATGAGCTGGCCCACTGCGTCGATACGCCAGTTCAGGAACGCGCCCTTAGGGTCGAGGCGCTTGAACTCATCGATAAGGTCTGAGGTATCGGTGCGCGTGAAGTTGTCACCCAAGACAGACGCAGCGCCTGCCGAGCGTCCACCGGAAGAGATTACAGGGGCCGAAGCCTCCTGCTGCATCTGCTGGCCGATCTTGGCTATCTGCTTGGCTTCCTCGTTGAACATCGGGTTCCGCCTGAAGGCTCCCATCACACCGCCCATGACGAGGCCGGTACCGATGCTGTATTTCAGGTCGTCGAAGGAGACGTTGCGGGTTGGGTCAACGGCTGCGAGGGGGATGTCTGTAGCTAAGTTTCCGGCCACCCCTTCAGCCGCGCTAAGGCCCACAAGACCGACACGACCAAGCCGAGACGCCACAGCCGCAGGGACGCCGAAGCCACCTGTGATTGCCCCGATGGCAGCCGTAGCTGCAATAGCACCGGGGTCTGTCAAGGCAGCACCCATAGAGATCACCATGCCCGCAGTGCCCATAGAGGCGATCTTCTGATTGTCTTCGAGCTGCGTCGTGAGGCGGTCGCGGATGGCCTGAGCGTGTTCGTCAGAGACGGCATCCTCAAACTCGCTGAGGTAGGCGTCAGGGATGTTCTGGCCATAGGCTTTCAGCTTGTCTTCGGTGAGCTTGTAGTTCGGCTCAGGGTCGTAATGACCGAGTGCGCGGAAAGGCGTCAGGATCGACCACTCATTCTTCACCGCAGTCGCCACGGCCTCCCCGTAGGAAGGCATCGCAGCCTTTCGATCTTTCTCCTGCTGGACGCTCTCGGCTCGCGTGGTGTTCATCGTCGGGATCACATCAGACGCACTGACGCGGCCCTGATCGTGGACCGAGAAGTCACCGGGGTTCTGGGAATTGGCCATCGACCCCGGCATGGAGACACCGACTGGAGCACTTCCCGGCATGGTGCCGTCCATCTTGCGGGTCCACAGAGAGGCGAATTCCGAGGCCGTCATGCCAGCCTGACCAGCATTTCCGAGGACAGCGGCGCGGCCTACGAGGTCCACTGCCATCGCCTCGGGGTTGGCTAGGAGGTTCAATGCCCCGCCAGCTCCCTGCTGGTGAGCGAGGTACATCTCGCCCTTCGTCAGGTCGCGACCGAGCTTGCCTTTGAGGAAGTTCTGATTGTCGCGCGTGAGGCGCATGAAGGCGTCCGCATTGGCATAGGCATCGAACTTCGACTCGCCCTTGCCGTACTTGCTCCAAGTGCCATCAATGAATTGGAAAAGGCCCCCTGCGGTGGAGCCTTTAGCCTGTGCGTGTGGGTCGAGACCGCTCTCGATCTGGGCCGTCTTGAGGGCGAAATCGGGGTCAACGCCATAGCGGGCTGCGGCGTCGGTGATGATGGACCTTACATCGGCCATGGGCTTTCCTTAGCGTGCGTTCTGCGTGTCGACGATGTTGAGACGCCCAACGTCACCCTTGTCGATGAGCGTCACGGGGCCAAATGTCCTGCCTCGGTCGTGAACCTCTGACTCAATGAATGGGATATTGAGCGCTGCGAGCGTCGACCTGTAATCGCCGTCGTCGTCAGCCGGGATGCCTGCGTTTTCCGCAACATCTTGGGCGAGAAAGTAGGGTACATCCTCGATTTCAACGAAGCGCAGGCGCATTGGCGGAATTGTCTCGTCATGGGAGACAATGAACATGGCATTGATACGCGGGAGGTTCATGGTAGTCCTTCGTACAGCCGAAGCTGCGATATGGGTTGTGGTGGTGATTTGAAGAGCACCCCTGGCTAGGAGGGGTATTGGTGATCAAGGCCGCTGGGCTCTTCGCTGCGGGTCTTTGAAGTCGTTGTAGGAGTCGAGGGCACGTCCTCCGATCTTCAGACCGGTGCTGAAGAAAGACGGAGCGGCTGCCCGCTGGACGGAGTTAATCCGGTCCTCAGCATTCGACCTAATGCCCTTCATCTCGTTGTTGAGCTGGGTCAGTGTCCATTCGGTGTTCTGATCGGTGCGGTCATTGGCTGCCGCAGCTCGGCCATCGTACTCGGCCAGAAGGGCATCGACCGAAAGGCCAGAGACACCGGCCTCGCCAGCGGCCACTGTAGCGGTCGCCTTAGCAGCGCGTGCTTGGCGGAGCGTGTCTGCCTTTTCATCAGCGCCCTTCTCCTGTTCCTGCAACATGCGCTGCTGGGTCTGGAACATCTGGTCGCGGGCATTCTGGTTCGCCCTGGCTGCGTTCTCGCGATAAAGCTCGTTCTGCTGACTGGCGGCTGATCTCTCAGCCTGATAGCTCATGACCTGCCCTGCCGCGCCAATCGCGAACCCAACCATCGATAAAGGATCGCACACTATGCGGCCTCCTTGGTGAACTGAGGCATGGCCTTGTAGGCAATGAAGCGCGGGCCGTGACGGTCGCTCTCGCTGACCGTTAAGGTTGCTGCTTTGGCGATGTCGGGGATGACGAGCCGAGGATGAGAGCGGGTGTCATCCCAAACCTCAAGCGGACCGGCGCGACCAAGGGCGACCATATAGCGGCACGCATCACCGGTAGGGTTGCGGGAACTGGCGATGATGACAGTACCGTCGAGCGAGACCGAATAATTCTGCCCACGGCTACCAATGCTGACAGGACGGATGATGATCTTGATGGACGTGGCCCGAGATGATGGAAACAAAGCTCCGCCATCCTCCCGACCAACGGGGGGAGTTTCATTGTGCATGATGTTCTTCCGTAAATTCTGTGGTGGTGAGGGCGTATCGCGGAAGTGGTGGAATGAAGACCGGTCCCCTCATCAGCAGAACCTGCAACAAGAGGACCGGGGCCACCACAGCCTACGAGAACCAGAGACATCGGCTCAAATCTGAACCCATGTGTCAGCGCACTCTCAGGTGTCGAGCGTCCGTGATGGAACGTGTGCGTGGTTGTAGGAGGACGGAGGCTACCTTATAGGTTTACCTTAAGGTAGCCTCTGGGGATTATGGGTTGGGGGATGAGGGTTCTTTCCACTCTCATCCATCATAAAGATCATTCGGAGAGAGGAACTCTTTTTCATCACCCCCCTCTCCTCATCCTTTATTCTGGTCTTCCCTCTTAGGCCCTTCCTAAAGTGAGGGGTAATCTCAGGGTTGTCTTTATCCTAGGTCGAACCACCGGAGGGTGGTGTCATTCTGCCTTCCAAAGACCTGATCTGCGAAGTTCCGCAGCTCGGCTTCGAGCAGTGCTGACTTATGTTCGTCAGCCGCCTTCTCGGTGTCTCTGCCTCTTGATCTCTGCTTAAGTGCGTTGAAATTCAAGGTTGTTATTCAATATAATTATCTCTACCCAAGGGTGCCGCTGGGCTAGTTTCTGCTCTCGATGACCGAGGTAGGCCGTGCGGTGCTGTCGACGAAGTTCTTCCTCCAGCGCGTTGAAGCGGGCGATGTAGGCCAGCTTGAACTTGGCGGCGAGCGAACCTGTGTAGCCCATGACCAGGAACATGAAGCCGTTTTTGGTCATGTCGAAGACTGGCTTCTTGCGGCCTCGTTCGTCGGTGTAGGTAATGGGCTGAAAATTCAGCTCATTAAATTCAGGACTACAGTCAAGGTTCTGAATGCCCTGCAGTACGTTCTTGTGGAGGCGGGAGAAGAGCCGCGCTACGTCCCTACTGTTGGTGATGACACGCCCCATCTTGGCAGTGACGACGGGGGGGATTTTAACCGTTACATCGCAAACGGATATAGACACCGGCCAACGCAATAACGCCGCTGTAGGGTCGATACGTAGGAAGAAAGAATGGCTATCGACGTCTTGCGGACCCAATCGCGTTGGTCTAATCTTTTTGCGGGTTAGGAATAGGGTCATGGTGCAACATTGCGCCGTGGCCTTTTTCTTTTCAACGCCGGATGCCGTGAAGGTTCTTAAAGGAGGCAATAGCGACGTGCCCCTTGACCGGTGTCGGGACATAACGAGGAGCATCAAGAGGCACGGCTGTCGGAACAACGCCCTGGAGCTGAACGAGATCAGCCACGAGCTTGACCAGAGGAGCGACGACCTTCTCCTGCATGTCGGCCATATATTGGAACATGCGAGTTGAGGCGTCGGTCACCGTGATCGGAGCGTCTTGCTGCGCTTCAAGTTCCATCCACCGGTCGATGATGCGGGCGCGAAGTTCGACCGAATAGCCGGAAACCAGGATGAGGGTCTCGCGCTTGGGGAGGCGGAACACCACTGCTGTACGCTTCGAGTTGTTCGGACCAGCGTACTGAGCCGTGGCTGAAAACTCAGCCTCAGCTTTGTTCAGGCCGGTCAACATCGTGCGAATGTCGGCAAGCACATTCTTGTGCGCCTTCCTTGTCAGCTCAGCGATCTCAAGGCTGGACATCGTGAGCGTGGAAGCGGTGTTTAGGTTTACGATCTGGTTCATTTGAAGTGCCCTGCTAAGCACCCTCTCAGGGTGCGCGTTGGAGTAATGCTTAAGTGAGGGGTAATCCGATAGCCTTTCATTATGCCGTACAGACCCTGTAGCGAGATTTCGTGATTTCTCGACCGGCAAACGCCGCCATTCGTTAAAACGCTTCCCACGGTCACATGTGGCACCAAGGAACTAATATTCACCCAAGCGAATATTAAGGTCCCGCACGTCCCGTGGTGGATGGTCGCTTCCTCCGAGTGGTGAACCTTCGCGTTCGTATCGTCTGCCTCAGCTTCGACCGCAGGGCATCAATCACCATGCCGTTTCGCCCTTCACTGATTTGCCCAGCGAACGACATCAAACTCAGGCGCAAGGCCTCTTTGATATCCATCCGAGGTAAGGTCTCATTGTGAAATTCTCGGAAGGTCTCCATCACGGAGTAGTACGCTATGGCTGCCTTCCTGCTTGTCGAGAAGTTACAAACTGCAAGGGCCTGCCGTTCGCTGAGATAATAAGCCCCTCCGTCCTTGTGGAGGAAACCGCAGTTCAGGAGGACATCGCGCAGCATAACGATGTGGCCGGTTCGGATGTCGATTGGACGTCGCATGCCAAGGGCTGCCGCAAGGTCGATATCGAGGACGTACGGCTCACCGGCGATGAAATGGAGGTCGAGTGTGGTTGCCATGTCGAGCTACCTTGAAGGGGAATGGTAAGGCTGCCCTGTAGGTGTTTCCCGCAGGGCAGCGGTTCATGCCGGTGATCACGAGACCGAAGGCTCGGGCGTGGTAACTTTGCGACGGTGGAAGTGCACTGCCAGATAGCATCGACCAAGCCAAAATTCGTGGCCATTGCCCTTGCTACGGCGGTCGAAGAAGTGGGTTAGGATGCGACGCTTCTCGACCTCGAAGTACATTTCAAACCGCTGTGTTTGCTTGAAAAACTTGAATGTCATGTCTTTGAATTTGCCCCCAAATGAATTCGCTCCATGATCGAAGCAGCACCGTTAGACTCCGGCTAACGAACCCCGTCAATGTGGAAAATTGTGTTATTTTTCAGATGCTTATTCACCGGTGAATGGGTTGAGGCGACTTTCGCTGAAAGCATTGAGATATCCGCCGCCACCGGTGAATAGGTCAGCGCGAAAAAAGTTGTGCGATGAGGGAGACCTCACCTGAAAGGAAGTCAGGGAGAGCCGGAGTGGTTACCTGAACGCTTGCCTCAAGTTCCATCCAGCGATCGACGATGCGGGCACGGAGCTGGATGCTGTAACCGGAGACGAGGATCATGGTCTCGCGCTTAGGGAGACGGAACTCAGGATATTCTTCCCCGTTCTGAGGATCACGGTACGTGTGCTCAAAAGTGAGCAGACCCTGTTGGTCGCCCAACCCCGTCAGCATCTTTCGAATGTCACGGGTAACGTTCTTGTGCGCCTTTTTCGTCAGCTCAGCGATCTCACGGCTGGACGTGATGATCTTCCTTAGGCGGTCCGGCAGACAGTCAGAGCGAAAATTTGTAGTAACTTAACAAGTAATGGGCGATATTATCGATGCGGGTATCCGCGATAAGGTTGTGTCGATAGTAGCTACTTGAGGAAAGCATGGCCGAGAAAGACGCCGCAGAAATAGCCCAAATCACATTTTTCCTTGCGCGCGAAGGTGCAAACTTTGGGTCGCTAATTGATCCCGAAGCTGACATCACAAATAAAAACAACTACCGCAAATACTTATTCAAATCGGACGATGTTTCCTGCGAATTTCGTTTCTTTGAAACTTATTCGGAGCGGGCAAACCCTCCTTGGTTGGACTTCATAAATGAGAAGCTTGCTCCCAAGGAAAAGGTCGCATTTAGTGGTCATAGCAAGAGCGCCAACGGCGTCCTGCTGGTGAAGCTTGGTGAAAGAATTTTCGCGGCAACATTCGGCAGGTCCGCAATCGGCTGCTTAAAGCGCGACAAACTGGAGCCGGATTTTGGAATCAAAACTGCCATGAACATGTGTGGCAACGAGGAAATTCGGCAAACAAAAAGCCAGAGCAACACGATTACAACAACGCATATCGACAGGCAGGTTGCGCAGCCCTCGGACGCCTTCGTGTTCGGACTTAGCGAGGCTGAAGACCTCAAATATATATCCGCCCACGTGAGAGGTGACAAATCCATAACACTGCAGGGGCGGGACAGCCTGACGGTGAAAATCGTAGGTGACGATAAACTAACGTGGAACAGGTTGATAAATCAGTGCGAAATATTCCTGAAGGCCTATGCCGGTACGGAGTACACGTCTCTGTTCCCAAACTATAAAAACTTTAGACCCGCAACAGAGGAAGAATCCAAGAGTTTAGACCTTGTATTGGTAAATAAGTTACGGGCCGGTGATCTTGAAAATGTTCGCCTTAGCATCCCAGAGTTTTTGTCCGACGACGAATTCAGTTTCTCGTACACGAACTATCCAAGCAAAGACAATGTTATCTATTCACATCTTGAAATTTCTCAACTCAAGTTCGCACTGAAGCTCGACGATATCGATGTAGATAAAATAAAGAACAAACGAATATATGCGTACTCACCGGAGGACGACAGAATAATACAGAATAAACGATGGCCATTGTACGATTGCTTTGTTTTCGAGCACGAACTCGCCGGAAAGTATTACATTTTAAGTGACGGTCGCTGGGCTGAAGTTGATCAAGATTTCTATCAGTCTATCAAAGAATTCATTGAGAAACGCCTGCACATTGAGCCGCCAGAGAAAGAATTTGTTGGAATCGCGATCGGTGATAATGAGGCTCTAAAAAATCGAGAGGGCATATTTAACGATGGGGTTATAAAAGTCCGCCCAACAGCTATTCTTTTTGATCGCGCAAAGTTGCGGATAGGCAAAGGACGAAAAGATAAGGAGTTCTGCGATATTCTCGATATAAACGACGCGGGCGCACTACGAATTATCAATTGCAAGCCTTTTAAAGAAGCCTCTTCCTTAAATTACCTATTTTCACAAGCAAAGTTCTATTGTGAGGCGTTCCTTCATGATGAAACCTTCTTGGCCGCCATCCGGGAGTTTATCACTGAGTCGGAGTCGGAGCTGAAGGATCAATACCTTTCTCGCATAAGCAACAATATCGAAGACATTAAAGGTCAAGACTACACCGTTTGCCTGTGGTTACTTTATGACGATCGAGAAAAAGCGCCAAATCACAATAACATACCGCTAATTTCTCAGTATGAGCTCAAGCTCATGCACGATCACTTAAGAAAAACTTGTAAATTTAAAGACATAATTCTGCGTTTTATTCCGGTGAAGATGTCAAACTTCTCGAAAAAAGTATCTCCGAAGCCAAAATCGACTTGAGGCTCTTACAGAAATAACAGTGATTAACCGACGTCGCCAGCATTCTTCTTCTATATGGGCGTTAATTGATCAGCGTGTTAGGGGCGCTCGAAGAGTATGCGATGCACGGGCCAAATTTCCCTGAGATCAGTGGTGCGGCCCGTCTTGTGCGTGAGAACCACCGGTGGGAAGTCCCCACTGATTTCTAGGCTTTCGAGAACGACTGTGTTCGCAGTGTTACACCGCAACCGCTTGAAGTAGCGATTTCGTCTCCGTCACAGGCTATAACTCTGAGGCACCGCTTGGGGGTCACAGAAGGCGTTTCACCTTCTTCATCTCAGTCGCTAACCCCGGCAACATTACGTCGCTTTTCCCATAACCAGCGTCGGATTTTCCGTTCATGCGCCCCGTAATATGGAGGCGGGCAGCGTCCAGCACACCACCCACCATGCAAAGGTCTTCGAACAGGTGACGCCACCCGTGGCTTGGGGCCAATTCCTCTCGCGTTATGCCAACGGAGCCTCGAACCCACTCACCAATCTCCTGCTGGGAACGCGTTGAGAAAATGCGCTGCCCGTCACCAACGCGGAGTTTCGTGATGAAATCTATGACGCCCTCATCAATCAACGCTGGGTGGACCGGTACTCGACGTTCACTGCTGCGTGTTTTTAGGGTTTTGCCGCCCATGGTGGTCAATCGATAGAACCAGTCGTCCCCGATCTGGAAGAAAGCGTCTTTCGTAAGCTGCGCTACCTCCTCTATGCGTGCCCCCGAATAGGCACATAGCCAAGGCAACCAGCGCCGGTCATGTCGGGTTTCCTTGCGCGCGGCGATCAGTACAATTTTTGCTTCTTCCAACGTGTAGGTGCGCAGGTAGCTCGGCTTCGGCTGAAAGCTGGGACGTTCAACAAACTCAAGAGGATTGCCGTGTGGGAAAAGTCTGCCAAGGCTGTCCCCCCGCGCCCACTCAATAACCGTCCTGACGTTCTGCAAGCGTTGCCCAATTGTGCGGTTGCTGAGTGTCCCCGCCTCCAACATCACCAGCTTCCACCGGTCGGCTTCAATGGCTGTCACTGTGGTTATGTCACTTGACTTTCTAAAGGTGGAGAACTCATCGCAAGCAAGGCGATACTTACCAACTGTCTCGTCTCGAAGCGGCGCTGCGTCCTTGCCAGCCGCCCGACGACGAACGCGCTCGTCGATGGCCTTAGAGAAGGTCAGTGACGCCATCTCAGGGTTCGCCTCAGGAGCGGCGCGTGGCTGTTCGAATGCCGGATATCGTTGCGTCTGGCCGCTGTCGGAGTAGTCGCCCTCGGCCTTGGCGAGATTGACGCGGGCCATATCATCCAGCCCTTGCGCAACCTGTAGCAGGAGGCGCTGTCGGTACTGAGGTGCAAGAATGATGCCATGGGCAGCTAAGCGAGCGTCGGCAATTCCACCGAAGCGCGTCTCCATGTCCTTCGCCTGTTGTCCCAGCGTCGGGATTGTCAGCGGATTTAAGCGCCCTTTCCTTGCTGCAGCATTGGCGGAAAGCACTTGCGACCACGTTCGGGGCGACCCTGGGTCATCATCAAAGGCGTCGATGAATGCCGCTCTGATCTCACCCGCTATGGCAAGGGATTGCTTTTGGCTCAGCGGCTTGGGGCCCTCCTTAAGCGACCGCCACACGGCTTGCAGGGCTGAGTAGGTTTCCGCAAAGCGTTCCTTAGCCACCCGAGGCTCACGCGTTTCCAATGATACCTTCACGAAGTCAGTCATCGTGATGATTCTCGGATTTCCGCAAACCGTAAGCGTTATTCTCTGACGCTTGGAAGGATTAGGGACGTCAGCGGGGACACGAACGCGAAGATAGTAGGTGCTACCAATTAAGACGGGGGAAGGCATTATGAGAACCATGTGCGCCACCTTTGTGTACTAAGGCGATTGGCGCAAAACTCAACAAGATCAATTACCTAGCCATTTAAATGGAAAGGCGTTGGTCGGAGTGGAGAGATTCGAACTCCCGACCCTCTGGTCCCAAACCAGATGCGCTACCAGACTGCGCTACACTCCGTACCGTTTCAGTATGATCACAGAGGGATCATGTCCTGATTTCGTGCCGCCGGATAACTCTCCTGTGGAACGAGTGGGGAGATACACGGTTCATCTGCCCGCTGCAACAGGTAAAATCTTGCCGGGCAGATCTTCCCCTAGGAAAATCTACTTGCCGAGCTTGGCCGCAATGGTGGCGCTCGTCACCTTGTCGCCCACAGCCAGGCCGAGTTTCTTGACCACTCCACCATTCAGCTCGATTACGTAAGCGACCGGCCCATTGGAGTTGATAATCGCTTCGGAATAGGGAACGGCGTTTTCCTGGATATGGGTGACGACACCCTTTTGATCCAGAAAGAGCATGTCGAGCGGCAACTCGGTGTTCTTCATCCACATCATGACCGGTCGCGGCGTGCCGAAGTCGAACAGCATGCCATGGTCGGCCGGCATCTTGTCGCGGTACATCAGGCCGAATTCGAGCTGTGGCGGCGCCAAGGCCAGTTCCACGGTGAATTTATGCGTCTGGCCTTTGGGCGATGCGATCGAAAGCGATTCCGAATCGAAAGCCATCGACTGCTGCCCTGCGATCTGTGCCGCGAAAGACGATGGGGCTACGGCCCCAACGAGAAAAAGCGCCAAAATGGCGCTTTTCAAAATTCCGAGAAATCCATCTCTCTTCATATCAATGCGACCGCGTGACCGGGCTCGGTGCATCCGGGTGGATTTCCGCGGCCATCAGGCCCTTTTCACCCGGTCCGAAGCGGACGAGAACCACCTGGCCCGGCCGCAGCTCGGCCAGGCCGAAGCGACGCAGCGTTTCCATATGTACGAAGATATCCTCGGTGCCTTCGCCGCGCGTCAGGAAGCCGAAGCCCTTGGTGCGGTTGAACCATTTGACCAGCGCGCGCTCCAAGCCGCTCGTCGCCGTTACCTGCACATGGGTGCGCACCGGCGGCATCTGCGAGGGATGCACTGCAGTCGATTGGTCCATGGAGAGGATCTTGAAGGCCTGATAACCACGCTCCCGACGCTGAATCAGCGCGACGATGCGGGTTCCTTCGAGAATCGTCTGATAACCATCACGGCGCAGACACGTCACATGCAGCAAGACATCCTGCATGCCGTTATCCGGCACGATGAAACCGAATCCCTTGGCGACATCGAACCACTTGACGACGCCTGAGATTTCGATGAGCTCGACGGTATCGCCGGACATCTCCTCGAAGTCGACAACTCCCTTCGATGAAATTCTGTCACCCATCCTAGCCAGCCCTCGATTACGCGTCACACTGTTACGGTTAACTGATTCCCTGATATCAAGATTAACATCTTGGTAACGGAAAAGCGCAAGTCCTAGTTTTCGTTTATTCCCACCCTAAGATTATCGCTCCAAGACTTGCGCGAAGCTGGTGCCCCGATCGAAGATCCGCTCGGCTCAACATTAAGAGAGGAAATAGAATGCGTTATCTCCATACGATGGTTCGCGTCACCGATCTCGACGCCTCGTTGCATTTTTATAGCACCCTATTCGGACTTACCGAAACCCGCCGCTACGAAAACGAGAAAGGCCGTTTCACACTCGTTTTCCTTGCGGCCAGCGAGGATGCCGAATCATCCCGCAGCAATGGTGCCCCCAGCCTGGAACTGACCTACAACTGGGACCCGGAAGAATATAGCGGAGGACGCAATTTCGGCCACCTCGCCTACGAGGTCGACGATATCTATGCGACCTGCCAGAAGCTGATGGACAACGGCATCACGATCAACCGCCCGCCGCGCGATGGTCACATGGCTTTCGTGCGTTCTCCGGACGGCATTTCCATCGAGATCCTGCAGAAGGGCGCCAATCTTCCCCCAGCCGAGCCCTGGGCTTCCATGGCCAACACCGGCTCCTGGTAAGGCCTAAGCTTTCGCGAGGCTTACGGCATGCGCGGAGCCATCCGTTTCGCGCTTGCCGCCCATGCCCATCATCCGGCATGCTTGGACGACTCGAAGCATCATGCATCGGATATCGCGCGGCCATCGTTCCCAGTCGGCGCGTGCGGTATCGTCGTCCCCCGCAAGAGGCCGTTCCGATGCAAGCCTTTTTTGCAGGGAACGTCCTATGTGCGATCAACAGATTTTATACGGCAGGAAGAAGCTAGCAAGCACAATTGCCATTCTTGCCTCATTTGTGATGATTGCCGGCTGTGCGACCACGGCCAAAAAGCCGACCGAAACATCCGACATTGCGCCAGCGGCGCAGCCGACGGCAGCCGAACAGCTCGCGGCCGATATGAACAACAAGGCCGACGCCCGGCGACGCAAAGCCGACCTTGGCTACCGTGACCCCCTAGTGCACAGCGTCAACGGCACACGCCAGCAGATCGTCGCCCAGCAGAATCAAGCGCTCTATCCGGCGCCTGCGGAAACGCCTCCCGACGGGCAAACCGGTATTGCCGGGCTGGTCACACAACCGACCGGCGTCAATGCGAACAGAAGCAGCATCTTCTCCGCCCCGCCGCCGATTGCCGTTAACCCCGACGGCACGCTTGCAAAGAACCAGCCTGATGGCTCCCAGGCGATCACGCCGATGATGCGCAGCGTCTACAGCACACCGCCAGCAGCAATGCAGGCCGCGGCACCGCAAACCATGGATGCCGCCAGCGTGCCCAATGGCCGCACTTCGGCGGACATGCTGCCACCGCCGGTCATCCGCCACTCGACCTCGCCGGCTGCGGCTTCGCCACAGCCGATCGCGCAGGTGACAGCGTCGGGAGTTTCGACGACGCCGAACCCGAATGTGCGCGAGCTGAACGGCAGACAGGCGGCAGCGCTGGCGCAATTCATCGCCGCGAAGAACCAACCCCAGAATGGCAAGCTGCTAGTGCAGCCTGTGCCAGGCGCCAATGGTCAGTAGAAAAGCCCGCGTTTCCAGGGATTCTTCAATGTCGCCGGCAAGAGCCTGTTAAGTCTCACTTATTCGTGGTCGGCCACCGTTTCACCCATCTGTCATTTTTTCCACAAAAAAGCAAAATTGCCGCTTGCAGGAATGAAATCACCCCGCTATAAGCGCGCCACACAGCAGCTGCACGCGCCCTTCGTCTATCGGTTAGGACGACAGATTTTCATTCTGTAAAGAGGGGTTCGACTCCCCTAGGGCGTGCCACTGTTTCTTCCCGCTAAACCGTTGATTTTTATTCTCAGAGCGACACCGCGCGTACTCTACGTCACGGAGCTTTTGCCGCATCCGTGACACGCAGCTGTACGCGTCGGCTTCCCTGCCAATGATCGGCGCCCAATGTCCCGGCAACATGGATTTGTGCGCCGCGGAAAGACATCAGCAATTCGCCTAAAGGTGTCTCAGCCGCGCGGAAGGCGATGCCGTCCACTCGGCCGCCGTCCATCGCCTCCAGCGTGATCTTGATGTGCGACTGGCCGACGAGGCGGGAATCGCGCAGCCGGTGGCTCGGAAGCGCAAAGACGGGCTGCGGATGGCCTGATCCGTAAGGGCCGGCCGTCTCGAGCCTGTCGATGAGCTCCACGGTCGCGCCGCTCGCACCGAGAGCGCCGTCGATCTTCAGCGTTTCATTGGCGACCAGCCCGGCCACCTGTTTTTCCGCCTTCTCTGTGAAGAAGGCGCGCAGCTTGCCGAGATTGCTTCGTTCAACCGTCAGGCCGGCAGCCATGGCATGGCCGCCACCCTTGACCAACAGGCCGGCATCGACGGCGGCGCGCACCATGCGGCCCATGTCGAAACCATTGATGGAGCGGCCGGAGCCGGTGCCCTTTCCCATCGGATCGAAGGCGATGGCGAAGGCTGGTCGGCGGAACTTGTCCTTGAGGCGCGAGGCGATCAGCCCGACGATGCCCGGATGCCAGCTCTCGCGCGCCGTGACGATGACGGAGGCGCCATCGCCATTGCCATATTCCGCCAGCGCTTCGGCCTCGGCCTCCTGCAGCATGGCGGCCTCCATGGCCTGCCTCTCGCGATTGAGCTCGTCGAGCTTTGCGGCGATCGTCTCGGCCTCGCCGGTATCGTCGAGCGTCAGCAGACGCGCGCCGAGTGCTGCATCACCAATGCGGCCGCCGGCATTGATGCGCGGACCGATGAGGAAGCCGAAATGATACGGCGAGACAGGACCGTTGAGACCAGCCTTGCGAAACAGCGCTGCAAGCCCAAGATTGCCCTGATGGCGCGCGGCGATCAGCCCCTTGACGACATAGGCGCGGTTCAAGCCCTTCAGCGGCACGACATCGCAAACGGTCGCGAGCGCGACGATATCGAGCCAGGCAAGCAGGTCGATGGATCGCACACGGGAATCGCCCGCCTCGCGCAACAGCCGCAAGGCCGCGACCAGAACCATGAAGACCACGCCAGCAGCGCAAAGATGCCCCTGCCCCGACAGATCATCCTCACGGTTCGGATTGACCAGCGCATGGCACGGTGGCAGTTCGTGCGCCACCTGGTGGTGATCTATGACGACGACATCAATGCCCCGCGCCTTGGCCACCTCAAGCGATTCGAAGCTGGTGGAGCCGCAATCGACCGTGACGATCAATGTCGCGCCATTGTCGATGAGCTGGCCGATGGCAGTCGGATTGGGGCCGTAGCCTTCAAAGATGCGGTCGGGAATATAGATGCTGGCTGGAACACCGAAATGCGTCAGGAAGCGATAGATGAGCGCCGAGGAGGCTGCGCCATCGACATCGTAATCGCCGAAGATCGCGACCGTCTCGCCCTTCTTGATCGCGTGCAGGAGACGCCTCGCCGCCTTCTCGCAATCGGTCAGCAGATGCGGGTCCGGCATCAGGCCGCGAATGGTCGGATCGAGGAAGGCCATAGCCTCGTCTTGCCCGACGCCACGTCCTGCAAGCACTCGGGCAATCAGCTCCGGCAAGCCATGGGTCTGCGCAATGGCGAGCGCCCTGTTCTGGCCCGCCTGATCGAGCCGGGAAACCCAGCGATTGCCCGATACCGAGCGCTCGACGCCCAGAAACGCCCGCTGAACTGGATCGACCGGTTGCTCCACCATCTCTCCCGGAATTTGAGGGCGGCGTCCTTACGGGATACGCCGCCGCTGTCAGTCTATTCTTTCGGCCGCTCGATACGGATGACCTGCGGTTCGCCGACGAGATAGCCTTCGTTCTTGATGGAGGCAACCGCCTTGCGCACCGAATCCTCCGTCGTCGCGTGGGTGACGAGGATGATCGTCTGATGATCGGAGGGTGCCAGATGCTGCTTCGAGCGCTGCACGATCGATTCGAGCGAAATATGGTTTTCCGCCATGCGGGTAGCGACGCTTGCGAAGACACCTGTGCGATCGAGCACCGTCAGGCGGATGAAATAGCCGCCTTCATGGCTCTGCATCTGCGCCTTGCGATAGGGCTCCAGCGCCTTGGCAGGATGGCCGAGCACCGGCACGCGCTGCTCGCCCGGACGGCTCTTAGCGATATCGGCGATGTCGCCGAGCACGGAGGATGCCGTCGCATTGCCGCCGGCGCCGGGGCCGACCATCAACAGTTCACCGAGGATATCGGATTCGATCGCCACGGCATTGGTGACGCCATCGACCTGAGCGATGACCGAATCGAGCGGCACCATGGTCGGATGCACCCGCTGTTCGATACCGCTTTCGGTGCGTTGGGCAACGCCGAGCAGCTTGATGCGGTAGCCGAGATCGGCGGCTGCGCGGATATCCTCGATGGAGACGTTGGTGATACCCTCGAGATAGATGTCGTCGGCCGCGATGCGATTGCCGAAGGCAAGCGTTGTCAGGATGGCGAGCTTGTGGGCGGTGTCGTTGCCCTCGATGTCGAAAGCCGGATCGGCTTCGGCATAGCCGAGACGCTGTGCTTCCTTGAGGCAATCGGCAAAGGACAGGCCCTCCTTCTCCATCCGGGTCAAGATGTAGTTGCAGGTGCCGTTCATGATGCCGTAGACGCGGGAAATCGTATTGCCGGTCAGGGATTCGCGCAGCGCCTTAATAACCGGAATGCCGCCGGCAACAGCCGCTTCGAAATTGAGCAGCACGCCCTTTTCTTCCGCGATCTGCGCAAGCTCGACGCCGTGATAGGCAAGCAGCGCCTTGTTGGCGGTGACGACATGCAGGCCCCGCGCCAGGGCCGCCCGCACGGCAGCGTTGGCAGCGCCCTCGGAGCCGCCGATCAGCTCGACGAAAACGTCGATATCGGCCTTCTGCGCGAGATCGACCGGACCGCCGAACCATTCGATGCCTGTCAAATCGATGCCGCGATCCCGCGTGCGATCGCGCGCGGTGACGGCGACGATCTTGACGGGACGACCGCAGGTAACGGCAAGCTCGTTAGCGCGGCTCTGGATGATGCGGACGAGCGAGGCACCAACGGTGCCCAAGCCCGCAATGCCGATTTTGAGGGCATCTGCCATGGAAAATTCCTGATCGGTATGGGGAACGGCAGCCACCGGAGCAGCTGCCGCGCGATATTACGAACGATGAGCGTTCAGCGAAATGACATTGTGCATCGTCTCATCCGCCGTGGAGAGGAAGCGCTTCAGATTGCGCGCTGCCTGACGGATGCGGTGTTCGTTTTCAACGAGTGCGATGCGAACATAATCGTCGCCCTGCTCGCCGAAGCCGATGCCGGGAGCAACCGCGATGTCGGCCTTCTCGACCAGCAGCTTGGAAAACTCCAGCGAGCCGAGATGACGGAACTTCTCCGGGATCTTCGCCCAGGCAAACATGGTCGCGGCTGGCGGCGGCACGTCGAAGCCGGCCTTGCCGAAGCTGTCGACCAGGACGTCGCGGCGGCGCTTGTAGATGCTACGGACCTCGGCAATATCGGAACCGTCGCCGTTCAGCGCGTGGGTCGCCGCCACCTGGATCGGCGTGAAAGCGCCGTAATCGAGATAGGACTTTACGCGCGTCAGCGCAGCGATCAGCCGCTCGTTGCCGACAGCGAAGCCCATGCGCCATCCAGGCATCGAGAAGGTCTTCGACATCGAGGTGAACTCAACCGTGACGTCGATAGCACCCGGAACCTCCAGAACGGACGGCGGCGGTGCGTCATCGAAATAGATTTCCGAATAGGCCAGATCCGACAGCACGATGATGTCGTGCTTCTTCGCGAAGGCGACGACTTCCTTGTAGAAATCGAGCGTCGCGACATAGGCCGTCGGGTTCGACGGATAGTTCAGGATCAGCGCCAGCGGCTTCGGGATCGAGTGACGCACGGCCCGCTCCAGCGGCGGGAAGAAGCTGTCATCGGGCTCGACCGGGATCGAACGGATCACGCCGCCGGCCATCAGGAAGCCGAAGGCGTGGATCGGATAGGTCGGGTTCGGGCAGAGAATGACGTCGCCAGGCGCGGTGATCGCCTGCGCCATGTTGGCGAAGCCTTCCTTGGAGCCGAGGGTGGCGACCACCTGCGTATCCGGATTGAGCTTCACGCCGAAGCGGCGGGCGTAGTAAGCGGCCTGCGCGCGGCGAAGGCCGGGAATGCCCTTTGAGGAGGAGTAACGATGCGTGCGCGGGTCCTGAACCACTTCGCACAGCTTGTCGACGATCGCCTTGGGGGTCGGAAGATCTGGATTGCCCATGCCGAGGTCGATAATGTCCGCCCCGCCCGCTCGCGCGCTCGCTTTCAAACGATTGACCTGTTCGAAAACGTAGGGCGGCAAACGCCGGACTTTATGAAACTCTTCCATTTCTTTCCCCATGGGACAGCGGCCCTCAAAACCGCGCTGAAGTTCGTTGATCTACCGGCCAGCCGCGATACGAACTTGGAAATCGCGGCGCCGCAACCATGCTGACTCGAAAGATAAGGTGAATCTTGGGCGATTATGCACGCAAAGTGCAATTCGCCGGTCAGACACATCCAAATTCGGCCTATCCGAACGCTTTGCGTCCAAATTACCTGAAACGCAAGGCTAATTCTGCGTTTGCGCCGGTTGGGCGCTGCCCTCTTTCTGAATTTCCTTCAGCGTATCCTGGCCATGTTCGGCGGCAAGCTTGCGCATCTCAGCGACGCGCTTCTGGTATTCGGCCTCGGAGATCGTACCGGCCTTGCGCTGCGATCCCAGTGCCGTCAGCTGCTTGGCCAGGTCGCCGGCCTGTTGATCGTTGATCTGCACGTTAGCTGCGGTCGGCGGCGCATTGAAGGAGGGATAGCCGTCCTTGTAATATTGCTGCGTGCTGGTTTCCACGATCGGCGTGCCCTTGGCGGGCTTTACGATGACAGCCTGAGGCGGCTGCTTGCGCTTGGCGTAGGCAGCCTTTTCCTCGGGCGTCGAGCAGCCCGCGAGCGTCAATGCGAGAATTCCGCACATTGCACCGCAGAGTACGGAATACCGGTTCAGTCTTGCCACCATGCCGCTGCCCATAATTGTCTTCCTGCCCAATTCCTTGCTGTGGGTTGCGACTGTTAAATTTGTCGCAGCAGCAAAGCAAGAGCAGGGTTGCGTTTCATTCGACTTGTATTCCTTTTCCCGCAAGATGTACAAATGGAAAACAAGACACGAGCTGCCGCCGGGAGGATGATGCGTGACCGACAGCAAGCGGGACAAGAATGAAGGTAATGGCGGCTTTCCCGGCTTTGATCCAAAGTCGGTCGAGCCTTACATCGTCAGGGATCCCGAAGCGATGGCCGTCAACTTTGCCCGTGCGCTCGAGAATCTCGGCAAGGCAGCCTCCGCCTGGCTTGCGCCGCGCGAACGCGGCGAGAAGGTCGATACGGTCGCCGATCCCTTCACCGATATGGTCAAGACGCTGTCCAAGGTCGGCGAATACTGGCTTTCGGACCCTCGCCGGACGCTGGAGGCGCAGACGCAGCTCCTGTCCGGCTATTTCGGCCTGTGGACGAAAACCATGCAGCGCCTTAGCGGCGATTCGTCTGCCGAGGCGGAAGCTGAGCCGGTCAAGGACAGGCGCTTTGCCGACGAAGACTGGCAGAAGAACCCATTCTTCGACTTTCTGAAGCAGACCTATCTTCTGACGTCGAATTGGGCGGAAAAGCTGGTCGGTGAAGCCGAAGGGCTGGACGAGCATACGCGTCACAAGGCAGCGTTCTACACCAAGCAGATCACCGCCGCCTTTTCGCCGACCAATTTCGTCGCGACGAATCCGCAGGTCTATCGCGAGACCATCGCGTCCAACGCCGAAAACCTTGTGCGCGGCATGAAGATGCTGGCGGAGGATATCAGCCTCGGCCATGGCGAGCTGCGTCTGCGACAAACCGACATGACGAAATTCGCTGTCGGGCGCGACATGGCGCTGACGCCAGGCAAGGTGATCGCGCAAAGCGATGTCTGCCAGATTATCCAATATGAGCCGGCGACCGACAAGGTGCTGAAGCGACCGCTGCTGATCTGCCCGCCATGGATCAACAAATTCTATATTCTCGACCTCAACCCGCAGAAATCCTTCATCAAATGGTGCGTGGAGCAGGGTCACACGGTGTTCGTCATCTCCTGGGTGAACCCAGATCAGCGCCATGCCACGAAGGATTGGACTTCCTATGCTCGCGAAGGCATCGATTTCGCGCTCGATACGATCGAAAAGGCGACGGGCGAGCAGGAGGTCAATGCTGTCGGATATTGCGTCGGCGGCACGCTGCTCGCGGCCACTCTCGCGCTCCATGCCAAGGAAAAAAACAAGCGCATCCGCACGGTGACTTTCCTGACGACGCAGGTCGATTTTACCTTCGCCGGCGACTTGAAGGTTTTCGTCGACGAGGAGCAGATTGCAGCGCTGGAAGAGCAGATGAATGTGCTCGGCTATCTCGAAGGCTCGAAGATGGCGACGGCCTTCAACATGCTGCGCGCTTCGGAACTGATCTGGCCCTATTTCGTCAACAACTATCTAAAGGGACAGGAACCCCTGCCCTTCGACCTCCTGTTCTGGAATGCCGATTCCACCCGCATGGCGGCCGCCAACCACTCCTTCTATCTGCGCAACTGCTACCTCAACAATGCGCTAAGCCAAGGCAAGATGGTGCTCGACGGCAAGACGCTGTCGCTGAAGGACGTGCGCATTCCTGTCTATAATCTCGCGACGCGCGAAGATCATATCGCGCCCGCCAAGTCCGTCTTCGTCGGCAGCCAGTATTTCGGCGGGCCTGTGGAATTCGTCGTGACGGGTTCCGGCCATATCGCCGGCGTCGTCAACCCGCCGGACAAGCACAAATACCAGTTCTGGACCGGTGGCTCGATGAGCGGCAACTATGAAAACTGGCTGACCGAGGCAGCTGAGACGCCCGGTTCCTGGTGGCCGCATTGGCACGCCTGGATCCTTGCGCAGGATCACCGCATGACCGCAGCCCGCCAACCCGGAGGCAAGGCTCTCAACGCGCTGGAAGAGGCACCCGGCAGCTTCGTCATGGAACGGGCGTAAGAGCAACCACCCGATCATGCAGTTTCCTTCGCCTCTCGTCCCTGCCCGTCTGATTTCGCGCTACAAGCGCTTCCTCTTCGATGCCGAGCTGGAGGATGGGACCTTCATCACCGGCTCATGTCCGAATACCGGCTCGATGCTTGGCCTGACGACGCCCGGCTCGCGCATATGGCTCTCCGAACATGAGGGCGCGAAGCGAAAATACCGTCATGTCTTCGAGCTGATCGAAGCCGACGACACCACGGTCGGCGTCAATACCGGGATGCCGAACCGCATCGCGGCGGAAGCGATCGCGCTCGGACAAGTCTCCGATCTCGGCGATTACACGACGGTCAAGCGCGAACAGAATTATGGTCGCAACTCCCGCATCGACCTGCTCTTGACTGACCCTTTGCGGACAACCACCTATGTCGAGGTGAAAAACGTCCACTTCATGCGGCGGCCGGCTCTCGCAGAATTTCCCGATACGGCAACGGCACGCGGCGCCAAGCATCTGGAAGAGCTTGGCGATATGGCAGAGGCCGGCTACCGGGCCATCATGCTCTTCGTGATCCAGCGCTACGATTGCGACCGCTTCCGGATCTGTGGTGATCTCGATCCGGTCTACGCTCGGGCCTATGATCGTGCTTTGGCGCGTGGCGTCGAAGTCTATGCGCTGAAATGCAAGGTTTCGCCGACGGAAATCGCGCCTGCCGGGTTGATCCCGATAGACGAACCCGGCATAGCTGCATTAGAACAGTTTAAGATCTCTACCAAAGGCTAGTCATGGTGAATTACATCGAAGCGGCAACGGCGCCGGCGAAGAATACGGGCGCTATCCGCATCTACGGGCAGGATGCCTTTGCGGGAATGCGCAAGGCATGCCAGCTGACCGCCCGCTGCCTCGATGAACTGGCTGCCATCGTCAAGCCTGGTGTAGCCACCGACGTCATCGATCGCTTCGTTTTCGAATTCGGCATGGATCACGGCGCCTATCCGGCGACGCTGAACTATCGCGGCTACATGAAGTCCTCCTGCACGTCGATCAACCATGTTGTCTGCCACGGCATTCCCAACGACAAGCCGCTGCGCGAAGGCGATATCGTCAATATCGACGTGACCTATGTGCTCGATGGCTGGCACGGCGATTCCAGCCGCATGTATCCGGTCGGCGAAATCAAGCGCTCGGCGGAGCGTCTTCTGGAAGTTACCTACGAATCCCTGATGCGCGGCATCGCCGCCGTCCGGCCGGGTGCCCGCACCGGCGCCATCGGCGAAGCGATCCAGAGCTATGCCGAGGGCGAGCGCTGCTCGGTCGTGCGCGACTTCTGCGGCCACGGCGTCGGCAGCCTCTTCCATGACTCGCCGAATATTCTGCATTACGGCCGCGTCAATGACGGCCCGGAGCTGCGCGAAGGTATGATCTTCACCATCGAGCCGATGATCAATCTCGGCAAGCCGCATGTGAAGGTGCTCGGAGACGGCTGGACGGCAGTTACCCGCGACCGTTCGCTCTCGGCGCAATATGAGCATACGGTCGGCGTCACTGCGACGGGTTGCGAAATCTTCACCCTATCGCCTGGCGGTCTGGACCGCCCCGGCCTGCTGCCGCTGCAGGGATAGTTCATGGCGAAACGTCCCGCTTCTTCCAACGGACATGGCAACATGCCCCTCGATAGCGGTGGGAAGACGGAGGCGTTGGAAGATGCGCCGCTGCTGGACGAGCGGCTATTCTTCGCCCAACAGGTTGCCAAACCCGTTTCACAGACCAACAAATCCGCGCCGGCCACCAAGTCCGCGCCAACGAACGTGGAGGCCCATTATCATGGTCACCGCGAACGGCTGCGCAATCGCTACCGTGATGGCGGCGATGCGGCGTTGGCTGATTACGAAATTCTCGAGCTGCTGCTTTTCCGGCTGATCCCACGCCGCGACACGAAGCCGATCGCCAAGGCATTGCTCGCCCGTTTCGGCACGCTTGGCGGCGTGTTCGGCGCGCCGATCAACCTGCTGACCGAAGTCAGTGGCGTCGGCGATGCCGTTGCGCTCGATCTGAAGCTGGTTGCGAGCGTCGGACAGCGTATGCTGAAAAGCGAGCTGACGGGCAAGCCGGTGCTTTCCTCCTGGAAAGCGCTCATCGACTATTGTCACGCCGCGATGGCGCACGAGGCACGCGAGCAATTCCGCCTGCTATTTCTCGATAAGCGCAACGCTCTTATCGCCGACGAGGTTCAAGGTTTCGGCACGGTCGATCATACGCCCGTCTACCCGCGCGAAGTCGTCAAACGGGCGCTCGAACTATCCGCATCGGCGGTGATTCTGGTGCACAACCATCCCACTACCCCCTTTTCGATCACGCTGGGTCACGCTCAATACCACTGAGTCATCAAGGAATTAGCTGATTTTCGTGCATTGCGTACAGGCGGCGGCTGTGGCAAATTGGGGGCGGTTAGAGGGGTTGAAAACGGCTTTCCGATCCCAGCAAACGATCCCCGTTTCTCCTCGACCGATCCCAGTTGCGGGACCAGGAGGAACGCCATGCCAAGCCTGACCGACACAGCGATCCGACATGCGCTGAAGCGCGTCGAGATGAGTCAGAAGCAAGAAAACCTCGCCGACGGCGAAGGGCGCGGCACCGGTCGTCTTGTCCTCGTCCTCAAGCCCATGCCGAAGCGCGTCACGGCCGACTGGATGGCGCAGCAATGGCGCGATGGGAAGCGCACCAAGAAGAAGATCGGCGCCTACCCGTCAATGACGCTCGGCCAAGCCCGTGAGATCTTCAAACGCGACTATGCCGACGTCATCCAAAAGGGCCGAAGCATCAAGATCGCCACCGACACGCGCCCCGGCACCGTAGCCGATCTTTTTGAGGGCTACGTCGCGTCGCTCAAAGCTGCGGACAAACCGTCCTGGAAGGAAACCGAAAAGGGTCTGAACAAAATTGCCGACACGCTCGGACGCAACCGCCTCGCCCGCGAGATCGAAGCCGAGGAAATCATCGAGCTGATCCGTCCAATCTACGAGCGCGGCGCGAAGTCGATGGCTGATCATGTGCGATCCTATCTCCATGCCTCCTTTAGCTGGGGCATGAAGTCCGACAACGACTATCGGCAGCAGTCCGCTCGCCGATTCCGTATCCCTTTCAATCCGGCCGCAGGTATTCCGACAGAACCAAAGGTCAAGGGCACGCGCTGGCTCGACGAGGACGAATTCGTGCAGCTCTATCGCTGGCTGGAGTGTCCCGACACGCCTGTCCATCCGCCATATACCCGTGCGGTTCGAATCCTCATGTTGACTGGCCAGCGGGTCGAGGAGATCGCGAATCTCCACATCGACCAATGGGACGCGAAAGAAAAGATCATCGACTGGTCCAAGACCAAGAACGACCAGCCCCACGCCGTCCCGGTGCCGGCTCTGGCCGCAGAGCTAATCTCATCAATCAACGTCAATGAATACGGTTGGTTCTTCCCTTCGGCCAAGGACCCGTCGAAACCCGTCAGCCACGGCACGCTCTATTCGTTCATGTGGCGTCAGCGGGATCGCGGCGTAATCCCCTACGTGACGAATCGCGACCTGCGCCGGACCTTCAAGACGCTAACCGGCAAGGCGGGCATTCCAAAAGAAATCCGCGATCGACTGCAAAACCACGCCTTGCAGGACGTCAGCTCCAAGCACTACGACCGCTGGAACTACATGGCCGAGAAGCGGGCCGGGATGGCGAAATGGGACAAGTTCGTCCGCGCCATGTTGGCGAAGAAGCGCTTGAAGGTCGCCGCGTGACTTCCCGGCTGCAGAAACCCGTCCTTTGTCACGCAAGGAGATCCGATCCCGCCGCAGAAATCGACGCACAGGACCTACGCACCCTCGTCGGAGATCTGAAGCAGAAGATCGCTGCTGCGCGCCACCGGGCTGGCTTGTCGATCAATCGCGAGTTGGTGGTCCTCTATTGGACCATTGGTCGCGACATTCTGGGCCGGCAGGAGCGTGAGGGTTGGGGCGCCAGAGTCATCGACCGCCTGGCCGGCGACCTGGGCCAAGCTTTCCCGGAGATGACTGGGCCCTCGGCCGAAACCTGAAGTTTATATCGCATCGCCGCGGCCTGGCCCGACCGCGAATTCGTGCAACAGGTTGTTGCACTATTGCCCTGGGGCCATAACGTCCGCCTCCTCGACGCCCTCAAGTCACCGGAGAACGCACCTTAGTTGGTCGGCGATGAAGAGTGGCCACCGACGGCCCTCAAGCTGCTCGAAATGCCCGAGCAGCTTGCAATCTTGGACCGACGATAGTGAATGCCTCAGATCTCAGAGAACTTCGTTCGCTTCTTACTCCACAGACTTTTCCATAAATCCGAGGGTGTTTGCGTTCTCTATGAGGGTGCGTACCTTCGCGCGATCGAGACCCGACGGGACCTCCGCATCGATTTCCAGTCGAAGTTTCACATCGCTACCCGGTAGCGTTGTCAACTGCTCGACGATGGCTTCAACAATCTGATGGATGTCCCTCGCAGGTCTTTCCGGCGAGATCATCACCGTACCAGTGAATCGCGTTGGTTTTCTTTCTACCGGCGGCGCAGTCGGTCCATCGCCCTCTGGCGGACTGCCGACGGGTAGCGCGCCGTCACCAGGACCTGTGGGCGTGTCGGCCGGAACGGACGGGGTGAGCACAGGACGATAGGCCTCTGCCACAGGCGGTTTCACAATGACGCTGTCGCTGTCGATCACGACTACAGCGTTCACCGCGCGTTCGATCGCCAGTCCCAGATAGGTGTCCGACTTCTCGTCCCATCGCTCAGCATAAGCGAACGGACCGGGCAGCATACCGCTCACGGCCGCCTGTACGGCCTTGACCAGAACGTCCTGGCCCTTGAGGCGCGGCAGATAGATGTAGCGGTTGAGATATTCCCGCAGATCTTTCAGCGACAAGTGAGGTTTGTCGTTCCAGATATATTTTTGGAGATCGCGATCAAGGCGCGACGGCCCCAACTCAACGAGCAAACCTTCTTCAGCCACCAGCTTCCTGCTGGCCCGCGCCAGCAGGCCGTCCTGCGCTGGGATCTTGCCAGACTGCCACTCCCAATCGGCCTGGGCGCTCTCCTGAGCCGGATAGTGCAGATAGCACCACGCCTCTTTCAAGCGCGTCTTCATTGTTTCGTTCGCCTCGGCCAGCTTGGCTTTGGCAAGCGCGCTGTCGCTCTGGGTGAGATTGAGCCGCTCCGTATCGCGGACGATCTCACCCCAAGCCAGGGAAGCACGCACGGCGTCTTTCAGATGATCGAGCTGGCGGGCTTCCGCAGCGATGAACACCAGCATATTACGATAGACACGCGGCGTGCTGCCGCGCTGCATAAGGATGTCCTTCGCCTCGACCAGCGCTTCCGAGCCGTCGCGGCCGTTATGCGGATATTTGACGCCCAGCACGACGGCACGCACGCCGCCCGCTTCATCGGGGACTTCAGCCGATGAGGCCGGCGCAACCTGCACGGCGTCGAAATGCCCCCGATCGGCGAGACCGTTCACATATTTGCCGAGTTCCGCGTCGATCGTCACGTCGACCAGCGCCGCCTCGATCTGCGCCGCCTTGTCCGCCGCGACGCGGTTGAGGCTCGCCGACATCGAGTACCAATACCGACCAAGATCGGCGTGCATGAACTTGGCCTGATTGGTCAAACGGCGCAGGGCATCGCCGAAGATCGCCGGACGCTCGCCCGGCTGCACAACGCCGAGATTGATCTGCTTGTCGTCGAGGCCGGTGTTCTGCTGCTGATGCGTGGGTGCCGTCCCCATGAAGATCGCACGGGCGACGCGCCGGGTCGCCGAATAGCGGTTCAGGTTGGGCGCCGACTGGTCGACCTTGTACGGGGTGGACGCCGTGCCATCGACATCGCCAGCGATGATGGATTGCCAGCTTACATCCAGATAGTGGAGCAATTCCGGTTCCACACGCGGCGAACTCACCGCCACGCTGCCCGGCATGATCATCACCGACGGATCGGCATTCATCCAAAGCTCGTGGATGGCCTGCGCCATCAAGCGCAGGACGCCGCGCGTGCGCTGGAATTTCTCGAGCGAACCCCAGCTCGTATAGAGCTGGTCAAACAGCTCCGGATGGATCGGATAGGCTTTCTCCAGCTTCCGCCGGTAGTCCTCATCCGCGCAACCCTGCGGGAACTCATTGGCGTTCTCCCGGTACAGCTTGGCGAACTGCTTCAGCGTGTTATCACGGTGATGAAACTTGTCTCCGGGGACTTCCTTGAACAGCCGCCGCCGGACGATCTCATAACTCTCTTCCTGGCTTGCCGGCCGCCATGACGATTCCACGCGACTGAAGGTCTGCTTGAGCCGGGCCAACGCCTCCTGACCGCCTTCGCCACCCACCTCGATCTGCGAGGCCGGCAACGAGGCCACCAGCAGGGTGCCGGGGCTGGCCTTCACCGCCTCGGTCAGCGACTGGACGAAAGACAGGTTCGCGTCGAACGACCCCGACGGCAGCCCCTCGACCTTATATATCTGACGCAGATAGGCGACCCATTCGTCGATCAGGATCAGGCATGGCGCGTATTTCTTGAAGAGCGCCTCAAGAAGGTTCGAGCCCGGTGCAATGCCACTGGCGTCATTCTCCGCCACCATGGCGAAGGCATCGGCACCACCGAGCTGCCAGGCGAGTTCGCCCCAGGTCGTGCGGATCTTCCTGTCGCCCTCGACGTGGAGCACGTCCTGCGGTCCCCGCGACGTGCCGACGAGCACCGCCCGGTTGATGCTCTTCGGCACCTCCAGGCCGATTTTGTCGAGCAACTGGTCCAGACCCGACAGGTCCTGCACCGGCGTCGGCCCGGCCATGTGATACAGGGCCAGCATCGAGTGCGTCTTGCCGCCGCCGAAGTTGGTTTGCAGTTCGACTACCGGATCGCCGCCGCTGCCGGAAAGCCGCTTCGCGGCCCCGATCAGCAGCGCACTCAGACCCTCGGTCAGATAGGTGCGGCTGAAGAATTGACGCGGATCACGATATTCCGGCGGCGCGCTGCCCGAATGGACCTTGGCGAGGTCGGCCGCGAACTCAGCCTGCTGGAACTCGCCGGTCGCGACATCTTGGTGCGGCTCGACCACCTCGCGCCACGGCAGCAGGCCCGCCACGGTCTCCACCGAGATTTCCAGGCGTTGGGTTTTCCGCCGCTCCTCATTGCGCGCCAGTTCCGTGAACTTCGTGCGCAGGATGGTGTCGCGCATCTTGCCGAGTTGCTCGGCCGTCTCGCCGGCGCTGATCGCCTCCATGAGCCGGCGCATGGAATCGAGCGCGCGCTCGGCATCGTCATAGGTGAAGGTCTCGTTGTGCGAGAGCTTGTTGCGGACATCGCTCAGCTCGTTTACCAGCGACCGCTCGGCGCGGCCGAGGACGGCTTTGAACGCCTCGGTCCAGAAACGATCCATCGCGTTGAACAGCGCGGCCTGATCCCAGCCGACTTCACCGTTGCTGTTGGGGCGCAGGTTCGACAGCTTCTCCAGAACCTGGACCTGCCAGTGCCCCTTGAGGGAGGTTTCGAGCCTCTTTTCAACGAAGGGGATCAGCGCCGCCGGCAGCAGTTCCATCCCTTCAAACACATATTGGCGCGTACTCTTTGCCACGTCCCGTTTCCCCTCAAATATCCAGCCGGATCTGACGATCCCCGCGCGTGTCATGGATGGCCGCCGCAGCCTTCGTCAGCTCGGTCCAGTCGGCGATCAAAGCGTTGTAGGCCGTGGCCTCTTTCGCATCCTTCCGCTTGTTCGCACTGATATCGTAGAGGCAGTAGGCGAGATCCTTCACCGCCTCGACATGTGTGTTGATCCTTTTCAGCAGGACCGCAGTGTCGTAAGATATGCCGTCCTTCTCGTGCAGACGGACCAGATGCTGGAGGCATTCCCACACAGTCAGGTGACGGTCGTCCTCCGGATCCCAATCATCATCGAGTTCATCGCGTGAAAGGATGCGGACTTTGCCGGCGGCGCTTTCCACGATCCCCGCGTGCTTGACACTGTCGACCGAGATACCGCGGGCTGTGGCGATGCTGTTGGCTGTGCCATAATCGCCCGCCTTGAGACCGTTCTGCTCAAACCAAGTGATGGCGAACCGCGTATCCGCATCAAACTCGCCCTGGATGCCGCCGAGATATTCGTCCAGCTCCCGATTGATGAGCTGAAGCGCGGTCTTCACGCTCATCGGACTGTCATCGGATTCCAGGACGGCCCTGTAGCGCGAGAACACTCCCATGCCCGGGCCGATTGCCGATTGCGGCATATCAGCGGGAGCGATGTTGGCGCCTTGAAGCTCGGCGATTGCCGGCGGTAGTTCACGCTTCAGCGCGCGAACGAACTCGGCACGAGTGATGATCTCAGCAGTGACCTCCTTCTTGCGACATACCAGAACGACCGAATTGGCGAGGGCGTTTGTGCCAGAGGCAATCATTCGAGTCGCCATCTCGGTACGAAGCGGCCACGTTCCGACTACGGCATAGCCAGCCTCAACGACGGCTTGAAGAAATGTAGCCCATCCTGTTGAACTCACACCATCTTGACTGACTTCGCTTTGCTTGAATGCGTAGTAGATTGTTGCAGGATAGTCGTCAGATGATTGACTGGACATGTTGGAGATCGCATGGCTCATTCCTTCAAGGAAAAATGCCTCTGCCGCTTCATTTCCTCCATGACGATAAGGTGCTGCGATTAGCTCCTCTGCCTTTGGGGTGGCGAGCACGCTAAAGCCATCCGGATAAACCGAACGAAGGACAGGCCTCATCCAGCAATAGAAAAAATCCGATAGATCCGCGTAGCCGATGTTGTCGTAGTACGGTGGATCGGTCGAGATAACAGTCGAGCGGGGATATTCGACGGTCTGGGCATCATGGTGCACCAAGCGGCCGTCAGCAGCAGCCCTCAGCCTGTCAAGCATTCCAGAAGCGCCCATAACGACGCCTTGAAAGTCACCGCCAGCACCTGCGAACGGGTTAACTTCGGCGTAGTCCCAAACCATCGGTATTGCCTGGCGACCGAATGCAGGCGCCGTCTTGCTTTCACCCGCTCTCCATCGAGAAAGCGCGTTGAGAAAGACTGATGCTTTACTGACGCTTATTCCCAAGTAGACGCTGACCGCTTCGGCATAAGCCTTTGCACCCTTGCCACCGTCGCGGAGCGGCGTCGGGTCGGAAGAAAGGCCCGCCAGTACGCCATCGATTTCGATTTGTGCACGCACTTCGTGCACGAGATCACTGAAGGTATTCAGTGCCATCAACTGCCGATTTGTAAATAGATCGCCAAAAGTAGTGATGCCGTAGTCGACGGTCCGAAAATTGCGCGGATCATCCGGCAAGCTAGTTTCCGGCTTCCAGTTCGGCTTGACCGACAACGCGATGGCCGCTTGTTCGTCAGACGGCGCGACAGGTACTCGATTGCGGCTGCCCTCTGCTACAATTGCAAGCAACGTCTGCCCCATTTTGCCGTCCCGGCCCGTCTGTTTGACGTAGTCGGGCGTGATCGCTGTTTCCGAGATCAAGCAACGAAAGTTTGCGCCGCGCCCAGCTTTCGTCCCTTCCTTGGCCGCGGAAATCTCAGCCTTTGTTCCGCCATGCCGGATGCGATAGGTGATGGTTTTAGCCTGACGGTCCACGATGGGCTCGATCCAAGCCTCCTTCCCAGCCTTCGAACTCAGCAGGAAGCTTGATGCGATCGGCACCTGCACGCCCGCGAACGCGGGATCTGGACTGGGCACCGTCCGCGCCCAAATCCAGGCGATCACAGTCGCTTGTCCTCCGCCGTTTTCCTTTGGCAGATCCACTTGCGGATAGAGATGCCCGATGCGCTCCCACGCCTTCTCACGCATCCATTCGCCATAGAATTTCACATCCTCGGCCAATCCTTCAGCATGGCGGTAGAATTGCCGGTCCTTGACACCAGGATGGATCGGCTCCTTGTCCTTGAACTTCGGCGGGATCTCAATCACCGCCTTGCCGATCATCACTGCGACGGGATTCAGATCCGACCCATAAGCGGGTAGGCCGAGGCGTTGCGCCTCCAATGGAATAGACCCACCACCCGAGAACGGATCATAGACCGGCGGCAGTTCGCCCCCGCAACTCTTGCGGATTTCAGTGCGGGCTCGTTCCAGTACTTCCTCGTTGGTCGAGTTCTCCCACAACACCAATTCCTCGATGATGCTAAACAGCCGCTTGCGCTCGGCCTCCTGCGCTTCATGCGTGGGGAATTTTTCGAGGTCGCTCGACGGATCATCGACAAGCTGGGCGAACAGCACCGCGCGACAGGCCGCCAGCGGCCGCCGCGCCCACCACAGATGCAACGTGGACGGATGCCCATGCCGAATTGACTTCTCGCGCGCAGACGCCGCGTTAATGGCCTCAAGTGGGATAGCAACTTCAATGAGTTTCTTTTTATAGGTCATGATGCCTCTACGTGATGTCGTTGCTCAGGTGCCCAGGCAAATACCCGACGATAACGCGGGCGGTCTCAGCATCCCAAAAATAATAAAGTCGAAAGCCCAGCCTTCCGTCGCGACTGTCGCTTCCCTTCAAATGCCAATCCAGCTCTCTTTTGGATTCTTGGTATCGGACAAAATACTCCCCACCAAACTGTTTGGCCTTATTCTGCTGCGAAAAGCAGGGAGTATTTTCCAGTCCCAACTCGGCCAACTTCTGCTCGAATTTGTTTTTGTATTCGATACCCCCTATGCGCCGCATTGGAACGTAATAGTCGCGCATCATAAGAAGCACTTTGTAGACGAACGCTACGTCTTTGAAATTCGAGTCGCGCAGGGCCTTCATTGCTCGTGGATGCAATTCTATTTGGCCGCTCAGATGCGTTCGCGACCAGTTTTCGACAACATCAATAGTATCTGGGATCTCAACGATATTGTTCGCTTTACCCTCAGCAAGAAGGGCATCCAGACGCTGCTGCAGCGCCATATAGCTTGCTTTGATCTGTCCAAGCTCCGAGGTTGCCTGTTGACGCTCGGCATCAGCATTGAGAGCCAATTCTAGACTGGCTTCTACTTCCTGTTTTGCCGCCTTCAACTCCTCATCGACCAACAGCAAAATTTCCGCTTCACTTTGTCCCGCTGCTGAGGCGCTCTCGCGGGCCTGCTGTGCAGCAATCCGTTTGATGTGCTGGAACGACGGCTGCTCGCGCTCCAACACATCTCGTGGCCGCGTGATGCGGAGCGTCTGCTCCACCAGAAAATCTGCGAAAGCGAAGTCGGCGCCTTCGCCCCAACCGGCAATGCGCGACGCCGAGGCAAGCGGATGATCGCTTGGGAGATCAGATGTTGGATCGAAGCCGGGATTATAGGTTCTAACTGCCTGGCGATATACCGAAAACTCACGACCAAGGCGGTCCGTAAGGGCAAATGCCGCGTCGGAAGTCAGAATCACCGCATGTGCAAAACCAACCACTTTTCGAATGAAAGGACGGACCGGGGTCGCAGTTTCATCCGGGTTTTCGCTCCCCTCAGGTGTAGCGAAGACAACAACGGGATGATGACGGCTAGGCGCTTCCAGGAATTCGATCAACTCGTCGACACCGTGATCTGTGTCCACGACCCAAGGCTCAGCGGACGTGCGACGTCCATCAAGGAAGGCATTTTGTGTGAACGCTATGCCACGAACAAAACTAGGTATTGACCTTGGAATTGGCTCCGCATTTCCGCGCTGAGCACAGATAAGTCGTACACCAATCACTGCCTCGGTGGAGCCACGTTCAGCGATTCCAACTTCGGTGGTCCAGATACGTGATGTATCCTTCAGACGTTCTCGCAGTCGAAAAGCCCAATACCGAGGCTGGTCCAGCTTGACAGCCTCAGCTTGTTCGGAATTGTCCTGATCGATTTCGAACGTCTCGCCTTCCCAAGCGCCCGCGGGAATGTTCCTGAGGTTCCTACCGGGATCAAACCCCCACTTCAGGACCCTCTCTTGTAACGTTCGAAAAACATTGTTGCCCCTGACAACAAGTCCGACTTGAGAAGATATCTGAACGAAAATACGTCGTTCAGCATCCTCGCCGGAAATATGCTCCACAGCCTGCTTCATCGTTTCCCCCTCATGTCGGCTCAGAGGTCCGCTCGAGCAAGCGGCGCAAATCGAATTGTATTGCGGTTTCCAAGAATGACGGTTCACGCTCAACGAGCGGGCCGCGTACATAGCGCGGCGCATGGGCGAGACCGCCGGTGACCGAAACGATGGCGAGAATGAACTTCTCCGGCTCATGTAGGGAGGTGATGACCTCCTGCCGCGTGACCATCACGCTATCTGCGCCGTCGATACGTCCCTTGACCTCTATGAAGCGCAGATGCCCCGATTTCGGATCGTGGGAAGCAATGTCGTAACCGATTTTCTGGGCAGAGACGTCGGCCGGCTCGTTCCCGAGCGCCCGCTCGGCCGCCATAACGGCTTCCATCGCCGCAAGCTCGATCCGACGGCGTGCTTCTGAATCTTCGGAGAAGTGGCCGGGAGCGCCCACCGCCGTGTCGGGTACTTGACGTGCCTCCAGCAGGCCGCGCGGGATGACGACCATGCCGCCCCGCACTCTCGGCGGCTGCGATGAAATGAACCGCTCTCGCTCGAGTTGGTCCATGCGGCGCTTCTGTCGGTCCGCCAGGTCTTCTGCCCGGCGCTGGGCGTTCTGCCAGTTCACCCGCGTCTTCTTGCCGGCCCGCTCCTCTTCCTTGAGCTCGAAGGCGCGCGAGTCCCAGTAGTTGATCTCCTTCTTGAGCCGCGCGCGAACCTCCTGCTCGACCTTATCGATCTCGGGCAGGCGCCGCGCTTTGACCTCGGCGACATGGCCCTGGGCCAACTCGACCGTCGCAAAACGGATCGCGGCCTTCTCCAGATCGGTGGTCAGCCAGCTCTCGTCCAGCAGGCCACGCACGCTGGCGACCTCCTCCGGCTTAGCGGGTCGCAGATTCAAATGCGGCGCGATGCCGGCGTTGACGGTGTTCCCGGCCTTATCGATTGCGGCGAACTGGAGCCGTTGCGAAATCACATGCGGCTTGCCCACGCTGGTGACGCGGCCGTCTTGGACGGTGTGCTCTAGCAGGAAGATTGCCGATATCGCGTCACCGGCATCGGTTTCGTCCACCAGGATCGCGCCTTGCCGCATGATCTGCTCATACTGCTCGCGGATCAGGCTGATGACGGCTTCGAGCAGCGGGTGGCCGGGGCAGACGAAGGCCGCGACCGGCTGCTGGTTGATCTTGTTCTTCTCGAAGCAGATGCGCTCATATTGCGTCTGGACCGGCGCGCCGGTCCCGATCTGACGATCCCGCTCGCGGATACGCACGGGCACATGGGTGACCTCCCAGCGCCCTTCCTCGCGGCGCTTGATCCGGCCGCCCAGATGCTGGAACGCCTCGACGAAGAAGCTCTGGATGTGGTGCGGCTGAAGACGCAGCGCCTCGGCGCGCTCCATTTCAAGCCGCAGCTCCTCGACCCTGGCTCCCGGCATGGTGTCATTGGTCAGTGCACGGCGGCGCAGCAACTCAAGCAGGTTCGCCTGATCGACAGCGCCATCGACCTGTTGGAACAAGCGCGCTTTGACCTCTTCCTTCTCGCCATACTGGATCGCTTCGAACAGCAAATCCTTGAGCGCCACACCGTCGAACAACTCGCCGAGCACGTCATAAACCCGGCCGCCCAACGCCTCGCGCGCCGCTTCCAGCTTTTCGAGAAGCCGGGCATAAACCTCGCCCTCGCGCGTATCGGCCGCGACGAGATTCCAGAGATGGCAAACCTCGGTCTGGCCGATACGGTGGATGCGGCCGAATCGCTGCTCGATCTTGTTCGGGTTCCACGGCAGATCGTAATTGACCATAAGGTGGCCACGCTGAAGGTTCACGCCTTCGCCGGCCGCGTCGTTGGCAATCAAGACCAGCATGTCCTTGTCCTGCATGAAGCGTTCAACGACCTTGCGACGCTCTTCGCGCGACACGCCGCCGTGGATCACTTCAACGGCTCCGGGATTGCCGAGCCGCGCTCGCACCTTGTCGAGGAGGTAGTGGAGCGTATCCTTGGGCTCCGTGAAGATGATCAGCTTGCGGCGATTGCCAGCGGCATCGATCATGAGATCGTCGTCGAGGATGCGATTGAGCTGGCTCCACTTCGTATCCACGCCCGAGCGCAGCACACCGAGCGCCATCGTTTCCAGGCCCTTCAGTGTCTCAACTTCCAGCGCGAGCTGCTCGACCGTCTCGGCCGTCGTCGCACCCGTCGAGATCAGATCCTCAAGCTCGTCGATCTCCTCCTGGCCGTATTCCTCGATGTTGCGCAGCATGTCGGCGCTAATCGCCGAGTCGCCCATGCCTGTCCGACGCCCCTTGGCGGCAAGGCGCGCCTCGCCCAGCTCGCCCTCCAGCCGCTCGCGGCGCCGCTTAAGGGAGTGATAGATGGCAGCCGGCGAAGACGCGAGACGCCGCTGGAGGATCTGCAAGGCGAAGCCGACATTGTTGCGCTTCTTCCCATCACCCTCCGCGAACCGCTGCACGCGGTTCATTTCGGTGCGCACATATTCGGTGACGGCGGTGTAGAGCGCCGCTTCCCCCTTCGAGAGCTGATACTTGACGGTGCGCGCCCGCCGCTCGGGGAACAGCGGCCGGCCATCGAACTTCAGCAGTTCCTCCTTGGTAAGCCGTCGCATCATGTCTTCGGTGTCGGCATAGTGGACACCGTCGCGGAAGCGGCCTTCGAACCGATCGCCGTCGAGCAGCGCCATGAAAAGCTGGAAATCCTCTTCCTTGCCGTTGTGCGGTGTCGCCGACATCAGCAGCAGGTGCCGGCAGACCTGGCCGAGCTTCTGACCGACCTGGTAGCGGCGCGTGTATTTGACTTCACCGCCGAAATAAGTGGCCGACATGCGATGGGCTTCGTCGCAGATGATCAGATCCCATTCGCGCGCGCTCACGAGCTTCTCCTGAAGCTCCTCGTTGCGCGCCAGCACATCGAGACGGACGATCAACCGATCCCGATCGCCGAACGGATTGCCCGAACGCGAATTCTCGATCATGTCGCGGGATAGGATATCGAACTCGAGATTGAACTTCTGGCCGAGTTCGTCCTGCCATTGCTCGACCAGGCTGCCCGGAGCAACGACGAGACACCGTTCCAAATCACTGCGGGCGATCAATTCCTTCATCAGCAACCCGGCCATGATCGTCTTGCCGGCGCCGGGATCGTCTGCGAGGAGGAAGCGAAGCGGCTGCCGCGGCAGCATTTCACCATAGACGGCCGAAATCTGGTGCGGCAGCGGATCGACCAAGCTCGTATGGATCGCCAGATACGGGTCGAAATAATGCGCCAGCTTGATGCGGTTGGCCTCCGTCACCAGGCGCAGCAGCGCGCCATCGGCGTCGAACGACCAGGGCCGTCCGTTCTGCTCGACTTCAAGACGATGTTCGTCGTCCCGGTAAAGAATAGCCTCGGCTATTGCGCCATTGTGATCGCGGTAAACGACGCTGATCGCTTGATCGCCGATCCAGTCGACCGAAATGACATGCACGGCCTGCGCCGAGGCCACGCCCCGCACGGATGCGCCGTTCTTTACTTCCTCAAGCCGTGCCGCCATCAGTCGGCGCTCCCCCGTTCGTTCATAGCTGAAACTCCGCCTTCTCAAGCGCGGCTTCAGTCTCTTTGCGGTTGATTGTCACGATATGCTGAGTATGGGCACTCTGTTTTGCCGCGTCACCAAGCAACCCCAGACGCTTCAAAACATAGAAGAGCATCGCGTACCGGACTGTGAGTACGCCATTGCCGTGATCAAGCCCGTAATCCTTGGCCACGACCTTCTTCTGACTAGCCGTGAGCGCGGGATGCGGCCCGATAACGACATCGAAATAGTTGTTCCAGAGCCAATCCTGCTCACCAGCCACGCCCGGCTCGCCCTTCGCACCAGCCTCTAGAACACGCGGCAACAGGAAATCCTTGAACTTGTGCTCAAGGTGGCAATAGGCCCGGGCGTGCCAGCGGAAACCGTCATAACCAAAGGCGTGGGGCGTGATCCGGCGCCAGATCGGTTCCGGCCGCGCCTGGTTCATCGACTGATAGAAAATGTCTAGGGAGACGCGCTCGCGGCTGGCGTCGAGGATCTTGCGCAGAACCTTGATGTCAATGTCCCGCCGCGGGGTCAGTGCGACGTCGGCACTGGGAAGCGCCGAAATCCACGAATCGTGCGCGGGCACAGCGCCTTCGGCAACCGAGCGAAGTTGCGAGAGATAGACGTAGGGGTCTGGCTCCAAAAAACGCAGAACGAACTGCTCGGCGGCGACATAGCGCTTGGCGCGAGTGTCATATTCCATGTTTCCAGGCGCCCGCTCCTGATAGAGCGTCAAGTCCTTCGATGCCTGCGGAACCGACACACCGAATACCTCAACGAGGTCGGCACGATTGATCGAGCCCTCCCAGAACAGCCGGAACTCGATGAATTCGAGCCGGCGCTCCACACCCCATTTCAACGCCGTGGCGCCTTCGACCATTACACTTCGCCTCCAAATCGCACATGCGGATAAAAAGTATATGGACAAGCCGCCGCGATCCGTATAACTATTATTCGCATAATGCCCACTCGTCAATGGTGGCGAGCTCGAAATTCGTGAGGAACGGCAATGCCCAAGCGTAGTCCAAACCGCGAAGTGACCAGCAAGAAAGCGGCAAGCGCCGCATCTAAGGTTCTGCGGGATCCCAAGAGCAGCAAAGCCGCAAAAAGCGCGGCAGCCTCGGCGCTGACGCAGCGCCCGAACAAGAAGTAGTCCGGAGAGGGGGAATGGCGATGACAGCCGCGAGTCGGTCCACTCTTGTCATTCATGGTCGCCTCGCGATGCGCGAGGCCCGTCTCGCGGCCGCCCGCAGCGGTCGCCACGGCCTCCAGATCATGTCCTTCGAGCAAGCCGCCGTGCGGCTCGCGGGTGGATTCGCCCGACCGATCGATGAGGAAAGCCTGCGCGCGGCGATCCAGGCGGTCCTTCCCACCACGCCGATGGGTGAGCTGGAAAGCATCAAGATGCTGCCGGGCATGATCGGCGCGGCCGCAGACACGCTGCATAAGGCCTGGCGCTCCGGCATCGATTTGGCTGCGCGGTCGACCGGTCACCCGCGTCTCGACGCCATCGCCCACCTGGAGGCAGCCGTTCTCGCTCAGCTTCCCGACGGGATGATGCGGCCACTCGATATTGTCGCCGCAGCCAGCAGGCGTATCGCCCACGCACCGGCCATTATCGGCTCAATGGAAATTGCCGGGCTGACTGAGCTGTCTCCGTGCTGGCGTCCCCTGGCGAAGGAACTCGCTGCGCTGATTCCGGTGCAATGGACGGCAGGCCCCCGTTCCGTCCCGGACTGGCTCAGCGATAGCGGCGTCATTGTCGTACAGACCAAGGCGGAAGGGCCAGCGGTTGGTTCCGTCAGCGCCGCGACCGCCTATCACGAAGCCATTGAGGCCATGCGCTGGGCGCGCGCGTTGCTTACGTCAGGCGTCTCGCCTTCCGACATCGCGATCGCCACGGCGTCGCCAGCCGACTATGACGACCATTTCCTGGCGCTGCGCGCCGACGCCAATATCGACCTGCATTTCGTTCACGGCGTCCGGACCGCCACGACCCGCGAAGGACAAGCAGCCGCAGCGCTTGCCGACATCGTCGTGCGCGGTCTCTCGCAATCGCGCCTGCGCCGCCTTGCGGCCCTGTGCCGGGATTCGGCGCCATTGGCCTCGCTTCCTGAGGGTTGGTTGCGCGTCCTCCCGAGCGATGCGCCGTTGTCCACGTCTACGGCCTGGAACCGCCTGCTGACTCGCCTCAAGCCGGACAATTGGCCCGATGGCGTGAACCATGTCCCCGAGTTGCGCACGGCGGTCGACCTGCTGGCGAAGGGACCGGACGCGGCGCAGGAGATCGGTGAAGCCTTCCTCAAGGGCCGAGCCCTGTCGATCTGGCGCAAGGCGCTGCTCGCCGGGCCGGCCGCCTCGATCGATGTCACGCTCGAAATGCTGAAACAGGATGACGGGCTGGAAGCATGTGTCTCGGTCGCCTGGATGCCGGCCAGTGCGCTCGCGGCATCGCCTCGCCGTTTCGTCCGCCTGATCGGCCTCAACTCCTCGCGCTGGCCACGCGGGATTTCCGAGGACCGGCTGATCCCGGACCACATTATCCCGACCACCGAGCTCGACCCGCTTCCCGTCAGCCTGGCCGACCGTCGTGACTTCGAGACGATCCTCGCGACCACCTCCGGCGAGGTGGTCCTGTCACGGGCGCGGCGCGATAGCGACGGCCGGTTGCTCGGTCGGAGCCCGTTGCTCGCCGGCCATGGAGACGAAACCTATCTGCGCCGCAACGCGATCCCCACGCGTGCCTTCAGCGAAACCGATCGGCTTATGGCCCGGCCGCAGGAGTTCGCCGCTGATCCCCAGGCGGTCAGCGCACGCACTTGCTGGAGCGACTGGCGCCAAGCCGACGTCACGCCCCACGATGGCCTCGTGCGGCCCGATCATCCGCTCATTCTCGCGATCCTCGCGCGCACCCAGTCGGCCAGCTCGCTCAAGACATTGCTCCGCAGTCCGCTCGGCTTCCTCTGGCGCTACGCTTTCGGTTGGAAGACCCCGCAAAGCAGTGCCGAGCCCCTTGTGCTCGACGCACTTGCGGCAGGTGATCTCATCCATCTGGTGCTTGATCGCGCCTTGCGGAATCTGGAATCGAGCGGAGGACTCGCTTCCGCCAATGCGGCGGCCATCGACGCAGCCGTGGGCGAAGCTGCGGACGCGGTAGCTGCCGAATGGGAAAGCGAGCGGCCAGTTCCGCCCAATGTCATTTGGGGCCGGACGCTTGGCGACGCACGCCTTCTCTCCAGTCAGGCTCTCACCTACGGCGACCACCATCTGCCCGGCAGCCGCTCCTATGGCGAAGTACCCTTCGGCGGGTCCGAACCCAAATCTCAGGCGGAACTTCCCTGGGATGCGAACCTGCCCGTGACGATCCCGGACACGGGCTTCCAGATTGCGGGCTACATTGACCGGCTCGACATTGCCGGTGACGGTAGCCGGGCACTCGTTCGCGACTACAAGACCGGCCGGCCGCCAAAGAGCGACATCCGCCTGAACGGCGGGCGCGAACTTCAGCGCTGTCTTTATGCCTTCGCTGTCAAGGCGCTCTTGGGCAATCACGTCGCGATCAGCGCCTCGCTGCTCTACCCGCGCGAACCGCTGGATCTTCAGCTCGATGAACCCGAAGCCGTGCTAGCCGAGATCACGGGTTATCTGAAGGCGGCGCGAATTGCATTGTCGAGCGGCGCCGCATTGCCGGGTCCGGATACGGGCGGCGACTATGACGATCTCGCCTTTGCCCTGCCGGCGAATGCCAGCGCCACATATTGCAAACGCAAACAAACCGCCGCGACCGAGCGGCTCGGCGATGTCGCTCAGGTCTGGGAGGCGGAATGATGAACATGATGTCGAAGGCACTCAAGGACGATGGCGCCCGCCGTGACGCGATCAGCCATCACCATCGTTCCATCCTCGTCGAGGCCGGTGCAGGGTCGGGCAAGACCGCTGTCATGGCCGGACGCATCGCCGTCATGCTGGCGCAGGGCGTTGCACCACGCGCAATCGCCGCAGTCACCTTCACCGAACTGGCGGCGAGTGAGCTCCTCGCGCGCGTCCGGGATTTCGTCGCCGACCTCGCCGCAGGCCACATCGCGCCCGAGCTTGCAGTGGGTCTGCCCGACGGGCTTTCGCAGGCGCAGCGCGATAATCTGATCACGGCGACCGCCGCGATTGACGAAATCACCTGTTCAACCATCCACGGTTTCTGTCAGCGCCTGATCAAGCCCTATCCCGCCGAGGCCGATATCGATCCGGGTGCGGCCATCATGGACCGCAACCAAGCCGATCTCGCCTTTCTCGAAATCGTCGATGGCTGGCTGCGCGAGCGCCTGTCCGGCGGGCATGGCGGCATCCTGGCAGAGATGGTGCTGCACAGCCCCGGCGAGACCGTGGCGCTGATGCACAAGATCGCAGAAGCTCTCCGCCGCCGCAGAGGCCTCGCGGCGCCAGCAGTGACACCGCTGGCCGATCATCTGCAGGTATTCCGGCAGGCGGCAGACGACCTTGCCGCCTTCATGCATGCCGCAGGCGCCAGCGAACCGGAAACGGAGGTCTTCGCGGTACGGTTCTCCGAAATGGCAACGGCGCTGCCGACCGCCGCAGAATCCGCCACACCCGCAGGCCTGGTTGGATTGCTGGTCTCGCGTCCCCATCCTGATCTCTGCACCAAGGCCGGAACCTTTTCCTCCTACCGGAAGAAGGGCAAGTGGGCGACCGCCGCCAAGCAGGCGGGTCTGTCCAAAGCTGACGGCGAGCGACTGAACGATACCGCTCAAGCTCTTTTCGAGGCGTGCTGCTCGGCCTGGGACGCCCTCCTTCAGGCAGCTTCCGGTCAGGTTCTCGCCGCGCTGATCGATGAGGCTCGGCCGATCCTGGACCGCTATCACGAGCACAAGCGCGCCAGCGCCCAGCTTGACTTCGACGACCTCATCTATGCCGCTCGCGATCTGCTGCGCGATCATGAGGCAGTGCGGCAGGCTCTTGGCCAGCGGTACGCGAAGGTGCTCGTCGACGAATTTCAGGACACCGATCCGCTGCAGGCTGAGATCTTCTGGCGCCTGTGCGGCGAACCCGGGGACGATCCGCGGGATTGGACCAGCTTCCGGATTCGGCCGGGCGCGCTCTTCCTTGTGGGCGATCCCAAGCAAGCCGTGTACCGTTTCCGCGGCGCCGACGTCGGTGCCTATGTCCAGGCCCGCTCTGCCTTCGAGGCGCAGGATGCCGACGGCCTCATGTCGATCTCGACCAATTTCCGCTCCTGCGCCTCGATCCTCACCTTCGTCAACGAGCGTTTCGAGGCGATCCTGTCGGCGGATGGTCAGCCCGGATTCACGGCGCTCGATCCCTTCCACGATGATCGCGGTGAAGGCGTCTGCGTTGCCGCGATCGACATCGCCGTCGCCGATGAGAACGGCAAGGCCAGCGCCGAGCGGCAGCGTGACGCCGAAGCCGATGCCGTGGCTGACCTGTGCGCCCGGCTGATCGGCAGCCATCCGGTTCTGGATCGCAAGGCCGGTGCGGAACGCCCCTGCCAGCCGGGCGACATTGCCCTACTTGCGCCCACCGGCGCGGACCTGTGGCGCTATGAGGAAGCCCTTGAACGGCGCGGCATTCCGGTGGCGACACAGGCCGGCAAGGGCCTGTTCCGCCGGCAGGAGGTTCAAGACCTTATTGCGCTGACCCGGGTGCTGGCCGACCGCCGTGACACCCTGGCGCTCGGCGCGCTTCTTCGCGGCCCACTGGTTGGGCTCAGCGAGGAGGAACTGCTGGACATCGTCTGGGCGCTTCCCCGGTCCGAGGACGAGCCCGACCGAATTCCCCGCCTCGATCTTGGTGTCGACCTGGCGGCGATCGGCCATCCGCTTGCACGCGATGTAGTCGAGAAGCTGCAGGCGCTCTATCGGCGCGGCAACAGCACGACGCCGCACGAACTGCTTTCGCAAGCCGTCGATGTCCTGCGGTTGCGTCCCATTCTGCTCGACCGCCATCGCGGTCAGGCCGAGCGCGCGCTCGCCAATGTCGATCTCTATCTCAGCCTCTCGACCAGCTATTCGGTGCGTGGCCTGCGGGCCTTCTCGGAGGCGATGACGGCGGCCTGGACCGATGAGGCGCGCGCGGTCGAGGGCCGGCCGGACGCGCAGGAAGAAGCCGTCGCGCTTTTCACAATGCACGCCGCCAAAGGTCTCGAATGGCCGGTGGTCATTCCCATTAACACCATGACCGGTGTGATGGCGCACGACAGCGCCGTGATCGATCGCCAGACCGACACCTTCTATTGCCCGGTCCTCGGCGTCGTGCCGTCTCGCTATGACGTTGTGCGTGAGGCCGAGAAGGATGAACTGGACCGCGAACGCGTTCGCCTCTGGTATGTCGCGGCGACGCGCGCCCGGGAACTGCTGATTCTGCCGCGGCTCGATGTTACGCCCTCCAAGTCGGCCTGGATCGGTCTTGTCGATCTCTCCCTCGCCGAGCTTCCCGCCTTTGATGCGTCGCACTTGCCGCTCGATCCGATCGTTGCGGCCGGGAGCGCCAGCAACGATCAGACACGGGACAGTTTCGCCGCCGAGGCCAGCGCGATCGCAGATCGGCAGGTGCATTTGACCTGGCTCGCCCCGAGCCGCGACGAGAATGCAACCGGCACAGTGTTGATGGAGGAGGAAGCCGGCATCTGGGCCAGTTCGGACGATGAACCGCCCGCAGAGATCGAGACTCCCGCCCCCATGCAAGGGGGCCGCGAACGCGGGCTCATCCTGCACAAGCTGATGGAAGAAGTCCTGACCGGCCAGACCGTTGACGCCCTTCGCGCGCTCGCCATACGCGCTGAGTCTCTGATCTGCGCGCTCGGCAAGATCCCCGTCGCCGATCCGGCCGCAGGGCTAGCCCCCGAGGAACTGGCCGGCTGCGTCACGCGCACGCTGGCGCTACCGGAGATCGCGGCCCTGCGGCCCGCGCTGCTCGCCGAATTTCCGGTCTACGCTCTTCGCAGCGAAGACACCGAACTTGTCGCGACGGCGGGCATCGCCGATGCGCTGACGGTCAACCCCGACGGCCGGCCGGTCGTGGTCATCGACTGGAAGAGCGATGTGAACCCAGATCCGCGAACGCTCGACCACTATCGTGCGCAGGTGCGCGCCTATCTCGACATGACCGGAGCCGAACAGGGCCTGATCGTCCTGATGACGAGCGCAACAGTAATCATCGTTGCGCCCTCCCCGCAGACAATGGCGGCGTGACGGAGGACGTCTCGATGGCCACCCGCAAACGCACCACCGCTTCCGACCAGGGTGATCTCTTCAATCCGGAAGTCGAGCTGCTGCTGCCCCCTCGTCTCGCCATAGACGGCAAGGTGCTGGCGAGCCCCGTCCGTCAGTTGGCGGTTCCGGCGCAACGTGTGCGCTGCAAACTGCGCCCTTTCGCGATCCGCCGCGTCACTGGCCATGAGGCCACGCTCAAATCTGGCGAGACCCTGAAAATTATCAGTACGAAAACGGCAACGCCGCTGGACGCCGATCTCATTCTCCTTGTGCCCGGCGCAACCGAGGCTGCACGAATCGCAGAGGCGCTCGAACTGGGCGAAGGCCGCTGGATGAACGTGCAGCCGGCCAACATCGCCACGCTTGACCGCGCCGCACGTGCCGATCGGCTGGCCGCTGTCTCCGCCTCCTGGCGGGATGCGGTTTACTTGCGCGAAGGACGAGCCGCTGAGGCCGGCCAGCCGGCACGGCCCGGGCTGCGGCGTCCTCAGGTCGGGGCGCTTCACGCGGCGCTCGCCCACGCGACGCGATCGACCGATCCGGCCACCATTGTCATGCCGACCGGCACTGGCAAGACCGAAACCATGCTCGCACTCAATGCCCACCAGAACTTCGAACGGCTGCTGGTGGTGGTGCCCACCGACGCCTTGCGCGAGCAGATCGCCGGCAAATTTGAGACCTTCGGCGTTCTCAAGCAACAGCAATGTCTCGCCGACGCAGCAGCCTTTCCGCTTGTCATGCGGCTGTCCCATATTCCGACGAGCCCGGCGGAGGTCGATGAAATCTTCGACAGCGCCAATGTCGTCGTCACCACCATGCAGATCGCCGGGCGCGCCGACGCACCCGTTCAAGAGCAGATGGCTGCACGCGCTTCGGCGCTCTTCATCGATGAGGCGCATCATATCGGCGCCCCAACCTGGGCTCGCTTCCGAGGCCTCTTTGTCGATCGGGAACCGCCTCTGCCCATCGTTCAGTTCACGGCCACCCCCTTCCGTGAGGATGGCAGGCGTGTCGACGGTGAGTTCATCTACACATATCCGCTCAAGAAGGCGCAGACCGAGGGCTATTTTAAACCGATCCGTTTCGAGGCGGTGTTCGGGCTGGACCAGGCCGATGCCGATCTTGCGATTGCCGAGAAGCTCGGCGAAGTCCTGCAGGGCGATCTGGATGCGGATCTCAATCACCTTGCCATGGCACGCTGCCAGACGATCGACCGCGCCAACGATCTCCACCAGCTCTATAGCGCGATGTTCCCCGAATTCCGGCCGGTCATCGTTCACAGTCAGCAGTCGATCCGCGAGCGCCGCGCGAACCTCGCGGCGCTCAGGCGCTTCGAGAGCCGGGTCATCATCTGCGTCGATATGCTAGGCGAAGGTTTCGATCTCCCAGAGCTGAAGATCGCTGCGCTGCACGATCCACACAAAAGCATCGCCGTCACCATCCAGTTCGTCGGCCGGTTCACCCGCCAGGACCCGCGCCTGGGCGATGCTACTGTCATCGCCAATACTGGCGTGGACGATATCGACCGATCGCTCGCCAAGCTCTACGCGGAGGACGCCGATTGGAACGCGCTGGTCGAAGCGCTCAGCACCGCAAAAATCGACCGGCAGGTTCGGCGCGCCGAGATGTTCAAGGGCTTCGTCGGCGACCTCAGCGATATTCCGCTCCAGACGCTCGAACCGAAAATGAACGCGGTAGTCTACCGGACGTCTTGCGACGCTTGGGAGCCGATGCGCGCCGAGGACCTCTATAATCCAGGCGTCTATCTCGGCATGAAGGTCAATCCGCACCAGCGCGTCGCTATCTTCGTCACCCGATCCGAGGAACAGGCTGGCTGGACGACCGCGCAGCATGCGACCAACGTCATCTGGGACCTGCACATGATCCATTGGGATCCCGACCGGCAGCTCCTCTATATCAGTGGTTCCGCCAAAGGCCCCTACGACCGGCTGGCAAAAGCCATATGTGGTGACATGGCACGCCGCGTCGAGGGCGAGGAAGTCTTCCGCAGCCTGCACGGGTTCAACCGCCTCATCCTGCGCAATCTTGGTCTGACCCATCATCAGGGCCGCGGCGTTCGCTACTCCATGTACATGGGCGTTGATGTCGCCGATGGTCTCGATACCGCCAAGTCGCAGTCCCGTATCAAGAATAATGTCTTTGCGACTGGTTTTCTCGATGGCGTCCCCGCCTCGCGCGGCTGCTCGGCCAAGGGCAAATTCTGGTCGATCTCTCCGGTGCGCGATCTCACCGACTGGGTCGAATGGTGTGCGGATATCGGCGAGGCCGTGAACGATCCTGGGATCACCACCGATGGTGTGTTCAAGAGCGCCATGCGTCCCCGACAGATCAGCGATCGGCCCGCCGTGCCGCCGGTCGCGATCCATTGGCCGGAGTCACTGCTGACGCAGATCGAGGACCGTGTAGAGATCAGCTTCGGCGACCGGGCTGTGCCATTCGCCGAATGCGATATCGAACTGCTCGATCATGGACGCACCGGACCGCTGCGTTTCTCGGTGCGGAGCGATGTTGATGTCGCAGAGTTCGAGATTGTTTTCGCCGAGGGCGGAGCCCGCTACCCGCAGCGCTCGGGACCGAAAACGGCTATCAAGGTCGGCGGCAAAGTAAAGACCCTGTCGGAATCCTTCGGCGAGGATTCACCGCAGATCGATTTCGGGGACGGATCGCTTCTGATCTACAGCCACCTCTACGCCTTACCCGATGGTGTTGCCATCGAACCCTACCCCTCGGATCAGATCGAGGTCTGGGACTGGTCCAAGACAAACATCCGTGCCGAGGCGCAAGGAACTCAAAAGCGCGCCGACTCTGTGCAGCGGCGAGTGATCGACGCGTTGCTGGCTGATGATCAAGCCTATGATCTCGTCTTCGACGACGACGGCGCTGGCGAAATCGCCGACGTGGTCACCCTTCGCGTGATGGAAGGCCTTGTGCAAGTGACCCTGCATCACTGCAAATATTCCAGCGCGGACACACCGGGAGGACGCGTTAAGGATCTCTACGAGGTCTGCGGTCAGGCACAGAAATCCGCCCGATGGCGTGATCGTCCCCATCGCATGTTCACGCACATGCTGAAGCGGGAAAAGCTGCGTCTCGACAAGGGGCAGAGCTCGCGCTTCGAACAAGGAACAGCGGCCTTTCTCAAGAAGCTGAAGGCAAGCTGGCAGGACTATCGCTACGAGTTCGACGTCAGGATCGTGCAGCCGGGCCTCTCCCGCGCAGCCATCACCGAAGAAGGTCTGCACCTCTTGGCCGGTGTCGAGACCTATTTGATGGAGACACGCGCGATGAAGCTGCGGATCATCGGCAGCGCGTGATTGTCCACACCCATCGACTCTTCGTCCATCTGCGCCTTGGCCCGCGCCAGCGCCTCCCGCGACATATAGGTCCATCCCAGAGCAGGCTCGATCGGCGGGTTGCGCCTTGTACGGGACGATTTTGCCGATTGATGCACCGCCCTCACCCCCACAAAGCGGACAATGGCGCTGCTGCCAACTTGTCGCCAAAGGGCACAAGATCGGTACTGTCGTAGAGGACGACGCCATAGGCGAATCGGTCCTTGCATGCTTCGGCCAAGGTCCGCAGTCCGGCAAAGTCGCTGGACTTCACCGTCGCTGACGCCTTGACCTCGATTCCCACGATCATGCCGTCGTCGCGTTCCAGCACGATATCTACCTCATGCATCTGCTGGTCGCGAAAATGATATGGCGTCAGCCGCAGATCGGACGCACTTATGAGCTTCAGGACTTCGGCGAACACGAAGCTTTCCAAAAGCGCGCCAAATACACCGCGGTCCGCCTTTACCCGATCGAAGGTCAACCCGCGCGCCGTGGCGAGGAGGCCGGAGTCGAGGAAATGCAGCTTCGGCGTCTTGGCGATCCGCTTCAGCGTGTTCGTGTACCAAGGCTGCAATGTTGAGACGAGAAAGACCTGCTCCAGCAGCGCGACATAGCGCTGTCCTGTCTTGTGGCTGACATTGATGCTGGAGCCGAACTGCGAGTAGTTGACCAATTGCCCCGAATGCTCCGCGAGCAGTCGAACGAATTTCGGCAGTTCGGTCAGCTTCTCGATCTCGGCGATGTCTCTGAGGTCGCGGGTCAGAACCGACGTAAGATAGGACCGCGCCCAATCCTGCCGCCGCCGTTCGCTCTCACGGCTGATCGCCTCGGGAAAGCCTCCGAACAGTGCGAGTTGGATGAGGTCGTCACCAACAACCGCCTCACGGTCCCCCTGGAGTTTCCCAGCGAACAGACGCTCCAGAAAGGTCGGCGCCTTGCCTGTTATTTCCGCCCGAGCCAGCGGCAGCATTCGAATGGTTTCCATCCGGCCCGCCAAGCTGTCGGCAACCCGTGGCAAGGTCAGCACATTGGCCGAGCCGGTCAGGAGGAAGCGGCCGGGGCGATAGTCCTCGTCTACCGTCTTCTTGATTGCCAACAGCAGATCGGGCGCGCGCTGGATCTCGTCGATAATCGCGCGATCCAGACCGCGAATGAAACCGGCCGGATCGGACTGTGCAGCGTCGAGCACTGTCTGGTCATCGAGCGTGATATAGCTCCGGCCCGTCTCACCCATCTTCCGGACAAGCGTGGTCTTGCCCGCCCGGCGTGGTCCCACGATCAGGACCACCGGGGTGTCTGAAAGGGCTTCCACCACCCGATGCTCGACGAGCCGTTCGTACATGCCTGTTTCCGATTCTCTGACGACTGGAACTATGAGGCATGATAATTGGAAGTCAATGACCCGCAGATTGGAAATGGTAGAACCGTGATCCGGGAATGGGTGAAGGAGAAGGCCTTCCCCTGCGGCCGAGCCATGGTCTCGTCCGACCCCTTCTGCGGGGAAGATCCCCGCAACGCCCACTATAGAGTGAGAGAGTGGCCGGGTTCTCCGTGACGGGTTGAGGGCCGGGAGAGAGGCTTCCGGCGCCCGTCATGGAGTTTCGTCCCATGAATATGCAAGTTCTGAAGGCACCGGGAGAGGTGTCATGACGGACGTCGAAACAATCTTCGCGGACGATCGCAAACGTCCACTACTGGAGCGGTCGCTACCCTGGCCTGAAACCTCCGGCGGTGTCACCGTTATCGTCGAACCAAAGCCCCGTTGGGCGAGCGACCTTCGCGCGTTCCGGCTCGATGCCCAGGAATACTGCGCCTATAGAGATTGGACGGAAAACGGGGTACGAGCCCGGTTCTTCAGCCATGTCGACACGAGCGGCGACATAATAATGCGCAAGGCGCGTGCTTTGATCGCCCGCGAGATCGCTGACGGACTCTAGCATGGCGGCGCATCGACGCCGCCATGCTGCGCACTGCGACGTAATCCGCCTTCGTCGCTTCGGATTACCAAAGTCTGAGATTGGAAGACGGCCTATGACGCGTGCGAAGCGGCGATTGTCCTGTTTCTGCGTAAATATGGAAAAGCGCTTTTCCGCAAAGCCGTGTCTCCTGCTGCACGGCTTTGCGCCATCTCAAAGATCGTCCTGCCGACGAACACGCGCCGCTCCGAGGAGAGCCAAGTGCTTCAGCAATTCTCGACGCCTTCTCCGCTCGGCCTAGCAGCCGTTACGCGCACGCTCTTGTCTTCCTGGAAGACATAGTATCTGGTTTCGACTGGGCTGCAGGATCGAGACCGAGTCCCACAGCGAAGCAGTTCAAACGACCTTCGTGGGGTCGCCCATCGACCAGGCGATGCCGCCGCCGCGATCCATCGTCGCGATCTCTGCCATGTCGGCGTCATCGATCGCGAACCCATCGAGCTCGATGTTCTGTCGCATGCGTTCCGGGTTCAGGCTCTTCGGGAGGACCGCATAGCCCTTCTGGACGCCCCACCGCAGGAGAAGCTGCGCTTCGGTCACGCCGTACTTGGCCGCCATGACGGCGAAGACCTCGTCGCCCTTATGGTCTTCGGTTTTGGCGCTGTCCTGGCCAGGAGCGATGCGCCAGGTCGATAGCGGCGCAAGGCTGCTATAGGCGATCGGAGCAATCTCGTTCTTCAGCATGTAGGCGACCAAGTCGGGCTTCTGCGACCAGGGGTGCAACTCGATCTGGTTGGCCTCGGGTGCGGGAAGCCCCGCCGCCTTGATTTCCTCAAGATGGCCTTCGCTAAAATTGCTAACGCCGATGCTGCGGGCCTTGCCGGCCTGCTTTACATCGACGAGGCCGCGCCATTCATTGACGCGCTCTTGGCCGCCATGGGGCGAGTGGATCAGGTATAGATCGAGATAATCGAGACCGAGCCGATTGAGGCTGGCCTCGCATTCCGCGACGGTCTGCGCCCGCGTCTTGGCGGTCTCGCCCCATTCCGGAGCGCCTGGCCAGAGCTTTGTCGTCACAAAAATATCCTGACGGACAAGACCATTGTCCTTGAGACCAGCGCGGATGCCTTCACCGACGCCTTCTTCATTCTGGTAGACGGCCGCCGTATCGACGTGGCGGTAGCCGACCCCGATCGCGGCGCGGACCGCCGCGGCGACATCATCCTGGCTGATCAGATAGGTGCCGAAACCGACGGCGGGAATGTGCGTGTCGGCGTTGATGGCGAATGTTGTTCGAAGAAGTCCCATGTTCAAACCTCTATGCGTTGACGGAAAAGCCGGACGTCAGGGCAAGGAATCCGCCGGTCGTTGCCTTGATCCGCAGTTCCTTGACCGGCGCATATTCCGGAGAGTGATAGAAAGCCTCAGCGTCTTTCAGGCTCGGAAACTGGATAACCACCAGCACAGTCTCAGCCCTGCCTTCGACTGGAGACAGGTCCTGGTCCGACAGGATGATTTGGCCGCCATGTTGTTCGACCAACGGTCGCGCCCGCTTGCTGTATTCCGCCATCAAGGCTGCGTCGGTGACTGTGAAGTTACCGGTCAAATAGGCATGCGGCGTTGTCGGCATAAAAATTTCCTGTTCGGTTGTTCTCGTCCCATTCGGAGCAAGACAGCTTCGGCTGCCGGCCCATGACCGCGGATGGCTGATGCGCCCCGCCGTTGACGTGATTGTAGAATAAGGCACTCTAATACGGATTTCACGCCCAATATTGGAGCTATTTGGTCCCGTATCTGTAGCGGGAAATTCTTCAACGGCTGGGAGACTCGGCTTGGCTTCCGGCTTTCACCAGCCAGCACAGGTAGAGCCTGGCAGGGTGGAGCACGGCAATACGCCGACCCGCACATACGGATTTCCGGCTTTACGGATGCGGCGCCGTGCTGCCCTTCACCTGAACCGTTGATCCCGCCGGATCAGCCCCGATAGCGCAGAGCGTCAACGAGCAAAGCGAAGGCGGGCGTCGGTTGGCGGCGACTGGGGTAGTAGAGGTGATAGCCCGAGAACGGCTCGCACCAGTCGGCCAGCACCCGCACGAAGCGGCCGTCCGCGAGATAGGGTGCGACCTGGCCTTCGGTCAGATAGACAAGACCGCTCCCCTCAAGCGCGGCCTTCAACATCAGACTGGAGGTGTTGAAGACGAGTTGCCCATCGACCCGCACATTGAGCGCTCGCCCCTTCTTCTCGAATTCCCACGCATAGAGGCCGCCGTGGATCGGCAGGCGCAGGTTGATGCAGTTGTGGCCGGTCAAGTCCTGCGGGGTCTTCGGCTGGGACCGCGATGCGAAATAGGACGGCGCCCCGGCGACCGCCATCCGCAGCTCCGGGCCGATCGGCACCGCGATCATGTCCTTCGCGATCGTCTCGCCCGGCCGCACGCCGGCGTCAAACCGCTCGCCGACAATATCCGTCAGGCCGTAATCGGTGACGATCTCCACCTTGATGTCGGGATACTCCCTCACCAGCTTCGCGACGGCCGGCCAAAGGATCGCTTCGGCGGCATGTTCCGTCGCCGTCAGCCGGATGGTGCCTGACGGCTTCTCGCGAAGATCGCTCAGCGCATCCAGCTCTCTTCGGATCTCCTCGATCCGCGGCCCGATCGAATGGATGAGCCGCTCGCCGGCTTCGGTTGGCGCCACGCTACGGGTCGTGCGGGTCAGCAGCCGCAGGCCAAGCCGCGCTTCCAGAACACGGATGGTCTGGCTCAGCGCCGACTGCGAGACGCCCAGGCGCTTCGCCGCGCGGGTAAAATTCCGCTCCTGTGCGACCACGAGGAATGACGCTAGGTCGTTCAGGTTATCAGATTCCATTTAGAAGCTTTCCTTATTGGTCCATACACAATCTAGCATCTAATAACTTATTCCGCTCTGGCTTATCTTTGCGCTGCACCCAAAATTGCGAAAATCCGCGTCGAGCGCGGAAGGAAGAAGCGCAAAATGAAGAAGATTCTAACCGCAGCCGCCATTAGTGCGGCAGGCATCGTTCCGGCCCAGGCCGACACCATTGAGATCAGACCGAATGGCGGAACGCCCGCGATGATTGGCGCGCCCGACAATTTCACCGGCCATGCCGTGATCAGCCCGCTGTTCCCGCCGAACGATTTCACCCGGTCCAATGCCGGTCTGGTCAACTTCGCGCCAGGCGCGCGCACGGTCTGGCATACCCATCCTGCTGGACAGTTGCTGATCGTGACCGCCGGCCAAGGCTGGGTACAGGAAGACGGCAAGGAACGACGCGCGATCAATCCCGGCGATGCCGTGTGGATCCCGCCGCATGTGAAGCATTGGCATGGCGCGACCGCCACCAGCCCGATGAGCCACATCGCCATCACCTACATGGAAGGCGGCAAGAACGTCGATTGGCTCGAAGCCGTCAGCGACGAGCTGATCCGATAGAGCCGCGTGGCGATGAAAGGATTTATCATGACTACGACCACCGCCCTGGCCTTGGCGCTCTCGCTCGGCGCATCCGAAACACTCGCTCAAACCGGCACGCAGACCGGTCCGCTGTCGGTCGATGACGTCGGTTCGGTGTCGCCCGCTCTGGCGCGCTATGCCACCGATAAACTCGCAACGGATCTCTGGAATCGGCCCGGCCTTTCCCGACGCGATCGCAGCCTTGTCACGCTCGCTGCGGTCATCACCCGCAATCAAGGCGTATTGCTGCCCGAGCAACTGCGGCTGGCGCTCGACAATGGCGTAAAGCCCACCGAGATATCCGAGACCGTCACCCATCTCGCCTTCTATGCCGGCTGGGGGAATGCGATCGCCGCAACGGTGATTGCCAAGGCCGTCTTCGCCGAACGCGGCATTGGCGCAGACCAACTCCCCAAGGCTTCCGTGGATCACCTTCCGCTCAATGAGGCGGCTGAAGCCGCGCGCGCCATAGCGGTCGAAGAGAGCACCGGCCCGGCATCGCCCGGCCTGGTACGCGACACGGCCGAGGTGCTCTTTCGCGACCTGTGGCTTCGCCCCGATCTCGCACCGCGCGATCGGAGCCTGGTGACGGTAAGCGCGCTGATCTCCAACGGTCAGGTGCAGCAGATCCCGTTCCATCTCAATAAGGCGATGGACAATGGCCTGACCCGCGAGGAAGCGGGCGAGATCGTCAGCCAGCTCGCCTTCTATGCCGGCTGGCCAAACGCTTTCTCGGCCGCTCCCGTCGTCCGCTCCGTCTTCGAGCAGCGTGCATCCAAGTAACGAGCGATGAAGTTCCAACGCCCATGTCGCACGCTGCTTCCTCCGCACTCTCCGGACGGTCCGTCGCCCTCCGCCTGACCCCGATCATGGCGGCGGTGCTCGCCGCCTTCCTCATCATCGGCCTGTCGCTGCCGGTCCTGCCCCTTTACGTTAAAGACAATCTCGGCTTCGGCACCTTCGTCGTCGGGCTGGTGGCGGGCGCTCAATTTGCCGCGTCGCTCGTATCGCGTATCTGGGCGGGGTCCTTCTCCGACAAGCATGGCGCAAAGCGTAGCGTCTTGGCCGGCCTGGTCGCGGCGGCCATTTCGGGCCTGCTCTATCTCCTCTCGCTTGCGTTCGTCGGCGCGCCGGTCATGTCGGTGGCGATCCTCCTCGTCGGCCGTGCTCTGCTTGGCGGCGCGGAGAGCTTTATCATCACGGGCGCAATGAGCTGGGGCCTCGCGCTCTTCGACAAGGAGCATGCAGGCAAGGTCATCGCTTGGGTCGGAACCGCGATGTTCGCGGCCTTGGCGCTCGGCGGTCCCGTCGGCACCGCCCTGTTCTCCCCTTATGGGTTCGCCGCTATCGCGCTGACGACGACGCTGCTCCCGCTCATCGTGCTGGCAGGTCTGCTGGGCATGCCCGCCATCTCGCCGCTTCCGCCCAGGGACCGCGGCGAAGTCAAAGCTGTCGTGCGCTCCGTCTGGTTGCCCGGACTTGGCGCGGCGCTCAGCAGTGTCGGCTATTGCTCCATTCTGGCCTTCAGCTCGCTGTTCTTCGCCGAGCAGCACTGGCAACCGATCTGGCTGCCGTTCAGCGCATTCGGCGCTGCGCTCATCCTGGCTCGCATGATTGTTGGCCACTGGCCGGATCAATACGGCGGCGCCCGGGTGGCGTTGATTTTCGTGGCCGTGCAATCGGCTGGCCTCGCCTTCATGGCTTTGGCGCCCAACATCGTCATCGCGTCCGCGAGCGCGACGCTTGCAGGCTTCGGCTATTCACTCGTTTATCCGGGGCTGGGCGCGGAAGCGGTGCGCGAGACGTCGCCGGAAAATCGTGGCCTCGCCATGGGCATCTACACCGTGTTCCTCGATGTCGCGATGGCGATCGGCAGCCCGGTACTGGGATGGATCGCGGCGGAACGCGGGTTGAGCGCCGTCTTTATCGTCAGCGCCGTTGCCGTGCTTTGCGCGGCGGGCATCGCGATCAGGCTCCTGCGTCAGAAATCTACCGCCTGATGCTGAACGCCCAGCGCGGGCTCTACACAGAAAGGAACCACGACAATGGATATTACTCGCAAGGCGGAACTGAAGACCGTCGACGGGCCTGCGGACTACTTCACCGGCAAGGTCACGATCACCGGGCAATTCCAACGGCCCGATCCGTCGCGTGTTAGCGGCGCCATCGTCCATTTCGAACCAGGCGCGCGCACGGCTTGGCACTCGCACCCGGCGGGCCAGACGCTCATCGTGACCGAAGGTGTCGGATGGACCCAGGTGGAAGGCGGGCCGAAGCTCGAGTTCTACGCAGGCGACGTGCTGTGGTGTCCGGCGGAGCACAAGCACTGGCACGGTGCCACGCCGCATGAGGGCATGACCCACGTCGCCATCCAGGATACCGTCAACGGCGCGAACCTGACCTGGATGGAGCACGTGACCGACGAGCAATATTTCGCCCCCCTGCAGAAGGACTGAGCCATGCCGCACGTCATCGTCAAACTCTGGCCTGGGAAGTCCGATGCGCAGAAGCGCGATCTGTCGGACGCCATCGTGCGCGATGTGACCAGGATCCTGAACTATGGGGACGAGTCCGTCTCGGTGGGCTTCGAGGAAGTCGCCCCAGCCGAATGGTCCACACAGGTCTACGCCCCGGATATCCAAGGCAAATGGGACACGCTGGTCAAGCAGCCCGGCTATGGCCCCGGCCCGAATTCCACCGACTGAATTTGAAAGGTTAGCACCATGATTTTGCAAGAGACGTTCGCCCTGCCGAACGGCATTGAGATCCCCAAGCTCGGGCTCGGCACCTGGATGATCCCCGATGGCGAGGTCGCTCGGGTCGTGCGCGAGGCCGTCGAGATCGGCTATCGCCACTTCGACACCGCCCAGGCCTATGCGAACGAGCGCGGCGTTGGCGAAGGCCTACGGGCGAGCGGCCTGCAGCGCGACCAATTCTTTGTCACGACCAAGCTCGCGGCGGAGTGCAAAAGCTACGCCGAGGCCAAAGACCTCATCGACGGGTCGCTGCAGACGCTCGGGCTCGATCACATCGACATGATGCTAATCCACAGCCCGCAGCCCTGGGCGGAATTCAGAGAGGGCGAGCACTTCTTCGAGGGTAATCTCGAGGCATGGCGCGCGCTTGAACAAGGGCACCGCGAGGGCAAGCTGCGCGCAATCGGGGTATCCAATTTCGAGCGGGCGGACCTGGACAACCTGCTCGACAACGGCAGCGTCAAGCCGATGGTCAACCAGATTCTGGCGCATGTCGGCAACACGCCGTTCGACCTGATCGACTACGCGCGATCCAAAGACATTCTCGTGGAAGCCTATTCGCCCGTCGCCCACGGCGCTCTGCTGAAGAATGTGGAAATCAGAGCCTTGGCAGAGAAATATGGTGTCGATGTCGCGCAGCTCTGCATCCGATACTGCCTCCAACTCGGCCTCCTTCCCTTGCCGAAGACGGCCAACGCCGCGCACATGCGGACCAATGCTGCCGTGGATTTCGTGATCTCTGATGCAGACATTGCGATCTTGAAGGATGCTCGGGAGAGCACCGACTACGGTGCGGCGAGCAAGTTTCCAGTGTTCGGCAAGAAGCGCCAAATCCACAACACGACGCCGGAAGGCTGAACTGCCGACCCATCAATCTCATCCAGTCGACATCAATGTGCGCAAGAGGCCTTGAGGGGAAGGCCTTCCCCTGCGGCCGAGCCTTGCGTCTCGGCTTCTGCGGGGAGCCCCCGCAACGCCCCCTGTAGAGTGAGAGTGCGGACCGGCTTAGCCGTGACGGGTTGAGAGCTGGGAGAGAGGCTTCCGGTGCCCGTCGCGGAGATCCGCGATGTCCAGAAAGACCGCATCCGCTCGCTCCGGCCAGGACCGGACGAGCCTTTACGACGAAATCACCGGCAAGATCATCGGCGAACTGGAGGCTGGCCGCGTGCCCTGGGTTCAACCCTGGGGAACAGCGGCGGCGAAGGCACCGCTCGCCATGCCGAGGAACGCCGCCACGGGCCGGCATTATTCCGGGATCAACGTGCTGATCCTTTGGGGCGCCGTGATCGAGCACGGCTTTCCCGGCCAGAGCTGGCTCACCTTTCGCCAGGCGCTCGCGCTCGGCGGCAATGTCCGCAAGGGCGAGCGCGGCACGACCGTCGTCTATGCCGACCGCTTCGTGCCTGACGACGAGAAGCGACGCGCCCGCGAGACCGGCGACGAAGCCCAGGCGATCCCGTTCCTGAAGCGCTTCACGGTGTTCAACGCGGCGCAATGCGAGGGCCTGCCCGACGACGTCGCGATCGTCGCGCCCCCGCCGGCGCCGGGCCTGATCGAGCCCCAGGTCGAGGCGCTGATCCGCGCGACGGAGATCGACTTCCGCATCGGCGGCAATCGCGCCTTCTACGTGCCGGCGCTCGACTATGTGCAGGTCCCGCCGCCCCAGGCCTATTTCGAGCCGATCAACTGGCATCGGACGGCGCTGCACGAGCTGGGGCATGCGACCGGCCATCCGTCCCGGCTCGGCCGCGACATGAGCGGCAGCTTCGGCACCAAGAAGTACGCGTTCGAGGAGCTGGTCGCCGAGATGAATGCAGCCTTTTGCTGCGCCTCGCTCGGCATCGTGCCGACCGTGCGGCACGCGGATTATATCGGCTCCTGGCTGGAGGTGCTGCGCGAGGACAACCGCGCCATCGTCCGCGCCGCCAGCCAGGCGAGCAAGGCCGCCGACTGGCTTCTCGGCTTCGTGCCGGCCGACGGGGCCGCGCTTTCGGCCGAACCCGCGATCGACAGGAGGGCCGCATGATCCTCCTGACCCCCGAGTTGCGGGAGCAGCTCCTCGCCAACGGCCGCGACCGCGACGCCGACCACATCCCCGTGGTGAAGTTCTTCAATCCCCTCGGCCAAGGCGTCTGGCTCGCGACCGAACTCGATGATGACGGCGACACCTTATTCGGCCTGGCCGATCTCGGCGAGCCCGAGCTCGGCTCGTTCAGCCTTGCAGAGATGATCGCCGTTCGCCTGCCGATGGGTCTCGGCATCGAGCGCGACATCCTGTTCGAGGGCCTCTATCCGATCTCGGCCTGGGCCGAGGCGGCCCGTCGAACCGGCGGCATCCGCGAGGCCGAACGCGTGCTTCACGCCGTCCACCGAAGCACCACGTCCAGCCAATCCGCAAAGGCGTAAATCCGTGGCGGCGGGACTGCGCTTTTGCGTCTCCCGTCGCCGCGCCAGGAGGTGCCGGCACGTAGAGAGTGAGAGGGAGGACGGGATTTTCGTGACGGGTTGGAGGTCGAGAGAGAGGCTCTCGGCCGCCCGTCGCGGAGCAATCCCCAATGGCTACTGCAGTTCAGAAGATCGTCCTGTCGTCCTCGCGTGACATTCCCTTCAACAAGCTGGTGCTCAGCCAGTCTAACGTCCGCCGCGTGAAGGCCGGCGTCTCGATCGAGGACCTGGCGGCCTCGATCGCGCGGCGCGGCCTCATCCAGAGCCTCAGCGTCGTGCCCGTCGTCGACGCCGAGGGCCAGGAGACCGGCATGTTCGAAGTGCCGGCCGGCGGCCGCCGCTTCCGCGCGCTGGAGCTGCTCGTCAAGCAGAAGCGCCTCGCCAAGATCGCGCCCGTGCCGTGCGTCGTGCGCAAGCGCGACGACGAGATCCTCTCCGAGGAAGTGTCGCTGGTCGAGAACATCGACCGCGCGCCGCTCCATCCACTGGACCAGTTCCGAGCGTTCCAGGACATGCGGGTGAAGGGCAAGACCGAGGAGGAAATCGCCGCGGCCCTCTTCGTGCCCGTGCAGGTGGTCAAGCAGCGCCTGCGCCTCGCCACCGCATCGCCCACCTTGCTCGACGTCTATGCCGAAGACGGCATGACGCTCGACCAGCTCATGGCCTTCACCGTCACTGACGACCATGCCCGCCAGGAGCAGGTCTGGGAGGCGATCAAGGATGCCTGGTCGAAGGAGCCCTATCAAATCCGCCGCATGCTCACCGAGACGACGGTGCGCGCCTCGGACAAGCGCGCCATCTTCGTCGGCGTCGAGGCGTATGAGGCCGCCGGCGGCATCGTCATGCGCGACCTGTTCCAGTCCGACGACGGCGGCTGGCTGCAGGATGCGGCGCTGCTCGATCGGCTGGTCGCCGAGAAGCTGAAGGCGACAGCCGAGACGATCGCCGCCGAGGGCTGGAAGTGGATCGAGGTCGCGGTCGGATTTCCCTATGACGCCACGCGCGGCCTGCGCGAGCTGCAGGGCGAACCGCTCGACCTGACGGCGGAAGAACAGGCGACGATCGAGGCGCTCAACGCCGAATACCAAAAGCTCGAGGCTGAATATGAAGGCGCTGACGAACTGCCCGACGAGGTCGACCACCGGCTCGGCGAGATCGAGACGGCCCTGTCCGCCTTCGAGACCCGTCCTGTCCGCTTCGAGGCCGAGGACATTGCCCGCGCCGGCGTGTTCATCAGCATCGCTCACGACGGCAACGTCGCCATCGATCGCGGCTACGTCCGGGCCGAGGACGAGACTCCCGAACCCAGCGCCGAGACCGATGAGGACGAAACCGAAGGTCGGCCGGACGAGCCCGGTGCGCCGGTCGTGCAGCGCGCCGTCATTACGATCGGCGGCCAGCCCGTCGAGGAGGAGGACGATGAGGACGACGCAATCAAGCCGCTCCCCGAGCGCCTTGTCATCGAGCTGACGGCGTATCGCACCCTCGCGCTGCGCAACGCCGTCGCGGAAAACCCGCACGTCGCCATGACCGCGCTCCTCCACAAGCTGGTCTCGGACACCTTCATGACCCGCATGTATACGGGCGCCATCGAGGCCGGGGTGAAGCACATCTTCTTCCCGGCACAGGACGATGCGCTGAAGGACAGCCCGTCCGCCCGTGCGGTGCAGGACAGGCACGCCGCCTGGGCCCGCGACATCCCGAAGGACGACGACGCCCTGTGGGACTGGCTCGCGGACCTGGACGATACCAGCCGGATGGCGCTGCTGGCGCATTGCGTCAGCTATGGCGTGAACGCGCTCTATGAGCGGCCGAACCCGCACAGCGCCGGCGGCGTGTCGCAGCATACGCTCGATATGCGGCTCGCCCAGGCCGACCGCCTGACGAAGGCGACGGGCGTCAACCTGGTGGAGGCCGGCTGGCGCCCGACCTTCGGCAACTACCTCAGCCGCGTCACCAAGCCCCGCATCCTGCAGGCGGTCCGCGAGGGCGTCGGCGAGCAGTCCGCGCAGCTCATCGACCACCTAAAGAAGGGCGACATGGCCAAGGAGGCCGAGCGGCTTCTCGCTGACAGCGGCTGGTTGCCCGAGCCGCTGCGCCTGATCGACGACGCGGAGGCGCCCACGCCGGAGGTCGAGGACGTCGGCGAGGACGAGGCGCTTCCCGCATTCCTCATCGAGGGCGATGAGGATGTCGCGGCCGAGGCCCATGACGTCGAACCGCACCTTGCTGCGGCCGAATGACGGGCACCCGGAGCGGCTTCGGCCGCTCCGGCCACCTCCCCCATCGAAGTGATAGACTGCTAGATCGTCGCGGCGACCTTCGTCGCTACGTCCACGATCCAATCCATGGCCGGATCCGGCGCCGCGCCCGCAAGGCGCGCAAGGCCGATAGACCATGACGGGACTGGCGCCGGTTGCGGATGAATGGCGATCGCTACGGCGGCGGCGACGCGCATCCACAAGCGGATCCTAGCGTCAGCAGCCCGGCAATTCTGCCCATGGCACGAATGGCACCGCGAAGCCGGCCGCTCGATCAGCTCGCTAATGTCAGGATTGGCTCGCACCAGGCGCGCGTTCTCCATCCCAGAAAGGTTACTCAGCCTCGACTGAAGATCTCCAAAAATCGATAAAGGCGCGAAGCTTCGGCAGAATCTGCTTTCTGTCTGGAAAGAAGATGAAGAATCCAGGGCTCTCGGGCAGGAACGGTTCAAGGCACGTAGTCAGCAACCCTCGGTCGATCAGCGGTCGCACGACGGTGCCAATGTTGTAGGTGAGGCCAACGCCGGCAATGCCGGCCGACAGACACATCGCGGGCCCATTCACGATCAACGGACCTTTCACAGCAATTGAAAAGGTCTGATCCCCCTCTGGACGACTATCATCAATGAACTCCCATCGATGGATAGCGCCTCCGACTAGGCGGGCGTTGATGCACGAATGGTCTTCCAACTGCTCCGGTCGCTTCGGTTTACCTCGATCGGCGAAATAGGCTGGGGAGCCCACAACCACTTTCGGAGAGGGACGTGTGAGCCGAACGGCCACCATGTCCTGTTCGATCATCTCGCCGATCCGGATCCCCGCGTCGTAGCCTTCGGCCGCAATGTCCACGAACCGATCCTCGAAGACGAGTTCCAGCTCGATGTCGGGATAAGCCGCAGCAAACCCGCGCAATACGGGCTCGAGAACCGTATGCGCCACGTAGGGAACACTAAGGCGCAACAAGCCTCGCGGACTAGCGCCAAGCCGCTGCGCTGCCTCGAAGGCAGCTTCGATGTGGACCACTCCGGCGCGTGCCTGTTCCAGGAACAACTCGCCGGCCTCGGTCAATCCGACCGAACGGGTCGTTCTGGTGAGGAGCGGCGCACCTACCCGTCTTTCAAGGCTCTTGATGCTCCAACTGACTGCCGCCGGGGTGACTCCTAGCTCCTTCGCAGCAGCGGTGAAGCTGCGCCTCTCCGCTACGCGCGTGAAAACCACTATTCCGTCGAGCAGATCCGGCTGCATTATCAAATCCAACTTACAAGACCATGAAAATTTTCCGATATTATCAAAGTTTGCGGCAGTGGCTACCCTACAGGCATGGAACAACAGGAAGCGCGCTGATGCCCCACATGTTTACGCGCAGGCAACTTGGTCTGGCCGCTGGAGCGAGCGTCGCCCTTTTCAGCATGAGAAACGCCATGGCAGAAACACTTACAGAACGCAGCCAACCCAAGGCGCAGAAGGTCAGCTTCCCGAGCGGAGACGGCTTCGTCGTGGCGAACCTGTATCTCCCTGAAGGGCACGCTCCCTCGAAGCGCTATCCTGCCGTCGCCGTGGGCGGCTCGATGAACTCGGTCAAGGAAATGATGGGCGGCAATCACGCGGGTGAGCTTGCGCGCCGAGGAATCATTGCGCTGTCAGTCGACTACCGGAACTACGGCGAGAGTAGCGGTGCCAAGCGGCAGTACGAGGACCCGGAAAGCAAGGCGGAGGACCTGTCCGCCGCACTGCGTTTTCTGAAGCGGCGGCCGGATGTCTCGGGCACCGGGCTATTGGGCGTATGCACGAGCGGCGGCGCTGTGATGTACACCGCCACCGAGGATCCGAACGTCGGCGCGGTAGCCACGGTGGCGGGTTTCTTCTCCGACCCCGAGTCGGCAGTGAAGATCTTCACGCGCGAGGGTTATGACAGCAGAGTGGCCGCGGGTCGCGCGGCGCGTAAGCGATATGACGAGACTGGCGTCATTGACATTGTTCCCGCCTACGATCCGGGCAACATGCAGGCGGCAAGTTCGAGCCCGAGCGAGTATTACATGGATAAGTCCCGCGGCGGGGGCGTCCGTTCCTGGCGTAACGAGTTCGCGGTCATGGGGTGGGAGCCCTGGCTCCAGTTCGATCCGATGTCGCGCGCGCCGCTCGTAAAGGCGCCGACGCTGGTGATCCATTCGGACGAAGCGGCGTTCCCCGATCGAGCGCGTAAGATCTACGGGCTGCTGGGCGGCCCGAAAGAGCTGTTCTGGACGGAGGGAAAGCACTTTGACTTCTACGATGATGCCGAAACCGTTCGCCGAGCCGCTGACCGCGTAGCGGCACACTTCCGCGAAAAGCTCGCTTAGACATCGGGGCGACCACGCCCCGATGTTACCCCATGTCACTCCACCCCCGACTCGAACGGTACGCCTTCAGCCCAAGCTCGGCCGTTCCGCGGTCACGTAGCAGCTGCTGCAGGGATCGCCGTTCTCCGCCCGTGCCGGGGACGGTGGAAACTCTTCCATCGGCGAGGTTCGCGCACGGTTGATCCCACCGCGCCCCTACCTGACTGCCACCTCCCACCGCCCGTTGACACGGGCAAAGCCGATCGGCCGGTTCTCTTCCTCGCTCGATTGGGCGAGGCCGGCGACGGCCGGAGATGCGCCAACCGGGGCCGGAGCACGAAACCCGCGCCGAACACGACCGCCAACATGCCGCGCCAGTTGATGCAGTTCTTGCTGCATTTCATCACTTCTCCGCGTCGTCGTCCGGTGCGGCGGACTCGAAGGAGCGGGCTGTCGCAGCTTCTCTTTCCCAATGGAGCGGAGCGTCCCACCCTCACCGCCGGAAGCCGGAGCGATAGACCGGGTTCAACCCGCGCCAGAGTGAGAGGGTGGCCGGGACGGGTTTGAGCCCGTCCGGTCGAGAGAGAGCGCCGGGCCGGCTCGTCCTGGTCCCGCTCTCCGAGGTCTCCCTCCATGTTCCATGCTCCGCTCCCAGCCGCTCAGGTGGCTTCGCTTCCGCTTGTTCCGCACACGCCGCCGGCCGCCTCCATCCTTGCCGCCGCCGAGCGCATCCTCTCCCACCTCGAACAGGGCCGCACCGTCGATGCCGTCATGCTGCGCAGCGCCATGGAGGACGCCTTCGGCGCGTCCGACGCTGCTGGCGCATGGGATTGGAAAACTGCCTATGACGCCTGCGAGGCCGCGACCGTCCTGTTCCTGCGCAAATACGGAAAGCCGCTTTTCCGTAAAGCCGCATCGCCGGCTTCACGGCTTTCGGCCCTCGCCAAGATCGTCTGGCTGCTGCCGACGCACACCCGCCGATCCGAGGAGGCACAGGCCTTCCAGCAATTCTCGACTCCGATCCCGCTTGGCCTGGCCGCGCTCACGGCGGCAACATTGACCCGGGCCGACCGCGTGCTGGAGCCGTCCGCCGGCACCGGGCTGCTCGGCGTGCTCGCCGAGACCGTAGGCGCTTCGCTGATCCTCAACGAGCTGGCCGAGACACGCGCCGATCTTCTCACTTCTCTCTTTCCGGCCGTCCCCGTCACGCGCTTCGACGCCGCCCAGATCGACGACCATCTCGATCCGGCCGCCGTGCCGAGCGTCGTCATCATGAACCCGCCGTTCTCGGTGATGGCGAACGTCACCGGGCGCGTCGCCGACGCCGCCTATCGGCATATTGCCTCGGCGCTCGCCCGGCTTGCCGACGGCGGGCGCCTGGTCGCCATCACCGGCGCGAACTTCTCGCCCGAGCTTCCGGCCTGGCGGGACGCTTTCGTCCGGCTGCAGGGGCGCGGCCGTGTCGTGTTCACCGCCGCGATTGCCGGCTCGGTCTATGCCAAGCACGGCACGACCATCGAGACCCGCCTGACCGTCATCGACAAGGCGCCGGCCGAGGACCCCGAGCATTTTCCAGACTCCGCCGGCATCGCACCCGATGTCGCGACGCTGCTCGGCTGGATCGACACGCAGCTTCCCGCGCGCCTGCCGGTCTCGATCGCGCGTCCTGTCACTATGCCGGCCACCCAGCCGCGCACAGTGCGAGGCTATCTCGCCCGCGCGGCGGTGACTCAGCCCGCCCGTCGCATCGCTCAGCTCGAAGGCGTGCCGCTCGCCTATGAGACCATCGACTGGAAGCCGCCGGAGACCGGCCGCCTGTCGGACTCGATCTATGAGGCCTATGCGCTCCAGTCGATCCGCATCGAGGGCGCGCAGCCGCATCCGACCAAGCTGGTGCAGTCCGCCGCCATGGCCTCGGTCGCGCCGCCGAAGCCGAGCTATCGGCCGACGCTGCCGGCGGCGATCGTCACCGACGGCATCCTCTCCGACGCCCAGCTCGAGACGGTGATCTATGCCGGCGAGGCCCACGGCGAATATCTCGCCGGAGCCTGGACCGTGGACGAGACCGGCGACCTCGTCACCGCCGCGCCGGACGATGCCCCGAACGCGGTTCGCTTCCGCCGTGGCTTCATGCTCGGCGACGGCACCGGCGCCGGCAAGGGCCGCCAGTCGGCCGGCATCATCCTCGACAACTGGCTCCAGGGCCGCCGCAAGGCGGTCTGGATTTCCAAGTCCGACAAGCTGCTCGAAGATGCCCAGCGCGACTGGTCGGCGGTTGGCATGGAACGCTTGCTGGTCACGCCGCTCTCGCGCTTCCCGCAGGGTACGTCGATCCGGCTGCCCGAAGGCGTCCTATTCACCACCTATGCTACGCTACGGTCCGACGACCGCGGGGAGAAGCTTTCGCGCGTCAAGCAGATCGTCGAATGGTTGGGCTCCGATTTCGACGGAGTGATCATTTTCGACGAGTCCCACGCGATGCAGAACGCCGGCGGCGGCAAGGGAGAACGGGGCGATGTGGCCCCATCGCAGCAAGGCCGTGCGGGCCTGAGGCTCCAGCACGCGCTACCGAACGCCCGCGTAGTCTACGTGTCGGCGACCGGCGCCACGACCGTACACAATCTCGCCTATGCCCAGCGGCTTGGCCTCTGGGGCGGCGAGGATTTTCCGTTCGCCAACCGCGCCGAATTCGTCGAGGCCGTCGACAATGGCGGCGTTGCAGCCATGGAAGTCTTGGCCCGAGACCTGCGTGCGCTCGGCCTCTACACGGCTCGCTCGCTCTCTTATGACGGCGTCGAGTACGAACTGGTCGAGCACCAGCTCACGCCCGAGCAGACCCGGATCTATGATGCCTATGCCGGCGCCTTCGCCATCATCCACAATCATCTCGACGCCGCGATGCAGGCCGCCAACATCATCGGTGATAGCGGAACGCTGAACCGTCAGGCGAAGTCGGCCGCACGCTCCGCCTTCGAGAGCGCCAAGCAGCGCTTCTTCGGCCATCTGCTGACCAGCATGAAAACGCCGACGCTGGTCCGCTCGATCGAGCAGGACCTGGCGGACGGCCATTCCGCCGTCATCCAGATCGTCTCGACCGGCGAGGCCCTGATGGAGCGCCGCCTGGCAGAGATCCCGACCGAGGAATGGAACGACGTGCGCGTCGACATCACGCCGCGCGAATATGTGATGGACTATCTCGCCCATTCCTTCCCGGTGCAGCTCTACGAGCCGTTCTCCGACAGCGAGGGCAATCTGTCGTCGCGGCCGGTCTTTCGCGATGGCCAGCCCGTCGAGAGCCGCGAGGCCGTCGCCCGGCGCGACGAGCTCATCGAACGGCTCGCATCGCTCCCGCCTGTCCCTGGCGCGCTCGACCAGATCGTCCAGCGCTTCGGCACGGACATCGTCGCCGAGGTGACGGGACGATCGCGCCGTGTGGTGCGCAAGGGCGAACGGCTCGTCGTCGAGAACCGGGCGGCATCCGCCAATCTCGCCGAGGCGGCCGCGTTCATGGACGACGACAAGCGCGTCCTCGTCTTCTCCGACGCCGGCGGCACCGGCCGCAGCTATCACGCGGACCTTGCCGCCCGGAACCAGCGCCTGCGTATCCACTATCTGCTGGAGCCCGGCTGGAAGGCGGACGCCGCGATCCAGGGCCTCGGCCGCACCAATCGCTCCAACCAGGCGCAGCCGCCGCTGTTCCGGCCGATCGCCACCGACGTGAAGGCTGAGAAGCGCTTCCTCTCGACCATCGCGCGCCGGCTCGACACACTCGGCGCCATCACGCGCGGCCAGCGCCAGACCGGCGGTCAGGGCCTGTTCCGGCCCGAAGACAATCTCGAATCCCACTATGCGCGCGATGCGCTGCGCCAGCTCTACCTGCTGCTCGTGCGCGGCAAGGTCGAAGGCTGCTCGCTCGATCGCTTCGAAGCCGCCACCGGCCTGAAGCTGATGGACGACAACGGCATCAAGGATGAGTTGCCGCCGATCACCACCTTCCTCAACCGGCTGCTGGCGCTCACCATCGAGCTACAGGGCATCCTGTTCACCGCGTTCGAGCAGCTCCTGATGGCGAAGATCGAGGGTGCGATCCGCAGCGGCCACTATGACCTCGGGCTGGAGACGCTTCAGGCCGAGAGCTTCGTGGTCACCGACAGCCAGGTGATCCATGTGCATCCCGGCACCGGCGCGGAGACTCGGCTGCTGACCATCACGCGCCGGGAGCGCAATCGACCCATCACGCTGCTCGATGCGCTCGGCAATCGCGCCGATCCGTGTGCGCGGCTGCTCGTCAATGGTCGCTCCGGTCGCGCCGCGGTGCAGATGCCGGCCCCGTCGATGATGCTCGATGACGGCGAGATCGAACGCCGCGTCTGCCTGATCCGGCCGATGGAGCGGCACTATCCGCCGCTGCGCATGATGGACGAGAGCCATTGGGAGGAAACCGATCGCGACCGCTTCGCCGCCGCATGGGAGGCCGAGCTTGCCGACATCCCGGAATTCTCCGACAGCACGATCCACATCGCCGCCGGCCTGCTGCTGCCGATCTGGAAGCGCCTGCCGGACGAGTCGACGCGGGTCTACCGGCTCCAGACCGATGCGGGCGAACGGATCATCGGCCGCCGCGTGTCGCCGGCCTGGGCCGTCAACGCCGCCTCGCAGGGGGCGAGCACGCTGACGCCGGAACACGCCTTCGCCGCGCTGATGGAGGGCAGCACGGTCCTGGATCTCGCCGAGGGCCTCCAGCTTCGCCGCGCCCGCGTCATGAACGCCCATCGTCTGGAGCTGACCGGGTTCACCGAGGCGATGCGCGACCGGCTGCGCGCCTATGGCCTGTTCAGCGAGATCATCTCCTGGAAGCTGCGCTTCTTCGTTCCGGCCGACGCCAGTGGTGCAGCGGTGCTCGCCAAGCTGCTCGACACCTATCCAGTGACGCGCATCGCCGAACGGGGGGCCGCGTGATGTCCCGTCACGATGCTTCCGATCTTGCGCAGCGTCTCGGCCGGCAGGCCGAGGCGGTGTGCCGCCATTACCTGTCCAGCGGCCGGCGCGAGGGCCGCTACTGGCTGGTCGGCGACGCGCGCAACACGCCGGGCCGTTCGATGTACGTCCGCCTCAAGGACTCGCCGAAGGGTCCGGCCGGCAAATGGACCGACGCCGCGACCGGCGAGCATGGCGATCTTCTCGACGTGATCCGCGAGAGCTGCGGCCTGATCGACTTCAAGGACGTCACTGAGGAGGCGCGGACCTTCCTCAGCATGCCGCAGCCCGAACTGTCGCCGGCAAACCCTCGTCAGGCACCCGTACCGCACGGGTCGCCAGAGGCGGCCCGCCGTCTGATCGGCATGTCGCAGCCGATTACGGGCACGCTCGTGCAGTCGTATCTACGGGAACGCGGCATTACGGATCTACGCGGAACCGGAAATCTGCGCTTCCACCCGCGATGCTACTATCGGCCGGACGAGCATTCTCCGACCGAAATCTGGCCGGCGATGATCGCAGCCGTCACCGACCTTGGCGGCAAGATCACCGGGGCACATCGCACCTGGCTCGACCCGCGCCGTCGCGACAAGGCGCCACTCGATACGCCGAGGCGGGCGATGGGCGATCTTCTCGGCAACGCGGTCCGCTTCGGCGCAGGCGGCGAAGTCATGGCGGCCGGCGAAGGCATCGAGACCGTACTGTCGGTCAGGCAAGTCTTGCCCGACATGCCGATGCTGGCGGCGCTCTCCGCAGCCCATCTCGCCGGCATCCTGCTCCCGGACACGCTGCGGCGGCTCTACATCCTCCGCGACGACGATCCGGCCGGTGACGGTGCGCGTGACAGCCTGGTTGAACGGGCGAATGCGGCCGGGATCGAGGCAATCGTCATCTCGCCCCAGCTCGGCGACTTCAACGAGGATCTCCGCACCCTCGGCATCGACGCGCTCAGAAGCCAGACCCGGATGCAGATCGGGCCGCAGGACGTCGCGCGTTTCATGGCGCTCGCGGCCTAGCCGCCAGGGAGGAAGGTGGCGGCGGTGCCGCCATGCCCGTCCGGATACCCCATACCGTCTGAGAGGAGCGCGCCTCGGCCTTCGAGAGGGCGATCGGCCCACAGTCGGGCCGGCCCGGCAATGGCGGCGGCCGACTATTTTCCGGCGGCGCATGCCGCGCCTTTCCATCGCGAGGCAAAATAGCCGGCCTTCGCCATCCTCCGCTGACGCTCCGGCCCTACGCTGCGCTCCGGGTGCAAAGCCGTCCCGCCGATGGGCTTCGTCGCCATAAAGGCCGCGACGGTCGCGGTCCTACCGACGGAGCATCCCATGGACGACCACGACGACTTCGAACCGCACCACGAATCCTCCCCCACCGACCACGTCCTCAACGAACTGCAGCTCCACGGCTACCGGCCCTTCGCCGACGAGCCCGACCAGCGGCTTCTGCCCGACGGCAACCAGGTCGCGGGCGCCGTCGCCGACATCTTCGACGCGCTGATCGGCACCCTGGAGGACACGCGGCTCGAACCCGATCTCGACGATCTCCTGTGGTCGACCGTCAACGTCTTCCACCGTGCCACCGACCGGATCGGCCGAGAACTGGACGATAACGAGCAGGCCCAGAAGCGGGCGCAGCGCGAACAGGACGGCAGCGAGGTAAAATCGGTCGAACTGGAGCGCCTGATCGCCGAGGGCATAACGCTGATCGAGCGCCAGAACGCCTTCGAGCTAATGCGCGACCAGGCCGCCGAACACTACGAGCGTCACGTCGGCAAGACTTGGCTCCCGCGCAGCGGATCGAAGGTCAACCATCGTAATCTGACGTCAGCGATGATCGACAGCCGCGATTTCCTGATGGCGAAGAAGCGGGCCGACCAGGAGGTGCTCCTGCCACCGGGCCCGAAGATCGTCGTGACCGGCGGGCTCGACTATGACGACCATCGGCTGATCTGGGCCAAGCTCGACCAAGTTCACGAGAAGCATCCCGCTATGGTGCTGATCCACGGCAAGTCGCCGAAAGGAGCCGAGAAGATCGCCTCGCTCTGGGCGAAGAACCGCAACGTCCCGCAGATCGGCTTCGCGCCAGACTGGACGAAGCACGGCCGGGCAGCGCCGTTCAAGCGCAACGATCAGATGCTGGAAATCGTGCCGAAGGGCGTGATGCACTTCCCGGGCACCGGCATCAACGACAACCTCGCCGACAAGGCCAAGAAGCTCGGCATCCCGGTCTGGAAGTTCGGCGGCGCGTAAGCGCCGTCAGACTTCGCAATACTTGTCGATCGCGAGTATTGTTGCGCGGCCGAATATCAGAAAGGAAAAGCCTCTGAATCTCGACCTGGACCTTCCGCCGCGCACCGAACCGCTCATCATTCCCTGGCCATCGCCGGGAATGTCCGGTGGATTCCTTCAGTTCAACGATCCGCAGACATGGCGGAAATTCATCGTCGGCCTCGGCATCGACGAGCGCATCCCGGACATCGTGCGTGCGAAGTTCGCGCGTGCGCAGACGCTCTACCTCCTGGGCTGGGTCGACCTCGACGTGCTGAAGGCCGGCGAGCTTGCGGCGCTGATCGCCCTCGAACTCGCCACGATGGACCGATACGGCGGTCAGATCCCGAAGAAGGGCCGCACCTTCGCGACGCTGCTGAGGCACATGGTGGACGCCGACGGCCTGACCGACGCGCACATTCCGATGATCGTCCGCACCGGAGGCACCGCGATCGGATTCGTCACCGGCGATGCAAAGCCCAGCCTCAGCCAGCGGCGCAACGGCATGGCCCATGGCGATCCCTTCGACGGCCTGCCGGTCGGCGGGCTGCTCGAGCTGGTGCGCGACCTGATCAACTATGCCTACCGCGACTACATCGCCAACGCCCCGGCATGGCGAATGCAGGTGCTTCCCGACTGACGGGACAGGGCCGGCTCTCCCGACGCCGAGCACCACACCCGCTTTTCTGCGCTGATCCTTGGTCAGACTGGCCGCTTGGCGCCATCAACCCGTAAAGGGTCGGCTATGCGAGCATGCCGCCGCTGCGGCTGCGCCTGCGCGGTGATTGCAGCGACCAGTTCGACACTTCGGGCGCCTGTCAGCGGGGGATGGTCCTCCGCTCGAAACAGGAGCCGGATCGATGTCCCTCAAGCAAGCACACGCCTTCGCCTTCAGCCTCGCCACCTCGCTGATGGCCGCCATCGTCATCTTCCAGGCCGGCGACGGCACCCATTCAGTCATGCCCGCCAGCGAGTACGACGGGGACACCGCCGCGATCGTCCATGAGATCGATCCTTTCGCCTGACCGGGAGAACCCGGTCCGCCAAAGCGGAAATCCGCCGCGATTTCCGCTCCCGGCACAGTCGATCTTCCGCTATAGTGCGGTCGCGCCGTGGTGGTGGTGGCAGGCGCAACCGTCAGACCTTTTGGCACGGAGGCCACCACTATGATCATCCTCGCTATACTCGCATCTCTCGCGGCAATAGGCCTGCTTTGCTGGCTGTTGTTCACGCTGGCCGTTTTCGCGCTGCCGGCCTTCGTCGGCTTCGCCGCAGCCGCCTGGGCCCACGGTACCGGCGCCGGCATCCCCGGCGCGATCCTGGTCGGCCTCATCGCCGCGGCCGTCACCTTCGCAGTCGGCCAGCTCCTCATCACCTTCGCACGGCCGATGTGGCTGAAGCTCGCGGTCGCCGTCATCTTCGTCGCACCCGCCGCCGTCGCGGGCTTCCACGCCACCCATGGCATCGTAAAGCACCTGATGCCGTCGGACGCTTGGCAGATCACATTCTCCGTCATCGGGGCCATCGCCGTCGGCATCACGGCCTCCGTCCGGGTCGCGGGGATGGCCACGGCCCGCGGCCCCACCGGCCGGGACCTCGCGCGGGCCTGACATCGCGCATGTAGCCGTGGTGGGGACCAGGGCGCGGATCGAAGCGGCGATGCCCGTCAAGAGAGTGGGCGGTTGCGGGGCTTGGAAAGCGGATCGAGGCTCGGTCCTGAGAAGCGACCCACGGGAGGCGCAGGCGCAGCGTCAGCCGTCATGGTTTGTCCGGGATCCGATGATACGGAGACATTCCCCCGGAGGCAGGCCGGGCCAGGATGCCGTGATCGGCCCGGACAAGGGAACATGGCTCGCCGGTGAGGTTCGTGGCGAAGTCATCTTGGCAGCAGCGGTGGGCCGCCATCTCTCCCTTTCTGACCGTCACGCGACCGCTCCAAACGGCCTCTCCAATGGCCTGATCTGGCCGAAAGCCGGCTTCGCCTCGATCGCCTATGACGCAACAGCCGCGTCGAACTTTCTTCCCCTGCCGGCTATGCCGTCATTCCTCGCGAGCCAAGAAAGCCCTCCTTGGCTGTCAGGCCCCTTCGGGGTGCGCCGTCGATCGCCTCCGGCCTGCCGATCGCCATCGAGGCCGCAATGGTGCGGGCTCGGGAACGGAAAACGGAGACTTACAATGGCGACCATCGGCACCTTCAAGAAGACCGGCTCGAACGAGTTCACCGGCGAAATCGTCACCCTCAGCGTCCAGGCCAAGAACGTGCGCATCGTCCCCGATCAGCGCGCCACCGGCGAGAACGCCCCTAGCCACCGGGTCTTGGTCGGCCGCGCCGAGATCGGCGCCGCTTGGACCAAGCGCTCCAACGAAGGCCGCGACTATCTGGGCCTCAAGCTCGACGATCCGAGCTTCAACGCCCCGATCTACGCCAACCTCTTCGACGATGAGGACGGCGACACATTCTCCCTGATCTGGTCCCGCCCCAACGGACGGCGCGGCGACTGAGGTCCCTGCGCAAGGCCCCGGCCGAAAGGTCGGGGCCTTCGGCGTCGAAGGCGACCGAATCAGTTTATCCGCTCGCCGACCGTACAAAGTTGAAATGACGGTGTTTGGCCTCGCCAAGCCAGTCAAAGACGACTATTATAGTCGTTTTCGTAGCGTGCGGAGTCTCGACTGTAGGAGGTGATCATGCATGATCACCGCCCGACAGTCACGGGCCGCCCGCGCGTTGCTTGGTTGGAATCAGGAGACGCTCGCCGACAAGGCCCTGGTATCGCTCACCGCTCTCAAACGCGTCGAGTCCGAGAATGGACTCGCCGTGCACGAGTCGACACGCGATCAGGTCCGGAGAGCACTTGAGGGGAACGGCATCGTCTTCCTCAGCTCCGATCAGGGCGAAGGAGTGATGCTTGTCCGGCAAAACGGTCAACGGCCCGCGCAGCGCGCTTAAAATCAACAACGCCGCAACGCGCCGTCGCTTCTGCGCTACCACCGTCGTGCAAACTCCATCCGTTTCGGATATTACATCGGTGGGGGAATATTAACGATGAGCGCGAAAGCCGACTTTCTAGACCGACCGCCAACAGACCCGCGGCTCACCGACTACGACCGCGCACATCTCGCGACCTATCTTCGGCTTCTCGACGCCGAAAACGACGGCGCCTGTTGGCGAGAAGTGACCTTGATCATCTTCGGCCTCGATCCGAAGAGCGATTTTGCTCGCGCCGAACTCGTGTACCAAAGCCATCTCGCCCGCGCCCATTGGATGACCCAAAATGGGTTTCGCGACCTCATTCGTTCCAGTCTTCATTAATCCTCTTCGTTCCCCTCCTTAGCTCCGTGATGCAGATCATGCATCGCCCGTGTCGATCTTCGACCTTCCCAACCAGGCACTCAACCGGGAATCGTTATCGCTTGCACTTCTCGCGCCGTGCGAGGAATGGGAGGCCATATGATGCCGGAGCAAGGCAAATGGCGGATCTCAACCGCCTACGACTATGTGAGTGAACTCGACGCTCCGGATCTGGCCTGGGAATTCCTGCGGCGCAATTCCGAGTATCGGCACGACTACAATCAATTAAAGCGTACCGGTCTCGACGCGGACCACGTCGAGGCCGCCCTCTCTGACAAATGGGGGTTATCCTTTCGCGGCCGATCCCGACCTCTCAGCAACGGATGCAAAACCCGCGTGGACGCCAATGGCCGATCCTTGGACGCTGATCTTGCAGGCGCTCCCGACCTGGGTTGCTGCTGCATCGTCTGCTAGCGGACATATGTCGGAGCCGCCTGCCGTATCCGACAAGCGGATCGCGCTCGGCAACGAGGTCGCCCGAGCGCGCCTCGTCGGCCTTGACGACGCGACTGCGCCTCGGGCGGCGGTCATTGTGCTGGATGACTCGACGCCGGACCGCCTTGAGGCGATCGCCCGCTACTGGCGCGGCGCCCTTGCGCCACCAGCGCCACCGGACCCGCGCGTGACTCCACAACGACGCCTGCGCCTCCGCCAGATGTTGCGCGCCGTGGACGCTCGTCTCGAACGCGAAAGCTATCGCGCAATCGCGTTGGTACTCTTCCCCACCCACAAGATCGAGGCCGCTTCCTGGGCGGGCGACGCGTTGCGAGAAACAACGATCCGTCTCGCACGGGACGGCATGAATCTCGTCCGCGGCGGCTACCTCAGCCTCCTGAAGCGGCAGCGCAAACCCTTGTCTTAGTCTAGTTGAGAAAATCAGGCAGGGTTCCGCCAGCGGCGTGCAAATCTGCTTCCGTATCGATGTCGATTGTGGCCGCAGGGCCGATTTCGACATGAAGGATGTCCAGCCCGCATGTTTCGATCAACCGTTGGGCGCCGCGATCTCCCTCCAATTCCAGAAGACGGGGATACAGGATACGAGGCAAAATAACAGGATTGCCGGCTCGATCGCCGAACGAGGCGCGCACGATAGCGCGGCCTCCCGCATTAGAAAATGCCTCAATCAGCGCGTCGAGATGTGCCGAGCTGATGGCCGGCATGTCGGCGAGAAGAATAAGAATTCCATCGGCTTCCTGCGCCCCCTGTGCATTCAGACCAGAGACGATTGAACTCGCCATTCCGTGGGAAAAATCAGAGTTGTAGACAGAATGTACAGCGAGGCCGGACAGACATTCTTCAACAGCCTTCTCCATAAAACCGGTGACGACGAAGGTGCGTTCAGCCTTGCTCGCGATGGCACGTTCCGCGGCAATTCGAATAAGCGGGACGCCGTTGACGAGGGCCAGCATCTTGTGGGCTCGCCCATTTAACATCCGACTCGACCGGCCCGCAGCCAGAATGATGGCAAAAACCGAACACTTGGTGTGTTCGTCGTTGGCGTGATTTCCTAACAATACCCCTTGGCCTCCACGAATTTATAGAAAGCGCTCCGTCTCGATTCTATTGGCCTAGCTTAGCAGCGAGTTTGTAACTGAGCTTATGCCGCTGCACTAGACAGTCGATCTCGGCCGGTTTCGGGGTGTCGATTTTTCCCGCAAATCTTCGACATCGTCGATTGCGCGCAAACGACCGACCGTGCGCTGGAACCGCCGCCGACATCCGGCGGCCCGCCAGCACCGCACGGAGCTTCGATCATGGCCGAAAGCGCGACCGTCCAAGTCCCCCCACGCTATCTCCGCACGCCGGAAGCGGCGCGCTTTCTTGGTCTGTCGGGCCGGACGCTCGAAAAGCATCGCACCTATGGGACGGGTCCAGCATTCAAGAAGCTCGGCGGCCGCGTCGTTTACGCCGTCGCCGATCTCCAAGCCTGGGCCAATCGCGGCACGAAGAACTCCACTGCCGAGACTGACGCTGTCCTCCCAGCCAAGCGTCATGACGGGAACGGGGCGACGCGCGCCCAAGTGCCACAGCGCTGAGCCGCTCGGAGATGTCGGCGCGCCATCACAGCAGCGAACGCGAGCAGCTCGATCTCTTCCGGTCGCTGCCCGGCGATCTCGCGCCGCGCGACGCGCAGGACCTGATGGCATACCCGTTTTTCGCGCTCGGCAAGTCGAAACGGATCGCTCCGATCAACTTCAAAGCCGGTTCCGTCGTCATCCGCGTGGAGGCCGTTCCCGAGCACGGCATGGCCACCATTTGGGACGCCGACGTGCTGATCTGGGCAGCCTCCCAGATCGTCGAGGCGCGCGATCACGGCCTGCGGCCGTCGCGCCTGATGGCGACCACGCCCTACGAAATTCTGCAATTCATCGGCCGCGGCGTCAGCCTGCGCGACTACGACCGATTGAAGGCCGCGCTCGACCGGCTCCAGTCGACGACGGTGGCGACATCGATCCGCCAGCCGACTGAACGGCGGTTGCACCGCTTCTCCTGGATCAACGAGTGGAAGGAGCGCGCCGACGCACGCGGACGGCCGCTCGGGCTCGAATTGATCGTGCCGGACTGGTTCTACGCCGCCGTTCTGGACGATGCGCTCGTGCTGACGATCGACCGCGATTATTTCGGTCTGACGGGCGGGCTTGAGCGCTGGCTTTACCGCCTCGTGCGCAAGCACGGCGGCCGCCAAGAGTTCGGCTGGAGTTTCGATTTTCCGCATCTCCACGCCAAGTCCGGCTCGCTCTCGCCGCTCAAGCATTTCGCCTACGACCTGCGCGACATCGTCCGTCGCCAGCCGCTGCCCGGCTACCGCCTGACCATCGAGCAATACCTCGGCGGTCCCGAAATCCTCTCCTTCAAACCCATCGACCCGCACGCGCTCGGCATTCCGCGCCAGCGTCGGCGCGCGCTCGCCCGCTCTGGGGATAAGCTGTGAATCATCTCGTGCTATCAGGGACCGGACCCATCGTGCCATCGAGGACCCGATCCTCGTGCTATCAGGGACCGGAATCGTCGAATCCGCTCGCTGAATCAGCAACTTGCGAGCCCCGTAACTTCTCTAACCTAGATTCCTTCGGAATCTTTCTAACGCAACCGCCGTTTTCGGCCGCTGTGGACGAGTCCCCGATCGCCGGAAGACCGTCATGATCGTCGCTCTCCTCAACCAAAAGGGCGGCGTCGGAAAGACAACGATCGCGCTCCATCTCGCCGGCGAATGGGCGCAGCGAGGCCATCGCGTCACGCTGATCGACGCCGACCCGCAGGGCTCCGCGCTCGACTGGTCGCAGCAGCGGGCGCGCGAAAGCCTGCCACGGCTCTTCGGCGTCGTCGGCCTGGCCCGCGACACGCTGCATCGCGAGGCTCCCGAGATCGCCCGCGACGTCGACCACGTCATCATCGATGGGCCGCCCCGTGTCGCCGGGCTGATGCGCTCGGCGCTGCTCGCCGCCGACCTGGTGCTGATCCCGGTGCAGCCGTCACCCTTCGACGGCTGGGCATCGGCCGAGATGCTGTCGCTGCTCGGCGAGGCCCGCATCTACCGACCGCAGCTCGCGGCGCGCTTCATCCTCAACCGCTGCGCCGCGCGCACGGTCATTGCCCGCGAGACGGCCGAGACGTTGGCCGACCACGATCCGCCGCTGCTCGCTGCCACGATCGGGCAGCGCGTCGCCTTCGCCGACACCGCGAAGACCGGCCGTCTCGTCGGCGAGCTGGACGGCGACAGTCCCGCCGCGCGCGAGATCGCGGCGCTCGCCACCGAGATCGCGAGGATCGCACCATGAGCGCGACGCCTCCCAAACGCGGCTTCGCCACGCGGCCGGGCGATCCGGAGAACTGGATCAAGGCCGCCGATGCACCGCCGGCGCGTGCCGCCGATGCCGCCATCTATTCGGCCCGCCTGACCATCGACGTCACGCCCGACCAGCGCGCCCGCATCAAGATCGCCGCCTTCGGCCGCGGCGTCACGGTGGCCGACATGATGCGCGAGCTGCTCGCGCGCGAATTCCCCCCAAGCAACGGAGACGCGACATGACCAGCGCCGGCGCCATCCATGCACGCGGCGCACCAGGTCCGGCCGCGCCGCCACCAACTTGCCTGACCGAGGTCGAACTCACCTGGATCGAAAAGCGCGTCGAGAACTGGATCAGGTTCGGCCGCGAGGTCGGCGAACAGATCCTCGATCGCCGCCGCCGCGTGCTGCGCTTCGCGCCGGACAGCGTGTTCGGGTTCGTGCGCTGGGCCGCGAATGATCACGGCACCATCGCTTCACATCTTGATGTGCTGCGCGCGGCGCTGCCAACCGAACCGCAACAGACCGTGCCGTTCGTGCGGCCCGGCGGCGACATCCTTCTGAAGGTCGAGGGCTGGCCGAAGGTCGAGCGCGTGTTGCAGATGATCGACGCCATCGAGTCCGCCGGCATCGATGCGGCCGACGTCTCGCCCGATCACTGGCGGCACGTCCACAACCGCATGACGGCCGGCCAGCCGCCGCGCCCGTACACGATCGGCCACCACAAGGCCTTCCTCCTTCGGCGGAGGGTCGGCGCATGAGCCGCTTTGGCTACGTGATGGGCACCTATCTGATGACCATGGGAGTGGCGATCGCATCGTTCGTCCATTTCCCGACAAAGCTCATCTGGAACGCGTCCGCGAGCACGCCGATCGGGCTCTACAGTATCGCGCCCGCGCGCCACCTCGAAGTCACCGACCTGGTCGCCGTCCGTGCGCCCAAGCAGTTCGCGGGCCTGATGGTCGAGCGCGGCTATATCGGGCGCGACGTGCCACTGATGAAACGTGTCGCGGGCCTGCCCGGACAACAGGTCTGCCGCCGCGACCATGCCATCACGGTCGACGGCGTGCCGATGGGCGATGCGCTCGACCGCGATCATCTCGGCCGTCCGCTGCCCGTCTGGCAGGGCTGCCGCCGCATCGGCGACGACGAGCTTTTCCTCATGAACTGGTCGGTCCCCGACAGCCTCGACGGCCGCTACTTCGGCCCGCTGCCGACCAGCACCGTGATCGGCCGGGCGACCCCGCTCTGGACCGATGAAGACGGCGACGGCCGCTACGTCTGGCGCGCGCCCACCAACTGACTTGCCGCTTCCAATCCTCAACCGAAGGAGACGACCATGACGCAGATCGGCCAATTCACCCGCACCAAATCCGGCTATTCCGGGCGGCTCTCCGCGCTCGGCATCGACGCTGAACTCGCCATCGTTCCCGCCGAAGCGTCCGACGCCGAGAACGCGCCGGACTACCGCGTGCTGCTCGGCGGCGAAGAAGGCAGCGAGATCGGCGCCGGATGGAAGCATGTCGGCGAGCGTGCCGGCGACTATGTCTCTATACAACTCGACAGCCCGCTGTTCCCGCGACCGCTGCGCGCCAATCTTTTCCGTTCCGGCGACGACAACTCCGCCTGGGGCCTGCATTGGTCGCGGCCCGCCAAGCCGCGCAAGGAGGACTGATCGGTGTGCGCCCTGCATCGATCGCAGCGGCACGGGAGCGGCGCGACGAACCCTCGCGCCGCTCGCCGGCTACTCCTCCCTCTCCTTACCGGCCTGTCGTTGTTGGGCGTCGAGGCCGTGCCCGTCCACGCGCAGACGAAGGCCCCGGTAGTGGCGGAAACCAGCGCACCCTTCGCGGCCTTCGTCGCGGAGGCCTCGCAGCGCTTCGGCATTCCGGTCGCATGGATTCGGGGGCTCATGCGCGTCGAGAGCGCCAACGACATCCGGGCGATCTCCCCCAAGGGCGCGCAGGGTCTGATGCAACTCATGCCCGATACCTGGGCCTATTTGCGCACCCGGTATCGGCTCGGCAGCGACCCGTTCGACCCGCACGACAATATCATCGCGGGCACGGCCTATATGCGCGAACTCTACGATCGCTACGGATCGCCGGGCTTTCTCTCGGCCTACAATGCCGGTCCCGGGCGCTACGACGAATTCCTCGCGGGCGGCCGCGCCTTGCCGGCCGAGACGCGCGCCTATGTCGCTCAGTTCGCCCCCCTTGTCGGCGGCGCACCATCGCCGGCCATGGTCAATGTTGCCGCCGCCGACCCGCTGGCGTGGACGCGCGCACCGCTGTTCATCGGTGCTCCCGAGCGCGTTTCGATCGCAGCGACAGCGCCGGCCGATGCGCAGCCCGGCGACAGCTATCCCGCTGTCCGGCCGCGCGACGTTTCGGCCGATGCGAACCCGACGGGCGGGCTCTTCGTCTCCCGGCGGGAGACGGCAGGCCCCCGATGAGGCGTTCATCCATCCATCGCAGCATGGCGAACCCCAGCGCATCTTGGAGGGCGTTGGGAGGGGAAGACGCAAGCACAACCGCACGATGGCAGGATAAAGGGGCGCGATGTGCGCTTCGTGTCGGTTGTGCTTTTTCAAGGACTTATGCCGCGCTTTCGCGAGGTGCGCCTGATCGGCGCAGCCTGCGCGCTGGCGCTTTTTCCAGGAAAATCATCGGCTTTGCGCGATGTGCAGGGGCTCAGCCATGAGCGACGAGCGCGACTTCCGCATTCGGCCAGGCCGCATCCGTTCGACCAGCGCGCAGCGGGCGCGGTCCTTCATCGCCCAGGCGCTCGCCGCCGCCCAGCGGGCCGGCGGCAGCGTCTCCCGGCAAGGGAAGATCGGGCCGGGTGCGCGGTCCCGGTTCGGGCGCGGCCAGCGCGCCTCGATCCAGGCCAATCGCCTGATCACCGCGCGCTCGCGCGGCGCAGTGATCAAGGCGCGCGTCGTTCGTCATGGCGGCCGCTCGGCGCCGCTCGCGACCCATCTCAATTATCTCCAGCGCCACGGCGTCACCCGCGACGGGGAGAAGGCGCGGCTGTTCGGCCCCGGCGGTGATGGCGCCGACGCCAAGGATTTCGCAAGCCAAGCCGAGAACGACCGCCATCATTTCCGCTTCATCGTCTCGCCGGACGACGCGCTGGAGATGTCCGACCTCAAGGGCTTCACCCGCGAGTTGGTCGGCCAGATGGAGAAGGACCTCGGCACGCGGCTCGAATGGGTCGCGGTCGATCATTGGAACACAGAGCATCCGCACGTCCACCTGATCGTGCGCGGCGTGCGCGACGACGGCGAGAACCTCGTCATCTCGCGCGACTATATAAAGGAGGGCATGCGCGACCGGGCGCGCGACCTGATCACCCAGGAGCTCGGCCCGCGCACCGACCAGGAGATTCGCCGCACGTTGGAGCGGCAGATCGATGCGGACCGCTGGACCAATCTCGATCGCCAACTCGCGCGCGATGCCTATCGCACCGGCGTCATCGATCTCGCGCCGCATGCCGATCGCCAGCCCGACGAATTCCACGCGCTGAAGGTCGGGCGCCTGCGCAAGCTGGAGGGGCTCGGCCTCGCCGATGAGATCGGCCCCGGCCAATGGACATTGTCCGATAAGGCCGAGGCGACGCTGCGCGAACTCGGCGAGCGCGGCGACATCATCAAGCGCATCCACCACGGCCTGACCGAGCGCGGCATCGATCGCGGCGCGTCGAGCTATGTGCTCGCCTCCGAAAGCCTCAGCGATCCGGTCATCGGCCGCCTGGTCGCCCGCGGCCTCGACGACGAGCTGAAGGGCACGGCCTTCGCCGTCGTCGATGGGATTGACGGGCGCACGCATCATATCAAGCTGCCGGACCTCGACGCGGCCGGCGACAGCGCGCCGGGCTCGATCGTCGAGCTGCGCAAGTTCGACGACGCGCGCGGCCAGCGGCGCGTGGCGATTGCGGTGCGCTCCGATCTCGACATCGAGCGGCAGGTCACCGCGACTGGCGCCACCTGGCTCGACCGGCAGGCCATCGCCCGCGAGCCCGTCGCGCTCGGCGGCGGCTTCGGCGCCGAGGTGCGCGACGCCATGGATCGCCGCGCCGAGCATCTGGTCGGCCAGGGTCTCGCCGAGCGCCAGAAGCGCGGCGTCAGCTTCCAGCCCGGACTGGTCGACACCTTGCGCCGGCGCGAGTTGGACACGGTTGCCGAGCGCATCTCCGCCGAGACCGGACGCCCACAGGTCAAGCCCGAGTCCGGCGAATATGTCACCGGCACCTATCAGCGTCGCCTGACGCTCGCGACCGGGCGCTTCGCCATGATCGACGACGGGCTCGGCTTCAGCCTCGTGCCCTGGACGCCTTCACTCGAAAAGCAGCTCGGCCGCCACGTCTCGGGCGTCGCTCGTAGCGACGGCGGCATCGACTGGAGCTTCGGCCGGCAACGGGGGATCGGCCTGTGATCACCATCCCGTTCGAAAGGACCCCGCCATGTCGGCCACCAAGATTCTCTGGGGACAGATCCTCACCGTCTTCACCATCGTCATCCTGACGACCTGGACGGCTACCCAGTGGACGGCCTGGAAGCTCGGCTTCCAGCCACAGCTCGGGCCGCCCTGGTTCATGCTCGGGCACTGGCCGATCTATTATCCGTGGTCCTTCTTTCCATGGTGGTACTTCTACGACGCCTATGCGCCGCCGATCTTCGTCGAGGGCGCCTATATCGCAGCGTCGGGTGGCTTCGTCTCGATCGCAGTGGCGATCGGCATGTCGGTGTGGCGCGCCCGTGAGGCGAAGAATGCCGAGACCTTCGGCTCGGCGCGCTGGGCGCGTGCCGATGAGGTGCGCGGCGCGAGCTTGCTCGGCGAGGATGGCGTGGTGCTCGGCAAGTACGACCACACCTATCTCAGGCATGACGGACCCGAGCATGTGCTGTGCTTCGCGCCGACACGATCGGGCAAGGGCGTCGGCCTGGTGGTGCCGTCGTTGCTGACCTGGCCGGGCAGCGCGATCGTCCACGACATCAAGGGCGAGAACTGGACGCTCACGGCAGGCTTTCGCGCCCGACACGGCCGGGTGCTGCTGTTCGATCCGACCAACGCGAAGTCGGCCGCCTACAATCCGCTGCTCGAGGTGCGTCGCGGAGAGTGGGAAGTCCGTGACGTGCAGAACATCGCCGACATCCTGGTCGATCCGGAAGGATCGCTGGAGAAGCGGAACCACTGGGAGAAAACCAGTCACGCGCTTCTGGTCGGCGCCATTCTCCATGTCCTCTACGCCGAGGAGGACAAGACGCTCGCCGGCGTAGCCGGCTTCCTCTCCGATCCCAAGCGGCCGATCGAGTCGACGCTCGCGGCGATGATGAAGACCTCGCACCTCGGCGAGGCCGGACCGCATCCCGTCATCGCCTCGGCCGCGCGCGAGCTGCTCAACAAATCCGATAACGAACGGTCAGGCGTGCTGTCGACCGCGATGTCGTTCCTTGGCCTCTATCGCGATCCCGTCGTTGCGGAGGTAACGCGGCGCTGCGACTGGCGCATCGCCGACATCGTCGGCGCTCGCTATCCGACCAGCCTTTACCTGGTCGTGCCGCCATCCGACATCGCCCGGACGAAACCGCTCATCCGCCTCATCCTCAATCAGATCGGGCGGCGGTTGACCGAGGACCTGCAGGCGAAGGGCAACCGCCATCGGCTGCTCCTCATGCTCGACGAATTCCCGGCGCTCGGCCGGCTCGACTTCTTCGAATCCGCGCTTGCCTTCATGGCGGGCTACGGCCTGAAGAGCTTCCTGATCGCGCAATCGCTGAACCAGATCGAGAAGGCCTATGGCCCGAACAACTCGATCCTCGACAACTGCCATGTCCGGGTCAGCTTCGCGACCAACGACGAACGCACCGCCAAGCGCGTGTCGGACGCGCTCGGCACGGCGACCGAGATGCGCGCCATGCGCAACTATGCCGGCCATCGGCTGTCGCCCTGGCTCGGCCACCTGATGGTCTCGCGCTCGGAGACCGCCAGGCCGCTCATGACCCCCGGCGAGATCATGCAGCTTCCGCCGACCGATGAGATCGTCATGGTCGCCGGCACCCCGCCGATCCGGGCCAAGAAGGCGCGCTACTTCGAGGACCGGCGTTTCAAGGAGCGCATCATGCCGCCGCCGGCGCTGACCAGGCCGGCGCAGCCGAGCGCCGACGACTGGAGCCGGCTGCCACTTCCGGCTCAGCCAGCCGCGATCGTCGCCCAGAGCGCGGCCGAGGCCGAGGCCGAGGCCGGCGACGAAGATCCAACCGGCTCGGAGCGCCGTCACCAGCCCGAGTTGGAGCGTGCCCCGTCGGTCGAGAAGAAGGCGCCGATCGAGAATGAGTTCGACGGCGGCTTCGACGATGACGCCGACGACGACACCGCTCGCATCAGTGGCACCAACCAGATCATGCAGGGCGTGGCGCGTCAGGTCTCGCTCGATCCGAACGACGGAATGGACCTGTGAGGCGCCGATGTCGAAACCGCCGAAGAAGCAGCGCCTGTCCGTCTACCTCGAACCCGACGTGATGAAGGCGCTTGCGGCCCATGCCGCCCGCCGTGACCAGTCCCGTTCGCTGATCGCCGAGGCAGCAATCGCATCCTTCCTGTCGCCGGACGCGGCCGAGCGGCAGGAGGCAGCGACCACCAAACGCCTCGACCAGCTCGACCGACGCATGACGCGCATGGAGCGCGATCTCGGCATCTCGGTCGAGATGCTCGCCGTCTTCGTGCGCTTCTGGCTCACCACGAACCCGCCGTTGCCCGAGCCGGCGCAGGCTGCGGCGCGTGCTCAGGCAGGCGAACGCTATGACGCCTTCGTCGCCGCGCTCGGCCGACGTCTCGCCAAAGGCCCGAAGCTGCGCCAGGAGATTTCCGAGGACATCGAGTCCGCGCGCGACGCGCAATAAGCAGCGATTATGGCAACTCAAGTATTCGTCGATCCCGCCGAACACCTGTCTTTCTACGCCACGCCACTACTACGCCCCGACATCTATTGCCGAGAGCGAGTTTCCGGTTCTCTTAATCATCCCCGATCCAGGGACGGCCTTACGCGGTCCCGCAGAGAACGGGGACAACGTGGCGTCTTCATCCGATAAATCTGAAGCGATAGTTCGAGGGGCTCGCATGCTGCGGACCGCTCTCGGCCCCGCCATCGCCGGGTTTCTCGGGGACGCCAGCGTCGTCGAGGTGATGCTCAACCCCGACGGCCGTCTCTGGATCGACCGGCTGTCGGAGGGCTTGTCGGACACCGGAGAGCGGCTTTCGCCAGCCGACGGCGAACGCATCGTGCGTCTCGTCGCCCACCATGTCGGCGCCGAGGTCCACTCCGGCAATCCGCGCGTCTCGGCGGAACTGCCGGAAACTGGGGAGCGGTTCGAGGGGCTTCTGCCGCCGGTCGTCGCCGCGCCGGCCTTCGCGATCCGTAAGCCGGCCGTCGCGGTGTTCACCCTGCAGGATTATGTCGACGGCGGCATCATGTCGTCCGAGCAGGCCGAGATCCTGCGCCAGGCGGTCACCGATCGCCACAACATCCTCGTCGCCGGCGGCACGTCGACCGGCAAGACCACGCTCACCAATGCGCTGCTCGCCGAGGTCTCCAAGACCTCCGACCGCGTCGTGCTGATCGAAGACACGCGCGAACTTCAATGCGCCGCGCCCAATCTCGTCGCCATGCGGACCAAGGATGGCGTTGCAACGCTCTCCGATCTCGTCCGCTCGTCGCTGCGACTTCGCCCAGACCGGATTCCGATCGGCGAGGTGCGCGGCGCCGAGGCGCTCGACTTGCTCAAGGCCTGGGGCACCGGCCATCCCGGGGGGATCGGCACGATCCACGCGGGCACGGCGCTCGGCGCCCTGCGCCGTCTCGAGCAGCTCATCCAGGAAGCGGTCATCACCGTGCCCCGCGCGCTGATCGCCGAGACGATCGACCTCGTCGCCGTGCTCTCGGGCCGCGGCGCCACCCGACGCCTGGCCGAGCTCGGCCGCGTCGAAGGGCTCGGTCCCGACGGCGACTACCGCGTCCTCCCCGCCAACAAGCCCCCCGAAGGAGACCCCGTATGATCCGCCGCGCCCTGCATTTCCGTCGCCATGTCGCGACCGCCGCATCCGTCCTGATCGCCAGCGTCATGCTGGCGCCCGCCGCCCACGCCTCCGGCTCCTCGATGCCGTGGGAACAACCGCTCCAGCAGATCCTCCAGTCGATCGAAGGTCCAGTCGCCAAGATCGTCGCGGTGATCATCATCATCGTTACTGGCCTGTCGCTCGCCTTCGGCGATACCTCGGGCGGCTTCCGCCGGCTCATTCAGATCGTCTTCGGCCTGTCGATAGCCTTCGCAGCCTCGAGCTTCTTCCTGTCGTTCTTCTCGTTCGGCGGCGGAGCGCTCGTCTGATGGCGGGCCTCACCGAGAGCGGCACCGATATGCCGGGCTACAGCGTCCCGGTCCACCGGGCGCTCACCGAGCACATCCTGCTTGGGGGCGCACCGCGGAGCATCGCCATCCTCAACGGCACGCTCGCCGCCGCTCTCGGTCTGGGTCTGCGCCTTTGGCTCGTCGGCCTCCTGATCTGGGCCGTCGGCCATTTCACCGCAGTCTGGGCAGCCAAGCGCGATCCGCAGTTCGTCGATGTCGGACGCCGGCATCTGCGCATCCCCGGTCATCTCGGAGTCTGAAGCCGGCCATGATGAATCTCGCCGAATATCGCCGGTCCTCGACCCGTCTCGCAGACTTCTTGCCCTGGGCCGCGCTCGTCGCGCCGGGCGTCGTGCTCAACAAGGACGGCAGCTTTCAGCGCAGCGCGCGCTTTCGCGGTCCCGATCTCGATTCCGCCGTACAGGCCGAGTTGATCGCGGTCGCCGGCCGTCTCAACAGCGCCTTCCGCCGGCTCGGAAGCGGCTGGGCGATTTTCGTCGAAGCGCAGCGCCATGCGGTCGGCGCCTATCCGGCGAGCCGCTTTCCCGATCCGGCGTCGGCGATCGTCGATGCCGAGCGCAAGGCCGATTTCGAGGAAGACGCTGCGCACTACGAGTCGAGCTATTTCCTGACCTTCGCCTTCCTGCCGCCCGCCGAGGACGCCGCCCGCGCCGAGACCTGGCTCTACGAAGGCAAGTCCGATCGTGGCGTCGATGCCTGGGAGGCGCTGCGCGGCTTCGTGGATCGGACCGACCGCATCCTCCAGCTGGTCGAAGCCTTCATGCCGGAATGCGCCTGGCTCGACGATGTCGAAACGCTGACCTTTCTCCACACGACGGTCTCCACGAAGCGCTACCGCGTCCGCGTTCCCGAGACGCCGATGTATCTCGACGCGCTGGTTGCCGATCAGCCGCTCACCGGCGGCCTGGAGCCACGCCTTGGAGAGACGCATCTGCGCATCCTGACGATCGTCGGCTTTCCGACCGCTACGACGCCGGGGATCCTCGACGAGCTGAACCGGCTCGCCTTTCCGTATCGCTGGGCGACGCGTGCGATCCTGCTCGACAAGACCGACGCCACCAAACTGCTCACCAAGATCCGGCGGCAATGGTTCGCCAAGCGCAAGTCGATCGCCGCGATTCTGAAGGAGGTGATGACCAACGAGGCGAGCGTCCTCGTCGATACCGACGCCGCCAACAAGGCTGCCGACGCTGACCTCGCGCTCCAGGAGCTGGGTGCCGATTATGCCGGTCAGGCCTATGTCACCGCCACGATCGCGGTCTGGGACGCGGACCCGCGCGTGGCAGCCGAAAAGCTCCGTCTCGTCGAGAAGGTGGTTCAGGGCCGCGACTTCACGGCCATGCCCGAGACGATCAACGCCGTAGACGCCTGGCTCGGCTCGCTGCCCGGCCATGTCTACGCCAACGTCCGGCAGCCGCCGATCTCGACGCTCAATCTCGCCCACATGATCCCCCTAAGCGCCGTGTGGGCGGGGCCGGAACGGGATGAGCACTTCAGTGCGCCCCCCTTGCTGTACGGCAAGACCGAAGGGTCCACCCCGTTCCGGTTCTCCATTCACGTCGGCGACGTCGGTCATACCCTGGTGGTAGGCCCGACCGGCGCCGGCAAGTCGGTGCTGCTGGCGCTCATGGCACTGCAATTCCGGCGCTATGCCCAGGCCCAGGTGTTCGCCTTCGATTTCGGCGGATCGATCCGCGCCGCCGCGATTGCGATGGCCGGCGACTGGCACGATCTGGGTGGCGGCCTGACCGAGGGCTCGGCCGACAGCGTGGCGCTGCAGCCGCTGTCGCGCATCGACGAGGCCGCCGAGCGCGCCTGGGCGGCGGATTGGATCGCCGCGATCCTTATCGGCGAAAGCGTCCAGATCACGCCGGAGGTCAAGGAACTGATCTGGACGGCGCTGTCGTCGCTCGCCAGCGCGCCGATCGGCGAGCGGACGATGACGGGCCTGTCTGTGCTGCTCCAATCCAACGACCTGAAGCAGGCGCTGCGACCCTATTGCGTCGGCGGGCCCTATGGCCGGCTACTCGACGCCGAGAGCGAACAACTCGGCGTCGCGACCGTCCAGGCGTTTGAAACCGAGGGGCTGATCGGGACGGCCGCAGCGCCTGCGGTTCTAGCCTATCTCTTCCATCGCATCGAAGATCGGCTGAACGGCGAGCCGACGCTCATCATCGTCGACGAAGGCTGGCTCGCCCTCGACGACGAGGGTTTCGCCGGCCAGCTCCGGGAATGGCTGAAGACGCTGCGCAAGAAGAACGCCAGCGTCGTCTTCGCCACGCAGTCGCTCTCCGACATCGACGGCTCAGCGATCGCGCCGGCCATCATCGAAAGCTGCCAGACGCGGCTGCTCCTGCCGAACGAGCGCGCGATCGAACCACAGATCACGGCAATCTACCGCCGGTTCGGGCTTAACGACCGCCAGATCGAGATCCTCGCGCGGGCCATGCCTAAGCGTGACTATTACTGCCAGTCGCGTCGCGGCAACCGGCTCTTCGAGCTGGGCCTCTCGGACGTCGCGTTGGCGCTCTGCGCCGCATCTTCCAAGACCGATCAGGCGGCCATCGACCGCATCGTCTCCGAGTACGGTCGCGACGGCTTCCTAGCCGCCTGGCTGCGCGATCGCGGCGTCGATTGGGCCACCGATCTCATCCCCAACCTCACCAACCTGGAGAAGACCCCATGAAACCGAGCCGTCTTCGCGCGGTGCGGCTAGCCGCCGCGCTGATTGTGCCGTCCGTTGCGATCGCCCCGATGCTGGCGACGCCGGCTCACGCGATCATTGTCTTTGACCCGAGCAACTATGCGCAGAACGTGCTTCAGGCGGCTCGAGCGCTCCAGGAGATCAACAACCAGATCACTTCGCTTCAGAACGAAGCGCAGATGCTGATCAACCAGGCCCGCAACCTCGCCAGCCTGCCCTACTCCTCGCTGATGCAGCTCCAGCAGTCGGTCCAACGGACCCAGCAACTCCTGCAACAGGCGCAGGGCATCGCCTACAACGTCCAGAACATTGACCAGGCCTTCCGCACCACTTACGGCAACGCTTCGATGTCGGCCTCCGACCAGCAGCTCGTCGCCGACGCCCGCACGCGCTGGCAGAACACCGTGTCCGGCCTGCAGGACGCCATGCGCGTCCAAGCCGGCGTCGTCGGCAATATCGATACCAACCGGACCCAAATGTCGGCGCTGGTCGGCCAGAGCCAGGGCGCGACCGGTGCGCTGCAAGCGACCCAGGCCGGCAACCAGCTCCTTGCACTCCAGGCCCAACAGCTTGCCGATCTCACCGCCGTCGTCGCCGCAAACGGCCGGGCGCAGGCCCTGAGCGACGCGGAACGAGCGGCGGCGGCTGATCAGGGTCGGGAGCAACGCCGTCGCTTCCTCACGCCGGGCAGCGGTTACCAGCCCGGCAACGCGCAAATGTTCCCCGCCAGCAACTGAGGACGCGGCAATGGACGGGAAAACGCTCGCGCGCATCGGCGCCATCGTCTTCGTTGCAGTTGCGATCACCGCGACCGCAATCGAGGTCACTCGCAAGGCACAGCCCACCGAGAGCTGGGGCGCCAGCGGCCCATCCCCCACGAAAGCCGATCCACTTCGTGCCGAACTGTTGCGCTGCCAGGCGCTTGGTGAAGGAGGCCCGCGCGATCCAGCGTGCCTGCGCGCCTGGGCGGAGAACCGCACGCGTTTCCTTGCCCCTGGGTCCCGCCCGGAGGAACGGCTTCCCGAAGCACAGCCCGAGCAGCTTCCGGCGACGCCACAGGCGCAACCCGCAGAGGCGCACTGAACCATGGGCAACACTGGTGTCATCGACCATTTTCTCGAGGTCTTCACGCGCTACATTGACGGCGGCTTCGGTTTGCTCCGCGGTGAAGTGGCCTTCATTGCAACGACACTGATCGTCATCGACGTCACGCTGGCCGCGCTGTTTTGGTCGTGGGGCGCGGATGACGATATCATCGCGCGGCTGGTGAAGAAGACGCTGTTCGTCGGTATCTTCGCCTACATCATCGGCAACTGGAACAATCTCGCCCGCATCGTCTTTGAGAGCTTCGCCGGCCTCGGCCTGAAGGCAAGCGGTACGAGCTTCACCACGGCCGATCTGCTGCGTCCAGGGAAAGTGGCTCAGACCGGCCTCGACGCCGGCCGACCACTGCTGGACTCGATCTCCGGCTTGATGGGCTATTGGTCCTTCTTCGAGAACTTCATCCAGATCGCCGTGATGTTGCTCGCATGGGCGTTGGTGCTGCTCGCCTTCTTCATTCTCGCCGTCCAACTCTTCGTCACCCTCATCGAGTTCAAGCTGACGACGCTGGCCGGCTTCGTGCTGATCCCGTTCGGCCTCTTCGGCAAATCGGCCTTCATGGCAGAACGTGTGCTCGGCAACGTCATTTCCTCGGGCATCAAGGTGCTTGTGCTGGCCGTCATCATCGGCATCGGCTCGACGCTGTTTTCCGAATTCACTGCCGGCTTTGGTGGTGCCACGCCGACGATCGATGACGCCATGGCCATCGTGCTGGCCGCGTTGTCGCTCCTCGGTCTCGGTATGTTCGGACCTGGAATCGCCAACGGCCTGATCTCGGGCGGCCCTCAACTCGGGGCAGGTGCGGCGGTTGGCACGAGCCTCGCTGCCGGCGGCATGGTCGCTGCGGGCGCAGCTGCTGTCGGCGCCGTTGCCTCCGGCGGTGCCGCATTGGCAAGCGGAGCGGCTGCCGCAGCTCGCGGCGGGGCTGCTCTCGCCGGTGGCGCGTCGACCTCATACAGCCTCGGCGCTGCGGGCCAGTCCGGCGCCTCCGGCGTGATGGGCGGCCTCGGGGGCGTTGCCCGGGCTGCAGGCTCTGCCGCCACCTCGCCGCTTCGGCGTGCCGCCGAGCGTTCGGCCGAAAGCATCCGATCAAGTTTTGCTGGCGGTGCGCGTGCGGCCTTCGAGGCGACAGGCGGCTCCTCGACCATGGGCACCGTAGGCGACGCTGCCGCGGAGCCGGCGCCCCCGGCAGCGAGCGGCGGCGACCAGCCGCCGGCCTGGGCGCGCCAGATGAAGCGCTCTCAACAGATGAGCCACGCGGTATCGACGACGGCCCATGCCGTTCGTAGCGGCGACAGCCATGGCGGCGGCTCCTCCATCAATCTCTCGGAAGGCGACCGCTGATGTTTCGACGCCCCTCTACGCACTACGGAAAAGCCCCTGAACCCGAAACGCCGTATCAGCGCGCCGCGCAGGTCTGGGACGACCGCATCGGCTCGGCCCGCGTCCAGGCGCGCAACTGGCGCTACATGGCGTTCGGCTCTCTTTTCCTTTCTGCGGGCTTCGCTGCCGCGCTGATCTGGCAATCGGCGCATGGGACCGTCGTGCCGTGGGTGGTCCAGACGGACAGGCTCGGCCAGGCTCAGGCGATCGCGCCAGCGACCGCCGATTATCAGCCCACCGATCCGCAGATCGCTTTCCACCTCGCGCGTTTCATCGAGGAGGTCCGATCGATCCCGGCCGACCCCATCATCGTCCGCCAGAACTGGTTGCGCGCCTACGACTTCACGACCGATCGCGGCGCAGCCGCGCTCAACGACTACGCGCGCGCCAACGATCCCTTCACCAAAGTCGGCCGCCAGCAGGTCGCCATCGACGTGTCGAGCGTGATCCGCGCATCACCGGACAGCTTCCGCGTCGCCTGGACCGAGCATCGCTACGAGAACGGCCAACTCGCCGAAACAGCCCGATGGACGGCGATCCTCACCATCGTTGTCCAGATTCCGAGCAATGCCGACCGGCTGCGCGCCAATCCGCTCGGGATCTACGTCAACGCAATTTCTTGGTCACGGGAGCTGGGACAATGAACCTGCCGATTTTCCGTAAAGCCGGCGAACCGGCTTTCCGCAACCACACATTCGCGGCTTTCCTCCTTTCCGCCACTGCGCTCGGCGGCTGCGCGACGACGCAAAAGCCGCCCGAAATCAGCTACGACGATGCGCCGGCCGCCGTGCAGTCCGTCGACCCGCCAGCGCCGGTCCAGGTAGTCGAGCTGCCGAAACCGCTGCCGCTGCCCGGACAATTGCAGCGCGTCGAACCTTCGCGCTCGACGCCGGAACCGGCGGATCCCACGGCGCGCGTCAATCAGGCGAACGCGGCGGCGCGCATGCAGCCGGTTCGTAACGGCTTCATCAATTCGATGCAGGTCTATCCCTTCACGCAGGGCGCGCTCTATCAGGTCTATACGGCGGTCGGTCAGATCACCGACATCGCGCTGCAGCCCGGCGAGCAGCTCGTCGGCTCTGGTCCGGTGGCGGCCGGTGACACGGTACGCTGGATCATCGGCGACACCCAGAGCGGTGCCGGCGCGACGCTGCAGGTCCATATCCTGGTAAAGCCCACGCGCCCGGACCTGATGACCAACCTGGTCATCAACACCAACCTGCGCACGTACCACATGGAGCTGCGCTCGACCGAGCGCACCTATATGGCATCGGTCTCCTGGCAATATCCGCAGGACCAGCTCATCGCGCTGCGCCGCCAGAATGCCGAAGCGCAAGCGACCCAGCCGGTGGCGACCGGGGTCGATCTCGCGCGGATCAACTTCCGATACGAGGTCACCGGCGACCGCGCGCCCTGGCGTCCGCTACGAGCCTACGATGATGGCCGGCAGGTTTTTATCGAATTCCCGCGAGGCATCGCCCAGGGCGAGATGCCGCCGCTGTTCGTCGTCGGCGCCGAGGGCAACACCTCCGAACTCGTCAACTACAGGGTCCGCAACAACTACATGATCGTCGACCGGCTCTTCGCCGCGGCCGAGCTGCGCTTCGGTTCGGGCGACAATCAGAAGCGCGTTCGCATCACCCGCACCGACGGGAGGCCCGCGTCGTGAGCGAAGACCGGAATGAGGATGAGGAAGCCGGTGCGCCGCTCACCGGGTCGACGCCGGAGCAGGCCACGCCGATGCGGCTGCGCGCGGATGCGCCGCGTGTCACGCGACTGTCGCGCAAGGTTCTGGCGGGTCTCGGCCTGGTCGCGAGTCTCGGGATTGGCGGCGCGCTCGTCTATGCGCTTCAGACCCGCAATAGCGGGCGGCCGCCCGAGGAGCTTTACTCGACGGACAACCGTTCCACCGCCGATGGCCTGCAAGGCTTGCCTCACGACTATACGGGCGTGCCGCAACTCGGCCCGCCGCTGCCGGGCGATCTCGGCCGACCGATCCTCAGCGCGCAGAACCGGGGGCAGCCGGTCCCGGTGCCGGGCGTGGTTCAACCGCAACCCGGTCTCAGCGCCGAGGAGCAGCGCCGCCTTCAGGAAATAGAGACCGCGCGCACCAGCCGTCTGTTCTCGACGTCGGAAGCGCGCACGACCATGTCGGTTGCCGAGGCGACAACACCGAACGCGGCGGCGCCGGATCTGACGAGTCTAGGCCTCGCGCCGCAACCTGCGACCCCGACGGCCCAGGAACGCCAGCAAGCCTTCCTGAACGCACCTGTTGATCGGCGCACGGTGGCAGCCGATCGCGTCGCGGCTCCGGCTTCCCCAAACATTCTTCAGGCTGGAGCCGTGATCTCGGCTGCGTTGATTACCGGCATTCGGTCTGACCTGCCGGGCCAGATCACCGCGCAGGTCAGCGAAAATATCTACGACAGCCCGACAGGTCACATCCTGCTCATCCCGCAGGGTACGCGTGTGATCGGTCAGTATGACAATGGTGTGGGCTTCGGTCAGCGTCGCATCCTGTTGGTCTGGAACCGTTTGATCTTCCCCAATGGTCGTTCGATCGTACTGGAACGCCAGCCAGGTGCGGATGCGGAGGGTTACGCTGGCCTCGAGGATGGTGTCGACTACCACTGGGGCGAGTTGTTCAAGGCCGCCGTCCTGTCGACCATTCTTAGCGTCGGCGCCGAGGCTGGAACGAGCGACAGTGAGAACAACCTGGCCCAAGCTATTCGCATGGGTGCATCGAACAGCATCAGCCAGACCGGCCAGCAGATCGTCAGTCGGCAGCTCAATATTGCGCCGACGCTCACCATCCGTCCCGGCTTCCCGGTCCGTGTGATCGTCACGCACGATCTTGTCCTCGAACCCTATGGAGGCTGACATGGGCAAACTGAAACTCAGCGCGATCGCAAACGACAAACCCGTCAGGGTCACGTTGGAACTTCCCGCCAGCCTGCATCGCGACCTTACCGTTTATGCCGAGATCCTCGGCCGCGAGGCTGGCCAGCCAGCCGCCGATCCGGTCCGTTTGATCGTCCCCATGTTGGAGCGCTTCATCGCTACAGATCGCGGTTTCGCAAAGTCTCGGCGAGAGCAGCCGAAGCCGGCGGAATAGGAACCGCCCATGGCGATACGGGTCAGCGCGTGCGCTTGGCCCGCTCAATCGGAACGACATCGATCCGGTCGAGTCGCCCATTGCGAATTACACTGAGCGAAACACGTTTTCCAACGCGGTCCCCATCCAGCAGCCGAACCAGATGATCCGTCCCGGTTATGGAGACGCCTTCGAGGCTGAGTATGATATCGCCCGATCTGAGGCCAGCTCGCGACGCGGGACCACCCGGCTCGACTTCGCTGATCCGAATAGCGCGTGGCCCCACGCCAACCGCGAGCTCGAGTCTCCTCGGTAGGTCGATGGTTTGCGCGGCGATTCCCAGATGAGCACGCCGCACACGTCCATGGATGATCAATTCACCCAATACGAACTGGGCCGTGTTGCTCGAGACCGCGAAGCAAAGGCCTTGAGCGCCACCAATAATGGCCGTGTTCACGCCGATCACCTCGCCTTGGCTGGTGACCAACGGCCCGCCCGAGTTGCCCGGATTCAAAGCCGCATCGGTCTGTATCACATCCTCGATCAGACGACCTTCGTGACCGCGGAGCGACCGCCCCAAAGCAGAGACAACTCCCGCCGTGACGGTCGAATCGAAGCCGAACGGGTTTCCGATCGCGACGACCAACTGGCCGCGCTTGAGAGTTCGGGAGTCCCCCAAAGTTGCGACCGCCGTGCCGCGAGGAATTTCGGCGCGCAGCAAAGCGATGTCAGTGTCGACGTCCTCGCCAAGCACGATGGCGCCTGTGGTTTCGCCATCGGAAAGCGTCAGTCGCAACTCCTTGGCGCCGGCGACAACGTGAGCGTTCGTCAGCAGGAGCCCGTCATGTGCGATGACAAATCCTGAACCGCTCCCGCCTCCCGCGCCACGTCGATTTTCGACTCGCACCACGGCAGGGCCAACGGTTTCTGCGACGTGCACGACAGCCCGCGAGTAGGCATCTATCGGATCGTCATCGGGTAATTCGCCATCGGAACGGCAGTCGGCTGCAAGTGTATCGAGCATGGTCAGAACGCTTTCACAGATGAATGACGCCGCGCCGAGCAGCGTGCGCCACCGCATCGGTACGGCCTGTCGCATCGAGCTTGTCGATGACGCGGCCGACATGAAACTTCGCCGTATCGACTGAGATGCCGAGCCTGCGAGCGATCTCCTTGTTCGAGAGGCCTTCAGCGAGGAGAGCCACAACTTCCCGCTCGCGAGACGTCAGGCCCGCGCCTGCATCCGTGTTGGCCCGCGCTGCGGAGAGCACCAACTCGGAAGCCTCGTCTGCGGACACCAAACGCACCCAATCGACGGAGCTCAGCAACTCGCTCAATCGCTCCGCCAGCGCAGGATCGTCTATGCGCACCGCGATCGTTACAGGGTCCGTGTCCATCATCCGCGGGGTCGACTCGCGATAGTGGCAGCCACCTCGACATCGACGCCCGCCCGGCTGATCCCCAAAGCGACCGAGCGGCCGATGGAATGATGATCGAGCGACCGAACGAGGGCGTTGACGGAAGGCGCGGCCTCGCCGTTCCAGCGAACGATGATGTCTCCTTGCAGGACGCCACCGATGGCGCCGGGTCCATCTGGATCGACACTCATGACCATAGCGCCCTGGCCGCCTCCGGTAACGACCACCTGTTGCAGGCCAAGTCCGAGATAGCCGCGCGGAACCACGCCATGTTCGAGCAGAAGAGCGGCCGCAGCGTTTATAGTTGCGGAGGGAATAACGAGCGTTCGACCGCGAGGGCCGCGCACCGCCATGCCAAAGACATTCCCATCAGCGGTGATCGCCAATCCGCCCTCTGCGCGATGGCGTAATCTCACATCAAGTTCGATGCGGGCGTCGATCTTCCCGCCGCGCATCGATCGCCAGGCCGGCCCGACCGCGATCGCGCTGCCGAAGGAAACCAGCGGCGCACTTTCGGCCGCCGCGGCGACCACGACGAGCGCGCCCGGACGGGGCACCTCTTGGCTGAGCACAACCGCCGGCGCGCTGGCTCCTTCGACACGAAGGAGCGTTATGTCGGTCGAGGGATCTCGCCCCACAACACTGGCGGGCTTCTGCGAGCCGTCCGCGAACTCGACCAGGATCTGCCCTTCGTCGGACAGCGTTTCATCGGCAGTGATAATGAGCCCGTCGCGCCAGACAAAGCCGCTGGCGAGCGAACGGTTCGAGGCAATTTCAACAATGCTCGGCGCCACCAATGCGGCGGTCTCAACGATCGTGGCAGACAATTGGGCGAGGATATTGGGTTCGGTCATGAGCGATCTCCTGTAGAGTCTAAATGTGTGCCTCTACGCAGCAGATCGCCACTGCCCGGTTAGGTAGGCGAATTGTGCTCCCTTGCGGATGGCTTTTCGCGCTTCACTTAAGATCGTGAACAATAGAAATCTACGAACACGCACCAAAAACACAGACCTGAAGCTAACTCTATATCTCCATCTCAGTATTGGCACGTCACGTCAAAGCAACAATTTTTCCGATATGTGAGTTGGATTCCAGATGGCGATGCGCCTCCACGATCTCGTCAAAATTGTAAGTCTTGGCTATGATCGGCTTGAGCTCCTTGTTTGCCAGCCCCGCGAGGACAAAGGTCGTCATTGCCTCGAAAACTGCGTTATCTTGCATAGCGCCCGATATTCCGAAACTGCGGATCGTCAAGTCGCGGGCTAAAACGCCGAATATCGGCAGAGGAGTAACCTCAGAGCTCAACTGTCCGTACACGACGACCTGACCTCGAGGCTTCATCGAAGCTATTATCTTTGGAAAGGATTTTCCTCCGACCGGATCGAAAGCGAGATCGGCACCGCGACCACCTGTCAGCTTCATGATTTCGGCTTCGATATCCTGTTCATCAGTTACAATGATGGATCGCGCACCCGCGCTTCTCAAGGCGTCTGACTTATTCGAACTTCGGGTGAGCGCGATAGGTTGGCCCCCGATCGCATTTGCAATCTGAATCGCCGCAAGGCCAACGCTACTTGTCGCAGCGGGAACCAACACGGCTTCCCCCTTCTTAAGCTGCCCTACATGGATTAGTCCGCCCCAGGCAGTGCCATATGCCATCCAGATGGCGGCAGCATCCGTCCATCCCATTCCTATGGGGATTTTGACAAGCGCGGAAGCTGGTGCGAGAGACGTCTCTCCATAGAGGCCGTATGCATCAATCGGGAAAGACGGCACGACTGCAACCCGGTCGCCTACCGAAAAATTTTTGACGTCTTTGCCGATCTGCTCGATTTCGCCAGCCGCCTCATATCCAAATTGAGCGGGGAAATGCGGCTGTCCCAAATACTCTCCCGCTCTGAACATCAAGTCTGCGCGGTTAAGGCCGATGGCCCTGATCTTGAGTACGACTTCGCCCTCACCAGGTAAAAGCAAGCCCGTATCTTCATACTGTAAGACGTCCGGACCGCCGGTGCGATGAATTCTGATCGTTTTCGACATTAAGTTTCCTCGATTTTTTACGAAATTTTTGACGTCAACTCAGACGAGCATCCTCGCCGATGCCACTCAGCGGGCGAAGGACGACTTGATGTCATTTTGAACGCCCAAAGAGGACTTGCCAGCGGCTATGACGGACGAAGGGGTCGGCCAGGGCGGGCCGTGGGTCCTGCATGACTCGTTGTGCCAGTAGCCATGCGATGCCGGCAAAAAATACGCCGCCCGCAGCCTGACCGATCAACGCGCCCGACGCGCCCCACCAACCCGCGCCCACGATCACGAAGGGCCAGGTGCCGAGGGTATGACGCCCCCAATTGATGGACGTCGAATAGAGCGGATGGCCGAGATTGTTGAAGCTGGCATTGGCGACGAAAATCACGCCGTTAAAGAAGGACATCAGCGCGAGCGGGCCACAGAACAACAAGATCAGCGTGCGCGCTTCGCCCTTCGCCGAAAACAGCGCCACCGCACCGTCGCGAACGATGAAGAGGATCGCGGAGGCCAGCACCACATACGCGGCGGTAAACAGGATTGCCGCTTTGAAGGCCGAGCGCACCCGGTCGCTGCGCCCTGCTCCAGCATTCTGACCTATGATTGGGCCGATCGCTCCAGAGAGGGCAAATATCACAGCGAAGGCCAGCGGCGTGAGACGCCCAATGACGGCCGTGCCCGCGACCGCTTCCGTTCCGAACCGAGCGACCGCGCGGGTGACGATCGCCGTTCCGATCGGCGTTGCAATATTGGCTGCGACGGCCGGAAGCGCTATGGTGGCCGCCTGGCCGAGATTTGCCTTCAACGCTTCAACCGAAGGGCCCGCAAAGGCGTTGTGGACCCTGATCGCCGGCTGAAGCGCCATTACCAACATGACGATGTAGGAAAGCACCGTGGCGATCGCCGCGCCATCGAGCCCAAGTCCAAATCCGAAAATCAACAAGGGAGCGAGACCCGCATTGACCACGCCGCCAATCAAGGTGGCCAGCATCGATCGCCGCGCATCGCCATAGGCGCGTAGCACAGCCATGCTCGTCATCGCGAGAGCGGTGACGGCCATGCTCGGCAGAACGATCTTGAGAAAGCCCTCGGCCAGGCTCGCAACCTCACCTTTCGCACCCAGCATGTCGAGGACCGTCGGAAGCAATGGCCACATCAGCAAGGGCACGATCAGACCGACGATGGCTGCGAGTATGGCAACCGTCGTTGCCTGATTGCGGGCAGCCACGGCATTTCCACTGCCTGCCGCTCGCGCCGTCAGCGAGCCTGCGGCGATCGACAAGCCTATGTTGATGGAGTTTACGAAAAAAAGGATCGTCCCTGCATAGCCGACAGCGGCCGCCAAGGCGTTGTTCCCGATCATCGAGATGAAGACCATGTCTGCGAAGTCGACCGCGAACATGGCCATAAGACCGATGCTTGCCGTGAACGACATGACCGAGACATGGCGCATCAAGCTGCCCGACAAGAACACTCCGTTCTGGTCGGACATACTAACCCTCGCTCTCGATAGCGTCCGGCTCACCGCGAAGATCGAGCGAGGTCCTCTCCGCCGCAGGTGGCTCTTGTAATATCCCAGTCCGGCTTCTCAGCGATGCCACCTGGCGGTCGATCAATTCGCGAGCGCGCGTGCGGTAGGCCTCGTTTTCATGTTCCGGCACATCGGGGTCGAACAGGGCGGCTAGTTCGGCGATATTGCGGCGATCATCTGCTACAAATGACTCGGCGAGCCGTTCAGCATCGGGGCGGGACATGCCAAGGGCTTCATAGGCAGATCGTCCGGCGCGAACGGAGCTGTCGAAGACCTCCCGGATGATGTCCCGACAACCAGCAGCGTAGAGCTCGTACACATGACGTCGGTTCCGGGCGCGGGCGATGACATGCACATTGGGGTACGCGTGGCGGACGTAGCGCACCATGGCGGTGGCCTGCTCCATGTCGTCGATCGCCACGACCAGAAGGGCGGCCTTCTCGATACCAGCGGCGTGCAGAAGGTCGGGACGCGTCGCGTCTCCGTAAAATCCCTGGATGCCGAAGGAGCGGAGCGTTTCCAGTTGGGCCGCGGAGTGATCCAGCACAACCGTTTCGTGACCCGCGATAAGGAGCATCCGGTTCACGGTCCCGCCAAAGCGGCCATTGCCCGCAATGATTATGCGGGCGGGCTCCGTGATCGCATCGGCTTCGTGAGTTTCCTGGCGGTTGAAGCGAGGGCCGATCACCTTGTCATAGAGAATGAAGAGCGCCGGCGTCAGCATCATCGACAGCGTGATGATCAGCGTTAGGCGCGGGGCGATGTCAGGCGGTAGGACATAATGTGCCAACGCGAACGAGATCAGCACGAACCCGAATTCCCCCGCCTGTGCCAGACCCAGCCCGAAGAGCCAACCCTGTCCGGCTCGCACGCGGAATAGGCGTGCCAACAGCAGAAGAACCGCTGTCTTGATCGCCATCACGGCAAGCGTCAGCCCAATGATCGGCAGCGCTTCCGTGACGAGTAGCCGAAAGTCGATGCTCGCCCCGACGGTCATGAAGAAGAGGCCGAGAAGCAAACCGCGAAAAGGATCGATGTCGCTTTGCAATTCGTGTCGATATTCGCTGTTGGCCAGAACCACGCCCGCCAGGAACGTGCCGAGCGCGGGCGAAAGACCGACCATCATCATCAGAAGCGCGATGCCGATCACGAACTTCAACGCCGTAGCCACGAAAATCTCGCGCAAACGGGCCTTGGCGACAAAGCGGAATATGGGTCGGGCCAGAAACATGCCCGCCGCGATCACGGCGCCGACCGCCGCCAGCGTGACCAATGCCGTCTGCCAGCCACTCAATCCTGCGACGATCGAGAACGCCGGGCCGTGGCCGGCATCACTGGGATTTAATGCACCATGCGCCACAAGATCCGGCAACGCCAACAGGGGCACGAGCGCGAGGATCGGAATAACGGAGATATCCTGGAAAAGCAGGACCGAGAAGCTTGCGTGTCCGCCATCGCCTTTCATCAGGCCTTTCTCGTTCAGCGTCTGCAAGACAATGGCGGTCGACGACATTGCCAGGATCAGGCCCACCGCCATCGCGACGCGCCAGTCGAGACCGAGCAACAGCGCGCCGCCCATGATGACCGTGGCCGTGCCTGCCACCTGCAATCCGCCCATACCGATGAGGCGATGACGCATCGCCCAGAGCAGCTTCGGCTCCAGCTCCAGTCCGACAAGGAACAGCATCATCACCACGCCGAACTCAGCGAACTGCTGAATCGCGTGCACATCGACCTTGAGCAGCGCCAAAATCGGGCTGAGGACGATGCCCGCGCTCAGGTAACCAAGGACCGAACCGAGGCCCAACCGCGTCGCGATCGGCACCAGCACAATGCCGGCGGTTAGGAAAAGAAAGGCAAGTAACAAAAATTCGGACATCAGTTCATCCCGTGCGATCACGCATGTTTTCGTTGCCGCGAGCCAGCGTCTCGACGCGGTCTCGCGACAGCCGGTGGGTCACAGCGCTGCAGTGAGCTGGAGATTTCGGAAGAACTTGTCGTCGTACCGTCGACTCGAAGGCCTGGCGAGACTTTGCGCCGCCAGCCCCGCGCCGCAAATCACAAGACGGCACCCCGTGGACACGTGCAGCATCGGCAAATCGCCTTCCCCGCTACGCCGCCCCTCTGCCTGCGCCTTTTCTCCGCTTATTCCTCCGTTAATTCATGATACTGTAGAATTGCAGGCTTATTTGCGGATAAGTTTTCTACATAATGTAGCGCCAGAGTTGACGGAGGAAGCCGCACGATGCGGGACAGTTTGGATGGGGTCAGCGTGTTCGTGGAAGCGGTTGAGGCAGGCGGTTTCGCCAAGGCGGCGGACCGCCTGCTCCTTACGCGCTCCGCGGTCGGCAAAACGATCGCGCGCTTAGAGGCTAGACTCGGCGTTCGTCTCTTTCATCGAACCACCCGCAGCCAACACCTCACCGAAGACGGTCAAATTTACTACGAACACTGCTTGCGTGCGTTGAAAGAGATTCGTGCGGGAGAAGCCTCCGTAGAGTCCGGCAGGCACGACGTAAGCGGCAAGCTCAAGGTCTCCGTCCCGCTCATGATCGGCCGTCATTGCATTGAGCCGGTTTTGCTCGAACTAGCCGAGCGATATCCCAATCTTGAGTTGGATCTCAGGTTTAGCGATGGATTGGTTGACCTGATCGGAGATGGATTTGATCTTGCCATCCGAAATAGAACACCAGGTGACGGCGATGGCCTCAGCACCAGAAAGCTCGCCAGCCAAAGAGCCGTCATATGTGCGGCGCCATCATATCTAGCCCGTCACGGCACCCCGACATCGATCTCCAGCCTCAAAGATCACGAAGCGCTCGTCTATTGGCAGAATGACCACCCTGTGCCCTGGATATTTCGTAGCGAGGCTGGCCATACCACCGAAGCAGAGCTGAAGTGGCGGTTGCAATTTAATAGTCAGGAAGCAATTGCAGACGCTGCGGTGCAAGGGATGGGCCTCGCAAGACTTCTGACCTGGCTTGTCAAAGATCATCTTGACGCAGGTCGATTGGTAGCCATGCCCGCTGATCGCTTCCCGACGATCCCGCTCGATACTTATTTGGTCTGGCCATCGACAAAACACCTTCCGATGAGGCTGCGTGCCGCAATTGATGTCCTGGCGGCTAGACTTCCGCACATGATCGACGTCTGACTCAGATGGTGGCGCGGAAGCAACCGCGCGGAGCGTCACCCATTCGAGTTTGCGCAGGCGCCCGATCGCGGCGGCTGGTGATGTCTGGTCAAGCAGCTCTTGCAAACGCTTGGATTTCGAACGGGTCACCATGCGATCGTAGAACTGGACGCTACATATTGTAGATCTCTAAGCGATACACCGCCATTTGAAACTACAATATAATCTCGCAACAATTGGCGGGACGATCGCGCTCTGAGCCGGCCCTCACAGCCGGCGCTCAGACTATCGCGTCTCAATCTTGGCTTCTGCCTCTCCGCCGCCGCATCACGAGAGGGCCAAAGATGCTTGCTTATGAAATGAATGGCGCAAACGGGGTGGACAGCGTCGTTCAAGTGCAACGTCCAGATCCTGAGCCTCTAAGCGGCCAGATTCTCATTCAGATGAAGGCTTGGTCACTCAATGCACGCGACCTCCTTGTCATCAACGGTCATTATCACGGTCTGATACCGACCCATATCATCGCGCTTTCGGATAGCGCGGGTGAAGTCGTCGCCATCGGACCCGACGTTCGCCGTTTCAAGGTCGGGGATAGGGTCAGCCCCACCTTCTCCAGCAGTTGGATCGCCGGCACCATGGCCGCGAGCGACATCCCTTTGTCGCGCGGCGGCTCGATTGACGGGGTCTTAGCCGAACTGGTTGCCTGCGACGAGAACCACGCAGTTCGCATTCCGGACCATCTCTCCTTTCAAGAGGCTGCTTGCCTCCCCTGCGCCGGCGTCGTCGCCTGGAGCGCGCTCTTTGGCCCCAGGCCGCTGTTGAGTGGGCAGACCGTCCTCACTCTGGGCACCGGCGTTGTGTCAACTTTTGCCATCCAGTTCGCCAACGCTGCTGGGGCGCGGGTGATTGCGACCTCGTCGAGTGAATCCAAGATGCGGGCGATCCGCTCGATCGGCGCGTCCGAGACCATCAATTACCGGACCTTTCCGGAATGGCAGGAGGAGGTCCTCCGGCTTACTGAGGGCCGTGGTGTCGACCATGTCGTTGAGGTCGGCGGCGGCCCCGTCGAGCGATCGGTGGCGAGTACGGCCGTCGGCGGACAAATCCACGTAGTCGGCCCATTAAACGCGAAAACACTCGATCCCTGGGCGCTCACATCCGCGAAGACGCTACGCGGGCTCATGGTCGGCTCGCGCGCCGACCATGAAGCGATGAACAGGATGGTCGAGCTGCATAAGATTCACCCTCTCGTCGGCCAGGTCTTCGCGTTCGAAGAGGTCGTTGACGCCTATCGAGCGCTCGAGGCAGGCGGGCTCATGGGAAAATTGGTCATCGCGCGGAACGAGGAATAGGTCCTCACAAGGTTCCATACCCCATCTCTTACTCTAGCTATTATATGAGGAGCGCCATGCGTATCACTGCACTGTTGTTCATTTCCCTTTTGGCCGGACCAGCCTTCGCACAAGATAAGCCTTCGAATTCGGCGCTACCGGTCCCCACACCGGCAGCCGAACTTGAGCGCCTGAAACCGCTTGCCGGAAAGTGGGTCTGCAAGGGCCAGGTTCCTGGATCGCCCGTCAGGACCTACACTTCCGAAATCACGATCGAGCCCATCCGCGACGGCTTTGCCTACACGGTCGCCTACGATCAGAAGGAGGCGAAGCCTCCCTATTCGGGCGCGTGGACGGTCGCGTGGGATGGTGGACAGAAGAAGCTCGTCTTCTTCTGGCTCGACAATGTCGGCAATGTCGGCGTGGAAACGGCTGGCGATTGGAGCGGCGATACGTTCGTAGCAGAGGGCGTAGGCTTTGTACCGCCGGGCTTCGTGCCAGTAGCCCTCGCGGGCACCGCCGGCTTCCGCGACACATTCACACGCAAGAGCGACGGCGGTATGCACTGGACTGGCGAATTAAAGCTCCACGGCGCGAGCTCGTGGACCATCATCGGCGAAGACGACTGTATTAAGAAGTAAAACGTCTGCGCCCGACGCGTCGCGTTCCAAGCCTGCCAGCCTCTTGGCGCGACGCGGACGGATACGCTGGCCCTCTGCAACGCGCATCAGAGGGTTAGAGCAAAATGCCCCACATCAAGGCCGCCAAGGATCCTTTGCCGTGCCCGCGGCACGCCCGGCCTTTAGATTGTAGACCCTCAATCAACATGATGTGGAACAAAGATCTCTATTGGTTATCTCAAATATCCAATATTTTAGGTTGTGCCGCAGTCTGTAAACCGCAGCGTCGCCCAAGGGCTACGTCTGATGACGGCTGTTACTTGATAGCGACAACGGACGGTCGCAACAGATGAGTATAAAAAATGCGTGTCTACGAACTTAACGGAGCCAACGGCCTCGACAGCGTTAGCCTGACTGAACGACCGAATCCTGAAGCCGTTCGCGGCCAGGTCTTGATCAAGATGAGAGCTTGGTCGCTTAACTTCCGCGACCTGCTCATCATCAACGACAACTACAATGGCTTGAGGCCGAACCATACTATCGCCTTATCGGACGGTGCGGGCGAGGTTATCGCGGTCGGGCCGGACGTCAGCCGATTCAAGGTCGGTGACCGGGTAACTCCCACATTCAGTAGCAGTTGGATTGCCGGGCCGATGACGGCGCAAGATCCGCCGCGTTTCCGCGGTGCGGTCGTAGACGGCGTACTGGCTGAGATTATCGCTTGCGATGAGCGCCATGCCGTCCATGTCCCCGATCATCTCTCGTACCAGGAAGCGGCTTGCTTTCCTTGCGCGGGCGTAACCGCCTTCAACGCGCTATTTGGCGCGCGCCCCGTCCTGAGCGGACAAACGGTGCTCACGCTGGGCACCGGTGGCGTGTCGACCTTTGCCATCCGCTTCGCCAGCGCGGCCGGCGCGCGGGTCATCGCGACCTCCTCGAGCAATGACAAGCTGGAAACCGCGCGCAATCTCGGAGCGGCCGAGATCATCAACTATCAGGCGTTTCCCGAATGGCAGCAGGAAGTTCTGCGGCTGACGGACGGTCGCGGTGTCGACCATGTCGTGGAGGTCGGCGGCGGCGGGACGATCGATCGCTCGGCCGCGAGCGCCGCTGTCGGTGGCCAGATTCATATGATCGGCGCTTTGTCCAGCGGCGCTCTCAGCCCTCGGGCCCTGGTGCCGTGGAAAACACTTCGCGGCGTAATGGTCGGATCCACAGCCGATCATGAGGCCATGAACCGAATGATTCAGCACCACAAAATCCGACCGGTAATCGGCAAGGTTTTCGCCTTCGAGGAAGCCGTCGACGCCTACCGATATCTGGAGTCCGCCTCTCACATTGGCAAAGTCGTGATCGAACTTGGCCAGTAATAGATCTTCGCAACTGCACCAAATGGAGCAAGAAATGACTAATCGCCTCGAAAATAAAACTGTGCTCCTGACGGGTGGCAGCACCGGCATCGGTCGCGACATCGCCAAGCGGCTTGCCAGTGAAGGCGCTGACGTGCTGATCACTGGCCGCCACGAGGACGCGCTCAAGGAGTCGGCAAGCCAGAATGACAAGATCTCCTATCTCGTGGCCGACATCGGTCGCGAAGAGGATGTCGTGCGCACCTTGGCCGAGGTCACGCAGCGCTATGGCAAGCTCGACGTGTTGGTGAACAACGTCGGCATCGCGCCGGCGTCGCCACTGGCGGAAATCGAGCTTGCCCATTTCGACAACGTCTTCCGCGTCAACGTCAGGGGTTTGATTGACACTACTCGGCAAGCCTTGCCCCTGCTGAAGGTCTCCAAGGGGACCATCATCAACATCTCCTCGGTGATCGCGATTCGCCCGATGAAGAACCTTTCAGTCTATTCGGCCAGCAAGGCGGCCGTTACGGCGCTCAGCAAGTCCTGGGCGAAGGAACTGGCCAGCGAAGGGATCCGCGTCAACATCGTCAGCCCCGGCCCCATCCAGACGCCGATCTATGACAAAACCGGCCAGGCGGCGGACGTAAACCAGGACATGACAAATGGCCTGACGCAGGCCACCCCACTCGGCCGCTTTGGCAGGCCGGAGGAGGTGGCCGGAATCGTGGCCCTTCTCGCCTCCCCAGAAGCCAGCTTCGTTACCGGCGCCGAGTATGCCGTCGACGGCGGCTGGGCCGCCTGAGCATTCGGGCAAGATAGGCTACCCATCAACGTTCAAACGGAAGAGACTATGACCTCGAGCCCCACGATGACACTGAATAATGGTGTGCGGATGCCAGCCCTGGGACTCGGGGTCCTCTTCAGCGGCGGTGACGAGACAGCCGGCATGGTGCGGACCGCCATCGAGACCGGCTACCGCCTCATCGACACCGCCGCTGCCTACGGCAATGAAACCAACGTTGGCGAGGGCATTCGCCAGAGCGGCATCGATCGTTCCGAGCTGTTCGTCACGACCAAGCTCTTCCTAGCCGACTATGGCTATGAGGCCGCCCTGCAAGGCTTTGAGACCAGCTTGGCGAAACTGGGTCTCGACTATCTCGACCTCTATCTCCTTCACTGGCCGATTCCGCGTACCTTCGACGCGACACTGGCGTCCTGGCGCGCGCTGGAGAAGCTGCTCGTCGAGGGACGAACACGCGCGATCGGAGTCTGCAACTTCAATCCCGACCATCTGGTCAACCTGATCAAGAACAGCGACGTGGCGCCCGCCATCAATCAGGTCGAGCTTCATCCCTATTTCACGCAGCCAGCGGTGCGGGCTGCCAACAACGAGCATGCCGTCATAACGCAAGCCTGGTCGCCCATTGGCGGGGTGAAGCGCTATTGGGCCAAAGATCCGGCGATCGTGCACGACCCGCTCCATGATCAGGTCATCACGAGAATTGCGGCAAAATACGGAAAGACCGCGGCGCAGATTATTTTGCGCTGGCACCTACAGCACGGAATTTCTGCAATTCCGAAGTCAAGCCGTTCCGAAAGGATCGCAGAAAACATCGACATCTTCGACTTTCAGCTCACACCCGAGGAAATCGATTCCATTGACGCTCTCGACTGCAACGAGCGTGGCGGACCGGACCCGGAGTTGAACGACCTCGAAACGATAAGAAATCGAAGGTCTGCCAGGTGAACGCTCATCAGATTGCTAACGTAAGGCCCTGCCGAGACTGCATCATGAGCTCGTCAACTGCTCTTCAAGCAAATGGACAAAATTAGTCAAAGCGTCCCCATCATGCATTCGGAACCCGCGTGTTCTGGTCTCAGAAACTTGCCAGGACGGGCGCTCTTATTGCTTCGAGTGAACTATATTCCCGCGACGAGGTGTTTCATTGAGAATAGATGCACTTCGAGCGCTCCGATACGTCATCGCGGCAGCCGACTACGGCAGCATGCGACGCGTTGCGCAAGCGCTTGGTGTGCAGGAATCAACCGTCAGCAGAAACATTGCCGCCATCGAGCAATACCTCAATGTCCAACTCTTCGAGCGCAAAAATGATGGCGTTCAGCTTACGGCGGAAGGCAAGGACTGGCTAGCATCGGCGCGTGGACATTTCGACGGCCTAGAGGATGCCCTTATCGAGGCGGCTCAGCGGGACGAGAAAACATCTGTGCTCCGTATTGGGCTGGGCGTGCCGGTTGGCCAGGAGTCTCTATTGCGGCTAGTGGACCGCTTCCGGAATCGATACCCGCACGTCGATGTTTCAATTCGCGATGGAACGGCGTCACAATTGATCGCCGCCGTAAGGCGCCGCCGCCTCGACGTCGCGTTCGTCGATGGCTGCTGCAATGTGAATGCCTGCTCTGCTGAGATGATCTGGCAGGAGGAGCTCTCTGTTCTTCTGCCGGCCGGTCATCACCTCGTACAGCGCGAGACTTTAACATGGGAGGACTTCTCAAATGAGAGGCTCCTCGTGCCGATGGGAGTGGACGGCCCACAAATCGACCCCGCCTCCTTTCGGATCCTTTTCGAGGGAATGGCCGCTCCGGAAATTGAATACTGCCAAGCTGGCCAAGCCACGGTGGCGGTAAAAGTGAAACTCGGAAAGGGTGTTACGCTGGGCGATGTGGGATCAGCTCAATCCATATCGATCGATGGTACAGTGTGGCGCCGGATCACCGGCCGCAATAGCTCCTGCCCAATCAAGGCTGCTTGGTTGGACACAAACCCCGAGCACTACGTCCTCCGCCTCGTTGCGATCGCAAAGGGTATGATGGACCAACACGCCTAGACGGCCAGGACACGGACGCCAATGAGATCGAAAAGATACTGCTTAATTGACCCCGAGTCGGGTGCCGCCGCCGGTGGGGGCGCACCGCCGTGGACGGTACGGGCGAGCGGCCTGGAATTGTGATCAAATGTTCAGATAGGCCCGGATCTTCGAGATAAGCGCTGAACCTTCACCAACGGCGGATGCGACCTGCTTGACGGACCTGGCCCGAACGCCGCCCACCGCGAATATCCCCGGTTGAGACGTTGCATATGGCGAATTAGGGACTGCCGGCCCATTGGAGCCCATCCATTAACGCATCGACGGCGACGCGAAGTTTCATCGGCAGATTTTTCGCGGCAGGCCACACGACGAATGTGTCGAAGGGAATCGTCGGAACATCTTCCAGCAAGGAAATGAGCCGGTTCGTCTCCAGATGATCGCGGATCAGCCAATTGGGGAGGCAGGCGACCCCCATCCCCTTTACGGCAGCGTCTGTGACCGCTTCGTAGCTGTCAAACTGCAAGCGCCATCTCAGTTCGGGCTCGACCGGGCGATCATCGCCTCCTTGGAAGGTCCAGGGAAAAATGTGATCACGGTGCCAATACACCAGCGCCTCGTGCTCGATCAGCGTGGCGAGATCCGTCGGTGTGCCACGAGCGGCCAGATAGCTGGGAGAGGCGCACACCACCTTCCGCAGGCTGACGATCTTTTTCGCTTGGAGAGCGCCACCAGAGCCGGGCGAGTGATGGCGGATTGCGAGATCAAACCCGTCGCCGATGAGATCAACCACCTGGTCGCTCAAATGGATATCCAATTCCAGCTTGGGATGTTGAGCCGCGAGTTCCAGCAGAATTGGTGTCACGCAGTAGCGACCGAACAGCAGCGGCATGGCGATCTTGAGTCTTCCGGCAACCTCACGGCGCCCAGACTCCAGCAGCGCCGCGCCAATCTTCAGCTCCTCCAACGCCCGCAAGCAGCGTTCGTAATAGATCTGTCCGTCTTCGGTGAGGCTCTGACTGCGCGTGGTGCGATGGAACAGGCGAACGCCCAATCGGGACTCAAGACGAGCAATGGTCTTGCCGACGGCCGAGCGAGACAGCGCCAAGCGCTCGGCCGCACGAGAGAATCCTCCCGCTTCGGCCGCCTCTACGAAGACCCCAATTCCATCCAAACTATCTCTCATAGACCACTCGCGTAGACGCCGGGATTTGCGAACGGAAAGGCCGAAAGTGACCCTGTATTGCTATCGGCTCGATTCACGCTCGCCACCCGGCGATCGGATGCTTCGATTGTGTCGCGATCAGCGCCCACTTCGCTGCGCAAAGAATTTGTTGGCGACTGTCGCGGCTTCAACCGCATTGCTCCATCCCGCGTAGAAGGCGGTGTGACCGAGCAGTTCACCGATCTCCTCTTTCGTTACACCCTTCATGACGGCGCGGTTCATGTAGATCGGCAAGAATGTAAACTGTCCCAGCGCGCAGAGCACCGCAATTGTCGCCAGTCCTCGGTCGCGCGGCGCGAGACCTGGCCGCAGCCAGATCTCATGGTAGAGTAGATTGTCGGTGAAATGCTGCAAAGCGCCGGAGATAGGAGCAACATTCTCCTGGATGTATGCGACGCGTGCACTCTCATCTGGAAGCGCCTCTTCGATTGGGAGAAGCTTCGGCGACACTTCCTGCAGACCCTCAACGCCGATCCCGCGCTGCGTGAAGATGTCGTGCAGTACCCCGTTTGCAGCTAACGCGTAAGGCCAGCTTGCATAGAACGCAACGTGAGTGATCAGTTCCGAAACTTCTGCCGGCTTCAATCCACTATCAAGAGCCTTTGTGAAATAGTGCGGAAGCGCACCAATGCTGTTTCGTGAAATCAGCGTAGACAGCGTCACAATCGACCTATCGCGCGGCGAGAGACCTGGCCTATGCCAGAGGTCGCCCACGATTTGCTCCTGAGTGTACTTCATTAATAAGGATGCGCGGGACTCGTTCATCGTCGAGTGAAGTGCGTTGAGAGGGGCCGGGGACTCGGTCATGAACGGGAGTTCTCCAAGGGTCGGAAAGAAAGCAGCGCCCTGATCGCCAACAGCAATCATCCGCCTTAAATTGCAAAGGGGCCGCAACACACCGAGCGTGGCCTGGCAGAGCAATCAGGCGCTGAAATATTGCAAATCATGTTAGTGTAGAATTCTGACCGCCGGTGGCGATATATTTTCACCACGCTGTAGATTCGAAGCCTACAATCCGCCTGCGTGCACCCGCACAGCGGCAAGAATTGTAGACGCAGTGGCTACTCGTTGACGATGAAATTTCCACACTGTCGTCATCCAGTCTCCAGTATCATGAATGCGCATGGCCAACCTGCCCCTCTGAAGGTGCGTTCTCTGAAACGTTGACGCGATCTACGCGCACTCCGGAGATCTGTGGGCCACACAAGCGAACTCGATATATAAGGTGGACTAAACGGCATGAAGATAGCGATCGTATATGACAGCGGCTACGGGCACACAGCCAAACAGGCTGACGCTGTAGCGCAAGGCGTAGCCAGGGTGGCGGGTGTCGAAGCCAAGCTTATTGCAGTCGCTGACAGCGAAATTGACTGGGACGAACTTGAAGCCTGCGACGGAATCATCTTTGGTTCACCTACATACAACGGGCTGATCAGCGCACGCCTCAAGGCGTTCATGGAAGCCTCGACCCGGCCTGCGTGGTTCCCGCAAAAGTGGCGCAACAAGACCGCCGCCGGCTTTACCAACTCGGGCGCCATGCACGGCGACAAGCTCAATTCTCTGGTATCGATGGCTCTGTTTGCAGCCCAGCATGGCATGATCTGGATCGGCCTCGATATCTTTCCTGGCAAGAGTAACGGCGAACTCAATCGGGTCGGAGGCTGGCTCGGCGCGATGGCTCAGTCGAACGATGAATCACCGGAGCTTTCACCAATCGAGAGCGATCTGCTGACGGCGGCCTATCTCGGTCAACGTGTAGCCGAGATCACTTCGCAATTCCGCAAAGGCGTGACCGCCTAGACTGCGGCCGCCGCGAGACGAGTACGCTCCTCGTCCACCTTTCTGCCCCTCGCTCGCTACCAACTCCTTTCAGAGCCAAAATCAGGCGCAGGGGCAGAAAGACGTCTAGCCGGATGAATTCAGGAGACTTTCGATGACGATCCTTCAGAGAACATTTCCCATCAATGCGGATACGAACATTCCGGCGGTCGGATTCGGAACCTTTTTGGTTTCCCCGAACGACGCGCCGGACGCTGTGCGCGCCGCCATCACCGTCGGATATCGTCATGTCGATACGGCGGCGGTCTATCAGAATGAGGAGGCGGTCGGTGCGGGTATCCGCGCAGGCCTGGAAAGCACCGGGCTGTCCCGCCAAGATATGTTCGTGACCGCCAAGCTGTGGCCAGGCCATCCCGAGCATACGGCCACCCAATGTGACGCCAGCTTAGCGCGCCTCGGACTGAGCTACGTCGATCTCTATCTGATCCATTCGCCACAGGGCGGTCGCGAACGCTTGGCCCAATGGCGTGCTCTCCTCGAACTCAAGCGCATCGGAAAGGCGCGGGCGGTCGGAGTCAGCAACTTCCGCCAAAAGCATCTTGAAGAAATCAAGGCGGCCGGCCTTCCGATGCCGGAAGCCAATCAGGTCGAGCTTCATCCCTGGTCGCAGAAACCCGATCTCGTCGCTTACATGCGGGCGAACGGCATCGCTCCGATCGCGTATAGCAGCCTTGCTCCGCTATCGACATGGAGGTCTAAGCCTGGACAGAGCAGCGCGAAGACCGAAGAGATGAAGCGAGACGATGGCGTCTTCGCAACAATCGCTCAAAAATATTCGGTCACGGAGGCCCAGCTTCTCCTAAAGTGGGGCGTTCAGAATGGCTATGCAGTGCTTCCCAAGAGCCTCAATCCAGAGCGCATGCGGCAGAACATCGACCTCGATGGTTTTTCGATCGACGACCAGGACATGGAGCTGATCAGCACCTTGGACCGCGGCGATGGGATCGCTTGGTCATCTGGCGACCCGAGCCTCGTTGATTGACCGTACACTGTTCTCGACCGGCGACATTCATTGCACGCGCGGGACACATCGGCTGAAGGTGCATCGAGCACCTCTATCTCCGTGCCAACCACCATCCCGGGCGAGCAGTCCCATGACTCCCATTGTCGGTGAAACGCAGTTATTCTTCGTCGATCTCCAACCAGCGATTATCGCAAACAGTCGCACCAACCCGCCAGCCGCCCTTTCATCGGCAGTCGCGGTCCTGGCCGTGGCCGGAGAGTTGCTTGGTCTGCCGATGACCTTTGCACTGGTGCCAGACTCGCGGGGACCCGGGACGCTAATTCCCGAACTTGAGCTATTCGCGACAGAAGCCAATAGCTTTCAACGGACCATCGCCAGTCCATTTCTCAAAGGCGAGATCGTCCAGTCCCTCGCGGTTCATAAACGTCGAACCCTCGTTATAGCCGGCTGTTCTACGGAGGTGGCGGTCCTCCAGACCGCGCTCGACGGCCTCGCGGCAGGGTATGAAGTGATTGTTCCGGTCGACGCAATCGGCAGCCGATCCCAGCGGACCGAAAGTGCTGTTCTTCGCCAGATGGAAAACGCCGGCGCCACGGTGACCTGTGTCCGAAGCATTCTGATGAGACTGGCACCTGATGTCGCAACCCGCCCTGGCGCCGAGATATTACGCCTTCTTCGAGAACTGGAAGAAAACTAGACCACGCTGTGCAGAGAAAGAGGCTTCACGGCGGACTTATGATTGATCTCATGCACTCCGTCCGATTTGCACGCTGCGATACGCTATTGCCGCACGTATGCCTGTGACCTCTTCACTTTCCAAGACCTATCGCTTTCTATTTCAGGCAGAGAAATCGGTAGGAGATTTAAATGACTCCTGCGTCTGCTAGCGCACCACTGCGCCGAACGATTCGACGGCAACAGTTGCGCGAAATGATCCCGCTCGCCGACAGCACAATTTACGAAATGGAACAACGCGGAGAGTTCCCGCAGCGTTTCGCGCTTTCCGCGAGATGTATCGTGTGGGACCCGGCAGAAGCCGAGGCATGACTGCAGGCGCGACGCACGACGCCAGTTAGGCGCGCCCCGCACCCAGACGTCACCAAGCGAAGGCACGACCGATCAAGAGGATGGAATAGCATCTGCGGTTGGAAACGCTGAGCCTATCTTCACTTCACGGCCGAATGCCCCAGAAACCCTCTTGTGCGTTTCTTGCGCCATGTCTACGGCCACCGGACCCGAGCTGGCGACCTCTCCAGAGCAAGCCATTGTAGACGCTCGATCTACTGGCTGGGGAAAACTTCTCGCCACTGACAACCGCGCCTCCCCATTATACTGGCGCTCAAAGGGCAGAAGATTGTGGGGTCCTGAAGGCGGTGCAGCAACGCGCCTGGTGTCCATGGCTTCTGCCGAAATCCGGCGGAATTCAGCTCTATGCGCGACAACTCTCCCACAGATGTTATTCAAATCGACCGGCGGCGTCTGATCCAATCCACTGCATTGCTTGCAGGTGGTTTCATGCTGAGCCTTTCGGCTCCTGTAAGGGCCGCGCAGTTGGTCGGAGCCGCGACAAAGGAAGTGCCCGCAGGCGAGATCGCGCTCAACGCATGGGTTCGCGTGCAATCAGACAACACAGTCACCATCATCCTCAGCCAAGCCGAGATCGGGCAAGGCATCAGCACAACTTTGCCCGCTACTCTCGTGGATGAACTCGGCGCGGACTGGGCGAACGTCCGGCTGGAAAATGCACCCTACGACCCCGCCTACGCCAATCCCTTGTTCAAGTGGATGTTCACTGGCAACAGCATGAGCATCCAGACCTTCTACGACATCATGCGCACCGTCGGGGCAAGCGCACGGGAAATGCTGCTCGCGGCGGCGAGCCAGACCTGGGGTCTTCCGGCATCCGAAATGAAGACCGAGCAAAGCTTCGTCATCCATATGCCGAGCGGAAGGCGCGCGTCGTTCGGAGAGCTGGCCGCCTCAGCCGCGAAGATTACCCCGCCCGAAAAACCCAAGCTCAAGGAGGATGCCGAACTCAAGCTCGTCGGCCGATCGCTGGCGCGGGTCGACGTACCATCCAAGGTGGATGGCTCGGCCGTCTTCGGGATCGATTTCAAGGTCCCTGGCATGCTCAATGCTGCGGTGCGGACCGGCGCAGCTTTCGGATCCCAGCTCGAGCTCAACAATCGCGACGCGCTGCTGCGGATGCCCGGCGTCGTCGCGGTCGTTCCAATCGACGGAGGCTTCGCCGTTGTCGCCGACACCTACTGGCATGCACGCAGCGCGATGCTCAAGGCCGACACGACGACCAAGAATCCCGCGTCTGCTGCAAAGATCAACACCGAAGCCCTAAGCGAAGCTTACAAGGACCGGCTGAATTCCGGCCCCTTCGCGACGCCCGTAAATGAGGGCGACGCTCCCGCGCATGTTGCCGCGGCAAAGAAACGGATCGAGCGGGACTATGAGAACCCGTTCCTTGCTCATGCCACCATGGAGCCAATGAACGCTGTCGCGCATACGACGGACGATCATTGCGTCGTCTGGGCCCCGACAGCCGGTCAGAACCTCGCATGGTACCAACTGCAAGCTGCGCTCGGATTCAAGGGCGAGCAGGTCGAAGTCAACCGAACACCCTATATGGGCGGTGCCTTCGGTCGCCGGTCACAGGCCGATTTCATCGTACAGGCGGCGCTGATTTCCCGCGCGGTAAAGGCCCCGGTCAAAGTCCTCTGGGACCGCGAAGAGGACATGCACAGGGATGCCTTCCGCCCTGCGACCTCCGTGAGATTGACGGCAGCACTGGATAAGGAAGGGTTTCCAGAGGCTATCGTTGCTCGTGTTGTGTCACCGACCATTATCAGCGCGGTCAATCCGGCACTCGTCGATCAGGTTAAGCAAAGCCGCATCGACCCCTTTTGCATCGAGGGCATGAAGGAATGCCTCTACGCGATCGAGCATCGCCACGTAGATTTCCATCTGCTCGAGGTGGGCGTTCCGACATCGACCATGCGGACGACGGGCTATGGTCCGAACATTTTCGCGCTTGAAAGCTTCATCGACGAGTTGGCCGGCGTGGCGGGCCAGGACCCCTATGCATATCGACGTCACCTTCTGCGATCGAATGCCAAGGCGCTGAAGGTCCTCGATCGCGCCGCAGAACTCAGCAATTGGGGGAAGCCTCTCCAAAAAGGTCAAGGTCGCGGCATCGCTTTTGCCTTGGCCTTCGGCTCGCTCATTGCCCAGGTCCTTCAGGTTCACGTCCGCGGCGACCAAGTCAAGGTCGAGCGCGCGACCTCCGTTGTCGATCCCGGTCGGGTGTTCGATCCCGGCATTTCCGCCGCCCAGATCGAAGGCGGCACCATTTTTGGGCTGGCCGGGTGCAAGTCGGAAGTGACGTTCGCGGACGGTGCAGTCCGCCAAACCAACTTCGACACCTATGCCATGCCCTATCTTGGCGAAAGCCCGATGCTAATCACCGAATTCATTGAGGGCGGCGGTCCCCTAGGGGCGATGGGTGAGGTCAGCCCTGTGGTGACAGCCCCCGCTCTCGCCAACGCAATCTTTGCGGCCACCGGCAAGCGTTTGCGCGCAATGCCGCTGTCTCGAAACAATCTGCAACTTGCCTAACGACGACGGGGGCCCCGATCATGAAATTCACCGTAAACGGCCACGACGTCGATATCGATGCTCCCCCTGACGAACCGTTGCTTTGGGTCATCCGGGAGTTGGTCGGGCTGACAGGCACGAAATTCGGCTGCGGCATTGGCGCGTGCGGAGCGTGCACGGTTCACGTGGATGGCGAGTCCGTGCGCTCGTGCACCTACCCGGCCGCGCTGCTCGAAGGCAAGCACGTCACCACGATCGAGGGACTCTCGCCGGACCGCTCCCACCCCGTGCAGGTCGCGTGGGTCCAACACCAGGTTCCTCAATGCGGCTACTGCCAATCGGGGATGATCATGTCGGCGGCGGCCCTTCTCCAGAAGATTCCACACCCCAGTGACGAGGATATCAGCCAGGGCATCACCAACGTATGCCGCTGCGGGACCTACGCGCGCGTCCGGCCGGCAATCCACACTGCGGCAAACCTCGCAGCGAAGGGCAAGTCATGACCACTCTCGGACGATCCTTCGCGTACTGGATCTTCGGCGCATGTGCGATCAGTGCCGTGGCTGTGGCGATCGCGGCGGCGGCCGCACCTCCGCCGTCCACCAAGCGGGAAGACGGCTTGGCGCAATGGCGGGTGATGGAATCCGTGATGATGAGCCCGCGCTGCTCCAACTGTCACACGCACACGGATTTTCCCCGCCAGGGTGATGATCGACACCGGCATAACTTCGAGATCGTGCGCGGTCCTGACGGGTTCGGCGTGCCCGGCGCGCAATGCGCGATGTGCCACCACGATACGAACTCCGATGCATCTGGCGTCCCTGGAGCTCCTGGATGGCATCTGGCACCCCGGTCGATGCAATGGGAGCGGGCACCAGGTGTGCTCATGACCGGCCATGAGCTTTGCATGCTGATGAATGATCAAAGCCGGAATGGTCATCGCACGGCCGAACAACTGATCGAGCACAACGCAACGGAGCATCTCGTCTTGTGGGCATGGTCACCAGGCAAGCGAGCTGACGGAACCGAGCGCCAGACGCCGCCGGTGAGTCACGATGCATTTGTTGCGGCAACACGGGCGTGGGCCAAAGCTGGATCGCCTTGCCCTTGAGAGTTCGTCGACCCGCAATATCCTTGAGACGCACCGACGTAAAACCACCGCCATGCGGAGGCGCCTCGCCGCGCAGCTTCGGTGCAGCACGCACTAAACAAGCCGCATTTGCCTTATCCGTCCTTTGCCTGTTTGCACATCCGCAGAGCGCTCTGGCACAAGAGCAAAGCGACCAGCCAGCGACACCCCAACTGCCGGCCATATTATTCAACCGATGGCAGGAAGATTGGTCGGTGCTCGCGGACCCGCGCGTTCCGCGCCAGCCGTTCGACGACCTCAAATACATTCCCCTATCCGATACCGATCCGCAGACGTATCTCTCCTTCGGCGCGAACACGCGGGATCGATTTGAGTCCAACAATGCGCAAGGGTTCGGCGTCGGCACCAATCGCGGCCAGAATTTTGTCATCAGTCGCAACGAATTTCATGCCGACCTTCGCGTCGCAGATCAGTTGCAGATTTTTGTTCAGCTCCAGAGCGACTTTGCCCCGTGGAAGGACAAGCCGCTACCCATCGACCAAAATCGTCTGGATCTTGAGCAGGCTTTCGTTGCACTTACTGAGCCGGTCGGGGACGGAACACTAAGGTTTCGACTCGGGCGCCAGCAAATCGGGTTCGACCTGCAGCGCTTTGTGTCCGTGCGAGATGGGCCGAACGTCCGCCAATCTTATGACGCCGCCTGGGCCGAGTACGAAACCGGTCCATGGCGTTATGAGCTTCTATATAGCCTCCCGGTCCAAACGCGGGACGGCGCAGCGTTCGACGACTATAGTGGCGTCAATCATCAGACCTTCGCGGGGATGCGCGTAGAGCACAAGCTATCCGAATCCACAAACATCAGTGCCTACTACGCGAAATTTACGCAAGCGGATGGCCGTTTCCCAAACGCGGTCGGTGATGAGCGCCGAGATATTTTCGATGTCCACGTCGGCGGCCAGGCCAATCACATCGACTGGGACTTGGAGGCGATGAACCAAACGGGTCGCATCGGCTCTCGCAATATCGAGGCCTGGGCGTTTGGAGCAATCGCAGGCTACACAATTGCCGATATGTTTTGGACACCCAGATTGGGGATCCAAATCGACGCTGCATCGGGCGACAGCAAGTCGGCTGGAGAGGACTTCGGCACTTTCAATCCTCTATTTCCTAACGGCGCCTATCTCATGCTCGCTGGATACACAGGTTACTCGAACCTCGTCCACGTGAAGCCTTCACTCACGCTCTATCCCACCTCATCGTTGAAGGTGATGTTGGCTGCCGCGGCCCAATGGCGTGAGAACACGGCCGACGCAATCTACACCTATCCGGTCGTGCCCGTGCCGAACACGGCTGGGCGTCCTGGAGCGTACACAGGAAGTTACGGCCAGATACGACTCGACTGGACGGTAGATCGCGCGACGACCGTGGCAGTCGAGGCCGTACATTTTGCGATCGGCGACGCCTTGCGAAATGCGGGCGCTCACGACGCGAACTATGTTGGTGTCGAGTTCAAGCATGGGTGGTAGCCGCTGCCTAACGCAGCGGCGTTTTCGCTCGACCGGCCAACTGGCTATGACCAACGATCTGGCTGAGGATCGAAACTGCCAGGGAATCTGGATCACGAGTCGAAGGGATCAATCCCAGCGGAGCGACAAGCCGAGAAATATTGCTCGCAGAGACGCCGCTCGCGCGAAGAATCTCGACGCGCTTTTCGTGTGTCCGCTTGCTGCCCATCGCCCCAACAAAGAAAGCATCGCTCTCCAGCGCCTGGCCGAGAAGCTCCGGTTCCCAATCATGGTCGTGGAAAAGCAGGACGGCGGCGGTGTGCCGGTCGGCCATAAAATCAGGCGTCCGCCTCGGCCCCTGCAGCTGGCGAGCCCACAGGCCTCTGCGCATAACTTCGTCTGCCACGCGCGCGTCAGGCGTCAGCACCGCTACGTCGGCGCCGAATGTGCCCGCCAGAGCGGCAAGAGAAATTGTCTCCTCCCCATGGCCAACGATTTGCAATCTAAGATCAGGATCATGGCGAACCAGATATCCTTGGTCTCTCCAACCTGTTCGATCTTCGGACGCACTGAGGACGGCTGACATTTCACCTTCTTGCGTTAGCAGCAACGACACGGAGTGACGCGCCGCAAGTAGGTCATGGGCTACACCAAGCGCGTCTAGCGCGGGGTTGGGCACGAAGAGCAGGTCCAAGCCGCCGCCACATGGAAGCCGTATGTCAATGTAGCGCGAGCCAGCGCCGAAACGAATGAGTTCGGCACGGCCGCTTGCAATGATGCGCTTCGCTTCTCCCACTACTGCCGCCTCAACACACCCGCCAGAGAGCGAACCCCACCAGGCACCAGTCTCACTTACCGCCATGTGTGTTCCGGCAGTTCGGGACGAAGCGCCCTCGACGCCGGTAATGGTAACTAGGGCCGTGCTCTCTCCGCGATCAGCGGCATTCATCAGGAAGCGGAATACTGAGCGAGCTTTCTTCATGCGCTCGTCGCCCTCTCAGATTCGGAGAGAAGCGCAATTTCCGAGGCGGCGGTAACTCCAGTCGAAAAAGGGCTTCCGTGCAGGGTCAGCAACGGGCGGAGAATACCGCGACTCTTGGCCGTTTTGGGTATCACCAACCGCAAGCAGAGCTCGAACCATCAATTGTACGCGCATCGCATCCATGATCTCCGTTGGCGGGCCAGGTCCACCTCGTGCGTGCAGGAGCCGCTGGACATGCGCGCGACAGCTCGGAGATCGACAATTCACCTTTCACGGGTGATATTAATGTAGAAACCTTACCGACAGCAGCGATTTGTTTTCCGCAGCAAGGAGAATAGGATTCTACAATCGTGCAATTGGATGCGGGTTGGTCGCCGCTATTTGTACCAAACAAACCCGCCGATATGCCGCCGCGGATATCCGTTTTCCCTACGCCAAGCGGATGGGCCTTCTAAAGAGCTCGCAAGTTCTGCATGAATGTCCGTGCACAGGCATGAGGCAGCGGGCAATGGCCGCCAATCTCTGTCCAAGGCGTCGTTGAGCGGCATATACACGCCGTTCCGCATCCAACATCCAAATTTGATCGGCGACGAGGCCGATTACGTTGCCACGCGGGAGACAGCTATGACTGAAAGTAAATTCCTCACGCCCGAAGAAGTGTCCGAACGCTATCGTGGTGGCGTTTCTGTCGGCACACTTCGAAACTGGCGGGTGATGCGAGTGGGTCCCTCGTTCGTGAAAATCGGCAAAGCGGTTCTTTATCCGGTCGGTGAACTTGATTCGTGGGACGAAAGAAATAAGGTGCAGTGCCGTGCGTCAAAGGCTGTCACCATGACGAATGGTGATGAAGCGTGACGATCACGATCGGACACTGGCAGCATGTCCCAGTCTCAGCCCCCAACGTCGGGCATAGGCTATATTTTCCTTAGATTTATCAATAACTTGCCAAGAGAAGAGGCCTGGTGCACAACCATCCATCGGGAGACCCAACTCCGTCCCGCGCGGATATCGAGATGACCAAGACAATCATCGACACCGCCAAGCCTTTGGGCATCACCGTTCACGATCATGTTATCATTGGGAAAAACGGCCATGTCAGCTTCCGCGCGTTGCGGCTGATTTGAAATTGTCGCACGCGCGATAATCAAATACTTCAATTTTATAATATATATTTTTGATTTTATTTAATTATTTTTAGATTCTGGTTCTTGCGATCTTGGCGAAATATCCCGAAATCGTCATCGCGATCACTCCTTTCATTTTTCAGCTCGGCGTCAGGATGATCTGGCAGAAGGATCGCCACATCCTGCCAGCAGGTTCGCTGGCGGAAGCTGTTGTTTGATTTGGCCTATTCGCCTGCATGCGTGGCCATCTGGAGATCGAATGCCGAAGATGTCGCCCGTGCTTGCCAATCGCCTCCTTCGTATCGGTCGCGGCGCGCTTGTTACGGCGGGCGCTTTTCTGGTGGTCGCCGGCGGCTTCTATGCCCACATGCTCTGGACGACAAACTTCCATCCGGTCATCGTCGGCGAACTGTACCGCTCCTCGCAGCCGTCGGCCACCAACATCGCCGAGTTCCAGAAGCAATACGGCATCAAGACCATTATCAACCTGCGTGGCGACAATAGTGGGCACCATTGGTACGATAAGGAAGTTGCCGAGGCGAAAGAGCTCAACATCAACCATATCGATTTCCACATGTCTTCCGGCCGAGAGCTGACACAGGCGCAGGCCGCGCAGCTTGTCGAAATCATGCGCGATGCGCCGAAGCCGATTCTCATTCATTGCCAGGCCGGCGCCGACAGAACCGGCCTTGCCTCGGCGCTTTACCTTGCTGCCATTGCCAAGACCAATGAGGCTACCGCAGAAGGCCAGATGTCGATCATCTACGGTCATCTGCCATTCTCCTTCACGCGCGCCTACGCCATGAACCGGACATTCGAGAAGCTGGAACCCTGGCTCGGCTTCTCTGCCTCCTGATATCTGGCTCCTGATCTCAGACGTTTCCTGTTAGATAATCTGTAACATTGAGCAGCTACCGGTTGACGGAGCATGTTGCATTGCGACATTGATTCCCTATTCCAGTCAGCCGAGGCTTCCCGATGGACCAATTCGATCTTCTAGTCGTGGGTAGCGGCCCTGCCGGCCGCAGGGGCGCTATCCAAGCCGCCAAACTCGGCAAGAGGGTGCTCGTGATCGAGCAAGGCAAGCGCGTTGGCGGCGTTTCTGTCCACACCGGCACCATTCCCTCCAAGACGCTGCGCGAAACCGCGCTCAACCTCTCCGGCTGGCGCGAGCGCGGCTTCTACGGTCGCGCCTACCGCGTCAAGCAGGAGATCAGCGCGGAAGATCTGCGGCGTCGTCTGCTGATCACGCTCGACCATGAAGTCGAGGTGCTGGAACACCAGTTCGCGCGCAATCGCGTTCAACATATTCGCGGCAAGGCAAGCTTCGTCGATCCGCAGACCATGCAGGTCGTCAAGGATGATGGCGAAGTCGTCACGGTCACCGCGGCAAGCATTCTGCTTGCCGTGGGCACCAAGCCGTTTCGTCCGGATTATATGCCCTTCGATGGCAAGACGGTTCTCGACAGCGACGAGCTGCTTGATATCGAGGAATTGCCCCGGTCGATGGTTGTCATCGGCGCCGGCGTCATCGGCATCGAATATGCGACCATCTTCAGCGCGCTTGACACGCAAGTGACGCTGATCGATCCGAAGTCGACCATGCTTGATTTTATCGACAAGGAGATCGTCGAAGACTTCACCTATCAGCTGCGCGATCGCAACATGAAGCTGCTGCTCGGCCAGAAGGCTGAGAAGGTGGAGCGCCTGCCGAATGGCAAGGTGGAACTGACGCTCGACAACGGCCGCCGCCTGACCACCGACATGGTTCTCTTCGCCGCCGGCCGCATGGGTGCGACCGATACACTTAATCTCCCCGCCGCCGGCCTTGAGGCCGACGCCCGCGGCCGCTTGAGCGTCAATCCGGAAACCTTCGCCACCAAGGTCCCGCATATCTTTGCGGCAGGCGATGTCGTCGGCTTCCCGAGCCTTGCTTCCACCTCGATGGAACAGGGCCGCATCGCCGCCCGCGTCGCTGTCGGCGCGATCGCCAAGGAGCCGCCGAAATACTTCCCCTATGGCATCTACGCCGTGCCGGAAATTTCGACCTGCGGCCTTTCCGAGGAAGAAGTCAAGGAAAGGCATATCCCTTATGAATGCGGCATTGCCCGCTTCCGCGAGACCTCGCGCGGCCACATCATGGGCCTCGACACGGGCCTGTTGAAAATGATCTTCTCGCTGAAGACCCGCCGCCTCCTCGGCGTCCACATCGTCGGTGAAGGTGCGACCGAGCTCGTGCACATCGGTCAGGCCGTGCTGAACCTCAAGGGCACTGTCGAATATTTCGTCGAAAACACCTTCAACTATCCGACACTCGCCGAAGCCTACAAGATTGCGGGCCTCGATGCCTGGAATCGTATGGGCGACATCAAGTCGGAGCTCTAGGCACCATGAAGCTCACGCCAGGTGACAGCGTTGAGCTTCATGCTAAGGCTTCGATCAGGGGTAAGATTTCGACGAATGTATCGATGCGGTACTTCGGCGATGGCAGCATGTCCGGCCAAGACGTACCGGCACCATAAAATATGCCCTTCATTCCAGCGGCTTCCGCGCCCCTGACATCGGCCTCCGGGTTGTCGCCGACAAAGATGCAGCACGCCGGCACTACGCCCAGACGTTCGGCGGCGAGCTGGAAAATGCCAGGGTCTGGCTTGCGTAAGCCGACATCTTCCGAAATGACAACAAGATCGACGGCATCCCTAAGACCAGTGATATCAATTTTTGCGGACTGAACATCGGTGTGGCCATTGCTGATGATGGCTGTCTTCAAACCATGTGCCCGCAGCGCAATCAGCATCTCAAGAGCGCCAATCGACGGTCTGGCGAAAGATGGATATCGCATTTGAAAATCGGAAAGCAAAAGAGCTCCGGACTCATTGCTCATGCCTAAGGTCGCCGCCAATCGCGGGTAAAGTTTTTGTTTGTCGAGGAAACCTTCCTTCTCCAGAGCAAAGAAGGTTGCCTGAAAAGTCTGAAGCGCTACGCCCTTTAGTTGATCTTCCAGTCGCCTGAACTGATCTGGTAGAAATGCCATCAAGGCGGCGCGACGGTCGATAAGAGTTTCATCAAGGTCAAACATTGCAGCTTCAATCAAGCTCGGCCTCCATCCCATCCTATCGTGCCACGTTTCCAGATAGAGCTTCTCACACTGGAAAGAAACGGCCATTGCAACCGGATGGCTTTTTAGCACTGAAGACAGTGTCTGGAACCGCATGGGCGATATCAAGCCGGAACTCCAGACGAGACAATATTGACCATGCAGGTAGGGCTCATTACTCTGTCGGCATGATGAGCATTTTCAACATCGCTTCGGTCTTCTTCATAAGCCGCTGATCCGGTGGCTTTCAGCCAAATGAAGACGAGACCGCCTCAGCGGCTAGGACGCCGCCGGCCGGTCTATGCTGAAACAGTCGTATTCCCCAATAAGAAGGGCGAGATACGACGCGATGATTGAGAGAGATTTCATGCCATCCAAGGACCAGTACCCGGCCGCGCTTTCCCGCGCACAGCTGAACGATTTCATCGAACATGGTTTTGTACGCATCGATGATGCGTTTTCTGAGGAACAAGCTGCCGAAGCTCGTGCCATCATGTGGCGCGATATCCCCTGCAGTGAACACGATCCGGCGAGTTGGAGATTTCCTGTCGTCCGGTTGCCGGGCTATGGCGGCGAGCCATTCCGCACCATCGCCAACATGCCCGTACTACACGCTGCCTTCGACCAGCTAGTCGGACCTGGGCGATGGCTGCCGCGGGACGGTCTCGGCACCTTCCCGGTGCGCTTTCCACACCCCGACGATCCCGGTGACGCCGGCTGGCATGTCGATCTTAGCTTTCCCGGTGACGACTGTGATCCGAATGAGCAAAGCGACTTCTCCGCCTGGCGTGTGAATGTCACTTCGCGAGGGCGTGCGCTGCTTACGCTGTTCCTGTTTTCAGATATCAGTGAAGACGATGCGCCGACCCGCATCCGCGTCGGTTCCCATATGGAGATGGCACGCTACCTCGAGCCGGCGGGAGAGCAAGGTCGTTCTCATATGATGCTCGAGCACATGGGAGCCGACCGCCCGCAGGCACTGGCGACGGGAAAAGCGGGCACGGTCTACATCTGCCATCCCTTCCTTGTTCATGCCGCCCAGAAGCATCGAGGCACCAGGCCGCGCTTCATGGCGCAGCCTTCGATCGGGCTCGCCGAGCCTTGTCGATTGGAACGACCTGATGGCGCCTATAGCCCGGTCGAGATCGCCATCCGCCGCGCACTCGGTAAGGAATAGCGTATGAGCCAATAAGCGTGGCCCCTCACCCCAGCCCTTTCCCCGCCTGCGGAGAGAGGGAGGCAATCATGCGTGAAAACAAAAAAGCCCCGCCGTTTCGGCGGGGCTTAATTTCAGTCCGGAAGAAAACCGATTATTCGGCGCTGTCTTCAGCAGCCTTCTTCTTCGGAGCGGCCTTCTTCTTCGGAGCGGCAGCTTCTTCGCCTTCGGCGGCGGCTTCGGTTGCTTCAGCCTTGGCGGCAGCCTTCTTCTTCGGAGCGGCCTTCTTGGCAGCCGGCTTGTCTTCTTCTTCGTCGTCGGCCAGCAGCGCTTCCTTGGAAACGGTCTTGTCTGTGACGTTCACTTCGGTCAGCAGGTGATCGATGACCTTTTCTTCGAAGATCGGCGCACGCAGGTTGGCGGAAGCGCCGGGCGTGTTGCGGAAGAATTCCAGGATTTCCTTTTCCTGGCCCGGGAACTGCTGGAGCTGGGCATAAAGCGCGCGCTGCAGTTCATCTTCGCTGACTTCGACGCCGGCCTTTTCGCCGATTTCGGAGAGAACGAGGCCGAGGCGAACGCGACGCTCAGCAAGCTTGCGGTATTCTTCGCGAGCCTTCTCTTCGGTGGTGTCTTCGTCTTCGAAGGTCTTGCCGGATTCGCTGAGATCGGTCTCGATCTGACGCCAGATGCTGGCGAATTCAGCGTCGACAAGCTTCTGCGGGGTGTCGAACTGGTACATTTCGTCGAGCTGGTCGAGGATCTGACGCTTGACCTTCTGGCGGGTGACCGAGCCATACTGGCTTTCGATCTGGCCGCGAACGATCTCCTTCAGGCGATCGGCAGATTCGAGGCCGAGCTTGGAAGCGAGTTCGTCGTTGATTTCGACTTCGCCGGGTGCTGCAACTTCCTTGACGTTGATGTCGAAGGTGGCTTCCTTGCCAGCGAGGTTCTTGGCCGGATAGTCGGCCGGGAAGGTTACGGTGATGACCTTCTCATCGCCAGCCTTGACACCGACGAGCTGCTCTTCGAAGCCCGGGATGAAACGGTTGGAGCCGAGAACGAGCTGCGAATCTTCGTCCTTGCCGCCGTCGAAGGCAACGCCGTCGACCTTGCCGAGGTAGTCGATGGTGACGCGGTCGCCGTTGGCAGCCTTGCCCTTCTTGGCTTCGTAGCTACGAGCGCTTTCAGCGATCTTGAGGATCTGCTCGGTGACTTCGTCTTCGCCGATTTCAGCGACTTCGCGGGTGACCTTGATGCCGCCTACCGGCTTCAGTTCGATCGCCGGGATGACTTCGTAAGACAGCGTGAATTCGAAGTCGGCCTGGGCGGAGAGGATCTTTTCTGCCTCATCCTGGTCTTCCGTCATGGCGATTTCCGGCTGGGTAGCCGACTTTTCGCCGCGCTCGGTCAGGATCGCCGGCGGCTGGTCGCGAACGATTTCGTTGACCAGATCGGCCATGATCGACTTGCCGTAGACCTTCTTCAGGTGCGAGACCGGAACCTTGCCCGGGCGGAAGCCGTTGATGCGGACCTTGTCCTTGACCTCGGCCAGGCGCTCGTTCATGCGCACTTCCATGTCTTTGGCCGGGATGACCACCTTGATTTCGCGCTTCAGCCCTTCAGCGAGCGTTTCGATAACCTGCATTGTCCTACCTTCATTCATGGCGGCCGTGCCCAGACAGCCGTTCGTTTCGATGAGCACGACGCCGGAAAATCCCGAGCGTGGCTTGGATGCAATTCTCTTTCACCTTGCAAGAGCGCCGCGCATTCGAACGAACGCGCAAAAGGCAGCTCTATCCCGTCACGAGCCAAAACATCTTATCCACTTTCCTCATCGAAAGCGGGATGCTTTGGGCAAGATGCGCGTCCTGCGGCATATCGGAAGACAGACTTCTTCAGCCTCCCCCCGTCCACAAGACAGTGTTGGTGCGGGTAGAGAGACTTGAACTCCCACGCCTTGCGGCACCAGAACCTAAATCTGGCGTGTCTACCAATTTCACCATACCCGCGTTCCCAAAACCGCATGGCGAATGCCTGCCCATGGGGCCTTCCGGAGCGCGGCGTCTCTATATCACCCGTTTTAAACCACGCAAAGGAAAAATGACGGTTCCGCGACGACGCTTAAAGCTTATCGGAGCTCTTCACGCAGATACCGTCAGTAGAGCGGCTCTTCGTAGACGGATTTGCCATCGAGAAGCAGGCTTCTGATATGGGCAGCACCATCGGAAGACACCCGCGCCGCAATGGCGACGCGATTGTCGTTGCGGGCGCTCTCGATATCGTGCCCCTGCCCCTCCGGCACATAATAGCGCTCGATGCCATAGGTGACGCCGACGATCGCCTGGGACGGATCGGTGGCATCGCCATAGAAAACATAGTCGACAGGCAGACTCTTGAGCACGACCGTATCGGGTTTCGCATCGAGCTTGCCGAAGGATGATTCGACGATGCCCCAATAACCATCATCCTGCTTCTTCAGGCGAACAGACAGGATTGCGGCACTTCGGCTCATTTTCGGTGGTCCCTCGACCATCGTCGAGAACGGAACCCGCGAGATGTCGTAGTTCAAGGTCACGTAGTCGCCGCGCAGAAGATCGCGTGGATCGACCGGCGCCGTCTTCAGGAGAATCTCAACGCCGCTGCGCAGGCCCCAGGCCCGCTCGCCGACCATATAGCCGAGCACAGCGGTTTGCAGAGCGGCAACGACGATAGCGGCAATCCAGACCCTGCGAGCATTCCCGTTTGCAACCATGCTCCTGTCAGCCAAATCAGTCATGCCCGCTTCCCCTGCCCGCGATTATCGGAAAAACGCCGTTCCAGCTGAATGACCAGCCAGGCGGCAATCGCCACAAGCAGGCCGGCAACGAGGAAGAACCCCGCCGTGCCGATGATCGAACCGATCGTCTCGCTGGCGAGGTAGAGAATCTCGCAGGAAAAGACAAAATAGGCGAGATAGCGCACCGCGCCATTGTCGCGGCCACTGAGCGTGATGGCGATCACCGAGCTCGCCAGTGTCGCTGCCGCCACGATGATAAGCGGCAATTTGTCTTCGACCCAGACATTGTTCTCAAACGAGCCTTTGCTGATTTCGGCGTGGATCAGAAAGAAGCCGATCGATGCGACGAGAAAGGCATAGAAAGCCGGCGCGGCGCCGGCTGTACGCGCAAAGGGCATCAGCGGCGACGCGGGAATGCTGACGGCGAGGAAAGCCGCCATGCCGAGAGCGGCAAACAGAATCGCGGTATTTAGCCCCTCGTGGCGGCCAAACAGCCATGTCAGCCAGCCGACGAGCATGAGGTAGGCCAGATGCCGGGCGGCCGGCGCGTCGGCATAGCGAACCAGCACAATCAGGACCACGGCCATCAAAGGCGGCATCCAGGGCATCAATCCATACCATTCGTCGAAATGCCCCCAGAGATAGACGCCGCAAAATGCCCAGGCGAGAAAGCCGGCGAGCCCGACCTGCGCCGAGGAGCGAAACGACGCCGCGACAATACAGGCGGCAATGAACCAGACGATCATCATTCTGAGCTCGTCGCCGGACAGATTGTACATTTGGCCGACCAGCGCCATGGCGCCGCCAAAACTCAAGGTGCCGAGGATCAAAAGGCCGGCGGCGAGGATGGAACGCCCACGCACCAGCAGATATGCGGCTGCGAGATAGAAGCCCCAGATCATCGCCACCAGCCCCAGCAGACGGGCAATTCTCGGAAGAGCCTCCCAGTTTGCGGAAATGAAAAGCAATATGGCGAGACCGAGAAGCACGGCCGCAATAATGGTCAATACCCGGCCGGCACTGAAACTTGCCTGGCGACCGTCATATTCGCTCAGTATGGCTTTCGCCGTTCCAGCGTCGACCAGCCCTTTGTCGGTCCAAATTTTCAGATCCCGCTCCAGCCTGCCTCTGTACATGCCCGGCTCCCCTCACTGCGATTCTGCTTGCGACAGAGTTAGCACAAATCGCCACACAATCGATGCGAGCCGGGTGCTTCGGGCGGAAGCTTCGGCTCACAGGAATATGTGTCATATTAATACGGAATTAAGCGATCATAGAGTATGCTCTGGACCGGTAAAGAGATACCGGCAAAAGATATGCGCGCAGCTCATGCCTCCTATGAAATTATTGCGCTGCACAAATTCGAAAAGTCATACTATTTATAGGACAAGAAAGATGGCAGTGGCGTGCCGGACCGGTGCAGATCGGACAAAGCCTGGGGATGAATATCCCGACACCATATTCGGAGCCGCATACTCCTCCTCCCAATGCGCTCCGATCGATTGACGACACTCCTCCTCCCAAGTCGTCAATCACCATAAATGACGCCCACCGCATCCTCCTCCCGCGGTGGGCGTTATTTTTTGTCCACCTAAATCGGTTTATACTCCTCGGAAGCGGGCGAAGCCCTAAGAATGGCTCTCGACGTCAAGGCATGCGGCCAAGCCGACTTTGCGCCCGCCGAAAGCGGCCTTTCCGCCAATCGATCTCCCCAAAACAGCAAGGCTGGCGAAATGATGGCCAAAAGCGGGCAGCACTCTGCAAATGCTTGGGAATGCTGGGCACGGGCTTGAAATGACTCGCCAGCAGCAATCTTCGTTTGGCCGTGATATGCACATAAAGCAGCCACCATCTTGGGCAGATTGCCCCGAAGACTTGCATCTAATGCATAGGTGGCATGAAGCTTTCGCTCTTTTAGTTTTCGCGGCGCAGCATATATTTAAATCCATTAGATCGACGGCGGAACCAATCCTGGAACTGCTCGATCCTGAGATCCTCGAAAGGGACTACAATGAACCTGACCCGCTCCTTCAACAACTGGCGCAAGTATCGTCAGACCGTTAACGAACTCGGCCGTATGAGCTCGCGTGAACTGCACGACCTCGGCATCGACCGCGCCGACATCCATCGCGTTGCTCGCGAAGCCACCGGCCGTTAATCGCCGGATAGGCTTCGCCTTTCAGCGAAAGCCTTCTCAACGCCCGTTGCGGACCTCCGCGGCGGGCGTTCTTTTTTGCCTATCGACTGAGCAAGCGCAGCATGACCAATTCTGCTGCGAGCTATTCCCTATCTGCAAAGCACACAAATTTTGAGCATTGGCGGCTTTTTGGGCGTCATATTGCACAAATGCATAGCAGACGCCTTTTCTTTGCACTGCACAAATCACGTCCTCGCGCCTATATAGAGTGCAAGCGCTGAGGCGGTAATCGTACCGCCCGCAAACAAGATACCAAGGACAAGATCATGAACCCGCTTCGCATTGCAAAGAACTGGATCAGCTACCGCCGCACTCTGAACGAACTTGGCAACCTCTCCAGCCAGACCCTTTCGGATATCGGCGTCAGCCGCTACGAAATCCGCAACATCGCTGCCCGTTCTTTCCGTTAATAGGAACGGACTGAGCAGACTGCCTCAAGACGGCGCCTTTCGGCGCCGTTTTTGATTCCGGCGATTAAACGGCGTCGGGGCCGGAAAGTGCGGCCACTTTTGCGCGACATGCCTTAGCAAAGCATTGGATCGCCGGCCTGCCCGTGATAATGACGCGCGCATGACACAGATCACTTCCCATTCTCCCATTCACATCATCGGCGGCGGCCTCGCCGGCTCGGAAGCCGCATGGCAAATCGCCAATACCGGCGTGCCCGTCATCCTGCATGAGATGCGCGGCGTGCGCGGTACGGAAGCACACAAGACGGACGATCTTGCCGAACTCGTGTGCTCCAACTCCTTCCGATCCGACGATGCGACCAGCAATGCCGTTGGCGTCATCCACGCCGAGATGCGCATGGCGGGCTCGCTGATCATGGCATGCGCGGACAAGCATCAGGTGCCAGCCGGCGGTGCGCTCGCCGTCGACCGCGATGGCTTTTCGGCTGCCGTGACGCAGGCGGTATATGGCCACCCGCTGATCACAGTCGTTCGTGAGGAAATCCAGGGCCTACCGCCCACGCAATGGGACCAGGCGATCATCTCGACCGGCCCGCTGACGGCACCTGGGCTTGCCAGCGCCATCCAGGCTGAAACCGGTGCAGATGCGCTCGCCTTCTTCGACGCCATCGCGCCGATCGTCTATCGCGAGAGCATCAACATGGATATCTGCTGGTATCAGTCCCGCTACGACAAGGTCGGCCCCGGCGGCACCGGCAAGGACTATATCAACTGCCCGATGGACCAAGCGCAGTATAACGCCTTCGTCGATGCGCTGATCGCCGGCGACGCCGTCGGCTTCAAGGAATGGGAAGGCACGCCCTATTTCGACGGCTGCCTGCCGATCGAAGTCATGGCGGAGCGCGGGCGCGAGACGCTGCGCCACGGGCCGATGAAGCCGATGGGGCTGACCAATGCCCACAACCCCACAGTGAAGGCCTATGCGGTGGTGCAGCTGCGCCAGGACAATGCGCTCGGCACGCTCTACAACATGGTCGGCTTCCAGACGAAACTGAAGTATGGCGCGCAGGCGGAAATCTTCCGGCTCATTCCCGGCCTCGAGAATGCGGAATTCGCACGCCTCGGCGGTCTGCATCGCAATACCTACATCAACTCCCCGACCCTGCTTGACCGCTCGCTGGCCCTGAAATCCCGGCCGGGCCTGCGTTTTGCCGGGCAAATCACCGGCTGCGAGGGCTATGTCGAGAGCGCCAGCATCGGGCTGCTCGCCGGCCGTTTCGCCGCTGCCGAGCGTAAGGGCGAAGCACCCTCGCTGCCGCCGTCCACGACAGCACTCGGCTCATTGCTGAACCACATCACCGGCGGCCACATCGTATCGGACGAAGAGCCGGGCAAGCGCTCCTTCCAGCCGATGAACATCAATTTCGGGCTGTTCCCGGAGCTGGAACCTGGCTCGATCGTCAAGCCGGAGGGCGTAAAGCGCTTTCGCGGCAAGGACAAGACGATCATGAAGCGCCAACTCATCGCCAAGCGTGCGCTTGCCGATTGTGCCAAGTGGCTCGGCGTGCAGGCGCCAGTGTTCGCGGAAAGCGCCTGACTATAAGACCTTCGGATTTCAGGTGGTTGCCGGCGGCGCGTGGTGCTCGAGCTTCGCGTCCTCGCCGGCAACATAATTGCCCAGCAGCCAGAGCGAGACTTCCGCAGCTTCCGCCGGCGTCTTGAACTCGAAGGTGCCGTTGTGATGCGGCACATCGAGAAAATCGACCGTCAGGCCGCGACCGGTTCCCGAGATCTTGGCACGCGCCCGGCCGGGCTCGATCAGGTGGACGCTGAAGTGATTGCGCACATTGCGCATGAACCCGGCCTTGTCGTCATGCAGGCGCACGAACACCGCCTGCCCGTCCGCCGTGGTCTGCAGCTGCCGGATCGCCTCGGTCGGAAAAGCGCGGCCGAATTCCAGAATCGCAAGGCCGGTATCGTGCAGGCCGTCTTCCTTGTTCCGCGATGCCATCCGTGTCGCGTAGTAAGCAACGAAGATGACGATCGCAAACAGTATGCACCAGACAACAATACCCACAGCAGATCCCCCTGAAATGCAAATCAAGTGCCCGCCATCTCCATAGACGGCGAGACTTGTGCGAGCTTGGTGTATTTTAGAGTTTCTTTGTGATCGACGCTATCGCCATGCGCAATTGCCGGCGCCATTGCGGCAGCCCCAGGGATTGATCGAAGATGCCGGCGCCGAGCTTCTGCGCCTTCTTCAAGACAGGTTCGGCCAGAGTGACGGGCAGAAAGGCAGGGAATATGGCCGGCGGTATGGTGCCCGCTGCCCTCGCCTTGGCGAGATGCTCACGACCAAGACCAGCAAAGGCTTCGACCGCCGCCGAAATGCGCGGCTTGTCCTCGCCGGCGAGAAAGCTGTCGCGATCGAGCCCGGTTGCCGACAAGATCTCGAGTGGAAGGTAGAGCTGGCCACGGTGGCGATTTAGCGGCATCAGGAGCAGCAGGCCGGCGATTGCCTGCGCGACGCCGGCATGACCGGCGGCATCAGCGGAGCGCTTCGACTCGTCGGCGGACAAGACCAGGCTTGCAAGCTGGATGAGGGCCGACGCAGTCTCTCCGGCATAGCCTTCCAGGCTGCTGCGGCTCTCCATCGGATCATCGTAGAGATCGAAGATGCGGGCATCGATCATGTCGATCAGCGTCTGACGCGGCAAACGGTATTCTTCGATTGCGGTCAGAAGTTCGGAGGCCAGCGGATTGGCTTCGCTCGATCCGTGAGATTGTCCTTCGAGGAGATCGCGCCAGTACTGCATCCGCACTTCGCCGGGCAGCGGCTCATGGACAAGATCGCGAATACGGGCCAGTTCGGCGTTAAAGGCATAGAGCGCAGCCAGCGCCGGACGCTTCTCCTCTGGCGCCAACAGGCAGGCGAGATAGCGGTCGCGATCGGTGTCGCGAAGCGTGGCGAGGCAGATGTCCCGGTTGCTACGGGGCGCAGCTGATGTCGTCATACTCTTGGATCCGAAGGTCAGACAGCGATCAACGCCGCAGCCACGGCACGCGATTCGGAGAGCATGATGTTGAAGGTGCGTACGGCGGCCCCGGTGCTCATCGGGTCGGAGGAAATCTGCTTGGCGCGCAAGGCAGCCTTGAGCTCGGCCGGCAGCGGACGCAGCTCCGTCCCGGTGCCGACGAGCAGCACTTCGATCTCTGCGGCCTCATCAAGAACCTTCTGGAAGCGATCCGGCGTCAGCGCATCGCCCTGCAACATGTCCCAGCCGTAGATTCCGGAAGGCAGGCAGAGCAGAGAGCCGCGATGCGACATATCGGCGAAGCGGAAGCCGCCATTGCCGTAAGCGTCGATCGGTGCGCGCCCCGGGAAATGCGCGTTTCGAATTTCTATTCCTTTTGCCACTATATCACACCGCTGGTTTGCCTGACTGGATATTGCCGGCCGCGGGTCCATTGCTTTCGCCGCCGGTCTGGAACTTGTCCGGACGCAGCTTGAACAGGATCAACACGGGCGCCGCAATATAAATCGACGAAAAAGTACCGACAGCGACGCCGAAAAGCAGAACGAAGGTGAAGGCACGGATCACCTCGCCGCCGAAGATGTAGAGTGCGAGCAGCGCCAGAAGCGTCGTCGCGGACGTCAGGATGGTACGAGATAGTGTCTGATTGATGGAGGCGTCGATCAGGATCGGCAGCGGCATCTGCGAGTAGCGCTTGAGATTCTCGCGCATGCGGTCATAGACAACAACCGTATCGTTCAGCGAGTAGCCGACAATGGTCAGGATCGCGGCGATGCCTGTCATATTGAATTCCATGCCTGATAGCACGAAGAGGCCGAGCGTCAGGATGACATCGTGCAGCGTCGCGATGATCGCGCCGACGGCAAACTGCCATTCGAACCGCAGCCATATGTAGATGAGGATTGCTGCCAGCGCCGCCAGGACGGCAAGGGAGGCTGTCGTGGTGATTTCGCCCGACACGGACGGACCGACCACTTCGACGCGGGAGAAATTGTAATCCTTGCCCAGTTCGTCCTGAACGAGCGAGACGGCGGATTGTTCAGCGTTTTCACCGCCCTCCTGCGCATGGACGCGAACCACCGCACCAAGACGATCGGCAAGCCGTTCGACACGCACGTCGCCCGGAATGACGGCATCAAGACGCGTTTGAATGTCGACAGGATCGGCTACGCCCTGCTTAGCGCGGACCTCGATGATCGATCCGCCGGCAAAATCGATGCCGAGATGCATTCCGACTGTCGCAAAGGCAATGAGCGTGATGACGGACAGGGCGGCCGAGACCGTGAATGTATAACGGCGGATGCCCATGAAGCGGATATTGGCATTGTCGAAAATGCCGCTGCGCACGCCGACAAGCAAAGTGCGGGGCTTGCGGCGCGAAATCCACATATTGACCAGTGATCGCGTCACGAAACAGGAGGTGAAGAAGGTCGAGATAACGCCGACCATGAGAGTAGCGGCAAAGCCGCGTACAGCACCGGTGCTGGCGTAGAAAAGAATGGCCGCAACGATGAGAACGGTCAGATTGGCATCCGCAACGGTCGCCGCCGCCCGGTTGAAACCATGACGCAGCGCATCGACAAGAAGATGGGTCTTCTTTTCCTCCTCACGCACGCGCTCGTAGATCAGCACCAGCGCGTCCAGGCCGATCCCGATGATGAGGACGATGGCGGCGACGCCGGGCAAAGTCAGGGTAATGCCGAGCAGCCCCATCAGCGCTGCGACCATGACCATGTTGATGACGAGCGAAATGGTCGCGATGATGCCGAGCAAGCGATAGAAACCGATCATCAAGGCGGCGACGAAGACCGCGGCGGCAATGCAGGCAATCAGGCCATAACGCGCCGTCTCGCCGCCTAGACCCGGCTGAATGGTGCGCTCCTCGACCGTCGTCAGCGTCGCGGGCAGCGGCCCACTCTTGACCATGACGGCGAGATCCTGTGCCCCCTGGGCGGTGAAATCTCCGGGAACGTCGATCTCGCCCGTTGCGATGACCGTCTTCAGAGACGCTGCGGAGATGACCTGATCGTCAAGCACGACGACGATGATCCTGCCGAGGTTGCTGGCGGTTGCCTGCGCGAAACGATGTGTTGCCTCCGGGGTCAACTTGACCGAGACGGCGCCCTCGCCCTTTTGATTGTCGACGCTGGCGATGGCATCGGAAAAATCTATGTTCGAGAGCAGCGGCTGTCGCTGCACCAGATAACCGACGGGCGGATCGTCTTCGGAAAACAGCACGTCGGACCCGGCAGGCGGCTGTTTGTCCATGGCATCCTGCACCGACATCGATTGATCGATAAGACGGAAGCTGAGTTTGGCCGGCTGGCCGAGAAGATTTTTCAACCGCTGCGCATCGGCAAGATCGGGCACCTGAACGACGATACGGTCAGATCCCTGACGGCGGATCAGAGGTTCCCCGACTCCGAGTTGCGCGATACGGGCGTGGATGACCTTCAGTGCGCGTGCGATCGCCGCCGACACATGACTGTTGATGTCGGCATCGGTGATATCAAGCGTCAGCGCGCCGTTGTCCCCCTGAGACAAGGCGACGGACGGCTTGTCCGGTCCTGATGTCAGCGGCCGCAATGCCGTTAGAGCTGCTTGGACCTGTGCGGGGTCGTTGATGCGAAGCTGGATCTTGCGGCCGGTGCCGGTGAGACCCGAATAGGCGACATTGACGGTGCGCAGCCGGCTGGCGATATCGCCGACGATGCTTTCCAGGCGATCTTTTTCGACGTCACCCCGTTCGATCTTCAGCAGCAGATGCGATCCGCCGCGAAGATCGAGGCCGAGCTCGATCTTTCGATGCGCCCACCATGCAGGAAGGGATGACAGCGCGCGCTCACCAAGCAGGTTGGGAGCGGCCAAAAGCACGCTCAAGAGAACGACGAACCAGATTAGGGCGGTCTTCCACCAGGAGACGTGCAACATCGCTCTCTCGAATTAGGACTTCCTTACTGCGCCCCACCTTCAACAGAAAATGCAAAGGGCGCAGTAACACCTTGAATTTGTGCACAGTCCTTCAAGAAAGTCGATGCCGAATTTCGAAGATACGCAGCGGCGCCGGGCGCCGCTTCCCGCAAAATGCGTTACGCGGCGTCTGCCTTGACGGGCTCACCCTTGACGCGAACCTCGGAAATGGCGCTGCGGACGACGCGGATGCGCACGCCTTCGGCGATCTCGACTTCCAGTTCCTTTTCGTCGATGACCTTGGTGACCTTGCCGACGATACCGCTGGTGACGATCTGATCACCGCGACGAATGTTCTTCAGGATCTCGTCACGCTTCTTTGCCTGCGCACGCTGCGGGCGAATGAGAAGGAAATACCAAACGACCATCAGCGGCACAAACAGGATGATCATTTCAAAGCCGGAACCGCCGAAGGCACTCGCGGCCGAATCTGTTGCGCTCTGCGCATATGCGTTGGTGATAAACATCGAGAACTCCCTTGAACTCCTAGCGGGAACAAGGCCCCGCGTCAGGTGGCCGGAATATAGTTACGCGCTTGGCGAATGCAACAAAAACAGCCGCAAACCGTACCGTTTTCCCGGTCTGTTAGCCTTTCAGCCCCCAAAGGAGCATGATACCCGGCAAGACAGCGCGCGCATTTTACGACTTTCTTGTTCAATATTCAGGAGGAAACGGTGACTGAAGACCAAAACGCCCTGATCCTTGCCGAAGTCCGTCGCCTTGCCGACGCTGTCGAACGCCTGGCAGGGCCGGCGCCGGCCGTCAATGACTGGAATGCCGCGGATTGTTTCGTCTGGGCGCCCGCCCGGCTCTATCTGCAGCCCGTCCCGCGGCCGAACCGCGTGGCGCTCACCCTCATTCGCGGTGTCGACCATGTGCGCGATATCCTGCATGAAAACACGCTGCGTTTTGCCGAAGGTTTCGCGGCAAACAATGTGCTGCTCTGGGGCGCACGCGGCATGGGCAAATCCTCACTCGTCAAAGCGGTGCACGAAGATGTGCGTCGGGCGACCGGCGTTTCGCTGAAACTGATCGAGGTGCATCGCGAGGATATTTCCTCGCTGCCGGTACTGCTCGATATCCTGAAGGCAACGCCGCATCGCATCATCATCTTCTGCGACGACCTCTCCTTCGACCATGACGACACTGCCTACAAGTCGCTGAAGGCGGCGCTGGACGGCGGTGTCGAGGGTCGGCCGGACAATGTGCTATTCTATGCCACATCGAACCGCCGCCACCTGCTGCCGCGCCACATGATGGAAAACGAGCAATCGACTGCCATCAATCCGTCCGAAGCCGTCGAGGAAAAGGTGTCGCTCTCCGATCGCTTCGGGCTCTGGCTCGGCTTCCATAAGTGCAGCCAGGAAGACTATCTGCAGATGATCGACGCCTATGCCGATCACTTCAAGCTGGCGCTTGATCGTGCCCAGATGCATCACGAAGCCCTGGAGTGGGCAACAACGCGTGGCGCTCGTTCCGGCCGCGTTGCCTGGCAATATATCCAGGATCTCGCCGGCCGGCTGCGCATAGTGCTCGACCGCGACTGATCTTCGAGACCAAGCCATAAACGACAAAAAGCCCGGCTTTGACCGGGCTTTTTGCAGAGTCCTTGAGACGCACTACCTATTCAAGGAACGTCATTGGGTTGACCGGAGCCGAATTCTTGCGGACTTCGAAGTGCAGCTGCGGCTGGCTGACATTGCCGCTCATGCCCGAAGTCGCCAGCGTCTGGCCGCGCTGGACCTTCTGTCCACGGGTCACGCTGAGCGCATCGGCATGGCCGTACACTGTGACCGTGCCGTCGTCGTGGCGGACGAGGACCGTGTTGCCGAGCTCCTTCAGGCCGTTGCCGGCATAGATGACGACGCCGTTCTCAGCAGCCTTGATCGGCGTCCCCTCGGGAACCGAGATGTCGATACCGTCGTTACGGCTGCCATTGACGTTGGAGCCATAACCGGCGACGACCGCACCGCGGACCGGCCAGCGATATTTGCCGATACCGGTTGCCTCCGGCGCATCCGCCTGCGCATCGGACTTGGCGGCGTCATTGATGGACTGGCTCGGCGAAGCAGAGGCAACTTCCTTCGGCTTGGCAGCGGCATCGGGTGCAGCATCGGCATGGGCAACAGCCTTGGGTGCCTGCTTGGCAATCGGATCAGCTGCAGCCTGCTTCGGCTCGACGGGGAGTGCGCCCGGCTTGACTGACGCCTTCTGCGGTTCGATCGAAGCGGTCTTGACCGGATCCGCGGAAGCAACGGCGCCATGCGGCAACGCGATTGCCTGCCCGATGCGAATGCTGTCTCCGGCCTGCATGTTGTTCGCACGCTTCAGTTCGGCGACGCTCACGCCGCTTTCCTTGGCAATTCTCGCCAGAGAGTCACCCGGCTTGACGACATAGGTACCCTTCGGGGTCGGGCCTTTGCCATTACCGGCGGCGAGCTTGTTGGGGTCAGCAAGGCCAGCCTGAGACTTGCCGCGCATCTGATTGCCGGACGGCAACGCGAGCGCTTCCTGCTGCGGCGCCTTGGCCGGACCAGGCATCTTGCCGCCCTTGGAAAGGTCTGTCGCTTCAGAGGCCATCTTGGCTGGGCCTGAGACACCTGCTCCATTCATCGTCGGGATGACGATCTGCTGGCCTGGCTGCGCGGCAGCACCGTTACGCAGGCCGTTCGCGCGCAGGATTTCCTTTTCCGGAACACCGTAGCGGCGCGACAGCAGCGCGATATTCTCACCCTGATGCAGCGTCACGCTCGGCGCATTGACCGTGGTCCAGCCGGGAGACATCTGTTGCGCAGCAGCTGTCTTGATCGTACCCGTCGACATGGTGTCGGGAGCGAGTGCCGGCGCGGCGCGGGAGCCATTGTTGCGCGATGCCGGGAACGGCTGCGCCATCGCCTCCGATTCCGCCTGCTGCACCCGACGAGGACTGCCGGTGCTGGCGGAAGCGCTCGGAGCAGCAAGATCGGCGCGCTGAATTGCGACAGGAGCGGTCGAAGCCCGTGCGCTGGAATAGGACGGGTTATAGCGGGCCGGCGAGTTCGGGTAGGGTTGCGATACCGGCGCACTCTGCTGCGAATAATCCTGCTGGCCGTAGCCGCCTGCCTGGGCGACGTCGGCGCGGGGCACCGGATCCCCGTTCGGACCATTCAGGCTACGGCGATTGATCGAGCCGGTCGTTACGTTGTCCGTCTTGTTGAAGAGACCGCTGAAGCGAGTCGTATCCGAACTACAAGCTGTGGCAGTGCTCGCCAGAAGGATGGCCACCAGGACTTTCCCTGCCGATTTGCTGCCGTTTGAAGAAAGACTGAAACCCATGACTCGACCCACTTAAGACGCAACCGATTATGGGTCGATTAAAGCGCGTTAATCTTACCATGCGGTTAAAGCACTGGTGCGGCATGTGTTTTTTTGAGGAATTGCTAACCATAGAAAATGAAACGGCGCCAATGCGCCCGTTTCATAAGGCATCAGCCCGAATGGAGCCTCAAAGATACGAGGCGAGCATGGGTACGATGGGCTGATAGGGAACGTCGAATAATTCTTCGCGTTCGAATCGGCTGCCGGTTTTCGTCAGGCGAACGAGACGGCAGACATCGTCCGACACCAGCAGCGGCGCGATCATCGATCCGCCGGACACAAGCTGCTCGGCGTAGAAGCGCGGCATGGTCGGGAATGCGGCCGTCACCAGAATCCGGTCAAAGGTGCCCTCACCCGGCAGACCAGAGCTGCCATCCGCCTGACGGATGATGACGTTGCGCAGGCCGAGCGCATCCATACGCTGCTGGGCCGATGTCGTCAGCGTCTTGTAGCGATCGACCGTCAGCACGCGTTCGACGATTCGCCCCATGACCGCGGCGGTGAAACCGCTCCCTGTGCCGATCTCGAGAACGCGATGACCCGGCTTGATCTTCAAGCCGTGGAGAATCCGCACGACGAGATCGATGCCTTCCATGAAGGCGCCGCAGTCGATCGGGATCGTCCGGCTGGAATAGGCATCATCGGCAAATTGCACCGGCACAAAAGGCAGGCGCGGTGTCTGCTCGACAGCCGTCATCAGGTCGATGTCCAATATGCCTTCCGCCCGCAACCGCAACACCACGGCCGCAAAGCCTTCCTTTTCCACCAAGCGAGGTGTCAATCCGCTACTCCATACCGAGCGCCCGCGCCACGCGGTCTTGTGCCGAATAATCCGTCAAATCGAGTTTCAAAGGCGTTACCGAAATACGATTTTGTTTCAACGCCTGAATATCAGTTCCGGGACGGAAGATACCGCTTCGCTCGCCGAAGCGAAGCCAATAATAAGGAAAGCCGCGGCCATCGGCGCGCTCCTCGACCTGCACGTTGAAGGCAAGATTGCCCTGTGCAGTCACTTCCGTTCCGTCGACTTCGTCGGGGCGGCAATTCGGAAAATTCAGATTGAGGAAGGTACCATCAGGCAGATCGACATTCATGAGCTTGCCGAGCAAAGCGGGCGCATGTGTTTCGGCGACTTCCCAGGGCACGACCCGCGCACCGTTGTCATAGACATAGGCCTGACTCAGTGCAAAGGAGCGCACGCCCTGCAGCGTACCTTCGATCGCGCCGGCGATGGTTCCAGAATAGGTGACGTCGTCGGCGACGTTGGAGCCGGAATTGACGCCGGAAAGCACGAGATCCGGCTTGATATCCAGCACCTTGCGGATCGCCATGATGACGCAATCGGTCGGCGTTCCCCTGAGCGCATAATGCTTGTCGGAGACCTTGCGCATGCGCAACGGCTCGGAAAGGCTCAATGAGTGAGCAAGGCCGCTCTGATCCGTCTCCGGCGCGACGACCCAGACATCATCGGACAGTGTGCGGGCGATACGCTCCAATGCCGCCAGACCTTCGGCATGAATGCCGTCATCATTGGTCAGAAGAATACGCATCGCCCCACCACCCGATTATGCCGCTTTTTCAATCCTCTTCAGACCACCCATATATGGCAGGAGTGCGTCGGGGACAGTGACCGAACCATCGGCATTGAGATAATTCTCAAGCACGGCGATCAGGCAGCGGCCGACGGCCGTGCCGGAACCGTTCAGCGTGTGAACGAACTTGGTGTTCTTGTCGTCCTTGCCGCGATAGCGCGCATTCATGCGCCGCGCCTGGAAATCACCGCAGACCGAGCAGGAAGAAATCTCGCGATAGGTATCCTGCCCCGGCAGCCAGACTTCGAGGTCATAGGTCTTGCGCGCGCCGAAGCCCATGTCGCCGGTCGAGAGCGTCATGACGCGATAGTGCAGGCCGAGGCGCTTCAGCACCTCTTCGGCACAAGCCGTCATGCGTTCATGTTCGGCAATGGAGCTCTCGGCGTCGGTGATCGATACCAGCTCGCACTTCCAGAACTGGTGCTGACGCAGCATGCCGCGGGTATCGCGACCGGCGGAGCCTGCTTCCGACCGGAAGGACGGGGTCAGGGCCGTGAAGCGCAGCGGCAGCTTCTCGTGATCAAGGATCTCGCCGGAAACGAGATTGGTCAGCGAAACCTCTGCCGTCGGGATCAGCCAGCGACCGTCCGTGGTCCTGAACAGATCCTCTGCAAATTTCGGCAGCTGGCCGGTTCCGAACATCGCCTCGTCGCGCACAAGCAGAGGCGAACTGACCTCAGTGTAACCATGCTCGCCGGTATGCAGATCAAGCATGAACTGACCGAGCGCCCGTTCGAGGCGAGCAAGCTGTGCCGTCAACACCGTGAAGCGCGAGCCGGAGAGCTTTGCAGCGCGCTCGAAATCCATGTAGCCGAGCGCTTCGCCGATATCGAAGTGCTCTTTCGGTTCATGGTTCCAGGTCGGCTTGGCGCCCCAGGCGTGCTTGACGACATTGTCGTGCTCGTCCTTACCGACCGGCACGTCCTCGAGCGGGATGTTCGGGATACGCGACAGCGCGTCATGGAGCTCGGCCGTCAGCGCACGCTCTTCCTCTTCCTGAGCCGGAAGCGAGACCTTGATGTCCGCCACTTCGGCCTTCAGCTTTTCGGCGAGTTCGCTGTTCTTCTGGGCCATCGCTGCGCCGATCTCCTTCGAGGCGGCATTGCGGCGGGACTGCATATCCTGGACGGACTGAATGACGGAGCGGCGCTTCTCGTCGAGCGCGATGAGGCTTTGCGACTGAGGCTCCGCACCGCGCTTTGCAAGCGCTGCATCGAAAGCTTCGGCATTCTCACGAATCCATCTGATATCAAGCATCTTCGTTCCAGGTCGTTTGACATGAGTATAACTCCGACCGAGGTCTCGGTCGGAGGTCGAAACGGCAATAGCTGGGAAACGAGGCTGAGCCTTCCGCGCCTAGACGTCGTCCGTCTTGGTGATCTCGGAAGCCCCGCCACTCTCTTCAAGCGTTTGCCGGCTACGCTGGCGTTCCACGAGTCTCGCCGCGTAGATGGAAATCTCGTAGAGAAGGATCGTCGGCAGTGCAAGACCGATCTGGGACATCGGATCCGGCGGCGTCAGCACGGCGGCAACGATAAAGGCAAAAACGATGGCGAACTTGCGCTTTTCCGCCAGCCATGCCGACGTCAGCAGGCCAACGCGCGCAAGCAGCGTCGTGATGACGGGCAGCTGGAAGACGAGGCCGAAGGAGAAGACCAGCGTCATGATGAGGCTCAGATATTCCGAGACCTTCGGCATCAACTGGATACCAACCTGACCGTCACCGCCGGTCTGCTGCATCTTCAGGAAGAACCACATCACCATGGGGGTGAAGAAGAAGTAGACCAGCGCGGCCCCCATCAGGAACAAGACGGGGGACGCGATCAGGAACGGAAGGAAGGCGCTACGCTCGTTCTTGTAGAGTCCCGGCGCTACGAACTTGTAGATCTGGGAGGCTATGATCGGGAAGGAAATTACCAGCGCGCCGAACATGGCGACCTTCACCTGGGTGAAGAAGAATTCCTGCGGTGCCGTGTAGATCAGCTCGGACTTGGCGAGATCGAGATGAGCCCATTCGACGGCCCATTTATACGGGTAAACCAGGTAGTTGAAGAGATGCTTCGCAACGGCGAAACAGCCGATAAAGGCAATGAAAAATGCCACGATCGACCAGATGAGCCGCGTGCGCAATTCCATGAGGTGTTCGATAAGCGGTTGCGGCTTATCGTCGATATCACCCGTCATGCCTGGTCCTTCTTCTTGGGCGTTTTAGGCGTCACCTTGCTGGCTGTAGCGGTCGGGCGCTTCCTGGGAGCTGGAGGCGTCTTTTCTACGGCGGCAGTGGTCGCGACCTTGCGCGGGGCGCGCTTTGGTTTTTCCGTCACGACGGGCGTCTGGGGTTTTTCCGCCACGACGGGCGTCCGGACGGCGGCGGCGGCAACATCGTCGAACTTGGTGACAGCTTTTGGGCGCGGCTTGCGCACGGCCTTCGGTTTCTCGACAGGTTCGCCGGCAACAACTTGGCTCGCCGCAGCGACTGGCTGCGGCGCGGGTGCCGCGACCGGGACAGGATTGCTCGACGCAGACGTAGCCGCCAGGGCTTCCGGCAGGCCGGACGAAACACCCGGAACCGGCTCGGATGGCAATGGCGTCGCGGCAGGCGCTGCTTTGTCCGGTGTTGCCGCACGCTGCAGATCTGCCTTTATCTCATTGCCCATATCCCGGAGCGGATTCATGGCTTCCCGCAACGAGTTGACCGGATTGAGCTTCTGGGCATCGGCGATTGTCTGGCGCACGTCGTCCAGATCCGCCTCGCGCATGGCTTCGTCGAACTGGGCACGAAATTCGCCAGCGACCTTCCTGGCTCGCGCCGTCATCTTACCGATCGTCCGCAAGGTCGATGGCAATTCCTTGGGGCCGATCACCACCAAGGCCACGACGGCAATAATCACCAGCTCGGACCAGCCTATATCGAACATGCAAAGGCTCCTGGGCCAACGGCAAGCCTCTCAGCTTGGCGCCTGCCCGACATGATTACTTCGTTTCGTCAGCCTTGTGCTCGACAGTACGGGACGCCGTCGACGTGGATGTCGACGTATCTTCGTCGTCGTTCATGCCCTTCTTGAAGCTCTTGATGCCCTTGGCGACATCACCCATCAGCTCCGGGATCTTTCCACGGCCGAACAACAACAGCGCGATGGCCAGGACGATCAGCCAGTGCCATATGCTTAGAGAACCCATTGCTTTAACTCCCAATTACAGTGTCTTTCCGATGTAAGACGTTTGCGGATGTTTTTCAAACACCAAAATGTACTGCATCCACGCATATCGGGATGACGAACGCCTATGCGGGCGATCAAACGTCTCCAAGCCGAGAGGATGATTATTATATTCGCACCCGCTGATGGCAAAAGAGAGACTTTGCCGGCGGTTTCGCGAAAATCTTGAGACAGGCTTACAACCCACCGCGCAGGCCAGCCAATCAATCGCCGGAGCTTGCGTCGCTTGGCGGCAGGATGCCAAGCTCTTCCAGATCCATCTGCGTGATCGGATCTTCGTCTTCGGTCAGTTCATCGCTCATCAATGGCGAGGGAATGTTGAAATTGGCCGGAATCCGACCTGACAACAACCCCGCCCCCTTCAGCTCTTCGAGACCGGGCAGATCGCGCAGCTCTTCCAGGCCGAAGTGATCGAGGAAATCTCGTGTCGTGCCGAGGGTCACGGGCCGCCCCGGCGTGCGACGGCGGCCGCGGAAGCGGACCCAACCAGACTCCATCAGGACATCGAGCGTGCCCTTGGAGGTCTGCACGCCCCTGATGTCCTCTATCTCGGCGCGCGTGACCGGCTGATGATAGGCGATAATGGCAAGCACTTCCAACGCCGCGCGGGATAGCTTGCGCACCTCGCTCTCATCCCGGCGGATCACGAAGGAAAGGTCTGCTGCCGTCCGGAAGGCCCAGGCGCCATCCACCTGAACCAGATTGACGCCACGCATGGCGTAGTCGGTCTTGAGCTTCTGCATGACGGCGGGAATATCGACCCCACGCGCGACGCGTTCGGCGATGAATGCCTCGGAGACGGGCTGGGCGGAGGCGAAGACCAGCGCTTCGGCGATGCGCTCGGCCTCGCTCAGCCGACGATCGTCGAGATCGGATGTTTCCGCCTCGAGCTCCAAATGCTGATGTTCGCCGTCCGGTTCGCTCACGCTCTTCCCTACCCTATTCCGCTGCTTCCAGCGACGAATGCTTCGGCCCGCGCCGCATATAGAGCGGTTGAAACGCGCCTTCCTGGCGAATTTCCAGCTGCCCTTCGCGCACCAGCTCAAGCGAAGCGGCAAACGCGCTGGCGATGGCCGTTACCCGCTCGCTGGCCGTCGTCATATAGCTCAGCAGGTAATGTTCCAAGGCTGTCCAGTCGGTGATCTCGCCGATCATCCGGTCCAGAATCACGCGGGCATCGGCCAGCGACCAGACGCGGCGCTTCTCGATCGTCACCTGTGTCACGGCCTGGCGCTGACGCAGGCTGGCATAGGCCGTCAGGAGATCGTAGAGACTGGCGTCGAAGGCCGACTGCCGCCGGTCCGGAATATGCTCTGGCGCACCACGCGCAAAGATATCGCGGCCGAGGCGATTGCGATTGACGAGGTCGGTTGCCGCGTCGCGCATGGCCTCGAGGCGCTTGAGGCGGAAGGCGAGCGTTGCCGCCATCTCCTCGCCCGTCGGCCCGTCTTCCTTGCTCTGCTGCGGGATCAGCAGCTTGGATTTGAGATAGGCCAGCCATGCAGCCATGACGAGATAATCGGCCGCGAGCTCGATGCGGATGCGCCGGGCACTATCGATGAACAGCAGATATTGCTCGGCAAGCGCCAGAACGGAGATGCGGGAGAGATCGACCTTCTGATTGCGCGCCAAATGCAGCAGCAAATCGAGCGGCCCTTCAAAGCCGGCAAGGTCCACGACCAGCGACGGCTCGTGCGAGCCGCGTTGCGCCTCGCCTTCCTGCCAGAGCTTGTCCATCGGCGTTGCCGCCTGCTGAAGCTTGTCCGTGCTGCCGCTCACCTTGTCACCCGTCCGTTCCTCGAAGTCCGGTTTTACGCCACTGCGAACATCGCGTCGAATTCCGCCCGAATAGAGGCTTCATCGGCGCCGTCATTTTTGCCGAAAGCCGCTTCGACCGCCTTGGCTCTTGCCAGCGATGCACCCGCCAACACCGGAACATTGCGAACCACCTGCCGCATCTCGTCCATGACGCCATTGCAATGCAGCACGATATCGCATCCGCCCGCAATAATATTTGCTGCACGCTCGCCAATCGTGCCCCTCAGCGCGTTCATCGAGGTGTCGTCCGACAAAAGCAGGCCCCGGAAGCCAATATGGCCGCGGATGATCTCCTCGATCACCTTACGCGAGGTCGTCGCCGGGTTTTCCGGATCGATATCGGTGAAGACGACATGACAGGTCATCGCCATCAGCTCATCCTTGAGCGCCACGAACGGAGCGAAATCATGTACTTCCAGCTCCGCGCGCGGAACCGAGACGACAGGCAGCTCGTGATGCGAATCGGCAAAGCCACGTCCATGGCCGGGCATGTGCTTCATGACGGGCAGCATACCGCCGGCCTTCAAGCCCTCCGCCGCAGCACGCCCCATCTCCGTCACCGTCATGGGATCGGCGCCATAGGCGCGGTTGCCGATGACGTTGCTCGATCCTTCCACAGGAACGTCCAATACGGGCAGGCAATCGACATTGATGCCGAATTTCAGCAAATCGAAGGCATGGAGACGCGACATCAGCCATGCAGCGCGCAGACCGCGCGCGCGATCCTGGCGATAGATGTCACCCAGCGCCTGTCCCGACGGGTAATGCTGCAGGATCGGCGGGCGAATGCGCTGCACCCTGCCGCCTTCCTGATCGATAAACACCGGCGCATGGCGCCCGACGCTGTCGCGCAGGGACGCTACGAGATCGGCGATCTGCGCTGGCTCGGAAATATTGCGTCCGAACAGGATAAAGCCCCAGGGCTGCTCCCCATGATAGAAGGATCGCTCTTCGGGCGTGATGGTGTGGCCGCTACAGCCGAGGATCATGGATTTCGATTCGGTCATATCCGAATCATAAGGCTTACGCTGGGAAATGCGAGTGACGTCAAGCCGGGATACACAGGAACAACCAGCTTTGACCGGCTATTTCGGCAATCAAGCGCGCATTGGCGGTATGTGGTAGACAAGGGAACGGTACTTGGGATTTGTCCTGTGCCCCCTCACCTCGCCGCCATAAGCTTCGGCTATCCGCCTGCTGGCAATATTCTCCTCTGCCACCGGATATTCGAAATATCGAATAGGAAAACTCTCGCTTGCCCAACCGATAATCGTGCCGATCAATTCGCGGCCGAATCCCAGACCGTGCGCTTCGCTGCGAAGCCAAATTCCAAGCTCCGGCGTTCCGGTCAACGCCGCGTGCACACCGATAACGCCCAGAAAACGATCGTCATTCCTGCTCCGCACTACGAAGTGGAATTCCGAACCATCTTCGATCGTCTTGAGCCATGACCGCCACACATCTGCAAATGCAGCCTCTGTCTCAGGCGGATCCCAAGCCATGTGCCGCGTAATCTCAGGCGATATGCTGGCAAAGATGTCCGGAGCATCTTCAGGAACAAAAAGCCTGATGGACGCTCGACGCGTCGATAGCTGGAGATGCCGCATAGTTCGCCATGTCCCACGCTTAGCTCGCCAAAAGCAAATCCGCCCGTAGATTGATCTCTGCGGGCGGATTTTTCAACTTTCTCAGAACAGCTGGGCCTGAAAGCCCAATCGACTACTTCGAGATCAGGCAGGTGCCGCCAGCGGCGCGATAGCGCGTGCAGATGGCCGCGGCCTCATCCTTCGAGCCGGCGACGACACGGACGCGATAGTAGGTGCCCTTGCCGGCGATATCGGCCTTGCGGATCTCCAGCGGATGATTGCCGATGACGCTGGCGAACTTGACCTTGAGGTTCGCCTGCGACTTCTGAGCGTCGGCTTCGGTCGGCAAGGACGCGATCTGGACGCCGTAGGCGCCGCCACCTGCAGCGGAGGTCGCAGCCGGGGCTGCCGCCGGGCTAGCCGATGCGACCTGCTTCGGCTGAGCCTTGGGCTGAGCTTGGGCTTGGGCTTCCTGGGCCGGAGCAGCCGTATTGGCCTTGGCGGTCGGCTCGGGGCGTGCCGTCGGAACCGGGTTCGTCTTGACGACGCGGATCGGCGTGCTTTCGGCGCTGGCAGCATCGGTGTTATCCGACGGGGTTGCTGCCTGAGTATTTGCCTGAGACGGGCGCGGAGTGGTCGATGCGACCTGATTGTTCGCCGGCTTGACGGCTGCGGTCGTCGTATCGGCGACCGGCTCGTCGCGCGGCACCAACGAGCCATCCGGCTTGACGATCATCGTGCGCACCTTGCGCGGAGAGACCGATGGCACCTGATCGTCATTGTTGGCCGCGACATTGGTGTTTCCACCATTCTGGTTCGGCAGCAGGCGCGGATCTTCCGTTTCACCGACCGGCGTCGACGTGACCTGATCGCCGTCGCTGTCGTCAGGCGATACGGCTTCGGGGATCAGCGTCTTCTGGACGACATCAACCGGCTGCTCGTTGGAGGAGACAAGCTCCTTCTGCTTGGGCGCCGCGGTACCATCGCCGGCAACGCGGTCGTAGACGGCCTTGTCCTGATTCGGAACGACGGTGCCGCCCGGATTTTCCGGAGCGACCTTTATCGGATCGCTGTCGGCCGCGATCACGCGCGGCTCGCCGGAGAAGCTGGAGATCGGAGCGCCGTGGCGGATCCAACTGTAGGCGCCATAGGCACCGACGCCGAGAACCGCGATGACAGCAGCAGTCGTCACCATGCCGCGCACGGAGCGAACCGGCCGACGGCTACCCGCAGCCGGGTTCAACGTCATCCTGGCGACATTCTCGACCGGATTGGAGGCTTCGCGATAGCTGCGGCGGAAGTCCTCTTCCAGCGCACGCTCAAACTCGTCGAACTCCTCGATCGGCTGCTTTGCGACGGGTGCAGCAGACTGGGCAACCGCATTCTTCGACCAGGACGCCGCGACGGCGGCACCGCCAAGTGCGGCGGCGACGGCCGGCTTGATCGGCTCGGGTGCTGCTTCCTTGGCCGGAGTGCCCAGCAGACTCGCCATTTCCGAATCGAGATCGAAATCAAATTCCGACGGAACCGCAATCGGCTCCTCCGGCTCGATCGCCGGCAGATGCGGAACATGCGAACCCTCGAAGGTTTCGACACGATCCTCCGTCTCGGCGATTTCCGTGGGATCGAATGGCAAAGGCTGATCGGCTTCGAATACCGGCGCCGCCTTGCTCGCGGCAGGTACGACGCTTGCAGTTGGTGCAACCGGTTCTGGGGCAGCCTGCATCGGCTGCGGTACTGTAGCGGCAATCATTGGGGCGGAGGGCACCGGAGCAGCAGGTGCAGGCGCAACGGGCGTTGCGCGGGAAAGGATCGGCTCCGCGATCGGAGCGGCCGGAGCCGGCTGCCATGCGGCGGGAGACTTTTCAGCTTCGGCGAAATCGAGACCGGCGAGCTCCATTTCAATATCAGCCAGATCGAATTCGAAGTCCTGACCGGCGAAGGGGTCTTCCGCACCAAAGGTAATCGGCTTCGGCTCTTCATGCCTTGCTGCAGCCGCAGGAGCGGCGGGCAACTCTGCAGGCTCAGAAAACGAGACACCGAAATCGCCGAAATCCGGCTCTTCCTTCGCTGCAGGCGTATTGGCCCTCGGCGGAACCGGATAGCGATTCACGTCGGCCAGCAAAGCATCGATCTCAGCGGAAAGCGCAGCCGGATCGGCCTTCACGACCTTTGGCGGCTCGGGCGCCTGGAAGACGATCGAAGCCGGCTGGGATGCGGAGGCCTGCGGGGCAACCTCCGAAGCGCGCGGAAGCTCGACAGGATCAAACGCTTCGAAATCAAGGGCACCGTCGAACAGCGCTTCATCGGACGTGGTTTTCGGCGCCGGCTGGGCAACGGCAGGCGCTGCAGCCGGCGTGAACTGCTCACGCGAGGCAGCGGGCGTTGCCAGGGTAAAGTTGGCAAGCGGCAGCCGTATGGTGGCGGCGGCGGATTGCGGCGTCGGCTTCAGCACCGGAGCAGCCGGCTGCGGCTCGACAGGTGCGGTCTTCTGTGTCGGCTGCAGAACCGGCGCAATCGACATTTCCAGTTCGTCGATCAGATCGCGAGCGCCGATCGTCGGCTTCACCGAAGCAGCAACCTGCGGAGCAGGCTCTTCAAGCTTCGGCTCGGGAAAAGTTGGCTCGACAAAGGTCGGCTCGGCCCGCACAGGCTCGGCGGAATGCACAACCTCGTCATGGCTTGGCGGCGACACCTGTTCCGCCGGAGCGGCGATGTCATTTGCCGGACTCATTCGCGGCGTATCGTAGCGCTCGAATTCGCGAAGAAGCTCGTCTTCCAGGTTGAAGGCCGGCTCCTGCCGCTGAGCCGCAGGAGTTGCCTGAGCAGCGGGGCGCGGCTCAAAACCCACGATACGAGCGAGTTCTGCGAGCGGATCATCATCCGCAAAGAACTCGTCGTTTCCGCTTGCGCGATACGCCAACTGTTTTTCTGCCATCACCCGTTCCACTCGCAAACACTACAGTTAATGCCAGCGCAATGTGGGTAAATGGTGACGTTTATCGCATTTCGTCCGGTGCTGCGGTCCCGGTTATACCAAGACCCGACTTCAAAACCGACGCGACAGCGTACACCAGCCCAAGTCTGGCAATGCTCAATTCTCGGTTCTTATCGTTAACAAAACGTAATTCCGGTAAATCTTTACCTTTATTCCAGTGTCCATGGAAGGAACTGGCCAAATCGTAAAGATAAAAAGCGATGCGATGCGGCTCTTGAGACTGTGCTGCAGCTTCGATGATTCGCGGGAATTCCGCAATCTTTGCAACCAACTGCAATTCAGCCGGATCGGAGATCGCGCCAACGACCGCCTTAGACAGATCTAGCGAGGCGATATCGAGGTCCGGGAAGGCTTCCTTGGCCTGACGGAAGACGGACATGCAGCGGGCATGCGCATATTGCACATAGAAGACCGGGTTGTCCTTCGACTGCTCGGTGACCTTGGCGAAATCGAAGTCCAAGGGCTCGGAATTCTTCCGGTAAAGCATCATGAAGCGCACCGAATCGCGGCCGACTTCATCGACAACTTCACGCAGCGTGACGAAATCGCCCGAGCGCTTCGACATCTTCACCGGTTCGCCATTTCGATACAGCTTGACGAGCTGGCACAGAAGCACCGTCAGCTTTGCCGCGCCATCGGAAACGCCGCGAGCAACCGCTTCAAGCCGCTTGACGTAGCCGCCATGGTCAGCGCCGAGGATGTAGATCATCTCGTTGAAGCCGCGGTCGAACTTGTTCTTGAAGTAAGCAACGTCGGCGGCAAAATAAGTATAGGAACCATCCGACTTGATCAGAGGACGGTCGATATCATCGCCGACCTCGGTCGAGCGGAACAGCGTCTGTTCGCGATCCTCCCAGTCTTCCGGCAACTGCCCCTTCGGCGGCGGCAGCGCGCCCTTGTAGACATAGCCCTTGAACGTCAGGTCATTGATCGCGGTGCGGATGAGTGCCGCACCGTTGGCATGCAAGGTGCGCTCGGAGAAGAAGACGTCGTGATGGACGTTCAGCGCCTCCAGATCCTCCTTGATCATCGCCATCATCGCGTCGATGGCGCGTTCCTTGATGATCGGAAGCCACTGATCTTCCGGCATGCCGCGCAGCTTGGTGCCGAATTCCTTGGCGAGCGCCTCGCCGACCGGGACCAGATAGTCGCCCGGATAGAGGCCTGGCGGAATCTCGCCGACCTGCTCGCCGAGAGCCTCGCGATAGCGAATGAAGACGGATCGCGCCAGCACGTCGATCTGCGAGCCGGCGTCGTTGATGTAATATTCCTTGGTGACCTCATAGCCGGAGAAGGCCAGCAGGTTTGCCAATGCATCACCAACCACGGCGCCGCGGCAATGGCCGACATGCATCGGCCCGGTTGGGTTGGCCGAGACATATTCAACATTGACCTTCTGCCCCTCGCCGAGCTTGGAACGACCGAACTTCTCGCCCTCGGAAACCATCGTCGACAGCAGCCGCTGCCAGTAGCCGACCGAAAGACGGATATTGATGAAGCCGGGACCGGCGACCGAAACCTCGGCGACGTCGACATCCTCCTTCAGCTTGGCGACGATGATTTCAGCAAGCGCACGCGGATTCGTGCCCAATGGCTTGGACAGAACCATTGCCGCATTGGTGGCGACATCGCCATGGCTGGCGTCTCGCGGCGGCTCCACGCCGATACGTCCGAAGTCAACTTCAGATCGCTTTTCCCGCACAATATCAATTTGTTCGAGAGCGTTCTTAATTCTTACTTCGAAGTCGGTGAAAAGGTTCATGATATCGTCCATGCATTAGCTTCGTCGGGCCGCTATCGGCCCGACGCCGCCGCTGCCTACCGCAAATCGGGAGTCTGGTCAAACAGGCGCTTGTGGGCGCTGATGGCGTAAGTGTCCGTCATGCCGGCCAGATAGTCGCCGACATGCCTTGCCTTGGGGGCGATTGCGAGCCCGGCGATATGATCCACCCAGTAATGGCTCTGCATCTCCCTGGGATTTTCCATATAGGCGTGAAAAAGGTCGGTGACGATCCGCGCCGCGCCCGCACGGATACGCATGATGTCAGGGTGACGGTAGATGCGCTTGAACAGCATCTGCTTGATCAGCCTATCGGTTTCAGCCATGTCCGACGAAAACGTCGCGATGATCCGACCGGCGGCACGAATGTCAGCCACATTGCCCGGCCTGATTTCGGCTAGCGCCTGCTGCGAGACGGCGATGACATCTTCCACCATGCGAGTGATCTGCCGGCGCATGATCTCGTGCGTGAAGCGGCTCGGCTCCAGATGCGGGTAGCGCGCCCTCACCTCGGCCATCAGCCTGGAAAGGAACGGCACTTCCTCCAGCATGTCGAACGTCAGATAGCCGGAACGCAGGCCATCATCGATATCGTGCGTGTTGTAGGCGATATCATCGGCGATCGCGGCGACCTGCGCCTCCAGGCTGGCAAAGGATGCGATTTCAAGATCGTGGATCTCACAGTAATCGAGGATGGGTTGCGGCACCGGGCCGCGAGTACCCTTGCCGTCGGGCGTCATCAGCGGACCATTATGCTTGACCAGGCCTTCAAGCGTCTCCCAGGTCAGATTGAGCCCGTCGAAATCGGCGTAGCGACGCTCGAGCTTGGTGACGATGCGCAGCGATTGCGCGTTGTGATCGAAGCCACCATAAGGCAACAGCACCTCGTGCAGCGCATCCTCGCCGGTGTGACCGAAGGGCGTGTGGCCGAAATCGTGGACAAGAGCCACGCCCTCCGCCAGATCCTCGTCCAACTTCAGGGCTCGCGCCAGGGCGCGGGCAATCTGGGCAACCTCGATCGTATGCGTCAGCCGGGTACGATAGTGATCGCCGTCCTGGGCGATGAAGACCTGAGTCTTGTGCTTCAGCCGGCGGAAAGCGGTGGTATGCACGATCCGATCGCGGTCGCGCTGGAATTCGGAGCGCGTCGGGCTCGATCCTTCCTCGTAGAGCCTTCCACGCGACTCCCAGGGATTCGTTGCATAGACTGCCTTTTCCCCATATCCGAAACCCAATGCATGCGTATCAATCGTCATTATCAATCCATTCCGGCATTTGGCTCCCGCACCGCCCTCGGCGCGACAGTCGTTTCCCTGCAGTCGGCCCCCGGTCCTGCCCGGCTATCCGCGCTCTGGCCCGCTCTTCGTACATCCCGGCCCATTGACGCCGCTTTGCGACCTTCATACCTATAGACAAGAAAACAGCAAAATGGTGTGTGGCTCAACCATGAAACCATAGCTGTCACCGGCCTGACTTTCATGATAAAGGCTACGGATATCAGCCGTTTGAAAGTTTGACGGCTTATTGGTTCTCTCCGGATCTTGACCCCGGCAGGAGGAAAGCATGACTGAAACAAGTGTTACCCTATCGGATGCCGCGGCCAAGCGAATCGCTGCTATCGTCGGTGCGGAAACCGGCAAGCGGGCATTGCGCGTTGCTGTCGAAGGCGGCGGCTGCTCGGGCTTTTCCTATAAATTCGACCTCGTGGAAGGTCCCGAAGATGACGATGTCGTCGTCGAAAAGAACAATGCCACCGTGCTGATCGACCAACTATCTCTGGTTTACATGGCAGGCTCGGAGATCGATTTCGTCGACAATCTCCTCGGGCAATCCTTTCAGATAAAGAATCCGAATGCCGTCGCAAGCTGCGGATGCGGAACCAGTTTCGCGATCTGATCCCTGTCCCTTTTTCCACAATTTGATGACCGGCCGGGAGCCTTCGCTCCGGGCCGGTTTTCATATGGGCTGTAGTCAAGCCGATCGGCTGCAGATACAACAGGGCGAAGCAAAGGAATGAGCCGCCCATGAAAATCGCGACCTGGAACATCAACGGCGTCAAAGCGCGTATCGAGAATCTCTGCCAGTGGCTGAAGGACTCGAACCCGGACATTGTCTGCCTGCAGGAAATCAAGACGGTCGACGAAGGTTTTCCGCGTCTGGAGATCGAAGCGCTCGGCTATCACGTCGAAACGCATGGACAAAAGGGCTTCAACGGCGTTGCGATTCTCTCAAAAACCAAGCCGGATGAGGTGACTCGCGGTTTGCCGGGTGACGATAGCGACGAACAGGCCCGCTTCATCGAGGCAGTGTTCTCCGTTGAAGGACACGGCGCCTTGCGTGTCTGCTGCCTCTATCTGCCGAACGGCAATCCGGTCGATACGGAAAAATACCCCTATAAGCTCGCCTGGATGGAGCGCCTGCGCAAGTTCGCATCGGCCCGCCTCGCATTGGAAGAGCCCCTGATCCTCGCCGGCGACTACAACGTCATCCCCGAGCCACACGACTGCTTCGACCCGAAGGTCTGGGAGAGCGACGCTCTCTTCCTGCCGCAGACACGCCAAGCTTTCCGCCAGCTCGAACATCTCGGCTTTACCGATGCCGTACGCGCGACGACGGATGCGATCAAGCTTTACTCGTTCTGGGATTATCAGGCCGGTGCCTGGCCGAAAAACAACGGCATTCGCATCGACCATCTGATGCTGTCGCCCGAGGCTGCCGATCGCCTTACCGCGACGGCAATCGAGAAACATGTGCGCGCCTGGGAAAAGCCGTCGGATCACGTGCCCGTTGTCGCCCACCTGGATTTCAGCAACTAATCGTCGATCCTGACCAGGAAGGGCTGCGCTCATCGCTGCCGGATGGAAGCTCGATTGCGGTGCCGATCAATCGGAGCCGGCAACGTCAAGCTGATGGGCCATGGAGACCGCCACACGGCGGTCATTCTCGTTGGCGATGGAGAAGGCCTGCTCCTGCATGTCTTCCATCCAGCTACAATCCTTCGGCTTGCACTTGTCGAGTGCGGCGGTCATGAAGGCCAGGCCGCGGATCGATTGGCCTTCCTGGAACAGGATATTGCCGAAAACGGCCATGGCGCCCGGATGGCCGCTCTTGCGCGCCTGATTCAGCCACTTCTTGGCCTGCTGAACATTGGCGGCACCGCCCTCGCCGGATAGCATCATCTGCGCCAGCTGGAACTGCGCTTCTGGAACGCCGAAGGTCGATGCCACCTGGAAATAGAGCTGACGGGCCTGGTTGAGGTCAATCTTCACCGGGCTGTTGGGGATACCGGTCTTGTAGTAGCTCGCGAGCGCCAGAAGCGCATTGATGAAGAAGCCGGTATCTTCCGAACCTGGCTCCACACCCTGCTGGGCGATCTCGCTATAGATCTTGAAGGCCTCGAAATCATTCTGCGCAACGCCGTCGCCATCGGCATACATATTGGCCAAGGCCCAGCGTGAGCCAGTATGACCCTTTTCGGCGGCGTAGCGATAGGCTTCGACCGCCTCTTCCTTCTGCCCGTTCTTGTAGGCCTTGAAGCCGAACTTGAAGAGATCGAACGGACCCGATTCCTTGGTGACACCGGCATTGATATCGAATGCCCTGGCTTGACCCGCCAGCACCACCGCAGTGGCAAGGGACAGGCTGAGCATCATGACTCTCGCTGATATGAACTCGGACTTAAACATAACAGTCGATTTCTTTCGCTCCATTCGGACCTGTCACGGCACTGGCACAAACGCCGTCAGTTTCACGAATGTTTTCCCTGATGGCGCACGAGACTGGATCGTCCTTCGAAAAGGCGGTTCCTGTGGCATCCAACCGATGCTGTTTGCCACAATTGCGAGCATAGCTTGCAATTATGTCCAAACCAGCATTTGTGCGGCCGCTATCGCATCCCACCATCGAAGGAGCGCTCTCACCCGCCTTCCGATGATAGAGCCCAAAGATCGGTCGGCTGACCACTTCCCTTGGCAGACAACGAGTTTTCGGCGGCATCAGAAGCATCACGGCTCCGACCCCGAATTGTTGCTTATGCCAAAGTGGAAGTTCACCCATCGACCGCTTACGCACTTTCTACAAAGCTTGCCCCTGTACCCACGTAATCGCTGCTCCCCATTTGTGGCGGGAAATGGACAAATTGTAATCTGATCACGTGGCTGCAATGTCTTGAAATGGAGTGTTGCTAATTCGTCACAAAGATTTTATCGGACTTGAGATTTCTTTAACCATAAATCAGGCAAAAGACGCAGTTTGCGCTCCGCTTTTTGCCGATCAGACAAAGAAACGTCGCGAGACTTGGAAGAGCCCGCGACGTTGATGACGAGGTGAAGGAACAGTCAATAAGCTCCTTCAATTCAATGGTTTATCGTCAGAAGCTGACTTTTACCGATGTCTGAAGAGCAGCGACCAAATCGTTACCGAAGCTATAGGTCGCATCATTGCCATAGACGACACCGCCGCGTGTGACCGGACCGGATTTGCCCGATGTCATGAGGCCGAGAGCGCCGCCGAAATTGAACTGAACATGCTCTGTCGCCTTGTAGGCCACGCCCGCGCCGAGGGTCCATGTATCGGAATTCATGCCATAGCCATCACTCGTACCGCGATCCCAGGTCAGGCTGACGGCGCCGCTCCATTTGTCATTGAACTTGTGTCCGACACCGCCGGTGATCGTCCAGCCGTCCCTGTACAGCAAGTCAAGCGAGGTGAGCTCGGTGGGGCCATTGGCCCGGCAGGATATGCTGCGGGTGGAGCTCGGGCAGAGAGCGATGCTCTGCAGGATGCTCCAGTTCGTCCACTTGACCGAACCGAAGGCGAGCCAGTCCGGCGCAATACCGGTCTGCACCTTCCACTCCAGGGAATCGGGAGCATCGGCCGAGCCGAAAACAGACGTTACCTTGCCACCGAAGCCGGGGACAACAGGCGGCGGCACTTCGGTCAGGTCGACGCTACCCTTCAGGTTGTCGTATTTGACCCGGCTGTTGTAGACGAGGCTCGTGCGGAAGGCATATTCCGGAATTTCATAGGCGATACCGGCGCGCCAGCCCCAGCCGTGACCATCGATGTCAAGCGAACCCATGCCGTTGTAAATGGCAGAAATCGGAGCTGGAGTGGCGTAAACGAGACGTGACTTGTAACCGCTGACTTCCTGATAGAAGCCGCCACCGATCAGGCGCAGCTGCCCCGGACCCGCATCGAACTTGTACGAGCAAGTGGCCGAATAGTTGTTCGTGCGCACCTTGACTTCAGTTTCGTTATTGGCGCCCGCCCAGTTTGAACCTTCGTTGAGGTGACCGCCGAACGGCTGCGAATAATCGGCCATGCAGTCAAGGTCGTCGGTGATGCCGATCTTGAAGGCGGCATAAGGAATGGCGTAATTTTCCAATGCGTCCGTCGAACGGCTGCGGTTATTGAGATTGCCGTCAGCGGGATTGATGTCCTTGGCGTTCTTCAGCTTGCGATCCGGCATGACATAGGTGACGCCTGACTCGAAAACGTAACGGCCCTTGTCGAAGAGCAGATCGATATCATAGCCGCCACGATCAAGGCCGCCCGCAAAGGCAGCGCTGGCGAAAGACGAGCTGATAACGAGTGTAAGTGCGCCCCTCAGCGCAACGGAAAATGCCATTGTATCTCCCCCACAGGTGCATTCATTGGTTTGATTGTTGCGATGATCACGTGAATTGGCAATGTGGCGCATAAGAGCACAGGTCATGTAAGAGAGTGATTGATTTACGTAAGAAAACGAACCCCGCCTCCGAAAATCTATCAGTGTAGGTAATTTTTTCTTTCGAAATAGCATTTTCGGCCCCTGATAGATTCTCATTCTTCACAGCAACAATTCTGTTACAATATGACAACAGTTTTGCTTTTCGAGCGTGTCCAACAGCTTTAGGGGTAATCTGTTTCGCCTGTGCGAAACTGGCGGCGGATCTGGGGCGTTAGATCCAGTCAATCCCCCTCGAATCGAGGAATAAACAAAAAGGCACGCGGCGGATACCGCGTGCCTTTTTCGATCCCAGATCTCTACTTTTCTAAAGCGAATCGCGATTTCTCAGCTTCGCTTCTTGGGCTTTTCACCTTTGATCGCGCACATGCCGCGGCCGCTGAACCACGGCATGGTTTTGCGCGACATGCCTTAGCCGGCTTCACTCACCCGGGCCAGTGCAACCTTGAGGCTCGACTGCTGCCCCTCGAGCTCGCCGAGGCGCTCGCGCTCGGCAGCGACCACGTCCGGATTGGCATTGGCAACGAACTTCTCGTTCGAAAGCTTGCCGGCAATGCGGGCGATCTCCTGATCGTTCTTGGCAATCGCCTTTTCGAGACGCGCTTTCTCGGCGGAGAGATCGATGAGGCTGCCAAGCGGCAGGCAGACGGTCGCCTCGCCGACGACGATCTGAGCGGCACCCTTCGGTGCAGTATCCGCAAGCGAAATCGCTTCCACACGCGCCAGCCGCTTGATGGCGGCGTCATGACGGAACAGGCGCTCGCGCGTCAGGCTATTGGCATCGACAACGACCAATGGCGCCGTTGCGGCCGGCGGCACGTTCATTTCAGAGCGAACGGAGCGAATGCCGGAGACCAGATCGATCAACCAATTGATTTCATCGGCGGCAACATTGTCGGCATAGGACGGCGCAGGCCAATCGGCATGGCAGATCAGGCCTTCGCGTTCCTGGCCCTCGCCTGCCGTGTGCGCCCAAAGCTCCTCGGTCATGAAGGGCATGAACGGATGCAGGAGCTTGTAGGTCTCTTCGAGAACATAGGCCGCACAGGACTGAGCCTCTGCCTTGGCATTCTCGTCTTCGCCGCCGAAGATCGGCTTCAGCAGCTCAAGATACCAGTCGCAGAACTGGTTCCAGATGAAGCGGTAGAGAGCGCCTGCCGCATCATTGAAGCGGAAGCTTTCCAGTGCTTCGGTGACGTCGCGCTCCGCACGTGCCAGCTCCGTCAGGATCCAGCGGTTGACGGTAAGCTCGGCGGCTTCGGGCACGAAATGCGGATCGCTCTTGGCGCCGTTCATCTCGGCAAATCGCGTGGCGTTCCAAAGCTTGGTGCCGAAATTGCGGTAGCCGGCGATGCGGGCCGGGTCGAGTTTCACGTCGCGACCCTGCGCCGCCATGATCGCCAGCGTGAAGCGGAGCGAGTCGGCACCGTATTGGTCGATCAGTTCGAGCGGGTCGATGACGTTGCCCTTGGACTTCGACATCTTCTGCCCGTTCTTGTCGCGCACCAGGGCGTGAATATAGACCGTGCTGAACGGTTCGACGGGATTGCCGTTCTCATCCTTCATGAAGTGCAGGCCCATCTGCATCATGCGAACGACCCAGAACGGGATGATGTCGAAGCCGGTAACGAGGAGATTCGTCGGATAGTAGCGCGCCAGTTCCGGAGTCTCATCCGGCCAGCCGAGCGTCGAGAACGGCCAGAGTGCGGACGAGAACCAGGTGTCCAGCACGTCTTCGTCGCGCGTCAGAATTTCGCCGGGCTTGAAGTTCTCCAGCAGATCTTCGACGTAGGCCTTCATCGGCCCTTCATGCGAAAGATAATGCTGGATCGCCGCCTGCAGTGCCTCTTCCTCGGTCTTTTCGACGAAAACCTGACCATCCGGTCCATACCACGCCGGGATCTGATGGCCCCACCAAAGCTGGCGGGAAATGCACCACGGCTCGATGTTTTCAAGCCAGTTGAAATAGGTGTTTTCCCAGTTCCTGGGGACGAACTTGGTTCTTCCTTCGCGGACGGATTCCAGCGCGGGTTGTCCCAAGGTCTTGTTGTCGACGAACCACTGCTCGGTCAGGCGTGGCTCGATCGGCACGCCGCCGCGGTCGCCATGCGGTACGGCATGCGTATGCGGCTCGATCTTGTCGAGCAGGCCCGCCTCTTCGAAGATGCGCACGATGATCTTGCGCGCCTCCGAGCGGTCCTTGGCTTCCAGCTCGTCCCAGGCGCCATGCAGCGCCGCGGGATTATCGAGGCCCTCGAGGAAATCCTCGTTCTCCTTGATATTGATGGAGGCATCGACGTTCATGACGTTGATGGCACGCAGTCCCGTTCGCTTGCCGACTTCGAAGTCGTTGAAATCATGCGCAGGGGTGATCTTCACCGCGCCGGTGCCGGCGGTCGGATCGGCATAGGAATCGGCGACGATCGGAATGCGACGACCGACGATCGGCAGAATGACATGCTTGCCGACGATGCCACGATAGCGTTCGTCTTCCGGATTGACAGCAATGCCGGTATCGCCGAGCATCGTTTCCGGTCGCGTCGTCGCGACAACGATGTAATCGCGCGTCTCGAATTCGGTCGGCTTGCCTTCCTCATCGAAAGCGACCGGATATTGATAGGTAACGCCGGGCTCCAACGGATAGCGCAGGTGCCAGAGATTGCCCTTCACCTCATGCTGCTCGACCTCCATGTCGGAGATTGCCGTCAGCAGCTTCGGATCCCAATTGACGAGGCGCTTGTCCTTGTAGATCAGGCCTTCCTTGTAGAGTGTGACGAAGACTTCGAGAACGGCTTTGGACAGGCCCTCATCCATCGTGAAGCGCTCGCGCGACCAGTCGCAGGAGGCGCCGAGGCGCTTCAGCTGATTGAAGATCAAGCCGCCCGATTCAGCTTTCCATTCCCAGATCTTCTCGATGAAGGCCTCGCGGCCCATCTTGCGGCGATCCGGCTGCTGGCGCTCGGCAAGACGACGCTCGACGACCATCTGCGTGGCGATGCCGGCATGGTCCATGCCCGGCTGCCAGAGAACGTCCTTGCCGCGCATGCGCTCGAACCGCACCATGATATCCTGCAGCGTGTTGTTCAGCGCATGACCCATGTGCAGCGAACCGGTCACGTTCGGCGGCGGGATGACGATGGTGAAGGTTTCCGCGCCCGGCTTGGCGTTCGCGCCGGCGCGAAAGGCGTCGGCCTCATCCCATTTTTGGGCGATCTTCGGTTCGACGGTGGCGGAATCATATGTTTTGTCGAGCATTTTATGACCGGATCTAGAGGACTGGATGATGCGGGTTGTAAATAGGATGGCCGTGGGCAAGTCAATAAAAAAGCCGCCCCGGAGCCCGGAGCGGCGTATCGTCTAGCCGAAGCTCAGGCTTGTCAGCGGCGCGGGCCGCGGGCCACTCGTTCGATTTCTTCACGCACGAGACGCTCGACAAGGGTGGGCAAATTGTCGTCGAGCCATTCCTGCAGCATGGGGCGCAGCATCTCCTGCGCCAGCTCATCAAGGGAACGGCGTGGGCCGCCATCGACGATGGCGGCCAGTTCTTCAAACGAGCGGCTGACCTGCGCACCGGCAGCCTCCGACATCAGCGGCGATGCGGACACGGCCTGGGCCGATGGCAAGGATGCCTCCGCCTCCACATTAAGGGTAAGTTCCGGCGCCTCAAAGATCGGTGCCTCGACGGACGCTACAGCCTGAGGCGCCACAGCGACAGCCATCGGCTTCTGTTCTTCCACCTCAGGTTCAACCTCGGCCACCGCCTGCATAGCAGGCTGAGCGACCGGTGCGACAACATCTGTAACGGCTTGCCTCAGCGGGACATCGGCGACCGGTTCGACATGCACCTCGGCAAGGCGCGCGGCCATGGCCGGCGGCAGCTCGCGCGGCTGCTGGGATTCGCGCCCGGCGGCCAGCAGTGCGGCGGTATTGCGCTCGGAAGCAGCACGGACACGCGCGGCGACATCGGCCAGCGACAGGCCGCGACCGGCAGCCTCCGGCTCGGCAACGGGCATCTGGGAATTTGCAGCGACGAAACGTGGCTCCTGTTCGGCAGCACGGGCGCGGTCAGCAGCCGCAAACTCTTCATCGACAGTCAATTGAATATCATCGTCACGCATGCCATGGCCGGCAAAATGCGTGGCGGGGATCGGCTTGGAGCCTACGGGTTCGTTGCTTTCGATGATCCTGCGGATCGACGCCAGGATCTCTTCCATGGACGGTTCACGCACTACATTTGGCTGAGCCATATTCATCCCCGTTTTCCCATATTCGTCGACCGGAAACCCGCACCAGAAACTCGCCAGGCGGCGCCCGAATCAGGGTCACCCTAGATGACTGTCTTCGGGAAAAAAATCACCTGGAAAGCACTAAACCCGGTGATGCACAGTTTTGTTACGATCACGACGAATCGCTCTGCTAAGCACGATTCTGCCACAGGCAGCGACAATAAAAAACAGGCGCCAAAAGGCGCCTGTCTCAAGCTCAATAAGCAGGTCGTTCAGGAAATCAGAAGACGAATTCCTTGGCCTTGGCGAAGCCCGGGAGCGGCTTGATCGACGCGTTGAAGAAAACGTTTTCCGAAAAGGCGCCGCGTTCGCGCATGAAAACAGTCGCGCGGGCGGCGTGACCATAGCCGATGACGGTGATCAGACGGCCATCTTCGCCGAGCTGGTCAAGCAGGCCCTGCGGCAGCTGCTCGATCGAGCCATTGAGGAAAATCACATCATAGGGTGCGCTACCGGCATGACCCTTTTCAAGATCGCCGCCAACGACGGTCACGTTGTCGTAGCCAAGCTCGGCAAGATTGGTCTTCGCCTGAGCGGCGAGCTCCTCGTTGGATTCAAGCGCGATAACTTTGCCGGCGACCAAGGACAGAACGGCGGAGACATAGCCTGTACCACAGCCGACATCGAGAACCTTGTCGTCCCTGGTAACGGCGCCGAGCTGCAGCAACTTTGCGAGCGGCGAGGCTTCCATGAGGAAGCGCCCAGGAGCAACCTCGATATCGCAATCGACATAGGCCAGGAGCTTCGACTTCTCCGGTACGAAATTTTCGCGCGGTACGGCGAAAAACGCATTCAACACGGAATGGGAGGTGACATCCGTCGTCCGGATCTGGTTCTCGACCATCTTCACGCGCGCTGCTTCGAAATCCATCTTATCCTCTTGCGCCCTTGGTGCCCGAACGGGCTGGCTCTACTTTCTGTTACGCGTGTCTTAATCGCCTGACGCTACGCTTTCAAGGCATTGCGGCAACAGGCGCCGAGATTCATGACCAAGCGTCGCCGACGAACAACAATCGGTGCCCCTAAACGTGGGCCGGCGACTTCCGGCATCGTGGATCTGCGACGCCTTGCGAATCCGCCATGCCTCAGATCGGGACGCCCGTTAGCAAAATGTTAACTTCGCGCGACCACGCTTCAGGGCATTGGACCCGCCCGGGTGTGGTGACCAATCAACCTTCCGGCCCGAAGCCATTCGGCCCAAACATTAAATTTGAATAGAAGGTGGCTGGGATGCCTGTTTCTCTTGTTCTTTTCGTCGTAACGTCGCTGCCGCTGGTGGTTTTTCTGGCCGCGAGTCTTTCCTCGATGATGTAGGTTTTCCGAATGAGGCTTTCGCTCTTCGTCGCAGCGCTTCTCCTTCTCTTACCCCAGGTCGCGTTGAGCGAGGAAACGTCAAGCGAGGACGAGCCGAAAGAGACAGCCCCGATCATCGGACATGTCGTTACCGGAAAGCAGCTCGACGAATGGTGCGAAGAGGACCGAGCGCTCGCCTCCGTCTATATCCAGGGCATTCTCGATGAAGCCCAGCGAACGAAGAACCTTACGATCCGAGCCACCAAGCAGACGCCGAAAAATTCGTCGCGCTACGAGCGCTATCTTCAACAGTTCGTCGGCGCTTTCTGTCTGCCACCCGATCTCAACAATGCAAAGGCGACAGCAACCGCCTGCAAATGGATGGCGGAGCACTCCTGGCAGCTCGAGCGGCCAGCCAGCTCGCTGATCGCACGCGCCTACAAATTCGCCTTTCCCTGCCTTGAGGAATAGTCATTTTCCCGCAACGGCGGTTAAGAACCGATGCGAGACAGCTGAAGCTTTCGCGCAGGATTGAGAATCATCCAAACCGACGAGGCCCCTGCCCGTCGATATTGCGGACCAAATACGCAACGGAAACCAGCACCTCAAGCAACGATCGCAGCCAGTGCTAAGAGCGCGACGCTTGAACCGCAAAACGTCACATCGCATTTGCGTTGACAACTACTAAGCATGCCTTATAATTAGGATGCTGAATTTGATTGACCTCTAGTCCAGCAAAAGGCGGCCCAGTTTTTTCCCTAGACTGGACCGCTTTTGCTTTTATGGAGCGCCAGTTCTCCAATCCATTTGCTTAACACACGTCCGACGCCGATAGATCCGATCGAGCAACGGACGTTGTCGCCAGGATGAGAAGCAACCAGCCCGCAATCTAGGTGCGGTATTTTCCCGCTGTCCCATCGGCTCAGCCACCGAACCATCGTGCCCTAGCAACTAGGTACTTTGGACCGACGAGGACACCTGGACCCTTGCGCCGACCTCCGCAGCAGCTGCTGCGTTCAATATGCAATTGAAAAATATGACGGATGCCAGATCGGCATCCGATTGGATTTGCCACTCAGGCGCAATGCCGAAACTGAAGCGCCTGCAGCCATCGTCCTCAACTCCTGCAACTCCCCAATACCTTAAGCGTCAGTTCAGTTTCGAATGCGACGCTGAGACGGGGATAGGGAGTATCAATGTCGTTACCGAAGTCACGGTGGCTTGCGCTGACAATGGGTGAGCGCAAGAAGCTTGCTCGCCAGATTATGATTCTGCTGCTGCCAATCCTTGGCGCTTTGGCGCTGCTCGGCAGCGTGTTGCTTATATTGTTTACCTAACAGAGAGTTTCGAAGACCAAACTCTGCCACTCTCAAATCAGCGATGCGACACGAGAATGCCGCACCTCATCTCTCATTCCGAGCCATGGATAGGCACCAAATTATTGCTGGCGGTTGATGAGACGGAAAGCTGAAAGCGGAACGGCTTGCCGCACTCCGTTTGGGTGTGGCGGAACGGCTCAGGTCTAAATTGCCACATCTGAAAAATTCAATAGGAAAAACAAATGCTTGCAACGGCAAGAAGGGAAGGATGGAGGCCTCGCCCGGAATCGAACCGGGGTGCAAGGATTTGCAGTCCTCTGCGTAACCACTCCGCCACGAGGCCATCCGAAAGCAATTTGCGTTGTGGTGGCGCGGATTTAGAATGATCCAAAGAAAACCGCAAGAGGCTTATTCTGAATTCTGTCCTTTTTTCATTCCGAAAAGATAATTGCCTGCCGCTCTTGTCGAGGCCATCAATGCCGGTGATCAAACACATTGCGTGCAGGGCGGCAGGTACGTCGCGGATGCGAGTTACATCGGCGGCTCCAGGGTGGCGCAGGGAATGGTTGTACGGCTCGAGGCCGCACAGCCTTTACGCGGCGGCGCGGGAACATTAATAGCCATGCTGAAATTTCGAACAGCATAATGAGAATTCAGACATGTTCCTGCTGCGGTCCGCAACGCCTGCCGACATCCCGCGCAATTATGAGATATGGCGAACCTCCGTCGAAGCCACCCATGACTTTCTCGGTGCATCGGACCGGGAAGCGATTGCGAGGATGGTCCTGGAAGACTATCTGCCGAACGCAGAGTTCACGGTGGCGGCGGATGCCAACAATTTGCCGCATGGCTTCCTGGGAGCGACCGGGAACCATATCGATTCGCTCTTCGTACACGCCGACAGCAGAGGCACAGGCTTGGGACGTCTGCTTTTCGACGGCTTCCGTGCCGGAAAGGATGTCGTGACCGTCGACGTGAATGAGCAGAATGCCGGCGCTGTCGGCTTTTACGAGCGACTCGGATTCAGGGTGACAGGACGCGCCGATGTCGACGATCAGGGGCGTCCCTACCCGATTCTTCATTTGCGATGGCAAAGACCGACTGCGCCATGAGATGCAACTGCCAATGAGGTTCCATTCGGATGCTCTGCCGATCATCTTGGATTTTGGCGAACCGGCGGGAATTGAGGACTAAAAGATCACTGCCGGATCGAGGCGCAGCCTCGCGTTCGGAGGCAGGAACTGCCAGCCCATTCAGGTAGGTTATAGAAACCTATGGTAGATGCTAGAATTAGTACTACCGGTTTGTACGCCACCCACGGACCGGACAGTGCCGCGTCCGACGAGACTACGCCCCCAGTAATGTCGTCGGACGCACCATGGCCAAGCGCCCGGCAGCTGCATCGCAACTAAACGCGATTGCCTGACAGGCTCTCACCTTCTCTTCCATAGAGCGATGCGCGTCCCCTATGGGTTTCTCTGCCCGAGAATCGTTCAATATTCGCGACTCAAAAGAGCCGTGCTTCGGTGCTGCCATCCCTATTATGCGACGATCGACCGTGCCCGGTCACAGGATTGGCCATAGTCATGTCGCTGCGGCTTCCCATCCTCGCCCACCCCCGTCAGCACGCTCATTGCCTTTAACACCCGGAGACCTAATGCTTTCCGGGTTTACAGAACGGAAGTCATCCAAGGGGGATGAAAGAGAAGCCGGGATCAGCCACCCCCGCGAATTGCGTCATTTTTGCAACAACGTCGGTTTTCAAGTAGTGCACATATAGTTCCATACCCTTAGTATCTTGCCAAATCACCGAAGCAGGTTCAGGAAATAGTTCGTGGAGCTTATTACTTCACACCTACTGATAGGGAACATGAACGGGATGGGGTTGGGCACGTCGTTTCTCGGCGCGATATCTCATGCCCAATCAAGAAAGATTGGAGTTATTATGAACATCAAGAGCCTTCTTCTCGGCTCCGCTGCTGCGCTTGCAGCAGTATCCGGTGCTCACGCGGCTGACGCTATCGTAGCAGCTGAGCCGGAGCCGCTGGAATACGTCCGTATCTGCGACGCATACGGCGCTGGCTACTTCTTCATCCCGGGTACCGAAACCTGCCTCAAGATCGGCGGCAAGGTTCGTACGGAAGGTGAATGGTACAACGCTTACAATCGCGACAGCCATCAGGGCACGCTGTGGCACACCCGCGCTGAGCTGAACGTCGACACCGCGACCGACACCGAATACGGTCCGCTGAAGACCGAAACCATCGTTCGTTGGGACTGGAACGACGGCGGCTCCACTTCCACCAACCTGCTGTGGTCCTACATCAGCCTCGGTGGCTTTACCGTTGGTAAGAAGGACTCGCAGTACAACTTGTACATGGGTTATGCCGGCGACGTCATCAACGACGACGTGATCTATGACGGCCCGTACGAACTCAACCAGTTGACCTATGAATATGACGGCGGCAACGGCTTCTCGGCTGTGATCTCGCTCGAAGATTCCAACTCTGCCACGACGGGCTCGGCATCTTACGGTGCAAGCTGGTGGACGGACGACAAGACCAATCACTACGCTCCTGACGTTGTTGCCGGTGCTGGCTTCAAGTCCGGCGCATGGGGCTTCAAGGTTGTCGGCGGCTACGACTCGATCGTCGAAGAAGGCGCCATCAAGGCTCGCGTCGATGCTGACTTCGGCGCATTCACGGCCTTCTTGATGGGCGGCTGGAATACCGACGGCGACAAGCTCAACAAGTACGCAGGCACCAACCAGGACGTCTCTGCTTGCACGGCACCGAACGGTACCGTCAATGCTTCGAAATGCGGCTGGGGTGACTGGGCTGTTTGGGGCGGCGTTGGCGTTCCGTTCAACGACAAGCTGAAGTGGAACCTCCAGCTCGCCTACTCCGACTCGAAGATCTTCGAAGCCACCACGAACCTGAAGTTCAACCCGGTCAAGAACCTCCTGGTCGAGCCGGAACTGACTTACGTTCACTACGACTATGCTCACGACGACACCGTTTCGGGCATCCTGCGTTTCGAACGCAACTTCTAACCTGATCAGACTTGACCTCCGATCAGAGAAGGAAGGGGGCCGGCTTTCCCTGCCGGCCCCCTTTTTTGTCGGCAACTCCTGAAATTATCAGTTTCCCCTGCGATCAGCGCACGAGCGGCAAGGATCTCCAATCGACGAAAAGGGGAACCTAGTCGTCACCGTGGCGTTTAGCCATGAAAGGGACGCGACTGAATATAGGAGTTACCACCTTGAAACACTTCGCTTCATTCGCTTTGAGCGCTGCGCTGGCCGTGGGTGCGGTATTGTGCGCCACCCTGCCCGCAGCCTCCGCGCCACTTGGCGGCCCGTCATCATCGACAGCTTCCAACGTTATTCTGGTGCAGGAGCAGGGAACGCGCAGATATCCGAACGACGATCGCCGAGCCTATTGGCGCGATCGCGATCGTGATCACCGTCATTGGCGCGAGCGCCGCTGGGAGCGCCGTCATTGGGATGACAGATGGCGGGATGACCGTCGCTATCATCATCGTCGCCACGGCGGCGTCATATTCGAGATTCGGCCATAACTCCGCTTTGTCAGCGATCAAGGCGCCGCACCTCCCCGCAAGCACCTGACGCTTAACGAAAGGATCGGCCGCTAAGAGCAGCCCTGAAATGATACGGCCGCTGCCGGAACCCCGGCAGCGGCTGACTAAGCTTAGAACGGAACTTGCGCCAGTTCCGTGCGCCTACCGACTAGCGGCAGACGCGTACCCGACGAACGACCCAGCGGCCGTGAACCCGGTGCTTTACCTTCTTCATGTAGCAGTGATGATGATGGTGATGACGATGATGCATCGGAGCGGCCTCGGACGGCGCGCTGACGGCAAAAACCGATGCCACGGCAACTGCAGAAGCAAGAATCAGATTTTTCATGTCGAACCTCTAAAGCATTGGGGGACTATGCTGCGCGGATCGCGCATCTATGTTCATGCGCCGCGTCGCATTAACGACACATGAACATCTTCTCACATTCGCGAGAGCAACCATACCTTGAACTAATTTTCTCAGAAATACCACATATATCCGCCCGAGAGCCGTCGCCGCGAGCCCTCGAAAACCACGGATGTGTCGCGTTGGCACACTCTCATTAGCCCGCTACCAACCGCGATGACGATCGAGACGATGTGCGGCGCAAGATATTGTTATTGCATCGCAAAAAGCCTGAACGAGCTATGCTTCAATTTTTAGCCGTTCACCGAACGAAGGGGCAGCAAGCGTCGAACCCGTTCGTCGCGAAGATAGAGACCACCCCATGTGAGGACGCCGAGAAACAAACTTATAAGTTGTGGAGGAGGTCCAATTTCTCCGAGGCGGAAATGGGCGCAAATAGCGCCGCCGAAGAAACCGGTCGCAAGGATCGCTCCAAGGACTGCGGTGCGCGGAATTGCATAAAGAACGACACAGACGAGGATGATTAGGCCAACCGGCGTTGCCAGACCGGCGGGAAAGCCCGTCTTCTCCATCTGTGCGCTAACCAATGATGGTGCAAACAGATCAACGGTCGCATCGGTCGCCAACGCAAGAATCACGATTGCGCTCAGAACCCGTCCCAACGCCACTCCTCGACGAAAGTTCGTATTCTCAGCCATCTTATCCCCCAATGCGCCGAAGCTGGCCCAGATCCCCAATCGCCCAACGGACTTTCGTGCCTGGCTGACAAGCGGCGGCAATCTGGCACGAATGAGAAAGCGAGGTCAACGAAGATACGGTCATCGAACAGAGCGGACTCCCGCCGGAATCAATATCCCGAGGCATGTGCAATAAAACTGCAAAAATGCGCTGGTATAAGCCCGCCGACATTCATCGAGCTTCAGAACAGCCGACATTGGATCGGGTCATCGGGCGCGTAAGCGCCGACACCTACTGCAAATGTTCTGTAGAAGAAGAGTGGCTCCCCGGGCCGGATTCGAACCGGCGACCTGTCGATTAACAGTCGAATGCTCTACCGCTGAGCTACCAGGGAATGCGCTTGGCGCGGTGTGAGCGGGGTAATACAAATGCTTTCCCGATTTGCCAAGCGGTTTTTTCAAAAAAATCGCATTCTCTTGCATTATTTCCTCGCGCCACCATTTCCTGTGGATGACCGATCAAAGCGAAACGACAGCAAATGCCGATCGAAATGGCCGGAAAACCCGCCGTTTTGGCATTGATCCCTCCACGCGCGAGCTGGTTTTCGGCTCGGTGAGAATTCCCCTGCCCCGATCACGTCTTGCCCGCGTCGGCGTGGGTGTAGCGCTCATTTTCGGTGGCCTGCTCGGCTTTCTGCCGGTGCTCGGCTTCTGGATGCTGCCACTGGGCTTCATCGTGCTCTCGCACGACATGCCGATGGTTCGCCGCTGGCGCCGCCGCTTCGCCGTATGGTGGACGCGAAAACGCCGCCCGGCAAACTGAGCTTCCCTCTTATCCCGCGCGAACAGGGCGAGCCGGATTGCCGACAACGGTCGCACCGGGCGCAACATCTCTGGTCACGACCGCGCCGGCGCCGATGATCGCGCCATCGCCGATCGTGACGCCTCCGACGAGGATCACCCCTCCACCGATCCACACGCTTCTGCCGATCGTCACTGGCCGGGCGACTTCCAGACCCGCTCCGCGCAATTCGGCATCCTTATGGTGCTCTGCACAATAGATATGGACGCCCGGCCCGAGCATGCTGCCATCGCCGATACGGACGCTTGCGCTATCGAGGATCGTACAGCCGGCGTTCATGTAGACCCGGCGGCCGAGCGAAATATTGATACCATAGGAGCAGTGAAACGGCGCCTCGATGAAGACGCTCTCGCCGATGTCAGCAAAGAGCGCAGACAAAGCTGGCGCGAGATTGCCGCGTTGGGAGGGCGGCATTGTATTATGTGCATGCACAGCCTCGCGCGCCTGCCAGCGCAAGGCGTCGAGTTCCGGATCGAAACAGCAGTACCACTCCCCCGCCGCCATTTTCTGCCGCTCGCTGAGACCCATATTTTCATTCCCTCCAATGCCGTCCGAACGTCCCGCCGACAATCTTGCAACATCGCTCCGGGCACAGGCAAGGAAGGCGCATCATGTCTTTTTAGCCGATCAACAATCTATGGGCGAACCTGTTCGACCCACATCTCTTGACTAGCAAAATCTCAAATGTACGATCCTGCAAGGAGCGCTCCTCTGCAAAGCCGCTAGCCTTGTGAAAAAGCCCGTCAATGCGGGATTCTTGCCCTCAACAAACTGTCACACAGCTTGTCTATAACCCGCGCTACCGCGGACTTGCGCAAGACCACCGGTTCCAAGCTTTCAAAAGGAAATAAGATTATGTCGAAACTTAAAAGTTACATTTCTGCCGCCGCTGCTGGCGTCATGAGCGTCGCTTTGGCGATGCCGGCTGCCGCTGCTCCGGTCAAGTTCGATTTCTGGTTTGGCCTGTCGGGCGACCTGCAGCGCGTCGTTGAGACCATGTGCAAGAACTTCAACGATTCCCAGAAGGATTACGAAGTTTCCTGCGTCAGCCAGGGCAACTACGACGCCGCTCTGCAGAACACGATTGCCGCCTTCCGCGCCGGCAAGCAGCCGACGATCGTTCAGGTCTATGACGTCGGTACGGCAACGATGATGCTTTCGGGCGCCTACTATCCGGTCAACAAGCTGATGGCAGAGAACGGCTACAAGGTCGACTGGAACAACTATTTCCCGGGTATTGCCCGCTACTACGCCACATCAAAGGGCGAACTGCTTTCCTTCCCCTTCAACTCTTCGACCGCCCTGCTCTACTGGAACAAGGACGCCTTCGCGAAGATTGGCAAGACTGCCGCTCCGAAGACCTGGGAAGAAGCTGCCGAAGACATGAAGGCGCTGAAGGGCGCCGGCTATGATTGCCCGATGGCAATCAACATCTCCGGCAACGAAAGCTGGCAGCTGATGGAGCAGTTCTCTGCTATCCACGACCAGCCGGTTGCCACGAAGAACAACGGCTATGACGGCCTCGACGCTCGTCTGACCGTCAACAAGACCAAGTTCGTCAAGTACGTCACCGACCTCAAGAGCTGGTACGACCAGGGCCTCATCAAGATCAAGTCCAAGGACCTCGGTCAGGACATGGTTCAGGCCTTCGCTTCGGGCGATTGCCAAATGATCATGACCTCGGTCGGCGACCATGGCACTGTCACCAAGACCCAGAAGGCTGGCATGAACTGGGATGTTGCCGAACTCCCGGTCTACGCTGGCACCGAGCGCAAGAATTCGCTCGTCGGCGGCGCTTCGCTCTGGGTTCTCTCGGGCAAGTCCTCTGACGAGTACAAGGGCGCTGCTGCGTTCCTGAACTTCATCGCCAAGCCGGAAACCGCTCTCTTCTGGTCGACCAACACCGGCTACATCCCGGTTACGAAGTCCGGCTTCGAATTCATGAAGTCCTCCGGCTTCTACGACAAGGCTCCTTATAAGGGCCGCGAAGTCGCCATCGCCAGCTTGACCGCTTCCGAGCCGACCCCGATCACCCGCGGCGTCCGCCTCGGCAGCTTCACGCAGATCCGCGCTGAATTCGGCAACCAGATGCAGGCCATCTTCGCCAACAAGGTCAGCGCCCAGGAAGGCATCGACAATCTCGTCAAGAACGGCGACGCTGTCCTCGAGCGTTTCGAAGCCACCTACAAGGGCAAGCAGCTGCCGTAAGCCGCGCAGCTCATGAAACAGCAGCGTCCGCCGGGTTTCCCGGCGGACGTTCGTTATGAGAGCAAGCGTGGTATCGGGATCCCCAGCCGGAAGAGACAATGGAAAAGCGCATAACTTTCAGCAAATGGAGCGTCGGCATCCTGTTCGCAGTGCCGCAGTTGCTCCTCATTTTCACCTTCTTCTATTGGCCAGCCGGTCAGGCGGTCTTCTGGTCGGTGACGCTGCAGCAGCCCTGGGGCGGCGGCAATATCTGGGTCGGCCTCGATAATTTCAAATCCATTATTGCCAATGCGGACTACTGGAACTCGGTCACGATCAGCATCACCTTCGCGGTGATCAGCACTGGCATTTCCATGGTGGGCGGGCTCATACTCGCAGCGTTGACCGATCGGCAAATGCGCGGTTCGAAAATCTACCGCGTGGTACTGATCTGGCCCTACGGCATCGCCGCCCCCGCATCGGCAATGGCTTTCCGCTTCATCCTCGCGCCGGAGGCAGGTCTTATCGCCGTCGTCAATCAGTGGTGGCCGGGAATCTGGGATCCGGGCCTCGACGGCAACGCCGCGATGGCCTGCATCATCGCCGCCTTCTCGTGGAAATATATCGCTTACAGCTTTATCTTTTTCTTGGCCGCTTTTCAGGCAATTCCTCGTTCGCTGATTGAAGCCGCTGCCATGGACGGTTCGAGCGTCCTCCGTCGCTTCTGGGATGTCCAGTTCCCGTTGATCACACCCACCATCTTCTTCCTGCTCGTCATCAACATCACCGAGAGCTTCCAGGATTCTTTCGGCATCGTCGACATCATGACATCAGGCGGCCCGCACAACTCGACCAATCTCATGGTCTACAAGATCTATTCCGATGGCTTCAAAGGACTCGATTTTTCCGGCGCGGCGGCGCAGAGCATCATTCTGATGCTGCTGATCATCGTGCTCACCGTCTTCCAGTTCCGCTTCATCGAGAAGCGCGTGCATTACCGTTGAGGCTGACATGGTCGAGCGCACACCCATTCTCAATTTCTTCACTCATCTAATCCTGTTTATCGGCTTCTTGGTGGCAGTGGGTCCGATAGCCATCGTTGCCATCGCGGCATCCCACAACATCGCCGACGTCAACAAAGTGCCGATGTCGCTGATCCCCGGCTCGGATTTCTGGGCCAATATGCAGACGGCCTGGACAACCGCCAATCTCGGCCCCAAGCTGCTGAACAGCCTGATCTTTGCCAGCGGCGTGGCCGCTGGAAAGGTGATCATTTCGGCGATCACCGCCTTCTCGCTGGTCTATTTCCGCTATCCCGGCCGTCACTTCATCTTCTGGCTGATTTTCATAACGCTGATGCTGCCGCTCGAAGTGCGTATCGTGCCGACCTATGCGGTCGCAGCAAACGTCTTGTCACCCTTCCAGGGGATTCTCGACATTACCGGTATCACCTGGCTTATCGGAAGGCTTACAGGCGTTGAGGTCGCGCTGAATTTCGGACTGCTCAACTCCTCGCTCGGCTTGATCCTGCCACTGATCGCGACAGCGACAGGCACCTTCCTCTATCGTCAGTTCTTCCTGACGATCCCGGACGAGTTAACCGAGGCCGCCCGCATGGACGGCGCCGGAGCACTGCGCTTCTTCATCGACATCCTGCTGCCGCTGTCGCGCACCAATATGGCGGCACTCGGCACCATCATGTTCCTCTGGGCCTGGAATCAGTATCTATGGCCGCTGCTCGTCACCACAGATCCCGCGCATGTGACGGCCGTACACGAACTCAAATCGCTCATCCCGAACGTCGGCGGCCTTCCGGAATGGCATATCGCCATGGCCGGCACGCTGATCGTCATGCTGCCGCCGCTACTGGTCGTCGTGTTGATGCAGCGCTGGTTCGTTCGCGGCCTGATCGCGACCGAGAAGTGATATGATCATCTGTCGCGCCCGCCTGCGGGCGCGACAGTTTCTGACAGGGGAGCCGCCGACGAGCCGTCTCGGCGCTGGGGTTATCGCCCTCACCCGATCCTCCAAGCAATGCCGCTGCTCCGAGCCGGCCGATTGCCACCTCGATTGCTCGCACCCGCGCGAACGCACCTGCCGCCAGCATTTACCGCGGCCGAACTTCCCCACAGAATGATCTGACCGCAACATCACAAAGGCTTCGGCATCCCGCCCCGGGGCAAAGCTTGGCCCACCTACAGATGTTCGATTAGTGCAATTTATTGCTTGAAAAATGCATTGTGACGCTCCGTCGTTCCCGGCATTTTTCACTGACGCAATCGGATGGAGAGGCCGATTGGGGGAGTCGTCAAGCTTCCGCTAGCCGCATCTTGTTCGTCGCGATCTCGCTCCGCATCGCTGAGGTGCGGCCGGTATCCGTGACGAAGCGATGTCGCACGCGCAGAATTTCCGGAGCGAACCGAAGAATTCTTCGGGGTGACAAGTCCAACCGCGTGAGCGTTTCGAAATCGCAAAGAGGAGGATGCAATGAGACTTTGGCAATTGATCACGGCGAATACGGTGCTTTTCTTGAGTGCTGGCATCAGTAACGCTCAAACCATGCCGACGCCGGAAGAGGCGCATTGCATGGCTCTGCGCGGGATGTTGATTTCACCCGAGAAGATCGGTGAGCCGGCTCGCCGTGCTGTTATCTATTCCGCCGATCTTGCCAAAGGCGAACAAGCCGCAGGTGGTGGCTTCTGCAAGGTGCTGGGCGGGATCGAGCCTATCGATCCCAAGGCACCGAACATCAACTTCCAAATCAACCTACCGCTCTCCTGGAACGACAAGATCATCCAATATGGCGGTGGCGGATATGACGGAATTCTGATCGAGGCGGTCAAGAACGTCTCCTTTGGATCGGACGCCGTCAAGACGCCGCTGCAGCGTGGCTATGTCACCTTCGGCAGCGACAGTGGCCACCAGTCTCCTTCGGTGCTTGACGGCAAATTCCTTCTGAACGACGAGGCGCTGGCCAATTTCGGCGGTCTCCAGATCAAGAAGACCCATGACGTCACCATGGCCGTGGTCGAAGGCTATTACGGCCGGAAGCCGCAGAAGAGCTATATTCAGGGCAATTCCCAAGGCGGACATGAATCCCTGATCGCGATCCAGCGCTGGCCGGCCGACTATGACGGCGCCATCATCACCCACCCCGCCAATCCCTTCTCCGCCCTGCAGCTTTCCGGCAATTATCTTGCAAAGGCTTTCTACAAGAACGGCGCCTATCTGAACCCGGCGAAAGTGGAGCTGCTCAACACCACCGTCACCAAGGCGTGCGACAAGCTCGACGGTATCGAAGACGGCCTCATTTCGAATACGGCAGCGTGCGATGCGACCTTCAAGGTCGAATATCTTCGTTGCGCAAGCGGCAAGGATGAAGGCGATACCTGCCTTTCGGATCCACAGATCGCCGTGCTGAAGACCATCAACACGCCTTACAAGTCTCCAGTCAGGCTGGAGGATGGTGTCGATGGCTTCCCGCGCTGGCCGATTTTTCAGGGCGGCGATCTCTACGGCCTTTGGAGTTTCGGCTCGTCGCCTGATCTGACGACACCACCGACACCCTTCGCCAATTTCGGACTGGCCGTCCTTGCCGATCCAATGATCCGTTATGCGGTCGTGCGGGATCCGAAATTCGCCTCGATAACGTTCGATCCGACGAAATATGCCAAGCGGATTGCACAGGTTTCCAAGCTGATCGATGCAAACAGCGCCGACCTCTCCGCCTTCGAGAAACGCGGCGGCAAGATGCTGCTGATGCACGGCACCATCGATTTCGCGATCTCGCCCTACAACACGGTGTCCTATTATGAGCGTCTCGTCAAAACGATGGGGGCAAACAACGTCCACAGCTTCATGCGCTTCTACCTCGTGCCCGGCTTCGGCCATGGCAGCGGCAAGTTCATCGCCGCCTGGGATCCGCTGACAGCGCTGGAGAACTGGGCCGAAAAAGGGAAAGCTCCGGAGAACCTGGTCGTCAGCGATGCCGGCAAGGATGGCGCCGGTCGCACACGGCCCATGTGCGAGTACCCGTCCTATCCGAAATACAAGTCCGGCGCGACCGATCCGAGCAAGGCTGAGAATTTCGAATGCGCGAAATGATCTGCCGGTTGGTTTAAGCCGGACCTCTCCCGCATTCGGTCTAGGCTTCGCATAAAAAAGCCCGGAAGTCGGGAAAACTTCCGGGCAACACCTACTGAAAAGTTATGTTTGAAATCAGCTTGCCAGCACCTTGAGAGGCGTGACGGAGGCGACGGCATCCAGCCGCAGCCCGGTATCCTGAGCGAAGAGATGCGTGTGCTGCTGCGGCAATTCCAGCGCAACGGACTGGCCGGTCTGGCCTGTGGTATGATCGGCAACGGCAACGGCGAAGCTCGAACCATTGATATCGCAATGGATGACACGGCCGGCACCGAGTTCCTCGACGAAATCCACCGTTGCCGGGATGGCGCCGGGCGTACCGGCAGGAACGAGACGTGCGTGCTCAGGCCGGAGGCCGAGAGCGACCGGCTGGCCGGCGTGGCGCTTGCCGATATTGGCGTCGATGGCAATCGGAATGCCGTCGAAGATGAATTGCTCGCCGTTGGCCGCGAAGGTGCCTTCCAGGAAGTTCATGGCCGGCGAGCCGATGAAGGAGCCGACGAAGCGGGTGCGCGGCGTGTTGTAGACTTCGAGCGGCGTGCCGACCTGCTCGACATTGCCCTTGTACATGACGACGAGCTTGTCGGCGAGCGTCATGGCCTCGACCTGGTCGTGCGTCACGAAAACGGAAGTGGCCGACAGGCGCTTGTGCAGGCGGCGGATTTCCACGCGCATCTGCACGCGCAGCTTGGCATCGAGGTTGGAGAGCGGCTCGTCAAACAGGAAGACCTTCGGTTCGCGGATGATGGCGCGGCCCATGGCGACGCGCTGGCGCTGACCGCCGGAAAGTTCGGCCGGCTTGCGGGCGAGGAAATCTTCGAGGCCGACGATCTTGGCGGTTTCCTTGATACGGCGATCGCGCTCCTCGCGCGGCACGCCGGCGACCTTGAGCGCATAGCCCATGTTGGCGGCGACATCCATGTGCGGATAGAGCGCATAATTCTGGAAAACCATGGCGCAGCCACGCTCGCGCGGCTCGAGCTGGTTGACCACCTTGCCGTCGATGATGATCTCGCCTGAGGTGATGTCCTCAAGTCCTGCGATCATTCGCAGCAACGTGGACTTGCCACAGCCGGACGGGCCGAGGATGACGACAAATTCGCCTGATCGGAAATTCAGGTCGACGCCATGAACGACCGGATTGCGTCCATAGGCCTTGCGAACTTGTTCGATCCGGATTTCCGCCATTTTAATCTTCCCCGCCTGTCAATTCTGGGCCTGTCAATCGGGTGGACTGCTAGCGAATTTGCATTACAGAACAGTGACAAGCATCCCTTATATCACAAGTGGAATCAAGATTCGCCAATGGGAGTTGCGTGCAAGATTTCCTTATGAAACGCCTGGTAGTGGAACCACTTCGCCGGCCGCGTCATATGCTGGTTCCGGTGGCGACACGACATGCGGGAAACTGAAAGGTAGAGCAATCGGCGATGACCATGACGACATCGAAGAAGGGGCAGAACCCCGTCCTGCTGTGGTTTCGCAAGGACCTGCGCCTCGACGACAATCACGCCCTGCAAGCCGCCGCGACATCAGGTCGTCCGGTCGTTCCGATCTATATTCGCGAGCCGGAAGTGGATGGCAACGGCCCGCTGGGCGCCGCTCAGGAATGGTGGCTGCATCATTCGCTGGCTGCGCTGCAAAAGGCTCTCGGCACGCTCAACAGCGGACTAATCCTTCGACAAGGCGATCCGCTGGCCGTACTCGAAAAACTTATTGCAGAGACTGGCGCCGAGACCATCGTCTGGAACCGGCGTTACGATCCGGCCGGCATAGCAGTGGACACACAGGTCAAGAAGATACTGCGGGACAACGGCATCGAGGCCAACAGCTTTGCCGGCCAGCTGCTGCATGAACCGACGCGCCTGCGCACCGGCGCGGGTGGCCATTACAAGACCTACACGCCGTTCTGGCGCGCATTCGAACAATCCGGCGAGCCGCCATTTCCGATCGAGGCGCCCGAAAAGCTCCTCGCCCCCAGCCATTGGCCGAAATCGGACACACTCGCCTCTTGGTCGCTGCTGCCCATCAGGCCGAACTGGGCGTCAGAATTCCCCGATACGTGGACGCCAGGCGAAGCCGCAGCCCTTGAGAAGCTGAAAGACTTCATCGACGGCGCGCTTGATGATTATGCGGTCGGTCGCGACTTCCCGGACACGCCGGCAACCTCCCTGCTCTCGCCGCATCTGGCGCTCGGAGAGATTTCACCTGCCCGCATCTGGCATGCGACGCGCGGATTGTCCGGCAAGATCCCGACGGACGATATCATTCGCTTTCGTAAGGAGCTTGTATGGCGGGAGTTCTGCTACCATCAGCTTTTCCATTTTCCGAAGCTCAGGACGGCCAATTGGAACGACCGTTACGACGATTTTCCCTGGCTTTCCGATGCCAGGCGGCTGAAGAGCTGGCAGCGCGGACAAACGGGCTATCCGATCGTCGATGCCGGCATGCGGCAGCTTTGGCGCCACGGCTGGATGCACAATCGCGTCCGTATGATCGCGGCCTCCTTCCTGATCAAGGATCTGCTGATCGATTGGCGCGAAGGCGAAGCCTGGTTTCGGGATACCCTCGTCGATGCCGATCCGGCGGCCAATACGGCAAACTGGCAATGGGTAGCGGGCTCCGGCGCCGACGCTTCACCCTTCTTCCGCATCTTCAATCCGGTGCTGCAAGGCGAGAAATTCGATCCGGATGGCGGTTACGTCCGAACCTTCGTGCCAGAGCTCTCCAAGCTCGACAGCAAATATATCCATCGACCGTTCGAGGCGCCCGATGATGTGCTTAGGCGCGCGGGCATAGAGCTTGGCAAGCATTATCCCCGGCCGATCGTCGATCATGCCGTGGCGCGTCAGCGTGCGCTCGCTGCGCACGCGTCGCTCAAAAACGATGGATAGGCGCTATTCGGCCGGATGCGCGGTCACGCGAGGGCCGACCGACTGACGTTTACGGCCACTTCCGAGAAAATATCTCAGCACACGGAAATAGAGGCTGTAAGGCAGGAGCTTCAAGAGCTTTGCACGCAAGACCATGCTCTTCGGGAAGCTGATGTCGAAGACTGGTGATTTCAGCCCGGCGGCGATTGCGTCGGCCGCCTGTTGTGCCGAGACGATGTCAGGCATCTCGAACTTGTTCTGCGCCGTCAGCTGTGTTTCGACGTATCCGGGCGTGACGAGCTGGATATGGATACCCATGCGGTCGAGCTCGAAGTTCAGGCTTTCGGCCATGTTGATGAGCGCGGCCTTACTGGCTCCGTAAGCCGCGCCGCCGGGCAGACCGCCATAACCGGCTACAGAGGATACGAGGGCAACCTGACCATATCCCCTCGCCCGCATATGCCGCACCGCTGGAACAAGACAATTGACGACTCCATGAAGATTGACGGCAAAACTGCGCTCGAACACCTCGTGATTAAGGTCTTCGCCGCGCGCCGGCAGATAAATGCCTGCGTTCAGAACCACCAACGCGACCGGACCGTGCTGATATTCGATTGCGGCGACCGTGTGCTCCATATCCTCGGCATCGGTCACGTCGCCATCGAGCACGACGATGCTGCCGGCAAGCGTGCTTGCTTCGGCCTGCAGAGCCAGAAGCTTGTCGTGGCTGCGGGCCGTCACAGCCACCTTATAGCCCTCTTCCGCCAGCTTCAGCGCGAGCGCGCGGCCGATACCGGAACTGGCACCGGTGATCCAAACCACTCCATGTTCAGGACGTGCGATGAACGGGCTCATGGCTCTTCTCCTTGGCTGATGGCCGCCTACATCAAACGCTCAAACCGCGGCCATCCGTAGCATTTTAGAGATAGCGCATCATTGTGGCCGCTTTCGGCCTGTTTGGCGGCTGGATACGGAAAACAATGTCACCAAACAGAGACAGTCGCCTCACTGGAAAAGACTTCCGCAAATAAACACAGGCAAGTGGAATTTTGCGGCGCGAACAAAGAGCAAGGAACAGAATTTCTTGCCTATGCAGCCTTGTGAAGGGAAAAGACCGTTCTTACAGTAGTTGCGAACAGAAGGCAGATTCCAATGACCGTCCATCCGTCCGTCCTCGAAGCAATTGGCAATACGCCGTTGATCAAGCTCAAGGGCGCCTCCGAGGCGACGGGCTCGACCATTCTCGGCAAGGCTGAGTTTTTGAATCCGGGCCAATCGGTCAAGGACCGCGCAGCGCTCTACATCATCCGCGACGCCGAGAAGAAAGGTCTGCTGAGGCCCGGCGGCGTCATCGTCGAAGGTACGGCCGGCAATACGGGCATTGGCCTGACGCTGGTTGCCAAGGCGCTCGGCTACCGCACGGTCATCGTCATTCCTGAGACACAGAGCCAGGAAAAGAAGGACGCGCTGAAGCTGCTCGGCGCCGAACTGGTCGAGGTTCCGGCCGTTCCCTACAAGAACCCGAACAACTACGTGAAGGTTTCCGGCCGTCTTGCCGAACAGCTGGCAAAGACCGAGCCGAACGGCGCGATCTGGGCGAACCAGTTCGACAATGTCGCCAACCGCCAGGCGCATATCGAAACGACCGCCAAGGAGATCTGGGCCGACACCAGTGGCAAGGTCGACGGTTTCATCTGCTCGGTTGGTTCCGGCGGTACGCTCGCAGGTGTGGCCATGGGCCTGCATGCCTTCAACAAGGACATCAAGATCGGCATTGCCGATCCGGAAGGCGCCGCCCTCTACGAGTTCTATAAGAACGGCGAGCTGAAATCCTCCGGCTCATCCATCACCGAGGGCATCGGCCAGGGCCGCATCACGGCGAACCTGGAGGGCTTCACGCCCGACTTCGCCTATCAGATCACCGATGCGGAAGCGCTTCCCTATGTCTTCGACCTGGTCGAATATGAAGGCCTGTGCCTCGGCGGCTCGACAGCCATCAACATTGCCGGCGCGGTTCGCCTCGCGAGGGATCTCGGCCCCGGACATACGATCGTGACCATCCTGTGCGATTACGGCAATCGCTATCAGTCCAAGCTCTTCAATCCGGACTTTCTGAAGTCGAAGGGACTGCCGCTGCCGGCCTATCTAGAAAAGCGGGCGGATATCGCCGTCCCATACGAAACAACAGCGTGATCATATGACCGTCAATGCCCTCTATCGTGACGATTTCTATCTCTCGACGGCCGAAGCGGTCGTCACCGCAATTCACGAAGACGGGGGCATAGAGCTCGATCAGACCTGCTTCTACGCCACATCGGGCGGCCAGCCGGGCGACACGGGTTTCCTGGAGCGCGGTGACGGCTCCAGGATCATGCTCGGCCAGACGAAGCATGGTCCGATCAAGGACATCATCATCCATGTGCCGATTGAGGGTGAACCTCTGCCGATCGTTGGCGAGAAACTGGTGCTGCATATCGACTGGGCGCGGCGTTACAAGCTGATGCGCATGCACACGGCCTGCCATCTCCTCTCGGTGGTTTGCCCATATCCGATCACGGGTGCGGCAGTCGGCGAGGAAGAAAGCCGCGTCGATTTCGACATGAGCGAAACGATCGACAAGGACGAAGTGACGGCAAGGATGATGGCGCTCGTCAGCGAGAATCATCCCGTTTTCCTCCGCTGGATCACCGATGAGGAGCTGATCGCCAATCCCGGCATCGTCAAATCCAAGAATGTGCGCCCGCCGATGGGGCTCGGCCGCGTCAGCCTTGTCTGCATCGGCGAGGAATCGTCCGTCGACAGCCAGCCTTGCGGCGGCACGCATGTCTCGGAGACGCAGGAAGTCGGCGCGATCCATATCGCCAAGATCGAGAAGAAGGGCAAGGAAAACCGCCGCTTCCGCATTCGTTTCGGCGCACCGACCGACGAGAATTGACTGGGCAAGCGCCTATATCTCGATATCAAGATCAATAAACCATAGCAGGGAGTGATCATCATGACAGCGGACAAGAGCCGTTTCGTCGTATCCGCCGACTGGCTGCAAGGCGAGCTGGGCGCCAAGGACCTGCGCATTCTCGACGCATCCTTCTATCTGCCGGCGCAGAAGCGTGATGCCAATGCGGAATATGCCAGCGGCCATATTCCGGGCGCGATCCGCTTCGATCAGGACAAGATATCGGATCACTCCACCGGCCTGCCGCATATGGTGCCCTCGCCCGAATTCTTCGCGGCCGAGGTCGGCAAACTCGGCATCGGCGAAAACGACCGCATCGTCATCTATGACGGTCCGGGCCTGTTCGCCTCCCCACGCGTCTGGTGGTTGTTCCATATCGTCATGGGCGCGCCGAACGTCTTCGTGCTCGACGGTGGTCTGGATGGCTGGAAGGCCGAAGGGCGGCCGCTGGAGCAGGCACTGCCTGCCTTTGCGCCCGCGACGTTCAAGCCGAATTTCAACGGCAGCCGCGTGGTTTCGCTCGATGCGATGCGTGACATCGTCGACAGCCACTCCCTGCAGATCGCCGATGCCCGCAGTGGCGGCCGTTTTGCAGCAACGGAGCCGGAACCACGCGAAGGCATGCGCTCCGGGCATATGCCGGGCGCAAAAAGCCTGCCATCGGGCGTCTTCGCCACGAACGGCAAGTTCAAGTCGCTGCCGGAATTGCGCGAGACGATCGAGAAGGCCGGCATCGATCTCGACAAGCCCGTGGTGACGACCTGCGGGTCCGGCATTACCGCAGCCATCATCACGCTGGCGCTCGAATCCCTCGGCCATGGCAACAACAAGCTCTACGACGGCTCCTGGTCGGAATGGGGCAGCCGGGCGGATACGCCCATCGTTACCGGTCAAGATTGAGCATCGCCGCCGTGAAGACGCCCTCGTCGATCAAAGTCCACATCACTCGCCTGGAAATGACCGCGCCGCCCAAGGCAAGCCTGCCTGTGCCGGTCAATATCCAGACCGCGATCATGCGTGCACCCGGTATTCCGCTGCCCTTCTATCGCTACCTCTATCGTCAGGTCGGTGCCCGCTGGCATTGGGTGGAGCGCCTGCGTCTCTCCGACGAGCAATTGACCGCAGTCCTTCACGACCAGCGCAACGATATCAGCGTGCTTTACGTCAATGGCGCGCCGGGCGGATTCTTCGAATATTTCCGCCAGGACGAGGAGACGATCGAGCTCAGCCATTTCGGCCTTATCGAGAACGCGCTAGGCCTCGGTATCGGCAAATGGTTCCTGCTGCAATCGCTCTACGCCATATGGACGTTGAACCCACAACGGATCATCACGACGACGAACAATCTCGATCATCCGCGGGCGTTGCAGCTCTACCAGATGTTCGGCTTTTCGCCGATCTCGACCGGCGAAGGCATCGTCCGGCCGCTGAGCGACAAGGAATTGCTCGAGCTCGCTAAGAAGGGCTAAGAGCCCTTTGGCCGCAGGAATCGGGTGGCTTCGCGCCTTGATCCGGCGCATCACATGGCAAATCTCGAAAGGAGCTTTGCCATGCCTTCCATCGCCTTCGCAGCCATGCCCACCTCCGACGCCGAAGCTTTGTGGAACGGCGGTGCGGATGCCTACGGTCACCAGCCGGAGACCATGATTTCTGATGGTCCGGGCAATCCCTGCCGCCATTGCCTGCGCAATATCGATGCCGGCCAGGAGCTATTCGTCTTTGCCTACCGCCCCTTCCCGGAATTGCAGCCCTATGCGGAGACGGGACCGATCTTCCTGCACAAGACACCGTGCCAACGCTACGAGGCGGAAGAAATCCTGCCGCCTGTGCTGGCGAGCAGCCGGGATTTCATCGTGCGTGGCTATGGCAGGAACGACCGCATCGTCTACGGAACCGGCGCCGTGACGCCGACCGGCGACATCGCGGTTTATGCGGCCTCGCTGCTTGAGCGTCCCGACATTGCCTATGTCCATGTCCGCTCAGCGCGTAACAATTGCTATCAATGCCGGATCGATAAAACAGGAGCGCCAGCATACGCGGATGCCGGCGCCTCCATCTGACGTGCGCGCGATGGGCTTTACGCGACGTTCAGAATGCTTTCGGGTGCAACGGCCTCATAGCCGAGCGCTTCGGCCACCGGCCGGTTTGTGATGCGGCCCTTATGGACATTGAGGCCATTGCGGAGGTGCTTGTCTTCCGCGATGGCGCGCAGGCCGCGATCGGCGAGCGCGAGGCCGTGATAGATCGTGGCGTTGTTCAAGGCATGGGCCGAGGTGACGGGAACCGCGCCCGGCATGTTGGCGACGCAATAATGCACGACGCCTTCGACCACATAGGTCGGATCGGAATGGGTTGTCGCGTGCGAGGTCTCGAAGCAGCCGCCCTGGTCGATGGCGACATCGACGATGACGGAGCCCTGCTTCATGCCCGACAGCATTTCGCGGGTCACCAGCTTCGGCGCGGCAGCACCGGGGATCAGGACGGCACCGATGACGAGATCGGCGGAGAAGACTTCCTCTTCGAGCGCCTGGATGCTGGAATAGCGGGTATGGACGCGACCGTTGAAGATGTCGTCGAGCTGGCGCAGGCGCGGCAGCGAGCGGTCGAGGATGCTGACATCGGCACCGAGGCCTGCCGCCATCTTCGCCGCATGCAGGCCGACGACGCCACCGCCGATGATCGTCACCTTGGCCGGCAGTACACCCGGTACGCCGCCGAGCAGGATGCCCAGACCGCCATTGGCCTTCTGCAGAGCCGTCGCGCCCGCCTGGATGGATAGACGCCCAGCGACTTCGGACATCGGCGCCAGCAGCGGCAGGCCGCCGCGCTCGTCAGTGACAGTCTCGTAGGCAACAGCCGTTACGCCTGATGCAAGCAGGCCCTTGGTCTGTTCGGGATCGGGCGCGAGATGCAGATAGGTGTAGAGAAGCTGGCCTTCGCGAAGCTGCGCCCACTCGGAGGGCTGCGGCTCCTTGACCTTCACGATCATGTCGCACTTCTCGAAAATATCCTTGGCGCTTGCGGCGATCTTAGCGCCGGCGGCAATGTAGGCGTGATCGTCGGCTCCGATGCCGGCACCGGCTTTCGTTTCGACCCATACCTCATGGCCATGGGCAACATATTCACGAACGGATGCCGGCGTCAGACCGACGCGATATTCGTGGTTCTTGATTTCCTTGGGACAACCAACGCGCATTTCACTCCTCCTCGAATGCTTGCTCGTCTGCATTTTTCTCCTGCGAAGATCAGACCACCTCCGCCCCGCAATGTCCTTGCAAAGACGATTTGCGCTGCGGTCATTTTTCGTGATTTATTGCGCAAACAGGAGTTTTTTCGAAAGTTCTTCGAATGTCTGACCTCGACACCATCGATCATTCGATTCTGCGGATGCTGCAGCAGAATGCGCGGATCACAAACGCGGAACTGGCCGAAAAGGTCGGCCTGTCGCCCTCGGCCTGTTCGCGCCGGCTTGACATCCTCGAAAAGAGCGGCGTCATCGACGGCTATCACGCGCATCTCTCGCACAAGGCGCTGGACTACAAGATGATTGCCTTCGTGCACATCTCCCTGTCGGGACAGTTCGCCAAGACGCTGTCAGAATTCGAGACTGCGGTGAAACGTTGCCCCAACGCACTCTCCTGCTACCTCATGTCCGGGGAATATGATTACATCTTACGGGTCGCGGCACGGGACCTCGAGGATTACGAACGCATCCATCGCGACTGGCTATCGGCCCTGCCGCATGTCGTGAAGATCAATTCCAGCTTCGCGCTGCGCGAAATCATCGACCGGCCGAATGTCGGCCTCTGAGCGTCAGCGCAGGTCGAGCAGCAAGGCGCGATGGTCCGAAACCTCGGGTTCGGCGACCGGATCGAAGCTGATAACCTCGATGTCCTGCGTCACCAGCATGTAGTCGGCAAAGCGGGGCTGCTTCTTGTAATGAGAGGTGCGTGTGTCGTCGTGTCCGCGCGAGGTGACGAGATCGACAAGCCCCAGGCCGCCGAGGATCTCGAAGGTTTCGCTATCCGGCAGCACGTTGAAATCGCCGCAGACGACCAGCCGGTCGCCGTCATGTTTCACCTGCCGGATCAGTTCGACAAACGCAGCCGCCTGATGGCGGCGCGCTGACGTGTCGCCCTTGCCTTCCAAATCCCGCAGACCGTGCATATGGGCAATGGTGATAGGATAACCGCGCTCATAATCGAAAAGGCGGATGCAATGAGCATTGCGCGAACGCGGATGCGGCCCATAGCCGTCGACCGAGAATTCACCATGAACGAAGCCGGCTGCCTGGCCGATGATCGGATGGCTCCTGCGCACGAAAGTTGCCAGCCCGAATTCTGAATCGAACCGCTTGTCCCCATCGAAAAGGTCGCCTCGTGCCACGGGGAGGAAGAAGGCATCGTGAGCCGGCAAAGCAGCCTTCAACTCCTCGAAGAAATTGGCGCGCTGCGGAAGCTCGACGCCATGGTCGCGATAGACCAACCATCCTGGTTCTGCATCCTTCGTGCGAACCACTTCCTGTAGGCACAGGAGATCCGCATCGACATCGACGAGATAAGGCATCAGCGGCTCATGCAGCCGACCGCCCCATGCATTCAAAGAAACAATGCGCAACGTTTCCCCCTTCTCCGCCCCACAGGGAATCTGCCAGCTGCTTCTCGTACCGATTCGGAACGGGCGACTGCAATTTTAACGGTTATGCTAAGCATCCTTCAATGCAGGCCTGCTATCCAGAAGCCGAAAAGTCGCACGAGCCGGGATAACATCATGCAGTTCTCTTCGAAATCTCTCGTCCAAGACAATCTGAAAATCAAGACGCGAGGTTCGCCCCGCCATTACGCGCGACTGACGGGTCAGGTACGATACTTCACCAAGCTGGTCGCCGGTCGTGTCGTCAATATTTCCACCAGCGGTATCGCTCTCGACCTGCAAGCACCTCTTTATGCGGCCGCCGGCAGCAAGGTTCGCGTCGAATGCGACGATATCGGCCTTTTGGATGGTTTCGTGCGCTGGGCTCACAACGGTCGCATCGGCATCGAGTTCGATCGCTCGTCCAATGCGTCGGCGAAAGTCGCTTCCTATTTCCGCTTTTTCCACAAGGACATAAAGCCGGTTCTCAAACGTTGACCGAATGCAGGCACAAGCCGGCTACGATCCACAATAAGCCTGTCACATTACTGGTGCACACCTTCGAAAATCGTCCTAATCTCCCTCGCCCGAGAGATGATCGACGGACTTATAGCCCCATCGTTGAAGGAGTGTCTTATGTCTTCCATTCTGGATTTGCCCAGCATGTCGCGCCGTTCCCTGCTGCAAGGCCTGAGCGCCACGGCAGCGCTGATCGTGCTGCATCCTTTCGCCGCCCGTGCCGCCGGCAACCAGGCGCATCTGCGCCTCATGGAAACGACTGACATCCACGTCAACGTGTTCCCCTATGACTACTATGCCGACAAGCCGAACGACACGATGGGCCTGACGCGCACCGCAACGATCATCGACAATATCCGCGCCGAAGCCACCAACTCGCTCCTCATTGACAATGGCGACGTGCTGCAGGGCAATCCGATGGGCGATTACATGGCCTATCAGCACGGCATGAAGGACGGCGACGTCCATCCCGTCATCAAGGCGATGAACACGCTCGGCTATTCCGTCGGCACGCTCGGCAACCACGAATTCAACTATGGCCTCGACTTCATGTTCAAGGTGCTCGGTGGCGCGAACTTCCCGTTCGTCTGCGCCAACCTGACCAAAGGCCAGCTTGCCTCCGATCCGACGAAGGACGATCTGTTCTTCAAGCCCTATCTGATCCTCGAAAAGAAGATCAAGGATGGTGCCGGCAATGAAAGCCCGATCAAGATCGGCTTCATCGGTTTCGTGCCGCCCCAGATCATGCTCTGGGACATCAAGAACCTCGAAGGCAAGGCGCAGACGCGCGATATCGTCCAGGCTGCCAAGGCCTGGGTGCCGGTCATGAAGGCCGAAGGCGCCGACATCATCATCGCCCTCTCGCATTCCGGCATCGACGGCAGCGGCCCGAGCGAGAAGATGGAAAACGCCTCGCTCTATGTCGCGGCGGTCGATGGTATCGACGCCGTGTTCACCGGCCACCAGCATCTCGTCTTCCCCGGCCCGAAGACCTGGGACGGCATCAAGGATGCCGATCCGGTCAAGGGCACGTTGCATGGCAAGCCTGCCGTCATGGCCGGCTTCTGGGGCTCGCATCTCGGCCTCATCGACCTCTTGCTCGAAAAAGACGGCAAGAGCTGGAAGATTGTCGACTTCACCTCCGAAGCGCGCCCGATCTACCACCGCGACGACAAGAAGAAGGTCATCGCGGATGTCGCCGACAAGAAGGAAGTCGTCGAAGCCGCAAAGGCCGAACACGAGGCGACGCTGACCTATGTGCGCACGCCCGTCGGCAAGACGTCTGCGCCGCTTTACTCCTACTTCGCGCTGGTCGCCGATGATCCGTCGGTTCAGATCGTCAGCCAGGCTCAGGTCTGGTACATCAAGGACATGCTGAAGGAAACGCAGTACAAGGACCTGCCGGTTCTTTCGGCAGCGGCTCCCTTCAAATGCGGCGGACGCAACGGCGCCGACTACTACACGGACGTTCCGGCCGGCAATATCGCCATCAAGAACGTCGCCGACCTCTACCTCTATCCGAATACGGTTCAGGCCGTCGTCATCAACGGCGCACAGGTCAAGAACTGGCTGGAAATGTCGGCTGCCATGTTCAATCAGGTCAAGCCCGGTGCCAAGGATGCGGATCTGATCAACAACAGCTTCCCATCCTACAATTTCGACGTCATCGACGGCGTCACATACCAGATCGACGTCTCGCAGCCGCGCCGCTTCGGCGATGACGGCAAGGTTCTGAATGCCGATTCGAACCGCATCCAGAACCTGCAATTCAACGGCAAGCCGATCGACCCCACACAGAAGTTCCTGGTCGTCACCAATAACTATCGCGCCGGCGGCGGCGGCAACTTCCCGGAAATCGCGGCGGACAAGGTCGTCTACCAGGCGCCCGACACCAACCGCGACGTCATCGTGCGCTATGTCCATGATCAGGGCACGATCAATCCGACCGCCGACGGCAACTGGACCTTCAAGCCACTGCCGGGTACCACCGTGCAGTTCCAGAGTTCGCCGAAGGCCAAGGATTTCCTCGATCAGGTCAAGAGCGTGAAGATCGAAGACGCCGGCGAAGGCGCGGACGGCTTCCGCAACTACCGACTGGTGCTCTGACCATCAACAAGTTGGTCCTCTCCTCCTTGCGGGGAGAGGCCTTTATTCAGCGGCCAGCCGCTTTTCCTCCGGATGGAACATCTCGACGGCCGCCTTGAAGTCCGCCTGATTCGGGCAGCGTGAAAGGCGCGAGCTGAAGGCTTCGATCATCCAGGCCGCAGCCGGACCTGGGGGATTGTCGACCTTGCGGACGGCGTAGATCGGGTATTCACTCTGATCGTAGGCATCAAGAGCCAGAGGTACCAGTCGGCCCTTCTGCAGATCCTCCATGATGAACGATGCCGGCAGCCCACCCCAACCGAGCCCGCCGCGGATCAGCTGGTGCTTGGTGGCGATATCGCTGACATGCCAGATCTTGTAGGACAGGACGTTGAAATCCTTGCCATTCGTGAGGCTGGAGGCATCGGTGACAACCAGCTGCACTTCCTCGCGCACGTCTGTGAGCGTCAGCGGTCGTCCCAATTGAGCAAGCGGATGCGTGGGCGCTGCAACCGGCAGCATGAAGGAATGGCCGATACGCTCGATGACCATGGAATCATCCTGCTTCAGCACCGAGCCGCCGATACCGATCGTCGACTTGCCACTGGCAACCAGCTCCAGCATCGAGCCGAGTTCGCCGGTGTCGAGACGCAAGGCAACGTAAGGGAAGCGGTCGCGGAATTCGCGCAGCACATCGACGGTCGCATGCACCGGCACCATGACGCTAATGGCAACAGCCACTTCCGCTTCAAGCCCGCTCTTCAAGCCCTTAACTCGCGCGCGCATCACCTGCAGATCGGAAAGAATGCGGCGGGCATCCTCGAGCATCACCCTGCCCGCATCCGTCAGTTTCGGCTGGCGCGAGCCGGAGCGCTCGAACAGCGGCATTTCAAGCTGCGCCTCCAGATTGGCGATCGTATAGCTGATGACCGACTGCGCGCGGTTGAGCATACGCGAAGCGGCAGAAAAGCTGCCTGACTCGGCGACGGTCAGAAAGACCTGCAATTGGTCGAGGGTGGGATTGGGGAGCATCTGCCATCCATTCTATCGATAATTCCGATCCATATTATCACAGTTTTTCTCGATAGCACTGAAGACTTATCTATTGATCCGAAGGCGATCGGACTCTCCCAGCCGAACTTCGCAACCCATTGAAAAGGAAAACGGATATGTCCTCCATTCTGCTTTTGACTTCCAGCCCGCGCCCGGACTCGCTCTCCACCAAGATCGCAACCGAGCTTGCCGAGAAGATCAAGACCAACAATCCGGGCAAGACGCTCGTTCATCGCGACCTCGCTGCCGACAACCTTCCGCATATCGATGGCCCGTTCACGGCTGCCATCCGCACGCCGGCCGACGCCCGTACGCCCGAGCAGCAGGAACTGGTCAAGGTTTCCGACGCACTCGTCGACGAGCTGCTCGCAGCCGACACCGTGGTCATCGGCACCGGCCTCATCAACTTCAACATCTATTCGTCGCTGAAGACCTGGATTGACAACATCGCTCGCGCCGGCCGCACCTTCACCTACACGGAAACCGGCCCGAAGGGCTTGGTCACCGGCAAGAAGGCCTACATCGTGCTCGCCTCCGGCGGCGTCTACTCCGAAGGCCCGGCTGCCCCGCTGAACCATGCCGTTCCCTACCTGAAGTCGGTTCTCGCCTTCATCGGCATCACCGATGTCGAGACCGTTTATATCGAAGGCGTCGCATTCGGTCCGGAAGCTGCCGAGAAGGCTATCGGTGCCGCTCAGGCCCGCGCCTCCGAACTGGCGCTTGCCGCTTAATCGGCTGCCGTATTCGGATACTGACAGGCGGCCGGTTTCAACCGGCCGCTTTGCTATTCTGCCTGCGGCAATTCTTTCACGAACTGCTTGACGGTTTCCAGAATTTCATCGGAAAGCGCCTCGTCGTTTGCCACGCGTGCAAGGCCGAGTGCTCCCGTCATAAGGCAGGAGGCAATAATCGCCTTCCGTCTGGCTTCGGCTGTCTCCGGCTTTGGCATACGCGCCGTCATGGCCTCGAAATTCCTCTGCAAGCCCTCCGTCGCGACGGAACGGACCATATCGCTGCTGCGCGCCATATCTGCCGTCAGCGCCGCATAGGCGCAGCCTTCGCCGCAATGATCTCGGTGACGTTCGCTGAGATAAGTATCGACATACTCGTCGAGCGAGATGCTAGTCGGATCGATCCCCTTTTCCTCCTGCTGTCGTCGCCATGATCCAATCGCCGATTCCACGGCTTCCGCCACGAGCTCGTCGCGGGAGGCAAAATGCTTGTAGAAGCCTCCGACCGTCAGCCCCGCCTCCTTCATCAGATCGGCGACGCCGATCCCTTGCAATCCTTCTTCGCGCAGACGCCTGGCTGCGAGCGTCACGATGCGCTCGTGCGTCTTCTGCTTTTCCAGTTGTGAACGGCCCATCGAAAATCCTTTCATGCCCGGCTTGACAAAATGGATTACGACCATAATCCTTATAGATAACGATCATAATCCAGATCGTGACAAAAGCCAACAGGAGCTACGAACATGCGTCTCAAGAACAAGGTCGCCATCATCACTGGCGGAAACAGCGGCATTGGCCTTGCCACAGCCCGCCTCTTCCTCGCCGAAGGTGCCAAGGTCGCCATTACCGGCCGCAACGCGAAGACATTGGCCGCTGCAGCGGAACAACTCGGCGGCGACGTGCTGGCATTGCAGGCTGACACCACCGACATCCCAGCCATGGAAAGGGCGTTTGCCGAGACTGCGGAGAAGCTTGGAAAATTCGATGTGGTCTTTGCCAATGCCGGCATTGCCGGCGACACTCCGCTCGGCAAGACCACGCTTGAGCAGTTCGAAACCATCGTCCGCATTAATTTCACCGGCGTATTCTTCACCGTGCAGGCCGCCCTGCCATATCTGAATGATGGCGGCTCCGTCATCCTGAACGGCTCCGTACATGCCGTTCTCGGCATTCCCGGCGCTTCGGCCTATGCCGGCACGAAGGGCGCCGTCCGCGCCATGACGCGCAATCTCGCTTCAGAGCTTGCGCCCCGCAGCATCCGCGTCAATCAGGTCACGCCGGGCGCCACCAAGACGCCGATCTGGGAACCGCGCGCCACAACGCCGGAGGCCCTGGATGCGCTACAAGCCCGTTTCGGCAGCCTGAGCCCGCTCGGCCGCATGAGCGAAGCCGATGAAATCGCCAAGGCCGCGCTCTATTTCGCCTCAGACGATTCCGCCAATGTCACGGCCATCGAAATCACAGTCGACGGCGGCGCCATCAACGCTCCGTCCGGCGCCAAGCTGTTCCGCACGGCTTGAGGCCTTACCAGTAATTATCCAGCGATTTCAATAGACTCTACGGGCCGCCGGAAGCGAGTGAGAGGCGGCCCAAAATTCAGACGCGCATGAGAGAAAACGCGCCGAAGATCAGACCTGGCGAACCTTTTCGCCATCACCGAAGAGGCCTGGGCCGTTCTGGTCGATGATCTGCTGGCCCTTGCGGAAGGTCGACTCCACCGCATCATCAGACGAGGTGAAGACGTCGGCGCGGATGAAATTGCGCACGAGGATCTCGCCGTTCACATCCTTCTCGATCCGGCCCATGAGGCGGAACTGATTGCCCTCGCGCTGCGGCGTCGCGTGGATCGTGCAGCCGGCATGGACCTGGGGTTCGACGCTGACCGTCGAACCGCCGGACTTTTCAGTGCCCGCCTGCGACGCGCCACCGGTGAAGATCGAGATGATATTTGAAAAAAACGAAGCCATGGATCGCCTTTAGCATGAAGGTTGCAAGGTCGCAAAGTCAAATGATCAGGTTTGCCAGGATCTCGTTTTCGGTGATGTCCTCGTAGCCCATGCCGGAACTTTCGAAATTTGCGATAAGCTGCTTGAAATTATCGGGATTCTTCGTCTCGATGCCGATCAGGATGGAGCCGAAATTGCGGGCGCTCTTCTTCAGATATTCGAAGCGGGCGATATCGTCCTCCGGCCCGAGCATGTTGAGGAAATCCCGAAGCGCGCCGGGGCGCTGCGCAAGGCGCAGGATGAAGTATTTCTTCAGCCCGGCGTAGCGCATGGCGCGCTCCTTGACATCGGGCAGGCGCTCGAAGTCGAAGTTGCCGCCGGAGACGACGGCGACGATGGTCTTGCCGCGGATGCTGTCGCGATCGAGCTTTTCCAGAGCGGTGATCGCCAGCGCGCCGGCCGGCTCCAGCACCACGCCTTCGACATTCAGCATATCGGTGATGGTGACGCAGATGGCGTTTTCCTCGATAAGCTTGACCTGTTCGGCAGCAAAGCCCTTGAGCGCGGAAAAGTTCAGCTCGCCGATGCGCCCGACGGCGGCGCCATCGACGAAATTGTCGACCTTGGCAAGCGTCACCACCTGCCCCGCCTCGATGCTGCGGCGCAAGCTCGGCGCTCCCGCCGGCTCGGCAAAGGTAAAAGCTTCGCGAGGGAGCGTATCGGCGAAATAGCCGGTGATCCCCGCGGCAAGACCGCCGCCGCCGACGGGAAGAAGGATGTGATCGGGAATGACACCCTCAGGCAGTTGCTCGGCGATCTCGGCCGCAACCGTCGCCTGCCCTTCGATGATATCGGCATGATCGAAAGGCGGCACCATGACGCCGTCGATCTTTTCGACATGCTCGCGCGCGGCCTGATAGCACTGATCAAAGAAATCGCCGAAAAGCTTGATGGTGATGAACTCACCACCGAAGATGCGGGTCTTGTCGATTTTCTGCTGCGGCGTCGTCACAGGCATGTAGACCACGCCCGGCACGCCGAAATGCCGGCAGACGAAGGCAAAGCCCTGGGCATGATTGCCGGCGGATGCGCAGACGAAGGTCTTTCCCGTACCACCCTCGGCAATCACCTTGCGGAAGAAATTGAAGGCGCCACGGATCTTATAGGAACGGACCGGTGTCAAATCCTCGCGCTTCAGCCAGATATCGGCACCATAGCGGGCAGAAAGATGCTCGTTCAGCTGCAGCGGCGTTGCGGGAAAAAGGCCACGCATGGCCTCTGTGGCTTCGAGAACAGTCTGTTTGTCCACGGTCTATCCGTCCTTCTTCAATCCACCCCCGCTATGACACAGGAAACATGAGCAAAGAAAGCCTGTTTATCGCGCTTTCGGTCCTGCAATAGCGAGACTGGCCACACCCAACGGGTCATTAACCATTTATGCCCCTGACCGCCGAAACCCCTAAATCTGTGAATTGACAGCCAAGCTCCCTCTGCGTCCAATATGACACAGCCATCATGATGATGGTTAGAGGCCCGCCCTAAATCCGATCCGTCGGCTCCGGCGGGCTTCGCCTATTTCTGAGCGCAAACTTATACTTGTGCCCGGGATTGAGAATCGCGTGAAGGATGCTTATCCCAGTTTTATTCGAGGGGAGAACATCATCATGCGCCTTATACGCTCAGCTATCATTGCGTTCAGTCTCACTGTGCTCGCTTCCTGCACTTCGCAGGAAAAGGGCTTCGAAAAGATCATCCCCATCTTGAAGGAAAGCCCGACAGCGCGAGTACAGGTCATCGACAAGTGCATGGCACAGCACCTGCCCCCCGAAACGCTGGATGAAATCGCTTTCTACGTCAAATCTCAGAGGAGCGAAGCAAAGCGGCTCTTTTGTCAGCGGCTGACGAACGGCTTGGCATCTGGAAAGATCAGCTATGCGGATTTCAAGGCCATGTTCCAGCAGAAGAAAGTGACGCCCGCGCTTGTCAGCGTTCTCAAGGGTCACTGAGCCACGCGCAGCGCTGGCACCTGTCGACCCCTTTCCCGCAAAACATTTCCTTGACTGAATCGCTCAAGTGCTTGATGGGGAAAGGCACGCGGACGTGGCGAAACTGGTAGACGCAAGGGACTTAAAATCCCTCGACCTTTGGTTGTACGGGTTCGACCCCCGTCGTCCGCACCAAAAATCAAACTTCATCAAAGTCCAAACGAAAAAGGCGCAACTTTCGCCGCGCCTCTCTTAATTCACATGCAAAAATCGAATTAGGCCGTGATCTTGGCAGCGATCTTGGCGACGTGGGCGCCTTGGTATTTTGCCGCTTCCAGCTCGATTTCGGAAGGCTGGCGGGAGCCGTCGCCGTTGGTGATGGTGGAAGCGCCGTAGGGCGAGCCACCCTTGACTTCTTCGGTGCCCATCTGGCCCTGGAAGGCATAGGGAAGGCCGACGACGGCCATGCCGTGGTGCAGGAGTGTCGGGATGAAGCCGAGGATGGTGGATTCCTGGCCGCCGTGCTGCGTTGCCGACGAGGTGAAGACCGAGCCGACCTTGCCGACGAGCTTGCCGCCGAACCAGAGGCCGCCGGTCTGATCCCAGAAATTGCGCATCTGCGAGGCGACCGTGCCGAAGCGGGTGCCGGCGCCGACAATGATGGCGTCATAGTCTGCCAGTTCATCCGGCGTTGCGATCGGGGCTTCCTGATCGAGCTTGAAGTAGGAAGCCTTGGCGACTTCTTCGGGAACGAGTTCGGGCACGCGCTTGACGGTGACGTCTGCGCCGGCAGACTTCGCACCTTCTGCGACGGCATAGGCCATCTTCTCGATGTGACCGTAAGCGGAATAATAGAGAACCAGAACCTTAGCCATAAGAACGTCTCCCGTTTGTTGGACGCATTGAATGTCGAGGAATGTTGTATCAGCGATGCGACAGGGGCACAGCCCCCACGCTCAGAACGCACTGTTCATCCAGCGTAGACGGAAATTCACTTGCAACATCTTGTGATGACCGGCGGTCCGGCAAAAGGAGCGTTTGCATTCGCCGTAAACAACGCTACCTATTTCGGACCTTTTGCGAACGCGCGGATTGCGCATTTTCCTGGATGTCTTCATGTCGAACGAAACCATTGTCACAGCCGCCATGCTCGCCATCGGCGACGAACTGCTCTCCGGCCGGACGAAGGACAAGAATATCGGCCATCTCGCCGATGTGCTGCTGCTGGCTGGCATCGACCTGAAGGAAGTCCGCATCGTGGCCGACGACGAGGACGCGATCGTCTCGGCGCTGAACGCCCTGCGCGGCCAATATGATTACATCTTCACGTCGGGCGGCATCGGTCCGACCCATGACGATATTACCGCCGATGCCATCGCCAAGGCTTTCGGCGTGCCCTGCGAGCACGATGCCGAAGCCATGCGGATCATGGGTGAAATGTATGCCCGGCGCGAGATGGAGTTCACCGAGGCACGCCAGCGCATGGCGCGCATGCCGGTGGGATCGAAGCATATCGCCAATCCTGTCTCGACCGCTCCCGGCTTCAACATCGGCAATGTCTATGTGATGGCCGGCGTGCCGCAGGTTTTCCAGGCGATGCTCGACAATGTCATCCCGACGCTCAGAACCGGCGCGCGCATCCTGTCGACCGCGATTTCCTGCCCCTATGGCGAAGGCGAGATCGGCACGCCGCTCGGCCTCATCCAGAAGGCGCATCCTGATACCAGCATCGGCTCCTACCCGCGCTATGTCGGCCAATTCTTCTCGACGGAGATCGTCGTCAGGGGCCGCTCGGCAGAGCTGGTTGAAAATGTCGCGGCCGAAGTGCGCGCCATGATCGAAACCATCCGCCAGTCAAAAGCCAAGGAAAATCAGTCGGCTGAAGCCTGATTCTCAACGACGGCGTGCAACCGGCCGGGAACTCTCAGCGCGTTTAGGACGTTATCTCATAGCGGAATGCTGATATCATGATCCGATCCAACCCTTCCGCATGGGAGATCTCTTCATGTCCTACAAAACGATAGTGACCGTTCTCGATAATCCCGACAATACGCGCGTCGCCGCCGCGTTTTCGGCAGCGCTCGCGAAAGAGCATGGCGCCCATGTCGTCGGCCTTCATGCGGAGATCGTCTCGACCGTACCGCTGGTGGCGCCAATGGAAATTCCGGATCCAGTCGCAGTTCAGGCGCTGCAGGATGTCGCTCATAATCAGGCGATTGAAATCGAACGCTTGTTCCGCACGGGAATGGAACGGGCCGGTCTCGACTACGAATGGCACAGCTTTACCAGCACCGTCGGCTACGGCACCGAGCCGCTGATCGAAAGTGCCCGCAGCGCCGACCTGCTTGTGGCCGTGCAGCCGGACCCGGCGAAATATGCGGACTCGCAGGTCGATGTCGAAACCTTCCTGTTCGACAGCGGCAGGCCGGTCCTGTTGATCCCCTATATTCTCAAGGAGCCGAAGCCCATCCGCCGCGTGCTGATCGCCTGGAACGGCTCCAAGGAGGTGGCGCGCGCCACTTTCGATGCAATGCCTTTCCTCAAGGCTGCGGATTCGGTCGAGATCCTCTCGGTCAGCACATCCGACAAGGATCCCCATCCCTCACAGGAAACCGGCGTCCAGATCGCGGCGGCGCTGACGCGTCACGGCGTTCGTGCCAAGTTCGAAACGGCCACCTGCGCCGGCAAATCGACGCCATCGCAGGTCATCGAAAACCGGCTGGCCGACGACAGCATCGACCTGCTGGTCATGGGCGCCTATACGCATTCCTGGCTATGGCAGATGATCTTCGGCGGCACGACGCGCACCCTGCTGCAATCGATGACGGCAATGACGTTGCTGGCCCGCTGAGCGGCTGAAAGCTCAAATCCTGTGGCAACCGGTGCAAATGTGCACCGGCTGGCCGCTTCGCAGCTATTGCCTTTTGCCCGCAAATCCAGCAGAAAGCAGCGACCGATGACAGAATTCCCGCCAGGGAACCGTTCGCGCGGTCGAAGGAGCATGATCCCGAAAAGCATATGGCTTTTCCCGGATGAGATCCTGTTCAAGCAGATGGCAAGCGAATCGCGTTCCGGATTTGGTTCTTGGTCCGCGCCCGCCGCGGGGTCTGCTCAGGGTCGCCGGTGCTACCGGTGTGTTATTATTCCATGCCCCGGAGCCTTCTGCCATGTCCCTGCCCGATAAAGCCTTCCCCGTATCCTGGGATCAGTTCCATCGCGATGCGCGCGCGCTTGCCTGGCGGCTTGCCGGCCTCAACCGCGAATTCAAGGCGATCGTCTGTATCACCCGCGGCGGCCTGGTGCCGGCTGCCATCATCTCACGCGAGCTCAATATCCGCCTGATCGAAACGGTCTGCGTCGCCTCCTACCACGACTATTCCAGCCAAGGTGAAATGAACCTGCTGAAGGGCATCGCACCCGAACTCTCGGTCAATGGCGGCGAAGGCGTCCTCGTCGTCGACGACCTTACCGATACCGGCAAGACGGCCCTCGAAGTCCGGGCCATGCTGCCGAATGCGCATTTCGCCTGCGTCTATGCAAAGCCGACCGGTGTGCCAACCATCGACACCTTCATCACCGAAGTCAGCCAGGATACCTGGATCTACTTCCCGTGGGACATGGGCTTCACCTATCAGGAGCCGATCGCCAAGGGCCATCGCGGCTGATCTCCAGCTGACGGCAGCGCGAATCAGTCACGATCCGTGCGCCTTGGCGAAATATGATTCGGATGACGGTAATAGAGGTGGGCGCTGCGGCGCCCACTAGATTTAGTGGGCGTTACAAAGACGAGAAAGCGTGAGATTCAAGGCTTTCGGCGCGAATCATGATGCTCCACGGCATGAATTTGGCGCGCTGCCAATGGCATCGAGGCCACGGTCACAATTTTGTCGCTTTCGACTCCGGCAGTGATGATACTTGTTGCGTCAACGGTCGCGCGAAGGGCGAGCATCCCTCCCCAAGCTCTTGAATCTCTTGCTCTACTGGCGTTTCCCCAATTTCCACAGGCAAGCCCACAAGATATTGTGGTTAACAATCCCTAGCAAACCACCCCTTGACGGAATCGGGTCTTTCAAAGTTAATGGACGACGTTGCGGCGGCGACTGGACCAGGCGGGGTTACGAGGGCTGGTTCTCATTTCGAAATCGGATTTGGATTCAAGGCGGTTCACCCTAGCCGGTGACCGCCGAGAGGTTTTTTGTGCCGATTTCGATGCTGCCAAAAAATAGATGCGGGGACTGGCGGCAATAAGCTGTTAATACTATATTTAGTGTTTGCAGCCACCATCACCACAAGATACAGGAAAGACATCTCCGGGTGACACCTCCTGTCAGAAAGCGGATCAGAGACTGGCTGCGCGTTGAATTCGCGATGCCGGAATGAGAATATCTGCGCCCAGTTTTCATGCGGGCGCGCACCAACGAATGAAGGATTGGGACCATGCGCATCGAACGTCGTTTTACGAAGGCCGGCCAGTCACCTTATGCGGAGATAGAGTTCCGCAAGGCGACGAGCGAGATCAAGAATCCTGACGGTTCGATCGTGTTCCGCCTCGAAAATATCGACGTGCCCGCGCAGTTCTCGCAGGTTGCCGCCGACATTCTCGCGCAGAAATACTTCCGCAAGGCCGGCGTTCCCGCCAAGCTCAAGAAGGTTGAGGAAAACGACGTTCCTTCCTTCCTGTGGCGTTCGGTTCCCGACGATGCCGCCATGAAGGATCTGGCCAAGGATCAGCAGAGCGGTTCGGAAACCGATGCACGCCAGGTCTTCGATCGCCTCGCCGGCACCTGGACCTACTGGGGCTGGAAGGGCGGCTACTTCTCGTCCGAAGAAGATGCCTCCGCTTTCTGCGACGAGCTTGCCTACATGCTCGCCACGCAGCGCGTCGCACCGAATTCGCCGCAGTGGTTCAACACCGGCATGCACTGGGCCTACGGCATCGACGGTCCCGGCCAGGGCCACTATTATGTCGACCCGTTCACCGGCAAGCTCACCAAGTCCAAATCGGCCTATGAGCATCCGCAGCCGCATGCCTGCTTCATCCAGTCGGTCGAGGACGACCTCGTCAACGAGGGCGGCATCATGGATCTGTGGGTTCGCGAAGCCCGTCTGTTCAAATACGGTTCCGGCACCGGCTCGAACTTCTCGATGCTGCGCGCCGAAGGCGAAAAGCTTTCCGGCGGCGGCCGTTCTTCCGGCCTGATGAGCTTCCTCAAGATCGGTGACCGCGCTGCCGGCGCCATCAAGTCGGGCGGCACGACCCGCCGCGCCGCCAAGATGGTGGTCGTCGACATCGACCATCCGGATATCGAGGACTACATCAACTGGAAGGTCAAGGAAGAACAGAAGGTTGCCGCCCTCGTCACCGGCTCCAAGATCGTCGCCAAGCACCTGAAGGCGATCATGAAGGCGACCGTCAATTGCGAAGGCGACAATGACGATTGCTTCGACCCGGCCAAGAACCCTGCCCTGAAGCGCGAGATCCGCGCTGCCAAGAAGGACCAGGTTCCGGAAAACTACGTCCAGCGCGTCATCCAGTTTGCCCGCCAGGGCTACAAGGATCTCGAATTCAAGACCTACGACACGGACTGGGATTCGGAGGCCTACCTCACCGTATCCGGCCAGAACTCCAACAACTCCGTTTCCATCAAGGACGACTTCCTGCGCGCTGTCGAGAATGATGGCGACTGGAACCTGACCGCCCGCAAGGACGGCAAGGTCGTCAAGACGCTGAAGGCCCGCGACCTCTGGGAATCGATCTCCTACGCCGCCTGGGCATCGGCCGATCCGGGCCTGCACTTCAACACGACGATGAACGACTGGCACACCAGCCCGGCTGCCGGCCCGATCCGCGCATCCAACCCGTGCTCGGAATACATGTTCCTCGACGACACGGCCTGCAATCTCGCCTCGCTGAACCTGATGACCTTCAAGGACGCAGCGACGAAGCGCATCAACATTGCCGACTATGAGCATGCCGTCCGCCTCTGGACCGTCGTTCTCGAAGTCTCCGTGATGATGGCGCAGTTCCCCTCGCGCCGTATCGCCGAGCTTTCCTACGAATACCGCACGCTCGGCCTCGGCTACGCCAATATCGGCGGCCTGCTGATGTCGTCGGGCATTCCCTATGACAGCGACGAAGCCCGCGCCATCGCCGGCTCGCTGACCGCGATCATGACCGGCATCGCCTATGCGACCTCGGCGGAAATGGCCTCCGAGCTCGGGACCTTCCCGATGTTCAAGCCGAACCGCGAAAACATGCTGCGCGTCATCCGCAACCATCGCCGCGCCGCTTACGGCGAGACTTCGGGCTATGAGAGCCTGTCCGTCAATCCGGTGGCGCTGATCCACTCCGACAATCCGGACAAGGATCTCGTTGCCCATGCCAAGGCTGCGTGGGACAAGGCGCTCGAACTCGGCGAGAAGCACGGCTACCGCAACGCCCAGGCAACCGTGATTGCGCCGACCGGCACGATCGGCCTTGTCATGGATTGCGACACGACCGGTATCGAGCCGGACTTCGCCCTGGTGAAGTTCAAGAAGCTCGCCGGCGGCGGCTACTTCAAGATCATCAACCGCGCCGTTCCGGAAGCGCTGCGCACACTTGGTTACTCAGAGAGCCAGATCGCCGAGATCGAGGCCTATGCCGTCGGCCATGGCAACCTGAACCAGGCTCCGGCCATCAACCCCTCGACGCTGAAGGCCAAGGGCTTCACGACCGAGAAGGTCGACGCCGTCAACGCCGCTCTGAAGAGCGCCTTCGACATCAAGTTCGTCTTCAACCAGTGGACGCTCGGCGCCGACTTCCTGAAGGGCACGCTGAAGGTTTCCGACGAGCAGATGGCCGACATGAGCTTCAACCTGCTCGACCATCTCGGCTTCTCCAAGAAGGACATCGAGGCTGCGAACATCCACGTTTGCGGTGCGATGACGCTGGAAGGCGCTCCGTTCCTCAAGAACGAACATCTCGCCGTCTTCGATTGCGCCAATCCTTGCGGCAAGATCGGCAAGCGTTACCTCTCGGTCGAAAGCCATATCCGTATGATGGCTGCCGCCCAGCCCTTCATCTCGGGCGCAATTTCCAAGACGATCAACATGCCGAACGAGGCGACCGTCGAGGATTGCAAGACCGCCTACATGCTCTCCTGGAAGCTTGGCCTGAAGGCGAACGCTCTCTATCGCGATGGCTCCAAGCTCAGCCAGCCGCTGAACGCCTCGCTGATCGAGGACGACAGCGACGAGGATGCGCTGGAGGAGTTTCTGCAGGCTCCGGCGGCCGCACAGGCTGTCACCATCACGGAAAAGATCGTCGAGCGCGTGATCGAAAAGGTCATCCGCACGCAGGAAAAGCTGCCGAGCCGTCGCAAGGGTTACACCCAGAAGGCCAAGATCGGCGGGCACACGATCTTCCTGCGCACCGGTGAATATGACGATGGCCGTCTCGGCGAAATCTTCCTTGATATGAACAAGGAAGGCTCTGCTCTGCGCGCCTTCATCAACAACTTTGCGATCTCCGTCTCGCTCGGCCTGCAGTATGGCGTGCCGCTCGAAGAGTATGTCGACGCCTTCACCTTCACCAAGTTCGAGCCGGCCGGCATTGTGACTGGCAATGACGCCATCAAGAATGCCACGTCGATCCTCGACTACGTGTTCCGCGAACTGGCGATCTCCTATCTCGGCCGCCACGATCTCGCCCATGTCGACACGTCCGACTTCAACAACACGGCGCTCGGCCGCGGTGTTTCCGAAGGCAAGGCCGATGTCGTCTCCAAGGGCCTCACCCGCGGCTACAAGCCGACGCTGGTTCCGACATCCGGCGAGCGTCCGGCCGCCGAAGTCAAGGGTTCGGCAACCGCCGCCCCTGCTCGCGCTGCCTCGCTTTCGACCGTGACAGCCTTTGCCGGCAACACGGTGCGCAAGCTGGAGCCGGCAGGCGCCGTCTCCACTTCCGAAGTCGTCGCCTTCAAGCGCGATTATGAGGAGCGTGCCAAGGAACTGGCCGAAGAGATCGCCGAGGAACTGGCAAGCGAAACCGCGGAGACCACCGGCCTCTTCAGCGACAAGGCCGCGAGCGACGCAGCAGCCGCGAAAACGGACGCCAAGAAGCTGGAATCCGAGCGACGCGCCCGCTCCATCATGCAGGGCTATACCGGCAACATGTGCACCGAGTGCCAGAACTTCACGATGGTCCGCAACGGCACCTGCGAGAAGTGCGACACCTGCGGCGCGACGAGCGGCTGCAGCTGAGCGTTCGACTGATCGCCCAGGTGCTGGCAGTCAATGAATTTGACGCGCAGCCACTAGAATGACGCAGTAAAACGAAGGCCGCAACGTCCGCTGCGGCCTTCGAGACTCAGAGAACCGCGAAAAAGCCGCCCATCGCCCCCATGTGAGGAAGCGCGCGCTTCCGGTCCGCTGGTTTCGTTATTTCTTCTTCTCTTGATCGCGATGCCACTTGATGGCGAAGAACATGCCCGTGCCTAACACGAGAAGCTTGAGCGGAAAGAAGACTATAGGGAACCAATCCCACATTTCGGATATTTCCAGGCTATTACTTGACACTCTATCGTGGGGAGCACTACCTCAAAACTGCAGCATACAACATCAGCCATGTTGACGCAGATGAGATCATAACATTCCCATCACATGGCATGAGTGGGCTCGCCCCATGTTTCCGGACAGGTTGTTTAACCTAACAAGCTGGTGACCGCTTCTGGCGCATTCTTGCCACCTCTATCACAACCGCAGCGTCCGAAACGGGCCAACATTCTTGGTCAAGGTGCTAGGAAAGCAGCGCTTACCCCCTTCCTTACGCGGGTGGTAAACAGGCTACCTGGCGCTTTAGAGCTAAAAAAACCGACCTAAATCCCCATCAAAAAGCCGTGCGAACGAAGAGGACTTGATGGCCGCGTTTCTGACCAAGGAAGATATTAGGCGCGCCTTGGCAGATGAAAATCTGTCGCAATTTGAAGATCGTGTCCTCGCTACGGTGAAACCTGCCATCGATTTCGTTCGTCGACAGAGAAAAGATAAGGATCTCCCGGTAGGTATCAGCAAGATGGGAGGCCTTCCGGATCTGCCGACAGGATTTCGTTGGCCGACGCGAACCGCTCTCGCCCACGAAACCGGCAACGAGCCCACGACCTCCCGTGACATCTATGACGAGATGCGAGAAGAGGCGCGCCGAAGGGAGTTCCCGCTGGCGTTCTTCGCGCAACTGAACTTGAATACGCTCTCGCTGGAAGCCGGCTTCGATCTGGATCTCCCCGACAGCGGAATACTGTATATTTTCGAAGATATAACCGCCTACGACGAGCATGAGGCGTATCGCGTTTTTCGAATTGAAGAAAATCTGGGACGACTGGAGAGACATACACCTCCCGAGGAATTGGTTCTCCTGTCTGATGCGAAGGATCCTACTCTACCATTTTCCGATCAGCAGATGGCAGAAGTGCTCGAACCCTATTCGATCCTGACAGTGCCGTTTCACTGGCTCCAATCGTCAGGCTCATTTTATTCCCGGATGTATGACTTCCTCGAGAAGCCGAGCACGGATTATTGTCCGGTTATAGAGGCTACCGACGGCGAGAACGTCAACCCATTCGGCGATCGTCTGGGAGGATGGCCCGTACCCATTCAGCACGATCCAGAGCCGAAGTTCAGGGATGATCGCTCACGTTCTTTCTTGCCGGGAAACGACGAAATTCGTCTTTTGTTTTCATGGGGCGGCGAATATTTCGCTGGTACGCGCCTAATGCATTCCGATCTCAGTGGCGACGGAGTAATGCATCTAATGATGCATCGGGAGGACATGCTCGCCGGTCGTTTCGACAAAGCAAAGGCCCTCTATCAATATACATAGCCCTGTCGCCTCTCGGAACAATCATCATGGCCGATTGCCTCGCACGCATGCCTGCATACCTTCGAGTAGGCACCTTGTCAGGAAACGTTCGACTCGATAGCGAGGAATCGTAGCCTTGAGGGGCGCTGCAAACTCCTGGATGTCCCTAGAGCATATGTGACAACGTCAACTTGCCGAGCTTGCTGAACTCGAGTTAATTGGCTTGTCCGCGCCTGCGGCCAAGTAAGTTCAGCACTGATGATGCGCTGAGGGTATCACCAATGGGATGGGAAGCACTCCGGCAATGGGGTGAAGATGTAGTTCGCGTCGAACCACTCACCGGTGGAGTAGCCAACGACGTGTGGAGCATTCGCATCTGCGGACAGATTGCGGTCGGTCGCCTCGGCTCCAGGCCCGACGCTGATCTCTCATGGGAAACCGAGCTACTCCGGCACCTCGACCGCGAAGGTATGACCGTTCCGGTGCCAATCCCGACGACGGATGGCCGGCTGTTCGTGGATGGTCTGGTGGTGATGGAATATATGGAAGGCAGACCGCCCGAGACGGAATCCGATTGGCGTCGCGTTGCCGACACGCTTCGCGAACTGCATCGGCTGACGCAGGGCTGGCCGCAACGCCCCGGCTGGAAATCGTCGACCGATCTCCTGCATGTCGAGACCGGAACGAGGGTCAATCTTGCCGCGATGCCCCGCGAGGGCGTTATTCGATGCCGAGCAGCGTGGGCGCGGCTCGTCGGGCGTCAGACATGCGTTGTCCACGGCAACCCAAGCAACCCCAGTAATATCCGCATGACCGCAGATCGCGTTGCGCTGATCGACTGGGATGAGTCACATGTCGATGTTCCAGATCTTGACCTCGTGTTGCCCGACAACGCTGCCGACCTTGACGATAGTGCCTATGACATCGCCTCGCAGGCGTCTGCCGCTTGGGAGGCTGCTGTCTGTTGGCGCGACGAATACGCGATCAAGCGGCTTGCCGAAGTTCGCGCGGTCTGAGCGATTTCGGCGGCATGACGGAAGCCCTTGGCTTTATCACCGTTCACGCCAAAGCATCCCAATTGCCCGATTTCGGCCACGAAACCGGCGGGAAATGATCCATTTTCATTGAAATTGTTGCTGCAGCAATATGCAGCAATATTCGGTCTGCCGAGCCTCAAACCCGTCATGCACGGTGCCCGGCCTTTCGACGCATTTTATCGCTAAATCCGGCCTTTAGGGCGTCGGCGATAGCAGTTCAGTCGCGCGAGGCACCGTCTTGAAAATCGGCAGCGATATCACGAGCATTCAATATCTGCGGGCCATCGCAGCAATCTCCGTTCTTTGCTTCCATGTCTGCGAAACATATGGCCTGGACTTCAAGAGCGGAGCAGCGGGGGTCGATATATTCTTTGTCATCAGCGGCTTCATCATGTGGGTTACGACCGACGGAAGGTCGCTCGGCCCGCAGGAATTCATGTGGCGCCGGCTCATCAGGATCGTGCCGCTTTACTGGATTGCGACGGCAGCAACTTTCGTCATCGCCGTACTGAAGCCACAGTTCTTCTTCGACGCGAATTCGAGCATCGAGAATTTGATCGGCTCGCTGTTTTTCGTGCCCTTCATGAAGGGTGAGGCATTGCAGCCCGTCGTCGAGCAGGGATGGACGCTCTCCTATGAGATGTTCTTCTATCTCATCTTTTCGATTTCACTGCTTCTGCCTGAGTTCAGGCGGCTATGCTTCCTGATGGCGGCTCTGGTGACTGTCGTGATGGCGCATTACCTGTTGCCCCTCGGCTATCTCAGTGTTTTCACCCAGCCGGTCATTCTGGAATTTGCGGCCGGCATTGTCATCGGGCGCCTGTGGAAACAGGGCTTTCGGCTACCTTTTCCTGCGGCCATCGGCTTGATGGTCGTCGGAGTCGTGCTGCTTGTGGCGAGCGACCCGCTGATCCATTTGGAACGGGCTATCCGCTGGGGCATACCGGCAGTGTTGCTATTGTCAGGCGCTGTTTTCGCGGAGCGGGAACGAGGCGTGCCCCAGCTGGCATTCCTGCATTTCCTGGGGAACGCCTCCTATTCCATCTATGTTTGGCACGTCCTCACCGGCATCCTGGTCACCGCGCTGCTTTTGCGCGTCGGGATGCCGCACAACATGCAGCCTGTGCCCATCGCATTGGGTTCGCTGGCCTTTGCCATCGTCTGCTACTTGTGCATCGAACGCCCGCTACAGCGAAAAATGCGCTTGTCGCGTCCGCGGCCGGCCTATCGCAGCTGACGCGCCAGAGTGGGCGGCCAGATATCGGTGGACCGAAACGCCTCAGGTTACGATTGCGCGCGGTCGTCATAGGGAACGAGACGCTGGAGAGACCTTACGGCACCGCTCCGGATACTTTTGCGGTCCCGTCGATAACCGGGCAGGATGGCGGCACCGGTCGATCGAACAGAACGGCGATGCCGCAACCCGAGGTAAACATCCCTTCATTGTCATGCCCCACGCCAGGCACTTCGACGACCTTCTGATCGAGATCGGAAGGATGCCGCTTCTTCATATAGTCAAAATAGGTCAGCCCGCGTGCAAGCCGATACGGCCCCTGCGCCATTGCCCCGCAGGAGCGGTCAATGAAATGGGTGTAGGGATTTGTGTCTGCCTGGCCCAGCAGATAGACCACCTTGCGCGCGGCATATCTTGTTTCGAGAAGCTTCGGATCCTGCGAGGATACGTATGGTGGTGCGCCGGCGAGCCCGTATCGCCATTGGGTCGCCTTCGGGCATGAAGCCAGCCCCGCTTGCTGATCCTGCAAGGCTGGTCGCTCATCGTCGAAATAGACATAGCTCGACGGGTTGGCGACGAGATAACGAACGGCGATGCCCGCGCTCGTCAGATTTTCCGCCTCCCGTCCGACGACGGCATAGCGCTGGACCAATTGTGCTCCCGCCGAGTGCCCCATCACGACAATGGTCTTCAGCGAAGGATACAGGCGCCGATCGACAAAATGCTGCAGCAGGGCATCGAGCGCGGCGAAGGAACTGATCGGCGCCGGCTGGACCGCGGCTTCTCCGCCCTTCCAACCGTTCTGCGTCCAGGCCAGCGTCTGCGCGGAAAGAGAGAAAGCATTGACATCTGGTCTTATCAGGAATTGCGGCGCGACAACCATCGTACCGTCGGCAAGATCGCCTGCCTTTGCGAGCAGTTCCTGCCCAGTTGCGTAATAGGCATCGGCGTTTCGGAGCGTGCCATGGACTATGATCAACACCTTGGTCACGTCAGGCGACGCCGCCTCGATCGCGTGATCCGCGTAGACCGGTAGCTCCCCCTTCCCCTCGGGCGTATCGAGGAGCAGGCGCTGATCTGCAACTTCCTTGACGGGTTCTTCGAGCCGCGCGTGTTGGGAAGCCGCATTGGCCGACTGGGCTTCGCCTGACATGCCGATGGCGATCAACGCTGCGATCGTCAGTCGGGTACAAACCCGGCGCTGAATGCTTCTCATAATCTTCATCTGTAAGAACTCGGCTGGGACGGATAATAATGAATATAGCGACTTCCAATCAGGCGGAAGACAGCCGGCGATCCGATCAAGAGCCGACGCTGCTGGAAGATATGCTGCTTGAACGAGCGCGTGGACAAGAATCCGTCGTCCCGGCAAAAGTTTCTCTTCCGCATGGCAAGTGGGCCTTCCAGAAGTTGTCGCCTCTGAACGTCAGTTCGCCATCGATCTCAATTCTCTGCTCGAAAAGCTGCGACAGAGACGATAACCCGTGGCATAAGGCCCCCGAAAAACTTTCTTCGGGCCACGCGTAATCATGATTCGTATCGAGAATATCAGCAAGCAGAACAGCCATCGCATCCTCTTCATCGAGGCATCCGCGGCGCTTAACAGAGGCGAGAGCGTTGGGCTTGTCGGCCCTAACGGTGCCGGCAAGACGACGCTTTTCCGCATGATCACCGGACAGGAGCTGCCGGATGAAGGGCAAGTTTCCGTCGATAAAGGCGTCAGCATCGGCTATTTCAACCAGGATGTCGGCGAGATGGAAGGCCGTAGCGCCGTCTCCGAAGTCATGGAGGGTGCCGGTCCAGTGAGCGCTGTCGCTGCCGAGCTGCGCGAGCTTGAAGCGGCCATGAGCGATCCGGATCAGGCCGACCGGATGGACGAGATCATCGAGCGTTACGGCGAGGTGCAGGCACGCTATGAGGAGCTCGATGGCTATGCGCTCGAGGGCCGTGCCCGCGAAGTGCTGGCGGGCCTGAGCTTTACCCAGGAGATGATGGATGGCGATGTCGGCGCGCTTTCCGGCGGATGGAAGATGCGTGTGGCACTTGCCCGCATTCTGCTGATGCGCCCCGACGTCATGCTGCTCGACGAGCCGAGCAACCATCTGGATCTCGAAAGCCTGATCTGGCTCGAATCCTTTCTGAAGGGCTACGAGGGCGCGCTTTTGATGACCTCGCACGACCGCGAGTTCATGAACCGCATCGTCACCAAGATCATCGAAATCGATGCCGGCAGCCTGACCAGCTATTCGGGCGACTACGAATTCTACGAGCAGCAGCGGGCGCAGAACGAAAAACAGCAGCAGGCGCAATTCGAGCGCCAGCAGGCCATGCTCGCCAAGGAAATCAAGTTCATCGAGCGCTTCAAGGCGCGTGCGTCGCATGCCTCGCAGGTGCAGAGCCGCGTGAAGAAGCTGGAAAAGATCGACCGCGTCGAGCCGCCGAAGCGCCGCCAGACCGTTGCCTTCGAGTTCCAGCCGGCGCCGCGCTCGGGCGAAGACGTGGCCGTGCTGAAGAACGTTCACAAGAAGTATGGCAGCCGCAGCATCTATGAAGGGCTTGATTTCATGGTACGCCGCCGCGAGCGCTGGTGCATCATGGGCATCAACGGCGCCGGCAAATCCACGCTCCTGAAGCTCGTCGCGGGTTCCACGCAGCCGGATGAAGGCAGCGTCGCGCTCGGCGCCAGCGTCAAGATGGGCTATTTCGCCCAGCACGCCATGGATCTGCTGGATGGAGAGCGCACCGTATTCCAGCAGCTCGAACACGATTTCCCGCAAGCGGGCCAAGGCCCCCTTCGAGCGCTTGCCGGCTGCTTCGGCTTCTCCGGCGACGATGTGGAAAAGAAGTGCCGGGTGCTGTCGGGCGGCGAGAAGGCGCGGCTCGTCATGGCGATCATGCTCTTTGACCCGCCGAACCTCTTGGTGCTGGACGAGCCGACCAACCACCTCGACCTCGACACCAAGGAAATGCTCATCCAGGCCTTGTCGCAATATGAGGGCACGATGCTCTTCGTTTCGCACGACCGGCATTTCCTGGCAGCACTCTCCAACCGCGTGCTGGAGCTGACGCCGGATGGCGTCCATCAATATACAGGCGGCTACACGGAATATGTCGAGCGCACCGGCTACGAGGCGCCGGGCCTGCACAGCTGATAACTGCGCAATCGCCGTTATTGCGTGTTGATTGAGGACGCGGCGCCGGCATTGATCACGGCAACAGGCGCCGTTCGGCCGCGGACACGGATTTCGATGCGGCGGCGTGACTCGACGGCGCCGCTCTGACCCGATGTGACGGTATCGCCGGGCAGGATCAGCTGTGCGGCCGACATCGGCAGGATCGTGGCGTCCTTCAGCTTGGGATTGGCCCTCAGCACATTGGCAACCGCAATGGCGCGGGCAAGGCCGAGACCGGCATTGTCGGCCGGAAGCAAAGCCGAGACCGGCAGCTTGCCATCCATCGCGCTGATGATCGTATCGTCGAGATTGGATTTTTCTCGCGCCACCGGCTGCTCGTCCGTGTGACCGATCACCTCGACGATATTGGCGCCGTAGAGGCTCAGATTGCTGGCGATTTCATCGGTGATCGTCGTGCTGAGCAGGTCGGCGAAAGTGCCGGTCAACTGGGCGCTTCCCGATTGGAAATAGTTCTTCTTGGCATCGTCGAGATTGATGATGGGCGGCCAGTCATGCATGCCCTTCCCACCCGCGTTGCCAGCCAAAAGCTTGTTGACCTCATCGGGTGCCGCCGCCAGCGAAACGCCATGCTCCTTCAAAACGGCGGCAATCTTGGAAAGCGATTGCAGATCGGCCGATGTCGCACCCTGATCCGCCATGGTGTCGAGCGCTTCCTTCGCCAGCACCAGCTCCCGCCATTGCTTGTCCACCACGGCCTTGTCGGCGGCGGAGAGATCACCGGAGACGACCTTCGACTGTAACAGGACGATCTCGGCCGCCTGCTCGGCCCGCTTTTTCTCCAGCAAGGCGACCTGCTGTTCGGCCTTCTCAAGCTTGCGCTCGACCTCGTAGCGTTTGTGTCTCTCGGCGGAAATCAGAGCAGCGGCCACCAGCAGCAGGCAGAAGACCAGGAGCAGCATGGATTCGGCCATCGTCAGGCCGAGGATCAGGCCGCGATTGTAGCCCTTGTGCTCCAGTTTCGGCGTGCTGTCCGAGGCATCCGTCACCATAGATGCCACCAGCGTTTTCGAGGTATTGCCTCGGGCTCGGCGACGATCTTGCCATCGGTCGCGGGCAAGGGTGCCTGCCCCATCGCTTCGGCCATGCGACCGAGCGCCAGCTCGATGTTGCGCAATGGCTGCAATTGCGCCTCCGACATCTCCTTGATGGCCGTAATCGCCGGCGCCAGCTCGGCGCGCACGACGTCTTCCGGCGAGCGGATCTCTTCCAGCTTCCTGCCAACACTCTCGACGGCGGTGCCGAATGTTCCGATGATCTCCGAAAGCTGCGAGGTCGTCGCCGTCAGCTGTGCGGCGGCGTCGTTGATCGGCGTCACCGCCTGCTTTGCCAGCATTTCGAGGATCTTGTTGATCTCCTCGCCGTTGCGCTCGGCCTGACGCGCGATCTCCTCGAAACCTTCCGACAGCATCTGGTTGCTGACGCGCCGGTAGTGCGAGAATTCGCGCGACGAGGAGTCGAGCTCGGTGCGCACGCGCCGCGTCATTTCCGCAAGCTCGTGGCGCACGCTGCGCTCGATGTCGATCGGATCTCGCCGCATCTGGTTGAAGAGGATGCGCAACGTCACGCCGGCAATGGTCGAAGTAACGGCGATGCCGAAATTGCGGACGATCGTCTCGATCGATGTTTCGCCGGCAAAGAGATAGAGCGACACACCGAGACTCGAGAGGGTGAAGAGAAAACCCATGTAATACAGGTTGTCGCCCGCCTGCTCGTTGTGCAGCCGGAACCCGGCAACGGCCAGCGACACGATGAAGTAGATCCCCATCAGCACCAGCGGCACGCCGGTCACGACAGGCAGCGACCACCCCATGAGCTTCGACGACCAGATGAAGATCATCCCGCCGATGGTGATGGAGGCGAAAAGCACCATCGGCCCATAGTCCCGGATGAGATATCTGGCGTCAGTGTTAGCCATCAGCGTATCCCCTCCAGGCGCACGAAGCCGTCGAAATCACCTTTGTTGTTCTTGATCCACTGCGCCCAGAAGTTCGCAAGATCCTCCATGCTGAACTTCATGTTCGGCCTTTGAAAGGCAAGAATCTTGACCGTGACACCGCTCAGTGACGTGCGAAAGCGATCGTTCGCCGGACTGTTTTGATATTTCTGATAGGAGACGCCATCACGGTAATTGGAGAAGGCAGCTGTGTGCTCAAGCATGTCGGAAGCAATATAGAGGCGCTTCGGGATGCCGACCGGCGCGTTGGCAAAGACTTCCAGATTGATCTTCTGGATCGCCGCCATGATCGGAGACAGCGTGCCGGCCCCGCCTGCAGTCAACTTGCCGGCGATATCGGTGAGCGGCTTCTGGAACCCCTTCTCCCAGCGTGCCTGCGCGAGCCGAGGATTGCTGGTCCATTCGTCGACATTTGCGCCGCTTCCCGGATTGCAGCCGTGGAAGGTCTGGATCAGCTCTCCCTCCTTCTCGGTCAGCGCGTAGATGTCGATCGCGCCGCCGATCGGCACCCCGGCCACGATCTTCTGGAACTGGTTGCGCAGATCGAGCGCCGTCGCATCGGCGATCGGATCGGTGACATCGAGCAGGATGGCCGTTTCCGCCTTCGGCCCATCCACCGGGCAGAGGGACGCCTGGTCGACGGCGACATTGCCGCTCGCCTTGTAGCGCAGCCAGCCATAGGCGCCGACGATCCCGAGCGACAAGACCGCAAGGCAGATCGTTGCGATGATGAGACCGGCGGACCCGCCGCGCCGGCTACGCCGCTTGCGTCGCGCCAAGGATGCTCTCCGGGAAAAGATTGTCGAGCTGATGGTATTTCTCGATGGCTCGCTCGAATTCGTCGCCGATCCGCTTAATCTGATCCGAAAGCTCCGCCTGGGCGCTCTGGATGCGCGAGCCAAGCACCTTGTCGTCCCATTCCTCTTCGGTTCGGATCACAGGCGTCAGGCGCTCCATCTTGTAGGCGACCTTGAAGTAGGATGGTTCTGGCTCGGTGCGAACATTCTGGTTGGCATCGCGATAGGAGGTCAGCAACACATTGGCGGCGCGCTCGAGATGGTTCTGATGCTCGGCAAAAAGGCCCGCCGTCCTGGCACGATGCGCAATGATGGCTGATGTTTCCTGCCGGCGCAGCGAGAGATCTCGGATGATCTCCTCGATCTTGCTGTTGTGGTCGTCGCGGATTTCGCGAAGGTCTTCGATGAGATCAAGCTTGCGGTCGATATAATTGTCCCTCGCCGCATCAAGACGCTTCTGCACGCCGGCAAAGCCCGGATAGGGGTCCGTCAGATAGCAGCCGTCGATGAAGGCGACGAGCGAGAACATCAGGCCGATGGCAAAGAGCATCCAGGAATTCAGCTCCTGTAGGCCGAGCGGTGCAGCCTTCAGCCGCTGGATCACCTCGGCACCGGCGCCGCTCAAAATCGTCGCCGAAACCTCGCGATAATGCGCAAGCGCAATGTTGATCCCGAGGGCCACGGCGACATAGGCGACGAGCCCGAGAAGGCCGAGCAGCTTCAGCGCGTAGGAGCGGTGCACCAGGAAGCGGACGCAGAAGAAGGAAAATATCAGTGCCATGCCGATATTCAGGAAGGCGAAGGCGGCCGCCTCCGTCACACCACCGACGATGCCCTGCTCGCTTCCCTTGGCGAGGAAGCTGCCGTTCATCACCATTTCGATCAGCACGAGGAAGACGATCAGCGAAACCTTGAAGCCCCATGCGGCCCTGCTGGAAACCTTTGCTGCACGCTGCAGCTTATGCCTGGCCTTGAAACCCACCATTTCATCCTCGGCCGTTTTCAGCTTTCGGCGCAGACCGTGAAGCTCATCGACGCCGCTTGCCACCTCCGCCTTGAAATCCGAGACGCTCGACGCATTCGCCTGGCGGATCAGCCCGAACTGGCCCTCGAAATCGAGGTTGCGCAGGCGGCTGTCGAAGGTCTGGAACTGGTCTTCGAGGATCTGGTAGGAGCTCTTCTTCTCCGCCTCGACCCAGGCAATCACGCGCTGTTCCGTCTCGTCATGCGATTGCGCATCCGGCGGCGGCCGGTTCTGCCGACCGGCAGCGGCGCCTTTTTCCTTCAGGTCGAGGGTCGTGCCCAGCTTTTCGATATCGACGACGGGAAATACGTCCGTCGAGGCGCGGAAATCATGACTGGTCTCCCGAACGCTGTCCCAGAGACGGTTGAGGGCTTCGAAACGCAACGATCTTCCCCGGCGAATTCATCAACTTAGAAAGGACAATTGAGAAATCGATACCGCACTGGTTGTCCACGGTCCAGAGCGATCTAGCAGAGGTTAGGATGCGATTGTGGTAAAGACTAGCCCGAGCCTGCGGTGATCAGAAAACAGTTGCTTGAGCGAGAGCGACGCTTCGGCCTGATGGCAAACTGCCGCTATGCGAGGGTCACGTTCGGGGTTGCCTTCCAGAAACCTGCCCGGCGCAGCCCTTCCCGATAGATGTCACGCTGCCATTGCTCCTTGAACGGCACAACGGAAAGCCATCGATCGACATCGAAATCCGGACTGGTTCTTTGGACACGCCGAACGAAAAAGCCCGCTTTTTCCTGATGCCCGAGCATCGCCCAGCTCGCCGCGGAAATCCTGTCCGCCAGACGTGCATTCGCCATTCGATCGATATAATCGAGGGCAGCTTCGAAGCGACCGAGCGTATAGCTCGCCACGGAAGCGGTCCAAAGATACGTATCGGGGCTTACCGGATTGAGCGCGATGGCGCTTTCAATCTTCGTCAGCGCCAGATCCGGCCGGGACGCATGAAGCAATGCTTCGGCATGGTCGGCAATGATGCCGGCATGGCCTGGGCTAAGGGCTTCAGCCAGTTTCAATGCCTCAATGCTCTCGTCACTCGCCTTCCGGAAGACCTTCGTCATGCCAAGCTCGCGATAGCCGTCGGCAATATCGCGCCGCGCCGCGATGGCCCGCATCGCGTAGCTTTCCGCCTCGTCCAGCAAAGCTGCATCAGCACCGAAGGTCAACACCCATTCCTTGGAATAGGTGCGGGCCATCGAGCTCAAGGCGGGCGCGAAATGGCCGCCGGTGCGCAACGCCATCTGAAGCTCCCCACGCGCCCTCTGCAGGTCTGGTACGGAGAGGCGCTCGATGTACCGCTTGCCGGCGAGATAGCGCTGATAGGCGGCCGGGTTCTCCTCGAATTGAGACCTCATCATCTCCCTGCGTTCGATCTGCCCTGCAAGTGACAGCACGATACGGCGTGCGACGGCCTGTCTCTGTTCTTCTGACGAGGATTGTCCTAGGCTGATGCGCTCGGCCCAGATGATTTCATCGCTTGCGGCATCGACCAGCTGCGAAAACAGCAGCGGTCCGTTGTCGCGAAGGCTAAGCCGCATCTCGAGAATGTAGGAGCGATCCCATTTATCGAACGTTGCGGCGGCGCGTTCCCCAGCCCTGCCAACCCGGACAGCAGTGTAGCGATCCGCAATCTGGAGACTGTCCAGCGCGCAGAAGCCGATTGTAATATCGTTCACGAGGGATGAGGTATCATAGTCCTTCCCTTGCCCCCCCGTGGACGGCAGGAGAAGGAGGGGTATCTTCACTCTCGTTCGAGTACCCAAAGTCCTTTCGCGATGGAAAATGGCATCCCCGGCTCGAATTTCCGAAGCATATTCCTGCTGCGCCGACCATGAGGTCAGCAGCGCGGCACGCTGCTTGAAAATCTGCCTGAAATGCTCCACCTCACCTTCCGCATCGAATATCCGCAACAGGATGCGATGAATATCCCGGTCTTCAGGGTCTATACCAAAAACCAAGAGTGCCGCCTCTCGCACCAGAGCGATATCGTCCATCCCATTGGCTTCGGCGGCCGCGGCATTCAACGCCTCCTTCAACGCAGACAGATGCCTACCGCTTTGAACCTCTCGCCAATGAAAGAAAACCGCGCTCTGGCAATCGATAGCCTGCAGGAATTCCACCTCGAGCGTTTTCACCAACGATTTCAATCTTGCGAAGATTGGGCCGCCGTCGTGCGAACGGGCGAACCAGAGATCGGAGATCGTTGGAGGTGCGTCGAGTTCTACGGCTGTTTCGCTGAAACGAAGAAATGATCTCCCGAGCGCTTCCTGACGGAGCCTGATACGCGAAACCAGCTTGCGCAGATTGACCTGCGCGCTGCCATTGTCGTCTCCCCACAAAAGCCGGGCGATCATACTGCGCGACGCGCGTGCTGTCGGTTCCAGCATCAGATAGACCAGGATCAGCAGGCCCTTTTCGGGAAAGGCGGCCTCGCGACCATCGCCGTCCAAAAGCTTCAAGCCGCCAAATGTATGTAGTGAAAACATAATCCTGTTCACAAAATCCGGGTGAAGCAGCGGCGGCTGAGAAGGTATTTCCTTTACCCGTTAACCCCATTCGCGCTCGGACGAGTATGGTGAAATTTCGATAAGGCTGTAGTGTGTCGGAAGGTTTGGCGATTTTCAATTCCAATTGCCGACAATCTGATAAACCACTCGCTAAATCACGGGCTCGACATATGTTTTTAGAGCACGCGACCCCATTCGGAGCATCAAATCATGACGCCCTCCCCCTTCAAGAACATCTGTGTCTACGGCGCCGGCGCACTGGGTGGTGCGATCGCCACAAAACTGGCTTCCTCCGAAGGGACGCGGACACAGATTTCGGTCGTTGCGCGCGGAGCTCATTTGGAGGCCATTCGCGCTGGCGGCATAAGCCTGTGGGAAGCGGGCGCGCATAGTCCCCTCGTTGCGCAGATGACGGCAACGGCCGATGCCGGCGAACTGCCGCCGCAGGATCTCGTCATCACCGGCCTCAAGGGTCATCAGCTTGCCGCAGCCGTCCCCGGCATCGCGAAATTGCTGCATCCGGGAACCCGCGTCGTCATGATCCTCAACGGCGTGCCATGGTGGTATTTCCATCGGGACCGCCAAAGCGGCCATGCCGAACATCAGATGGCAGAACTCGATCCGAACGGCGATCTCTGGCGCCTGATCGGTCCGGAGCGCGTCATCGGCTGCGTCGCCTATCAGGGTGCGGAAGTCGTCGCACCCGGCGAGGTCAAGCTCGCCAACAACGGTCATTTCATCCTGGGCGAGCCATCCGGCGAGACGACGGCTGATATCGAGGCTGTCGCAACGCTACTCCGACAGGCCGGCGTCAACGTTTCCATATCCTCGCGCATACGCGACGATATCTGGAGCAAGCTGATGGGCAATGCCGCCTTCAATCCAATCAGTGCGCTTACCCGCGGATTGATGTCCGACATCATGGACGATCCGGCGCTTTCAGCGATGGTCGGTCAGGTAATGAGCGAAGTGAAGGCCGTCGCCGAGGCCCTCGGGTCGCAAATCGCCATGCCCGTCGAAGAGCGCCTCGAGCGCTCGCGCCAGATCGGACCCGTACGCACCTCGATGCTTCAGGATCTGCTTGCCGGCAAGGCGTTGGAAATCACGCCTCTCGGCGGCGTCGTCGTCTCGCTCGGAAAGCTCGCAAATGTGCCGACGCCGGTCTCGGCGACCATTCTGGCACTGGTGACACAGCTCGACCGTAAGAACCAGCAAGTCGCCGACTAGGCGACCATCGAATACGCCAGATAGATTTTCGATCCTCCAGCTTGCGGCCTTGCGGCCAGTTGCCGAAGGAAATCAGGGCGCGTGGGCTCTTTATATCTCACTTACTTCTTCGTCTTCCACCCCGAATGGATTTCCTATGGGGGCCGGCGTTACGCTTGCGATGGAATATGGAGATAGATCCCATGCTCGACACGCACGCACCCAATCTCACGGAATCCATCCGTGTCCTTGTACATGACAGCGACGAGAAGCATCGTCGCATTCCGGCATCGGCTGCAACAACGAAAAATCCGCGCAAGCGCCAGCTTCGCTCGCATCAGATTCGGGAAAAACGCACCTTTCAGGCCATGTTCGCCTTCGGGTTGCTGCTCGGCGCTCTCGAACTGTTCATCGTACTGCACTACCTCTGAGATTTCACAAGCATGAGCAGACCGACTTTTCAAAGGCGCATCGGCGGTGCGATCACAGCCCTCATCACGCCTTTTCGCGACGGCATTTTCGATGGCGTCGACATGATGGCCCATATCGAGTGGCAGCTGCTGAGCGGGATCGACGGGCTTCTGGTCTGTTCGCTGACCGGCGAAGGCCCGACGCTGACCGAGGCCGAGCGCATCCGCGCCATCGAAATCTGCATCGAGCTTTCCGAAGACAAGGTGCCCGTCATCGTCGCGACCGGGACCAACGACACGAAGACGACCCTGGAGCAAACGATACAGGCACAGCGCCTTGGCGCCGACGCCGCCTTTGTGACGGTGCCCTATTATTCCAAGCCGACGCAGAAGGGGATCATCCACCATTTCGAGCAGCTGGCGTCGCAGACCGAGCTGCCGATCATCGTCCACAATCAGCCATCGCATACAGCCGTCGACCTCGCTCCGGCAACGGTCGCGCGGCTTGCTGAAATCCGAGGGATCATCGGAATCGCCGACGACGGCTGCGACATCTCGCGCATCGATCTATGGCGCCCCTTTTTGCCGGAACGGTTCGGCCTGTTCACATCGAATGACGCAATCGCGCTCGGCTTCACGGCTGTGGGCGGTCATGGCTGCTTTTCGAGTGCTGCCAACATCGTGCCGCGGCTCTTTCAATCCATGCAGCATTCGGCCACGTGCGGCAATGTCGGTGCAGCCCAATCCATCGATGAGCGGCTGCAGCCATTGTTCGGCGCACTGGCCCGCGAATGCGAGCCGGCAACAGTCAAGCATGCCTTGTCACTGGTGAGAGATATCGAGGCGGAGGTTCGCCTGCCACTGGTCGGCATCGGGACAGAAACGGCCGCCGCGATCCAGGCGGCAATCACCCCGTTTCAACTCGATGGCAGCGGCCGCTTCGCCTCACGGCATGCCCATCGCCTGGGATTGTGAAACTGCTCCATCCCTATGAGATTTTTATATTTTTGCCATTCCGGACAAATGGAAAACCTAGCAACTCCCCCATAGATTCAAGTGCGTAGCATCGAAAATGGTCTTATCGGACCCATGATGCTGGCGACACTGAAAGGAACTATGATGTCACGCTACAGGCATGTCGGCCTATCCGCCGACCCTCTCCAACGCCCTCGTGCCGTCGCTGTTGCGCGTAACGAGCGGCACTTCTCTTCGGACGCATTGCTGGACGGAATTCGCTCCGTCGCTCCGCGCCTCGGACTTGTCCTCCTGATCGCCGCCGCCCTGCAAATGGTGCTGCATCTGACCGGACACTGAGTGCAATCGAAGAGATCGAAGAGGAAATATACACATGGCAAACGTACAGCATCTTCAGCGCCGCTCGGCCCACAGCCTGCTCTCGCCGGCTCCGGCGCGCTTCATCATCGGTCGTGACCGCCGCGGCAGCTGGATCGTTCAGGACCGAGAAGGTCTGGTCGGCGGCCTGTTCCGCAACGAAGCGGCCGCCCTGCATTTCGCCGCTGAAGAATGCAACCACAATCCGGCCGACATCTGCCTGGCGCCTGAAGGCGCGATCCTCGATCTGGACGGCTTCACCCCCGCCTCGTCCAATCTGCACTGAACTTGCCCTTGGCAGGCTTCGACAATATCCCGCCGAACGCTTCCTTAACCGCCCTAAGTTAAGCTTCCGGCCGGATATCCATAGAACAGAAGACAATGTCGAAGCCTGCCTTCCGCTACAGCCACTACGACCTCAAGGAACAGCGCGCCGGAACGGTGATCGAGATCACGCTTTCGGCGATCGCCAATGTCAGGCTGATGAACGGCTCGAATTTCGAGCGCTTCACGGAAACGCTTAAGCATCAGTTTCTCGGCGGCGTCGCCAAGAAATCGCCGATCCGGCTCACGATCCCCGAATCCGGCCACTGGCATCTCGTCGTCGATATGGAAGGCCATAATGGACAGGCCGAGTCGAGCGTGAAGATCGTCGATGCGGCACCGGCTCCCCGCATGCAGAAGGCGCCGCAAGAAACCACCGCCGGTCGGTGATTCGGGACTTTAGCGCTCGCCGCGCTCCTTGCGCAGCTTCGACCACCAATCCAGTCGCTTGCGGATCTCCCGCTCGAAACCGCGCTCCGGCGGATCGTAGAAGGTCTGGCGGCCCATTTTTTCAGGAAAATAATTCTGACCTGAAAACGCATCCGGCTCGTCATGGTCGTAGCGATAGCCGTCGCCATAGCCTTCGGTGCGCATGAGTTTCGTCGGCGCATTGAGGATATGCTTCGGCGGCAACAGCGAGCCATTCTGCTTGGCTGCCTGTGTCGCAGCCTTGAAAGCCGTGTAGACGGCATTCGATTTAGGCGCGGTCGCGAGATAGACGCAGGCCTGTGCCAGCGCCAATTCGCCTTCCGGCGACCCGAGATAATCATAGGCGTCCTTGGCAGCATTGCAGATCACCAGGGCCTGCGGATCGGCAAGCCCGATATCCTCCACCGCCATGCGCACCAGCCGGCGCCCGAGATAGAGCGGATCCTCGCCGGCATCGAACATGCGAGCGAGATAATAAAGTGCGGCATCGGGGTCGGAACCACGAACGGATTTATGCAGCGCCGAAATCAGATTGTAATGGCCGTCCTGCGCCTTGTCATAGACCGGGGCGCGGCGCTGGACGATCTTGACCAGCATGTCGGGATCGAAAAGCTCGTCCTTGCGCGCGGCGCGCCAGACTTCTTCCGCCAGCGTCAGCACCGAACGGCCATCGCCATCGGCCATGCGGATCAGGCTGGCGCGGGCATCCTCCGTCAACGGCAGCGGCTTGCCTTCCACCGTCTCGGCCCGGCGCAGCAGTTCTTCCAGGCTTTCCTCATCATGCGAGCGAAACGTCAGGACACGGGCGCGGGAGAGAAGAGCGGCGTTGAGCTCGAAGGACGGATTTTCCGTCGTAGCCCCAACGAGAATGACGGTGCCGTCTTCCATGACCGGCAGGAAGCTATCCTGCTGGGCGCGATTGAAGCGATGGATCTCGTCGACGAACAGCAGGGTCTGACGGCCATCCATGCGCCGCAGCCTCGCCGCCTCGAAGACCTTCTTCAGATCGGCAACACCGGAGAAAATCGCCGAAATCTGCTCGAAGGCGAGACCCGCCTCGCCCGAAAGCAGCCTGGCCACCGTCGTCTTGCCGGTGCCGGGCGGCCCCCAGAAGATCATCGATCCGAGCGAACCCGCCTCGATCATCCGGCGCAACACGCCGTCCTCGCCGGTCAGATGTTCCTGGCCGGTGACTTCGGCCAATGTTTGCGGCCGCAGGCGATCGGCGAGAGGCCGCTTGTTGGCGACCTCCTCCGGTATCCGCGGTGCAAACAGATCATCGCTCATCGGAAGAACTGCCGGATACGCTGGCCGTCACGCTCGATCTCGACGCGCCAGAAGCTTGGGTTTGACGTGACGGTCTTCTGAAGGATTTCCGTGGTGTTGATCGCGACGCCATTGATGGAGATAACGATATCGCGGGCGGCAAATCCAAGGCGGTCAGCCGGCGAATTCTGCTTCAGGCTCTCGATGACGACGCCGGTGGAATCCGGCGGCATATGCAGATCATCGGCGACACGTGGCGAGAGGTTGGCAACGGTCGCGCCGGAGAAGGGATTGTTGCCCTCGATCACCCGCTCGTCGCGCGGCGTCGATTCCGGAGCTGCGGCAAGCGTCATCGTGGCCTGATGCTCCTTGCCATTGTCGAGCACCGTCAACGACACGGTAGCGCCGAGACCTGCCGTGGTCAGGCGGTAGCCGAGCGCGTCGGGATGTTCGATCGAGATATTGTTCAAGGCCGTGATCACTTCACCGGGCTTGAGGCCCGCCTTGGCCGCTGGGCCGCCGTCGACCACCTTCGTCACCAGCGCACCGCGCACCTTATCAAGGCCGAGCGCTTCGGCGACGTCGGAAGTCACCGGCTCGAAGGAGGCGCCGATATAGGGGCGCTCGAAGGACTTATCGCCGCGATCGGCGGCAGCGAGGAAGACTTTGACCAGATTGGCGGGAATGGCAAAACCGATACCGTTGGAGCCGCCGCCCTGGGAGAAGATCGCCGTGTTGAGCCCGATCAGCTCGCCGGTCATGTTGACGAGCGCGCCACCGGAGTTGCCGGGGTTGATCGAGGCATCGGTCTGGATGAAGAAGCCGACTTCGTTCTTCACCTGATTGCGGGCAAGTGCCGAGACGATACCGCTCGTAACCGTCTGTCCCACGCCGAAGGGATTGCCGATCGCCAGCACGAGATCGCCGACCTCGATACCATCCGAGTTGCCGAGCGGCAGAACCGGGAAGGTCTCGTTCTTCGACTGGATCTTCAAGACGGCCAGATCGACGCGATCATCCTTCAGAATGACCTTGCAGGGAAATTCGCGGCCATCCGAAAGCGCGATCTTGATGTCATCGGCACCATCGACGACGTGGTTGTTGGTGATGACGGTGCCATTCGCCTCCACGATGACACCCGAGCCCAGCGACGACTGCTTCTCCGTGCGATTCGGCATGCGCTGGCCGAAAAACTGCTCGAAGAAGGGGTCGCCGGCGAAGGGCGACTGACGCTGTACGACGCGCTCGGCATAGACGTTCACCACGGCGCCGGAGGTCTGCTTGACCAGCGGAGCGAAGGAAAGCTGCATCTGCGTCTGGCTTTCCGGCAGCGTCTTTGCCGTCTGAGCCCCAGCGGAAAGCGGCATCGCCACGACGAGGGCAATCATCGAAACGGCGGTGCGCTTCAGGAGGACATGCATGGAAATTTCCCTTTTTAATTCTCTTTAAACAACGTTGTAGCGCCCGACGCTAGAAAGAAAAGAGGGCGGAACCATGAAGCATAAATGGAAGTTTGCGGCGATAAAAAACAGGCTCGCTGAACAAAAACATGCTGTCATGCATTTCGCGTTGGGAATCGTCAAAAGGGAACCGGATATGCGATTGAACCATCTTGCCGCCGCCACTTTCTTCATTTCGCTGGGTGTGGCCGGCACCTCCCATGCCGCCAGTTTCGATTGCGAGGCGCAGAACCTGAAGCCGGACGAAAAGACGATCTGCGATGTGCGTGCCCTTAACGACGCCGACGTGAGGATGGTGACGACCTTCGACCTGCTCTCCGGCCTTCTGGCAATGGGCGCGCGCGGCACGATGCAGGACCAGCAGACCGAATGGCTGAAGAAGCGGCAGGCCTGCGGGGCCGATGTCGCTTGCCTGACTACGTCCTATCAGGAGCGTCAGAAAGAGCTGAACGACGCGTACAAGCAGATCAATCGACCGCTGTAAATTCGTAGTACGCTTTGGGTTTAAAAGGTTGCCGCGTAAGTCCCCTCTCCCCGCCTGCGGGGAGAGGGCTAGGGTGAGGGGCAAGCGCAGGGACAGATAAGTTCTGCCGTTGCGATAAAGCTCGAAAGCCCCTCATCCGTCCTCTCGCGGCCGAGCTCCGCTCGTCCGTTCGAGTCCACCTTCTCCCCGCTGCGCAGGGCGAAGGGGCTTGGTTATTTTCCACCCAAATCGCGAACTGCACCACGATCCGCGCTCGTGGCAAAAGCGGCGTAAGCCTTCAAGGCCGTGGTGACGTTGCGCTTGCGCGGTTCTGCCGGATGCCAGCCCTTGGCGTTCTGAGCTTCGCGGCGAGCGGCAAGTTCCTTGTCATCGACGCGCAGGCTGATCGTGCGGTTCGGAATGTCGATGTCGATCATATCGCCTTCGCGCACCAGACCGATCGTGCCGCCATTGGCCGCTTCCGGTGAAGCATGGCCGATCGAGAGACCCGAGGTGCCGCCGGAGAAGCGGCCGTCAGTGATCAGCGCGCACGCCTTGCCGAGGCCCTTAGACTTCAGGTAGCTCGTCGGATAGAGCATTTCCTGCATGCCGGGGCCGCCCTTCGGGCCTTCATAGCGGATGACGACGACGTCGCCGGCCTTGATCTCGTTGCTGAGGATGGCCTTGACGGACGCGTCCTGGCTCTCGAAGACCCTAGCAGGACCGGAGAATTTCAGGATCGATTCATCAACGCCGGCCGTCTTCACGATGCAGCCGTCGAGCGCCAGATTGCCCTTGAGAACGGCCAGACCGCCATCCTTGGAGAAAGGATGCTCGACGGAACGGATGACGCCCTTCTCGCGGTCAGTGTCGAGCTCATCCCAGCGGGAGCTCTGGCTGAATGCAACCTGCGTCGGAACGCCGCCCGGAGCCGCGCGGAAGAACTCGCGCACGCTTTCGCTATTGGTGCGGGTGATATCCCAGCGGTCGATGGCGTCGCCGAGCGTTTCGGCATGAACGGTCGGGCAATCACGATTGATCAGGCCGCCCTTATCGAGCTCGCCGAGGATCGACATGATGCCGCCGGCGCGGTGCACGTCTTCCATGTGAACGTCGCTCTTGGCGGGTGCGACCTTGGAGAGGCATGGCACGCGGCGCGACAGCGCATCGATGTCGGCCATGGTAAAGTCAATCTCGCCCTCATGCGCGGCCGCCAGGATGTGCAGCACGGTGTTGGTCGAGCCGCCCATGGCGATATCGAGCGACATGGCGTTTTCGAATGCTTGCTTCGAGGCCACGTTGCGCGGCAAGATCGTCGCATCGTCCTGCTCGTAGTAGCGGCGAGCGAGATCGACGACCAGGTGGCCGGCTTCGACGAAGAGACGCTTGCGGTCGGCGTGGGTTGCGAGCGTCGAGCCGTTGCCCGGCAGCGACAGACCGAGCGCCTCGGTCAGGCAGTTCATCGAATTGGCGGTGAACATGCCCGAGCACGAGCCGCAGGTCGGACAGGCGGAGCGCTCGATGACCTGGACGTCTTCGTCGCTGATCTTGTCGTCAGCCGCGGCGACCATGGCATCGACCAGGTCGAGGGCGACCTTCTTGCCATGCAGAACGACCTTGCCGGCTTCCATCGGGCCGCCGGACACGAAGACCGTCGGGATATTGAGGCGCAGCGAGGCCATCAGCATGCCGGGGGTGATCTTGTCGCAGTTCGAAATGCAGACCATGGCGTCGGCGCAATGGGCATTGACCATGTATTCGACGCTGTCGGCGATCAGCTCGCGCGACGGCAGCGAATAGAGCATGCCGTCATGGCCCATGGCGATACCGTCATCGACGGCGATGGTGTTGAATTCCTTGGCTACGCCGCCGGCCGCTTCGATTTCGCGGGCGACGAGCTGGCCGAGATCCTTGAGATGAACGTGGCCGGGCACGAACTGAGTGAAGGAGTTGACCACTGCAATAATAGGCTTGCCGAAATCGCTGTCCTTCATACCCGTCGCACGCCAAAGGCCGCGCGCGCCGGCCATGTTGCGGCCGTGGGTGGTGGTTCTGGAACGATAAGCTGGCATGGTGTCTTCCTCGTCATCCTGGAATTTGTGCGGCGTCGGCAGGGCTCGAGGCTCGAGCCGAAGGGGACGCCGGCAACTCCGCTTTTTGGAATTGTCCTAATCCAATCGTGCAATACTGTCACTATCAACTCAAGCGAATCCGGTACGCTGCGGGACAAGCACCGCGTCCGGGCAAACAAGCGTCAAGACCACAATTGGGAACGAAGCAGCCTGTTCACAAGCACACACAAAAAGTTGCTTTCACTTCCAAAGAAATGCCTGCCTAAGAGTGTAACAAAATCCGCGTCCGCTGCGTATGGCTGATATCGACGCTGTTACCGCATAGAGGAATTGCTCCATGGCCTCCTTCCGCCCACCGAAAATCACATCCTCCGAGATCACGCCCCGCTCGATCTATCTGAAGCGCCGCGACTTCCTGACGGTGGCGGCAGCCGGTATCGGCATGGCGGCGATCGGCGGTAAGGCAGCGATGGCCGACGCGCTGACGGCGACCAAGAGCAACTATACGGTCAACGAGAAGCTGACACCGATCAAGGACGTCACCACCTACAACAACTTCTACGAATTCGGCCTCGACAAGGCCGATCCGGCCAACCTCTCGGGCAAGTTCAAGCCTAGGCCCTGGACGATCAAGGTCGACGGCATGGTCAACAAGCCCGGCACCTTCGATGTCGATGCGCTGATCAAGGAATTTCCGCCGGAAGAGCGCGTCTATCGCATGCGCTGTGTCGAAGCCTGGTCGATGGTCATCCCCTGGGACGGTTTCCAGCTGTCGGCTCTGCTCGACAAGGTGGAGCCGCAGAGCAGCGCCAAATTCGTAGCCTTTGAGACCGTCGTGCGGCCGGAGGAAATGCCGGGGCAGTCGGGCGTCTTCCAATCGCTGGACTGGCCCTATGTCGAGGGCCTACGCCTGGACGAAGCCCGCAATCCCCTCACGCTGCTTGCCGTCGGCCTTTATGGCGAGACCCTGCCCAACCAGAACGGCGCACCGATCCGGCTCGTCGTGCCATGGAAATATGGCTTCAAGGGCATCAAGTCGATCGTTCGTATCACGCTCACCGACAAGCAGCCGGTGAATACGTGGCAGGCAACGAACAGCCAGGAATATGGCTTCTACGCCAACGTCAATCCGGCCGTCGACCATCCGCGCTGGAGCCAGGCAACGGAACGGCGCATCGGCGAAGGCGGCTTTTTCGGCTCAAACCGCCACCCCACCCTGCCCTTCAACGGCTATGCCGATCAGGTCGCCAGCCTCTATAGCGGCATGGACCTCAGGGTGAATTTCTAATGGCTCTTTCCTTCGCCCTGCCCAAACGCTGGCAGCCTGCCTCCGTCTGGGCGCTCTATGTCGTCGGGCTTCTGCCTGCCACCTGGGAATTCTATCTCGGCGCGACCGACCAGCTTGGTGCCGATGCGGTCAAGACCTTCGAGCTTTTCCTGGGGCTATGGGCGATCCGCTTTCTGCTGCTGACGCTTGCGGTCACGCCGCTGCGCGATCTCTTCGGCTGGAACTATCTGCGCTATCGCCGCGCGCTCGGCCTGCTCTGTTTCTACTATGCGCTGATGCACCTGACCGTCTACATGGTGCTTGATCAGGCGCTCGACGTGCAAGCCGTCATCGATGACGTGCTGAAGCGGCCCTTCATCATGTTCGGCATGGCGGGCCTCGTCATGCTGCTGGCGCTCGCCGTGACTTCGAACAACTTCTCGATCAAGCGTCTCGGCAAAAAGTGGATCTGGCTGCACCGCCTCGTCTATATCGTCGCCGCCTGCGGCGCCTTGCACTTCGCCCTGTCGACCAAGGTCCTGTCGCTGGAGCAATTCATCTATATCGGCCTGCTGATCGCCATGATCCTCTACAGATCCTACAGGCCGATCATGATGGAAAGACGTCGAGCGGCGCGCAGGCCCGCTCCAGCCTCAAGTTCCAGAGCGGCCTGAAGACGACCGCCCTGTCCTTTTCAAGCTGTTGTCATTCCGCAGCGCTGGCGATCTTCGCCTGGCCCTGCTCCTGCACCTCGACGGTCGCCGTCAGGCCGGCGATCAGCTTCGTGCCATCGGGCACCTTGTCGAGGGCGATACGCACCGGTACGCGCTGCGCCAGCCGCACCCAGCTGAAGGTAGGGGTGATATTGGCAAGCAGGCTGCCGGAGGTGCGTTCGCGGTCCTCGATGCCGTAGGCGATGCTTTCGACATGGCCCGTCAGCTTCTCGGCCTGGCCCATCAGATGGATGTGGACTTCGTCGCCGACATGGATGCGCGGCAGCTTGGTTTCCTCGAAATAGCCCTCGACGCGAAGGGAATCGCTGTCGATCAGCGCCACCTTGGCGGTGCCGGCAGAGACATAGTCGCCCGGACGCAGGCTGAGGTTCGAAATCGTGCCGTTGACGGTGGCGCGCACTTCGGAGCGGTCGAGGTTCAGCTGGGCAAGCTCGCGATTGGCGGTCGCCTGACGAACGGCGGCTTCATCCTGCTGCACGGTGGTTAGCGCCTGCTCCTTCTGCTGCAAAGAGGCAGCGTCGCCGAGGCGAGCCTGCCGCGCGCTTTCGCGCTGGGCTTGCTCGAGAGCGGCATTGCTGCTTGCAAGGGCTGCATCCGCCTGTTCAAGGGCGATGGCGAAGCGGTCGCGATCGACACGGAAGAGGACATCGCCCTTCTTGACCGCCTGGTTATCCTTGACGAGGACCTCGCTGACGAGACCCGAGACGTCAGGCGCGATGCCGACGACATCGGCCCTGAGGCGCGCATCGCGCGTCCAGGGCTCGTCCATGTAGTGGCCCCAGAGCTGGCGACCGACATAGACGGCGGCAACGACGAAGATGAGTGTGACGGCCACACGGCCGATGAGTTTTAACGCGTTCATATGAAGTACCAACGAGAGACGGAGGAAACGGCGCCGAGCAGCAGGACGTAAAGCGCGAGATCGAAAAGACCGCGATGCCAGACCAGAGTGTAGACTCCGATCCATGCCAGCAGGCGTCGAAGGATGATGACGGCAAACAGCGTCACCAGCATGAGAACAAGAAGGCGCGGGATGTAGACGCCATAAAGATCGAATTCTGCGGGCATGGTATTACTCGGCGGCAATGGGAAGGTGATGGGCGATATCCGATACGGGCGGCTGCCAGCTCGCTGGCGACTCGGCATGCGGGAAGAGCGCGCGGCGAAGGCCGACGAGCGCATCGAGGCTCGCCCGGCCGGAGTGACGCCTTTCCTGTGCGACCGCCTCGAGACTATGGTCGATCGACACGCGCAGCTCGTCGGAGGGGTCCACCGCACGCTTGGCCTTAAGCCGCAAACGATAGAAATCCGATACGCCGATCAGGACTTCGCTGACCGATGTGGCGGCGGCCGGCTTCAGCTGACCACGCTCCTTCTGCAGCATCAGCACGTTGAAGCCGAGGCGGACATCGGCATAGCCGTCGACCTTCTTCAGCTCGCGATCCTCGATGCCTGCAAGGCGCGGCACAAGCTGGCCGAGGCGGTCGAGGATTCGGCCGGAGAGGCGCTCATGATCGGCACGGCGGATGCCGGCTGCGGTTTCGGCCAGATCTCTCCAGCCGGCCCGCACCAGCCGCCACGCAGCAAGCTCGGAACCGAATGGGCGGGTGAGCAAAGTCCAAACGAGAGCAAAGCCGATGCCTGCCAGTGCGGCGATCGAGCTATTGGCAAAGCTCGCGAAATCAGCGGCATAGCGATCCTGCAAGGCGATGAAGGAGGCGCCGTTTACCGCCAGCAGCATGGCGAGCATGTTCGTCTGCGGACGCGGAATCAACAAGCCCATCACCAGGAAGGGCGGTGCGAACACCAGCACCAGCATTTCGAAACCGGAGATCGACGGCAATATGCCGAAAATGTAGACGCACGCGATAACGAGGCTTACGGCGCTCCAGATGAACATCGAGGTGATGAAGGGCGCCGGCCGATCAAGCGAGGCAAAAAACGAACAGGCTACAGCCGCCATCGTAATAAAGCCTGCGCCGTCCTCCCATCCGGAATAGATCCAGAAGAAGCATGCAATCGTGATGCCGACGACGACAGCGCCAGCCGAGAAGGCCAGCAGCGCATAGTCATAGTGCCTGATATGGGCGACGACATTGCGGTGGCGGAAGGCCGGACGCCAGGTGCCGATCTGCTGACCGGACATGATCTGATCGCGCAGCGTGAGGCAATCCTGCCAGAGGTCGACGATTTCCTTCAGGCGCGCCAGAGCGCTCGACCGGACGAGATCATCCCAACCGAGATCAAGATCGTTGTCCTGCAGCTCCTCAATCTTCTTCGACAGGGTGTCTGCGGTTTCGTCAACCTTGCAACGACCACCCTGCCCCAGCCAGTCGGCCACATCGTTCAGCACAGTGACCAGTTCCTGCGGCAATGGCTTTCCGCCGGCCTTCAGCGCATGCAGACGGTCGGCAAGGGACGAGAAGAGCGGCAGCAGCATCAAGAGACGACCGCGCAGCTCGCGCGAATGGCGGACAATATCGCGGCTGCCGGCATCATATTTGAGCTGGCTGATGACGAGATCGAGGCCGGAGACATCCGCAGCAAGCTTCTGGCGCTTCAAAGGCGTCGCGGGAGAAGCGCCCTCGCCGCGCAAGATCTCATCGGCCCAGGTGCCGGCATCATCGAGCCAGGAGCCGATGCGCTGGCCAAGTACGGTGCCGACACTGCTCGGAAAGACAATGGCGCTGACGACGCTCGCGCAGACGATGCCGATGATGATCTCCTCGGAGCGGGCGAGCGCCACATCGAATATGGTTTCCGGTGAGCCGACGGTCGGCAGCGCGATCAGCGGCAGCGAATATCCGGCCAGCATGAACACATAGCTGCGCGAGGTGCGATCGAGCATGGAGATGAACAGCAAGGTACCGGTCCACAGCGCGACGACGACGGAGAGCAGTTCCGGCGCGTTGACGAACAGCGGAACGAGGATCACCGATGCGGTGGCGCCGACGAGCGTGCCCAACGCACGATAGAGCCCCTTGGAACTCGTTGCCCCGGCAAGAGGATTGGCGACCACATAGACGGCGGCCATCGCCCAGTAAGGGCGCGGCAGGTCCAGCGACAGCGCGATGAACAGCGCCATGATCGCAGCAATGAAGGCTTTGACCGAAAACAGCCAGTCGCGCCAGGATGGGATGCTCATAAGACTTTCTCCCGCTCCGGCTCTGCATCAGCTGCCGTTGGCGCCTCGAACTCCTCGAACGCCTTCAGTACGCGGATGGCGGCTTCGATATCCGCCTGGGCGACATTGGCAAGGATCTTGCCGCGCAGCCCGTCCAGGGCGTCCTCCATGCGGGAGGCCAGCTTTTCACCCTCCGGCGTCAGCCACAGGCCTTTCGCGCGCCGATCCGTCGGATCGTCCTTGCGGATGACGAGATCCATGCTTTCGAGCTGATCGAGCAGGCGAACCAGGGACGGGCCTTCGATGCCAATATAGGTGGCGAGAACCACCTGCCGCACACCTCCTCCCAGACGACCGATCCACAGCAGCGGCGCGGCCACGGCCTCGGATATGCCATGAGAGCTCAGCGTGATGTCGACGACCCGGCGCCACTGGCGGCCGGTCGTGAGCAGATTGGCGGTGAATATGCGCTGTATGGCGTTTAACGATTTCATAGGATTCTATTAGCACTAAACTAATTAGGATTCAAATTATTATGACCCAAAGCGCTATATGAAATGCGAAATGCAGCTATGCGAATATTGATGAGCGACAGGTGGATATGTCGGGAATAGCCAGCAATGGACAGCCTGGCGGATCGTTCAAATCCTCGCTTGTCGATCGATACCGCCGAGATAGGAGCAGATCATCCTGACCAGTTCCTGCTTCAGATCGGGCGAATCGAGCGTGCCTTTCCGCGCTCCGTTGTGGATCACGCCTTCGACCATGCCGGATAGAACCTGCGCGAGGACGTCATTGGAAGGACCCGAGCCAACGCGGCGATGGATAGCGACAAAATCTCTGTAGTACCGTTGATAGTCGGCCAGGAACGTATCATGGGCCGACCTGGAGCCCTCAAATCCTGGCACCTCATCCAGAAGCACCCGGTGAAGTTCTGGATTAAGGCCATGAGCGTCGATCATGCCCTGAACCAATGCATCCGCGCCCTGCTTCAGCGGCAGGTCGGCTACAGCCACCTGACGCAGGACGGCGAGGACTTCGTCGAAATGGCGGCGCCTTATCGCTTCGACCAGGGAGAGCTTGTCCGGAAAATACTGGTAGAGCGACCCGATGCTGATGCCGGCGACGGCCGCGACGATATTCGTCGTGAAGCCAGCCCATCCACGGTCACCCAAAACGCGAGCACCCGCTTCGACGATGGCATCCACCGTCGCCCGGGAACGCGCCTGCGTCGGCTCCTTCCGCATCGGCGGACGCTGCTTTTGAATGCGAGTAGACATGCGCTCAGTCCTTCATGAAAATGTGAGCAGATTACTCGCTTTCTTCCATCCGATGAAAGGCCAAACTCATCATGAGCGAAATGTCATTGCTGCGAACGCTTTTCCGCTATCAAGCCTGGGCGAACGAGGAGCTGCTCGACGCCATCGGCCGCCTCGATCCGGACCGCCATGACAAGGAGCGCCATCTCTGCATACGGCTGATGAATCACTCGCTGGTCGTCGGCCGCATATTTGCGGCGCACCTCACTGGACAGGCCCATGGCTATACGGACGACAACACACCCGAGACACCCGCCCTGCCCGAGCTTCGCGCGGCGCTTACGGCATCCGATTACTGGTATCTGAACTACCTCGAAACCATCAGTACAGAGCTTCTGTCCGAAGCCGTACCCTTCATCTTCACGGATGGCGACCGCGGCCGCATGACACGCGAGGAGATGCTTCTTCACGTCGCCACGCATGGAGGCTACCACCGAGGCGAAATCGGCCGCCTGCTGGCGCAGCTCTCCATCACGCCGCCCTGGGATACGCTCGCGGTCCATCTTCACCGCAGCGAACCATCGCGACGGCTGGCGATGGCGGCGGAGTAATATGAGCTCTACCTTGCATTCAACTGGATTTTTTGAGTAGAGCCGCGGTATCGCGTAACCAGCCGGCCGGATCGTCGCGGTGATAGATCCGCTCCGACGGCTCGATATTGTCGAGGAAACGCCGATAGATCACGGCGCGCCTTGCCATGGCAATCGGCGCGAGCAGCTCGGCGGCGCGCGCGGGGTTACTGCCGGATACCCGGGCCAGCCACTCGCGATTCCAATGATCCTTGATCGTCTCGACGTATTCCTGTGCCATCCCGTCGAGAAAGGCGGACTGATCGAGCAAGGGGTGACCGATACCGCTGTCGCCCCAATCCAGCAGCGTGAGCGCCCCTTCCGTGCCGCGAAAATTGCCGGGATGGCAGTCGCCATGAACGAGTGTATCCGGCAAGCCGCAGGCATGGATTTCGGCAAACAAGGCCGGAAGACCTTGCACAAAGCGCTGTAGCGTCACGCGTTCGTCCTCCGACAGCTCTTCGCTTGTCCGCCGCACAACCTCGGCGATTTCAAAGCACAGGCTCTGGCCACACCAATCAGGCAAGCCCATCATGCGCAATTCCTCGACGCGATCGATCCACGAAGCCTGTATTTCGACGAGCAGTGTCACCATGGCGAGCAATTGCAGCAATGTCGCCTCATACAAGTCGTCGCCGGGGATCTCCGCAATCAGAACGCGCCCGTATTCGTCGTGACCATACAATGTTGGGACATGATGACCGGACAAGGCGTTGATGACGCGACCCTCATGCGCCAGAAACGGCGGCACGACTTTCAGCCAGCCCGATTGCGCACCGAGTGGTATGCGCCAGACGCTGGAAAGGTTCCAGGTGCGAATCTGGATAGGCTTTGCCGTGGGTGCCAAGCCATGTCCGACGAGCACTCGCGCCGCCCAATCGAGATCGGCGTCAGGACCGCCGGGTTCGGCATAGGCTTGGCGCAAGGGGTGAGCCTCGAGCTTTCCTGCCCAGGCGTCCGCCGGCACGGGTTGCGCAATCTCGGCGAGATAGGTGACCTCGCCACCCGGTGCCCGGTCGCGAGAGGCCTCGAGCAGGCGCAGGATCGTCACATCGATGCCATGACGGTCACGCGCGGCGCGCACGACAGATTCCACTTCCTGCCACCAGGGAACCTCGACTGGAATCGGCGCGAGACAACCGACCACGGTGCCATCAGGTGTCACCAGCACCAATCGTGCCGTGCGCGACGGCACCGTTGTCTCCTCCTGGTTCTCCATCCTTACGCGCCCTTTTCGCTAACATGCCGCATACGCCCCTGCCAATTCCACCCTACCCTGCAAAGGCACCATCTCTGCTACCCTAGCGACAGCAATGCGGCAAGCCGAACAATGCCCGTTCAGCCGCCATTCCGCAGCGCCTGGCTGTGAAATTCGGAAAAAAGCATCAAGCTACTGGCGTGGTCCGTGACAGGACCCGATCAATCGCCAGCGCCGCCACGATACCCATGGCATAGGCCAGAATATTCCAGGGCGAGAACACTCTTCCGAGCAACAGGGCACCGGCTGTGGTCAATCGAAAGGCGTCGAGACCCGGCGTATGCCACAGCCTGAAGAGCTCCACGGCGACCGCAATGACTAGCGCCGCCACGGCAATTCTGAAACACCCTGATAACAGGAATATCGTTGCCAGGAGCCAATAGACCATCGCTCCCCACAACAACGAGCCGCCATATTTGACGACCACAAAGGGCAGATCAATCGCGTAACCATACCGCCGCAGCGCAAGACCGCCGGCGATAGTCAACAGCAGCGCAAGGAGCGGAAGCAGTCTTCCGCGTATCAATCTTTGCTGCATGTTCTGCGACGCTCCCAGTTATCTGATGCTCTTGAGCCGGATGCGACTCATCAAGCTGTTGCGATACTCCGAAGCAATCCGGAAAATTGAAAGGCCACTCCCGCGAGCCTAAACGCCAAAAGGCCGGATGATCGCTCATCCGGCCCTTCAAATTGTATCCGAAGCTTGGCCTTAAGCGGCTGCAGCTTCTTCTTCAGCGGCAACGCGAGCCTTGTCGGCTGCGCCCTTGGCATTGACGTCGCGATCGACGAATTCGACAACGGCGAGAGCGGCATTGTCGCCCTGGCGGAAGCCAGCCTTCATGATACGCAGGTAGCCGCCGTTGCGCGTGGCGTAGCGGGTTGCAATCGCATCGAACAGCTTCGAAACGACAGCAGCGTCGCGGATCTGCGAGATGGCCTGACGACGAGCGTGCAGGTCGCCGCGCTTGCCGAGAGTTACCAGCTTCTCGACGATCGGGCGAATTTCCTTCGCCTTCGGGAGCGTGGTGACGATCTGCTCATGGGTGATGAGCGAAGCTGCCATGTTGGCGAACATCGCCTTACGGTGGCTAGCGGTTCTATTCAGCTTGCGGCCGGCTTTACCGTGGCGCATTGCTATTCTCCTTCACTTGCAGGCATCATGCGCCTGCCGTTTGAAACGTTAGTACTGGTCTTCGTATCGCTTGGCGAGATCTTCGATGTTCTCGGGCGGCCATGCCGGCACTTCCATGCCGAGGTGCAGGCCCATGGAAGCGAGAACTTCCTTGATTTCGTTCAGCGACTTGCGACCAAAATTCGGCGTGCGGAGCATTTCTGCTTCGGTCTTCTGAATGAGGTCGCCGATATAGACGATGTTGTCGTTCTTCAGGCAATTTGCCGAACGAACGGACAGTTCGAGTTCGTCTACCTTCTTGAGGAGCGCCGGGTTGAAAGCGAGTTCGGTGACTGCTTCTTCTTCGGCTTCCTTCTGCGGCTCGTCGAAGTTGACGAACACGCCAAGCTGATCCTGAAGGATGCGAGCCGCGAAAGCGACGGCATCTTCACCGCTGATCGAACCATCGGTTTCGATCGACATGCTCAGCTTGTCGTAGTCGAGAACCTGTCCTTCACGGGTATTTTCAACCTTGTAGGACACCTTCTTGACCGGCGAATAGAGGCTGTCGACCGGGATGAGGCCGATCGGAGCATCTTCCGCACGATTGCGCTCGGCCGGGACATAGCCCTTGCCGTTGTTGACGGTGAATTCCATGCGGATTTCGGCGCCCTCGTCGAGCGTGCAGATGACATGCTCGGGGTTGAGGATTTCGATATCGCCGACCGTCTGGATGTCGCCAGCCGTTACAACGCCTGGGCCCTGCTTGCGGACGACCATGCGCTTGCTGTCATCGCCGTCCATCTTGATGGCGATTTCCTTGATGTTCAGCACGATGTCCGTCACGTCTTCCCGGACGCCCGGGATAGAGGAGAACTCATGCAGCACGCCGTCGATCTGCACGGCCGTCACAGCGGCGCCGCGCAGAGAGGACAGCAGAACGCGACGCAGCGCGTTACCGAGGGTGAGACCAAAGCCACGCTCCAGCGGTTCGGCCACGAGCGTTGCCTTGGTACGGCCGCTCGAGGTGAACTCGACCTTGTTGGGCTTGATCAGTTCCTGCCAGTTTTTCTGAATCATGTTTTTGCCTTCCGTTCGTTGCCACCATCCAATCGTGGCAACCGAGCTTGAGTAACACCAAGCCGGGCGCATCTACCCCGGCCGGTGTCGTGAGTGGCGATGATCAGACGCGACGCTTCTTGCGCGGGCGGCAACCATTGTGCGGAATCGGGGTCACGTCGCGGATGGACGTGATCATGAAACCAGCAGCCTGGAGGGCGCGCAGAGCGGATTCACGACCGGAGCCCGGACCGCAAACTTCAACTTCCAGCGACTTCATGCCGTGTTCCTGAGCCTTCTTGGCGCAGTCTTCAGCAGCGATCTGGGCAGCGAACGGGGTCGACTTACGCGAACCCTTGAAGCCCTTGGCACCAGCGGACGACCAGGCAATAGCATTGCCCTGTGCGTCGGTGATGGTGATCATCGTGTTGTTGAAGGTCGAGTTGACGTGTGCGACGCCCGACGTGATATTCTTGCGCTCGCGACGACGAACGCGGACGGCTTCCTTGGCCATGTTATTCCTTTCTTGGATCTCTGCACCGCCGTAATCCCAGCGGCTACACCGAAGCAGCACCCGTGGAGCACCGCTTCAAACTCAAAAGAGGCCGGCGGACCGCCAGCCTCCCAAATCCGGTTGCCCGGAAATTACTTCTTCTTACCGGCGATCGCCTTTGCCGGACCCTTGCGGGTGCGGGCATTGGTGTGCGTGCGCTGACCGCGAACCGGCAGGCCACGACGATGACGCAGGCCACGATAAGAACCAAGGTCCATAAGACGCTTGATGTTCATCGCGGTTTCGCGACGCAGGTCACCTTCGACCTGATAGTCACGATCGATGGTTTCGCGGATCTGCAAAACTTCAGCATCGGTCAACTGGTTGACGCGACGCTCGGCCGGAATACCAACCTTCTCGCAGATTTCCTGTGCAAACTTCGGTCCGATCCCGTGAATGTAACGAAGCGCAATAACTACGCGCTTTGCAGTCGGGATGTTGACGCCAGCGATACGAGCCACGCCTGTTCTCCTTGCATTCCTTTTGCCTTGGCAAAGGGTCTTGTTATGCAGCCCGGGAGCTGCTTGTTCGATGTGTGTCCGCCACATGTCAAAACGACCGTGCTCGGACTTCCCGTTGGAAATCCGCGCCGATCGCATAGCATGTCGCGAGTTGGCGCGGTGTTTAGCGGAATCAGCGCAAAAAAGCAACCGCTCCGGCAAGTTTATTTTAGGCTATCTAAAGCTTAGCCAGGATAGCCTCTATGCTGTCGGTCACATGCTCGATATCGGCCATGCCGTCGATACTCTGCAACTTGCCTTTTGCATAGTAGTAACCGATCAAGGGCGAGGTCTCCTTGTAATAGACTTGGAGACGGGTCGCCATGGTTTCGGCATTATCGTCCGGACGGCGCTTGAAATGCGTCGAACCGCATTTGTCGCAAACGCCAGCCGTTGCCGGAAGCTTGTCAGTGTCGTGATAGACGCTACCGCAGTTCGAGCAGGAGTAGCGGCCCGAAACACGGCGAATCAGTTCAGCGTCGTCGACCTTCAGCTCGATCACGATGGAGAGCTCGAGGCCCTTCGCATTGAGCATCTTTCCGGTTGCATCCGCCTGAACCAGCGTACGCGGGAAACCGTCGAGGATGAAACCCCTGGCGCAATCCGGCTGATCGATACGCTCGGAAACGATGGCGTTGACCACCTCATCCGGAACGAGCTTGCCAGCCTTCATCAGGGCGTCGGCGCGCTTGCCGACTTCCGTGCCGGCCTGAACGGCCGCGCGCAGCATATCGCCTGTGGAAAGCTGCGGAATGCCATGCTTTTCCACAATGCGCTGGGCCTGGGTCCCCTTACCTGCTCCCGGCGGCCCTAAAAGTATGAGTCTCATCGCCCCCTCTTTCCTCCACGCAACTTCGATTTCTTGATCAGGCCTTCATATTGCTGTGCGATCAGGTGACCCTGAATCTGCGCCACCGTATCCAGCGTTACGCTAACCACGATCAGAAGCGAAGTGCCACCCAGAGACAAGGGAATACCTGTCTGGGATACGAGAATTTCGGGCAGGATGCAGACGAAGACGAGATAGATCGCGCCGATGACCGTGATACGGGTCAGCACGTAATCGATATATTCGGCAGTACGCTCGCCGGGACGGATGCCCGGAATGAAGCCGCCATGCTTCTTCAGATTGTCGGCCGTGTCCTTCGGATTAAAGACCAGCGCCGTGTAGAAGAAGGCGAAGAAGGCGATCAGCGCGGCGTAAAGCACCATGTAGACCGGCTGTCCGTGACCAAGCGCGGCGACGATTGACGTGACCCAGGTCGGAAGCGCCGTGTTGTTCCCAAGTCCTGCTGCCGTTGCAGGCAGCAGCAGCAGCGAGGAGGCAAAGATCGCCGGAATAACACCCGAGGTATTGAGCTTCAGCGGCAGGTGCGACGTATCGCCCTGGAACATGCGTGTACCGACCTGGCGCTTCGGATACTGGATCAGAAGGCGACGCTGGGCGCGCTCGACGAAGACGATAAGCGCAATGACCAGAATGGCAACGACCAGCACGGCGAGAATAAGGGGCGTGGAAAGCGCACCGGTGCGGCCAAGTTCGAGCGTGCCGGCAAGAGCGGTCGGGAGACCGGCAGCAATACCCGCGAAGATGATCAGCGAGATACCGTTGCCAATACCGCGCGACGTCACCTGCTCGCCGAGCCACATCAGGAACATCGTGCCGCCGAGCAGCGTGATGACGGTGGATATGCGGAAGAACCAGCCGGGATCGACGACGACGCCGTTGCCATGCTCAAGGCCGATCGCAATGCCATAAGCCTGCAAGGCGCCGAGCAGCACCGTGCCGTAGCGGGTGTACTGGTTGATGATCTTGCGGCCCTGCTCGCCTTCCTTCTTCAGGTTTTCGAGCGACGGAACGACCGAGGTCATCAGCTGAACGATGATCGAGGCCGAAATGTACGGCATGATGCCGAGCGCGAAGATCGCCATGCGCTGCACAGCGCCGCCCGAGAACATGTTGAAGAGGCCAAGAATGCCGCCCGACTGATTCTGGAAAGCCTGAGCGTAGGCGGCAGGATTGAGGCCAGGAAGCGGAATGTGGGTGCCGAGCCGGTAAACGAGGAGAGCGCCGAGGGTAAACCACAGGCGCTTCTTGAGATCCTCGGCTTTGGCAAAGGTCGAAAAATTGAGGTTGGACGCCAATTGTTCCGCTGCAGAAGCCATGCAAATCTCCGCATCACCAATTCCGGCATAGTCGGCCGAGCCCGGAATCAGTCTGTAAATTGTTCAAAAGCCGGGCTTCGGACGGATTGCGCAGCAATCGGGCGCCTCACCCTTGGTTCCCGTTATCGATCGGAAAGACACGTGCCGCATCGATCAGATTCGTGAGGCTCACATATGGGAGCAAAATCGCCCGAAGTGAAGTCACTTCGGGCGATTATTGATAATATTATTCTGCAGCAGCGACAGCGAGCAGCTTGACGGAACCGCCAGCCTTTTCGATCTTCTCGACTGCGGTCTTGGAAGCGCCTGCAACTTCGAGAGCGAGCTTCGTCTTCAGTTCGCCGTCAGAGAGAACGCGAACGCCGTCCTTGACGCGGCGAATGACGCCAGCGGCCTTGAGAGCGGCTGCATCAACCGTGTTCTTGGCATCGAGCTTGCCGGCATCGACGGCAGCCTGGATGCGTGCCAGCGACACGACAACATAGTCGGCTGCGAAGATGTTGTTGAAGCCGCGCTTCGGCAGACGACGGTAGATGGGCATCTGACCGCCTTCGAAGCCGTTGATCGCAACGCCCGAACGAGACTTCTGACCCTTTACACCACGGCCGCCGGTCTTGCCGGAGCCGGAGCCGATGCCGCGGCCGAGGCGCTTGCGGCTGTGGGTCGAGCCTTCGTTATCCTTGATTTCATTCAGTTTCATAGCGAATTACCTCCGGCTCACTTCTCGTCGACAACGCGAACGAGATGCTGGACAGCACGGATCATGCCACGAACAGCCGGAGTATCTTCCAGCGTGCGGCGACGGTGCATCTTGTTCAGTCCGAGACCGATCAGCGTCTTCTGCTGAACATCCGGACGGCGGATCGGGCTGCCAATCTGCTCGACCGTAACGGTCGCCTTAGCTTCAGCCTTCTTGGTCGTCTTGGCCATAGGTCAAACTCCCTTATTCTTCGGAGGCGTTGCCCGAAGCGGCGCGGCGAGCCTGCAGGGTGGCATACTTGATGCCGCGCTGAGCTGCGATGTCCTTCGGGTGAACCTGGTGCTTCAGGGCGTCGAACGTGGCGCGAACCATGTTGTACGGGTTCGACGAACCGGTCGACTTGGCAACGACGTCGTGAACGCCGAGCGTTTCGAAAACGGCGCGCATCGGGCCGCCGGCGATGATACCGGTACCGACCTTGGCCGAGCGCAGCAGAACCTTGCCAGCGCCGTGGCGGCCATGAACGTCGTGATGCAGCGTACGGCCGTCGCGCAGCGGTACGAAGATCATGTCGCGCTTGGCGCTTTCGGTTGCCTTGCGGATGGCTTCCGGCACTTCGCGTGCCTTGCCATGGCCGAAGCCTACGCGGCCCTTCTGGTCGCCAACGACGACGAGAGCGGCGAAGCCGAAGCGACGGCCACCCTTAACAACCTTGGCGACGCGGTTGATCGCGACCAGCTTGTCGACGAATTCGCTATCGCGCTCTTCACGGCTCTGACGGTCTTCCCGCGGAGCCCTCTTTTCCTGTGCCATTGTCCTCTTCCTTTTTCTTTTCCGGGTGCAATCGGCAAACAAAACGAAGACCGCATGCATTCCCTTGCGGGAAACCTGCGGTCCGGTGAGTATCCGGCCGGCGTCCTTGGGATCACCGGCCGGAAATCAGATTAGAAGGTCAGGCCGCCTTCGCGGGCTGCTTCAGCCAGGGCCTTGATGCGGCCGTGGTAGATGAAAGCGCCGCGATCGAACACGACTTCCTTCACGCCGGCCTTGGAGGCGCGCTCGGCAACGAGCTTGCCAACGAGGGCTGCGGCTGCGGTATCGGCACCGGTCTTCAGAGAACCGCGCAGATCCTTGTCGAGGGTGGAGGCAGCCGCGAGGGTCTTGCCAGCCACGTCATCGATGACCTGGGCGTAGATGTTCTTCGACGAGCGATGAACCGACAGGCGCGGACGGCCATTGGCCACCGACTTGATTTGACGGCGCACGCGGTTGGCGCGACGCGCAAGTGCTTCTTTCCTGCTAGCCATTTCGCGTGTTCCTTACTTCTTCTTGCCTTCTTTGCGGATGATCCGCTCTTCGGCATACTTAACACCCTTGCCCTTGTAGGGCTCGGGGCCGCGGTATTCGCGGATTTCAGCTGCAACCTGGCCGACCTGCTGCTTGTTGATGCCGGTGACGACGATTTCCGTCGGCTTCGGCACAGCGATCGTGATGCCCTGCGGCGGCTCATAAACCACGTCGTGGCTGAAGCCGAGCGCCAGCTGCAGGTTCTTGCCCTGCATGGACGCACGATAGCCGACGCCGTTGATTTCGAGCTTGCGCTCGTAGCCGTCCTTAACACCCTTCAGGATGTTCTCGATCATCGTGCGGGACATGCCCCACTTTGCGCGAGCATCCTTGGAGTCGTTGAGCGGCGTCACGACGATTGCGTTGTTTTCCAGCTTGAGACCGATTTCGTCGTTAGCGACGAAAAACAGCTCGCCCTTGGGGCCCTTGGCAGTCACCTTCTGGCCATCAACCGTGGCCGTGATCCCTGCAGGTACCTGAACGGGCTTCTTACCGATACGAGACATTTTTCAAACCTGTCTGTTTCGAGGGAGATATCTCTGTTCGATCTTAGAAGACCGAGCAGAGAACCTCGCCACCAACATTCTGTTCGCGAGCCTGGTGATCGGCCATCACGCCCTTCGGGGTCGAAAGGATGGTGATGCCGAGACCGTTCGCGACCTGCGGAATGGACTTGACCGAGACATAAACCCGGCGGCCCGGCTTAGACACACGGCCGATCTCGCGGATCACCGATGCGCCTTCGTAGTACTTGAGTTCGATATTGAGCTCAGACTTGCCGTTGCCGAAATCGACGACGGAATAGCCACGGATGTAGCCTTCAGCCTGGAGCACATCGAGAACGCGTGCACGGAGCTTGGACGCAGGCGTCGAAACCGACGACTTGCGGCGCGAAGCGCCATTGCGGATGCGGGTGAGCATATCGCCCAAAGGATCAGTCATAGACATCTAATCTGCTCCTTACCAGCTGGACTTGACGATACCCGGCACCTTGCCGAGATTGCCGAGTTCACGCAGCGCGATACGCGACATGCGCAGTTTGCGGTAGTAGGCGCGCGGACGGCCAGACACTTCGCAACGGTTGCGAATACGGGTCTTCGATCCATCGCGCGGCAGCGATGCCAGCTTCAGAGTGGCCTTGAACCGGTCTTCGATCGAGAGAGACTGGTTCATGATGATTGCCTTGAGAGCAGCCCGCTTTGCGGCCTGGTTGGCAACCGTATTGCGGCGGCGCTTGTTCTTTTCAACTGCGCTTGTCTTCGCCATATCAGGGTTCCTTTTCTACGCTCGTCGTTACGGTTATTGACGGAACGGGAAGTTGAACTCTTTCAGAAGAGCCCGTGCTTCGTCGTCGGTCGTCGCCGTCGTGCAAACGATGATGTCCATGCCCCACATCTGATCAACCTTATCGTAGTTGATCTCAGGGAACACAATGTGCTCCTTGATGCCCATGGCAAAATTGCCACGACCGTCAAAGCTCTTCGGGTTCAGGCCGCGGAAGTCGCGAACGCGCGGAAGCGCGATGTTGACCAGACGATCCAGGAACTCATACATGCGGGCGCCGCGCAGGGTGACCTTCGCGCCGATCGGCATATTTTCGCGGACCTTGAAGCCAGCGATGGAGTTGCGTGCGCGGGTGATGACCGGCTTCTGGCCTGCGATGGCCGCGAGGTCTGCAGCAGCAACGGTTGGCTTCTTCGAATCAGCCGTCGCTTCGCCAACACCCATGTTGATCACGATCTTGTCCAGCTTCGGGATCTGCATCTCGTTAGCGTAGGAGAACTTCTCCTGCATCGCCGCGCGGATGCGAGCAACGTATTCCTTCTTGAGCCGCGGCTCGTACTTTACCTCAGCCATCGATCACTTCTCCCGAGGTCTTGGCCACGCGGACCTTCTTGCCATCCACAACCTTGAAACCGACGCGGGTCGGCTTACCGTCCTTGTCGACGATTGCCAGGTTGGACAGGTGAAGCGAGGCTTCCTTGCTGATGATGCCGGCTTCCTGGTTCTGCGTCTGGCGCTGATGGCGCTTGATGACGTTGACGCCACGAACGACCGCACGGTCTTCCTTCGGCAGCACTTGAATGACTTCGCCGGTACGGCCCTTGTCCTTACCGGTCAATACGACAACCTTGTCGCCTTTACGGATCTTCTGCATCGCTCCGCTCCTTACAGTACTTCTGGAGCCAGCGAGATGATCTTCATGTGGTTCTTGGCGCGAAGTTCGCGCGGAACCGGTCCGAAGATACGGGTGCCGATCGGCTCTTTCTTGTTGTCGATGAGGACTGCTGCGTTGGTATCGAAGCGGATGACGCTGCCATCCGGACGACGGATGTCCTTGGCGGTACGAACGACGACCGCCTTCATCACGTCACCCTTCTTCACACGGCCGCGCGGAATAGCTTCCTTGATCGAAACGACGATAACGTCGCCGATCGAGGCATACTTGCGCTTCGAGCCGCCCAGCACCTTGATGCACATGACACGACGTGCGCCGGAATTATCCGCCACGTCGAGGTTTGTTTGCATCTGAATCATGTCAGGTCGCCTTCTTGTTGTTACCGGAATGGTTGGGCCAATCGACCCCCTACCCCGGCTTATGGACTAGTGTCTTGTCTGATTATGCCTGGCTTCGGGACCTCAAGGATCGTCTCTGCCGGCCATCAATAAAGCAAAAGAACGCCCGTTCTCGAGCGTCCTGCTTCCAAGCTCGTGCTTCATACAGATATTTCGCCCAGACGCAAGGGCCTGAGCGAAATTCTGTTACTTGGACTGGGCGGAAACGACCGTCCAGGTCTTATCCTTGGAGATCGGCGCGCATTCCTCGATGGAAACGACGTCGCCGGTCTTGTACTGATTGTTTTCGTCGTGAGCCTTGTACTTCTTGGAACGACGAACGGTCTTCTGGAGCAGCGGGTGAGCGAAACGACGCTCAACGCGGACAACTACCGTCTTCTCGTTCTTGTCGCTGACCACGACGCCCTGCAGAATGCGCTTCGGCATGTTATTTTTCCTTTAGGCCTTTGCTTCTGCCGCCTTCTGGCGGGCAATGGTTTTTACGCGAGCGATGTCCTTACGGACTTCGTTGATGCGCGAGGACTTCTCGAGCTGGCCGGTCGCCTTCTGAAAGCGCAGGTTGAACTGCTCCTTCTTCAGCTTGGCAAGCTCGTCCTTGAGTTGGTCGGCGCTCAGGGCGCGAACATCTGCGGCTTTCATGAGCTTCTTCCTTACTCTGCAATGCGCTGAACGAAGCGCGTCTTGACCGAGAGCTTGGCAGCGCCGAGGCGCAGAGCCTCACGAGCGATTTCTTCGCTCACACCGTCGATCTCGAACATCATACGGCCGGGCTTGACCTTGCATGCCCAGTATTCGACAGAGCCCTTACCTTTACCCATACGGACTTCGGTCGGCTTTGCGGTTACCGGAACATCCGGGAACACGCGGATCCATACACGGCCGGCGCGCTTCATATAGCGCGTGATCGCGCGGCGAGCCGCTTCGATCTCACGAGCGTTGACGCGGTTGGGCTCCTGCGACTTCAGGCCGAATTCGCCGAACGCCAGATCAGAACCACCCTTGGCAACGCCCTTGATGCGGCCCTTGAATTGCTTGCGGTACTTCGTACGCTTTGGCTGCAACATTTTCTTATTCTCCGAACTTATCTGCCACGTACGCTATCAAGCGTTGTCGCGGCGACGGTCTCTATCGCGATCGCGGCTAGCCGGACCCTGGGCGTCGCCTTCGAGCGCGCGGCGTTCGGAGGCCATCGGATCATGCTCAAGGATTTCGCCCTTGAAGATCCAGACCTTGATGCCGCAGATACCGAAAGCGGTTTCTGCTTCAGCCGTACCGTAGTCGATGTCGGCGCGCAGCGTGTGCAGCGGCACGCGACCTTCGCGGTACCATTCCGTACGAGCGATTTCAGCACCGCCGAGACGGCCGGCGCAGGTGATCTTGATGCCTTCGGCGCCAAGACGCATCGCGGACTGAACGGCGCGCTTCATGGCGCGACGGAAAGCAACACGGCGTTCCAGCTGCTGAGCGATCGACTGGGCAACCAGCGTCGCGTCGATTTCCGGCTTGCGAACTTCAACGATGTTGAGGTGCGTTTCGGAATTCGTCATGTCCGACAGCTTCTTGCGAAGCTTGTCGATGTCTGCGCCCTTCTTGCCGATGATCAGGCCCGGACGAGCCGAGTGGATCGTGACGCGGCACTTCTTGTGCGGACGCTCGATGACCACCTTGGAGATACCAGCCTGCTTCAGTTCGTTCATGACGAACTTACGCATCTTCAGGTCTTCGTGGAGGAGCTGGCCGTACTCGGCATTGTCCGCAAACCAGCGGCTATCCCAGGTACGGTTGATGCCAAGACGAAAGCCGATCGGATTGATTTTCTGACCCATTATGCGGCCTCCCCTTGAGCTTCCACTTCACGAACGACGATCGTCAGGTGCGCGAACGGACGCTCGATACGAGACGCACGGCCACGGCCACGAGCGTGGAAACGCTTCATGACGATGGACTTGCCGACGTAAGCTTCCGCTACGACCAGCGAGTCAACGTCGAGATCGTGGTTGTTTTCTGCATTGGCGATCGCAGATTCGAGCGTCTTCTTCACGGCGCCAGCGATACGCTTGCGCGAGAATTCCAGCTCTGCGAGCGCGCGATCAACCTTCTTGCCACGGATCGAAGCCGCGACCAGGTTGAGCTTCTGCGGGCTGACACGGAGCGTGCGCGCAACTGCCTGCGCTTCATTGTCCTTCAGCCGGCGTTCGGTTTTTGCCTTGCCCATTGTTACTTCCTCTTCGCCTTCTTGTCCGCACCGTGACCATAATAGGTACGGGTCGGGGCGAACTCGCCGAACTTGTGTCCGACCATGTCTTCATTGACACTGACCGGAATGTGCTTGCTGCCGTTGTAGACGCCGAAGGTAAGACCGACGAACTGCGGCATGATGGTGGAGCGACGGCTCCACATCTTGATTACTTCGTTACGTCCGCCTTCACGCACCTTCTCAGCCTTCTTGAGAAGATAGCCGTCAACAAACGGACCTTTCCATACTGAACGAGCCACTTGAGACTTCCTCTCTTACTTCTTGCGCTGATGGCGCGAGCGCATAATCATCTTGTCGGTCGACTTGTTCGACCGCGTACGCTTGCCCTTGGTCGGCTTGCCCCATGGGGTCACCGGATGGCGACCACCGGAGGTGCGGCCTTCACCACCGCCGTGCGGATGGTCGACCGGGTTCATGACAACACCGCGGTTATGCGGCTTCTTGCCACGCCAACGCGAACGACCGGCCTTACCGTCGTTGATGTTGGCATGATCCGGGTTCGAAACCGCACCGATCGTTGCCAGGCAAGTGCCATGCACGAGGCGCTGTTCGCCAGAGTTCAGGCGAAGGATCGCCATGCCCTGGTCGCGACCGACGAGCTGCGCGTAGGAGCCGGCGGAGCGAGCGATCTGGCCACCCTTGCCCGGCTTCATCTCCACGTTGTGGATGATGGAGCCGACCGGGATGAACTGAAGCGGCATGGTGTTGCCCGGCTTCACGTCCACTGCCTTTTCCGAAGCGATGACCTTGTCGCCGGCAGCGAGGCGCTGCGGAGCGAGGATGTAGGCCAGTTCGCCATCCGTGTACTTCACCAGAGCGATGTAAGCGGTACGGTTCGGATCGTATTCGATGCGCTCGACCGATGCTTCAACGTCGAACTTGCGACGCTTGAAGTCGACCAGACGATAGCTGCGCTTGTGACCACCGCCCTGGAAGCGAACGGTGATGCGGCCGGTGTTGTTACGGCCACCCTTGGAGGTGAGGCCTTCCGTCAGCGTCTTGACCGGCTTGCCCTTGTAGAGCGAGGAGCGATCGACGATGACCAGCTGACGCTGGCTCGGGGTCGTCGGATTGAATGTTTTCAATGCCATTTTCTTATTCCTCAGAGACCGGTGGAGACGTCGATCGACTGGCCTTCGGCGAGCGTCACAACAGCCTTCTTCACGTCCTTCTGCTTGCCGACGAGACCTTTGAACCGCTTGGTCTTGCCCTTGCGCAGCAGAGTGTTGACGGCCGTAACCTTGACGCCGAACAGCGCCTCGACGGCAGCCTTGATTTCAGGCTTCGTCGCGGTCTTGGCAACGTTGAAAACAACCTGGTTATTATCCGAAACCAGCGTGGACTTTTCGGTGATCGCAGGAGAAACGATCACATCGTAATGGCGAAGATCCGTCACTTGAATCGCTCCTCTAGAGCTTCAACTGCAGCCTTGGACAGCACGAGCTTGCCGCGGCGCAGGATGTCGTAAACGTTGATGCCCTGAACCGGCAGAACATCGATGTTCGGGATGTTCTTGGCTGCGAGCTTGAAGTTGCTGTCGAGCTCAGCGCCGCCGATGAACAGAGCGTTCGTCAGGCCGAGCGTCTCGAAAGCGCCAGCGAGTGCCTTGGTCTTGGCTTCGGTTGCGACGAGATTGTCGATGACGATCACGTCTTCAGCCTTGAACTTGGCCGAGAGAGCGTGACGCAGGCCGAGGGCGCGAACCTTCTTCGGCAGATCGTGCTCGTGGCTGCGAGCGACCGGGCCGTGAGCCTTACCACCGCCGCGGAACTGCGGAGCGCGAGCCGAATGGTGACGAGCGCGGCCCGTACCCTTCTGCTTGTACATCTTGGCACCGGTGCGCGCTACGTCAGCGCGGCCCTTGGCCTGATGCGTGCCCTGCTGCTTCTTGGCAAGCTGCCAGCGAACGACGCGAGCGAGAATGTCTTCACGCGGCTCGAGGCCGAAAATCGCATCAGAAAGGGAAACCTTCCCGGCGTCTTTGCCCTCAAGAGTCTTGACGTTGAATTCCATTGATCCGGCTCCCTTACTTCGCTGCCGACTTGACGGCGTCGCGCACGATGATCCAGGCACCCTTGGAGCCGGGAACCGCACCCTTGACCAGGATCAGACCACGATCTTCGTCGGTCGATACCACTTCAAGGTTCTGCGTCGTAACGCGGGTCTGGCCCATGTGACCAGCCATCTTCTTGTTCTTGAACACCTTGCCCGGGTCCTGGCGCGAACCGGTCGAACCGTGCGAGCGGTGCGAAACCGACACACCGTGCGTGGCGCGCAGACCGCCGAAGCCGTGGCGCTTGATGGCGCCGGCAAAGCCCTTACCGATCGTCGTGCCGGTCACATCGACGAGCTGACCCGCCGTGAAGTGACCTGCGTTGAGCTCGGTGCCAACTGCGAGCAGATTGTCTTCCGTGACACGGAATTCTGCGAGCTTGGCCTTCGGCTCTACGCTTGCAACGGCGAAATGGCCGCGAAGAGCCTTCGTCGTGTTCTTAACCTTAGCCTGGCCGGCACCGAGCTGAACTGCGGTGTAGCCATTCTTTTCAACTGTGCGCTGGGCCACGACCTGGCAGCCTTCCATACGCAATACGGTAACCGGGACATGCTCGCCGGCGTCGTTATAGACGCGGGTCATTCCCACCTTCTGTGCAATCACACCTGAACGCATCGGTTCAATCCTTCTCACTCAGCTCGAGAACCAGAGGTCTCAGAGCTTGATCTCAACATCGACACCGGCGGCGAGATCGAGCTTCATCAGCGCGTCTACCGTCTGCGGGGTCGGGTCAACGATGTCGAGAAGGCGCTTGTGCGTGCGCATCTCGAACTGCTCGCGGCTCTTCTTGTCGATGTGCGGGGACCGGTTGACCGTAAACTTCTCGATACGAGTCGGAAGCGGAACGGGGCCCCGGACGCTAGCACCGGTGCGCTTCGCCGTCGACACGATCTCGCGCGTGGAAGCATCGAGAATCCGGTGATCGAACGCCTTCAGGCGAATGCGGATATTTTGGCCGTTCATTCGACGTTATCCTTGTGTTTGTTATCTCGCGTGCCTCTCGAAAAGGGCACGGATTGTTCTGTTTCCTAAGGCGGACCACCGGTTTCAAAGATCGAGAGGGACGCCAGCGACGGCATCCCCATCCACTCTTTAGGCCTTTCGGCCCACCTTATTGTTAATTTCATTGGCCGCTTCGTCATCCGAAGCAGCACGCAAATCGCGCTCGCGCGCCATTTGCAACATTTCTATGTCATAAGCAAGCGGCTACAGCCGCTTGCATCATAATATTGTCATCGAATCGGCTACTCGGATGGAGCGGCCGACTTCGAATTACTCGACGATGGAGGCAACGATGCCTGCGCCGACGGTACGGCCGCCTTCGCGGATCGCGAAGCGAAGCTTTTCTTCCATCGCGATCGGAACGATCAGCTCAACGGCAACCGTGACGTTGTCGCCAGGCATGACCATTTCCGTGCCTTCCGGAAGCGTCACGATGCCCGTCACGTCAGTCGTACGGAAGTAGAACTGCGGACGGTAGTTCGTGAAGAACGGCGTATGACGGCCGCCTTCTTCCTTCGTCAGGATGTAGGCTTCAGCCATGAACTTCTTGTGCGGCTTGACAGAGCCCGGCTTGCACAGGATCTGACCACGCTCGACGCCGTCACGGTTAACACCGCGGATCAGCGCGCCGATGTTGTCGCCAGCCTGGCCCTGGTCGAGCAGCTTGCGGAACATTTCAACGCCGGTAACCGTCGTCTTCGACGTCGGACGGATGCCGACGATTTCGACTTCTTCACCAACCTTGACGATACCGCGCTCGACGCGGCCCGTCACAACCGTACCACGGCCAGAGATCGAGAACACGTCTTCGATCGGCATCAGGAACGGCTGGTCGATCGGACGCTCCGGCGTCGGGATGTAGGCGTCAACCTGAGCCATCAGCTCGCGGATCGCGTCTTCGCCGATCTTCTTGTCCGAATCTTCAAGAGCAGCAAGAGCCGAACCCTTGACAACCGGGATGTCGTCACCCGGGAAGTCGTAGGACGACAGAAGTTCGCGAACTTCGAGCTCGACCAGCTCGAGAAGTTCAGCGTCGTCAACCTGGTCGACCTTGTTCAGGAACACGACGATTGCCGGAACGCCAACCTGGCGAGCAAGCAGGATGTGCTCGCGCGTCTGCGGCATCGGGCCGTCAGCGGCAGAGCAAACCAGGATCGCGCCGTCCATCTGGGCGGCACCCGTGATCATGTTCTTGACGTAGTCGGCGTGGCCGGGGCAGTCAACGTGCGCATAGTGGCGGTTCGGCGTCTCGTATTCAACGTGGGCCGTCGAGATCGTGATACCACGAGCCTTCTCTTCCGGAGCAGCGTCGATCTGGTCGTACGCCTTGAACTCGCCGAAGTACTTCGTGATCGCTGCCGTCAAGGACGTCTTGCCGTGGTCAACGTGACCGATCGTACCAATGTTAACGTGCGGCTTATTGCGCTCAAACTTACTCTTTGCCATTTTCGGCTCTCCGTTTTCCTGTCCCCTGGGGGATCAATTCTTGTTATCGGTCAATTGGTATTCCGGTCACTTCTGACCGGAATACTTTGCCTGGATTTCCTGTGCGACGTTCGACGGAACCGGCGCGTAATGATCGAAGGTCATCGTGTACTGTGCACGACCCTGAGACATCGAACGCAGGTTATCGACGTACTTGAACATGTTCGCCAGCGGGACGTTCGCGTTGATGACAACAGCGATACCGCGGCTTTCCTGACCCTGGATCTGACCACGACGCGAGTTCAGGTCGCCGATGACGTCGCCGACGTAATCTTCCGGCGTTACAACTTCGACCTTCATCATCGGCTCGAGGAGCTGGGCACCGGCTTCGCGGGCTGCTTCACGGAAGCAAGCGCGGGAAGCGATTTCGAAGGCCAGAACCGACGAGTCAACATCGTGGAAGGCGCCGTCGATGAGCGTCGCCTTGACGCCGAGCATCGGGAAGCCAGCCAGCGGGCCGGAAGACAGAACGCTTTCGATACCCTTCTGAACGCCCGGTACGAATTCCTTCGGAACAGCACCGCCGACGATCTTGGACTCGAACTTGAAGTCGTCGCCTTCCGGGTTCGGTTCGAACACGATTTTGACGCGTGCGAACTGACCGGTACCACCGGACTGCTTCTTGTGCGTGTAGTCCTTCTCGGTCTGACGCGTGATCGTTTCGCGGTAAGCAACCTGCGGCGCGCCGACGGTCGCTTCGACCTTGAACTCACGACGCATGCGGTCGACGATGATGTCGAGGTGCAGTTCACCCATGCCGGCGATGATCGTCTGACCCGATTCCTGGTCCGTCTTCACGCGGAAGGACGGATCTTCGGCAGCCAGACGGTTGAGCGCGAGGCCCATCTTTTCCTGGTCGCCCTTGGTCTTCGGCTCGATCGCGATCTGGATGACCGGCTCGGGGAATTCCATGCGCTCGAGAACAACCGGCTTCAGCGGATCGCAAAGCGTATCGCCCGTCGTGGTTTCCTTGAGGCCGGCGAGAGCAACGATGTCGCCTGCGAAGGCTTCTTCGATGTCTTCACGCGAGTTGGAGTGCATCTGCAGCATGCGGCCGACACGCTCGCGCTTGTCCTTGACCGTGTTCATGACCGATGCGCCCTTTTCCAGCTTGCCGGAATAGATACGGGCGAAGGTGAGCGAACCGACGAAGGGGTCGTTCATGATCTTGAACGCGAGCATGGAAAGCGGCTCGTTGTCGTCAGCGTGACGCTCGATTTCGGCTTCCGTCTTGAAATCGATGCCCTTGATCGCCGGAATGTCGAGCGGCGACGGCAGATAGTCGACAACGGCGTCGAGCAGCGGCTGAACGCCCTTGTTCTTGAAGGCGGTGCCGCAGAACATCGGATGGAACTTGACGTCGATCGTGCCGCGACGAACGAGCGCGCGGATCTGTTCGTTGTCAGGCAGGTTGCCTTCGAGGTAGGCTTCAGTCGCAGCTTCGTCGATCTCGACAACGGTCTCGATCAGCTTTTCGCGGTATTCGGCAGCCTTTGCCTTCATGTCTTCCGGGATTTCGACGACGTCCCACTGAGCGCCGAGCGACTCGTCGCGCCAGATAAGGGCGTTCATCTCGATCAGGTCGATAACGCCCTTGAAATCGCTTTCAGCGCCGATCGGCAGCTGCATGACGACGGCGGTCGCGCCGAGGCGGGTCTTGATCATCTCGACCGAGCGATAGAAGTCAGCGCCGGTCTTGTCCATCTTGTTGCAGAAGATCATGCGCGGAACATGATACTTCTCAGCCTGGCGCCATACGGTTTCCGTCTGCGGCTCAACGCCGGCATTGGCGTCGAGCAGAGCAATGGCACCGTCGAGAACGCGCAGCGAACGCTCGACTTCGATGGTGAAGTCGACGTGGCCGGGGGTGTCGATGATGTTGAAGCGGCGGGTCTTGCCGTCGCGGCCCTTCCAGAAGGTGGTCGTAGCAGCGGAGGTGATCGTGATGCCACGCTCCTGCTCCTGCTCCATCCAGTCCATGGTGGCTGCGCCGTCGTGCACTTCGCCGATCTTGTGCGACTTGCCGGTGTAGTAAAGAATACGCTCGGTGGTCGTGGTCTTGCCGGCGTCGATGTGCGCCATGATACCGAAATTGCGGTAGTCTTCGATTTTATATTCGCGAGCCATAATGGACTGCCTTTCCGAAACCGTTCGGGATTACCAGCGATAATGCGAGAACGCACGGTTGGCGTCAGCCATCTTGTGCGTGTCTTCGCGCTTCTTGACGGCAGCGCCGCGGTTGTTGGAGGCATCGAGAAGTTCGCCGCACAGACGATCGACCATCGTCGTCTCGTTACGCTTGCGAGCAGCAGTGATCAGCCAGCGGATGGCCAGAGCCTGACGGCGCTCAGGGCGAACATCAACCGGAACCTGGTACGTAGCACCACCAACGCGACGCGAGCGAACTTCAACGTGCGGAGCGATGTTATCCAAAGCCTGATGGAACACGCCGAGCGGCTCCTGCTTTGCCTTGCCCTGCACGGCGTCGAATGCGCCGTATACGATGCTTTCAGCGACGGACTTCTTGCCGTCGAGCATGATAGCATTCATGAACTTGGTGACGACCAGATCGCCGAACTTCGGGTCCGGGTTGATCTCGCGCTTTTCTGCTCTATGACGTCTGGACATGTACTTCTCGTCTCTCAACTGTTAGCGGCGCTTCACCACGCGGAGAACCTCGCGCAGCGCCGGATTATCTAAAAATCCGAATTACTTCGGACGCTTCGCACCGTACTTCGAACGGCGCTGCTTGCGGTTCTTGACACCCTGGGTATCGAGAACGCCGCGGATGATGTGATAGCGAACACCCGGAAGGTCCTTCACGCGGCCGCCACGGATCATGACGACAGAGTGCTCCTGAAGGTTATGACCTTCACCGGGGATGTAACCAATGACTTCGAAGCCGTTGGTCAGGCGGATCTTTGCGACCTTACGCAGAGCCGAGTTCGGCTTCTTCGGCGTCGTCGTGTAGACGCGGGTGCAAACGCCGCGCTTCTGCGGGTTCTCCTGGAGAGCGGGAACCTTATTACGCTTTACCTGCGCCTGGCGAGGCTTGCGGATCAGCTGGTTTACGGTAGGCATTCAACCATCCCTTGTAAATCTATGTCGACACCCTTGCGGGCTTCACTTGCGCCGTCACCGGCAACGACACACGTTCGTCTCAATGCGCAAAACGTGGCCCGATCCGCTCTCGCAGATGGACCACAAAAAAGCAGAGGACGCCGTAAATAGCGTCGTGCGTGCAGCATTCGTGTCTTCAACGTGCGTTTAGAACCTTGTTTGAGGTGAACTTCAGGGCGCGTCGCCCCGAACAGCCATGCCTCACATGGGTTCCGATGGCGGCGGTACTACTGGTTTCCCGCCGGTTCGTCAAGGCCGGTTAAGAAATTATCTTTGTCATAAAGCCCGGAAAGGCCGGGCAAACCAGCCATTTGGCGTGTTGAATACGGAAATGCCGCCTCCTCGGCAAGATGGACTTTGGTATTTTGTCAAAATCCCTATAAGGAATCACGGAAGGACATTTCCATCCGACGGACCCGCGCGGCGAAAAGGAATCGCCGGGTCGATTCGACACTCCCGAAGGAAGACTCATGATTACTGCGCCAGACAACGACAACAATTCCGACGGCCCCATGGTCTTCATCATCATAGGCAAGGGATATGAGACCGATGGCGGCGAAGGTATCGACCTGCATGTCATGCTGAAAGCGCCTGACGACGATACCGCTGTGCGCGAGGCGCTGAATGCGCTTGCCGAAGAAGGTTTCATCGAGGCCGACCTCGACCAGATCGGACTGTTGACGGACATACCGGACGAAGAACCACACGCCTCGGCCTATCAGGGCGCACTCGAAGGCGAAGTCGCGATCATTCGCTTCCGCTGATCGGACGGCCGCCCAACGAAGGCGGCCTCCCCTCACCCATTCGATCTCATCATCACGCAAAAAAGAAACCGCCCGGATCGCTCCGGGCGGTTTTGATTTTTGATCTATTCAGCTCCAGCTTATTCGGCCGGAGTGTTCTCGCTGGCGAGATCCTGCAGCATCGGCGTTGCGACACCGGCGCCGGTGCCCTTGCGGCGCTCTTCGAGGATGAGCTCGTCGCGGGCCGTGGCGATGCGGCGGATCTGCGTCATGGTACCGCCGGTACCGGCCGGGATCAGGCGACCGACGATGACGTTTTCCTTCAGACCCTGCAGACCGTCGGTCTTGCCGGCGATCGCAGCTTCGGTGAGCACCTTCGTCGTTTCCTGGAAGGATGCGGCCGAGATGAAGGACGGCGTCTGCAGCGATGCCTTGGTGATACCGAGTAGGACCGGATCGCCATAAGCGGGCTTCTTGCCTTCTTCGATCAGGCGATCGTTGGCGTCGTCCAGTTCGATACGGTCGACGTTGTCGCCGACGATGTACTGGCTGTCGCCCGCATCGGTGATCTCAACCTTCTGCAGCATCTGACGGACAATCACTTCGATGTGCTTGTCGTTGATGACAACGCCCTGCAAGCGGTAGACTTCCTGGATTTCGTTGACCAGGTAGGAAGCCAGAGCTTCCACGCCCTTGATCGCCAGGATGTCGTGCGGAGCCGGGTTACCGTCGAGGATGTAGTCACCCTTTTCGATATAGTCGCCTTCCTGAAGGTGGAAGGGCTTGCCCTTCGGGATCAGGTATTCGACCGGCTCGACACCGTCTTCCGCCGGCTCGATGATGACGCGACGCTTGTTCTTGTAGTCGCGGCCGAGGCGGATCGTACCATCGATCTCTGCGATGATGGCGTGGTCCTTCGGACGACGAGCTTCGAACAGTTCGGCAACACGCGGCAGACCACCCGTGATGTCCTTGGTCTTGGCGCTTTCCAGCGGCGAACGGGCGAGAACGTCACCCTGCGACACCTTCGTGCCCGGCTCGACCGACAGGATCGCGTCGACCGAGAGCAGGAAGCGGGCTTCGCCACCGCGCGAGAGCTTGGCGACATTGCCGCTGGCGTCCTTGATGACGATCGCCGGCTTCAGATCGGAGCCGCGCGGCGTCGAGCGCCAGTCGATAACCTGACGCTTGGTGATGCCGGTGGACTCGTCCGTCGCTTCGAGGACCGAGAGACCGTCGACGACGTCTTCGAAGTGAACCGTACCGGCCACTTCCGTCATCATCGGACGGGTATAGGGGTCCCACTCTGCCAGACGCTGACCGCGCTTCACCTTGTCGCCGTCGTCGACATACAGCTTCGAGCCATAAGCAACGCGCTGCGAGGAACGTTCGACACCACGTTCGTCCAGGATCTGGACCGTCATGTTGCGGCCCATGGCAACCAGGTTGCCATCGGAGTTGCGCAGCATGTTGCGGTTCTTGATCTGAACCGTGCCCTCGTAAGAGGCTTCCAGGAACGACTGGTCGACCACGGTCGCCGTGCCGCCCAAGTGGAAGGTACGCATGGTCAGCTGTGTGCCCGGCTCACCGATCGACTGCGCGGCGATGACGCCGACAGCTTCACCGATGTTGACAGGCGTACCGCGAGCAAGGTCACGGCCGTAGCAGACCGAGCACACGCCCGTCTGGATTTCGCAGGTCAGTGCCGAACGGATGCGGATCGACTGGATACCAGCCTTCTCGATCTCGATGACATCGGGCTCGAGGATCATCTTGCCGGCGTCGACGATGCGCTCACCCGTGACCGGATGATCGATGTCGTCCAGGGCCGTACGGCCGAGGATGCGGGCGCCGAGCGAAGCAACAACCTGACCGGCATCGACGATGGCGGTCATGGTGAGGCCGTTTTCGGTACCGCAATCGACGTGCGTGACGATGCAATCCTGCGCGACGTCGACGAGACGGCGGGTCAGGTAGCCCGAGTTCGCGGTCTTCAAGGCGGTGTCGGCGAGACCCTTACGGGCACCGTGGGTCGAGTTGAAGTACTCGTTAACGGTGAGGCCTTCCTTGAAGTTCGAGATGATCGGCGTCTCGATGATTTCGCCCGACGGCTTGGCCATGAGGCCGCGCATGCCGCCCAGCTGGCGCATCTGGTTCGGAGAACCACGAGCACCCGAGTGGCTCATCATGTAGATCGAGTTCATCGGCTTCTGGCGACCGGTCTTTTCGTCGAATTCGACGGCCTTAATGCGGGCCATCATTTCTTCGGCGACCTTTTCCGTGGCCTTGCCCCAGGCGTCGACGACCTTGTTGTACTTCTCGCCCTGGGTGATCAGACCGTCATTGTACTGCTGCTCGTATTCCTTCACGAGCGCTTCGGTATCGCCGACGATCTTAACCTTGGTGTCCGGAATGACCATGTCGTCCTTGCCGAACGAAATGCCGGCGCGGCAAGCATGGGAGAAGCCAAGCTGCATGATACGGTCGCAGAAAATGACCGTGTCCTTCTGGCCGCAATGACGGTAGACCGTGTCGATCATCTTGGAGATGTTCTTCTTGGTCATTTCCTGGTTGCAGATGTCGAAGGTGACCTTGCCGTGCTTCGGCAGAAGTTCGCCGATCAGCAGACGGCCAGGGGTCGTTTCATAGATCTTCGAATAGGGCTTGCCATCTTCGCCGATCGACTTGAAGCGGCCGCGGATCTTCGAGTGCAGCGTCACGACCTTGTTTTCGAGGGCGTGATGCAGCTCGCCGAGGTCGGAGAAGGCCATGCCTTCGCCCGGCTCGTTCTGGTTCAGGATCGACAGATAGTACAGGCCGAGAACCATGTCCTGCGAGGGAACGATGATCGGCGCGCCGTTTGCCGGGTGCAGAATATTGTTGGTCGACATCATCAGCACGCGTGCTTCAAGCTGGGCTTCCAGCGAGAGCGGCACGTGAACAGCCATCTGGTCACCGTCGAAGTCGGCGTTGAAGGCCGTGCAGACGAGCGGGTGCAGCTGGATAGCCTTGCCTTCGACCAGCGTGGGTTCGAAGGCCTGGATGCCCAGGCGGTGCAGCGTCGGTGCGCGGTTCAGGAGAACCGGATGCTCGCGGATGACCTCGTCGAGGATATCCCAGACTTCCGGCTTTTCCTTTTCGACCAGCTTCTTGGCCTGCTTGACGGTCGAGGAATAACCCTTCGCGTCGAGGCGGGCGTAGATGAACGGCTTGAACAGCTCGAGCGCCATCTTCTTCGGCAGGCCGCACTGATGCAGCTTCAGTTCCGGACCGGTCACGATGACCGAACGGCCGGAATAGTCGACGCGCTTGCCGAGCAGGTTCTGACGGAAGCGGCCCTGCTTGCCCTTGAGCATGTCGGACAGCGACTTCAGCGGACGCTTGTTGGCGCCGGTGATGACGCGGCCGCGGCGACCGTTGTCGAACAGCGCATCGACAGATTCCTGCAGCATGCGCTTTTCGTTGCGGATGATGATGCCCGGAGCGCGCAGTTCGATGAGGCGCTTCAGACGATTGTTACGGTTGATGACGCGGCGATAGAGATCGTTCAGATCCGAGGTCGCGAAGCGGCCGCCATCGAGCGGAACCAGCGGACGCAGGTCCGGCGGGATGACCGGGACGACCTTCATGATCATCCATTCCGGACGGTTGCCGGATTCCATGAAGTTCTCGACGATCTTCAGGCGCTTCATCAGCTTCTTCTGCTTCAGATCCGACGTAGTGTCGGCAAGCTCGGAGCGCAGGTCGCCAGCGATCTTTTCGAGATTCATGCTGGCCAGCATCTCATAGATCGCTTCAGCGCCGATCATGGCGGTGAACTGGTCTTCACCGTACTCGTCGACGGCGAGCATGTACTCTTCTTCCGAGAGAAGCTGATGCTCCTTGAGCGCGGTGAGACCCGGCTCGGTGACGATGTAGTTTTCGAAGTAGAGAACGCGCTCCACATCCTTCAGCGTCATGTCGAGCAGCGTCGAAATGCGCGAAGGCAGCGACTTCAGGAACCAGATGTGGGCAACGGGAGCGGCGAGCTCGATATGGCCCATGCGCTCACGGCGAACGCGCGACAGCGTGACTTCAACGCCGCACTTTTCGCAGATGATGCCCTTGTACTTCATGCGCTTGTACTTGCCGCACAAGCATTCGTAGTCCTTGATCGGTCCGAAGATTCGCGCGCAGAAAAGACCATCGCGTTCCGGCTTGAACGTACGATAGTTGATCGTTTCCGGCTTCTTGATCTCGCCATAAGACCAGGAAAGAATCTTCTCCGGCGACGCAATCGAAATCCGGATGGAATCGAAATTCTGCGCAGGCACCTGCGGATTGAAAAGATTCATGACCTCTTGGTTCATGCCTATCTCCTTTAGGGGCGAAACGCCCTCGAATTGCGAACAGTGCCGGCAAATCCCGGGAACCGGACTGACGCTTTAAAACCGCCTTGCGGCGCCATGCATCCAACCGGACGCGAACGGCGCTGCAATATTCCAAGCGGTGCGCGCTGACCGACAGCGCGCACCCGCAGGCTATTACTCGGCTGCGTCCGAAAGCTGGCTTGCCGTCTGCAGATCGTCGACCTTGGAGTTTTCCAGTTCGACGCTGAGACCCAGCGAGCGCATTTCCTTGACGAGAACGTTGAAGCTTTCCGGAATGCCCGCTTCGAAGGTATCGTCGCCACGAACGATGGCTTCGTAGACCTTGGTGCGGCCGGCCACGTCGTCCGACTTGACCGTGAGCATTTCCTGCAGCGTGTAGGCTGCACCGTAAGCTTCCAGCGCCCAGACTTCCATTTCGCCGAAGCGCTGACCGCCGAACTGCGCCTTACCGCCCAGCGGCTGCTGGGTGACGAGCGAGTACGGGCCGATCGAACGGGCGTGGATCTTGTCGTCGACAAGGTGGTTCAGCTTCAGCATGTAGATGTAGCCAACCGTGACCTGACGGTCGAACTGCTCGCCGGTACGACCGTCGTACAGTGTCGACTGACCGGTCTGCTTGAGACCTGCCATTGCCAGCATGTGGTTGACATCCGCTTCGCCAGCGCCGTCGAAGACCGGGGTCGCGATGGACACGCCACGCTTCCACTGATCAGCCAAGCGCAGAACCGACGCATCGTCATACTCGTGAACGTCGTCGCTCTTCGGGCCGTCGCCGACGACCAGATCGATCGTCTTGCGCAGAGGCTCGATGTTGCCGCTTGCCTTGTAGGCTTCGATCAGCTCACCGATCTGACGACCCATGCCGGCACAAGCCCAGCCAAGGTGCGTTTCGAGAATCTGACCGACGTTCATGCGCGAAGGAACGCCGAGCGGGTTCAGCACGATGTCGACATGCGTACCGTCTTCCAGGAACGGCATGTCCTCAACCGGAACAATGCGCGAGACCACGCCCTTGTTCCCGTGACGGCCTGCCATCTTGTCACCCGGCTGGATCTTGCGTTTAACAGCGACGAAGACCTTGACCATCTTCATGACACCCGGAGGCATTTCGTCGCCGCGCTGGACCTTCTCGACCTTGTCCATGAAGCGCTGTTCAAGGCGCGACTTGGATTCGTCGTACTGGCCGCGCAGGGCTTCCAGCTCGCTCTGGACCTTTTCGTCCTCGACGGCGAACATCCACCACTGCGAACGCGGATATTCCGAAACGACAGCGTTCGACAGTTCCGTGCCCTTCTTGAAGCCCTTCGGACCAGCAAGGGCAACCTGACCGCGCAGCATCTCGACCAGACGGCCGTAGACGTTACGGTCGAGGATCGCCTGCTCGTCGTCGCGGTCCTTGGCGAGACGCTCGATTTCTTCGCGCTCGATCGCCATGGCACGTTCGTCCTTTTCGACGCCGTGACGGTTGAAGACGCGAACTTCGACGACCGTACCGTAGGTGCCGGGCGGCATGCGCATGGAGGTATCGCGAACGTCGGATGCCTTTTCACCGAAGATGGCGCGCAGAAGCTTTTCTTCCGGCGTCATCGGGCTTTCGCCCTTCGGCGTGATCTTGCCGACGAGGATATCGCCCGGCTGAACTTCGGCGCCGATGTAAACGATGCCGGCTTCGTCCAGGTTCTTCAGCGCTTCTTCCGAAACGTTCGGAATGTCGCGGGTGATTTCTTCCGGACCGAGCTTGGTGTCGCGCGCCATCACTTCGAATTCTTCGATGTGAATGGAGGTGAACACGTCGTCGGCAACGATACGCTCGGAGAGCAGGATCGAGTCTTCGTAGTTGTAGCCGTTCCACGGCATGAACGCGACGAGCACGTTCCGGCCGAGAGCCAGATCGCCCAGGTCGGTCGACGGACCGTCTGCCAGGATGTCGCCCTTGTTGACCACGTCACCGACGGTGACCAGCGGACGCTGGTTGACGCAGGTGTTCTGGTTCGAACGCTGGAACTTCATCAGGCGGTAGATATCGACGCCGGACTTCGACGGATCGAGGTCTTCGGTGGCGCGGATAACGATACGCGTTGCGTCGACCTGGTCGACCACGCCGCCGCGGCGGGCGCCGATAGCAGCACCGGAGTCACGTGCGACGACCGGCTCCATGCCGGTACCGACGAACGGGGCTTCGGCACGCAGAAGCGGCACGGCCTGACGCTGCATGTTCGAGCCCATGAGAGCGCGGTTGGCGTCGTCGTTTTCCAGGAACGGGATCAGAGCGGCAGCGACCGAAACCAGCTGCTTCGGCGAGACGTCCATCAGGTTGATGTTGTCGCGCGGAGCGAGCATGACTTCGCCGGCATGACGGCAGACGACGAACTCTTCAATGAAGGAGCCGTCAGCGTCGAGCTCGGCGTTGGCCTGAGCAACGTAGTACTTCGCCTCTTCCATGGCGGAGAGGTAGAGCACGTCGTTGGTCACCTTACCGTCGATGATGCGGCGATAAGGGCTTTCGATGAAGCCGTACTTGTTGACGCGAGCAAAGGTCGCCAGCGAGTTGATGAGGCCGATGTTCGGACCTTCCGGCGTTTCGATCGGGCAAATACGACCGTAGTGCGTCGGATGAACGTCGCGGACTTCGAAGCCGGCGCGCTCGCGGGTCAGACCACCCGGGCCGAGAGCCGAAAGACGGCGCTTGTGGGTGATTTCCGAAAGCGGGTTCACCTGGTCCATGAACTGCGACAGCTGCGAGGAGCCGAAGAATTCGCGGACGGCGGCAGCAGCCGGCTTGGCGTTGATCAGATCCTGCGGCATGACCGTGTCGATTTCGATCGAGGACATACGTTCCTTGATCGCACGCTCCATGCGCAGCAGGCCGAGACGATACTGATTTTCCATCAGCTCGCCGACCGAACGGACGCGGCGGTTGCCGAGGTTGTCGATATCGTCGATCTCGCCCTTGCCGTCGCGCAGTTCGACAAGCATCTTGACCACGGCCAGAATGTCGTCCTTGCGCAGGATGCGGACGGTGTCTTCGACGTCGAGGTCGAGACGCATGTTCATCTTGACGCGGCCAACGGCGGAGAGGTCGTAACGCTCCGCATCGAAGAACAGCGAGTTGAACATGGCTTCAGCCGATTCCATGGTCGGCGGCTCACCCGGACGCATGACGCGATAGATGTCGAACAGAGCGTCCTGACGGTTCTCGTTCTTGTCCGCAGACAGCGTGTTGCGGATGTAGGCGCCGACGTTGATGTGGTCGATGCCGAGAATCGGGATCTCGTCGAAGCCGGCCTTCAGGATGACAGGCAGGGTCTTCTCGTCGATTTCGTCGCCGGCTTCGAGATAGATCTCGCCGGTCTGGAAATTGACGATGTCTTCCGCCAGGAAGAGGCCATACAGTTCTTCGTCTGTCGCCTTCAGGGCCTTGAGGCCCTTTTCCTGCAGCTGACGCAGCAGGCGCGGGGTCAGCTTCTTGCCGCCTTCAACCACGACTTCGCCGGTGTCGGCGTCGATCATGTCGGTAACGGTCTTGGCACCCTTCAACGTTTCAGCCTTGAACGGAATGCGCCAGCCATCGCCGTCGCGCTGATAGAGCGACTTCGTGTAGAAGGTCGACAGGATTTCTTCGCCGTCCATGCCGAGCGCCATCAGCAGCGACGTCACCGGAATCTTGCGACGACGGTCGATACGGGCGTAGACGATATCCTTGGCGTCGAATTCGATATCGAGCCAGGAGCCGCGATAAGGGATGACGCGAGCAGCAAAGAGCAGCTTACCGGAAGAATGGCTCTTGCCCTTGTCGTGATCGAAGAAGACGCCCGGCGAACGGTGCATCTGCGACACGATCACGCGCTCGGTGCCGTTCACGATGAACGTACCGTTGTTCGTCATGAGCGGCATGTCGCCCATGTAAACGCTCTGTTCCTTGATGTCCTTGATGGACTTCGCGCCCGTATCCTCGTCAATATCGAACACGATCAGACGGAGGGTCACCTTCAGCGGCGCGGCGTAGGTCAGGTCGCGCTGGCGGCACTCATCGACGTCGAACTTCGGCGGTTCGAACTCATAGGAAACGAACTCCAGCATGGAAGCGCCGGAGAAATCGGTGATCGGGAAAACCGACTTGAAGACGGCCTGGAGACCTTCGTCCGGGCGGCCGCCCTTGGGTTCTTCGACCATGAGAAACTGATCGTAGGACGCTTTTTGAACCTCGATGAGGTTCGGCATCTCTGCGACTTCGGGAATCTTACCAAAAAACTTGCGTACGCGCCTGCGACCGTTGAACGAAAGGGTCTGAGCCATCGTCGCTCCTTTAAAATCCTGCACCCGGGCCTGCAACGGATGGGAATCACTGGCCAGGCGACCCCATCAATCAATGAGTAGTTCAATCTCGTCTATCTAACCGAAAACCGCTCAGCCGGATTGCGTCGCGGTTCGGTTTGAGACCATCCTCTTGAAGAACCCATTACCCAAAAGCCGTTTTGCCCGCGGCTTTTGGGTAATTCGTTCAGAAAAACGGCAAATGGGAGGCGGCAAAAAGCCACCTCCCAAAGCAGTTTCAAGCTTACTTAACGTCGACCTTAGCGCCGGCGTCTTCGAGCTTCTTCTTGATGTCAGCAGCTTCAGCCTTGGAAACAGCTTCCTTGACAGCCTTCGGAGCGGCTTCAACGAGGTCCTTGGCTTCCTTGAGGCCCAGGCCGGTGATGGCGCGGACTTCCTTGATGACGTTGATCTTGTTCGCGCCGGCATCAGCGAGGATGACGTCGAACTCGGTCTTTTCTTCTTCAGCAGCTGCAGCAGCGCCGCCAGCACCACCGGCAACGGCAGCAACAGCTACCGGAGCAGCGGCGGAAACGCCCCACTTTTCTTCGAGAAGCTTCGACAGTTCTGCGGCTTCGAGAACGGTCAGCGAGGAGAGGTCGTCTACGATCTTTGCGAGATCAGCCATTTTGATAGTTCCTTTTGTTCGGTTCGAACTGGTTGGTTATGAACAGCGAAAAACCGCCTTACGCGGCTTCGTCCTTCTTGGCGTAGGCCGAGAACACGCGAGCAAGCTGGCTTGCCGGCGCTGCAACAACACCTGCGATGCGGGTAGCCGGAGTCTGGATCATGCCCAGCAGCTTCGCGCGCAGCTCGTCCAGCGAAGGCAGGGTCGCGAGCGACTTTACACCTTCGGCGTTGAGCGTTGTTGTTCCCATGGCGCCGCCCAGTACAACGATCTTGTCGTTGCCCTTGGCGAAATCCACGACGACCTTCGGAGCGGTAATCGGATCAGTGCTGTATGCGATCAGCGTCTGACCGGTGAAGAGATTGGAAATCCCTTCCGCATCCGTGCCCTGAAGAGCGATTTTGGCCAGGCGGTTCTTCGCGACTTTGACGGTGCCGCCAGCAGCGCGCATCTTGGAACGGAAATCGTTCATCTGAGCGACTGTAGCACCAGCATAGTGGGCCACGACAACCGAGCCCGAAGCCTTGAAGACTTCGTTCAGTTCCGTGACGAATTCGCGTTTTTCCGCTCTTTCCACTGCTTTTCTCCAGTTGACAGGACCGGGTTAACGGGCCTGCCGGGTTGCCTTTTGCCTCCTGGGATCAAGAGAGATCCCAAGCGACGCTTGAGGATCCTGTCCCCTCGCGCTCGAGCCATACGGCTCCAAGGCACAAGGCATCCAAGGCTCGAACCGAGTTCATCGAAGCGATGCTTCTTCAAAATTCGGGTCTTACCCGTCTCATGCAGGCTTAAGTGATTAAGGGATAACCACCTGCAATCTCGGACAGGAATTCCGGATTTTTCCGGAAATCCCGGCCCCGAAAGGCCGGGAATTCTTAAATGCCGGGCACAAAGCCCAGCGAAATCAATCAGGCGCTCGGCGCCGTAACCGTCGACGGCTCGATCTTGACGCCAGGACCCATGGTCGAGGAGATCGCTACGCGCTTGACGTAGTTGCCCTTGGCACCAGCCGGCTTCGCCTTGATGACAGCATCAGCGAAGGCGCGGATGTTTTCTTCCAGAGCCTTGGCTTCGAAGGAGGCCTTGCCGATACCGGCATGGACGATACCAGCCTTCTCGACGCGGAACTCGACAGCGCCGCCCTTGGAAGCTTCAACAGCTGCCTTGACGTCCATCGTAACGGTGCCAACCTTCGGATTCGGCATCATGCCACGCGGGCCGAGAACCTTACCGAGACGACCGACCAGCGGCATCATGTCCGGGGTGGCGATGCAGCGATCGAAATCGATCTTGCCGCCCTGAACGATTTCGACCAGGTCTTCAGCGCCGACAATGTCAGCACCGGCAGCCTTGGCTTCGTCGGCCTTGGCGCCACGAGCGAAAACGGCAACGCGAACCGTACGGCCAGTGCCGTTCGGCAGGTTGACGACGCCGCGAACCATCTGGTCTGCGTGACGCGGGTCAACGCCGAGGTTCATCGAGATTTCGACCGTCTCGTCGAACTTGGCGACGGCACGTTCCTTGACCATGTTGATGGCCAAATCCAGAGCATAAAGCTTGGTCGGATCAACGCCTTCACGAATCTTCTGAATACGCTTTGCTACCATGGTCTTAGCCCACCACTTCCAGGCCCATCGCGCGGGCAGAGCCCTCGATCATGGCCATTGCGCCCTCGATATCGGCGGCGTTCAGATCCTTCATCTTGGCTTCGGCGATCGCCTTAACCTGAGCCTTGGTCAGGGTGCCAGCCTTGGCGCCCTTGCCCGGGGTCTTCGAGCCGGACTGGATCTTCGCTTCCTTCTTCAGGAAGTAGCTGACCGGCGGCTGCTTCATGACGAAGGTGAAGGACTTGTCCTGGTAGTAGGTGATGACGACCGGGATCGGCATACCCTTTTCCATTTCCTGCGTGGCGGCATTGAACGCCTTGCAGAATTCCATGATGTTAATGCCACGCTGACCAAGCGCAGGACCGATCGGCGGCGACGGATTCGCCGAGCCGGCCTTGACCTGCAGCTTGAGCTGGCCTGCAACTTTCTTAGCCATTTCTCTCTGCCTTTCTACATGACCGGTTGCCCGGCCTACTATGCCGGATCGCTCCGGCGGCTGCGGTTGCGTGGTACGGATCACCAGGTCCGGCTAAGACCCTACCCTTCCACGCGGATTGCGGCTTTGCCGCGAGATATAAGCAAACACTTACTTATATCCAAACTCAAACAAAAGGCCAGCCGCCAGGCCAACCTTTCGTAGAAATCACATCAGACCTTCTCGACCTGGCTGTATTCCAACTCGACCGGCGTAGCGCGGCCGAAAATCGACACTTCCACCTTCAGGCGCGAACGCTCTTCGTCCACATCCTGAACCGTGCCGTTGAACGATGCGAACGGACCGTCGGATACACGAACCTGCTCGCCGATTTCGAAGGATACGGAGGCCTTCGGCCGCTCAACGCCTTCCTGGACCTGACCGAGAATGCGCTCGGCTTCATAATCCGGAATCGGAACGGGCTTATTGTCGGAGCCGAGGAAGCCAGTAACCTTCGGCGTATTCTTGATCAGATGGTAGGCCTCATCCGTCAGGTTAGCGCGCACGAGCACATAACCCGGGAAGAACTTGCGCTCGCTATCAACCTTGCGGCCGCGACGAACCTCGACCACCTTTTCGGTCGGCACAAGGATCTTCTCGAACAGATGCTCGAGACCCTTCTGCTTGGCCTTCTCCTCAATGGATTCAGCCACCTTCTTTTCGAAATTAGAATAAGCGTGGACGATGTACCAACGTGCCGCCATGTTCATCTCCACCCGATATCAATTGCCGGTATTCAGCACATAGCTGAGAATCCAGCCAATGAGCTGGTCAGCAGCAAAGAAAAACAGCGAGGCGAACACGACCATGACGAGCACCATCACCGTCGAGATCATGGTCTCGCGGCGCGACGGCCAAGTAATTTTCGACGTCTCGGAGCGCACCTGCCGCAGAAACGCTAGTGGATTCGTTTTGGATGCCATTGACTGCCCACGCAATTACGGCGCGTAAAGCTGAACATATCAGCCCCACGCACCGCGTGTCTGTTAAACCCTACATAAACACCGATTCCCGATTTAACAAGAGGCAATACGGCGTTTTCTAAAATTTGCCGACAATCCGGCATGACCCTTAACCCAAGAAGCTGCGAAACAACGCGCCAGTCAAATCAAGGAAAGTGGCAGGGGCAGCAGGGCTCGAACCTACGACCTGCGGTTTTGGAGACCGCCGCTCTACCAACTGAGCTATACCCCTTCTTCCTTCGAATATTCGCTTCAAGCGGTGGACCGCCCGAGCAGTTCGAAGACATGGCGCTCCCTTTAAGGCGGGACGAAACGATTGGCAAGAGCGTTTTTTTCTTTTTCCCAATCGAACCCGCAACTTCACATGGGACAGTCTCGAACAGAAGATCTGCCGCTGAGGCGAAACCGCCGCGAATGCTACGGAAAGGATGCCCCTCGCCTTCGCTATTCCCCGGGAGAACCTTTCGGCTTGCGCTTGAGAAATTTCGGCCTGAGGCGACGCATGAAGTTATCCGCGGAACGAATCACATTCGTCAGGGAGATCAGCTTGTCTATTTCGGCATCGGTATTGCCGAGCCGCTCCGACAAAACCTCGGCCGCGGCCAAAGCAATCTCGGCCGGCGGAACCTCAGTGAAGCGCTGCGCAAGGCGGATATAGGGGTTCAACGCAACCCCGCCGTGGATGGTGATCTTTCCCAACCGGGCAAACAGGCGCAGGAAGGTCTGCTCGAAGCTCCAATCATGGGCAGAAACCACCCTCCACTTCTGGCTGCGTCTGGCCGAGAAACCCGCAAGCACGATCGCGCCGGGCAGTTTCAGGTCGCTGAGCCAGAGCGCCATGGCAAAGCCGCTCGTCGGCGTCTTGCCCTCCGTGTAGAAATCCGAGCAGAAGCCCACGAGATCGAGGTGGCCGGTCGGCGCTCCCTGGAAATCAGCGGCGGGATTGAGTTTCTCCTCCGGTCCGAGGCGGATATTCATGATGCCGAGGAAATATTCCTTCGGAAAGAATTTGACGACCTCGCCCACTTCGCCGCGATAGACGATGTTGGCACCGCGCGGCTGCCCGCGGGAGATCAGCAGCGAATGCCCGTGGAACGGGCGATCCAGAACCTTGTAGACCTTGTTGAAGAAGACGAAGAGCGCGGTCTGTGGAAACTGCGCCTGCAGGCTTGCGATATCGACCGCGTCGCTATTGGCGACCAGGACGATATGGGAAAACCCAGTCAACGTGGTCCGCCATTCATCGGCGCTGCTCAAACCGGCCGCGGAACCCGCAGCCGGTAGGCCGATATTACTGACGCCTGGCGTTCTCTGATCCAATTCGCTCACTTCTGTTGAACGTGCAGCATCCGATCGCGCATGGCGAACCATTCTCCGGCGTAGTCGTCGTTGCGATATTCGTCGAAATACGGGCCGCCATCGGTGAAGTGCACGAGCTTGGCATCTTCACGATAGTCGTATTCGTTGACGAGATAGTTCCAGGTCACCGGCACCTCGCCGATCTGGTCGTCATTCTCCAGCCACTTGAACTGATGAAGCTGGAGGCCGGTTGCCGTATTGACGAAATCCTTCGTCAACGCCGTGCATTTGGCGTTGTTGAACAGGATCATGCTCGACCAGTTCTTCTTTTCATACTTCGTCTGCGTCTGACCGAGGAACTTGGTTTCGATCTTCGGCTGATAGTCGTGCTTGACGCACATGGCGGCATAGCGGTCGTCGCGCAGCGCCCAAAGCTCGGCAATATCGGTGCGGGCGAGCATGTCGCAATCCATGAAGATGCTCCAGCCCTGATAATCGCTGAGATAAGGCACGAGGAAGCGCGAGAAGGAAAATTCGGTCGACTGCAGCGGATTGCGCTCGCGCGTGAAGATGCCTTCGAGATTGTTGAGCACGATCGGCGAGAAGACCACCGGAATAGACGAGCGCTCGATGATGCTCTGGGTCAGGACGTGATAGGCCACGACCTCCTTGGAATCGAACCCGACGAAAATACGTGCAACATTATCCTTCATGATACCTCCGAAACGGCTGAGCGCTTGCAGGTCAGCCGACTATTATCTTTCGTCGCGACGCAAATCGCGCGCTGTCCACCCTTGAGACCCATCGGCCGGAGGGTGCTGGTTCGAAACACGGGCACGGATATACCGGGCCATGCGCTGCAATCTCTAGGAGATGCTTCGCGAACGCAACCCTACTTAAATAAACGGCGATATTTGTCGAGTGTTTGCGGAAGCATTTTTGGTTTTGCTGCGTAACAAATGGAGAGGCGCCCTTACCCGGATCAATATGTCTGCCGGGCGCCGACACAAAGCACCCGGCCGATTGCAAGGGCTACCTCCCCTCAGACCTTCACATATTTCCGCCAGTCGTGCTCTTCCTTGAAGCCCAAGACCTCACGGATCTTGCGGTTGGACAACAAGCCCTCATACTCGCCGATCTCGCGCGTGAACGGCACATTCGGAAAGTGCCTGGCGGCAAGTTCTCGTGAAGGCGTATTGGCCGATACCGTGTCGTTTGCGGCATTGAACACCTGGAAGCCGAGGCCATTCTTCTCGATGCAGAGATGGACGATCTGGCCGAGATCGCGGGCGTCGATATAGCTCCAGGCAATACGCTTGCGGATTTCGCTGTTGGCGAAAAACTCGGGGAAGCGCTCGTACTCGTGCGGCTCGATGACATTGCCGATACGCAGCGCGTAGATATCGATGCCGAAGCGCTCGGCAAAGGCGCGGGCGGTCTTCTCGTTCACCACTTTGGATAGACCATAGGAATCCATCGGATTGACGTCGTAATCCTCCTCCAGCGGGAACTGATGGAAGTCGCGATGGCCTTCGGCGAAGCAGATGCCATAGGTCGTCTCGCTGGAGGCGACGACGATCTTCTTCACGCCGAGCTTCGCGGCCGCCTCGATGACATTATAAGTGCTCATCGTGTTGATGCGGAAAGTCTCGTTGTCGGGCTTGATCAGGATGCGCGGAATGGCGGCGAAATGCACGACGGCATCGAAAGGCTGTACACCCTTGCCCTGATCGAGATCGGGAAAATCGCGGTGCATGGTCAGCACATTATAGACTTGTCCCGCATCAGTGACATCAGCCACCAGATTCGTGACACCGGGGCTGTTCAGCGGCACGAGATCGATATTGTGGACTTCATAGCCGGCATTGACCAGCCAGGGAACAGTGTGACGTCCAGCCTTGCCGCTGCCGCCGGTAAACAAAATACGTTTCTTCATGAAATCTCCTCCAGATAAAATCGAGCGATACATAGGCCCTTGCCTCCATTTCGCAAGACACGGCTTGGTGACCCGTCGCTTTCCCGGCAAAATAATCGGATCGACTCGGTAAAGCATATTGCGAGTGCCGAGAGCGGCAAGAGGAGACGGGACGGATGCGGCCGATCACGCTTGTCGAATACGACCCGCAATGGCCTCTTCTCTTCGAAAGCAGAAGCCAGACAATCAGCCTGTTGCTTGGCCATCTCGCCACGTTCCATCACATCGGCAGCACGGCGATCGCTGGATTATGCGCCAAACCCAAGCTTGATATCGATGCCGTCCTCTTTTCGGAAGAGGCCAGGCTGGATGCGACGGAGCGCCTGAAGGAGGACGGATATCGCTTTCACGGCGATCTGCATGGCGCCGGCCGCTGGGCCTTCACCAAGGATGAGACACCTTACGGCACGCGTCTCTATCTCTGCCTGCCTGATAACGAGGCTCACCGGGAGCGCCTTCTCTTCCGCGACTATCTGCGCGCGCATCCTGAACTTGTCGCGAATTATGCGATATTGAAATGGCGCCTGGCCAAAGAGGCCAACGGCGATTGGGATCACTATACCGGCGGCAAAAGCGATTTCGTTGCGGATGTCGTGCGCTGTGCGAAGGCGGGCATACAACAGGAAAATCATGTCACCGATGCGTGACATGTGTTCGCATTGTGCAAATTCCGCCTGAGCGACGGATGCGCGTCGACGGTATGTCGGAATGCAAAAAGGCCCCGCTGTTTCCAGCGGGGCCTTTTTGTAAAGGAATAATCCTGGGATTACTCGACGATGGAGGCAACGATGCCTGCGCCGACGGTACGGCCGCCTTCGCGGATCGCGAAGCGAAGCTTTTCTTCCATCGCGATCGGAACGATCAGCTCAACGGCAACCGTGACGTTGTCGCCAGGCATGACCATTTCCGTGCCTTCCGGAAGCGTCACGATGCCCGTCACGTCAGTCGTACGGAAGTAGAACTGCGGACGGTAGTTCGTGAAGAACGGCGTATGACGGCCGCCTTCTTCCTTCGTCAGGATGTAGGCTTCAGCCATGAACTTCTTGTGCGGCTTCACAGAGCCCGGCTTGCACAGGATCTGACCACGCTCGACGCCGTCACGGTTAACACCGCGGATCAGCGCGCCGATGTTGTCGCCGGCCTGGCCCTGGTCGAGCAGCTTGCGGAACATTTCAACGCCGGTAACCGTCGTCTTCGACGTCGGACGAATACCGACGATTTCGACTTCTTCACCAACCTTGACGATACCGCGCTCGACGCGGCCCGTCACAACCGTACCACGGCCAGAGATCGAGAACACGTCTTCGATCGGCATCAGGAACGGCTGGTCGATCGGACGCTCCGGCGTCGGGATGTAGGCGTCAACCTGAGCCATCAGCTCGCGGATCGCGTCTTCGCCGATCTTCTTGTCCGAATCTTCAAGAGCAGCAAGCGCCGAACCCTTGACAACCGGGATGTCGTCGCCCGGGAAGTCGTAGGACGACAGAAGTTCGCGAACTTCAAGCTCGACCAGCTCGAGAAGTTCTGCGTCGTCAACCTGGTCGACCTTGTTCAGGAACACGACGATCGCCGGAACGCCAACCTGGCGGGCGAGCAGGATGTGCTCGCGCGTCTGCGGCATCGGGCCGTCAGCAGCAGAGCAAACCAGGATCGCGCCGTCCATCTGCGCGGCACCCGTGATCATGTTCTTGACGTAGTCGGCGTGGCCGGGGCAGTCAACGTGCGCATAGTGACGGTTCGGCGTCTCGTATTCAACGTGGGCCGTCGAGATCGTGATACCACGAGCCTTCTCTTCCGGAGCAGCGTCGATCTGGTCGTACGCCTTGAACTCGCCGAAGTACTTCGTGATCGCTGCCGTCAAGGACGTCTTGCCGTGGTCAACGTGACCGATCGTACCAATGTTAACGTGCGGCTTATTGCGCTCAAACTTACTCTTTGCCATTTGAATGCTTCCTATGAACGTAATGAGTGACCCCGGCGAACCGGTTTAGTGCCGCCGTTTAAGGCTTTCGTCGCGTTTGCGCAAGACTTAATTGCAGGCCCTATTTTCGACAAAGCCCGGCCGATGGCGCATGATCCGCAGCCTTCGACATTCCTTCGCCGCACAAGGTTCGCCAGCCTTTCCGGCAAAACATAAAAGCGTTCGCCGGTTCAGTCGGTTAGATAGGAGCGTTCAGGAAGGAATTCCAGATCTCCGGCGCCCGAAACCCGACCGAACATCTGATTGCCGCATAATAAAACACGCCCTCGCCCATCGGCGGGAGCGCGCAATCGTCAACCGACAATGATCGCTCATTGCCGCAGCCAGCATTGCCATCCGGCGGCGCCCGCAATGGCCGACCGCCGAGGGCGAAAGGCTATCAATCGAGAAGATCGGCCGGCACCTTGCCGCCATTGTCCGCAAGCTTCTGCAGAAGAGCCTTGTGGAGGAACATATTCATCTTGGCGGAATCGCCAGCATCGCCCGTATAGCCGAGTTCCTGCGCCAGTTCCTTGCGCTCCGAAAGGCTCGCATCCATGCCGAGCGCCTTCATCAGGTCGACGATCGAATGTTTCCAATCCAGCTTCTGGCCGCTCTTCTTGACGGCGGCGTCGAGGATCGAGGCGATATCCACCGGAGCGGACGGCGCGCTGGTGGCAGGCGAAGTTGCTGCCGTCGTCGCGGACGGAGCCGGCGTTGCCGCAGGTTCCGGATTGGTTGTTGCCGCCGTGCTCTGCGAAGGTGCCGGAGCTGCCTCGGCAGCCTTGGCTTCTCCCCAGATTGCACCCTTGATCTTGTCGAAGATACCCATTTGCGCTCTCCCGTTTCGGTTGCCTGAGCAATATCTATCGCTCGCGGGGATATAAGCAACCCTTCGTGTCAAATATGCAAAGGTGGGCGGGCACATGCAGCGCGATAAGCATGCCGACACAACACTCTCTTCGTCACCGCGAAGAAGGGTCGAGAAGCTAACAAATTGAAATCTTGGAGCGGGTAGCGGGAATCGAACCCGCGTATTCAGCTTGGAAGGCTGCTGCTCTACCATTGAGCTATACCCGCGGGATGGTCAAGATCCGGCACGGAATGGTGGAGGGAGTTGGATTTGAACCAACGTAGGCTGAGCCAACGGATTTACAGTCCGTCCCCTTTAACCACTCGGGCATCCCTCCAGTTTTCCGACTGGATCTTGCGACCAAGCTTGCTAGATGTTGGCGTCGCCGCCGTCATCTGCGCCGCGTATATGACCGGACGATTTCCGTCTGTCAACACAAGGAATTGCCAAAAATGACGAAAAAATTTCAGCCTGTGGGAAAAGCCCGGCACGGAAAGAGGACTAGGCGCTCAAGATGGCGCTGGTTATAAAGCCGCATGAGCAAAGACAAATCATCCGGCCGTCAGGGCCAAGACAGCACCGCCGACGACCGCTCGGCCAAGGACACTCATTATGCAACGCTGAGGCGCGCCCATCGCGATGCCAAGCGCGAGCGCGGCGAGATCCCGACGCCAGCGCCGCAGAAGCGCAAGAAGGCTGGCGCCGATGACTGGAAGCCGCCGGCGCTCGCGCCCGATCAGGTCTTTCTCTATGGCCTGCACACGGTTCGCGCGGCGCTGAGTAATCCAGAGCGCAAGAACATCAAGCTGTCCACGACGCAGAATGCGCTGGTGCGGCTGGAAGTCGGCCCGGCCGATCAACTCGGTATCCCGGTCGAGATCGTCTCGCCGCAGGATATCGACAAGGTGCTTGGCCCCGAAGCGATTCACCAAGGCGTGATGCTGGAAACGCGCCCCCTGCCCGTGCGCCGTCTCGAGGCATTGAAGGACAGTCCGCTGCTGCTGGTTCTCGATCAGGTGACGGACCCACACAATGTCGGCGCCATCATGCGCTCGGCCGTCGCTTTCGATGCGGGTGCCGTCATCACCACGCAGCGCCACAGCCCGACCGAATCAGGTGTCATGGCAAAATCGGCCTCGGGCGCACTCGAACTCATACCCTATATACAGATCACCAATCTCGCTGATGCGCTCGCTGAGCTGCACCGGCTCGGCTTCACGACGATCGGGCTTGATTCGGAAGGCCCCGCGCCGCTCGAAGGTACCTTCAGCGGCGACAAGATAGCGCTCGTGCTCGGTTCCGAGGGCAAGGGCCTGCGCCAGAAGACGCGGGAAACAGTGAGTGCGCTTGCCCGGCTCGACATGCCGGGCGCGATCAAATCGCTCAATGTCTCGAATGCAGCCGCGATCGCGCTATATGCGACGCGGTCCTATCTCAAATCATAGCGGCGCCGTTGGCGGTCGCAGCACGTTGGGAGAATTTGCCTTGATCCGTCTTCTCGGTCTAGCGGCGGTTTCCGCCGCCTTTGCTTTGACAGCGGTCCAGCCGGCGCGCGCGGCCGATGACGAAATGGTTCAGGCGCAGGCCGGTCAATGGCTGGTCGCACCTGAAAGCGGTGCCAAGGGCTGCCGCCTGACCTTTGGAACGAACACTGCTTCCGGCGGCTACGAAATTACCGGGGCGGATGCCTGCGCGACGCCCGTGCCCGCTCTCGTCAAGGCCAAGATCTGGAATTTCACCGACGACGGTTCGCTTGCCATCGCCGATGCCGAGGGCAAACCGCTCATGCGCTTCCAGCAGGAGGAAGGCTCGCCGTGGGAAAGCGAAGGCGGCGACCCGACCTGGCTGCTGCCGGCGCTCGGCGACGTCGATCACGTGCCGACCGCCGCGAGCCTTGCAGGCGCCTGGCGCATCCAGACACCGGACGGCAAGCCTATCTGCGATATCACGCTCACCACCGACAAGGATCAGGACGGCACCGCCAAGATGTCACCGGGCAGCGACTGCGCCAGCGAAGTCGGCGACCTCAAGCTCTCCCTTTGGGCGACAGAGGGATTCGGGCTTGTCATGCTGGGCAATGACGGCTCCTCTCTCTCCTTCGATATGAAGCCCGACGGCAGCTTCCAGAAGTCCGAAGAAGAGGAAGGCGAACCGCTGCTGCTGGTCCGCAAATAAGGTGATTGAGCCATACCGAAGCGCGCTACGGCTTGACGTATCAGAAATGTGACTATGTTTTCTGAAACCGGCATGAGGCCGGCAAAGAGTGTCACATAAGCGGACAGGTGCGGCGCGCATGGTACCATCGAATATCCGAAAGTTCATTTTCCACGACCTTCGCAGCGTGGAGGGATATATCGATCCACCGGACGCACTCGTTTTTCTTTCGCTCCTCGAATCCCAGAGACAACACGGCCTTCATGGCGGCCTGGCCGAAATCGGCATCTATTTCGGACGATCCTATTTTTTGTTGAAGAAGATCGCCGCCCCCGACGAAGATGTTCTCGGCATCGATCTCTTCGACATCGGTAACATGTCGGATGGCATATCAGACCAATATCGTCTGTTTCTAGAACATGGGGATCGCCTCGGTCTGCCCGTCGATGAAGATATGCTGCTTGTCGGTGACAGCAGGACTTTTTCTGCGGAGGAGATTACCGATAAGGTCGGCACGGTGCGTTTCTTCAGTGTCGATGGCGGGCACAGCCTGCCCAATCTCGTCTCCGACAGCCACCTGGCCCGGGACACGGTTGCAGATCATGGCATCATCGTCTTCGACGATACATTCAATCCGGCCTGGCCGGAGGTGACCGTTGGCATGGCGGATTTCATCCGCGACAACGACGATGCTTTTTCGACCTTCTGCATGACGAAGTACAAAACCTACGTCTGCCGTCGCGAGTTTCATGACTTCTATCGCGCGGCCATAGAGCAGGCTCCACATCTCGGAGCATTCGAATTGGCCGAAACTCATTTCCTGGGATGCGATGCCATACGCCTGCACAATCCCTTCAGCCGGCGCCTCCTCTACGAGCTTATGACGCGCTCAGGCATGGGTGCGCTCTCCGAGCGAGCCTATCGTTGCCAATAGACTAGGCAGCGGCGCTCATCTGACTACCATCGGTGCCGGATGCCAGGCCGATTGCCGCACAGGCGATCTCTCGGTGACCGGGCATCCATCCTGCAGCTTGGCCCAGGAGGTGACATTAAGATTCATCTCGCATTGCGCAAGATAGCTCTTGTCGCCCACGGTCATGCAGGCGATCTCGCCGACCGCATGCTGCTTTCCATCCGTATTTTTGCAGTAGCAATTTTCACCGGCAAATACCGGCGCGCCTGCAATCACCGCGATCACGACAAGCGGCAATCCCAAGACGACATGCCTCGATATCTCGTGCATGAACGTATCCTCACCCGCCATTGACGAGCGAAGTCTATGCCTAATTCCGGCATTGGAAAAGCTCCGGCATTTCAGCCGATCGCAGGCCTCCGTTCCGCCGCAAGCTTCTGCATGGCAAGGCAGCTCAAAACAAGGTGGCGAGATCAGTGAATCGCAGGATCAGCTTCGTCGAAGAACGACCTGATCCCATCGCGAGCGATCGTCGCCAGGAACTCATCGAACGCCTCGCGATCGGTCGCGAAGGGCTCTTCCCATTCGATCAAATCCTCTTCCGGAGTGATGACCTCCATCCTCCAGTCGGCATTGGTGCCGGCCGGGCGAAAGATATCGACCAGGACGGTCACGCCATCGTCGGTGAATTCACCCGAAAGCTCGGAGTGTTCGAGTTTAGGCTTCTTGGGCTTGCTCGGCATATGGTTCCAGGCACACGGATATAATATTGATCACGGCTACGAGCGTTTGGAACTCGTTGGCAACGACATATTATGTCACCATCGTCGGTTTTCCATACCGGAGATGAAACGATCGACGATTTTCAGGAAAAAAATCTGGTGCCCCCGGCAGGGTTCGAACCCGCGACCCCCTGATTACAAATCAGGTGCTCTACCAACTGAGCTACAAGGGCGTATCGGCATGCCAAGTAACAGATTTTGAAATCCTGTAAAGGGAAAATCGGTCGATCCACGTCAAAGCTGGGGATCGGCGATTCACCAGTTCGAGCGAAACGTCTTGTCGCGGCAAGGGAATAACATTACGTAGAATCGCCATTCAAAGGACTTTGCATGTCGCGCAATCTTCAATCCGTTTGTTTTCTCGCCTCCACCGCGCCAGAGGCTCAAGCGGCGCGGCAGGAGCTCATTCGCCTCTATGGCCAGACATCGCAGGAAGATGCAGATATCGTCGTAGCTCTCGGCGGCGACGGTTTCATGCTGCAGACGCTGCACAAGACGATGAATACGGGCAAACGCGTCTATGGCATGAACCGCGGGTCCATCGGCTTCCTGATGAACGACTACCGCACGGATGGCCTGGCGGAGCGTATCGAGGCGGCTGTCGAAAACGCGTTTCACCCCCTGCAGATGACCACGCGCAATGCCGATGGCAGCTCCTGCGTCGCGCTCGCCATCAACGAAGTCTCGCTGTTTCGCCAGTCCTATCAGACCGCAAAGCTGAAGGTGGAGATCGACGGGCGGGTCCGCCTGCCGGAGCTGATCTGCGACGGGCTGATGGTGACGACGCCGGCAGGCTCTACCGCGTACAATCTTTCCGCCCATGGCCCCATCCTGCCGCTGGAAGCGCCGCTGCTCGCCATGACGCCCGTCAGCGCCTTCCGCCCGCGCCGCTGGCGTGGTGCCCTTCTTCCGAACAAGGTGACGGTCGACATCACGGTCCTCGAAGCGGAAAAGCGTCCGGTCAACGCCGCGGCCGACAATACCGAAGTCAAATCGGTCCTCGGCATTCAGATCCGCCAGAGCGAAGACACGACGGCTCGCATCCTGTCCGATCCGGACAGGTCATGGTCGGACAGGATTCTGGCGGAACAATTTTCGGATTAAGCGGGACATCTGCGCGAGGCCCAAAAGGCCAGAGGCAGCCAGGCACAATGCACCATAAAAAAAGCCCCGTCTCCGGGGCTTTTCCATGCTCGAACGGATGCGACCTTATTCGACGTCGTCGACAACGGCATCGGCAGCACCGCTAATGCGGTGTGCAAGAGCTGCTTCCATGAACTCGTTGAGATCGCCGTCCAGAACGTCGCCGGGCGCCGTGCTGGCAACGCCGGTGCGCAGATCCTTGACCAGCTGGTAGGGCTGCAGCACGTAAGAGCGGATCTGGTGACCCCAGCCGATGTCCGTCTTCGAAGCGGCTTCGGCATTGGCAGCCTCTTCCCGCTTCATCAATTCGGCCTCGTACATGCGGGCACGCAGCATGTCCCACGCCTTGGCGCGGTTCTTGTGCTGGGAACGCTCCTGCTGGCACTGCACGACGATACCGGTCGGAATATGCGTGATTCGCACGGCCGAGTCGGTCGTATTGACGTGCTGGCCGCCGGCGCCTGACGAGCGGTAGGTGTCGATGCGGCAATCGCTTTCATTGATCTCGATCTGGATCGAATCGTCTACGACCGGATAGACCCAGATAGACGAGAACGACGTGTGACGACGCGCATTGCTGTCATAGGGCGAAATGCGAACGAGGCGATGCACGCCCGATTCGGTCTTAAGCCAGCCATAGGCATTGTGACCCTTGACGAGCAGCGTCGCAGACTTGATGCCGGCTTCTTCGCCGTCATGAACTTCGAGCAGCTCCACCTTGAAGCGCTGGCGTTCGGCCCAGCGGGTGTACATGCGCAACAGCATGTTCGCCCAGTCCTGGCTCTCGGTGCCGCCGGCGCCGGAGTGGACTTCGAGGTAGGTATCGTTCGAGTCGGCCTCGCCCGACAGCATGGCTTCCACCTGCCGGCGTGCTGCTTCCGCCTTCAGGCCTTTTAGGGCGTCTTCGGCGTCGCGCACGACATCGACATCGCCCTCTTCCTCGCCAAGTTCGATCAGCTCGATATTGTCAGCAAGCTGCTGTTCGAGGGTACGCACGCCGCCGATACCATCATCAAGCTGCTGGCGTTCGCGCATCAGCTTCTGCGCTTCGGAAGCATCGTTCCAGAGGGTCGGATCCTCTGCCTTGTTATTCAACCAGTCCAGTCGTCTTACCGCCTGATCCCAGTCAAAGATGCCTCCTCAGCAGGGTGATAGCCTGCTTGGTTTCGTCGACTATTTTCTCGATTTCGGCTCTCATGATCCTGCTTCTTCAATTCGCCGCCCAGGACGAGCGGCATTCAATTTCAAGAGTGCTGGTGACATAGATATACATGCCGCTGGTGTAAAGCCCTGCGGCATGGGGATCGGACAAATTGGAAAGGATCAGAACAGGCCGCCCGATCCGGAAGTGACAGCCTGGTTCGCCTGCGGCGAGGTACGCAGAATTTCCTCAGGCGCAACCTGTGCCGCTGCATCGCCGCCGCCAATGACCTGCAGGCTGGTGGCCGGGCCGGTGCCGGGCTTGAAGGCTTCCATGATGGCATTCGGCTCGCCGGGCTGTGCGGCCATGCCGGTCGCGCGGTTGACGGCGACCATCGTCATGCCGGCCGGAACCTGGAATTTCTCGGGCGCCTCGTCCTTGGTGGCTGCCTGCATGAATTCGTTGAAGATCGGCGCCGCGAGCGCGCCGCCCGTGCCGCCGCGGCCGAGCGTGGCCGGCGTGTCATAGCCGATATAGAGGCCGGCGACGAGGCTCGGCGTGAAGCCGACGAACCAGGCATCCTTCTCATCATTGGTGGTACCGGTCTTGCCGGCGACATCGGTGTTGAGCTTGATCTTGCCGGCGGCGGTGCCGCGGATGATGACGCCCTGCATCATCGACGTGACCTGATAGGCCGTCATCGGATCGAGCACCTGTTCGCGATTGTCGGCGATGACAGGCTCGTCCTGGTTCTGCCAGGCGTTGACGTTGCAATTATCGCAGACGCGTTCCTCATGCTTGAAGATGGTCTTGCCGTAACGGTCCTGGATACGGTCGATCAGGGTCGGCTTGATCTGCTTGCCGCCATTGGCGATCACCGAATAGGCCGAAACCATGCGCAGTACCGTCGTTTCGCCGGCACCGAGCGACATGGCGAGCACCGGGTTCATGTGGTCATAGATGCCGAAGCGCTCGGCATATTCGGCAACCAGCGGCATGCCCATATCGGAAGCAAGACGGACCGTCATCAGGTTGCGCGAATGTTCGATCGCAAAGCGAAGCGTATGGACGCCACCGCCCTCGCCTTCGTAGTTCGTCGGCTTCCACACATCGCCATTGCTGAGCGTGATCTGCAGCGGGTCATCGAGAATGACCGAGGCTGGCGTATAGCCATTATCCATGGCGGCAGCGTAGACGAACGGCTTGAACGAGGAACCCGGCTGACGCTTGGCCTGCGTCGCACGGTTGAATTCCGATTGCGCATAGGAGAAGCCGCCGACCATGGCGAGCACGCGCCCGGTATGCGGGTCCATGGCAACGAGACCGCCCTGCACCTTCGGCGGCTGGCGCAGACGATAGCTGCTCGAATCGGCATTGCCGGTCTTCTGCACGTAAATCACGTCGCCGGGGCTCAAAACGCCGCTCGGCGATTTGACCGATTTTCCACTGGCCGACCGATAGGCCCAGCGCATGTCGGCGGGAGCGATCGTGCCGCGCGTCCGCTCCGTGGATACCTTGCCGGCGGCATCGACGCGCGGCTGCAAGCCGATATCGACACCCTGATCCGATACGGAAAGGACGACAGCGACCTGCCATTCCGGCACATCACTAAGGCTTGGAACCTTGGCGAGCTCGGCGCCCCAATCCTGCGAGGTGGCAATCTGCTTGAGCGGGCCGCGATAGCCGCGACGCTCGTCATAATCGACCAGACCATCCTGCAGCGCCTTGCGAGCTTCCAGCTGCATCTGCGGATCGAGCGACGTGCGGACGGAAAGGCCACCTTCATAAAGGGTCTTCTCGCCATACTGGTCGATCAGCTGGCGGCGAACTTCCTCGGAGAAATAGTCGGACGCAAAAAGCGACGGGCCACTTTTCGGCGGCACGACGCCGAGCGGCTGCTTCTTTGCCTCTTCGCCGTCGCTCTGGCTGACATAGCCATTCTCGACCATGCGATCGATCACCCAGTTGCGGCGGGTCAGCGCTGCCTCGGCACGGCGGAACGGATTATAGTTCGACGGGCCTTTCGGGAGCGATGCCAGGTAGGCCGATTCGGCAATGGTCAGCTCGTTGACCGACTTGTCGAAATAGGTGAGCGCGGCGCCAGCGATACCGTAGGAATTGAGGCCGAAATAGATTTCGTTCAGGTAGAGCTCGAGGATCTTGTCCTTGCTGTAGGCCTGCTCGATGCGGAAGGAGAGAATCGCTTCCTTGATCTTGCGGTCGAACGTCTGGTCGGCCGAGAGCAGGAAGTTCTTCGCGACCTGCTGCGTGATGGTGGACGCACCGACGAAGCGGCGACCGGACCCGATATTCTGCAGGTTCACGGCGACGGCGCGGATGAGACCGCCGACGTCAACGCCGGGATGGTTGTAGAAATTCTTGTCTTCCGCCGAAAGGAAAGCCGCCTTGACGCGATCGGGAATCGCTTGGATCGGCACGAAAAGCCGGTTCTCGCGCGAATATTCCTTCATCAGCGCGCCGTTGCCGGCGTGAATGCGCGTCGTTACCGGCGGCGCATATTTGGCAAGCACCTCGTAGTCGGGCAGTTCCTTCGAGACCACGCTCAGATAGATGGCAGCCGCAGCCGCTGCACCCAGAAACAGGAGGCAGCCGAGGCCAAAGAAATATCCAATCAGTCTGATCATCTGATACTACCGGTGCTTGTTCTTCATGCGGCACGTGCGCGAGATCATCGCATAGTCACGGGCGTTTTGCACGCTCGCGGCGTGAATGCAAGACGGCAATGGGACAAAGCCAGCTTCATACGCGAGCAAATGATACTTCGCTGTAACGGCGGGAATGTGAGCAAAATAGGGCTCGCCGCCGGTATTCCAATTTCATCCAATTCTAAAGTGCATCGCTGTTACATGGAAGCCACGGCGGATCGCCCTATCCAGCGCCGTCAGCCGCCGTTTGCGATAATCGATATGCGATATTGCTTCACCGCCTCCGTCAGCCGGTCGGCGACCTTCTGCCGCCAGTCGGCATCGAGCAGCAGCTTCTCATCCTCCTTGTTGGAGAGAAAGCCGAGCTCGAGCAGAATCGAGGGCACATCCGGCGCCGTCAGAACCTGAAAACCGGCGTGACGATGCGGGTTATTGATCATGGAGATCTGCCCGTTGAATGACGACAGTACATCCTGCGCCAGCGAAATGGAGAAGGCCTGGGTCTCACGGCGAGTCAGGTCCATCAGAATATCGTTGACGGCGGCAGGCTGGGTTTGGGTCTCGGCGCCTGCGATCTGATCGGAGTTGTTTTCACGATCGGCCACCTCGCTGGCGAGCCGGTCAGACGCCTTGTCCGAAATGGTATAGACGGTCGCGCCGCGAATATCCTTCTGCTTCAGCGTATCGGCATGCAGCGAGATGAAGAGCGAGGCGCGATTCTGCCGGGCGATCGTCACGCGTTCGGACAGGGATAGATACTGATCCTTATCGCGCGTCAGGAAGGCCTTGATGCCGGGCTGCGCATTCAGCTTGTCGGCAAACATTTTCGCAAATGCGAGCGTGATGTCCTTTTCCTGCGTGACACCATCCGTACCGGTCGCACCCGCATCGATACCGCCATGACCGGCATCGACAGCAACAAGGAATACATTCGGATCGGCCTTCTGCGTTGGCTCGACCGGGCCGACATCCTTGGCGGTATCGTCGCTCGTCCAGCTCTGCTTCTTCACCAGCTCGGCGAACTGTTCGGCCGGCAGCATCTCTGCATCGAGCACAAGGCGCTGCCCCTTGCCGTTTTCATCAGCCTGAACCTTGGCCGTGACCAGCTTTACCGGCTTCTTTGCCGTCAGCACGATACGAGCGCTGTCCGCATCCATCGTGCCATAGCGAATATCCTTGAAGAGGCCTGCCGGCTTGAGGTTGCCGGCCGGGAAGCCGAATGCCGTCGCCGGAAGATCGACGACGACGCGGACGGGATTGTCAAGGTAGTGAACCGTGAAAGTGGGAGCTCGGTCCATGTCGATAACGATACGCGTGCGTGCATCGTCACCTGCAATGCGGGCGCCATAGGCAAGTACGGAATCATCCGCCGCCGCTACCGGCGCAAATGCCGAAACCGAAACCAGAATCACCAGGGCGAAGGCCGCTGCCGCAAATCGCAAAGCCTTCACGCCACTCTCCGCCACATGCCGCAATCCCTTTACCAAGTGCCCAACGCGCCCCATATTGGTTTCAGCGTTGTTTTTGAAGTCCCAATAAACGGGAACCAGGTTTGACCTGATGGCTACATCGATGATGCACCGGGAGATGAATCGACAAGACACCCTCCCGCGTTCTCATCATCCGACGAATCCATCAATATTATGGCATACTTGGCTTTTCCCTTGCTATTGTGACAGATAAAACATACAACGCATATTAGGGTAGAAGTGTTGACGGGATAGAGTCGTCGCAAAGGCAGCCGCCTCGAGTACCAGGCGCCAATAAGCGGCATTCATCCGCCGTCTGCAGTACTTCTGCTCGAAACAGTGGATATCTGAATTTCCGGTTTCAAACGGGAAATTCATCGGTGGAAAGCCACCAAACGCTCTTTAGAGAGCACATTCATCGGACCCATTTGTGGGTCTAAGGCATAGTCGATCTCGCTTGGTTACGGATGTTACCGCAGCAGCTTTTTCACAAAGTGAACAGACCCCAGGGAAATGATGCCCCGGCTGCCGTCTGGATGCTGTCATCGCCGAACCACTCGCGACTTTCATTATCCGGTGCAACAATCGCGGATCGTATCCGGCCTGTCCCATCGACAGGCAGGCCCCCATCCGCTTGTCTGCGCCGAGGAGCACAGCTTTCATGGCAGACAAAATGCTTATCGATGCGTCTCACGAGGAAGAGACGCGCGTCGTTGTCGTTCGCGGGAACCGCATAGAAGAGTTTGACTTCGAGTCACAGCACAAGAAGCAAATTCGCGGCAACATCTATCTTGCAAAGGTAACGCGGGTAGAACCCTCGCTTCAGGCCGCTTTCGTTGACTACGGCGGCAACCGGCACGGCTTCCTGGCCTTTGCCGAAATCCATCCCGATTATTACCAGATCCCGCTTGCCGACCGTCAGGCGTTGCTGAAGGCCGAGGCCGAAGAGCATCGCCGCGACGACGATGTCGAGCATGTCGAAACGGCGCTCGATCTTTCGCAGCAGGAACAGCCCGATATCGGCATCGTGGCGAAGGAAGGCGAAGAAGCCGAGGTGCCGGCTGCGATCGGCGAAGAGGCCCCTGCTGCCGAGGCAGCGGCACCCGCCGAAGAAGCAGCTCCGGCCAAGAAGGCAAAGCCGCGCCGCAGCCGTAAGAAGGCAGTAGCAGAGGCTCCCGCCGAAGAGACCTCCGTCCCCGAAGCAACGGCTGCCGTCAATGCGCCGAGCGAGGAAGAAGAAGGTCCGTCGGGCGAAATGGCCGCTATGGTCGAAACCGATTCGATCTCCGAGGATGTCGCAACCTCCAAGCGCCGCCACGATGACGACGATGATGATGACGATCACGACCATGAAGAGGAAGTGATCGAATCCGTCGGCGCCGAAGACGCGATGGAAGAAGTTCCCGATCGTGCCCAGCGCAAGCCGCGTAAGCAGTACCGCATCCAGGAAGTCATCAAGCGTCGCCAGATCCTGCTGGTGCAGGTGGCCAAGGAAGAGCGTGGCAACAAGGGTGCAGCACTCACCACCTATCTCTCGCTCGCAGGTCGCTATTCGGTTCTGATGCCGAACACGGCACGTGGCGGCGGCATTTCCCGCAAGATCACCAATCCGCAGGACCGCAAGCGCCTGAAGGAAATCGCCAAGATGCTCGAAGTGCCGCAGGGCATGGGCGTCATCCTGCGTACCGCCGGTGCCAACCGCACCAAGGTCGAAGTCAAGCGCGATTTCGAATATCTGATGCGCCTGTGGGAAAATGTCCGCACACTAACGCTCGCATCGACCGCGCCGTGCCTGGTCTATGAGGAAGGCAGCCTGATCAAGCGCTCGATCCGCGACCTCTACAACAAGGATATTGGCGAGATCATCGTTGCCGGCGAAGAAGGCTATCGTGAAGCGAAAGACTTCATGAAGATGCTGATGCCGAGCCACGCCAAGGTAGTTCAGCCCTACCGCGACATTCACCCGATCTTCTCGCGCTCCGGCATCGAGGCGCAGCTTGACCGTATGCTGCAGCCGCAGGTAACGCTGCGTTCCGGCGGCTACCTGATCATGAACCAGACGGAAGCGCTGGTCTCGATCGACGTCAACTCCGGCCGCTCGACCCGCGAACATTCGATCGAGGACACAGCGCTCCAGACGAACCTGGAAGCCGCCGAGGAAATCGCGCGCCAGCTTCGTCTGCGCGACCTCGCCGGTCTGATCGTCATCGACTTCATCGACATGGAAGAAAAGCGCAATAACCGCGCTGTCGAAAAGAAGCTGAAGGAATGCCTGAAGAACGACCGCGCCCGCATTCAGGTCGGCCGTATCTCGCATTTCGGCCTTCTGGAAATGTCGCGCCAGCGTATCCGCGCATCGGTTCTCGAAAGCACCACGCAGATCTGCTCGCATTGCGGCGGCACCGGCCACGTACGCTCGCAGTCTTCCGTCGCCCTGCATGTCCTGCGCGGCATCGAAGAATACCTGCTCAAGAACACGACGCACGATATCACCGTGCGCACGACGCCAGATATTGCGCTCTATCTCCTTAACCACAAGCGCCAGACGATCATCGATTATGAAAGCCGCTTCGGCGTCGCCATCGTCATCGATGCCGACAACGCCGTCGGCACGCAGCACTTCGCGATCGACCGTGGCGAGCCGGTTGCCAATCCGGTAAAGATCGAAAGCCTGTTCAACTTCGCAGCCATCCCGGACGATGATGACGACGATATCGTCATCGAAGCCGATGAGGATGAAGACGAAGAGCTGGAGGAAAAGGCTGTAAGCACAGAGCAGCCTGCCGCCCGCTCCGAAGGCAATGACGGCAATCGCAAGCGCAAGCGCCGCCGCCGCCGCCGTGGCCGCGGCAACGACGGCCAGGCCGCTCCGGCTTCTGAGGACGCCTCCTTGACCAATGTTGCCGAGGATGCAGACGGAGAAGAAGGTGATGATGACGAGGCTGATGCCGGCGCAGAAAATGCCGCATCCGCCGGCGGTGACGATGACGCGCAGCAGAAGCGCAAGCGCCGTCGTCGTGGCAAGCGTGGTGGCCGACGCAACCGTGAAAATGAAGGCAACGAACAGACTGCCGCGGGCGAGGAAGCCGGCGACGGCGAAGCCGATGAGAATGACGCCGAAGGCGGTGACGAAGCAACCGTAACGGTGGCCGAGATCGCAGTTGCCGAAGGCGAAGCCGCCGTCGAGGCACAGCCCGCCATGGCAGCGGTCGAAACGGCAGCCGTCGTCACCGAGGACGTCAAGCCCGCCAAGGGCCGCGGTCGCCGCAAGGCAAAGGCTGCCGAGGCATCGCCGGTCGAGACGCCGGCTGTCGAAGAAGTGTCCTCGGCAGACGTCGAAACCGTAGCAGTTACCGAGATCGCCGAGGTTTTGGATAATACGGCAGAGGCGACAGCGTCCGAGGATGCGGCCAAGCCGGCTCGTGCCAACCGCGAATCCAACGTTTCTTCCTCCGCTCCGGTGGTAAAGTCGACCCGCACCAATGAAGGTGGCGAAGGCGACGGAGAGCCGACCAAGCCGAAGAAGGCCGGCTGGTGGCAGCGCCGCGGCTTCTTTTAAGAAGCCCGACAGCGAATGATCTGACAAAATCCGGCCGTGGCGACGCGGCCGGATTTTTCGTTTCCATTATCCGACGTAGTTGCCCGTCATGCCTAAGCACACGGCGCGAAAGCACGCCGCGGTTTTGCGACGACGACATGGGCGCAATCAAAGACGTAAATCGCGAGAAGCGAATCTGAAAGATCGCGACGCGCTTTAGGGCGAGAGAAACGAGCCTTGGAGATTGCGATAGGCTATATGCATATGGCTTCTCGACCTGCGAAAGTGCTTTCGCAAGTTTGCCCAAGCCATTGATTGTGGATTCTATTTCAGCCAGGCGGCCATGCGTTCGGTGGCTTCTTCGATCTCGGCATTCGAGCCGGCATAGGAAATCCGCATCGCGCGGTGTCCTTCCACGGGATCAAAATCGAGGCCGGGCGTCGCAGCGACATTGATCTCCGCCAGCATCTTTCGGGCGAATGCCATGCTGTCATTCGTAAAGCGGCTGACATCGATATAGGCATAGAAGGCCCCGTCCATCGGCGAAGCAATGCGGAATCCGATTTCCGGCAGCCGGCGCATGAGGAAATCGCGGTTGCGGCCATAACTCTCGCGGTAGACGTCGAGCTCGGCACCGGCGCCGAGCGCCGCCTCAGCCGCAATCTGCGACAGTTCCGGCGCTGAAATGTAAAGGCTCTGGGCAACGCGCTCGATCGGGCGGACCAGCCGCTCCGGCAAGACCATCCAGCCGATGCGCCAGCCGGTCATGCAATAATATTTCGAGAAGGAGTTGATGACGATCGCCTCGTCGGTCAGCTCCAGCGCGCTCGTCTCCTCGCCGACGAAGGTCAGCCCATGATAGATCTCGTCGGAGATGAAGGCGATGGAGCGATCCGCACAATAATCAGCCAGCGCCTTCAAAGCCGCCCTGCCCGTCACCGTGCCTGTGGGATTGGCGGGGCTTGCGAGCAGCACGCCCTTCAGGCGCTTGCCGCTTGCAGTCTGTGCCGCCTCCAGGCTCTCGGGCGTAAGCGTAAACTGCGTTTCCTCGGTGACAGGGACCTCGACGACATCGAGGCCGAGTGCGGCAAGGATATTACGATAGGCCGGATAGCCCGGCCGGGCGATAGCCACGCTGTCGCCGGCATCGAACAGGGTCAGGAAAGCAAGATTGAAGCCGGCCGATGATCCGGTCGTGATCGCAATGCGCTTCGGATCGATGCTCAGGCCGTGGCGTGCCTGGTAATGGGCGGAGAGTGCCTGTCGCAGTGCCAGAGTGCCGAGCGCATCCGTATAACCGATGCGACCATGGCCGAGAGCTGCGCGGGCAGCCTCCAGCGCGGCCTGAGGTGCTGGGTGGGACGGCTGACCGACAGCCATGGAGATGACCGCGTGTCCGGCCTGGCGTCGCCGCGTCGCTTCCGCCAGCACGTCCATGGCATGAAAAGGTTCGACATCACTGCGCTTGGATAGGGAAAACAAGGTCAATTCTCTCTCGGGTCGGATAGGCAAGCGACATTTGCCGCAATATCGGCTCGTTCACAATCCTGCGATTACCGCTTTGTCGTGAAAATTCCTGTTTCTGGAAATAAGGACGCACCGTAAATTGTCGACGCATATTTGCGGATGTTAACTCAGCGATGCTATGGCGCATCCGAGAATGACGTCTCCGCCCAGATCCAAACGAGGACCCAATGACCTTTTCTTTCAAAAGCCTGCTGACGGTTTCGGCGATTGCCCTGACAGCGTCCTTCGCCACCATCCAGCCGGCCGCCGCGCTGGACGACCAGCAGAAGAAGGAAATCGGGGATTTCATCAAGGAATATCTCGTCGAGCATCCAGAGGTGCTGCTGGATGCGCAGGCCGCGCTCGAAAAGAAGCAGGATGAGGCCCGCATTGCGCAGTCGTCCCAGGTGATCACCCAGAACAAGGATGCGATCTTCAACTCCAAGGACGACGTGGCGATCGGCAATCCGAAGGGTGACATCACCGTCGTCGAGTTCTTTGACTATAACTGCACCTATTGCCGTCACGCGCTCGGCGACATGGACACGCTCCTGAAGCAGGACAAGAACGTCCGCTTCGTCCTGAAAGAATTCCCGATCCTCGGTCAGGATTCGGTTGCCGCGTCCCGGGTTTCCGGCGCGTTCCGCCTGCTCGCGCCTGAAAAATATGCCGAATTCCACCACAAGCTGCTCAGCAGCGACGGCCGCGCCTCCGAAGACACCGCCATCGAGGTCGCCACCTCGCTCGGCGTCAGCGAAGCCGCCATCCGCGCCGAAATGGCAAAAGCGCCGAACACCGACATGATCAAGGCGACCTACCAGCTTGCCACCGATCTTGGCGTCAACGGCACGCCCGCCTATGTCATCGGCAACGAGATGGTTTCCGGCGCGATCGGGCTCGATGCCATCAAGGAGAAGATCGCCAACGTTCGCAGCTGCGGCAAAACGAGCTGCTGAACAGCGCAAAAATCCACCCTCAAAAGCGGGGAGGCAAAGAGCCTATCCGCTTTTTTGAGAGCTTCGGAACGACGCCGCGGCATGGCATGGCGCAAAAATGCCAAAATCACGGCGTTTCCACACCTAGAGGCACGCAACCTTCGCACCAGGGCTTTCCTACAGAGCCTTGGGAGTCTATAGGTTGCGCTGCACTTTGACGGAACCTCTGATGGCGCAAACTATTTTCGTCCTTAACGGACCCAATTTGAATGCTCTCGGCAAGCGCGAGCCGGGCATCTATGGCGGCAAGACGCTCAAGGATATCGAAGCCGACTGCAAAGCCGCCGGTGAAAGCCTGGGCTTCATCGTCGATTTCCGCCAGAGCAATCACGAAGGCGTGCTGGTCGACTGGATGCACGAAGCTGGCGACAAGGCCGCCGGCGTCGCAATCAATCCCGGCGCCTATGGTCATACGTCGATCGCGCTGCATGATGCGATCCGCGCCATCTCCATTCCCGTGGTGGAGGTGCATATCTCCAATATCCACGCACGCGAAGAATTCCGGCACAAATCGATGATCGCGCCCGCTGCAAAGGGCATGATCTGCGGTTTCGGACCTTATGGCTACATCCTGGCGCTTCATGCGCTTAAATCCATCACCCAATAACAAAAATACAGGGCAAGAAATCCAATGGCTGAAAAGAAATCGGGTATCGACCAGGCGCTGATTCGCGATCTCGCCAATATTCTCAACGACACGGATCTGACCGAGATCGAAGTCGAGCAGGAAGATCTGCGCATCCGCGTGTCGCGTGCCGGCACGACCCAATATGTCCAGGCGCCGATTGCTGCGCCGGCCGCTTACGCCGCTCCTGCTGCCGTTGCAGCAGCGCCGGCCGCCGCCGCTCCCGCAGGCAAGACCCGCAATCCCGACAATGTCGTCAGCGCGCCGATGGTCGGCACCGCGTATCTGGCGCCGGCACCAGGCTCTGCTGCCTTCATTCAGGTCGGCGCAGCCGTCAAGGAAGGCCAGACGCTGCTGATCATCGAAGCAATGAAGACGATGAACCAGATTCCGGCGCCGAAGTCCGGTACGGTTACCGAAATCCTCGTTCAGGACGGCCGTCCGGTCGAGTACGGCGAAGCCCTGGTCGTCATCGAGTAAGGTCGGCCCATGCCCATTATTTCGAAGATTCTCATAGCCAACCGCGGAGAGATCGCTCTGCGCGTGCTGCGCGCCTGCAAGGAGCTTGGCATTGCGACCGTTGCGGTGCATTCGACCGCTGATGGCGACGCGATGCATGTGCGCCTGGCGGATGAAAGCGTTTGCATCGGCCCGCCGCCGTCGCGCGACAGCTATCTCAACATCCACCAGATTGTCGCCGCTTGTGAAATCACCGGCGCTGACGCCGTGCATCCCGGCTATGGCTTCCTTTCGGAAAATGCCAAGTTCGCCGATATTCTCGATGCGCACGGCATCACCTTCATCGGCCCGACGGCGGAGCATATCCGCATCATGGGCGACAAGATCACCGCCAAGACCACGGCACAGCAGCTCGGCATTCCGGTTGTTCCCGGCTCCGACGGCGAAGTGAAGACCGAGGAGGAGGCGCTGAAGACGGCGCGCGAGATCGGCTATCCGGTGCTCATCAAGGCAACCGCCGGCGGCGGCGGCCGTGGCATGAAGGTCGCCCGCACGGAAGAAGACCTGATCGAGGCCTGGTCGACGGCCCGCACGGAGGCCGCAGCCGCCTTCGGCAACGAATCCGTCTACATGGAAAAGTACCTCGGCAAGCCGCGCCACATCGAAATCCAGGTGTTCGGTGACGGCGAAGGCAATGCGATCCATCTCGGCGAACGCGACTGCTCGCTGCAGCGCCGCCACCAGAAGGTTTGGGAAGAAGCCAACTCTCCGGCTCTCAACGTCGAGCAGCGCATGAAGATCGGCAAGATCTGCGCCGACGCGATGAAGAAGCTGAAGTACCGCGGCGCCGGCACGATCGAGTTCCTCTACGAGAACGGCGAGTTCTATTTCATCGAAATGAACACCCGTCTGCAGGTGGAACATCCGGTCACGGAAGCCATTACCGGCATCGACCTCGTGCACGAGCAGATTCGCGTTGCCTCCGGCGGCGGTCTCTCGGTGACGCAGGATGAAGTGCATTTCCATGGCCATGCCATCGAATGCCGCATCAATGCCGAAGATGCCCGCACCTTCGTCCCCTCGCCCGGCACGATCACGCATTTCCATGCGCCTGGCGGCCTTGGCGTTCGTATCGATTCCGGTGCCTATCAGGGGTATAAGATCCCTCCCTACTACGACAGCCTGATCGGCAAGCTGATCGTGCATGGGCGCACCCGCGTCGAATGCATGATGCGTCTGCGCCGCGCGCTTGACGAATTCGTGGTGGACGGCATCAAGACCACCCTGCCGCTCTTCCAGGATCTGGTTTCCAATCAGGATATCGCCAACGGCGATTACGATATCCATTGGCTGGAAAACTACCTGGCGAAAACATCGGCCTAGCCTGTGCCCGGAGCGCGCGGCAAACGTCCCGGCATTACCCCGGAGATCTTGTTGCGCGCCTATTCCATCGGCCTTTTCCCGATGGCTGAATCGGCAGACGACCCGGAAATCTTCTGGGTCGAGCCGGAATTGCGGGGCATCATCCCGCTCGATACGTTTCACGTCTCCAAGAGCCTCGCCAAGAAGATCCGCCAAAACCCCTTCGACATCCGCTTCGACACGGATTTCGAGGCAGTGATCGCTGCCTGCGCCGAAGAGACGAGCAACCGCCCCAGCACCTGGATCAATGATACGATCCGCTCGCTCTATGCCACCCTGCACCACATCGGCCATGCCCATTCCGTCGAGGCCTGGGACGGCGATAGGCTCGTCGGTGGTCTCTACGGCGTTTCGCTGGGGTCCGCCTTCTTCGGCGAAAGCATGTTCTCCCGCCGTACGGACGCTTCCAAGATCTGTCTCGTTTATCTCGTCCAGCGTCTGCGCGACCGCGGCTTCACCCTGCTCGACACCCAATTTACCACCGAGCACCTGAAGACATTCGGTGCGATCGACGTGCCGAAGGATGCCTATGCCACGATGCTGGAAAAGGCGATGGAATCGCCCAACCTCAGCTTCTCCGACGGTGGAAATCTGCCCGAGATGAATTGATTCCAGTCAGGACTGCCCTAAGTTCGGCCCAACAGCCGAGGGTAGAATAGTGAAGATTCATATTGCAATTGCCTTTCTCGCCGCATTGACGATCACAGCGCAGGCCGACGCCAAATCATTCCACGATATGTTCGGAGCAGAGCCGCTTGCGGGCGATGAAGGCACCGTGCTGAAAACACTGGATTTCCAGCAGGGCACGATCAAGCTTCCCGGAGCAAATGCAACGCTGAACGTCTCCGACCAGTTCTACTATCTCAATCCGCAGGATTCGAAGAAGGTGCTGGTCGAGCTGTGGGGCAATCCGGAAGATTCGGTCGGCAGTCCGCTCGGCATGATCTTCCCGGCGAAGTACCCGCCGACCGACCCGCATTCCTGGGGCTCGGTCATCGACTATGACGGCAGCGGTTATGTCTCCGACGAGGATGCCGCATCGACTGATTACGACGATCTGCTGAAGAAAATCCAGGCGGCGATCAAGGAAGCAAACCCCGCGCGCGAACAGCAGGGCTTCGATCCGATCACGCTGGTCGGCTGGGCGGAGCCACCGCATTACGACAAGGCGACCCATGCCCTGCACTGGGCACGCGACCTGATCTTCGGCAAGGACCCGAACGCCGGCCACACGCTGAACTATTCCGTGCGCGTGCTGGGGCGCGAAGGCGTCACCGAACTCGATTTCGTTGCCGGGCTGGATCAGCTGCAGGAAATCAATGCCGCCATCCCCAACGTCATCAACACCGTGCAATATGACAGCGGCAAACGCTATGCCGATTTTGCCAATGGCGACAAGATCGCGGCCTACAGCATGGCGGGCATGATCGCCGCCGGCGCCGGCGTGAAGATCGCGGCAAAGCTTGGTTTCCTTGCGATCGTTCTCGGCTTCTTCAAGAGCTTCGGCGTTGCCCTTCTCGCGCTGAAGAAAGGCCTCATCGTCGTGCTGGCGGGTGTTGTCGCGGCCGGACGCAAGATCCTTGGTCTGTTTCGCCGGAAAGGGAATACCGACGCGTGAAGCAATCCAGGCCTGACGTTCTTTGCATCTTCAAATCCTGATTGTGGTCTGCTATCCCTGCTCGCGAAGAGCTTTGGTGCGTAGAGGTTCCACTTTGCCGTCGTAAATACCGGTCTCATCCAAATCACCCAGTGCATCGGGGCGGCATAACGCCTCCCGGTGCATATTCATGTCCATCGGGTGATGGCCTGAGACCGGTTTGGCATTGTCAAAACGCGCCTAACACAGCAGCCGCTGTCTCAGCTCTTCAGCCGTCCCGCAACATCGCCATACCGTGCCCTGACGGGCTTGTCTCACCGCCAGCTTGGTGGACTTCCAGACGGAAGACCAAGACGGTATGTGCAATATTCTTCAGGTCCGTTGGACCATTTCGCCGAAAACATCTCCCCAGCCATGGATCGCCTGCAGCGGCTGCGGATGTCAGAGACCCTTCAGATCGAGCGGCAAGGTCAGGCTCAATGCCAATGGCAAGCGGCTTGATGCCTGGCTCGTTTATAAATGCATTAATTGCGACAAGACCTGGAACCGGACGCTCTTCGAGCGGCGGACAGTTCAAGATCTCTCCCCCTCCACGCTTGAGGCACTGCAACATAGCGATCCGGATTGGGTGCGAGCGCAGGAATTCGATCTTGACGGGTTGAAGCGGAACGCCAAGCGCGTCGAAGAACCGCCAGATGCGACCATCTGGAAAGAGATGGTGCAGGAGGCAAGACATTGGGGGCTGTTGGAAATCGAGATATCAGTCGAATTCCCGGTCAACCTTCGTCTTGATCGTCTGCTGGCGTCGGAACTGGCAATCTCACGGTCGCGACTCCAAGCTCTCAAGGATGGAGCTAAATTGAAAGCCCATCCGGATCGCAGCGATTTCCTGCGACACCGCCCGAAAGACGGCATGAGGATCACCCTCGACCTTTCAGAGGTCGTAGACCGGCAGGCGATAGGAGAAGCAGCGACCAATCGGGAGCGAGGCTAAACTATGCCCGCAGAGGCAAGGCTTCTGCGGGTTATACAAATCTGCTGTTATGTCTTGAAAGCGATTACTTCGCGCCAGCGCCGGCAGTATCCGGCGCCGGTACGTCCGACTTCTGCTTGCACTCTTTCAGCCAGACGTCATAGATCGGGTGCTCGACGGCGTTGAGACCTGGGCTGTCGGCAAACATCCAGCCGGTGAAGATGCGGCGAATACGGCGATCGAGGGTGATCTCGTCCACCTCGACGAAACCATCCACCTTCTGCTGCTCGGTATCGTCGCGTGAATAGCAGGCGCGCGGCGTTACCTGCAGAGCGCCAAACTGCACGGTCTCGTTGATGTAGACGTCGAAAGTGGTGATGCGACCGGTGATCTTATCGAGGCCGGAGAAAACGGCGACCGGATTTGCGATGCGGGCAGCCTCGGCAACGGGAGCTGCCATGATGCCCGCGACGAGGGCAACGCCGGCTACGGCCAGTGCACGCAAAGAAGCGCTCCGCGTGAAAACCATCATATCCGCCACTCTCCGCTTGGTCTCGGTCAAGGCGCCGAGCAAAAGCCGGCATATGTCGCGCCTAAAGCCCAATTGTGGCCAAAGGACGAGCCGGCTTCTCGGCTCAGTTGCCGGGCGTCCAGGCGTCGTAGTCGCCAGTCACGCGCGGACGCTCGCCGGCAACGGCGAGAGAGCCCGGCGGTCGATAGGCCTGCGGCGAACCTGTGGGATTGGCGCGATGTTCTTTCTGCCAGTCCTTGACGGCGTAGTTTTCCTTGGAGGGAGGTACGTCGGTGCGGTGATGCATCCAGCCGTGCCAGCCTGGGGGAATGGCCGAAGCTTCGGCATAGCCCTTGTAGATCACCCAGCGCTTTGGAAGGCCGTAGGAGGACGTGCCACCTTCGTAATAGACGTTGCCGAATTCATCCTCGCCGACACGCTTGCCAAAACGCCAGGTCGCAAAGCGCGTGCCCATGGTCTGACCGTTCCACCAGGTAAATGTCTGTACGATGAAATTCCACATGTCTTTTCCTCGATACCCGCTGAGGGGCGAGCGATACCAGAATTCGATAGTTTGCTTATGCCGCCACCGGACGGGCTTGTCCAGTGATTCCAGCAGGCAAACGGCCTCATTTCAATGCCATCTTGAAGCCCAGATGCGTCGGCTTGAAACCCAGTCTCTCATAGAAGCGATGGGCATCCTTGCGGACCGCATTCGAGGTCAGCTGCACCATCTTCATGCCGCGGCCTTTTGCCTCGTCGATGCAGAAATTGATCATCGCAGCCCCGATCCCCTGCCCGCGCATATCGCCACGCGTCTGGACCGACTCGATAATCATCGCAGATGATCCCCGCCCGTGCAGCGAGGTGACGACGATCGTCTGGAAGGTGCCGACAATCTCGCCGCCTAGTTCGACGGCATAAAGCGTCTGGTCGGAGGATGCCGTGATGGCGCGAAAGGCTCGCAGATAATCGTCATGGGCAGAGGGGTCGTTCGTATCGCCATGACCGCCCATGGTGTCGGCGGCGAAAAGGCCGATCAGGGAAGGAAGGTCGGATTCTTTCGCTTCGCGAATTACCAGGCGGGCGTCTTCCATGAACGGTCTCGTCTATTCTTTTAGTGGCCCGCCAGCGGTTTCTCGAATATCAGCGTCGGCAAGCCCGATTGCCCCTGCCCGCTATTGTCCGAGCGGCCGACCTCGACGAAACCGTGCGCCTTGTAGAAGGCAATCGCCGGTTCGTTCTGCGGGTCGACTTCGAGACGCATGATCTCTGCGTCCGGGAAGCAGGTCTCCAGTTCGGCGAAGATATCGCGGCCGATGCCCTGCCGCTGATGTTTCGGGCTGACATAGAGCATGTAGAGCATGACGGTTTTCGTCATTTCCTTGGACATGGCAGCGTAGCCCATGCCGCCGATCGTCCGTCCGTCATCGGCCACCAGGAATTCGGAGTTCTTGTTCGCCAGCCGCGCCTTCAACGAGGCCGGCGAATGCCAGGATGCGTGCAGCTCGCTCACCTTTTCCGGACCGAAGATTCGGTCATAGGTCGCATGCCAGGTCTCGCCGAGCAGAGCGCGGACCCTTTCGAGATCCTGCTCGCTGGCGGTGCGGACGAAGAACACCGCTTATTCCTCTTCGATGCCGAGCTTGGCCTTGACCAGCGCCTGCACGGCCTGCGGATTGGCCTTGCCGCCAGTCGACTTCATCACCTGGCCGACGAACCAGCCGGCAAGCGTCGGCTTGGCCTTGACCTTGGCAACCTGATCCGGGTTGGCGGCGATGATTTCATCCACGGCCTTTTCGATCGCACCGGTATCGGTGACCTGCTTCATGCCGCGTGCCTCGACGATCTCGGCGGGATCGCCGCCCTCGTTGAGCACGATTTCGAACAGATCCTTGGCGATCTTGCCGGAGATGGTTTCGGCCTTGATGAGATCGATGATCGCGCCGAGCTGGGCGGGCGAAACCGGAGTCTCTTCAATGTCCTTGCCGGTTTTGTTCAGAGCGCCCAAGAGGTCGTTGATGACCCAGTTGGCCGCCATCTTGCCGTCGCGACCAGCGGCAACGGCCTCGAAATAATCGGCAATCGCCTTTTCCGAAACCAGAACGGAAGCGTCGTAGATCGAGAGGCCAAGCTCGCGGACGAAACGCTCCTTCTTGTCGTCGGGCAATTCCGGCAGATGCTCGGCAAGCTCCTTGACAAAGGCGTCGTCAAACTCGAGCGGCAGCAGATCCGGATCGGGGAAATAGCGGTAGTCATGCGCATCTTCCTTGGTGCGCAGCGAACGCGTTTCGCCCTTGTTCGGATCGAACAGGCGGGTTTCCTGGTCGATCGTGCCACCGTCTTCCAGAATGCCGATCTGACGGCGCGCTTCATACTCGATCGCCTGACCGATGAAGCGGATGGAGTTGACGTTCTTGATTTCGCAGCGCGTGCCGAATTCGCCGCCGGGGCGGCGAACCGAGACGTTGACGTCGGCGCGCATCGAGCCTTCGTCCATGTTGCCGTCGCAGGTGCCGAGATAGCGCACGATCGAGCGCAGCTTCGTCATGTAAGCCTTCGCCTCGTCCGACGAGCGGATATCCGGCTTGGAGACGATTTCCATCAGCGCGACGCCGGAGCGGTTCAGGTCGACATAGGACATGGTGGCGTGCTGGTCGTGCAGCGACTTGCCGGCATCCTGTTCCAGATGCAGGCGCTCGATGCCGATCTCGATATCCTCGAACTGGCCCTGACGGTCCGGACCGAGCGAAATCACGATCTTACCCTCGCCGACGATCGGGTCCTTGAACTGCGAGATCTGATAGCCCTGCGGCAGGTCGGGATAGAAATAGTTCTTGCGGTCGAAGATCGAACGATTGTTGATCTGCGCCTTCAGGCCGAGACCCGTGCGCACGGCCTGCTTGACGCATTCCTCGTTGATGACGGGCAGCATGCCGGGCATTGCGGCATCAACGAGCGACACGTTGGAATTCTGCGGCTTGCCGAACTCGGTCGAGGCACCAGAGAAGAGCTTGGAATTGCTCAACACCTGGGCATGGACTTCCATGCCGATAACGATTTCCCAATCGCCGGTGGCACCGGGGATGAAGCGTTTCGGATCTGGCGTGCGGACGTCGACAAGGGTCATTGGAAGCTCTTGAAATGCTGTTCTTCTGAACTTTGTGAGGTAGAGCAATTGGCGAGGCGGCGCAAGGCTTTCGGCATCGACAGCGCGCTATATGCCCGGGCCGTAGGCACCGTCGCTGTCATCGACCAATGTTTTCGAAAGGCCAACGGTCGGCACGTCGCTGTCGAGCTTCGGGGAATAGACGATCGACAGCCAGCGGATCTCATAGCCGCGCGCCCTGAAGAAGGCGATGGCATCGGTGTTGCCCGCATGGCTCTGCAGCGAAACTTTCTCCAGCCCCTGTTCGCGCACGTCCTGTTCGATCCGTGCAAGAAGCGCTGAACCCAGGCCACGCCTTATGAAATCCGGATCGATCCAGAAATCGGAGATCGCCTCGTCAAGCGCTTCGCGCGCCGCCCATCCCACAGCCTCGCCGTTCAGCTCAATGACTGTAATTGTCAGCCAGAGATTGCGGGTGAAATTTTCAAAGGCCTCGCTGGCGCTTTCCAGCAGCTCGCCGGTGCCGCCGATCGCAGCCATGGCCTTTTGCCAGGAGCGCAGGCCGATGCTTGCCAACACCGCGGTTTCACCTTCATGGGCATTGCGAATGTGGATCATCAGGCCCCCGCCATTTGGAAACAGTAAAGCACCGGCGAAAGGCTTTTGCCAGCGGTGGGACGCATCATTTTAGCGAGTGGTAAAAGGCAGCCGTGAGGTTGAACCTTGACTATGGAGCGCAACCTGTTTTAGAGAGGCGCATCAACGGAGTTTTGATGTCTAACTTTTGTCAGTGCCGGTAAAGGCCTCGCTCGCAAGTCTTCTTGCGTGCCGGGCCTGAAAAAACGAAGCCCCGACTTCCCTGAAGGGAAGTTTCGGATCGTTTTTCTGCGCCTCTTGGCGCTATACGGATTCTGACAACAATGGACATTTCCCGCGCAGAACAGCGCATCCTGCACCTGCTCGCCCAGGGCGGCCGCATCGAAATCGAACGCAGCAAAAACAAGAAGGCCGAGACCGTCTATTGCTTCACACGCGATGGCTGGCTCTATCCCGATTTCGGCATCGACCTCTTCCGCCGACTGAAGCGCCTCAGGGCCATCAAATCCATCGACGGCCAACCCTATCGCATCAGCGATAAGGGGCTGCAGCTGGTGAGGGCGCAGCTGGATAATAGATAGAGAAATCGTGAGAGCCGCCCGACCGGGCGGCTCTTACCTTTCGATGTCACTGACATGAGAACTTGCCGGGCAGTCAGAATGTCCTGATGATCTCCGCCACGTCATCGCCGCGACGATCGCTTTCTGCCTGCATCGTAGTGCGCCTTTCGTTCAGCGCAGCGATCTGATCCTCGCTGTCCGACAGGGCCTTCAAATAGCGTTTCTTCAGATCGCTATTATCGGGTACGGCACCGAGATTTTGTCTTATCCGTTCTTGTTCACCGGTGGTCTTCTCTATTTCGCCGTCGAGGCTCTCCAGATCGTTCTGGACCGCGACCTGTCTTTTGCGCGCGTCCGCCAAGTTTGCGAGCTTGTCCATCAGCGCCTTGTCATGTGTCGAAGCAGACCATCCGAGCAGCGTGTCCGGCTCCGCATCGACCAAAGCGTAGCTGTTGCTCTGAAGCTGTTCGTCGACCGCCGTCAATGTCTTCTCGGCGCCGGCGGGCACAACGACCTTGAGCCGCTGATGCGTCGCCGTCTTGCCGAAGCCTTCGGCCGAGGAGAATGTCCAGCCGTCCCTGATCGGATGTTCGACGATGACCGTCCGCTCGCCGTCGAGCGCGCCAGATACGGTGTATGTCGTCGTCTGGCGGTATTTGACGACGGCATTCATCACGCCATCGGAGACCTTCAGCGAAGCGATCTCCTCGGTCGGCGTCTGCTGCTCGCTGATCGACACCTTGCGATCAGTGGCGAAACTCGCAAGGCGTGTGTCGTCTTTCGGCAGCGCCGAGAGCTGGGAATCGCCGATGTAGCCGGTCTTGCTGTCATAGAGCGTCAGAATTCCCGCCGGCATGCTGACGCCGGTGGTGTTCTTGAGCATCACGGCGGCGATCGGATTGCGATAGGCGCTGCCGGCCCGATACATATCCACCATATCGGCTTCCACATCCGCATCCATGATCGGCACCGACAAGGTATCGCCATTGGCAAGGTCATGAGTTCCCAGAAGTTCGAAGGTGGCGGAAATATCGCTTTCGGTTGCTGTGGTCGGATTTCCGGCGGCAACTTGCATCGGCTCGGCAGGCCGTGCCAATTCGTCATTCGTGTAGGCCTGCGCGTCGGCCATTTTTCCGGCTGCACTCTTCATCGCTCGTTGCGGAGTGGGCATTGCCGGCGCCTCGGCACTCGAAGCCAGGCGCCGCCGGTTGGACAGATCGCCGCTGTCGGGATCGGGCACATTGTTCGACGCAGTGTTGACAGGCACTTCCTGCCGCTCGCGCCAATAGAGTTGATGCAGACCCTGCTTCAGCGTGACCGGCTCGGCCGAGGTCAGCGTCAGCTTGACACCCTTCCAATCCTCGCCGCTGGCATTTTCCAGCACCGTCCACGCCTGCAGGCGCGCCTTGTCATTTCCCTCGAAGACGACCTTGTAGGCGGTTTTCCAGATCGGCGACGGGACGACATAGGTCAGGCCGATATCGCCGCTGTTCTTCACGCCGTTCACCTTGATATCGATGGCGCGGGTGCGATCGTTCTTGCCGCGGGCAATGGCTGCCGCCGCCTTGCCGAGCTTTGCCCGCATGTCGGGATCGTCAAGCCGGACGGACGCATCCTCGCCGAGCGCCAGCGTCTCCACCGCGCCATCCTTGTCGATGACAGTGAGCAAGGGCAGCGTCGTTTTCTCGTCGACCTTCCTCGTCTCGATGCCAAGGATGCTGCCCTCAACCGTCTTGCCGCCGCTGGTGACCGATACCTTGCCGCCCTGCAGCGATGTCAGAAGCGACGGCACGGATGAGAGCGCTTCCAGACTGAACGGCAGGCCCTTGAAGGTTTCCTGCAACGGCCGCGGCCCCGCCAGCGACATGCCGGCCACAGAACCTGCAGATCCGTTGACCACGAGGCTCTTCAGGATGTCATCGACCTGATCAAGGGGAACCTCGATCCGGATCACGCCGTCGGTATTGATGTCCGCCGAGCGCGAAACCTGGGCCAGACCGCCCGAGGACAGGATAATGGATCGAATGGCCCCATTATCGGCCGCCAGCGAGATCGCTGGGCATGACACGCTGAGGAGCAGGATCGTCGTGACTTGCTTGAGCATGAAGAGACCTTCCGATTCGGTTGCAGAGGAGGAGACCAAGCGGCTCGCTGCAATTTATGATCGTATTTCGGTCCAAAATGTGATGGCGACTGGGCGGAATATTGGCATGTGAAAAAGGGCCGTCCGGATTTCCGGACGGCCCTCCTCACAATTTGCGTCAAACGTCGCGAAGCTTGACGAGATCGTTCATCAAGCCGCTCGTGCCGTTGTGGATCGTCAGGTTATCCACCTTGCCGGCGATTGATTCCAGAGCCTCGAGTTCCTTCAGACGCAGCATCACCGGATGCTCAGCCATGACCTTGGCCGTGTTTAGCAGCGAACGCGTCGCGTTCGTTTCCTCACGGCGGCGGATCACATTGGCTTCCGCCTGCTTTTCGGCCGCGACCACCTGGTTCAGGATCTCACGCATATCGCCCGGCAGGATGACATCCTTCAGCTCGATATCAGAGATATCCACACCGATCGCCATCATGTCCTCGCGTACCTTTTCGGCCGCTTCAGCATTGATGGAGACACGGCGCTCCAGAATCTGGTCCAACGTCATCGTGCCGAGCGTCCGGCGGAATGCCAGTTGCAGCGCACGATAGAGCGCATCCGCGAAATCCTTGACGGAGCCAACGGCCTTGACCGGATCGACCACGCGGTAGTCCGCCGAGATGTTGACACGGATCGTCACGCGATCCTTCGTCAGGAGTTCCTGCCCGGCAACATCAAGCGACTGACGCTTCAGGTCGACGATCTTGACCTGCAGAGCCTTGCCGACGTTCCAGAAAGCATGCACGCCCGGCTCAAGCGTCCGCAGATAGATGCCATCGACGAACAGCAGACCTACCTGCCCTTCGAGCACGGCGTAGCTCGCGATGAACTCGTGCTTCCGCGCCAGCCCAAGGCGACGCGCCAGAACGCGATCAACGGAAAGTTCGTCCGCGGTATCGACACCTATTTCCTTCCACGGGCCTGCTTCCTTCCAGACAACAAGCTTCTGGCTCGGACCAAGTGTGGCGTAGATTGCGCCATCGCGCTCGATGACGGCAACCTGGCCGACATCGGTACGGAATACGGTCAAATGATGCTCGGCAACCTCCGGGAGCTTTTCGAACAACGCCTTCTCGTAGACCGACGCGAAAATCGGATTGGTCAAGTCATAGCGGAAAATGTCAAGGCTATTATCGCGGTTCGGCAACACGTGCTGACCCGGCCCGAAAATGCCCAGGATCGCACCCTTATACAGGGCGAGCAGACGTTCGTTTTCCTTTACGAGGACGCGCTTGCGTCCCAAGATCTTATCGAGAAATATCATCATTGTTCATACTCCTTCGGCATGCGCTACGTCATAGACCGATGTTCCTTTCGTGTTTCGTTTCATGTGCCGATCATCGAGATCCGGAGACCGGTGGCAGCGACGACGGGCGGATTAGCGAAGAGCGGATCGCGCGGTATCCCGGCGACTTCGGAGGACTTACTCCTTGCTGGCCGGGGCACGGCGAAATCTTCAACGCCAATCGAGCCCATAATCCCGGCGTTCGTCTTTCCATCCAGGCAATCCCTTGAGATCGCGCGGATATCCGAACTTGCGCATTCCGGTCCCCGGACCGTCATTGGTAAACAGCTTCGCGGGCTGGTGCCGGCCTTTCGACCGGCGGTTGGAAAAGGATTCGAACCTTCGACAATCAGATTAGGAATCTGATGCTCTACCTAGCTGAGCTATCCATTTGGCTGGTGCAGCGGGATTCGAACCCACGACCTCCGGACGAACGTCCGGCGCTCTACCTAACTGAGCTATACTCCAAGAACCTTCCCGTCTCCCGACACGGCATTCGTATACAGAACGGCAAACCGCCTGCACGGGAGGAGCTTTGGAACTCCAACCATCAACGCTCGCATCGGCACGACGACCGGGAAGGCGCGTATAGCTCCAGTTTAGAATCGTTTCAAGGTGGAGAAATGTGGGCGCACGCTTATGCACGCGTGTTGTTGCAATTATAACACGACTTATTGATGTGCAACTTACTCAAGAATAACCGCGCCGATTGCTTGCTCGGCGCGGTCAGAAAGAGGCGGTGTTTACCACCACTTCGCCGGCGTGAACTTGCCGGCGGCCTGTTCGATGACGTGGGCAGTCTTGAAGAGGGTTTCTTCTTCGAACGGCTTGCCGATGAGCTGCAGGCCGAGCGGCAGGCCCTTCGGGTCGAGGCCGGCGGGAACGGCAATGCCCGGCAGGCCAGCCATATTGACCGTCACCGTGAAGATGTCGTTCAGGTACATCTTCACCGGATCGGACGCGAGGTCCTCATCAGCAATGCCGAAGGCCGAGGACGGCGTGGCGGGCGTCAGGATCGCGTCGACGCCGGCGTTGAAGGCCAGTTCGAAGTCGCGCTTGATCAGCGTGCGAACCTTCTGGGCGCGCAGGTAATAAGCGTCGTAATAGCCGGCCGAGAGAACATAGGTGCCGATCATGATGCGGCGCTTCACTTCCTGGCCGAAGCCGGCAGCGCGCGTCTTTTCATACATGTCGACGATATCCTTGCCGTCGACGCGCAGGCCATAGCGAACGCCGTCGTAGCGGGCGAGGTTCGAGGAAGCCTCGGCCGGAGCGACGATGTAGTAGGCCGGCAGCGCATATTTCGTGTGCGGCAGTGAGATGTTGACGATCTCAGCGCCGGCATCCTTCAGCCAGGCAATGCCCTGCTGCCAGAGCGTCTCGATCTCTTCCGGCATGCCGTCGACGCGGTATTCGTTCGGGATGCCGATCTTCATGCCCTTCAGCGACTGGCCGAGCGAGGCTTCGTAGTCCGGCACCGGCAGATCGACCGAGGTCGTGTCCTTGGCATCAACGCTTGCCATCGACTTCAAGAGGATGGCGGCGTCGCGCACGTCGCGGGCGATCGGCCCGGCCTGGTCGAGCGACGAGGCGAAGGCAACGATGCCCCAGCGCGAGCAGCGGCCATAGGTCGGCTTGATGCCGACGGTGCCGGTGAAGGCGGCCGGCTGGCGGATGGAGCCGCCGGTATCCGTAGCAGTCGCGCCGGCGCAGAGATGCGCGGCAACGGCCGCTGCCGAGCCGCCCGACGAGCCGCCCGGAACCAGCTGTTGGTTGGAACCCTCGGCACGCCAGGGGTTGATGACCGGACCGTAATAGGAGCTCTCGTTGGAGGAACCCATGGCGAATTCGTCCATGTTGAGCTTGCCCAGCATGACGGCGCCGTCGTTCCAGAGGTTCTGCGTGACAGTCGATTCATAGCGCGGCTTGAAGCCGTCCAGAATGTGGCTGCAGGCCTGGGTGTGGATGCCTTCGGTGCCGAACAGATCCTTGATGCCGAGCGGGATGCCTTCGAGCGCGCCGGCATTGCCGGCGGCGAGGCGTGCATCCGAGGCCTTGGCCATCTCGCGCGCCTTGTCGGGCGTCACGGCGATATAGGCGTTGATCTGACCATTGGCCGCATCGATCGCCGAGATATAGGCCTCGGTCAGTTCGGTAGCGGTAATCTGCTTGGCGCGCAGCTTGTTGCGGGCTTCGGCAATGGTCAGGCTGGTCAGTTCGCTCATTTTGTTTCGCTTCAGATCTGGAATTGGGCAACGGGTCGGAAAGGCTCGAAGGAACCGTTATTCGACGACTTTAGGCACCAGGAAGAAATTCTGATCGGTATTCGGCGCATTGGCGACGATGTCGGCGGCCTTGTTGCCGTCGGTCACCTCGTCGGTGCGCTTCTTCATTGCCATCGGCGTGACCGACGTCATGGCTTCTACGCCATCGACATTCACTTCGGAGAGTTGCTCGACGAAGCCCAGAATGCCGTTCAGCTCGCCCATCATCCGCTGCGCTTCGTCTTCATTGACGGCGATGCGGGCAAGATGGGCGACGCGTTTGACGGTGGCGAGATCGACGGACATGGCATTCTCCGGATAGGATTTTTCCTATCGCTATAAAGGCCATGTCCGCCATACGCAACGGGTATCGTCAGGCAGAAACGCTCTCGCCCACCTTAGGCGCGGCAACCGCGGTCTTTGAACCTTCCATGCCGGCGATGAACTTTTCCGGGGTCTGGTCGATGATCGGGAAGGTGCCGTAGTGGCAGGGGATGGCGGTCTTGAAGTTGAAGAAGCGCTGGCAGGCCAGTGCCGCGACGGCGCCGCCCATGGTGAAGCGGTCGCCGATCGGCAGGATGCCGATATCGGGCTGATGCAGCTCGTTGATGAGGGCCATATCCGAGAAAATGTCGGTATCGCCCATGTGGAACAGCGTCGGCTCGTCGTCGAAATGCAGCATCAGGCCGTTCGGGTTGCCGAGCGCGTGGGAAACGCCGTCCTCGGTGATCTGGGCAGAAGAGTGCAGAGCATTGGTGAAAGTGGCCGAGAAGCCGCCGAGACCGACGGTGCCGCCGGTATTGCCCATTTCGAGCTTTTCGACGCCCTTTGTGCCGAGCCAGGATGCGAGGTCCGCATTGGCGAGAACGACCGCGCCGGTATCCTTGGCGATCTGCACGGTGTCGCCGACATGGTCGGCATGGCCGTGCGTCAGCAGGATATGGGTCACGCCGGCGGCGGCATCCTTGATGTTGAGGCCGGCGGCAGCAAAGGAGGAATTGTAGGTGAGGAACGGATCGATCAATATTTTTGCCGTGGCCGTTTCAATGCGAAAAGCAGAATGGCCGAGCCAGGTGATCTTCATTGGATTTCTCCTTATGACTTGATTTGAAATGTAAGGCTGGTGTCAGGAGCATTTCCGGTGGAAACGCTCCTTCTATTTGCTCTTACGCATTTCCGCACGCAAAACCGCTGTGCGCGTTTGCTGGAAATGCTCTAGGACATATCCCAAACCGCGACAAAGAAAAGCGGCCTTGACTTCAATTTGTTTTGACGAGAGCGAGACCCCGATGACGACGCTGACCATCGAAGACCTAGCCGTGATGCTCCTGCCCGGCCAGCCGATTGCCGGTCTCGATCTCGGCACGAAGACGATCGGGCTGGCGATGTCCGATCTCGGGCGACGCTTTGCCACGCCGCGCCCGGTCCTCAAGCGCGTGAAATTCACTCAGGATGCCGAAACCTTGCTCGCCTTTGCCGAGAAGGAAAAGGTCGCGGCCTTCGTCATCGGGCTGCCGATGAACATGGATGGCTCGGCCGGGCCGCGCGTGCAGGCCACACGTGCCTTCGTGCGCAGCATGTCGGAAAAGACCGCCCTGCCCTTCGTCTTCTGGGACGAGCGGCTTTCGACCGTTGCGGCCGAGCGGGCGCTGCTGGAAATGGATGTCTCGCGTGCCAAGCGCGCCGAGCGAATCGACTCGGCGGCGGCAAGCTTCATTCTTCAGGGAGCTTTGGACAGGCTGTCGGCGCTCGCAAGAGCGACCTTGCCCGATCTCGACGCCTGACGGCCGCGCCACCACTGCATGATAGCGGCGCGGCGGCGGAAGCCGTAGATCGCGAAGACGAGCAGGCTGTCGAAGGCGATGGCACGTGCCACCAGCGGCGGGATGGTTTCCGGCGGAATGCCGAGGATCTTGCCGTAAATGTCGAACACCAGATCATGCGCCTGCCGCGTCAGCATGAAGATGCCAAAGCTCATGTCGTAGTACGACAGATAATACCACGCCCCGAGAAACGAGACTGGACCGGCCCAGCAAATCAACAACCACTTCATGCGGTACCTCTTCGACGCTGAAATTGCGTCGTGCCAGCCGAAAGGACGAGCCAGTTCGACAGCGCCATCGTGCTCAACACCATCGCGGGCAGCGTTATATCTAGTGCGAGCACGGCGAAGAACATCACCGCCGTAACGAGAAACACTAATTTAGCGGGTCTCAACCCCATGGCTGCACGCTTGATGGTTAACTATTCGTCCCTTCACAGTGACGAGTTAACCGTTGCGGCGCAACGTAAACCATTTGTTAAGGTTAACGGTGCCGCGGGCTTGTGGATATCCCCTTCTTCGAGGCCGATATCAGCCGTAGACGCCGCGCACGATCCGCTTCAGGGCCGTTGCCGCCTTCTCCCAATCCTTGCTGTTTTTCAGGGTGAGCCCGGCGCATTGGTCGCTGACGGCGGCGGCCAGCACGATGTGCTGGATGGCCGCAAAGATCATGGCGTTGACCGCCTGGGCATCGACGCCCTTGGGCGGCACCAGCGAGCCGCGCATGCGTTCGATCCAGCCGGCAAGCGCCTTGGAGCGCGCCTCCGACAGGCGACGGACCTGCTCGCTGTTTTCGGAGACTTCCCAGGCGACGATGCGGCGCATCAGCGGATCGGCCCGCAAGGCGTCGAGGAACAGCATGGAAAGCCGCTCCATCAGATCACCATAGGTCAGAAGGAACATACCGCCAGTGTCGTCCGGAATGCGATCGTTGACCCAGCTGCCGAGATCGGTGCCGATGGCTTCGACGAGGCCATTGAGGCCGCCGTAATAGCGATAGATCAGCTGCTTGTCGCAGCCGGCACCGCGGGCGACCGCATTGATGCCGAAATTCTGGAACCCCTCCTCCGCCAAAAGCCGCTTGGCAGCATCGAGGATCGCCTGCTGGGTCGCGGCGCGGTTACGCACGCGCTTTTCCACGGCGGGCATTTCCACTGGGATTTTAACGGCAGCATTTGCACCGGCCATCGACTCGACTCCAATCTGTCACCGATCGGTGAATAGCAAGCCATGTCGACGGGAACAACCGAACTGCTGATGCCGATATCGCCCAAACCGGCAAATCCACAGATTAGAGTGACTGGCCGAACCAGACGGTCGTTTCCGATGCGAGACCGGGCGGCAATTCGACAGGCACGAAGCCGCGCGACGACCAGAATCGGATGCCACGATGATTGCCGACATTGGCGCCGAGATGAATACCCCTGACGCCGTTGGCGCGGGCATTCTCGATCCAGCGATCCAACAATGCCGAGCCGATGCCTCTTCCCTGAGCCCTCGGCAGCAGATTCATATGAATATGTGCTGGGAATTGTCCGAAAAGAACAGCAGGTGCCTCTTTTGGACGGAAGATCGCCGATATCCTCTTCTGATCGGCGTCCCATAGCGCCGGATCGCCCTGCGGATCCGCGTAGATCTGTCGCAGATGCGGCCACCATTCGCGTTCCAGACGCTCCTCGAAGGCCGCGGTATCGAAGGCACCTGAGATATAGCCGAAAACGCCCTCGTCATCTTCCGCAACGAACACCAGCTCTGGGTGAAGCCTAGCGTAGGGCGCGGAATAGATATGCCCAATGAGCCGGCCGTCGCGGTGAAGCGGAGCTGCATCCTTGCCCGCGTCGCCCGTTGCGAGCGAAATCGCATAGAGCTGATCGATATCCTCTGGCCGAACAGTGCGAATGGAAACCATGCTTACGTGGCCGGAGGATACAATAGATCAACGATGTAGCTGGCATCGAAGCGCGAATCGAGCATGCCGTATGTGGCGCGCCAGCCACCCGCAAGTCGGGTTTCGATGAAGGCATCGGCGATCTTACCAGCTCCCAGGCGATAAAGCTCGGCGGCACCGGCCGCGAGCGCCATCTGCTCGACCAGCAGGCGGGCGGCGCCCTCATCCTGCTCGCAAAGCGCCATTGCCGCCCGCAGGACATCAATGGTCTTCTTGCCGGCCGGGCCGAGATCGCGGGCAAGACCGGCAAAGACGGTCTCAAACAGGTCCCTGCCCCGGTTCAGAACGCGCAGCACGTCGAGTGCCATGACGTTGCCAGAGCCTTCCCAGATCGCGTTGACGGGGGCCTCGCGGTAGTGGCGGGCAATCGGGCGCTCTTCGATGTAGCCGCTGCCGCCGATGCACTCCATGGCTTCATAGATCAGCGCCGGTGCGATCTTGCAGCACCAGTATTTGGCGACCGGCGTCATGACGCGGGCATAGGCAGCATCCTCGCTGCTGCCGCTTGCCTTGTCGAAGGCTTCGGCCAGGCGGAAGGCAAGCGCGGTCGCTGCGGCGACATCGAGCGCCATATCGGCGAGCACGCGCGTCATGATCGGCTGGTTGACCAGCATCTTGCCGAAGACGCTGCGGCCGCGCGCATGGTGCACGGCTTCTGCGAGCGAGGCGCGCATGATGCCGGCGGAGGCCAGCGCGCAGTCGAGCCGCGTCAGCGTCACCATATCGAGGATCGTGCGGATGCCGGCATCCGGCGCCCCGAGCAGGAAGCCGAACGTATCGGTGAACTCGACTTCGGACGAAGCGTTCGAGCGATTGCCGAGCTTGTCCTTCAGTCGCTGGAAGTGCAGGCCGTTGGCCGAGCCATCCTCGAGCAGCCTCGGCACGAGGAAGCAGCCCATGCCGTCCTTGGTTTGCGCGAGCATGATGAAGGCATCGCTCATCGGCGCCGACATGAACCATTTGTGGCCCGAAAGCCTGTAAATGCCTTCGCTGACCTTGTCGGCGCTCGTCTTGTTGGCGCGCACATCCGTGCCGCCCTGCTTTTCCGTCATGCCCATGCCGATGGTGACGGCACTCTTCTGCATGGCGGGCTTGTTGGAAGAATCATATTTGCGCGAGAGGATCTTCGGCGCCCAATCCTTCTGCACGGCCGGCGAAGCCATCATCGCGGCCACGGAGGCGCTGGTCATCGTCAGCGGGCAGAGATGGCCACATTCGAGCTGCGCGGTCAGATAGAAGCGGGCGGCGCGTACCTTGTGCGACTGGCCCCTTGCCTCAGGATCAGCCTGCGCATCCCAGATCGAGGAATGCAGGCCCATCGCCATGGAGCGGCGCATCAGCGCATGCCAGGCCGGATGGAATTCGACGACATCGAGACGCTCGCCGCGCGGGCCATGGGTGCGCAGTTGCGGCGTGCCCTGGTTCGCCATGCGCGCCAGTTCCTGTGCCTCGTGCGAGGTGACGAAACGACCATGCTGCTCCAGCTCTTCCCGTATCGAACGCGGCAGGCCGGAGGTGAGATCGACGATCAGCGGATCGGAACGATAGGCATTGATGCCGGTCCAGAGGCTCGGCTGGTTCAGGTCGGCAAAGGGGTCGTCAGTCCGGGTCGGTTGGGTCATGAATCGCTTGTAGAGCAAGTAGGTTGCAAAGGGAAACTGGAAGTTACGTCTCCCACCGGCCTAGCTCCTGTAGCGGAATTCGGGCGAAATTGCATGGGGAACAAACGGCCTCGGCACATACCCCCGCTTGCCCCATCGGCGCTCCCTCTTTATAGACCGCCTGACGAAATCCGGAGGCAGGTTCATGGTCTTCTTTCCCCACCGCCACCTCATTGGCATCAAGGGCCTCACCGAGCAGGATATCACCTATCTTCTCGACAAGGCCGACGAGGCGGTCAAGATCAGCCGTCAGCGCGAGAAAAAGACGTCGACGCTTCGCGGGCTGACGCAGATCAATCTCTTCTTCGAAGCATCGACGCGCACGCAAGCCTCCTTTGAGCTCGCAGGCAAACGGCTTGGTGCCGATGTGATGAACATGTCGGTCGGCAACTCCTCGGTCAAAAAGGGCGAGACGCTGATCGATACGGCGATGACGCTGAATGCGATGCGGCCCGACGTGCTCGTCATCCGCCATTCGAGCGCGGGTGCTGCGGCGCTGCTGGCCCAGAAAGTCTCCTGCTCGGTCGTCAACGCCGGCGATGGCCAGCACGAGCATCCGACGCAGGCACTGCTTGACGCACTGACGATCCGCCGCGCCAAGGGCAAGCTCTCGCGCATCATCGTCGTGATCTGCGGCGACGTGCTGCATTCGCGCGTTGCCCGTTCGAATATCCTGCTTCTCAACGCCATGGGCGCGCGCGTCCGCGTCGTAGCACCGGCCACCCTGCTGCCGGCTGGCATTGCAGACATGGGTGTCGAAGTCTTCCATTCGATGAAGGAAGGGCTGAAGGATGCCGATGTCGTGATGATGCTGCGTCTGCAGCGCGAGCGCATGTCCGGCGCCTTCGTGCCCTCGGTGCGCGAATATTATCACTTCTACGGGCTCGACGCCGAAACGCTGAAGGCAGCCAAGGAGGATGCGCTCGTCATGCACCCGGGTCCGATGAACCGCGGGGTGGAAATCGCTTCCGAAGTGGCGGATGGCCCGCAAAGCGTCATCGCCGAACAGGTCGAGATGGGCGTCGCCGTGCGCATGGCCGTGATGGAGACCTTGCTCGTTTCGCAGAACCAAGGGCCTCGCACCGAGGGAGTGGGCGCATGAGCAACTCGATCGTCCTCCAGAACGTCCGCATCGTCGATCCCTCGCGCAATCTCGATGAGATCGGTACGATCGTCGTCGAAGACGGCGTGATCGTTGCCTCGGGCAAGGATGCGAAGGGCCATGCAGCCCCGAAAGGCGCGACCGTTCGCGATTGCAGCGGCCTCGTTGCCATCCCCGGCCTGGTCGACGCACGCGTGCATGTGGGCGAACCCGGTGGCGAACATCGCGAAACCATCGCCTCTGCCAGCCGCACAGCGGCGGCCGGCGGCGTCACTTCCTTCATCATGATGCCGGACACGGATCCGGTCATCGACGATATCGCCCTAGTCGAGTTCGTCCGGAAGACTGCGCGCGATACGGCCGTCGTCAATGTCTATCCGGCAGCGGCTCTCACCAAGGGTCTCGCCGGCGAGGAGATGACGGAAATCGGCCTGTTGCGGGAAGCCGGAGCCGTCGTGTTCACTGACGCGCATTCCAGCGTCCACGACACCCAGGTCCTGCGCCGGGTGATGACCTATGCGCGCGAATTCGGCGCGGTGATTTCCTGCGAGACACGCGACAAATATCTTGGCGCCAACGGCGTTATGCACGAGGGCCTGCTTGCAAGCTGGCTCGGCCTCTCGGGCATTCCGAAGGAAGCTGAGTTGATCCCGCTGGAGCGCGACCTTCGCATCGCGACGCTGACGCGCAGTCATTATCATGCGGCGATGATTTCGGTGCCGGAATCGGCCGAGGCGATCCGCCTTGCCCGCTCGCGCGGCGCCAAGGTCACCTGCGGCATCTCGATCAACAATCTCGCGCTCAACGAAAACGACATCGGTGAATACCGGACCTTCTTCAAGCTCTATCCGCCGTTGCGCTCCGAGGATGATCGCACAGGCATGATCGAGGCGCTGGCCGACGGCACGATCGACATCATCGTCTCCTCGCATGATCCGCAGGACGTCGATACGAAGCGCCTGCCGTTCGGCGAGGCGGAAGACGGCGCCGTCGGGCTCGAAACGCTGCTTCCGGCCGCGCTCCGGCTCTGTCACAGCGGTCAGGTCAGCCTGATGCGGCTCGTCGATGCACTGTCGACGCGGCCGGCCCAGATCTTCGGGCTGCCCGCCGGCACGCTGAAGCCCGGCGCCAAGGCGGATATCGCGCTTGTCGATCTTGACGAGCCTTGGCTTGTCGCCAAAGACATGCTTCTGTCGCGCTCGAAGAATACGCCCTTCGAAGATGCAAGAATGAGCGGCCGGGCGGTGGCAACCTATGTCGCCGGCACGCTGGTTCACAGTCTCTAGGGCGGCCCCAAGGGTTTACGGAGAACAAGACGTGATGGCTGATTTCTGGACTTGGCAGCTTACCCTGCAGACCGCGCTGGCCGCCGTCGTCATCGGCTATCTGCTCGGCTCCATTCCCTTCGGCCTTCTCCTGACCCGCATGGCCGGGCTCGGCGACGTGCGCAACATCGGCTCGGGCAATATCGGCGCAACGAACGTGCTGCGCACCGGCAACAAGGGGCTTGCCGCCGCGACCCTGCTGCTCGATGCCTTCAAGGGTACGGCCGCTGTTCTTATCACCGCGCATTTCTTCGGCGAAGATGCCGGCGTGCTCGCCGGTTTCGCGGCCTTCATCGGCCACATCTTCCCGGTTTGGATCGGCTTCAAGGGCGGTAAGGGAGTGGCGACCTATCTCGGAATCCTGCTCGGGCTCGCGCCGCTGATGGCACTGATTTTCGCCATCGTCTGGCTGGCGATCGCTTTTACCACCCGCTACTCCTCGCTTTCCGCACTGGTTGCAACCCTTGTCATCCCGGTTGTATTGTGGATATTGGGTGTCGATAAGATCGCCGCCGTCATGGCGCTGATGACCGTCATCTCCTGGTACAAGCACAGGGCCAATATCGCCCGGCTGACCGCGGGAACGGAAGGCAAGATCGGAGCAAAGGGATAATGGACACAGGCAGCGCAAGACGGATCGGAGTTGCGCTGACCGAAAAACAAAGGATCGCCTGGCTCAGGCTCATCCGCTCCGACAATGTCGGTCCGTCCACCTTTCGCGACCTCATCAATCACTATGGTTCGGCTGAGGCGGCTCTGGCCGCGTTGCCGGAGCTTTCGCAGCGTGGCGGCTCGACGCGCGCTATTCGCATTGCTGACGAGCGGGACGCCCTGCGGGAGCTGGAAGCTGCACATCGCTTCGGCGCGCGCTTTGTCGGCATTGGCGAGCCGGATTATCCCCCTGCCCTCCGCGAGATCGACGGCGCGCCGCCGCTGCTTGCCGTCAAAGGCAACATGCCCACAGTAACACGGCCGGCCATCGGCATGGTCGGCTCGCGAAACGCCTCGATCAGCGGCGTCAAATTTACCGCGATGATCGCTCGCACATGCGGCGACGCCGGCTATGTCGTCGTTTCAGGCCTTGCACGCGGCATCGATACGGCCGCCCACCGCGCCAGCCTCCCGACCGGTACGATCGCGGCTATGGCTGGTGGCCTCGACCAGCCCTACCCGCCCGAGAATATCGGCCTGCTCAACGACATCTGGGACGGCAACGGGCTTGCCGTCAGCGAAATGCCCTTCGGCTGGGAGCCGAGAGCGCGCGACTTTCCGCGCCGCAATCGCCTCATCGCCGGCATTTCGCTCGGCGTCGTGGTCGTCGAGGCGGCAACCCGCTCCGGTTCGCTGATTACGGCGCGTCTTGCCGCCGAATTCGGTAGGCTTGTCTTTGCCGTTCCAGGCTCGCCGCTCGATCCGCGCTGCGAAGGGACGAACGGCCTGCTCAAGGACGGCGCAATGATCGTGACGACGCCGGACGATGTCGTCGAAGCGTTGCGGCCGCTCGCCGAGCCGGATCTCTTTCGCCCGCGCCCCGCCTCGCCGCCCATTGAAAAAAGCAGGCCCATCTCCACGCCGCCCGATGATGCCGAACGCGACCACATCGTCGAAGCCCTCGGCCCGACGCCGGTCGAGATCGATGACATCGTGCGTCATACCGGCCTGCCTATATCGGCCGTTCACTCCGTTCTTCTCGAACTCGACATGGCCGGCCGGCTGCATCGTCATCCCGGCGGACTGGTGTCTATCTCCATGCTGGATTGAAAACTGTGACACGCGTACCAATTCTAAGCATCGCATCGTCGCGCCAAGCGCAAAAATCGCCTTCGCCTCTTGACCGCGACGATTTCCCTGTCCATGTCGGAAGGCCGGGAAGACGGAAAAGCCCGGTATCTCCCGCGCCTTATCCCGGCGCGACCTCGTATTCAGAGACTTGATGATGAACGTTGTAGTGGTGGAATCGCCTGCCAAGGCCAAGACAATCAATAAATATCTGGGACCCGGATATAAGGTTCTTGCATCCTTCGGCCATGTGCGTGACCTGCCCGCCAAAGATGGTTCGGTGCTGCCGGACCAGGATTTCGAAATGCTGTGGGAAGTCGATGGTGCCTCGCAAAAGCGCATCAAGGATATCGCCGACGCGATGAAATCCTCCGACGGCCTGATTCTCGCGACCGACCCGGATCGCGAGGGGGAAGCCATTTCCTGGCATGTGCTCGACCTCTTGAACAAGAAGCGCGTCATCAACGGCAAGCCGGTGAAGCGCGTCGTCTTCAACGCCATCACCAAGAAGGCCGTGCTCGACGCCATGGCTGAGCCGCGCGACATCGACGTGCCGCTGGTGGACGCCTATCTCGCCCGCCGCGCGCTTGACTATCTCGTCGGCTTCAACCTGTCGCCGGTGCTCTGGCGCAAGCTGCCGGGTGCCCGCTCGGCCGGCCGCGTGCAGTCCGTGGCGCTTCGCCTCGTCTGCGACCGCGAGTCCGAGATCGAACGCTTCATCTCCGAAGAATACTGGAACCTTTCTGCGATCCTGAAGACGCCGCGCGGCGACGAATTCGAAGCGCGCCTGGTGTCTGCCGATGGCAAGCGCCTGGCCCCACGCGCCATCGGCAACGGCGAGGAAGCCGGTAAGCTGAAGGCGTTGCTGGAAGGTGCGGCCTACGTCGTCGACACCGTCGAGGCAAAACCGGTCAAGCGCAATCCGAGCCCGCCCTTCACCACATCGACGCTGCAGCAGGCCGCGTCCTCGAAGCTCGGCTTCTCGGCTTCGCGCACCATGCAGGTGGCGCAGAAGCTCTATGAAGGCGTCGACATCGGCGGCGAGACCGTCGGTCTCATTACCTATATGCGTACCGACGGCGTGCAGATGGCGCCGGAAGCGATCGATGCGGCACGCCGCGCCATCGCCAACCAGTTCGGCGACCGCTACCTGCCGGAAAAGGCACGCTTCTACTCTACCAAGGCAAAGAACGCCCAGGAAGCGCACGAAGCGATCCGCCCGACCGATTTCGACCGCGTGCCGGACCGCATCCGCAAGTTCCTCGATGATGACCAGCTGAAGCTTTACGACCTGATCTGGAAGCGCGGTATCGCCAGCCAGATGGCATCGGCCGAAATCGAGCGCACGACCGTCGAAATCCTCGCCGACAATGCCGGCAAGAAGGCCGGTCTGCGCGCCGTTGGCTCCGTCATCCGCTTCGATGGCTTCATCGCCGCCTATACCGATCAGAAGGAAGACGGCGAGCAGAGCGACGACAGCGAAGAAGGCGGCCGTCTGCCCGAAATCAACGCACGCGAAAATCTCGCCAAGCAGAAGGTCAATTCGACCCAGCATTTCACCGAACCGCCACCGCGCTATTCTGAGGCGTCGCTGATCAAGAAGATGGAAGAGCTCGGCATCGGCCGCCCCTCCACCTATGCCGCGACGCTCGCCACCCTGCGCGACCGCGATTATGTGACCATCGACAAGCGCAAGCTATTGCCGCAGGCCAAGGGCCGGCTGGTGACGGCCTTCCTCGAAAGCTTCTTCACCAAATACGTCGAATATGACTTCACGGCCGATCTGGAAGAGAAGCTCGACCGCATTTCCGCTGGCGAGCTGAATTGGAAGGACGTGCTGCGTGACTTCTGGCGCGATTTCTTCGCCCAGATCGAAGACACCAAGGAACTGCGCGTCACCAACGTTCTCGATGCTCTGAACGACGCATTGGCGCCGCTCGTCTTCCCGAAGCGCGAGGACGGCAGCGATCCGCGTATCTGCCAGGTCTGCGGCACAGGCAACCTGTCGCTGAAGCTCGGCAAATACGGCGCCTTCGTCGGCTGCTCGAACTATCCGGAATGCAACTATACCCGCCAGCTTTCCTCCGAAGGCGGCGCGGAGGCCGAATCCAACGGGTTGAACGAGCCGAAGGCGCTGGGTGCCGATCCGGTGACCGGCGAGGAGCTGACGCTGCGTTCGGGCCGCTTCGGGCCTTATATCCAGCGCGGCGACGGCAAGGATGCGAAGCGTGCTTCGCTGCCGCGCGGCTGGAAGCCAGAAGATATCGACTATGAAAAGGCGATGGCGCTGATCTCGCTGCCACGCGACATCGGCAAGCATCCCGAAACCGGCAAGATGATCTCTTCCGGCATCGGACGCTATGGTCCCTTCCTCCTGCATGACGGTGGCTACGCCAATCTCGAAAGCGTGGAAGACGTCTTCACGGTCGGACTCAACCGCGCGGTGACATTGATTGCCGAAAGGCAGAGCAAGGCAGCCGGTGGCAAGGCGCGCGGGACGGCAGCGGCGCTGAAGGAGCTCGGCGAGCATCCGGATGGCGGCGGTGCGATCACCGTTCGCGATGGCAAATACGGCCCCTACGTCAACTGGGGCAAGGTCAACGCCACCCTGCCGAAGGGCACGGATCCACAAGCGATCACCGTCGAGGAGGCCCTGGCCCTGATCGCCGCCAAGGCCGGCAAGAGCGGCGGCACCACCAAGAAGGCGCCCGCCAAGGCAAAGACCGCGGCCGCCGGCGCAAAAGCGACAAAAACCACCGCCAAGCCGAAGGCTGCTGCAAAGAAGCCTGCGGCCAAGACGGCAGCGAAAAAGAAGAGTGCAGAGTGAGCAGAGAACCGCGCGGCAGGATTCCATCGTCGGAACGGCGTTCCGGCAAACCCGGCCGCGCCGGTAAGGCAGGCGGTGATGCCGAACCGATGATGGCGATCATCCACGGCGAGTTGCCGCCGCGCGAGGTGCTCCTGCGTTTCATCGCCGATCATCCGCAGCAGGCATCCAAGCACGAGCTGGCCAAGGCCTTTGGTCTGAAGGGCGAGAGCCGCGTCGCGCTGAAGGAACTGCTGCGCGAGCTCGAAGAGGAAGGCATGGTGCAGAAGAGCCGCAAGTCGCTCATCCGCCCCGGTGCACTGCCGCCGATTGCCGTTCTCGACATCACCACCCGCGACAAGGACGGCATGCTGATCGGCCGTCCCGCCGAATGGGCCGAGGAAAATGGCGTCGCTCCGGCTGTCATGATCAAGCAATCCTCCTCACCCGCCGGTCGTAACAGCAAGGGCAAGGCGCCGGTTGCCGGCATGGGCGACCGCATTCTTGCGAAGATTTTCTCCGCCGTGGATCGCGGCGGCCCGGCCTATACGGCCCGCATCATCAAGGTCATCGACAAGCGGCAGGGCGCCTCCATGGGCGTTTTCCGCGAAACACCCGGCGGCGGCGGACGGCTGATGCCGATCGAGCGTCGTGGAGAGGAAATGGTGATCGACCCGGATTATACCGGCGGCGCCAAGGATGGCGACCTCGTCGAAGTGGAAGTCGCCCGCCTCGGCCGTTTCGGCCTGCAGCGCGCCAAGGTTCTGTCTGTCGTCGGCTCCGTCGCCTCGGAAAAGGCGATCTCGATGATCGCCATTCATGCGCACGGCATTCCGCATGTTTTCCCCGCTCCCGTGATCGCTGAAGCCGATGCGGCCAAGCCGACAACCATGTCGCATCGGGAGGATTGGCGCAGCCTGCCGCTCATCACCATCGACCCGGCCGATGCCAAGGACCATGACGACGCCGTCTACGCTGAAATGGACCCCTCGCCCGACAATCCCGACGGCGTGATCGTCACCGTCGCGATTGCCGACGTTTCCTGGTATGTGCGTCCGAACTCGTCGCTCGACCGCGAAGCACTGAAGCGGGGCAATTCGGTCTATTTCCCCGATCGTGTCGTGCCGATGCTGCCCGAGCGCATCTCCAACGATCTCTGCTCGCTGAAGGAAGGCGTCGACCGGCCGGCCCTTGCGGTGCGGATGATCTTCTCCAGGGAAGGACGCAAGGCCGGCCACACCTTCCATCGCGTCATGATGAAGAGTGCGGCCAAGCTTTCCTACCAGCAGGCGCAGGCGGCGATCGACGGCCAGCCCGACGACAAGACCGGGCCGATGCTGGAGCCGATCCTTAAACCCCTCTGGCACGCCTACGACATTCTGAAGAAAGGCCGCGACCGGCGCCAGCCGCTCGAGCTCGACATGCCCGAGCGCAAGATCCTGCTGAAGCCTGATGGCACGGTCGATCGCGTCTTCGTTCCGCCGCGGCTCGATGCGCACAAGCTCATCGAAGAGATGATGATCCAGGCGAACGTCGCAGCCGCCGAGACGCTGGAGAAGCGCAAGCAGGTGCTGATCTACCGCATCCATGACGGGCCGACGCTCGCCAAGCAGGAGATCCTGCGCGAATTCCTGGCGACACTCGGCATATCGCTTGCCAAGGGCGGCAATGTGCGCGCCAACAGCTTCAACGGCATCCTGGCGAAAGCCGAGGGCACTGCGCATCAGACCATGGTCAACGAAATGGTGCTGCGCTCCCAGAGCCAGGCGATCTACAGCCCCGACAATATCGGGCATTTCGGCCTGAACCTGATGAAATATGCACACTTCACCTCGCCGATCCGCCGCTATGCCGACCTGATCGTGCATCGCGCGCTTGTGGGTTCGCTCGGCCTCGGCGAAGGCGGCATTACGCCGGATGAAGAAGCCTCGCTCGATGATATCGCTGCAGAAATCTCGACCTTCGAGCGCCGCGCCATGGCGGCCGAACGCGAGACTGTCGACCGGCTAATAGCGCACCATCTCGCCGGCCGAGTCGGCGCGGAATTCGAGGCACGCGTCGGCGGTGTCACCAAGTCGGGACTTTTTGTCACCCTGCCGGACTATGGCGCCGACGGTTTCATCCCTATATCTACGCTCGGCACCGATTACTTCATCTACGACGAGGCCCATCAGGCGCTGACAGGCGAAAGAACGGGGCTCGGCTATCGTCTCGGCGACGATGTGACGGTGAGGCTGGCGGAAGCCGTTCCGCTCGCCGGAGCCCTGCGCTTCGAGATGCTGAGCGACGGCAAGCCTATGCCGACGGCGGTTCGTTCCTTCCACAAGGCGACCCGCCGCAACAAGAACCAGGCTCGCAAGGCGCCTGGCACGAGACCGCCGCGCGGCCGCAGATAAAGGACGGCTGCCGGCACGGAGGAAGCGTATTCATGACGGGCAGCCCATCCGACTCCCCCATCCGTTTCGGCGGTTCAGACGAAAACGAACGCCCTCTCGGACAGTCGATCACTCGCGGCATGCTGAACCGCTGCCCGCGCTGCGGCACCGGCAAGCTCTTTCGCGCCTTCCTGAAACCTGTCGACCATTGTGCGGTCTGCGGCGAAGATATCTCCCATCAACGCGCCGACGACCTGCCACCCTATCTGGTGATCCTCGTTCTCGGCCACCTCATCGTCGGCGGCTACATGCTGACGGACATGACCTTCAAGCTACCGCTCTGGGCGCATCTCGCTATCTGGGCACCCATCACCATTATCGCGGCGCTTGCCATCATCCAGCCGATCAAGGGCGGCGTCATCGGCCTGCAATGGGCGCTCCGCATGCATGGCTTCGGCGGTCATGACGACAGCCCGGAGGAATGGGATCAAGGAAACGGCAAGTCGTGACCATGCTGTCCGCTTCATGCCGCCGGTCTCTATCGACGGCAGAGATTGTTTCCAAGCATTGCGCTTCTATATCGGAAACTGCAGAGGTTTTGTTGCTTATTCGTGCTTCAGGCGAATTGCTTTACCGGCAACCGCTTGACATGAGCAGCATTTCTTGTCTGAACATGCCGCGCGTCATAGGGACTATTCCGGAGGGTGTGACCGATCACATGAAAGCCGACCCGTCACCTGAATTTGGCCGAGCCGTGCCTTCCTGTGTTCCGCATTCGGATCGATTCGCCCGCCTCATGCCCCAGGGATTTGTTTATGCTTGAACCGACGAACGACAAGGCCGGCCATGTCGAAGAAATTCACTGGCCTTCGCTCGTCGCAGCCATTGCCTCCGTGTCTGCCGTCGGCATCGCCATCGGGCTGGGCCTGCCGCTTCTGAGCATCATTCTCGAAAAACGCGGCGTTCCCTCGAGCCTGATCGGGCTGAATACCGCGATGATGGGCGTCGCCTCGATGCTGGCGGCTGTCATCACCACGAAGCTCGCTCATCGCTTCGGCGTGATACAAACGATGATCTGGGCCGTCTTCCTGTCGGCACTGAGCTCGCTCGGCTTCTACTATGCCGAAAACCTGCTGTTGTGGTTTCCGCTGCGCATCGTGTTCCATGGTGCGACCACGACCCTTTTTATCCTGTCGGAATTCTGGATCAATGCGGCCTCGCCGCCTTCCAAGCGCGGCTTCGTGCTCGGCCTTTATTCCACAGTTTTCTCCCTCGGCTTTGCGGCCGGCCCCCTGCTCTTTTCCGTCGTCGGTAGCGAAGGCCTGATGCCCTTCATCATCGGCGCCTGCATCATCCTGGCAGCCGCCATTCCGATCTTCATCGCCCGCAACGAGAGCCCGATCGTCGACGAGAAGCCGGAACTGCATTTCGTGCGCTACATCTTCCTGGTGCCGACGGCGACGGCTGCCGTCTTCGTCTTCGGCGCGGTGACGGTCGGCGGCGGATCGCTCTTCACGAGCTACGCGACGCGCCTCGGCTTCAACGAATCGCAGGCAGCGCTGCTGCTGACCGTCATGGGTGTGGGCAATTTCGTCTTTCAGATTCCGCTCGGGCTGCTTGCAGATCGCATGCGCGACAAGCGGCCGCTGCTGTCGATCATGGCCACTATCGGGTTTGTTGGAGCGCTGCTGCTGCCATCGCTGTCATCGAACTGGATCATTCTCGCCATCATCCTGCTCTTCTGGGGCGGCTGCGTTTCCGGCATGTATACGGTCGGCCTGAGCCATCTCGGCACGCGGCTGACCGGCGTCGATCTTGTGGCCGCGAACGCAGCCTTCGTTTTCTGTTACGCCGTCGGCATGGTTCTTGGCCCGCCCACGATCGGCACCGCCATGGATCTCGCCAATCCCAGCGGTTTTGCCTGGGCTGTGGCCTTTTTCTTCGGCCTTTATGTCTTCCTTTCGGGGATACGGCTGCTTTTCATGGGCAACAGAGGTTGACTTTTCGGGCGCGATTTGTATTTTCGCGCCAGAATTCGCCGTGGACCTCCGCACTGGCCGTCCACGGCGTTCATTTTTATTAAAGGCAGGACGACCATGGCCAAGGCTACCACCATCAAGATCAAGCTGCTGTCGACGGCCGACACCGGTTTCTTCTACGTCACGACGAAGAACAGCCGTACGATGACGGACAAGATGACGAAGACGAAGTACGACCCGATTGCTAAGAAGCACGTCGAGTTCAAGGAAACGAAGATCAAGTAAGTTTCCTAAACCTCAGGTTACAAAAAGGCGCTTAACCCTCGGGTTGGCGCCTTTTTTGGTTTTGTCGGCGTCGTCTCGACCGGCGTCCGATTTTGCAACATCAATTGGAAAACGCCCGAGTTGAGCAATGGCCTGGTCACTTCGGCAAAAAAGAAAAACGCCGCCTTCGATGAACGAAGAGCGGCGTTTTAAATTGGGGGCCGGCTAGCCTGCAAAACGGCACGAGGAACCGTTATTTTCTGCCTGCCAGCCGACCGACCCCACGACCCAGGAGATGCGGCGGACCTGAGCATCATGGGGTATCTCGAAACCCTTGCGGGTTGTCCATGTCCGGGACTAAATTCGCGCGAAATCGAAAGAAAATCAACAAATTCTTAATGATAAAAAATACTTGTCTGCTCGGATGGTTAAAATTCATGACTTTGGTGGAAAGGAATGTCCGATAGTCTTAGTGAAATAGGCTCAAGAAACCATCAAGAATAAAGTGATAACGCCTCCCTTGGTAGAAAAGATCGAATACAGATATTAAAGAGCATTTTAATATACAAATTACACTTAGTTAATCCATCACCTTCCAACCGACATCACATCATCAAACCGTCAACAAAACAAAACTATATGCAAACACAACAAGAATATTTCAAAAGCACTCAAAAAGCGAAGGCATCCACCAAATTCAAAAGTATAAGTATGCAGCGTTTCTTCAAAATGGGTTTATGTGGTTATGCCCGCAGGATAAAGAACAAAAAAATTTGAATTGTTGTTCAAAACCTGAAAAATACCCTCAATATTCACGGGTAGTCGCATTCCTTGGCCGTTCACCCCTAGGCCGCTGAAGCTACAACCCTGTTACGTCCTGCTCTTTTAGCCTCGTAGAGCGCAAGATCCGCCTGCTTCATCAACTGCTCCGGCGTCTCGATTGTCTCCAAACGGCACGAGATCCCGAAGGATGCGGTGATGTTAAGCGCAACACCGTTCTCGCGCAATTTCACGGGCATATTTTCTACCACAGCGCGTAGGCGTTCGGCGACCGCGGCGGCCGTATCAGCAGGCGTATCCGGCATGACCACAACGAACTCCTCGCCCCCATAACGGCATGCGAGATCAGCGCCGCGCACCGTGGAGCGGATCCTTGCGGCAAATTCCTTGAGAACTTCATCGCCGGCATCATGGCCATGGGTGTCATTGACGGTCTTGAAGCGATCTATATCGGTAATCAGGATCGAGAGTGGTCGGCCCCGCGCCAGAGAGCGATCGAACAGCACCTTGAGGTGATTGTCGAGGTAGCGCCTGTTATGCAGGCCTGTCAGCGCATCGGTGACGGCAAGCTCGATGGTCTGCTGCACGCTGGCGCGCAGGCGATCGTTGTAGCGTTTGCGGCGTATCTGCGTGAGGCAGCGAGCAACGAGCTCGTTCGGATCGATCGGCCGGACGATATAGTCGTTGACGCCAAGATCCAGCGCGCGAACGATCATGTCGTCTGCCCCCTGCTCCGTCACCAGCAGCACGGGCAGAAAACGCGTGCGCTCCAGCGAACGAAGCTGCGAGCAGAGCCGCAGTGGGTCGTAATCGTCAAAATTCGAATTGACGATGACCAGTTCGAACGGCCGTTCGGCGGCCTCGAACAGAGCGGCCTGCGGATCGGACATCGCGATGACCTGGGCAATCGGCTTGAGCGTACGGATAATACGTTCCTGCGAATTGGCGCGGCCATCGACCAACAACACCTGGCCGGCTTCCTCGGCGCGGCCATCGCCAGCCCGCATCAGATCATCGATACCGAAATTGCGCGCGGTTTCGTTGCGCATATGCAGCTCGTCGCTCAAAGTCTTGAGGCGAAGCAGGCTCTTGACGCGCGAAATGAGCTGCAGGTCGTTGACGGGCTTGGTCAGGAAATCGTCGGCACCGGCCTTCAGGCCGCGCACACGGTCGGCGGGCTGATCGAGCGCCGTGACCATGACGACAGGGATATGCGTGGTGCGGGGATCGGACTTCAGCCGCTCGCACACCTCGAAACCATCCATGCCGGGCATCATAATATCGAGGAGAATGAGATCGACTTGCGTGCTCGCGCAAATGGCGAGCGCCTTCAAGCCGTCTTCAGCCGTCAGGACTTCGAAATATTCGGCAAGCAGCCGCGCCTCCAGAAGCTTCACATTGGCCGGAATATCGTCGACTACCAGGATGCGTGCGGTCATCAGCTCTTCCCCATCATCAGGCGTCGCCCAGATAGGTCTTTATGGTCTCAATGAATTTCGGCACTGAAATCGGCTTCGAGACATAGGCCTCGCAACCGCCCTGGCGAATGCGCTCCTCGTCACCCTTCATGGCAAAGGCCGTGACTGCGATCACGGGAATGACGTGCAAATCGTCGTCTTCCTTCAGCCATTTGGTGACTTCCAGACCGGAAACCTCCGGCAGCTGGATGTCCATGAGGATCAGATCGGGGCGATGCTTGCGCGCGAGGTCGAGCGCCTCCATGCCGTTACGGGTCTGGATCGTCGTGTAGCCGGAAGCCTCGATCAGATCGCGAAAGAGCTTCATATTCAGCTCATTGTCTTCTACAATCATTACCTGCTTAGGCATGGAAAGCTGTCCCTGCATCCGGTATTGCATCCATTCTCTCGAAATATAGGGTCGCGAGGAACCGATTCCAGAAATACTTGAATCGCAAACTACCGGCATTTGGTTGAAAAATAGGTAACTCACCCTTCAAAATGCAAAGTAACTTCAAGAACCCGAAGAAGAATGCGGCCGACCCGCAAGAGACTGCGATCGCCGTACTCGGCTGGCTGGCCAACGAACCGGATATGTTCGGCCGCTTCCTGGCGCTGACCGGCGTAGAACCGGTGCAGGTGCGCAACGCCATCAACGAGCCTGCCTTTCTCGCCGGCATGCTCGACTTTCTCATGAACCACGAACCGACATTGCTGGCCTTCTGCGAGGCAAGCGGCATTGCGCCGGAGGCCGTCGCCGCCGCGTCGGCGCATTTTTCGCCGCCCGGCCTTGCCTCTGGAGAATACTGACCATGGATGCCCCGCTCGAATTCGACGTATCGCATATCCGGCTGCAGGAGCGGCCGTTGATCGTCTGCGATGTCGACGACGTCGTCTTGCATTTCTTCGCGCCTTTCCTGACCTTTATCGACGCCGAAGGCTATGAATTCCTGCCGCGATCCTTCCGGCTGACGGGTAATATCGTCTCCACGGCCAATGGCTCTGCGCTGGAAGAAAAGGATGTTCATCGGCTGATCGAAGCCTTCTTCGAAGCGCAGGAACAGTGGCAAACGCCTTTCGATCGCGTCGTCGACACACTCGATGAATTCTCGAAAGACGCCGACATCGTTTTTCTCACGGCGATGCCGCCGCAGTTCTGGGAGCAGCGACGCCGCCTTCTCGACAGGCTCGAGCTTGCCTACCCTCTGCTCGCTTCGCTGCAGCCAAAGGGGCCGATCGTGCGCTCGCTGCATCGCCAGCGCATGATGCCGGTCGCCTTCGTCGACGACATGGCCCATAATCTGCATTCGGTCAGCGAGCATGTTCCGGAATGCCTCCTCATCAATCTGAAACCGGATTCCATCGTTCACCGCATGGCGCCAGCCGCGCCGGCGGGTATCCCGGAAGCCAACGAATGGAGCCAGGCAGCGCCGCTGATCCAGGCCCATATCGCGCGCTAAGTCTCGGGCCAATTTCAGAAGACGAGGCGCATCAAGGGCCGACCATCCTTGCGCCTCGCAACCTCCGAAAATCCTGCCGCCTCGAATATGCGTTGCGAGCCAACATAGAGGCCGACGGACTTCGACTGTTTCGTCCGCTCGATCGGACAGCCTTCCAGCAGCCGCGCCCCGGAAGCGCGGGCGAAATTCACGGCCTCCGACAACATGCGGTGGCTGTGCCCCTTGCCGCGATCCTTCGAATTCATGAAGAAGCAGCTCACGGCCCAAACCGAGCTATCCTCCGCATCGGCGGGATCGAGCGGACGCGATACGGTCTTCGGCGAATTCCATTGTGGCAGCTCTGTTCGCGGACCAACCTGCACCCATGCAATCGGCTGGCCGTCCATGTAGCCGAGAAGGCCAGGCGGCGGCCCTGCCGAGATGCGTTTCTCGATAAATTGTTTCTTTGCTGCTGCGTCCATCGTCTTGCGCTGCGATGTCGGGACGCGGAAATAGGTGCACCAACAACCATAGCAGGCGCCGCTTGGCCCAAACAACGTCTCGAAATCGGCCCATCGATCCGGCGTCAATGGCTGCACAATTAAATTCTGCACTCCCGCCTCCCCGGCAGTTTTCCAGCTTGAGACTCGCGAGCTTAGAACATAAAGTGACGATGTTCAATTTTTGTTCTCGTTCGATGACCCCTGCGCCCGACAAGATCTCCGGCTTCTGTCGCGACTGCTTGAGCGAGCAATCGGCCACGCGCGCGCGCTGTCGCAGCTGCGGCAGCCCTCGCCTTGTCTATCACCGGGAGCTCTATGCGCTGACGTTGGCGCATATCGATTGCGATGCCTTCTATGCGTCCATCGAAAAACGCGACAATCCGGAACTGGCCGACAAGCCCGTCATCGTCGGCGGCGGCAAGCGCGGCGTCGTCTCAACCGCCTGCTATATCGCCCGCATCCATGGGGTACGGTCCGCCATGCCGATGTTCAAGGCGCTAGAAGCCTGCCCGCAGGCCGTCGTCATCCACCCGAACATGGAAAAATACGGCCGTGTCGGCCGCGAGGTTCGAGGCATGATGCAGGAGTTGACGCCGCTGGTGCAGCCGCTTTCGATCGACGAGGCCTTTCTCGAGCTCGAAGGAACGCAGCGACTCCATCACGATCCGCCGGCTCGCATCCTCGCCAAGTTCGCCAAGCGGGTGGAGCAGGAAATCGGCATCACCATTTCTGTCGGCCTTTCCTATTGCAAGTTTCTCGCCAAGGTGGCCTCGGACCTGCAGAAACCGCGCGGCTTTTCCGTCATCGGCCGGGAAGAGGCGCTCTCCTTCCTTGAGCCGCGGCCGGTCACGACGATATGGGGGGTCGGCAAGGCCTTCGCCGCAACGCTCGAAAGCGACGGCATCCGCACCATCGGCCAATTGCAGGCCATGGAGGAAGGTGACCTCATGCGCCGTTACGGCGTGATCGGCCAACGGCTTTTCCGCCTGTCGCGCGGCATCGACGACCGAACCGTGCATCCCAACGAAGCTGCGAAGAGCGTGTCTTCCGAAACCACCTTCTTCGAAGACATCTGGCGCCATGAGGATCTCGTGCCGATCCTGCGCGATCTCTCCGAAAAGGTTTCCCGCCGGCTGAAGCGCACCGGCATTGCCGGCCAGACTGTCGTGCTGAAGTTGAAGACCTCGGATTTCAAGATCCGCACGCGCAATCGCCGCCTGGAGGACCCGACGCAGCTTGCAGACCGGATCTTCCGCACCGGCCTGCGGTTGCTCGAGCCTGAAACGGACGGGACGAAGTTCCGCCTCATCGGCATCGGCGTTACCGATCTTGGCGATGCCGGGCGGGCCGACCCACCCGATCTCATCGACGTACAGGCGACGCGACGTGCCGCTGCGGAAGCAGCCATGGACAAGCTGCAAGAAAAATTCGGCAGGAAGACGGTCGAGACCGGTTATACGTTTGGCGATAAACGCCATAAATAACAATGCCTTACAATAAGTCACCGGATGGAGATATTTGACTGCACCGCAAATAGTTGCGCTACGCGCGCGATTCTTTTGCGCGAGAAAGCTCGGATTCAAACTTTTTTGGTAAATTTCCATTAGGACTCAGATTCTGTGAGTTCCGGGCGATGTGTATTCGTCGTCGATTGTGTTTTGCGTACGGGTTCCTATGCGTCTATCGGCTGTATCGACCATTCTTCTTGCCTGCCTGACGATCTCAGGCTGCGCCGCCCGAGGTGAGCGCGAAGCCGCGCAAGCCGCCCCGCCTTCGAAAGAACTAACCAGCTCCATCGCAAAGACCAGTAGACCGGTGCCGTCGGTCGAAATCGGCGAAACGGTTTCGCGCGTCGAGCGTCAGCAGGCTCTCGCAGTCGCTATGCCGACGAATCTGCGTCCGGAGGGGCTAATGCCTTCCGACCAGGGCGATGACGGCGACACGCCCGTGCCGCTACAACGGCCGCTTGCCATGCTCTCGCCTTCGAACCCAATGCCCCGCGCCCTGCGGCAGCAGCCGATGCAGATCTACAGCCATCGCTTCCGCGATGCCAAGCCGATCAACTTCGGTGCGTCCACTTCGCCGCGGAAGCTCGCCGTCCATGGCGTCGACGTCTCGCGCTGGCAGGGCGAAATCGACTGGGACACACTGCGCACGCAGGGTGCAAACTTCGTCTATATCAAGGCGACGGATGGCGGCGACCATCTCGATCCCATGTTCAAGCAGAACTGGCGGGCCGCCCAGCAGGCCGGCCTGAAGCACGGCGCCTATCATTTCTTCTATTGGTGCCGGACCGCTGGCGAGCAGGCTGACTGGTTCATCCGCAACGTCCCGAAGGAGGCCGGCGCTCTTCCGCCTGTTATCGACGTGGAGTGGAACGGCGAATCGAGCTGCAAACGGCGTCCCTCGCGGGAGCAGGTTCTCGCAAAGATGCAGGTCTTCATGGACAAGCTGGAAAAGCATTACGGTCAGCGTCCGATCGTCTACACCGCGCCGGATTTCTATCGCGACAATCTGAGCGGCGAGCTGCTCAACTATCCCTTCTGGCTGCGCGCCGTGGCTCAACATCCGTCCAAGGTCTATCCCGGCCGCAAATGGCTGTTCTGGCAATATTCCGGCTCTGGCGTATCGCACGGCGTCGAGGGCAGGATCGACCTCAACGCCTTCCACGGCAGCGAGCAGGACTGGCACAACTGGGTAGCCTCCAGCGTCCACTGACCTTTCAAAATTTAAGCTTTCAGTCATCGCCGAAGCAGAGTTTGACCGCTCCGCTTCGGCGATGCGTATTCGGCTGTAGCAAAGCGGCCACATGCTTTCGCAGCGGCAACAAGGCGGTGCCTTTCGGCAAGTCTTCCTTAAACTTCGAAGTCTAACCTTGGGTGCAACGAGTATTGCGTTTTGGTTGTGTCTATGAAGCCATTTTTATTGCTTGGGCTCGCGCTATTGTCGGCCACCGCCCTTTCCCACCCCGCCTTAGCTGCGCCAGATTCCCGCACCCTGCAGATCGTGGTGTCGAAGGATAAGCAATCGCTTGCGGTCTATGATGGCGACAAAGTGATCGCGACCTCGAAGGTTTCGACCGGCAAGCGTGGCCACACGACGCCGAGCGGCATCTTCTCCATTCTGGAAAAGAAGGTTTATCACGAGTCCAATCTCTATTCGGCTGCTCCCATGCCCTTCATGCAAAGGCTGACGTGGTCGGGCATAGCCCTGCATGAATCGAATTCGGTGCCGAACTATCCGGCATCCCATGGCTGCGTGCGTATGCCGAAAGCGTTTGCCAAGATGCTCTACCAGATGACCGAGCGCGGCGTGCACGTCGTCATCGCCAATCAGCCGCTGGTGCCGCAGCCTTTTGAAAACTCGATGCTGTTCCAGCCGCTGGCAGCACCGCCGCCAGCGCTGTTTTCCGGCATCGAACTGCGCCCGATGACCGCAAGCTTTCTGCCGCAGGGGCAATCCCTGCAGGTCGCGACGAACGATGTGACCTCGATCCAGATACCGAAGGCACAGGAAACTCTAGCGCCGCCGACCGATCCCGCGCCGCTCAGCATTCTCATCACCCGCCGCGGCCTGCGCGAAAACGTGCGCGACCTCCAGGGCATTTTGAACGGGATGGGCTTCATCACCGGAACGCCCGACGGAATGCTCGGGCCGGCGACAGTGCAAGCGATCGAAGACTTCAAAAAGGCGCATGACATCAAGACAACGGGCGGCCTTGTCAGTCCCGCACTGATGAAGGCTGTTTATGCTACCGCCGGCAAGGGCGAACCGCCGAATGGTGCGATCATGGTTCGCCAGAACTTCAAGCCGCTCTTCGAAGGACCGGCCATCATTGCCGAGCCGCAAGAAGCACTCGGCGTGCATTTCTTCACCGCCAACGCGATCGATCGCATCAGCGGCAAGGCCGACTGGTTTGGCATGACGCTGGAAGAAGATCTGAGCAAGCAGACGAAGAAGCGATACGGCATCACCAGCGAGGAACAATCGCAATCGCTCGACGCAGCCGGACAAGCGCTCAGCCGCATCACCATCCCTGATGATGTTCGCCACCGCATCGAGGATCTGCTGACGGCCGGCTCATCGCTGACGATTTCCGATACAGGCGTCGGGCCGGAAACCGGCAACGAGACCGATTTCATCACCATCACCAACAACGGCGCGCTCGGGAAAAAGGGCTAGACGAGCTCCACGTCGATCACGCCGGGTGCCGTGCGCAATGCGGCGGCGATTTCCGGCGTGATGCGGTATTTCTCCGGCAAGGCCACCTCCACCTCGCGCATCCCCTCCTCCTTGATGACGATGAAGGAAACGAGGCCATCGCCCTTGGCGTTCAAATGCGCGGCAACCGCCTTCAGCGGTCCGGAATCGCGGACATAGACGCGCAGCGCCTTCTGCATCTGCAACGACTTCTCCTCCAGCGACTGCGCGGTCTGCAGGCGCAGGCTGATGCCTTCCGGGCGCTCATCCGCCTGGGCCGTTATCACGAAGGATTTGCCGACTTCGAGAACGTCACGATATTGGTTCAGCGTTTCCGAGAAGAGCACGGCTTCGAACTGCCCCGATGCATCGGAGAAGACGAAGATGCCCATCTTGTTGCCGGTGCGCGTCTTGCGCTCCTGCTTCGAGATGACGGTGCCGGCAAGGCGGCCGTTGCTGGCGCCCTGCTTCACCGCGGCGGAAAAATCCGCGAAGGGCTGCACGCGCATCTTGTCGAGCACGCTCTTGTAGGTATCGAGCGGATGCGCCGTCAGATAGAAGCCGAGCACCTGGAACTCACGCAGCAGCCGCTCCGAGGCGAGCCAGGGCGTGAAGGACGGCAGCACGATCTTTTCCGGGCCTGACGCAGCGCTTCCGAACATGTCATGCTGACCGCTTCGCTTGTTTTCCTGCGCCACCTGGGCATAGCCCATGATGCGGTCCAGGCCGGCGATCAGCTGGGCGCGGTCGATCTCGAAGCAATCGAAAGCGCCGGCGCAGATCAGGCTTTCCAGAACGCGGCGGTTGATCTGCTTGGGATCGATGCGCAGGCAGAAATCCTCGATACCGGCGAAAGGCTGGTCGCCGCGCACCTCGACGATATGGTCGACAGCGGATTCGCCGACGCCCTTGATGGCGGCCAACGCGTAATAGATGCGGTTGTCGCCCGTCTCGAAATGACGGAACGAGGTCTGCACCGAAGGCGCAATGACCTCAATGCCCAGGCGCTTGGCGTCCTGGCGGAAGTCGTTGACCTTTTCGGTGTTGGACATATCGAGCGTCATCGACGCCGCCAGGAACTCCACCGGATAATGCGCCTTCATATAGGCGGTCTGATAGGAAACGATGGCGTAGGCAGCAGCGTGCGACTTGTTGAAGCCGTAATTCGCGAACTTCGCCAGGAGATCGAAGATAACGTCGGCCTGCCCCTTCGAAACCTCGTTCCTGATGGCACCATCGACGAAGCGCTCGCGCTGCTGGTCCATCTCGGCCTTGATCTTCTTACCCATGGCGCGACGCAGAAGATCAGCCTCGCCGAGCGAATAGCCCGAGAGCACCTGGGCGACCTGCATCACCTGCTCCTGGTAGACGATAACGCCCTGCGTTTCCTTCAAGAGGTAATCGATCTTCGGATGGATCGACTCGATCTCTTCCTCGCCATGCTTGCGGGCATTATAGACCGGGATATTCTCCATCGGACCGGGACGATAGAGCGCCACCAACGCGATGATATCCTCGATGCAGTCGGGGCGCATGCCGATCAGCGCCTTGCGCATGCCCGCACTTTCCACCTGGAACACGCCAACCGTCTCGCCGCGCGAGAGCATCTCGTAGCTCGGTTTGTCATCGAGCGGGATGCTGGCGAGATCGATGCTGATACCGCGTTTGGCGACGAAATCTACCGCGGTCTTCAGCACCGTCAGCGTCTTCAGGCCAAGGAAGTCGAACTTCACCAGACCGGCCTGCTCCACCCATTTCATGTTGAACTGGGTGACCGGCATGTCGGAGCGCGGATCGCGATACATCGGCACCAGCTTCGACAGCGGCCGGTCGCCGATGACGATACCGGCGGCGTGCGTCGAGGCGTGGCGGTAAAGGCCTTCGATCTTCTGGGCAATGTCAAGTAGACGGGCAACGACCGGTTCCTTGTCCGCTTCCTCCTGCAGGCGCGGCTCCTCTTCGATCGCCTTGCTGAGCGGCGTCGGATTGGCGGGGTTGTTCGGCACCAGCTTGCAGATCTTGTCGACCTGGCCATAGGGCATTTCCAGCACGCGGCCAACGTCACGCAAGGCGGCGCGCGCCTGCAGCGATCCGAAGGTGATGATCTGCGCCACCTGCTCGCGACCATACTTGGCCTGCACATAGCGGATCACCTCTTCGCGCCGATCCTGGCAGAAGTCGATGTCGAAGTCCGGCATCGAGACGCGTTCCGGATTGAGGAAGCGCTCGAACAGCAGCGAGAAGCGCAGCGGATCGACATCGGTGATCGTCAACGCATAGGCAACCAGCGAGCCTGCACCGGAACCGCGGCCGGGGCCGACGGGGATATCGTGGCGCTTGGCCCACTTGATGAAGTCGGCAACAATCAGGAAGTAGCCGGGGAATTTCATGCGCTCGATGACACTGAGCTCGAACTCCAGCCGGTCGCGGTATTCCTTCTCCTCATAGCCGGGCGCCATGCCGAGCGAGGCAAGACGCTGGTCGAGCCCTTCGACCGCCTGGGCGCGCAATTCTGCCGATTCCGCACATTCGGCCTCCTCCGCATCGTCGGTGGCGCCGGTGAAACGCGGCAGGATGGGCTTGCGCGTCTTCAGGATGAAGGAGCAGCGGCGGGCGATCTCGACGGTGTGTTCCAGCGCCTCCGGCAGATTGGCGAAAAGCTTCGCCATATCGGCGCGGCTTTTCAGATAGTGATCCGGGGTCAGGCGGAAGCGGGTATCGTCCGAAACGATGGCGTTATGGGCGACCGCCATCAGCGCGTCATGGGCATCATAATCGTCGCGCGTCGGGAAAAAGGCCTCGTTGGTTGCAACGAGCGGAATCTCATGCTCGTAAGCCATCGAGATCATCTTCTGCTCGTGACGGCGATCATAGGTGCCATGGCGCTGCAATTCGATATAGAGCCTGTCGCCGAACAGGCGCTTCAGGGCCAGCAACCGGGAGAGCGCCTGCGGCGCATGCCCCTCCTTCAACGCCATGTCGACCGGGCCAGTCAGCGAACCTGTCAACGCGATCATGCCTTCCGTGCCGATCTCGTCCAGCCATGATGCTGCGATGTGAACGGCATGATTGCCTTCGCCGCCGAGATAGGCGCGGCTGACCAGATCGACGAGGCGTTCATAGCCCTGCTCGGTCGCGGCGAGCAGCACGATGGACGGCAGCTTTGCCAAAGCCTGCTGCGGCCCGCGCTTCTCGCCCTCGCCGCCATCTTCCATATCGATCGACACCTGGCAGCCGATGATCGGCTGCAACCCTTCGTCTATCGCCTTTTGCGAGAACTCCAGCGCAACGAAGAGATTATTGGTATCGGCAATCGCGATGGCCGGCTGGCTGTCGCCGGCAGCCTTGGCCAATATCTTCTTGAGCGGCAATGCGCCCTCTAGCAGAGAATAGGCGGAGTGAACCCTGAGGTGCACGAATTCCGGCATTTCGCCGACCGGCGTTGCCGCGCCGCTGCCACCCACATCCGCCATTTCGAACCCTTCCGCATGCTCACATGAATCGGTGACATTCTCGGCATTGCGGGTCATAAAGTCCATAAGTTGCCCCCATCAAATATGGGAACAGCATGTGCAAACGGGGGATAAAACTTACATCGCCATCATGATCAGGGAGAAGCTGGCAACAAACATGACGATGGAAGTGAATGCTGCAACGTCTCGAATAATATCGGTCATCTACGCGCTCCTTACTCGTTATGTTTCTTTTTTGTTCCATTTTTGTTCAGGAGTCAATAGAAGCATCAATAAATTTCATCGCGCGGCTTTTCAGCCCTCCGATGGACGCCGAGGCAAGCCGAGGCTATGCAAAGGCAAACAGGGAGATCACGATGAAATCACTTGGCTGCGTTCTCATTCTTCTATCGCTTGCAACCGCCGTCCATGCCGAGGACGCCATCGCACCAAACCGCATCGTCGATGCCGCGACCGGTGACTGGAACAAGGACGGCGGTGCGGACCTTGCTCTTCTGGTCGCACCCGCCCCGGGCGATGAGGCTGACACTTCCATCGGCATCTATATCTATCTACGCGACCGAGAACATTCTTTACTGCAGCTAGCCGCAAGCGCACCGGATAAGATATGGGGCAGAGCCGCACCGGACGGCGTCTACGGCCAGGAGCCATCGATCTCCGCGCTGCCGAACGGCTCAATCGCGATCACCTCGCAGAATGATGCCATCGGACGTGATCGCTGGCACCAGACGTTGACACTTGCCTATCGCAGCAACAGTTTCGTGGTTGCCGGCTACACCTACGACTCCCGTGATACGCTCGAACCGGATAACAGCCACAGCTGTGACTACAATGTGCTGACCGGAAAAGTGACCAAGGACGGCAAGACGTTGAAGGCTGATGCCAAGACTGTCAGTATCCAGGACTGGCAGGACGATATCGGTCAGAAGGCCTGCGGAAACGGCCAATAATCACGAATGTTCTCTTTTTGTTCTTTACAAATTACCGACCCGGTGGCATCTTGCCAGCTCACCACTGGAGAGGGTCATGCCGGATCTTGCCGAGCTGAACGATTTCATTGTCACCGCTAAGGCGGAAACCTATGTCGGCGATGGAGAGAGACTGCCATCCTGCCGCAACGGGTCGCACGACATCGGCTATGCAAGTGGCCGCTGGCGTTATCTCGACAGCTATTTCGGCGGGACCGATTTTGCCGGACAGGAGCTTGTCTGGCACGATGGCGAGCCGGTCTGGGCCATGAATTATTTCGGCCATATCGTCGAGCCCGACCTGATCGACGGGAGGCGCGCTGGTATGGTCATCAAGGCAGCATTGCTGCGCCTCTATCTTGATGAAAAGCGCTTTCTCGGCGGCTTCGAATTCGAACATGCCTACGGTCGCTATATCGACCACAGCACCGGGTCATGCAACCACTTCACCGGCCATGAAACTATCATGGTGAAGGACCGCAAGGCCTATGAGCTGGATTATCGCGGCGGCCTGATCGTTCCCTAAAGCTCGTCGCGATCTTTCAGTTTCGCTTCCTATGCTTTAGCTCTTTGATTTTGCACATGTCGTTGTCGGAAAACCGCTCCGCACTTTTGCGCGGCATGCTTGAACGAGCGATCAGACTTCGACCACCTTGCCGTCGCTCAGCGTGACACGGCGATCCATGCGGGCGGCGAGCTCGTGATTGTGGGTGGCGATCAGCGCGGCAAGGCCCGACTGGCGCACCAGTGCTTCCAGCGCATCGAAGACGTAATGCGCGGTATCCGGATCGAGATTGCCGGTGGGTTCGTCCGCCAAAAGCACCAGCGGGGCGTTGGCGACGGCGCGGGCGATCGCGACGCGCTGCTGCTCGCCGCCGGAGAGTTCGGCCGGGCGGTGATCGGCCCGATGACCGATACGCATGTAGTCGAGAAGCTGAGCGGCACGCGCACTCGCATCCTTGCGCGAAAGGCCGGAGATGAGCTGCGGCATCATGATGTTCTCAAGCGCCGAAAATTCGGGCAGCAGGTGATGAAACTGGTAGACGAAGCCGATCTCGCTGCGGCGGACAGCCGTACGCTTGTCGTCGGGCAAGGCTTCGCAGGCCTGGCCATTGACGAGTACCTCGCCGCCATCGGGGTGTTCCAGCAGGCCGGCGACGTGCAGAAGCGTCGATTTGCCCGTACCTGACGGGGCGACAAGCGCCACCATCTCGCCGCTGCGCAAGGTGAAATCGGCCCCCTTCAGGATCGACAGACGCGTCTCCCCCTGCCCGTAATGACGCTCCACGCCCGAAAGCTGGAGAACGACGTTGCGTTTCATCAAATGCGGTATCCTTATTCGTAGCGCAGCGCCTGCACCGGATCGAGCCGCGAGGCACGCCAGGCCGGAAAGATGGTGGCAAGGAAGGACAAGGTGAGCGCCATCACGATAACGGAGATGGTCTCACCGATATTCATCTGGGCCGGCAATTTGCTAAGGAAATAGACTTCCGGATTGAAGATCACGGTGCCCGAAATCCAGGAGAAGAACTGGCGGATAGACTCGATGTTCAGGCAGACCAGGACGCCGAGTATGACGCCAGCAAGCGTGCCGACGACGCCGATCGCCGCTCCCGTCATGAAGAAGATGCGCATGATCGCGCCCGACGTCGCGCCCATGGTGCGCAGGATGGCGATATCGCTACCCTTGTCCTTCACCAGCATGATCAGGCCCGAAATAATGTTCAGCGCGGCGACAAGAACGATCAGCGTCAGGATCATGAACATCGTATTGCGCTCGACCTGCAGAGCTGAGAAGAACGTGGCATTGACCTGCCGCCAGTCCGTCAGGAAGATCTGCCGCCCGGCCGCTTCCTCGATCTTCGGTCTGAGATCGTCGACATCATCGGGATTGGTGATAAAGAGCTCGATCTTCTCGACGATGCCCTCAGCATTGAAGAAGACTTGCGCTTCCTCGAGCGGCATGAAGACAACGGAGGAATCATATTCCGACATGCCGACTTCGAAGATGCCGGAGATCGTGTAGGCTTTGACGCGCGGATTGACACCAAAGGGCGTGACGTCGCCATCCGGCGCCGTGAGCGTGATCTGATCGCCGACCGTCAGACCCAATTGCCGCGCCAGCCGGCTGCCAACCAAAACGCCCTGCCCGGCAGCAAAACCGACCATGTCGCCAGAGACGATATGATCGGAAACCGATTTGAGCTTGGTCAGATCCTCCGAGCGGATGCCGCGCACCAGTGCACCGGTGCCGGAGCCGCCGCGACCGGAGGCGAGCGTTTCGCCCTCGACAAGCGGCAAGGCCATCGTGACACCGGGAACTGCGGAAAATTTCTTCGCCAGATCGGCATAATCGTTCAGCGGCGAATCGATCGGCTGAACAACGACATGACCATTGAAGCCGAGGATCTGCTTGAAGAGCTCGGCGCGGAAACCGTTCATCACGGCCATGACGATGATCAGCGCCGCAACGCCGAGCATGATGCCGACCAGCGAGAAGCCGGCAATGACCGAGATCGAGGCTTCCTTGCGCCGGGAACGCAGATAGCGCCAAGCCACAAGCCGTTCGAAACCGGAAAACGGGCGAGACGATGGGCCGGCCTTGAACGAATTTTCCTGCTGTTCCACTGCCGCGCTCACCGCCATTCGCCTTCCATCCTTTAGTATCGTCAATCAGCCTGCCAGCCGATTGATCGCTGCCTCGACCGTCATCGTCTCGCGAGCGCCGGTCTTGCGGTCCTTCACTTCCACTTCGCCGCTCGCGATCGAACGCGGTCCGACGATAATCTGCACGGGCACGCCGATCAGATCAGCCGTTGCGAACTTCGTTCCGGCGCGCTCGTCGCGATCGTCGTACAGCACATCCTTGCCGGCCCTCGACAGCGCGGCATAGACGGTTTCGCAAGCCTCGTCACACGCTTGATCCCCGGCCTTCATGTTGATCACCACGACGTCAAACGGAGCGACCGAAGCCGGCCAGATGATTCCGTTCTCATCATGCGATGCTTCGATGATGGCGGGAACAAGGCGTGTGGGGCCGATACCGTAAGATCCCATGTGGACAGCATGTTCCTTGCCGTCCGGACCCTGCACCTTGGCACCCATCGGCTCGGAATATTTCGTACCGAAATAGAAGATGTGGCCGACCTCAATGCCGCGCGCCGACAGGCGGTCACCTTCAGGGATCGCGTTGAAGGCGGCTTCGTCGTGCATTTCCGAGGTGGCGGCGTAGACCGAGGTCCACTTGTCGAAAATGCTCTTCAGGCCGGCGACATCATCGAAATTCGTGTCCTCGCCCGGAATGTCGAAATTGACGAAATCCTTGTGGCAGAAGACTTCCGACTCGCCGGTGTCGGCGAGAATGATGAATTCGTGGCTGAGATTGCCGCCGATCGGGCCGGTATCGGCACGCATGGGGATCGCCCTCAGACCAAGACGAGTGAAGGTGCGCAGATAAGTCGCGAACATCTTGTTGTAAGAATGGACAGCACCCTCCTGCGTCAGATCGAAGGAATAGGCATCCTTCATCATGAATTCGCGCGAGCGCATCGTGCCGAAGCGCGGACGAATCTCGTCACGGAACTTCAGCTGAATATGATAAAGGTTCAGCGGCAAGTCCTTGTAGGACTTGATGTAAGACCGGAAGATGTCGGTGACCATCTCTTCATTGGTCGGACCATAGAGCATGGGCCGATCCTGCCGGTCCTTAATGCGCAGCATCTCCTTGCCGTAGGCATCATAGCGACCGCTTTCCTGCCAGAGCTCAGCCGACTGCAGTGTCGGCATCGACAGTTCGATGGCGCCGGAACGGTTCTGTTCCTCGCGGATGATCTTGTTGACCTTATCCAGCACGCGTTTGCCCAATGGCAGCCAGGAATAGATGCCTTGCGACTGCTGACGGATCATACCGGTGCGCAGCATAAGCCGATGGGAAACAATTTCAGCCTCCTTGGGATTTTCCTTCAGGATGGGCATGAAGTAACGAGACAGACGCATGACGCTTGTTCCAGATGGTTTGACGTTCCACGGAGGGCGGAATCGTTAGCAAATTATGTACTGGAGGCAGTTCATAACTGCTTCGGCGCAGGAAGGAAACCCGCATTCTTCAATAGAAGAATTTGACAAAAGCCCGAGAATACAGGGGATAGAGCCTATTTTCGATGTTTCGAAAAAGCGCACGTTTATAAGGATTTACGACGGAAATTCGTCAACAGAAAAATTCTGCGCGGTTGTAGCAAAAAAGCAAAAAAAAGGATGACAAAGCTCAATGTTTGAGCTAATTTTAGCTCACAAAAGAGGCAGGAAGGCTAAATTCTTGCCGTTTCGCGGTCAAGTCTTGGGAGGATCAGATCTTAGGCGCGCTCGTTCGCTGCCCCGGTAACGGATAAGGATCACGCGATACTTTAAAACAAGGCTTATAGCCTTGTTTTTTTTTTTTGCTTTCTCAGCGCCTCAACATCCCCTGGCCTGCCCGGAACCTTTGGTTCGCTCTTCTGCTGAAATAATATACACAAGCTGTAAATTCTTTGCGCCACCCTCATGACAGGCGTGTGACAAATTGATGGCGATCGCAAGGCGCCACATTTCAGGCACCTTTCATCTACGATTTTCGTAGATCATTTGTAGCTTGGAACGATCTGGGGGATGGAATCTATACTCAGGCCGAAGTAGCGCGAGGCGATATACCAGGTGCCATAGATAAGAGCCGATACCAGCGTCGTGACCAGCACGACCCGCCATGCACGGAATTTCGTCGGCGCGCTTTCGACCGTGCCAAGGATCACATGTTCATCCTCAGCCTGGGTTCGCAGACCGAAAGGCAGAACGGCGAAAAGCGTAATCCACCAGATGACGAAATAGACGGCGAAACCGGCGACGATTTGCTGTGCCATTATACTCCCTTCGAGACGAGTTTATCGCCTCTTCCTCTTCCAAGCTGCTTATAGGGGCAAAGCAGTCGTCTTTCAAAGCGCCGATCAGCGTTTTAATGTCACACTCGCCTCAAGCTGCGGTGTCACACCTGCTCAAGCTCGATGAGCGTGCCGAAGAAATCCTTGGGATGCAGGAAGAGCACCGGCTTGCCATGCGCGCCGATCTTCGGCTCGCCGTTACCGAGCACGCGGGCGCCCTTGGCGATGAGTTGATCGCGTGACGCGAGGATATCCGCAACCTCGTAGCAGATATGGTGCATGCCGCCATCCGGGTTCTTGGCGAGGAAGGAAGCAATCGGCGAGGTTTCGCCCAGCGGTTCAAGCAGCTCGACCTTGCTGTTCGGCAGCTCAACGAAGACGACGGTGACGCCATGCTCCGGCAGTTCCTGCGGCGGAGATACGATAGCGCCGAGCGTTTCGCGATAGGCTCTGGAAGCCGCAGCGATATCGGGAACGACGATCGCGATGTGATTGATGCGTCCCAACATGGTTCTCTCCTCCCCGATCCACCGGTCGAACTCAGCTGCCCGTACGGGTTACGAAGACCGTGACGAGAGGCTTCTTGCCCCAGCCCTGGTTTGCCGCTGCCCGCACCGCGCGACGAACGGCCTCCTGCAGCACGTTGAGATCCTTGCGGCGCGCGCGCGGAATGCTTTCGATGGCGCTGACGATAGCATCGAAGAGCGTATCTTCCATCTCCTCGCCTTCGTCGTCATAGGCTGGCAGGCCGATCGGCACGAGATCGGGATCGCCGACTATGTCATAGCGCGCATCGAGCACGACGTTGACGGCGACGTGGCCGACATAAGAGAGCTTCTTGCGCTCGCCGATGCCCATCTCGTCGAAATCGCCGATCAGAATACCGTCTTTGAAGATGCGGCCATGCGGCGCTTCGCCGATGACTTCGACCGGACCGGGTGCTAGACGCAGCACATCGCCGTTGCGCACGCGCGGCACTGTGGCAATGCCGCTCTGTTCCGCCAGTTCCTTATGCGCGGTCAGATGCGTTGCTTCGCCATGCACGGGCACGACGACCTTAGGGCGCGTCCATTCGTACATCTTCTGCAGCTCATTGCGGCGCGGATGGCCGGAGACATGAACCAACGCTTCCGCGTCCGTCACGACATGGACGCCCTGTTCGATCAGGCCGTTCTTGATGTCCTGGATCGCCTTCTCATTGCCGGGAATGGCACGCGAGGAGAAGACGACGATATCGCCGGATGCCAATGCGACGTTGCGCATCTCGTCTCGGGCCAGCTTGGCCAGAGCTGCGCGCGGCTCGCCCTGGCTGCCGGTCAGGATCACCACGACCTTGTCGCGCGGAATATAGCCATATTCGTCTTCGGCGATGAAGGGCTTGACGCCTTCCATGAGGCCGATATCGCGGGCGACATCGACGACGCGCTTCAGCGAGCTGCCGAGCAGCAATATTTCACGGCCGGCGGCTTCAGCGGCCTCGGCAATAGTGCGGATACGACCGACGTTCGACGAGAAGGTGGTGATCGCCACCCTACCCTCGGCATCCTCGATGATCTTGCGCAGGCTTTCGGAAACATCCTTCTCGGAAGGCGAAACGCCATCACGCAGCGCATTGGTGGAATCGCACATCAGCGCCAGCACGCCCTCTTCGCCAAGCTGGCGGAAGCGGGTCTCATCGGTCAGCGGGCCGAGTGACGGCTCATGATCGATCTTCCAGTCACCCGTATGAACGACATTGCCGAGAGGCGTGCGGATCATCAGCGACATCGGCTCGGGGATCGAATGATTGACGGCCACGCCTTCGATCTCGAACGGGCCGACATTGATGCGGTCGCCTGCCTTGAACAGCGTGACCGGAATCTCGCCCATCGACTTCTCGTAATCGCGCTTGGCTTCGAGAAGGCCAGCGGTGAATGCGGAGGCATAGATCGGAACATTCAGGCCCGGCCAGAGATCGTTCAACGCGCCATAGTGATCTTCATGGGCATGGGTGATGATGATGCCCTTGAGGTTCTTGCGCTCCTTGGCGAGGAAACGGATATCCGGCAATACGAGATCGACTCCAGGCAGATCCGGTCCCGGGAATGTGACGCCGCAATCGACCATGATCCACTGGCGCTGCTCCGCCGGACCATAGCCATAAAGGGCGAGGTTCATGCCGATTTCGCCCACGCCGCCGAGAGGCAGAAACACCAATTCGTCTTGTTTCGCCATGTGATCCCTACCCATTACCTAAAGAAAACGTCGCCCGCGGCAATCGGCATGATCCTGCCGTCCTCGGTCTCGAGCATCAACAAGCCATTATCATCGATTCCGGAGAAATGGCCCGAAATTGAGCGATCCGGCAAGTTTACCGTGATCTTTTCGCCGATGCCGCATGCAAATTCGCGCCAGCGCGCGGTGATTTCCCGAATGCCCTTGCCGCGGTTCCAGGCATCGAGTGCCTCGGACATAGCGGCATAAAGATGGGCAAACAGCTCGTCCGGCGACACCATCGAGCCTTGCTGTCTCAGGCAGGTGACCGGATACATCGGATTGTCAGGCATGACGGCAATATTGATGCCGATGCCGATGACAAGCGCATAACGGCCATCCGGAAGAGCCTCGCCTTCGATCAGGATACCGCAGGTCTTCTTGCGGCCGATCAGAATATCGTTCGGCCACTTGATCTCGGCCGGTTCGGCTGCGAGCGGCAACACCCCACGCACCGCCTGATGCACGGCGACCGCGACCGCAAGCGGCAAAGAGCCGAGCCGGTCCATGGGAGCGGGATCGATCAGAAGGAGAGATGCATAGAGATTGCCGGCTTCAGACACCCAGGGCCGGCCGCGGCGGCCGCGCCCACCCGTCTGGCGCTCCGCGGTCACCCAAAGGTTTCCAGGATCGCCGGCGCGTGCGCGTTCAAGGCACACGTTGTTTGTGGACGAAGTCTCTTGAAGGGCATCGTGCCGGAAGTCGGCAAGCGACTTCCGGCTATTCATGTCAGACGCCATCAAAACAGCGTCGCAGCGGCGAGATCGGCAGCACCGCCGATTACGCCGCCGAAGAAGACATAGGCAATGACGAACAGGCCGGAGAGACCGAAGACGAGGCGCAGCGAACCAGCGGTACGTGCGAATTCATCCTTGGCCTCATCGAACCACATCACTTTGATGACGCGCAGATAGTAGTAAGCGCCGACGACCGAAGCCAGAACACCGATGATGGCGAGCGCATAGAGATGCGCCTGGATGGCAGCGACGAAGACGAAGTACTTTCCGAAGAAGCCTGCGAGCGGCGGGATGCCTGCCAGCGAGAACATGAGCGCCGTCAGCACGACCGCCATGAAGGGGTTGGTCGTCGAAAGGCCGGCGAGATCCTCGATGCTTTCGACCTGACGACCGTCCTTGCGGCGCATCGCCATGATGATGGCGAAGGAGCCGAGCGTCATGACCATGTAGATGACCATGTAGAGCATGACGCCGGAGACGCCGGTCTTGGTGCCGGCGGCGAGACCGACGAGCGCGTAGCCCATGTGACCGATCGACGAATAGGCCATCAGTCGCTTGAAGTTGCGCTGGCCGATTGCGGCGAAGGAGCCGAGCACCATCGAGGCGATCGAGATGAAGACGATGATCTGCTGCCAATCGGCCAGGACCGGATGGAAGGCCGTCACGACGATACGCGTCAGGATCGCCATGGCGGCAACCTTCGGCGCCGCCGCGAAGAAGGCGGTGACCGGGGTCGGCGCACCTTCGTAAACGTCCGGCGTCCACATGTGGAACGGCACGGCAGAAATCTTGAAGGCGAGGCCTGCAAGCACGAAGACCAGACCGAAGACGAGGCCGAGCGAACGGGTCTCGGCGCTCAGCGCGGTAGCGATCGCATCGAAGGTCGTGTGGCCCGTGAAGCCGTAAACCAGCGACATGCCGTAGAGCAGCATGCCCGACGACAGTGCACCGAGAACGAAATACTTCAGGCCGGCTTCGGTCGACTTCAGGCTGTCGCGGTTGATCGCGGCCACGACGTAGAGCGCCAGCGACTGCAGTTCCAGCGACAGGTAGAGCGAGATCAGGTCGTGCGCCGAAATCATCAGCAGGATGCCGAGGGTCGCGAGCACGAGCAGAACCGGGAACTCGAAGCGATCGAGCTGCTGCTCGCGCGCCTGCCCCATGCTGAGGAACATGGCGACGATCGAGCCGACCAGCGCGACGATCTTCATGAAGCGGGAGAAGCCGTCGGCGAGATAGGCGCCGCCATAGGCAAGGCCCTCGCCCGGCACGAAAATGATCCAGAGACCGGCCACCGCGAGGAGCGCGATGGCAAGACCGGTGACCGTGGGTCCCGACCGCTCGCCCGAGAAGACGCCGATCATGAGCAACGCAAGTGCACCGACCGCGAGGATGAGCTCCGGAATGGAAAGATGCAGGCTTGCAAGAATTGTGTCAGCAGTCATGTCGAATAGGTCCCGTCATCAATTCATCGACAGCGCAACATTCTGCGCAGCGTGCAGGGCAGCGGTATAATTGTTCACCAGCAGATCCACCGAAGCCGCCGTGGCATCGAAGATCGGAGCCGGATAGACACCGAAGAGGATCGTCAGCGCGATCAGCGGATAGAGGATCAGCTGTTCACGCGGCGACAGATCCAGGAGCTTCTTCAGGTTTTCCTTCTCCAGCGCGCCGAAAATGACGCGGCGGTAGAGCCAGAGCGCGTAAGCCGCCGACAGGATCACGCCGGTCGCGGCGAAGAGCGCAACCCAGGTATTGGCGCGGAAAACGCCGATCAGGGTCAGGAATTCGCCGATGAAGCCGGAAGTGCCGGGCAGACCGACGTTCGCCATGGTGAAGACCATCATGGCGACGGCATATTTCGGCATGTTGTTGACCAGGCCGCCATAAGCCGCGATTTCGCGGGTATGGGTGCGGTCGTAGATCACGCCGACGCAGAGGAAGAGCGCGCCCGAGACGATACCGTGCGAGAGCATCTGGAAGATCGCACCCTGTACGCCCTGCTGGTTGGCTGCAAAGATACCCATCGTCACATAGCCCATGTGGGCGACCGACGAGTAGGCGATCAGCTTCTTGATATCGTCCTGCATCATCGCGACCAACGAGGTGTAGATGATGGCGATGACCGAAAGGGCGAAGACGAGCGGCGCGAAATATTCCGAAGCATTCGGGAACATGCCGAGCGAGAAGCGGATGAGACCGTAGCCGCCGAGCTTCAGGAGGACGCCCGCCAGAATGACAGAGCCCGCCGTCGGCGCCTGAACGTGCGCGTCGGGAAGCCAGGTATGAACAGGCCACATCGGCATCTTCACCGCGAAGGAGGCGAAGAAGGCAAGCCATAGCCAGGTCTGCAGCTGCGGCGGGAACTTGTAGGCGAGCAGCGTCGGGATGTCGGTCGTGCCGGCCTGCCAGTACATCGCCATGATGGCGAGCAGCATCAGCACGGAGCCGAGCAGCGTGTAGAGGAAGAACTTGTAGCTGGCGTAGACGCGATCCTTGCCGCCCCAGACGCCGATGATCAGGAACATCGGGATGAGGCCGGCTTCGAAGAAGACGTAGAACAGCACGATATCCAGCGACACGAACACGCCGATCATCATCGTCTCGAGGACGAGGAAAGCGATCATGTAGTCCTTCAGGCGCTTTTCGACCGAAAGCCAGCTTGCGAGCACGCAGAAGGGCATCAGGAAGGTCGACAGGATGACGAACAGCATGGAGATGCCGTCGACGCCCATGTGGTAGCTGATGCCGCTCGTCAGCCAGTCATGCTTTTCGACGAGCTGGAAGCCAGGATTGGCATTGTCGAACCAGATCCAGACGAACAGCGACACGATGAAGGTGACGATGGTCGTTGCCAGCGAAATGTTCAGGACGTTCCGGCGGCCATTGGCACCGTCGTCCTGCGTAAACAACAGGAGAACGACACCTACCAGCGGCAGGAATGTGACCGTTGAAAGAATGGGCCAATCGGTCATCAGAGGGAACTCCCGAGCATCATCCAGGTAACGAGGGCCGCAATACCGAGCAGCATCGCGAAGGCATAGTGATAGAGGTAGCCGGTCTGCAGGCGCACGACGCGGTTGGTGACATCAACGACGCGGGCGGCAATGCCGTTCGGGCCGATGGTATCGATGACCCCGATGTCGCCCTTCTTCCAGAGGAAGCGGCCAAGCGCCTTGGCGGAGCGGACGAAGAGGAAGTCATAAAGTTCGTCGAAGTACCACTTGTTCAACAGGAACTCGTATAGCACGCGCTGCTGCTGGGCGAGACGGCGCGGCGTTTCCGGCGACTTGATGTAGAAATACCAGGCGGTGACGAGGCCGAGAAGCATGGCGATGAAGGGGCTGAGCTCAACCCACAAAGGCGCATGTTCCATCTCTTCGAGGATCTTGTTGTCCGGGAGCGTGAACAGGGCATGCTTCCAGAATTCCTCGTAGGCGTGACCGACGAAATCAGCATTGAAATACATGCCGGCACCGACAGCACCGATCGCCAGCAGGTAAAGCGGGATCAGCATGACGTTCGGCGATTCATGCACGTGGTGCATGACTTCGTGCGAGGCGCGCGGCTTGCCGAAGAAGGTCATGAAGATCAGGCGCCAGGAGTAGAAGCTGGTGAACATCGCGGCGATGACGAGCAGCGTGAAGGCGAAGCCGGCGGCTGCATTGTGCGAGGCGAAGGCCGCCAGGATAATCGCATCCTTCGAGATGAAGCCGGCAAAACCGATGTGGGTCAACGGAATGCCGACGCCGGTGATCGCCAGCGTGCCGATGATCATCATCCAGAAGGTCTTCTGGATGTGCGGGCGCAGGCCACCCATATGACGCATGTCCTGCTCGCCATCGACGGCGTGGATGACCGAGCCGGCGCAGAGGAAGAGCAGAGCCTTGAAGAAGGCGTGGGTGAAGAGATGGAAGATCGCAGCGCCATAAGCGCCGACGCCGAGGGCGACGAACATGTAGCCGAGCTGCGAACAGGTCGAGTAGGCGATGACGCGCTTGATGTCGTTCTGCACGAGGCCGACGGTTGCGGCGAAGAAGGCCGTGATCGCGCCGACGATCGTGACGACGGTCAGCGCATCCTGCGACAATTCGAAGATCGGCGACATGCGGGCGACGAGGAAGACGCCGGCGGTGACCATCGTTGCGGCATGGATGAGTGCGGAAACCGGCGTCGGGCCTTCCATGGCGTCCGGCAGCCAGGTGTGCAGCAGGAACTGCGCCGACTTGCCCATCGCGCCCATGAAGAGCAGCAGGCAGACGGCCGTCAGCGCGTGACCGCGATCGAGATGCATGCCGAAGAGGTTGAGCACGATATCCGTCGGCTGACCGCCCTGCCCGGAGGCGAAGCTCTGGGCATTGCCGAAGATGACGTCGAAATTGATCGAGCCGAAGAGAACGAAAACACCCGCAATGCCGAGCACGAAGCCGAAGTCGCCGACGCGGTTGACGATGAAGGCCTTCATCGCAGCGGCCGAGGCGGACGGTTTCTTGAACCAGAAGCCGATCAGCAGATAGGAGGCGAGACCGACGCCTTCCCAGCCGAAGAACATCTGGGCGAGGTTGTCGGAGGTCACCAGCATCAGCATGGCGAAGGTGAAGAGCGAGAGATAGGCGAAGAAGCGCGGACGATGCGGATCGTGGTGCATGTATCCGATCGAATAGACGTGAACCAGGGTCGAGACCGAATTCACGACGATCAGCATGACCGAGGTCAGCGTGTCGACGCGCAGCGACCAGGAGACGTCGATGCCGCCGGACTGGATCCAGCGCAGGACTTCGACCTTGATCGGGCCATCCGTATGGCCGAGCGCCACGGTGAAGAAGACGACCCACGAGAGGACGGCCGCGATGATCATCAGGCCGGTGGTTACATATTCCGAAGCCTTGGCGCCGATCGCGCGGCCGAAAAGGCCGGCGATGATCGCGCCAATCAGGGGAAGAAAGACGATAGCCTTATATAAAAACATAGCTTTATCAGCCCTTCATCACGTTGACGTCTTCAACCGCGATGGAGCCGCGGTTACGGTAGAAGACGACGAGAATTGCAAGACCGATCGCAGCTTCAGCTGCAGCGACGGTCAAAATGAATAGAGCGAAAACCTGGCCGACGATGTCGTTGAGGAACGACGAGAAGGCGACCATGTTGATGTTGACCGCGAGCAATATGAGCTCGACGGACATCAGGATGATGATGACGTTCTTGCGGTTCAGAAAGATACCAAAGACGCCGAGCACGAAGAGGATGGCGCTGACCGTGAGGTAATGGGAAAGTCCGATGACCATGTTCTTGTTCCTTTGATCCTCGTGCCTCGCCTCAGACGCCCTGCCCCGGCTTGACCTTGACCACCTCGACGGCGGTCGCGGGCGTGCGGGCGACCTGTTGGGAAATGTTCTGGCGCTTGATGTGCGTGCGATGCTTCAGCGTCAGCACGATTGCACCGATCATCGCGACCAGCAGAACGAGGCCAGCGATCTCGAAGAAGTAAACGTAGTTGGTGTAGAGCACGTCGCCGAGGGCGGCGGTGTTCGTCCGCTGCGTCAGAGCCGGGATCGGCATGGCGACGGACTTGGCAATGGTCGGCGAAATCACGCTGCCGCCGATGACGACGATGAGCTCGGCGGCGAGGATGATACCGATCAAAGCACCGATCGGGGCATACTCCAGAATGCCGGCTCTCAATTCCGAGAAGTCGATATCGAGCATCATGACGACGAAGAGGAAGAGAACCGCCACGGCGCCGACATAAACGACCAGCAGGATCATCGCCAGGAATTCAGCCCCCATCAAAAGGAAGAGGCCGGCCGCGTTGAAGAATACCAGGATGAGGAACAGGACCGAATGGACCGGATTCCGCGCCGAGATGACCATGAACGCCGACGCCACAGCGACAAAGGCGAAGATATAGAAAAAAAGAGCCTGCAGACCCATGTTGGTGCCTTTTTCGTCTTCCCCCGGGCAGCCGGGAGTTTCCCTGCCCGATGGAGCTCGACCGGACGATAAGTCCGGCAAAGCCCCGGTCTAGATTCAACCGCGACGGCGACAATCGGCCGCCCGTCACGGCATATTCAAAACTCCGCTCAGCGGTACGGCGAGTCGATCGCGATGTTGCGCGCGATTTCGCGTTCCCAGCGGTCGCCATTGTCCAAAAGCCGCGCCTTGTCGAAGTAGAGCTCTTCGCGGGTCTCGGTGGCAAATTCGAAGTTCGGCCCTTCGACGATGGCGTCGACCGGGCATGCCTCTTGGCAGAAGCCGCAATAGATGCACTTCACCATGTCGATGTCGTAACGCACCGTGCGGCGGGTGCCGTCGTTGCGGCGCGGCCCGGCCTCGATGGTGATGGCCTGGGCAGGACAGATGGCCTCGCAGAGCTTGCAGGCGATGCAACGCTCTTCGCCGTTGGGATAACGGCGCAGCGCGTGTTCGCCACGGAAGCGCGGGCTGACCGGCCCCTTTTCGAAGGGATAGTTGATCGTTGCCTTCTGCTTGAAGAAGTAACGCATCGACAAAAAGAATGCGCCGACAAATTCCTTGAGGAACAGCGAGCTGACGGCGTTGGAAATTCCGGCCATCTTCAACCTCCAAATCTGCTTGAAGCGAGGATCGACATCATCATGCCCATCCCGTCAGCTTCAGCACGAATGCAACGATAACGACCATGGCGAGCGACAGCGGCAGGAAAACCTTCCAGCCAAGGCGCATGAGCTGGTCGTAGCGGTAGCGCGGCACGAATGCCTTCACCATCGCGAACATGAAAAACACAAAGCACGACTTCAGCAGGAACCAGATGATGCCCGGAACCCAGTTGAGGATCCAGATATCGACCGGAGGCAGCCAGCCGCCGAGGAAGAGGATCGTCGTCAGCGAGCACATCAGAACGACGGCCGCGTATTCGCCGAGCATGAACATCATGTAAGGCGAAGAACCGTATTCGACCATGAAGCCGGCAACCAGTTCCGATTCCGCTTCCGGAAGATCGAAGGGCGGACGGTTCGTTTCAGCCAGCGCCGAAATGAAGAACACGATGAACATCGGGAAGAGCGACAGCCAGTGCCAGTCGAGGAACGAGGCCGGCAGGCCTAGCTTGGTGCCGAGGCCGGTCTGCTGCGACAGCACGATATCCGTCAGGTTCAGCGAACCAACGCAGAGCAGCACGGTGACGATGACGAGGCCGATCGAGACTTCGTAGGACACCATCTGCGCCGCTGAACGGAGCGCGCCGAGGAACGGGTATTTCGAGTTCGAAGCCCAGCCGCCCATGATGATGCCGTAAACTTCCAGCGACGAAATCGCCAGAATGTAGAGGATGCCGACGTTGATGTCGGCGACGACCCAGTTCTGCGCCACCGGCACGACGGCCCAGGTGGAGAGCGCCAGCACCACGGACACCAGCGGAGCCAGCAGGAACACGGTCTTGTTGGCGCCGGCCGGGATGATCGGCTCCTTGAACATGAACTTCAGCAAGTCGGCGAAAGACTGAAACAGACCGAAGGGACCGACGACGTTCGGGCCGCGACGCAGCTGAACGGCAGCCCAGATCTTACGGTCGGCAAGCAGAATGTAAGCGATAAAGACCAGCAGGCAGACCAGGAGCAGCAGCGACTGGCCAATCATGATCAGCGCCGGCCAGAGATAGGTCGAAACGAATGAATCCATAGTCCTGTGCCCTTACTCTGCCGCAACGCGGAAATTGTTGCGGGCCAATGCCGAGCACTCGGCCATGACAGCCGATGCGCGCGTTATCGGGTTCGTCAAATAGAAGTCTTTGATCGGCGAAGCAAATGCCGATTTGCCCATCGCGCCGGCTTTTTTCGCAAGTGCGGCAATTTGGGCGCTATCGGCTTCGGCAATCTCGTCGATACCGGCGAAATGCGGGAAGGCTGCATAGAGCTTCGAGCGCAATTCCCTCAGCGAATCAAAGGGAAGCTTCTTGCCGAGCACGTCGGAAAGGGCGCGAATGATCGCCCAGTCCTCGCGGGCGTCGCCCGGCGCGAAGCCGGCGCGGTTGCCCATCTGAACGCGACCTTCGGTGTTGACCCAGGTGCCCGACTTTTCGGTGTAGGCTGCTGCCGGAAGGATGACATCGGCGTTCTGGGCGCCGTTATCGCCGTGCGAGCCAATATAGACGGTAAACTTCGCGCCCTTGCGGCTGAAGTCGAGTTCATCGGCGCCGAGCAGGAAGAGGACGTCCATCGACGACAGCATCGCGGCGGCATTGACGCCCTTTGCGCCCGGCACGAAACCGAGGTCGAGGCCGCCGACGCGTGAAGCAGCGGTGTGCAGCACGGCAAAGCCGTTCCAGTCTTCCTTGACAACACCGACGGCGGTGGCGAGCTTGGCGGCATTCGCCAGCACTTCGGCACCGTCTTCGCGTGTCAGGGCTCCCTGCCCGATGATGATCATCGGCTTCTGAGCGTTCTTCAGCACGTCAGCAAAGCTGTGCGAGCCGCTGACGAGATCGGCCAGCGTATCCGGACCAGCGCCGAGATAGTCATAGGAGTAGCGAAGGTCTGCAGCCTCCCCGATCACACCGATCGGGAACTTGCCGCGACGCCAGCGCTTGCGGATGCGCGAGTTCATGACAGCAGCCTCGAAGCGCGGATTGGCGCCGACGATCAGCAGCGCATCAGCGGCTTCGATACCCTGGATGCTCGGGTTGAAGATGTAGCTTGCGCGGCCGAGCGACGGATCAAGCGCCGTCCCGTCCTGGCGACAGTCGAGATTTTCCGATCCCAGCGATTTCAGCAGTTCGCCAAGAGCGTACATTTCCTCGACCGAAGCGAGATCGCCGGCGATGGCGCCGATCTTGTCGCCGCTGGTGGCAGAAACCGCCGACTTGATGGCAGCGAAGGCATCGCTCCAGCTGGCTAGCTGCAGGCGGCCATCCTTGCGGACATAGGGCTTGTCGAGGCGCTGCGTCTTCAGGCCGTCCCAGATGAAGCGGGTCTTGTCGGAGATCCACTCTTCGTTGATCTGCTCGTTGACGCGGGGCAGCACGCGCATGACTTCGCGGCCGCGCGTATCGACGCGGATTGCCGAGCCGAGCGCGTCCATGACGTCGATCGATTCGGTCTTGTTCAGTTCCCAAGGGCGAGCCGTGAAGGCGAAAGGCTTCGAGGTCAACGCGCCGACCGGGCAAAGGTCAACGACATTGCCCTGCAGCTCGGAGGTCATCGCCTGCTCGAGATAAGTGGTGATTTCAGCGTCTTCACCGCGGCCGATGAGGCCGAGCTCGGAGATACCAGCAACCTCAGTCGTGAAGCGAACGCAGCGCGTGCAGTGAATGCAGCGGTTCATCACGGTCTTGACGAGCGGGCCGATATACTTGTCTTCGACGGCACGCTTGTCTTCCTGATAGCGTGAGCTGTCGATACCGAAAGCCATGGCCTGATCCTGCAGGTCGCATTCGCCGCCCTGGTCGCAGATCGGGCAATCCAGCGGGTGGTTGATCAGCAGGAATTCCATCACGCCTTCGCGGGCCTTCTTGACCATTGGCGTGTTGGTGAAGACTTCCGGAAGCTCGCCGTTCGGGCCGCCGCGGATGTCGCGAACACCCATGGCGCAGGATGCCTGCGGCTTCGGCGGGCCGCCCTTCACCTCGACGAGGCACATGCGGCAATTGCCGGCCACCGACAGTCGTTCATGGAAGCAGAAGCGCGGGACTTCGGCGCCGGCTTCCTCGCACGCCTGGATAAGCGTGTAGTGATCCGGAACTTCGATCTCTTTACCGTCAATCTTCAGTTTAGCCATCGTCCACTCAGTCCTATGTCACGTCTTCAGCCCAACCTGGCCGCAGACAATTTCATGATCGCAGACCGGGTTGCCATCGCGGCGGCTCAAACGCCTGATGACACCGGTTCGCTCACAATAAACTTTGCCAAGCCTTGTCCCCGCAAGACCAGCTTTGCGATCGAGCCATGCGGGTCACCCACATCGTCTCCATCGCCGTCATTCACCCTCCCCGGCCGCGATACAGCCGAGGAAAAATCTCAACTCCTGCCCTTCGGCAGCAGCGCCTTCGCCTGACCGACCCAGTCGTCGCGCCGGATGCGGCCGTCGAAGCCAAATTCCGCATCGATCCGCTCGACATCCGCATCGCTCCAGGCGGCGATATCGGCAAATCGCTTGATGCCGCGTCCGTTCAGCACCTGCTCCAGCTTCGGACCGACGCCGGAAATCCGCTTCAGGTCGTCGGCCTTCTCGGCAGCCTTGCGGCCGCGCACGGGAGCTGTCTTTGCGGCGACTGGCGCTGCAACTTCAACCTTCTTTGCGGCAGCCGGCGCGGTAACTTCAACCTTCGCCGTCTTCTTTGCAGTTGTCGTCGCAGCCTTGGGTGCGGCGACAGCAGGCTTCGGCTCGGCCTTCTTCACGGTAGCCGGCTTCTGCTTTGCAGCAGCCGGCTTCGGTGCGACTGGCTTCGGCGCTGTTGTCTTGACAACGGGCGCCGCCTCTACAGGCTTCGCATCCCCTGCCCCGCTATTCGTGGCCGCCGGCTTCGCAGCGACTTCAGCCTGATGCTTTTCGTCTTCCAGGGCTTCGGCCAGTTTGGTGGTTGCCTCAACGGCGCCCTGGAAAGCACCGAGGAATGCACCCGCCAGCTGCGAGGTAAAGCCGAAGCCGATGGCCGTGACCGCAGCAATGGCTGCAGCCGGATGGGCCATCAACGGGTGGATCGGCATGATCGGCGCTTTCCCAAACATATCGGCAGCAAAGCGGCCGAGATCGGCCGATACATCGCCGCCTGCTCCACTTTCCTGCCTGATATCGTTGGTCTTCGCCATCTTCGATCCTTACTCGGCTGCTTCCAGCACCGCGCCGTGGCTCGTCGCATTGGCGGTGTACTGGTCGATGCGCTTCTCGATCTCGGGACGGAAATTACGGATCAGGCCCTGAACCGGCCATGCGGCTGCGTCACCGAGCGCACAGATGGTATGACCTTCGATCTGCTTCGTCACCTGGAACAGCATGTCGATCTCGCGCTTCTGGGCATTGCCACGAGCCATACGCTCGAGAACGCGCCACATCCAGCCCGTGCCTTCGCGGCACGGCGTACACTGGCCACAGCTCTCATGCTTGAAGAAGGCCGAGATGCGGGCAATCGCCTTGATGATGTCGGTCGACTTGTCCATGACGATCGCCGCTGCCGTGCCGAAGGACGACTTGACTTCGCGCAGGCCGTCGAAATCCATCGGGCAGTCGATGATGTCAGCCGCCGGAACGACCGGGCACGATGCGCCGCCGGGAATGACCGCAAGCAGGTTGTCCCAGCCACCGCGAATACCGCCGCCGTGCTTTTCGACCAGCTCGCGGAAGGTGATGCCCATCGTCTCCTCGACCGTGCAGGGACGGTTGACGTGACCGGAAAGCATGAACAGCTTCGTTCCGACATTGTTCGGGCGGCCGAAGGACGAGAACCAGCCGGCGCCGCGACGCAGGATCGTAGGGGCAACGGCGATGGATTCGACGTTGTTGACGGTGGTCGGGCAGCCGTAAAGGCCCATATTGGCCGGGAACGGCGGCTTCAGGCGTGGCTGGCCCTTCTTGCCTTCCAGGCTTTCGAGCAGCGCGGTTTCCTCGCCGCAGATGTAAGCGCCGGCGCCATGATGAACGTAAACATCAAAATCCCAGCCGAGCTTATTGTTTTTGCCCAGCAATCCGGCATCATAGCATTCGTCGATCGCCGCCTGCAGTGCCTCACGCTCGCGCATGTATTCGCCACGAACATAGATGTAAGCAGCATTGGCACCCATGGCAAAACCGGCGATCACGCAGCCTTCGATCAGCGTATGCGGATCGTGGCGCATGATGTCACGGTCTTTGCAGGTGCCGGGCTCGGACTCGTCGGCGTTGACGACGAGATAATGCGGGCGACCGTCGCTTTCCTTCGGCATGAAGGACCATTTGAGACCGGTCGGGAAGCCTGCGCCGCCACGACCGCGAAGGCCGGACGCCTTCATCTCGTTGATGATCCAGTCACGGCCTTTTTCGAGAATTTGCTTCGTGCCATCCCAATGGCCGCGCGACATTGCGCCCTTGAGGGATTTATCCTTGAGGCCGTAGATATTGGTAAAGATGCGATCCTGATCCTGTAACATGCTTCACCTCTTACCGCGGCTTCTTGCCGAAGACCTTGATATATTCCGCTTCGCCACCCTTAGCGAGTGCCTCAGCCTGCTTGACCCATTCATCGCGCTCGATACGGCCTTTGAAATTCAGATAGCTGTCGACCCAATGACGCTCGGCCTCATGCCAGCCCGCGATCTGCGCGAAGGTAAAGATGCCAAGCTCATGCAAGGTGCCTTCGATCTTCGGGCCGACGCCTGAAATGAGCTGCAGATCGTCCGGCTGCGCCGGCCGTTCGATACCGGCGGGGCGATCCTTGTCGTCAAGCGACGGCTTCTTCGCAGCGTCAGCCTTCTCCGACGCAATCTCGGACGGCGGGGGAGCCACAACCTCGGCGGTGGCCTTGGCCGTCTTGCTCGCCGAGCTCTTTGCCTTCGCCTCATCCGACAGGAGAGACGTCAAGCCGCCTTCCGGAGCGGAGAAAACGCGATCGATCTGCGGGCCGGTCTGAATTTCATGGCCCTTGCCTGCGGCGAAGGCATCGATGATCTCTTCGAGACGTGTCGGCGTCAGATCCTCATAGGTATCCTTGCCGATCACCACCATCGGTGCGTTGACGCAGGCGCCCTGACATTCGACCTCTTCCCAGGAAAGCGTGCCGTCGGCGTTGCGCTCGAAGGCGTGGTCGTTGATCCGGCTCTTGCAGATCTTGATCAGCCCCTCAGCGCCGCGCAGCATGCAGGGCGTCGTGCCGCAGACCTGAATGTGGGCGCGCGTACCAACGGGGTTCAGCTGGAACTGCGTATAGAAGGTCGCGACTTCGAGCGCCCGGATATAGGCCATGTCAAGCATGTCGGCGATCGTTTCGATAGCCGCCTTGGTGACCCAGCCTTCCTGCTCCTGTGCGCGCATCATCAGCGGGATGATCGCGGATTGCTGGCGACCATCAGGATATTTCTGGATCGTCTTTTCAGCCCAGACCGCATTCTCCGCATTGAAGGCGAAGGCGGCTGGCTGGAATTGATCTTCGGCTAGTCGACGAACGGACATCTTTCACGCCTTATCTCAGTTTAAGGACCCACACCGCGTATTCGTCAGAGACGAAAATTCGCAGGCATAGGCCGACTGGTCTTTCTGCATAAACACAACGAACTTGCCGCCATTCGGCACGGCGGCCTTGATTTGGTAACCGCGAGAAAGGAGGTCCGCCATGGTCGAATCTCCACCCGACGTGACCTCGTTTCCACCCTTGGCAGAATTCGTGCTCGTCGCATTCGAATTCTGCAGATTGAGGGTCGGCAGGCCCTGCGAGTTGATGGTCTGCTGTGCCGAAGCACCGCAGGCAACCAGAAGCGCTGGAATGAGGACCTGCCAGCTGCGCATCAACGATCCACCTCACCGAACACGATATCGAGCGAACCGAGCACGGCCGCGACGTCGGCGAGCTGATGACCGCGGCACATGAAATCCATGGCCTGCAGATGCGCATAGCCCGGTGCACGGATCTTGCAACGATACGGCTTGTTGGAACCGTCCGAGACGAGATAGACGCCGAACTCGCCCTTCGGCGCTTCGACAGCCGCATAAACCTCGCCGGCCGGCACGTGATAGCCTTCGGTGTAAAGCTTGAAGTGGTGGATCAGCGCTTCCATCGAGCGCTTCATCTCGCCGCGCTTCGGCGGGACGACCTTGCCATCCAGCGACGAAACCGGTCCGGTCTTGGCATCACCGAGCAGGCGATTGACGCACTGCTTCATGATACGGACAGACTCGCGCATTTCGATCATGCGGATGAGGTAACGGTCGTAGCAGTCGCCATTCTTGCCGATCGGAATGTCGAATTCGAGATCGGAGTAGCATTCGTAAGGCTGCGCCTTGCGCAGATCCCAGGCAGCACCCGAGCCTCGGACCATGACGCCCGAGAAGCCCCAGGCCCAACAGTCTTCCAGCGAGACCACGCCGATATCGACGTTACGCTGCTTGAAGATGCGGTTACCGGTCAGAAGGTCGTCGATATCGTCCAGTGCCTTCAGGAAGGGATCGCACCAGTCGCCGATATCCTGAACGAGCTTTTCCGGAAGATCCTGGTGAACGCCGCCCGGACGGACGTAAGCCGCGTGCATGCGCGAGCCGGAGGCACGCTCATAGAACACCATCAGCTTTTCGCGCTCTTCGAAGCCCCAAAGCGGCGGCGTCAGCGCACCGACGTCCATGGCCTGCGTCGTGACGTTCAAAAGATGGGAAAGGATACGGCCGATTTCCGAATAGAGCACGCGGATCAGCTGGCCGCGGATCGGGATGTCGATGCCGAGCAGCTTTTCGACGGCCAGGGCATAGGCATGCTCCTGGTTCATCGGCGCCACGTAGTCGAGGCGGTCGAAGTAAGGAACGGCCTGAAGATAGGTCTTCGTCTCGATCAGCTTTTCCGTGCCGCGATGCAGCAGGCCGATATGGGGATCGACGCGTTCCACAATTTCGCCGTCCAGTTCGAGGACAAGACGCAAAACGCCGTGCGCAGCCGGGTGCTGCGGGCCGAAATTGATGTTGAAGTTGCGAACGTTATGTTCTGTCATGGCGGCGATGCTCGCGTTTTCAGAATTTCAGAGAATGGCAGGCCGAAGCCCGCCACACGCCAACAATCAGGCCTTCGCCTTCTCGTCGCCCGGGAGCACGTAGTCGGTGCCCTCCCACGGCGACAGGAAGTCGAAGTTGCGGAATTCCTGCTTCAGTTCCACCGGCTCGTAGACGACGCGCTTGGCGGCATCGTCGTAGCGGACCTCAACGAAACCGGTCGTCGGGAAGTCCTTGCGCAGCGGATGACCTTCGAAACCATAGTCCGTCAACAGGCGGCGCAAATCCGGGTGGCCGGTGAAAAGAACACCGTACATGTCCCAGGTTTCGCGCTCGAACCAATCAGCGCCGGGATAGACGGCACAGGCGGAAGGAACAGGCTGATCTTCGCCGACCGGAACCTTGACGCGGATGCGCAGGTTCTTCTTGGGCGACAGCAGATGATAGACCACGTCGAAGCGCTCGGCGCGCTGCGGCCAGTCGACACCGCAGATATCCGTCATGTTGACAAAGCCACACTTGGCGTCGTCACGCAGGAAGGTCAAAAGGGCGATAACGTTTTCGGTCGTCGTCGTCACGTTCAGCTCGCCATACTTGATCTCGCTCGAGGAGATCAGGGCGCTGCGAACTTCCGTGAGGTAGGCGGCGAGCTCGTTCAGGGCTTCACTCATGATACCTTGTCCCCTGCCTTACCGTTCGATCGTGCCGGTGCGCCGGATCTTCTTCTGCAGCAGGAGCACGCCGTAAAGCAGCGCTTCTGCCGTGGGAGGACAGCCCGGAATATAAATGTCGATCGGAACGACACGGTCGCATCCGCGCACGACGGAGTAGGAATAGTGATAGTAACCGCCGCCATTGGCACAGGAGCCCATCGAGATGACGTAACGCGGCTCGGGCATCTGGTCGTAGACCTTGCGGAGCGCAGGAGCCATCTTGTTGGTGAGCGTGCCGGCGACAATCATGACGTCGGACTGGCGCGGCGAAGCGCGCGGCGCAAAACCGAAGCGCTCAACGTCGTAACGCGGCATGGAAACCTGCATCATCTCGACGGCGCAGCAGGCGAGACCGAAGGTCATCCACATCAGCGAGCCCGTACGCGCCCAGTTGATCAGCTCATCGGTCGAGGTGACCAGGAAACCCTTATCGGCGAGCTCGTTGTTGATCTCGCCGAAGAACGGATCGTTGCTGCCAATCGGCCTGCCGGTTGCGGGATCGATGATCCCCTTCGGCTGCGGCGCCACGAGCGTCGTGTTGCTTGGGGCTACTCCCATTCCAGGGCTCCCTTCTTCCATTCATAAATAAAGCCGATGGTCAGCACCGCGAGGAACACCATCATCGACCAGAACCCGAACCAGCCGATCGCACCGAACGAAACGGCCCACGGGAAGAGGAAGGCGACTTCCAGGTCGAAGATGATGAAGAGAATCGATACCAAGTAGAAGCGGATATCGAACTTCATGCGGGCGTCATCGAATGCATTGAAGCCGCATTCGTAAGCCGACAGCTTTTCCGAGTCAGGCGCCTTGAAGGCGACGGCAAACGGCGTGATCAACAGCGCCAGGCCGATTACCAAGGCAATACCAATGAAAATCGCTATCGGAATATAGGAACTGAGCAGTCCAGTCATCATGTCCATCCCTGCTTGCGATCAGCGCCGGGGCGGCGCATCTGAGCAAATGCCCAGCAAGCGAAAGAGCGTTGCAACAAAGCCGTGGTTAGCGCAGCCGGAGCGCGCGCGCAAGCCTTTTGAATCTGTCCGTTAGGGTACTATCGAGCGGTAGATATCAATGTGTTGCGACGGCAACGCGACAAATCGGCGCTGATGCGAAAAGGCTCCTTCGCAATCGCAATAAATTGATGTTTGATTGTAATGGCTTGGAGAGAATGGCGCGAGTGACGGGGCTCGAACCCGCGACCTCCGGCGTGACAGGCCGGCACTCTAACCGACTGAGCTACACCCGCATTTCATTTCAAGCATTCCAGATGCTTCCGCACCCATCAAAGCGGCCCTCGCCGTTCGATGAGCGGCTAACTACGGGGTTCGTGTTTGGGTGTCAAGCAGGTTTGAATACAAATCGATGACAGAGTGCGAATTGTTTTGGACAAGCTCGCCCGCAACTTTCCGTTCCGGCGATTTGGCATGGCAGGTTCCCGCTCCACGCATTTCATCCGCGCCTGATATGCACAGGGGCGATCCGGCAAGCCTCACTCCCGCTCATGTGGATGAGCACGATCGGAGGGGTGCAAAATTCAAAAAAATCAAAAAATCTTCACAAACACTCTTGCGGTTTGTCGTCGTTCCGCATAGATCACGGCCACCGAACGCGACGGGCCAATGACCCGCTTCGCAGAAGGGCGATTAGCTCAGTTGGTAGAGCGCCTCGTTTACACCGAGGATGTCGGGAGTTCGAGTCTCTCATCGCCCACCATTCTTCACGAATTCGATAGTCAGTTTAGTTGGCCGCCGGCGGTTCTTTGCGCTCACGATGAGCGATGCTTCGCGCCCAACGCCTGCGTTTCAGTAGTTCCCGAGAATAATGACGGCCAGAAGCACCACGGAAACAAGCACGAGGGCTGCGATAATCATCAGCAGCTCCTTCAACATGAATCGTTCCATCTTGCTGTCATCCATGGCGTTTGCTCCCCGCAAACCGTTATTCACATTCATTCCCAGTGTCGAATCGCCGCGCTGAGTTCCGCGTCAGTGCACATGTAAGGGACCGCATTGTCAATTTCAGCCTGAAGACCTCGCAGCGCTACCAATTCTTCTTCCATTACATTGCATCGCCGTTACGGCACATGAAGCTTTATCGGCCGCCGCCTCAGCGGCAGGTCGATGTAGGCGTCAGGCAGATTGACCGTCCGTGACAATAGTCTTTCGGCAATCTGCGCGGCGGCGGCGCGCGCGCCCTCCCCGGAGCAGAAGTTGCCGCGCACCTGTACGGCCGCGGCCAGCAGACGAAAGAATGCGTCGCGCAGCGCCGGCGACGGCGGCATCGGCTCCAGCCAGAATCGATCCAGGCCGCCCTGATCGCTCAGTCCATCGATATCGTAGATCGCAGCCCCCAGCGCTTTGACAGGTTTCCCCGCCTGCAGCGCGGAAAGCGCCGCAGTCGAGTTGACCGTCACCATGCCCTGGCTGGCGGCAATCAACCGATCGAGACTGCCACCATCGATCAGATGGATGCGAGGCGACAATCCGCATGAGGCGCCGATGCGATCAACATAGGCCCGCCAATCCACGAGCCCGTTGTCGAGCGGATGGAGCTTGAGGACGAGATGCGCGTCGGGCGTAGCATTCTCCGCGAAGGAACGGAGAATCAGCCGAATAGCGTCCTGCTGCTGATGAAAGGGCGAGTGCGCTCGCAACTGAAAATCGGTCTGAAGCTGCAACGGATAGACAAAGAATCGTTTGCCGCCGGCAATCAGATCCTCGATCACACCCTCTGCCTCTCGTGCCCTCCTGCCGCTGGAAGGAAGTTTCCTCAGCCAGCCGGCATATTCCATCAAGGGATGGTAAAGCCCGTGCCGCCGATAGCCGGGATAGAGAAACCACAGAAAGACGGTCGGGAGATAATAGGCGAGATCGTAAAGTGCTTCCGCCAGGAAAGTCTGGCTGTAACGGCGTTTCCAATCCGGTTCCGGCAGCTTGGACGCCGCCTTCAATATATGGTCTGGATCGACCGGAAAATGCGAATTGGAGGAGAGGCCGTCTCGCTCGAGTGTCACCCAGTCCGGCCGCAAATATCCCATCTCGACGACATTGACTGTAACGCCAGCGCGCCGAGCCTCCTCGATGGCGACCTGATGATAGGGGCGCTCTTCGCCGTGCAGGATCAGGTCGGTGACGTTCTCGGCCTCGATTCGCTGCCTCACATGGGCGCGCCATCCGGCAAGATCGCCGCGATAATTGGAGGCGCCGCGCCAGCGCCAGGAAATCCAGTCCCCGGCATTCAGGTTGATGCGGATGCAACGGCTGCCGGCCATTTCCAGGATCCTGGCGATCTCGACGAACAACGGCGAGGATGGCCCCTGCAGGAACAGGAAGACGCGCGCGGGGGCAGTGCCCTCCCCGCTGGGCATCACTCCGGAACCTCGGTGGCAAGGCCCGCATAGTGCAACAATGTACCGAACAGGTTCCAGGGGGCCTCTTCCTGCGACGGCTGCGGCTTTTGCGAATGGGCGCGCGCTCGTCCAAGCGGAACGATGATGTAATCGGTGCGCGGATCTGGGAACGGATCGGCAAAGGCCTTCAGCAAGGGCGCATGATCACCATAGAAAAGCAGCCAAACCGGACGGTCCAGCCTATCGAGGTGATGGGCGAGATTGCCGAGCGCGTGATCGGCGCGCATCAGGAGCTCGCCATAGATATCCACCGGATTGACGAGGTCGCCGCAGCGGCCCGGCTCCCAGGGGCCGTGATTCGCCATGGATGCGACAAAGAGGAAATTCTTGCCCGTGCCATCGTCGTCGATCGTCCGCATCACGCTCTTCGTCAGGGAGAGGTCGCTGACATAAGGGCCATCGCGCTCCGGATTGTGATCGAACTCGTCCAGCATCATCATTCGGTCGAAGCCAAGCTGCGGCAAGGCCTTATGACGGAGGAAGAACGTCTTGTCGTAGGGATGGATGAACTGTGTCTTCCAGCCTGCCTTCTTGAGCCGAGCCGGCCAGACCACATCCTTGTAGTGACTGGCGCGCAGATAGGGGTAGCTGGCATCGATATGCACATTTTCGGGCAGTAGCCCGCTCAGCACTGCAAATTCGGTCCGCAGCGTATAGCCGCCCTCGAAGACGCTGGTCATGCGGCCCCATTGCGCGGCCTGCTCGCGCAGACGGTCGAGATTGGGCAGCTTGATATTGTCGACGCCGAAATGTCTCAAATCGATGAAGGATTCGGATTGCCAGACGACGATGAGCGGTTCGTCTTCACCATGCTCCCAAAGCTCCTGAAGCGCCGACATGAAGCGCCCGGACAATTCCGCGACGATCGCCTCGCGCCGGACACCGACCCAGATGACGAAATGAAAGACGACCGAGGCGAAGGTACCGAAGCGCACCGTATCGATCTTAACGTCAACCTTGCCGAGAAACTTCTGTGTGAAACGGCAGACCGGTTCGCTGACGACCCTGCTGAACAAAGCAAGCCATGGCGCGAAGGCGACAACCAACATCAGCAGGACCCATAGCAATTGGTTCGACGCCGGCAAAACCGATGGCTCAAGATACATGTAGAGGCCGCTGAGGCCGAAAACATAAGCGAAGGCGATGATCCAGAAGACGATGTTTAGCGAGGTCGCGTAGAAGATCTCCTTGTATTTGAAGACGTCCACGACGAGCGCGATGTCCGAAAAAACCAGAGGCTCACGGATAAACTCGAACTTCGCCCTCGATATGCCCGTGAAGATGACGAAGAAGCTGATGACGGCCTGCGTGCTGTAGAGCGGGCGCCAGGAAATGGCGAAGAAGGCGACATAGATCAATATGATGACCGGAATCCTTGCCGCCCAGTCGCAGGCCACCCGCCGCCAGCTTCTTTTCGGGCGATTCTCGGCGGTGATGGTCGCCGGCATGGCGAAAGGATCCGTCAGCAGGACGATGACGCAGGAAAACGCGAAGCAGGCAAGCGTCAAAAGAACTGGAAAATCATGAAGCTTCAAGATTGCGCCATCCAAATGCCCGCCGCCTTCGCAGCATTTTTCATATCCGCGAGGAACGGGCCGCCAATTGCCTGACTTACCTTCTCTTGCACGTGTTTCACCGACAGCGCAACACCGGTAGTTGTTTCGTATTACTTATCACTATCAAAGCCTTGCTCGGCGGTATCGGCAAGACCAAGATCCCCCTCCTCACCAAATATTTTTCGCGTCTTGCGCGAAAACCACCATAGCAGCGGCGGTTTTATCAGTGGGCCGAAAAATGCAAGCGCCGTCAGCGAAAATCCGAAGTGGATTCTTTGTTTGCCGCGATCCAGGCCGTGGACAATTTTTGCCGCGACCGCCTCCGCACTCCACGGTTTGACGGACCCCATCAATATTTCCGCTTCGCGAGGTCTGAGAGAGATTTCCCGACGATATTGCGGCGTCATTGTATCGGGTGGGAAGCAGACGGAAATCTTTACCCCCGAAGCACCAGCCTCAGCACTCAAAGCCTCGGCAAAACCCTCCAACGCCGATTTGGACGCGCAATAGGCGGTGTAGCCGAAGATACCGATCAAGGCCGCGCCCGAAGAGATCATCATGACCCGGCCGTCACGCCGGCTCTTCATGCCCTTATAAACAGAGCGAACTGCATTGGCCGTCCCGAGGACATTGATGGAGATCTGCTCATCGAAAACCGATTCCGGCATTGCATCGAAGGCACAGGGCTCGACGATACCGGCGGAGGCTATGAGGATATCACAAGGACCGAAGGACGCTTCGCAAAGCTTTACCGCCTCCATGGTCTGACCGGCCGAGCCTACATCAACGGCAGCCGTCCGGATAAAGGCACCATCGACACCGGGAAGCGCTGCGATCTGGGCACGTGCCGCTTCGAGGCGCCCCATATCGCGAGCAAGAAGAGAAACCCGAGCGCCTCTGGCCGCATAAAGCTTCGCTACCGCCAGACCAATTCCGCTTGAACCTCCCGTGACGATAACGTGCATGAGACGATCGCCCCCGAACTTACGAGCTGCCTGGGGCCTGAGCCAGGGGCAGCAACTGCATCATCTTGTCCATATCCAGCGAGGCAAGACCGAAATTGCGGTCCTTCAAGCTCTTGAGTTTTTCGGCCGTGAGCGCGACCGCACGCCGGATCTGCTCCTCGGTGTGATTACAGGTGATGAAGAAACGAAGGCGAGCCATACCCTCCGGCACCGCCGGATGGATGATAGGCAGCACATTGATGCCTTCGGCGAGTAGGTCGTTCGAAAGCTGCGCCGCACGAAGCGAATCACCGACGATGACGGGCACGACCGAGTGGCCCATGCTGAGGCCGGTATCGAGACCCGCAGCCTTCGCTTCTTTGAGGAACAGATGACCGTTACGCCTGAGCCGCTCGGTTCGCTTCGGCTCGGACTTGAGGATATCGAGGCCAGCGATAGCGGCGGCGGCGAGAACGGGCGAAAGGCCGACGCTATAGACGAAACCGCCGGCCTCCGCTTTCAGAATATCGGCAAGGGCGCTGCTGCCGGCGATGTAGCCGCCGCAGCTCGACGTGGTCTTTGACAACGTGCCCATCCAGATATCGACATCACGCGGGTCGAGATCGAAATGCTCGAAGGTGCCGCGGCCCGTTTTTCCGAGAATGCCGAGCGCATGCGCCTCGTCGACCATCAGCCAGAAACCGTAGCGCGCCTTCAATTCCAGCAGAGCTGGCAGATCGGCGATATCGCCATCCATCGAATAGATTCCTTCGACGATGACGAGGATGCGCCGAAAATCCGATGACAGCGTCTTCAGGATATTTTCGAGGCTGTCGACATCGTTATGCTGGAACAGCCGGCGCGCCGCGCCGGAAAGCTTGATCCCGGCAAGCGCACTGTTATGAATGAATTCGTCGTGGATCACGAGATCCTGCGGCCCCATCAGGCAGCCGATCGCAGTGACATTGGTCAGGTAGCCGCTGACGAAGCAGACGGCGGCATCGACGCCATAGACCGCGGCGAGCCCACGCTCGAGCTCGACATGATCAGGTCGCTCTCCTGCAACCAGCCGGCTTGCCGAAGCCGAGATTCCGAAGCGATCGATCGCCTCTTTGGCACGTGTGGCAACATGCGGGTCGGTATTGGTCGCGAGATAGTCATAGGAAGCAAAATTGACGAACTCGCGCCCGCCAATGTGCGTCGTCGCGCCTGCCGCTGCATCGTGTGACCGGTAGAAGGGATTGGCAACACCGAGCAGTTCGCCCGCCATGCGTTGCGTTGCGACGCGCTTATATTCAGGCAGATCCTCGAAACGCGGAGCCTGACGCGACTGTGCCTGCGGCTGTCGGTTGAGCCGTTCGGTTCGATTGCGGCCGGAAGATTCGCCGACGCGGCGCATCTGCTCGAGCAGCTTGCTTTTCTTCTGCTCCGCCGGATTGCCATCTTCGGCATCAAACGTGGTCACTGGACGGCCCTTTTTTCCTGTTCTGAGGCATGGCTGCGCGCCAGACGCTCGACCACGCCGTCATCACCTGCCGCGTCACCATTGGCATCATCACCATTGCGATTCATGACACGATCACGCAAACGGCTAACGACATCGCCTACGGTCGTACCCTCGCCGACGCCACTCAAGGGAATATCGAAGCCGGTCTTCTGCTGGAAGCTCATGCCGAGTTCCATGGCCATCAGGCTGTCGAGGCCGATATCCTTCAAAACCTTGTCGGGAGTCACTGTGTCCTCGGTCACGCGCAGGATGGCGGCAATCTCCGCAGCGACGAGCGCATGCAGGGCGGCCTGAGCCTCCCCTTCCGATTTCCCCTTGATCAGCTCCTTGAGATCGATGCTGTCGCCCTCGTTCAGAGCTTGATGGCTGCCCGCATGCCGCATCAGCGGCTCGAACAGCGACCGGCCGGAGATCGGCAGCAGGCGAACGGCGTTCCAATCGATCTCGGCGATCATAACCGCTGCGGCATCGACCGCACCTCTGTCGGCCAGCATGTAGCGCTCGACCTGCTCCAAAGCGTCGCGTGCCTTCAGCGCCGCCTTGCCGATGCGCTTGGAGAGGAGATCATTGACCTCGATGTTGCGGGCAAGGAATCCCTTATCGGCGATGGCGCCGAAACCGACAGCGAGCGCAGGCCTACCGACGGCCCGACGCGCACGCGCCAGGCCCTCAAGATAGCCATTTGCCATCACATAGTTAGCCTGACCGGGATTGCCGAGCATGGTCGTTGCCGAGGAGAACAGCAGGAAAAGCTCCAGCTTGTCGTCGCGCGTCAGACGATCCAGATTCTCGGCACCACGGATCTTGACCTCGAGAACGGGGCGATTGCGCTCTGGCGTCAGGTTGGCAAGGAGCGCGTCGTCCAGAACCATGGCGGCATGAACGACACCCTTCAGCGCTCCTTCGGCGCGAAGCGAGGTAAGCAACGTTTCGACCGCGACAGCGTCCGTGATATCGCAGGCATGCAGCGTCGTCACGACACCTCGCTTGGCCCAATCGGCGATCGCTTTTTTCGTTTCCGCGTCGGCAATGCCTCGGCGCGAGCACAGCGCTATGCGGCGCGCACCCTTCGAAACAAGCCAGTCGGCGGCAGACAATCCGAAGCCGCCAATGCCACCCGCAACCAGGAAAACGCCCCTGGCATCGAAGCGCAGGCACTTCGCAGGCGCCCGCAGGACGCTGTCGATACCCGCAGCAGGCGGGCGCACCACGATCTTGCCGATATGGCCGGCATTCTGCATCAGCCGGAAAGCATTGCCGATCTCGTCATAAGCGAAGGCGCGATATGGCAGCGGCGTCAGCTTTTCCTCAGCGAAAAGCTGACCGATCTCCCTGAATATGCGCCGTGTCAGGTCGGGTACATTGACCAGAAGTTGATCGGCATCGATACCGAAATAGCTGACATTGCGCCGGAACGGACGTAGGCCGATCTTGCGGTCGGCATAATAGTCACGCTTGCCAAGCTCCAGGAAACGACCGAAAGGCTTGACCAGCTCGATGCTCCGCTCCATCGCTTCCGAAAAGAGCGAATTGAGAACAAGATCAACACCTTCACCGTCCGTAAGACGCCGCACGCCGGACACGAAATCCAGCGAGCGGGAATCCAGCACATGATCGGCGCCGAGCATCTCCAGGAAACCACGCTTCTCGGCCGTGCCGGCCGTGGCGATCACCTTGGCGCCCCGATGCTTGGCAATCTGGAGTGCTGCCAGGCCGACGCCGCCTGCAGCTCCATGGATCAGGATGGTTTCGCCCGGCTGAATGCGTCCAAGCTCGACCATCGCATAATAGGCGGTCAGAAAGGCAACCGGCACGGTGGCGGCGGCAACGGTTTCCATCTGCTCCGGCAGCTTTGTCACGCCATCGCGATGGACGCGCACATGGGTCGAGAATGCGGCAGGCCCGATCCCCATCACCTTATCGCCCGGCTTGAGATCATTTACCGCATCGCCCACAGCAAGAACTCGTCCGGCGAATTCCATGCCGATCGTGGCACCAGCAAAGCCGTCTTCCAATGCTTCCTCGGGCAGAAGGCCCATAGCCCACATGACATCCCGGAAATTCAGGCCGGTGGCTTCGACGGAGACGACAATCTCTCCTTCATCGAGTGCGGGAAGGCTCGTCTCCTCCCAGGCCACGCTATCCAGACGGCCGCCCACATGCTGGCGGATCGTTGCCGCTGTGAAATCACTGCGGCTTGCTTCGATGGCATCGAAGGGACCGGCCACGGCTCGGATTTCCAGGACCTTACCCGTCCCGCGATCCAGGAACCATTCCCTATTATCCGTTTCCGCGGCCATCAGGGTATCGATCACCGAGAGCGTTCGACTGTCAGCCGTATCGGCATCCAGCAGATGCACATCGAACGTGTCATATTCGTTCTGAAGGACGCGGCTGAAGGCCCATAGGCCGGCATTGGCATCATCGACAAAGCCAGCCGACAGCGGAGAGCCGCCGGGCGCCACTATGACGAGTCGAGGCCGCGCTCCATCGCTGCCTTGCGACAACAGGCTCGCCAATTGCGTAAACGCCGAGAGACGCGACAGCGAGAGCTCCGCTGCATCGCCGCGCTTCACATCCGCAAGATAAACGACGCGGCGAGTATCCGGATCAATCGCATCGAGGGCGTCGACAAGATCCGGAGACGATGCGTCGAGATCGATGACCGCTATATTCTTGCCCAGCTTGCCGAAACCCTTCCCGCCCTGCTCCGACAAGATCAGGATCGGATCGACGGCTTCTACGATAATGGCCTCTTCCGGTTGCCGTTCGGATACGGCCGACACGCTGATCAGCGCGCCTTCGGGGAAGGTCCATTCGCGGATCAGAGGCTTGGCAAAGCCCATACTACCGAGAAGATCGTCAATCTGCTGAGGCGTACCCAGCCGTCCGACTGGGAATTCCGGTGACTGACTATCGGCAAACCAGCCTTCGGACAGGCCGAAGACGAAATCGTTGAATGCACTCGGTGCGCGATCGGCGAGCAGCAGCTGTGCGCCGCCGGCCGCCACCGCCCGGACCATCCGCTTGATCTCGTCATTGTGGCGCATCAGATACTGGCTCTGATCGCCGGAGGCGACCACGATGTCGGCAACATGACGATCGGTCAGCCCGACCGGATCGGCCACAATAACATGGGCGTCACGCTCGAAGGCGATCTCCAATGCTCGGCGAGCTTGCTCGCGCGGCTCGGCGATCACGAGACATGCGCCTGCGGCCGCAGCGATCGTTGCCAGCTTTCGACTGAAAGCCACCGAGACAGAGCCGAGCTCAAGAACGTGCCCGATTGCACCGGCATTGGCTTCGATGGAGGAAGCCAATGCCTCTGCCAACATCGACAGCCGTCTCTCACTCAAGGGAGAATGAACAAGCACATGCTCCAGCGTCGCCCCACCCGGCATATTTGCACCTAGGGCCGCAGGCTCACGCTCCAGCACATGCGGCCGTATTATCGCCAGATGCTCAAGCGTCTCGCGATAGGCGTCGCCAACGAGGACACTCTCGGCCACGCGCCCGGCGTCCTCGCGATAGATTTCCTGCAGCAACTCCGCCACCGGCGGCAACGTCGGCTCCAGTGGAACATGCCACTTGCCATCGCCCGTTTCCGCGATGCCGGCGTCTTCCAAAATGTAGAGGCAATTGACGAGGAAAGACCTGAACTCGGGATCGCCGGGAAGGCCGGAGAATGCGACAGTGCCGTTGCGGTCGGCCACCTTCAGCGCAATATCATGGCAGGCCCGATAGATTGCAGCATCGAGAAGAAGGCTTGCATTATTGAGCTCATGGCTCTCACCAGAGTCGCCGTGCGATGAAATCGGCCGGATGCCGGCGCTAGGTCTGTCTCCGTCGGAGAAAAGAACCGAGGGCATGCTCTCATAATGAAAAGCGACGGAATCGAGCGTCGCCCTGCGACGCAACTGCGTGCGGCGGAAACGGCAATCGTCAAGAACGACAAGCGGCCTGCCATCGGCATCAAACAGGGTGAAACGGGCCTTGATCGAATTCGCGCTGAACCGCTCGATCTCGATGACGGCTTTGACGATCGGTCTTCCCTTGCCGAAAGCTCTCACGGTGCCGAAGTGCACGGGAATATAGGGGGCACCGGTTTCATCGCCGGAGAACTGATCGAACAATGCGACGAGGCCGTGAAACGCCGCATCGACCGACATGGGGTTGAGATTATGGCGGCCGAACGGGTGGGACGGCGGGGCGGCTGGTTTCAAATCCACTTCGATCACATGATGGCCGAACGCCACGGCTTTCGACAGAAGCCGGAAATTCGGGCCGTACTGCAATCCGAAACGTTCCGCCGTTTCGTAAGTCACATCGGAGCTCAATGTCGATTTGCGCTCTTTGCCCGATCGCTCGAAGGTTTTATTGCTCCCCTCGCCCGCCAGCGGCCTGCGGCAACGTCCAACCACGTGAACCGTCCATTCGTCATGGCTGAGGCGTTCGCGCGACCGGATCTCGATATCTCCGGTCTCAGGCGACAGGATGGTCGACAGTTCGACCATTCGATCCTGGGATAATTCGAGCGGCCGGATGATTTCGAGATTGCCGATTTCAACCTCATCTATCCCGTAATAGCGTTGCGCCGCCGTTACCGCGATCTCGACGAAGCCGCTGCCCGGCATGATTGCCTTGCCATCAACCACATGTTCGGCAAGGTCCGGGAAAAGACGGGCATCAAGATGGTTCTTCCAATTCGAACCGTTAAGATCGGCACGCCAACCGAGCAGCGTATATGGGCTCTTGTGATCCCGACCGAAGATATCGATTTCGTCCGTCGTTGGAGGGGTGCGAAGTTCCACCGGCTCGAAAGGCAGAGGCGGCAGATTGACGAAGGCGTTGCGGGTGGCGCTACCGCGCCCACGCAGCGCAGGCGCTCCGTTGGCGACTGCACGCGCAAATGATTGCGAAACCGGATCATGGTCAGCGACGGGCGCCTCCCGCAGCAAGGTCGGTATCGCGATGACCTGAACCGATGCCTGTTTGGCGATCTCCGCCACATAATTCGAAAGGATCGGGCGCGGCGAAATCTCGATGAAAAGGTTGCATCCCATTGCCATGGCGGCCTGACAACCGGCCTTGAAGAGCACGGGATCACGAACATTGCGCCACCAATATTGCGTATCCAGCAGCCGCCCGTCGCGCAGTTCGCCTGTCACGGTCGAAATGAAGATCCCCGTCCCGCTATCCGGTGCGAGGTCGGGCAGATCCGCAAAAAACGCCTCTTTGGCGCGATCGATAATAGGATGATGGAACGGATAATTGATATCAAGGACATGCGCGACGATCTGAGCCTTGCGCGCAGCGTCCCTGTAGGCCTCTATCTCATCGGCCGGACCTGAGATCGTTACCGAATTCGGAGCGTTGATCGCCGCGATACATATATTGTCGAGACCCCTGGATTTCGCAAAAGCCAGCGCGGCATCCTCGCCAAGCACAACGGCGGCCATCTTGCCCTCGCCGGCAAGGAGATCCTGATGCAGCGAGCGCTTGGCGACGATTGCAACCGCTTCGGCAGCTGTCAGCGCCTTGGCGGCATATGCGGCTGCGATTTCGCCGACCGAATGGCCGAAGACCGCATCGGGCTTGACCCCCATGGACCATAGGCAATCAGAAAGAGAAGCCTGGATTGCAAACAGCAATGGCTGCGCAATCTTGGTATCGGCCAAGCGTGCGGCAACATCGGAAGCGACCAGAACATCGGTCAGCTTCTCGCCAAGATAGTACTCAAAAAGCGCACTGAAGGACTGAAAGCATTGCCGGAAATGACGGTTTTCCTGATAGGCTCCGACACCCATTCCCGCCCATTGCGAGCCGTTGCCGGAAAAGACGAAGGCGATCTTGGCGGCTTGCGCTGGAGCTTCGCCTGCCTCGCCGAGTGAACTTTTGCCTGCGAGATGCGCATCGATCGCGGCAAGCACGGCGGTGCTGTCCTTTGCGCGGGCTGCAAAGCGGTGGCGCATGGGCTCGCGATTGGCGGCAGCGGAAGCAACAATCTGACGAGCCTCCTTGGGCTCGGCAGCCTCAAGACGGGTCCTGTAGTCTTCGAGCAGTGTCGAAAGAGCCGACGCCGTGTGAGCGCTGACGGCAAAAACGACTCCTTCGCCCCGGATTGGCGGCTCCGGCGGCGCAATCGGATCGGGGTCACTGATGACAACGTGAGCGTTCGTTCCGCCAAAGCCGAAAGAATTGATCCCGGCAAAGCGCGCCTGCTTGGCAGGAAGAAGCTCGATCGTTGATGTGTTGACCCGAACGTTCAAACCCTCGAAGTCGATGGACTCGTTCGGATGATCGAAATGCAACGAAGCCGGAAGGAAATTGTTCTCCAGTGCGATGACGGCCTTCAGCAGCCCGAAAAGGCCGGATGCAGGTTCGGTATGGCCGATATTCGTCTTGATCGAGCCAATCGGCACCGGAGCGCGTCGATTGCGTCCGATAACCTCGCCGATCGCCCATATTTCGGCGGGATCGCCGACCTTCGTCCCCGTTCCATGCCCCTCGATAAAGGCGATACGATTGACATCGATATTGCGGCCTTCATAGATCGACTGAAGCAAGGCGGCCTGCGCCTCACGGGACGGCATGGAAATGCCGTTGGTGCGTCCCGAAGAATTGACGCCAACCGCATGTATCCTGCCATAGCTGCGGTCCTTCTCGCGCAGCGCAACGTCCGTCCGGCGCAACACGATCGCCGCACCACCTTCTGCGCGAACATAACCGCGGCCGTCGTCGTCATAGGCGCGGCAGAGTCCTTCCGGCGACAGCATGCGCGCCTGGGCAAAACCCACGAAGGACATGGGGTTGAGCAAGATATTGATGCCGCCGACAATCGCCGTATCGATCTCGTCGCCTTCCAGCGCCTTCACCGCTTGGTCGAGCGCGACCAGCGACGACGAACAGGCGGTGTCGATCGTCATGCTCGGTCCGCGCAAGCCGAATATGTGCGAGATGCGGTTGGAAACGATGGAAAGCGTATTGCCCGTCATGAAATACGGACTACCGGAGGCGGGGTCCTCCAGCGTCAGATTGCCGTACTCAAGGGAGGATGCTCCGACATAGACGCCGACGCGCTGCCCCTCGAATCCATCGATCGGCAGGTTTGCATCTTCCAAGGCGCGCCAGACTATATTCAGCAGGATGCGCTGTTGCGGATCCATCTGCATCGCTTCGCGCTGGGAAAGACCGAAAACCGCGGCATCGAAAGCGTAGACATTATCGAAGACGCCGGCTGCAAAACTGTAAGTCTTTCCTTGAATACCAACAGCCGGATGCCAAAAGCGCGCGAGATCCCAGCGCTCCTCTGGTATGCGGCTTACGGTGCAACGCCCCTCCTTGAGGACAAGCTGCAGTTCGTCAATCGAACTCGCCCCAGGGGCAACGCTTGCGCGTCCGATAATTTCAACTGTCATGATCTCTCAGCAATACTCGAAGAAGTGCACCAAACTGGCCAAATTCAATATCAGCTGCTCACATTATTATCTGTGGTTGTTATCGACAAAAAATTTGCGTGTGCAACCAATATGCGGCGGCGCAACAACCGATGCAATATGCGATCTCTTACACTCTTCAGTCCAAGTCGAAGATCGCAGCTATTGCTTGCGACGATTGTCTTGTTTTCCGCAAGTCAGTTCGCGATGAATTTCCGTTGCCGACAAGGCACGATCCGTCACAATCATACAGATGTCGGCATCCGCCAACGAATGGAGGCGCAGGTAGACTAGACAGAGCCACTGCCCCTCCATTTTTCCAGGATTACTGCCCCAGATTCACCGCTGTTGCTGCCCCCTGGGACGCGATACCTAGCGGCGTACCAATAAGATTCAAGAACTTCCTGATGTCGACGGACGGATGGCGCGACACGTAGATGGCCTATCACGCGACCGGCGTGCATCGCCACGAGCACGAGTTCCTGAGGCCGATCGTCAGAGCCGCGATGCAAAAGCACAGCAATCTGCATTTCGAGGTCTTTGCCGCCGGCCCGCTTGCCCGCCGCTGGGCTCGGCAAGGGATCGACGCGGCGAGAATGTCGATCATCCCGCCGCTCTCCTGGCCAGCCTACCTCGCCAAGACAACCCATCACCAAGCCGATATCGCTCTGGCCCCCCTTCTACCGGGAAGGACGAATGCGAGCCGCTCCGACACCAAGCGTATCGACATCAGCCGCCTGCAGGCCGCAGCCGTGTTTTCTCGATGCCCGACTTTCGAACGCTGCGCTGTCACCGGAGAGTTTCACATCGGCAATACCGCTGATGAGTGGTTGGCTGCCATCGACCTGCTGGTCGGCGACCGCGAGCGTCGGCTCTCCGCTCGCGATGCCACGCGGCACTCGATCGAGACAATGCGGCGGCACGCGAGCCCGGCATTTCCCGGCATACGTTTTGAACCTCTCAGCGGCATAGGCTAAAGCAGGATTTTCGCGGGCAAGACCCCTCTCACCATATAGATGAAACCAATATTTCGATGACACTCAAAATCGTACCGAACGCCGATCTTGAACGGGAAATGTCTGCTGATGCCGATCTAAGCCTCTGGAAATCCCTGGGGGACGATCCCGCATTCGAGATCAGGTTTCCGCCCGTTCGCAAGAGATTGATCGTCATTGATATCGCCGCAATCGATGAGCCCATCGATCCGAAGTTCTATATCAATCGCGGTTATGGCTTTCGCGAAAAGGATACGGTTTCCTTTCCGCAAGGGCAGCGCTTCATCATCACAGCGGACATCGGTTCTGTTGGTACCATCTGTGCCCTGCGGGCCGATCCGGCCACGTTCCCGACTCGCTTCCAATTTTCTGCTGTGGCTTTTACGTCCGCAAAGTCCGCGGAGAAATATATAACCGACAGACTCGGAGCGGATGAAGGAACCAGACGCATCGACCTTGGCAAACTGCCGCAACATTGGATGAAATTGCCCAGGCTGCGTTTCGGGCGACGGCGTCCAAGCCTGACAGTGCAATATGCCGAGGCGAGCTATCGGCTTGCTTCCGATCTGGAGACCGTTCCGGTATCGGCAACGGTGGGGACCTGGATCAGCGTCGTCGTCCCGGTTTACGACGCGCCGCCTCACTATCTGGACGATCTCGTCAGATCCTTTGAAGCACAGGGCGAAACGGGCGCCGAGCTCATCCTGAGCGATGACGGCTCGACGTCGCCGGAAACGCGGCAGTGGTATCAAAGCAGGCAATCAAAAGACAATGTCCGCTTTGTGTTGAACGAGCGCAACGGCGGCATCGCGGCCGCCACCAATGCGGGCCTGTCCCAGGCACAGGGGCAATGGATCGCCTTTCTCGATCATGACGATGTCATCGCACCGCATGCCTTCAAGATTATCAGGCGGACGCTGGAGCAAAATCCAGATGCGAATTTCGTCTACACTGATGAGCTGGTGGTCGATGATACCTTGAAGCCAACCGGTGTCATGCTGAAGCCAGCCTATGATTCCGTGCTGCTGACCGGCGTCAACTATATCAACCATTTTTCCATCTACCGCCACAGCCGCCTTCGGGATATCGGCTATCTGCGCATGGGTTATGACGGCTCGCAGGATTATGATCTGCTGCTACGCTATCTGGAGGGCGTCCCCGAGGATAGCATCCTCCACCTGCCCTATCCGGCTTACTGGTGGCGCCGCAATGGCAAGACCTACTCGCGCAAGTTCATGGATGTCGCTACCGCGAACGCCAGAAAAGCGCTGACCGAAAGGTTCGAGCAACGGCAGCAGAAGATAGCCGTGGAAGGCGCGCTCACCAACACCCTGCATCGGGTCACCTTCGAAGCTCCACACACGTGGCCGAAAATCTCGATCATCATCCCGAGCAAGGACAATTTCGATCTGATTTCGCGCATCCTCGGCGACCTCTTCGAAAAGACGGATTATCCGAACTTCGAAGTCCTGGTCGTCGACAACGGCTCCACGGATCAATCCGTCCTTGATCTCTACGAGCGCTACCGCCGCAGCGAGCCGCGATTTTCGGCAACGGTCAAACCGGAGGCCTTCAATTTCTCGCGCTCGGTCAATCGCGGCCTGCAGGCGGCGACCGGGGAACATTATCTAATCCTGAACAACGATGTCGAGGTCATCGAGTCGGACTGGCTGAAGGAGATGGTCTCCTGCGTCGCCTATGACAGGACCGGCATCGTCGGCGCCAAACTGCTCTTCTCCAACGACAAGGTGCAGCATGCCGGCGTGGTGATCGGCTTCGGCGGCCTCGCGGGCCATTGGTATATGAACAAGCCGAAGGAGTTCGGCGGTCCGATGAACCGGCTGCATGTGCGCAACACGATGACCTGCGTGACCGGAGCGGTGATGCTGATCTCGGGCGACTGTCTGCGGAAAATCGGCCTTTTCGACGAGGAGAATTTCGCGGTCGCCTATAATGACGTGGATTATTGCCTGCGGGCATACAAGGCCGGCTATCGCATCGTCTGGACGCCCTTTGCCTGCCTCTATCACCATGAATCGCTGTCGCGCGGCTCGGACAAATCCGGCGAGCGGAAGAAGCGCTTCGAACAGGAAAAGCAGAACTTGCGCCGGCTGCACGCCACGCAAGAGTTCATCGACCGCGCGCTGAACCCAGCCTATAGCCGCGACAAATCGGATCCGAGGATCGTGGTGCCGACGCGGCTGTATATCCCGTCGATGCCGTAGCGCAATTTGTCGGTGAACCGCGTCAGAGCTGGATCAGGTCCAGATCACGGCCGATCTCGCTCTTGGCGATGTCTACCACGCTTCTCTCATGGGTAAACAGGATCGTCTGGAAACGACCGGCCGTCGCGGCAAGCACCTGAAGTCCGGCGCTGACGCGCTCGTCGTCAAAGGTCTGAAAGATATCGTCGACGATCAGCGGCGCCGGCTCGTTGCGGGCGGAGTAATCTTCGAGGAACGCCAGCCGCAAAGCGAGATAGAGCTGGTCGCCCGTGCCTTCGCTCAGGCCATCCAGCGGCACGCGCTCGCCAGCCGCGCGTTCCGCCAGCAGCTGTAGCGCGTCGCTTTCATCATGCGCTTCGACCAGGCGTGAGAAACGGCCGCCCGTCAGCTGCGAGAAGAGTTCGCCGGCACGGCTGATGACAGGATCGGCCTGCTTCTCGCGATAGGCTTCCATCGATCCCGCCAGCATGCGGGCTGCAATCTTCAGCACGACCCATTGCCGCGCGAGGTCTTTTGCCTCCTGCTCAGCCGAGAGCTTTTCGAAAACCGCATATTCGGCGCTGACGCCCGTTTCCAGGGCCTGTCGCTGCCGGCGATTCTCCGCTAACCGCGCGGAAAGCTCGCCGTGCGTCGCAAATTGCCGCTGATCTTCCTCGGTCAACCGCTCGATTTCGACATCGGCGGCGACGCGTTCGAAGCCGGCCAGCTCGGCGCGGAGATCGTCTTCGGCCTTGCCGTCGGACTGATGGCGGAAGCGATCGCGGCTTTCGACGAGACGCGTGGCGAGACGCGAGCGTTCACGCAGGCGAGAGAGGAGTGCCGGCAGATCGTCGACGCCGCCGAGATCCGCGGTCAATTGGTCTAAATCGGCGGCGATGGCGGCAAGGGCAGCCTCCTGCCGCGTCACGAGCGCTGCCCCACGCTGCCGCTCCTCTTCGAGACCGTCGCGCTTCTTCAGCTCGCCGCGCATAGCGTTGACGCCAGTGTGCAGCGCCTCGGCGGCGGCATCCGGCGGCAGATGATCCAGCTCGTAACCGTTATTGGCGGCAAGGGTCGCGAGCCGCCGTTCAAAATCCGCCATATCGCGGCGCATGCCATTGACACGACGCAGACGGTTTTCGCGTTCCGCCAGCACATCGGGCAGCTCTTGCCATGCCTTCAGCGCGGCAGCCGCCATGTCGAGGGTCGTGTCAGCCGGCAAGCCAAGCAGCTCAACGGCTTTGGCGAAGCCGCCGCGCCACTCGACGTGCTGCCGATCCAATATCTGCTGTTGATCCTCGAACCGGGTCAGCCGGTCACGCGCCGCGCCGATCTCCCCTTCCCGCGTGCGGCTTTCGCTCCAGCGTTCAGACAGAAGGCGCAGATGCTTGCGCAAGCCCTCCACAATCGCGGCCGGCGGAAGGCGGCCGCTCTTGTAGCCGGTCGCCTCGACAATATCCTGCAGCGCGGGCAGTACGCGACCTTCCGCCAGCGCATTCTCATCCCGTTCATCCCGCAAGTCGCGCAGCGCCTTGCGCTCGCGCCGCAGCAGCTCCACTCCGCGCCGCCATTCGAGCATCGTCGACGGATCGAGGGCATCGATACCGCAAGGCTCGAAGAGCGCCGCGAAGCTGGCCTGCGCTTCCTTCAGCGCCTTCTCATCGCCTTTGAGCCGACCGGAGGCCTCGTCCTGCTCCTGGACCAGACGCACTTGCCGCAGGCGATAGTCGGCATGGCGGGCAACGCGATCCGCATCGCTGAGGGCGGCATCGGCCAGACGGTCCGCCTCGGCCACGCCGACGGTCAATACCGCAAGCACCCTGGCGTCCGGAGCCGCGCCCTCCGTCCACTTTTGCTGGATGGTGGACCATTGCGCGTCACGGCTTTCGCGCGCAGCGACGATCTGCTCGCGGGTAACGATCGGCCCGGTGCGCTCGGCGTCCGCGAGCGTTCGCTCTATCTCGGCCAGTTGCTCGTCATAGGCCTGCAGCTTGCCGGCAGCGTCTCGCACCTTCGATCGAGCGGCGTCGATGGCATCGCGATGGCCGGTAATCTCCGTCGCCTCCGGCAGCGGCACAGAAAACAGCATATCGATGTCACCAATCGGTGGCTTCAGCCGTCCAGCAGCCTCAATGAGATCGGCTTCGATGCGGCGTATCTGCGTTTCCAGCCCATCAAGGCGAGCCAAGGCCGAGAGATCGCCCGCCAGCGCCTCGAGCTGATCGATATAGGGCCGCGGGTCGATCAGCCGGCCGGCAAGGCTATCCCTTTCAAGGGCCGCAAGCTGCCTGCGCTCGCCTTCGGATTGCTCGGCAAGAGATTGCATCTGCCGCGCAAGCTGCCTGCCTTCATCTACCAGCTCGGACAGGCGCGCACGGTCAATATCGCTTGGCAGTTGCCGCTCCAGTTCAGCCTCGGCAAGACCGAGACGGCGGGCGAGCTGCGAAAGCGTCGTATCGTAACCGGCGAGCTCCTGGTCGACCCGCGGCAGGTCATGGCGCTGGGCGCGGTAGTTGCCAGTATCGGCAAAGAGCTGCGTGATATCGCCCGACATCTGCAGCAGCGTTTCATCCAGCTGGATACGGGCCAGGTCTTCTTCTGCGCGGAGAACGGCTTGCCGCGTCCGGCGCAGTTCCTCTTCGCTCGCCTGTTTGTCGCGCAGCCTCTGTTCGAGCCTGTCGGCGACGCCATCCGGTATGGCGGAAAGATCCGACAGGCCATCGAGCGCAAGGGTTTCCGCATCGATTTCTGATAGCAAGGGCTGCAGGGTCTTCAGCCGCTTGAGCTGATCAAGCGCCTCGCGCGTGCTATGACGCTGCGTCTGCAGGCGCTCCAGCTCCGTCTCCAGCTCTGCCGCTTCGGCAAGAAGCTTCTTCCAGTCGCCGGATTTCAGCTCATTGTCCCGCTCGGCCTTGCGCGCATCCTCATAGCGGTCGAGAGCCTGGTAGAAGCCGCGATCCTTCGAGCGTCGGGCCGCATAGATGCCGTCCGCCTCCGCTTCCAGCGACTGGCGCAATCGTGACAGGCCGGTCAGCCCGGAAGCGGCTGAGAATAGCAGGCTGCCGATTTCGCCGCCGCTGCGCAGCATCGCGGTTGCGCCCTGCCGTAACCGCTGCGAGTCGAGCCCGAAGGCGCGCTCGAAGACATCGCGGCTCAAATTGCCGAGAAAGGGCGACAACGCATCCTCGGCGAGCGTGGTTTCCTTGTCATCCGGCGCCAGCAGCGTTCCCTTGCGGCCACGGCGGCGGCGGAAACTCAGCTTCGCACCATCGCGCGCACTGATATCAGCACCGATCCGCAAGGTATTTGGCTCATGCAGGAAGCTCTGCTCGGCTGCCGTCGGAAAACCGAACAGAAGATCGGAGATCGCGCTCAAGGCCGAGGATTTGCCCGCCTCGTTCGGGCCGTAGATCACATGCAACCGCGCGCCGGGGCGAAAATCGAGCGCGCGGTCAGTCAGTGCGCCATAGCGGAGAATATCGAGCCGGGTAAAGCGCATCAGCCCGCCCTCTGCCCACGCGCCAGCAGCAATTGCCGGGCCTCTTCGATGAGCGTGCCGATGTTGTCGTCCAGCGGCGTCTCGACCGCGCCGAGGCCGCCCGGCAGGCGCACGGCAATCTCGTCGATCAGGCGGCTTGCTTCCGCCGAGATATCGGCATCGCCGGCATGCTCGGCCAGAAGCTGACGCAGATCGAGCGCGCCGTCAGCATCCGCCGCCTTCTCCGGCGGCGGCTCCAGCCGCAGTTCTAGCTTTTCCAGCCAGATATCCTCATGCACGCGATGGCAGGCGGCTTCCACCTCGTCACGCCATTGCTGGCGGTTGGCGGCGATCACGCCATGCAGCGGCGTGACCCCGGAAAGCCGAACGCGCAGCGCTGTCATGCGACCGTCCATCTCATCCGCCAAAGGCTGTACCGCCTGTTCCACATGACGGAGGATCGCGGCTTGGTCATCTTCTGGGCCAGCAACGATGTCGACCTGCGCGAATCGCGCCTCGTCGACGATGATGCGCCCATGTTCGATCCGGCCGTCTTCGACGGTCACCAGAACCGCGCCCTTGGCACCGCGCTCGCGAATATTGCGGCCCTGCAGATTGCCGGGAAAGATGACCAGCGGATCCTGCGCCACCACTTCATAATCATGCACATGGCCAAGCGCCCAGTAATCATAGCCGCGCGAACGCAGGTCATCGACGGAGCACGGAGCATAGGGCGCATGCGGCTCGCGACCCGTCAGCGAGGTGTGGAGAATGCCGATGTTGAACCAGCCGGAGACGGGTGCCGGATAGGTAATCGCCAGATTGTCGTTGGCCGAGCGCTCGGCAAAGCCCTGGCCGTGCAGCGCCACCTTCAGTGCCTCCAGCCTGACGCTGCCCGGCTTGCCGGTCGGAAATTCATGAACGTTTGGCGGCAATGTGATGGTCTTGGTGATGACGCTTGCCGCATCGTGATTGCCGCGCAGCAGATAGACCGGGATGCCCGCCCGCTCCAGACGCGCCATCTCGCGATTGAAGAACAGGCCGATCTTGTTGTCCTTCCAATCGCCATCATAGACATCGCCGGCAATGACAAAGAAATCGACGGCCTTCTCGATCGCCAAGCCGACAAGCGTCGAAAAGGCTTTCCGGCTTGCTTCGACGAAGACTGCCGCGACGGCGGCATCCTTGAGGGCCAGACCCTGAAAAGGGCTGCCAAGATGCAGATCGGCGGCATGGATGAATCTGAATGAGGGCATGGGCTCCGATAGCGGTCAGAAATCCGATCTCTCCTTTTAAGGAAACGAAGGCGCTGTGAATACCGCACCGGCGGCTTCATCCAACGGTTTCGTAAGCCGGACCGCGCCCTGCATATTCCTCAGTCACGCGATTGCGATCCTCGATCGCCGATGTGCGCTTGTGGCCCTGTCGGGCGGCTGCTACTGCCCTATCATCTTGCGAGCAAAAGAGAGGAGATATCTCATGAGACATCATGCTTTCGGACGGACGCCCTTTATCGTGACCAATGTCGGCTTCGGGGCCTGGCAGATCGGCGGCGCATGGGGTGATGTCAGCGAGGCTGACGGCCGTGCAGCGCTGAACGCCGCCCTCGATGCCGGCATGACCTTCATCGATACCGCCGACGTCTATGGCGACGGCCGCTCGGAAAAGATCATCGCCGATGTGTTGAAGGCACGCGGCGGCGAGCGCCCGATGGTGGCGACCAAAGCCGGCCGCCGGCTGAACCCGCATGTGGCCGACGGCTATACCAAGGCCAATCTCGAAGGCTTCATCGATCGCAGCCTGAAGAACCTCGGCGTCGAAAGCCTCGATCTCGTGCAGCTTCATTGCCCACCGACCGAAGTTCTTTACCGTCCGGAGATTTTCGCGGGTCTCGACGAGTTACAGAAGGCCGGCAAGATCAGGGGATATGGCGTCAGCGTCGAGAAGGTCGAAGAGGCGCTGAAGGCGATCGAATATCCGGGCGTACTCAGCATCCAGATCATCTACAACATCTTCCGGCAGCGACCCGACCATCTGTTCTTCAAGGAAGCCAAGCGCAAGAACGTGGCCGTTATCGCCCGCGTTCCCCTCGCCTCCGGACTACTATCCGGCAAGATCACCCGCGATACGCAATTCGCCAGCGACGATCACCGCAACTTCAACCGCCATGGCGAAGCCTTCGATGTCGGCGAGACCTTTGCGGGCGTGCCGTTCGAAGTCGGCCTGCAGGCGGTCGAGGAGGTGCGCAAGCTGGTGCCGGCTGGCGCCAGCATGGCGGCTTTCGCGCTGCGCTGGATCCTGATGAACGAAGCCGTCACCGTCGTCATCCCCGGCGCCCGCAATGCCGAGCAGGCCAAGGCCAATGCGGCAGCAGCCGATCTTGCTCCCCTTTCGGCCGACGTCATGGCGGCTACACGCGAGGTCTACGAGCGCCTGATCGCGCCGCACGTCCATCATCGCTGGTAAGATATTTTGACATGGATGGCCGGAACCTGCTTCCGGCTATCGCACTGCTTTGGTTGGAGAAAAGCGAGTGAGAAGGCTCGAACCGGGCCTAGAGGAGGAATGCAATGAAAGTAGCGCTGGTAACGGGCGCCTCTCGCGGCCTTGGCGCCGTGATCGCCTTGCAGCTTGCGGAAGCAGGCTGGGCCGTCGCCGTCAACTATGCGAACGATACTCAAGGGGCTGATAAGATCGTCGACACCATTCGGCAGCGCGGTGGACAGGCTTTTGCCGCCCGGTTCAGCGTAATCGACAAGAACCAGCTTGCGGACGGTTTGGAGCAGATCAAGTCATCGCTCGGACCGGTCGATCTGATCGTCAACAATGCGACGGGACCCCAGCCGGAAATGCCGCTCATGGAGCAATCCTGGCGGACATATCTCGACCAGCTGGAATTCTTCGTGAAGGCGCCGCTTGAGCTGCTGCAAGCCGTGCTGCCGGATTGGCGGGCCCGCAAATCGGGTCGTGTCATCAACATCGGTTCCGAGGTCGCGGAGCTTGGCAATCCCAATTTCGGCAACTACGCCTCCGCCAAGGGCGCGATGCTCTCGATGACGCGCTCCTGGGCGAGAGAGCTCGCGCCGGAGGGGATCACGGTCAATCTCATTGCGCCTGGCTGGATCCCGGTCGAGCGCCATGCGGAAGCGTCGCAGCAGGCAAAGGATGGCTATCTCGCACATACGCCGATGGCCCATTTCGGCAGGCCGGAAGATATTGCCGACGCCGTCGTCTTTCTCGCCTCGAGCAAGGCGGATTTCATCACCGGCCAAAAGCTTGCGGTCAATGGCGGCCGAACACTGCTCTGACGTCGCCAGACGCTGAAAACGGACAACTCCCGCCGGGACAGCGGTGCCTTCTGCTCCCTGCGTCGTCGGCAGGCGTTGCGGTTCTTGCGCGCTGGTCACCTTGCCGGAGCATTCCCGTTGTTATCGGCGCAAACGCTCTCGCTCTTCGCGTTCCATCTTTGCGCGGGCCTCGAGAAACGCGTTGGTGAGATTTATCAGGACAGGCGATGTGACACTGCCATTTGCGCCGCCGATCGGGTCGGTGATGTGAATGTTTCTAAGATCGTTCATGAAGTCGTCCCACAGGGCCGGGCCGCCATTCTCAAGAAGTTCGGCGCGGATGCTCAGGTCTTCGCTGACAGGCAGATGCCGCCTACCCCAGGCGCCGATCGCGGCGATCATGGGTACTAGCTGAATCGCCGGTTCCGTCAGACTGTAAATCGCCTTCTGACTGTGGGTTGGATCGTCGAGCTTGGTGATCAAGCCGAGCGAGAAGAGACGCTTCAGGCGCGCGGCGAGTATGTTGGAGGCAATCCCCTCCTCCGACCGATTGAGCAACTCGCGAAAATGCCGGCGATTACCGAACATGATGTCCCGGATGACGACCAGGCTCCAGCGGTCCCCCAGCACTTCCATTGTCAGATTGATCGGGCATCCCGACCGCCGCTCGATATCCATATTCCCATCCTTCAACGAACCAATTGCAATGTAGGGTCAGGCATGCTACGACGCAACCAGTTGCAGATTGCAATTGGATGGAGGAAATCATGTCGAAAGTTCGTGTTGCAGGATTCTCGCTCTCTATCGATGGCTTCGGAGCCGGATTGGAGCAAAGCCTGAACGATCCCTTGGGCAAGCGTGGTCCGGAACTGTTTGAGTGGTTTTTCCCCACTCGGACATTCCAGGCGATGTTCGGGAAAGAGGGCGAAACGGAAGGTGCCGACGCAAAATACGCCGCGTCAGCAAATACCGGCTTTGGTGCCTTCATCCTCGGCCGCAACATGTTCGGCCCCATTCGCGGCGATTGGCCCGATGAAAACTGGAAAGGCTGGTGGGGCGACAATCCCCCATATCATGCACCGACATTCATCCTCACGCATTACCCCCGCGAGCCGATCGTCATGGAAGGCGGTACGACCTTCTATTTTGTCACGGGCGGGATCGAGGAGGCACTCGGCCAAGCCAGGGCGGCCGCCGGAGGCAAGGATATCAAGATCGGCGGCGGCGTCAGCACGGTGCGCCAATATCTTCAGGCGGGCTTGGTCGACGAGATACACTATGCCATTTCGCCAGTCGTGCTCGGGAAAGGCGAAGCAATGTTCGCCGGCATCGACCTTCCTTCGCTCGGCTTTCGGGTCGTTGCGCATGAGGCGACAGAGAAGGCTACTCACATCGTTTTGAGCAAATGAGGGCCATCTGTCGCGGCTCATCTGCACGGACGGAGCCATCCACTTGACGGCTTTGCGCAAGTCCGCACCTGCTCGCCCGGGCTAGCCTTGAATTTTCAGCGCACAATTGCGGCATGAGATCATAAAAAAGGGCCTGCAAAAGCAGGCCCCAATCTTGTCCACCCGCAAGGCAGATGCCTCGTAGCGGGTGAAAACGAATTAGCTGTTGACCGAGTCCTTCAGGCCCTTGCCGGGCGTGAACTTCGGTACGTTACGGGCAGGAATATCGACCTCGGCACCGGTGGACGGGTTACGGCCCTTGGTGGCTGCACGGTGGGAAACGGTGAAGCTGCCGAAACCAGCAAGGCGAATGTCGCCGCCCTTCTTCAGTTCAGCCTGGACAGTATCGAAAACAGCGTCGACAGCGGAAGCAGCGTCAGCCTTCGTGATACCGGCCTTCTCAGCCACTGCGGACACGAGCTCATTCTTGTTCATGTTTCCACCCCTTTCTCTGGTATGAAACGACTTATCAGTAAGCGGGGCGCAAAATAGCAATGCTCTTACCCGCCGCAACCCCAAAAACCCTGCAAATCAAGGAAAAGCAAGCGTTGCCATACGCTTTTCACAAAAAAAGACCGGCAAAAATGCCGGTCTTTTCGTGCATTTATGTCAATTCGACAGAATTGAGGCGAAGAGGCTCAATGAGCGATGGTAGAACCCACTTCGTCGACGCCTTCGACCGTTGCGATCACAGGCGTTTCCACGGTGCCGTCCCATTCGATCGGCTCGGGCCGGCGAACAAGCGCATGCTTGATCACCTCACCCATGCGCGACACGGGGATGATTTCCATCCTGTTCTTCACGTTGTCCGGAATCTCCGCCAGATCCTTGGCGTTTTCTTCCGGGATCAGTACCTTCTTGATGCCGCCGCGCAGTGCGGCGAGCAGCTTTTCCTTCAGGCCGCCGATCGGCAGCACACGGCCGCGCAGCGTGATTTCACCCGTCATGGCGACATCCTTGGAAACCGGGATGCCGGTCATGATCGAAACGATCGCGGTTGCCATGGCAACACCGGCAGACGGGCCATCCTTCGGGGTTGCGCCTTCCGGCACGTGCACGTGGATGTCGCTCTTGTCGAAGCGCGGCGGCTCGATGCCGAAATCGACAGCGCGCGAGCGGACGTAAGACGCCGCCGCCGAGATCGATTCCTTCATGACTTCCTTCAGGTTGCCGGTGACCGTCATACGGCCCTTGCCCGGCATCATCACGCCTTCGATCGTCAGCAGCTCGCCGCCAACCTCCGTCCAGGCAAGACCGGTGACAACACCAACCTGGTCGTCGCGCTCGGCTTCACCATGGCGGAACCGCGGCACGCCGAGATAGTCCGGGACGTTCTCAGCCGTGACAGCAATCGACTTGGTCTTGCCCTTGATGATCTCGGTAACCGCCTTGCGGGCAAGCTTCATCAATTCACGCTCGAGGTTACGCACGCCGGCTTCGCGGGTGTACTGCTGGATGATGATCATAAGAGCACCGTCGTCGACCGAGAATTCACTCGGCTGCAACGCATGTTCCTTGATGGCCTTCGGCAGCAGGTGCCGCTTGGCGATCTCGCGCTTTTCGTCTTCGGTGTAGCCGGCGATACGGATGATCTCCATGCGGTCCATCAGCGGCGCAGGGATATTCAGCGTATTCGCCGTCGTGATGAACATCACGTCCGACAGGTCGTATTCGACTTCCAGGTAGTGATCCATGAAGGTCGAGTTCTGCGCGGGGTCCAGCACTTCCAAAAGGGCCGAAGACGGATCGCCGCGATAGTCCTGGCCGAGCTTGTCGATCTCGTCGAGCAGGAACAGCGGGTTGGACTTCTTGGCCTTCTTCATCGACTGGATGACCTTGCCGGGCATCGAGCCGATATAGGTGCGGCGGTGACCGCGGATCTCAGCTTCGTCGCGGACGCCGCCAAGCGCCATGCGGACATACTCACGGCCGGTCGCCTTGGCGATCGACTGGGCGAGCGAGGTCTTGCCGACGCCCGGAGGGCCGACGAGGCACAGGATCGGGCCTTTGATCTTCGTCGCACGAGCCTGGACGGCCAGATATTCGACGATGCGCTCCTTGACCTTGTCGAGGCCGAAATGATCCGCTTCGAGGATCTTCTCGGCATTGTTCAGGTCAGCCTTGACCTTCGACTTCTTGTGCCAGGGGATGCCCAGCAGCCAGTCGAGATAGTTGCGCACGACGGTCGCTTCGGCCGACATCGGGCTCATCTGCCGCAGCTTCTTCAGCTCGGCATCGGCCTTTTCCTTGGCTTCCTTCGACAGCTTGGTCTTGGAGATACGCTCTTCCAGTTCGGCCATCTCGTCGCGGCCTTCCTCGCCGTCGCCGAGCTCCTTCTGGATCGCCTTCATCTGCTCGTTCAGATAGTATTCGCGCTGCGTCTTCTCCATCTGGCGCTTGACGCGCGAGCGGATGCGCTTCTCGACCTGCAGAACCGAAATCTCGCCTTCCATGAAGCCGAGCGCCTTTTCCAGGCGAGCCTTGACGCTGGTAGTTTCCAGCATTTCCTGCTTTTCGGTGATCTTGATCGACAGGTGCGATGCGACGGTATCGGCCAGCTTCGAATAGTCGTCGATCTGGCTGGCGGCACCAACCACTTCCGGCGAGATCTTCTTGTTGAGCTTCACGTAGCTCTCGAATTCGGAGACGACCGAACGGCTCAAAGCTTCGAGCTCGACCTGATCTTCTTCCGGCTCATGCAGCACGTGGCCGAGGGCTTCGTAGAAGTCTTCACGGCCGGTATATTCGTCGATCTCTGCGCGCGCACGGCCTTCCACCAGCACCTTGACGGTGCCGTCGGGCAGTTTCAGCAGCTGCAGGACATTTGCAACGGTACCGACCTTGTGGATGGCGTCCGGCGCGGGATCATCATCGCTGGCATTGATCTGGGTGACCAGCATGATCTGCTTGTCCGAACCCATGACCTCTTCCAGCGCGCGAATGGATTTCTCCCGTCCGACGAACAGAGGCACGATCATGTGGGGGAAGACCACGATGTCGCGCAACGGCAGTACCGGATAGGCAATGCTGTCGTGTGTCGCAGACGTTTTCTTACTCATGTCATTTCCTTTCCGTCGTCCCGTTCCCGGGCTCTCTGCCGGCTTGGGGGATTTAGCCGGCTCTCTCACTTGGTAAACAAGTGGAGCTTCACACTGCCTATTTCAAGTCACAGGAAACGCCCGCCACAAGGCGACGATCCCGCGTATTCGCGAGGAGGAACGCAACAACAAAACACCAAGACCCGGCAACTCGAACACTGCCGGCGACGCTAAAATCCGAAGAGAAAACGCCGGGCCTGCGCCCTGTCCGCCTAGTGCTCCAGAATCATGCCATCATGGCTGCAGCAGGGGCTCTTCACAACCGGTTCCGACGGCATTCCAATAAGCTTATCCAAGACTTTATCAGCAAACTGCACGATTTTTCAAACAGAAAGAGGCCCGTCGATGACGAGCCTCCTATTCGTGATCGCTTATGGTGGATCAGGCCGTCGCGTTGGCCTTTTCTTCCTGCCGATCGGCATAGATGTAGAGCGGGCGGGCGGAGCCGCGAACCACTTCCTCGGAAATGACCACTTCGCGCACGCCTTCCAGGGCCGGCAGCTCGAACATGGTGTCGAGGAGGATCTTCTCCATGATGGAGCGCAGACCGCGGGCACCCGTCTTGCGGACGATCGCCTTGCGGGCGATTTCGCGCAGGGCATCCTCGTGGAAGGTCAGCTCGACGTCCTCCATCTCGAACAGGCGCTGATACTGCTTCACCAGCGCGTTCTTTGGCTCGGACAGGATCTGGATCAGCGCATCCTCGTCGAGGTCTTCCAGCGTCGCCAGAACGGGCAGACGGCCGATGAATTCCGGGATGAGGCCGAACTTCACCAGATCTTCCGGCTCCAGCTCCCGCAAGACTTCGCCGACGCGGCGGTCATCCGGCGCCTTGACGGTGGCGCCGAAGCCGATCGAGGTCTTCTCGCCGCGGGCGGAGATGATCTTGTCGAGGCCTGCGAAGGCACCCCCGCAGATGAAGAGGATGTTGGTCGTGTCCACCTGCAGGAATTCCTGCTGCGGATGCTTGCGGCCGCCCTGCGGGGGAACCGAAGCCACCGTGCCTTCCATGATCTTCAGAAGCGCCTGCTGCACGCCCTCGCCCGAGACGTCGCGCGTGATCGACGGATTGTCCGACTTGCGGGAAATCTTGTCGACTTCGTCGATGTAGACGATGCCACGCTGCGCGCGCTCGACATTGTAGTCGGCAGCCTGCAGCAGCTTCAGGATGATGTTTTCGACGTCCTCACCGACGTAGCCAGCTTCCGTCAGCGTCGTCGCATCGGCCATGGTGAACGGCACATCGATGATGCGGGCGAGCGTCTGGGCAAGATAGGTCTTGCCGCAGCCTGTCGGACCGACGAGCATGATGTTCGACTTCGCCAGCTCGACGTCACCGTTCTTCGATGCGTGAGCGAGACGCTTGTAATGGTTGTGAACGGCAACGGAGAGGATCTTCTTCGCCTGCCGCTGGCCGATGACGTATTCGTCAAGAACCTTGATGATGTCCTGCGGGGTCGGAACACCGTCACGGGACTTCACCATCGAGGATTTGTTTTCCTCGCGGATGATGTCCATGCATAGCTCGACGCACTCGTCGCAGATGAATACGGTCGGTCCGGCAATCAACTTCCGGACTTCATGCTGGCTCTTACCGCAGAACGAACAATAAAGCGTGTTCTTTGAGTCGCCGCCGTTGCTGCCGCTGACTTTGCTCATATCACTTTCCTTCCAGCACGCCGCAAATTTCCAAATTGAAATTGCGGTCCACTCTATGCGCCCGCCGGACCTGCCCCTCGTTTGCAGATCGCGGCGCCCTTCAGGGTATTGAACGCAGGCCAGGCAACCAACCGGAACTGCGTGGCAACGAATCCCCCTTCGAATGCCGAATGCTATGTCACAAAAACGCTACATAGCATTAATGCCTACTATTACCGCGTTCCGCTCCACATTAAACCCCTATTCGATCACAAATGGGATAGAACTGTGGCGTAGAAGTCACCGCCCCGTGGATTAATCACGAGGCGCTTTCACCCTCTATTTCGGTACGCGACGTCAGCACCTTGTCGATCAGACCCCATTCCTTGGCCTCATCCGAGGACATGAAATGGTCACGATCGAGCGTCTGCTCGACCTCTTCATAGGTCCGGCCGCAATGCTTGACGTAAACTTCATTGAGACGACGCTTCATCTTGATGATGTCGCGTGCGTGGCGCTCGATGTCCGAAGCCTGGCCCTGGAAACCGCCCGAAGGCTGGTGAACCATGATGCGGGAATTCGGCGTTGCGAAACGCATGTCCTTGTCGCCGGCGGCCAGAAGCAGCGATCCCATGGAGGCAGCCTGGCCGATGCAGAGCGTCGAAACGGCCGGCTTGATGAACTGCATCGTATCGTAGATCGCCATGCCGGCGGTCACGACACCACCCGGCGAATTGATATAGAGCGCGATTTCCTTCTTCGGGTTTTCGGCCTCAAGGAAGAGAAGCTGGGCGCACACCAGCGTCGCCATATGGTCTTCGACCGGTCCGGTCAGGAAAATGATGCGTTCCTTCAGCAGGCGGGAATAGATGTCGTAAGACCGCTCCCCGCGGTTGGTCTGCTCGACAACCATCGGCACCAGAGCCATAGCTGTATCGACTGGATTTCTCATGTGCGTCCTTTATCAAACTTGCCCCGGCGACGGAAACGCCGGGAATCGGAGTAAAAATCCTTTACTCCTACATAGAGTGTCCCTGCCCTGCACTTCAAGACGCCCGAAAGCATAACGTCAAAAAGCACTAGAGCGGTTTAGCTTTTCACGGAATCTCTGAACCGCTCAATCTCTTTGTTGTCTCGCAACTCCGGACGGAAAACCGCTACGCACTTTTCCTGGAATTGCTCTAATGCCCCACGAAGCGTTGACAAAGCATTTCTAACTACGGCTCCTCGAATGCCAAGGCGCCGTAGCGACGCACCATCCGCTACCCACTACAATTCGCAGTCGCAAGGTGAAGGAAGCATGAAGGTTTGTGCCGGTCCGGCGGAGATCTCCAGCACAGGCAAAATTTACCAACTCATTTAAGGAACTTGCCATCTTATTGGGCAAGGATGAGCCGATCGCGGAAATCGTCGTGCTGTTTGCGCCGACGGACCGAAAACAGCGGAGATGTCCGATCGTGCTGAATATGACCACAGGCCTGACCATCTGGTGTTCGGAAGCCATCACCTTGGCGACCGTTCTCCTTCTTGCCTGGCGGCACGATCGCAAATCCCCCGCCTATTTGATCTGGGCCCTGGGTTTCACAGTCAGCGCCGCGGGATTCGCCTTGGTGGCAGCTCGCGGCGTCATCCCCGACATCTGGTCGATCCAGATCGGCAATGCCGTCGGGCTGCTTGGCGAAAGCGCCTGGATCGCCGGCTTCCGTGTCATGGACAAGCGCAAGCTGGAATGGTCGGCATTCCTGCCGCCGGTGCTCTGGCTGATCGGCGTCAGCCTGCCCTGGGTCACCGATAATTTCATCAATCGCATTATCGTCTACGATCTCGCAGGCGCCGTCGGCGCGACCCTGCTCGCCTTTGCGGTCCAGCCGGCTGATGGCCGGCGCGAGCCGGCGCGCGGGCAGCTCGGCATCGTCTTCGTGACACTCGCCTGCTTCTGCTTCGGCTCGGCTCTCTGGATGGTGTTGACGGCTCCGCCATTGGGGCAGGCCATGATCTATCGCGGCTACATGGCACTCGGCTATGCGCTGCTCATCATCGTCGCCATCATCCTCAACGGCAAGCTTCTCATGGAACGCGCCGAACAACGCTGGCGGGCGATTTCCATCACCGACACTTTGACCGGAGTTCTGAACCGGCGCGGGCTGCAGGAAAGCTACGATATTCTTGCCGGAAACGGCCAGCAGCAGCCTCAGAAGCTCGCCGCGCTGCTGTTCGATCTCGACCATTTCAAGAAGATCAACGACCGCCATGGCCACCAGGCAGGCGATGCCGTACTGGTCGAGTTCGCCCGTATCGCCCGTCAGTTCGTGCCTCGCACTGGCGCATTCGGCAGAATGGGCGGAGAGGAATTCGTGGCCTTCGTTCTAATAGACGAGCAATCGCAGGCCGAAGCGCTGGCGGAAACCATCCGCGCCGATTTCTGCCGCGTGCCGCTGCTTGCCGGCCGCTCGCTGGTGCCGGCGACGGTCAGCATCGGCGTTGCGATCATGCCGCGCGACACCGTCACCTGGGACCGGTTGGTCTCCTTCGCAGACCGCGCGCTTTACTCAGCCAAGCGCGCAGGCCGCAACTGCACCATCGTCTTCAATGAAATGGAGACCGCCAGGGAGCCCGACACGACGACTGCAGCCGATGAAGGCGAACTGGTGCCGACGCTCGACGACCAGATCCACGCCTTGCGGCGCATGGGCACGCTCGCCAGGATGTAACCGGCCCATCCGGCGCATCCTATCTGATAGGCTTTCAGCCTGACCACATCGTGCAATCGCCGGACAAAGACAGCCATCCTCAAACGCAAAAGGCGCACCTCAACAGCGCGCCTTTGCAAATTGTGCGGCAATCTTCGGCCGTATCAGCCGTAACGACCGGTGATGTAGTCTTCCGTGCGCTTGACCTTCGGCGCCTGGAAGATCTGCTCGGTCTGGCCGTATTCGATCAATTCGCCGAGATACATGAAGGCGGTGCTGTCGGAGATACGGCTCGCCTGCTGCATGTTGTGCGTGACGATGACAATGGTGAAATCGCCCTTCAGCTGCGATACGAGTTCTTCGACCTTGGCGGTCGAGATCGGGTCGAGCGCCGAAGTCGGCTCGTCGAGCAGCAGGACTTCGGGGCGAATGGCAATGGCACGAGCGATGCAGAGGCGCTGCTGCTGGCCACCGGAAAGGCCAAGCCCGCTCTGGTGCAGCTTTTCCTTCACTTCGCTCCACAGCGCAGTTTCCGTCAGCGCCGCTTCGACGCGGACGTCCATTTCCGCCTTGGAAATCTTCTCATAGAGCCGGATGCCGAAAGCGACGTTTTCATAGATCGACATCGGGAACGGCGTCGGCTTCTGGAACACCATGCCGACCTTGGCGCGCAGATCGTTCAGATCGACGTCCTTGGTGAGGATGTTGCGGCCATCGAGCAGGATCTCGCCCGCAACCGTCTGACCCGGATAGAGATCATACATCCGGTTGAAGGTGCGCAGCAGCGTGGACTTGCCGCAGCCCGAAGGGCCGATGAAGGCGGTGACCGCGTTTTTGCGGATGTTCATATTCACGCTCTTCAGAACGCGATGGCCGTTCTGATAGGTGAAATCGAGGTTCTTCACCTCCAGTTTCGCCAGGCCGAGATCCGACTGGGAAGCAGCGTCCTTCCCCGGCTGTGCGTTGACGCTCTGGAAATTGCTGTCGCTCATGTTCATGGTCTCATTCCTATCGTTCGGCGGCTGCGTCACTGGCGGCGCCCACTCAAGACACGGGCAAGGATGTTAAGCACAAGGATGGCAACCGTGATGATCAGCGCACCGGCCCAGGCCAGTTGCTTCAGATCTTCGCCAGGATCGGCTGCAAGCGTGTTTATGGCAACCGGCAGTGTGGCGATCGGACCGGTCAGGCCCGCATTCATGAATTTGCTGTAGCCGGCAGTGAAGAGAAGCGGCGCGGTTTCACCGCTGATACGGGCGACGGCCAGCAGGATGCCGGTGAGGATACCCGTCCAGGCGGAACGGTAGATCACCATCATCATGGATTTCCAGCGCGGCGCGCCAAGCGCAGCAGTTGCCTCACGAAGCGCATTTGGCACCAGCAACAGCATGTCCTGCGTCGTGCGGTTGACGACAGGAAGAGCTATCAGCGCCAGCGCGAGGATGCCGGCAATGGCGGAGTTGCCGTGCATGGGCACAACGACGGCGCCGTAGACGAACACGCCGACGATGATCGAGGGTGCAGAGAGCAAGATGTCGTTGAGGAACTTGGCTGCCTCGGCAATCTTGGAGCCGTTGGCATATTCCACCAGATAGGTTCCGGCGAGAATGCCGATCGGCGCGGCGATCAGGATGGCACAGCCCGTGACCAGTACGGTGCCATAGATTGCGTTGATCAAACCACCGCGCGAGCCCTGAGCCGGGATCGACATGGTGAAGACGTCGAAGTTGAGCGCCGACACACCGCGGAAAACCAGGGTTACAAGGATCACGCTGAGAAAGAATATACCAAGGATGGCTGCGAGGAAGCACAAGGCCATCATCACCCGGTTCTTTCCATAGCGCCTCGACACTAGGTTCTGACGAATTGCATTTTCCATGGGTTTTTCCTCAATGCGAGTCGCCGCGGCCGATCATCCACCTTGCCAGCGCAAGCACGCAGAAGGAAAGGATGAACAGGAGCAGGCCGAGCGCAATCAGGCTCGACAATTGCAGACCGTCGGCATCGCCGAAGTTGTTCGCGATCTGGGCGGAAATGGTGGTGGACGGCGAGATGATCGACGACTGCAGGCGGCTCACCGAGCCGACAACGAAGGTGACGGCCATGGTTTCGCCAAGTGCGCGGCCGAGACCGAGCATGATGCCGCCGACGAGACCGCGACGTGTATAGGGGATGAGGATATGGCGAGCCACTTCCCACGTGGTCATGCCCATGCCGTAGGCGGATTCACGCAGCATCGGGGGCACGGTGCTGAACACGTCGCGGGAAATCGCGGTGATGAACGGCAGGATCATGACAGCCAGAACGAGGCTTGCCGTCAAAAGGCCGACGCCTGGCGCCGGCGGCTGGAACAGCAGGCCGATCACCGGCACCTGGCCGATCGTCATGATAAGGAAGGGCAGAATATAGTTCTGCATCAGCGGTACGAGAATAAACAGGCCGACAATGCCGTAAATGATCGAGGGAACACCGGCCAGAAGCTCGATCGCCGTACTGATCGGGCGGCGCAGGCTTCCGGGGCAAAGCTCGGTCAGGAAGATGGCGATGCCGATGCCCAGGGGAACGGCGATCAACATGGCGATGAGTGCACTTACCAGGGTACCGACCACTGCCGGCACGGCGCCGTAGATTTCGGCGGGAGCGCTCCACTTCGTCCCCCAGAGGAACGAGAGCCCGAAGGCCTGGAAGGTCGGCAGGGCATCGATGATGAGAACAACAAGGATTGCCAGCAGCAGAAGCACGACAAGAGCGGCCGAGCCAAGCGTCATGAAATAGAAAATCCGATCCTGCATCCGGAATTTTCTGGTGGCGGCGGAGGTATCCAGTGCCTGGAAGCCAGCCGTCTGAGTCGCGTCAGCCATCGATTTCCCCTTGTCCTGTCACGAAAGGCGGACAGGGCCATGCCCTGTCCGCCGCAACTTTCTCACCCAGCACAAATTACTTCGTGCCGAAGTCCGTCTTCCACGACTTCTCGACGATCTCGGCAACATTTTCCGGGATAGCGAGGTAAGACAGCGCAGTAGCGTCCTTCTGGCCATGCTCATAGGACCACTTGAAGAACTTCAGAGCTTCTTCATTCTTAGCAGCATCGGCCGGCTTCTTGTAGAGCAGAACCCAGGTCGAAGCAGCAATCGGCCAGCTCTTTTCGCCCGGCTGATTGGTGATGATCAGGTTGAAGTTCTTGGCCTTGGCCCAATCGGCGTTCGAAGCAGCAGCCTTGAACGTATCGAGGCTAGGCTCGATCACCTTGCCGGCAGCGTTCTTCATCTTCGCGAAACCGATGTGGTTAGCGACGACGTAGGAATATTCAACGTAGGAGATCGAACCGGCCGTCTGGTTGACGGTGGTGGAAACGCCTTCGGAACCCTTGGCGCCGAAGCCGACCGGCCATTCAACTGCCGTGTTCGAACCAACCTTTTCCTTCCACTCCGGCGAAACCTTCGCCAGGTAGTCGGTGAAGTTAAAGGTCGTGCCCGAGCTGTCGGCGCGATAAACGACGGAGATCGCGGTGGACGGCAGCTTCACTTCGGGGTTGAGAGCCTTGATGGCTGCATCGTCCCACTTGGCGATCTTGCCGAGGAAGATGTCGGCCAGCGTCTTGCCGTCGAGAACGAGTTCGCCCGGCTTTACGCCTTCGACGTTATAGGAAACGACGATACCGCCGGAAATCATCGGGAACTGGGCAATGCCGTTCTTCTCGAGGTCAGCGTCGCTCATCGGCTTGTCCGAAGCGCCGAATACGATGGTCTTGTCGAGGAGCTGCTTGATGCCGGCGCCCGAACCAACCGACTGATAGTTGACGACATTGTTCGTCGCAGCCTTGTAGCCTTCGGCCCACTTGGACAGAACTGGCGCGATGAAGCTCGAGCCGGCGCCCGTGATATCGGCAGCCGAGGCCGAAACGGACATAGCCGCGATGAAGCCTGCAGTCAGGCAAAGCGAACGAAATTTTTGATTCAACATGATTGAACTCACTTCCCAGAGTGATGAAAGGATGGCGAGCAGGAGCTAAGCACGAAGTATCCCATCGGTTAGGTACCCCACCTCGATCTCCTGGCGACAGTGATGGCTCTAATGCCGCATTGTTTCAGTTTGATGACAGTTTAATGAAGCGGCAGTGACACAACCTACAGCAAGCATGGCGACCATTGCGGAGCCACAGGGAAAGGCTCGCATCCTTTCATAGGAGAAGGCGATCTTCACGTTTTGAATCAAGACGATACTCAAAGGCGGATTACATAATCCTTGCGAGTCGTTTCAATAACTTCCCAAGTCCCCTTGAAGCCCGGCTTCAAGATCATGCGATCGCCTGCACGCAGATGAAACGTCTCGCCGTCATCGGCTGTCACAATGGAATAGCCGGAGAGAATGTTGAAATACTCCCACTCGTCATAGGCGATCTTCCACTTCCCCGGCGTCGCTTCCCAGATGCCGGCATAAAGGCCACCTTCGGCCTCATCGAGGCTCCAAGTTCGGAAGGTTGGGGTTCCCGAAATGAGACGGTCTGCTGCGGGCGCCCCTGCCTCAGGCTCAACGCCACCGACATTCAGTTGCAGATAGGTTGCCATTTAAGTCTCCCCCCGGTCGCGCTTCGCCAAGACCAAAAAAAGTCCGCGATCGCCATTGGCGATCGCGGACCGAGACAAGCATGAAATACACTTCGGTCAAAGAGGCCAGCAAGCTTTTTCGGCCTCCTGCCGGGGCAGTCCTCAGACTTTTGCCAGCGCCTGCTCCAGGTCGGCGATGATGTCCTTGACGTCCTCTATGCCGATGGACAGCCGCACCACATCCGGGCCGGCGCCGGCGGCGACTTTCTGCTCGTCGGTCAATTGCTTGTGTGTCGTCGAGGCGGGATGGATGACGAGCGAACGCGTATCGCCGATATTGGCAAGATGCGAGAAGAGCTCCAGGCCTTCGACCAGCCCCTTGCCGGCTTCATAACCACCCTTCAATCCGAAGGTGAAGACGGAGCCAGCGCCTTTCGGTGAATAACGCTGCTGCAGGGCGTGGTTCGGATCGTCCTCCAGGCCGGAATAGTTGACCCAAGCCACTTTCTCCTGCGACTTCAGCCAGCGCGCAACCACAAGCGTATTGTCGGAGTGGCGCTGCATGCGCAGCGGCAGCGTTTCGATGCCAGTCAGGATCAGGAAGGCGTTGAACGGCGAGATGGCTGGGCCAAGATCGCGCAGGCCAAGGACGCGGCAGGCAATGGCGAAAGCGAAATTGCCGAAGGTCGCATGCAGTACGATGCCGTTATATTCCGGGCGCGGTGAAGACAGCATGGGATAATTGCCCGAGGCGGACCAGTCGAAAGTGCCGCCGTCGATGATGATGCCACCCATGGAATTGCCATGGCCGCCAAGGAATTTCGTCAGGGAATGCACGACGATATCGGCGCCATGCTCCAGCGGCCGGATGAGATAGGGGCTCGCCAGGGTATTGTCGACGATCAATGGCAGACCATGCTTGTGCGCGATGGCCGCGATCGCAGCGATATCGACGAAGGTGCCGCCGGGATTGGCAAGGCTTTCGATGAAGATGGCGCGGGTACGACCATCGATCTGCGCTTCGAAAGTCCCAAGATCGGCGGGATCGGCCCAGCGGACTCGCCAGTCGAAATTCTTGAAGGATTGCCCGAACTGATTGACCGAGCCGCCGTAGAGCCGCTTGGCCGCGACGAAATTATCGCCCGGCTGCATGATGGCATGGAAGACGAGCAGCTGGGCCGCATGACCGGAGGCGACAGCGAGAGCCGCAGTTCCGCCTTCGAGAGCCGCCACCCGCTCTTCCAGCACGGCTTGTGTCGGGTTCATGATACGCGTGTAGATATTACCGAACTGCTGCAATCCAAACAGCGCAGCGGCATGATCCGCATCCTGAAAAACGAAGGACGTCGTCTGGTAGATTGGCGTCGCGCGCGCACCTGTCGTGGGGTCCGGCTGCGCGCCCGCATGGATCGCAAGCGTGTCGAAACCTGGATTGCTGGTTGGCATGATTTTTCCTCCCGCCGGATTTTGTTCGTGACGGGAAAAGCATAACGCCTGGCATATGAAAGTTAACCGCGAACTTTGCCGTGCATCTCGGCTCGCGGAAAAAACTTGCCATCTTTCAGTAAGATCGCGCGATAAACGGCCGAATGCCGCCGTCGCGCATGATCTCGGGTCAGGCGACCAGGCGCGGATACTCGATGGCCGGGCAACGATCCATGACAACCCTCACCCCTGCGGCTTCCGCTCTTGCCGCGGCGGCGTCATCGCGCACGCCAAGCTGACCCCAGATGACCGGTGGCCGCGGCTCGATCATGATCGTCTCCTCCACGACCGATCGAAGATATTCGGGTGCCCGGAAAACATCGACCATATCCACAGGCTCGGGAATATCGGCCAGGCGCGCATAGACCCATTGACCAAGAATTTCCTTGCCGGCCTGTCCGGGATTGATGGGGATGACGCGATACCCCCTGTTCAGGAGATAGGCCATCACACCGTTGCTCGGGCGCGCGGGATTGGGCGAAGCGCCAACGAGCGCAATGGTCCTTACGGACAAGAGGATATCGGCTATATAGGAATCGTCATAACTATCGTGGTTCATCACGAAGCCTCCCACCTCGATCACACTTGCGTTTTGTCACAAATATGGAAACCGCAACGGCAGTCTCCGCGTATATATATTGTATTATAACAAGTTCAGGGAGGATTACTCAGATGAAAAAATTCATCCTGCTGGGCCTGCTCGTCACCTCGGCCGCGACGCCGGCATTCGCGATTTCGCGATATAACTCCATGTCCATGACCTGCGCAGAAGCCAGGGCGGTCATCAACCGGGAGCGCGCGGTCATCATGCGCTATCCGGCCAGGAGAACGCCGAACATGACGCTCTATGATCGCTATGTCGCGGACAGCGGCGCATGCGATCTGGGCTTCTACGCCTATCAGGATTATCTTCCCACCAAGGATCGCGCTTCCTGTCCGGTCTATATATGCCGGCCGTCAACCGACCTCGATGACGATGATTTGATTTTCCCACGCTGATCGCAATATGCTGCGGCTGGATAGGCGGACGACTCACGAGTTCGGTACGACCATTGATTGTCCCAGGCACGGCGCATCCTCGGTACCGTGGCCGTGTGGGTGCATTTATGCGCCTACGTTCAAGCTGCTCCTCAAAGCGCTTTCGTAAACTTTCCCGATGCCACAGGGTTGCGTTCTCAGGAAATGCAATCTTTGTTCGCTATTTATTCGCATATAAATTAGAAAATTCGCATGAACAGTCAATCCAAATGAGAACCGAATGTGAACGCGGAACACATGCTATTTCATTATTTTTCCACAGAATAGTTTTCGGACTCGCGTAATGATATACCCTGCGTATTTTTGGATCGACAATTCTATACTTAACTCTTAGTATGATCTTTATCGCCAGCAGCGCGCGTTAGCTGTAATATTTTTCATCTCTTGTAGAATTGTCCACTCTATTCATGAGAGAAAGAGAGATCGCGGGCGGCGTTTTCACCGCGATTTTAGTGCGCCAGGACACTCGCGGCGCTGCAGGCGACACAGCCCCTGTCGTTTTTAAGTAAGAAGTGTCTAATGCTACTCCCGCGTTCACAAGACATGCGATATTTGTTCGCGCTTCATACTCCAATAAATTAGTTATTTATAATGCGAGAGAGAGCGATCTGGAACATAACGAAAACGCCACTCCCGACGCCCGAGATGACCAGAGCAAATAGGCAAGCCTTCATAATGTCCGATATTTCGTTGCTTTTCGATGTATTGCGGATCATATGGAGACCGCACTCCCACAAAATGCCAAGCATCGCCGCTGCACCTGCCAATTTCCGAGGTTTTCCGTGTCTCTCGACGTTATCGCGCTCGTCCTTTTCGGCGCCCTGCTGCACGCGACATGGAATGCGATCATCAAGGCGGGAACCGATAAATCGCTCGACGCCGCACTGGTTTCTGCCGGTGGCGCGGTCGCGGCCCTCCCCCTGCTGCCGTTTCTGCCCTTGCCGACCTCTGCGGCCTGGCCGTTCATCGGCGCTTCGGCCATCCTGCAATTTGCCTATTTCCAGCTCGTTGCAGCCGCCTATCGTGCCGGGGATATCGGGCTCGTCTATCCGCTGATGCGCGGCGTTGCGCCGCTCATCATTGTCTCCACAAGCAGCTTCATCCTGAAGGAATCGCTTTCGGGCGGCGCATTGATCGGCACCATGACCATTTGCGCCGGCATATTGACGCTTGCCTTCGAGGCGCGAAAGGGCAGCCGCAGGGCGATCGTTCTGGCTCTTGCCAATGCCGTCGTCATCGCGACCTATACCTATGTCGACGGCATCGGCGCGCGGATATCGGGCAATTCGGTTTCCTATACTCTATGGATGGCACTGCTGCCTCCCGTTCTCCTTTTCGCCTGGGCGATATCGCAACGGGGCGTCAATGCCGTCGCCGCCCATGTCCGCTATAACTGGTGGCGCGGGCTTATCGGCGGCAGCGGGTCGATCGCCTCCTACGGGCTGGCGTTGTGGGCGATGACCAAGGCACCGGTCGCCATGGTCGCCGCCTTGCGCGAGACTTCGATCCTCTTCGCTTTGGTGATATCGGTCCTCGTCTTGAAGGAACGATCGAGCATCTGGCGTTATATTGCCGGCGCCATCATTGCCGCCGGAGTGCTGGTTTTGCGGTTAGGTTGACGACAAAATGTGTGGCCTTATTATACCACATATGTAATTCATTGATTTTGTTCATCAATTTTTACAGGCATCCGGTAATCCTATATTGACCCGGGCTCTTAATCGCTCTATAAGCCGCCGCAGATTGCAGCCTTTCCGGGCTGCTTTCTTTTTGGCACGTATTCATACGCGCCAAACCAAGCAACAAGAAACGCCCTGATGCCTTCGGGCCAAGGGTCCCAAAAGAGAGTATGCAACATGGCAACCTTCTCCCAGAAGCCTGCAGAGGTGGAGAAGAAGTGGGTTCTCATCGACGCCGAAGGGCTTGTCGTTGGCCGTCTCGCTTCTATCATCGCAATGCGTCTGCGCGGCAAGCATAAGGCCACCTTCACGCCGCACGTCGACGACGGCGACAACGTCATCGTTATCAATGCCGACAAGGTCGTTTTCACCGGCAAGAAGTACGAAGACAAGGTTTATTACTGGCACACCGGTTATGCCGGCGGCATCAAGGAGCGTACGGCTCGCCAGATCATCGAAGGCCGCTTCCCGGAGCGCGTCGTTGAGAAGGCCGTCGAGCGCATGGTTCCCCGCGGTCCGCTCGGCCGTCGCCAGATGAAGAACCTGCGCGTCTACGCCGGCTCCAACCATCCCCACGAAGCTCAGCAGCCGGTCGTCCTCGACGTCGCCAAGCTGAACAAGAAGAACGTAAGGAGCGCCTGATAATGGCTGACCTTTCCTCCCTGAAGGACCTCGGCACGACGTCGGAAGCAGCAGCTGCTCCGGTTCACGTCCGCAAGGTCGACTCGCTCGGCCGCTCCTACGCGACCGGCAAGCGCAAGGACGCCGTCGCCCGCGTATGGGTCAAGGCCGGCTCCGGCAAGATCATCGTCAACGGCAAAGACTACACGGCTTACTTCGCCCGTCCGGTTCTGCAGATGATCCTGCGTCAGCCGATCGTCGCTGCTGCCCGTGACGGCCAGTTCGACATCATCGCAACCGTTGCCGGCGGCGGCCTCTCCGGCCAGGCCGGTGCCGTTCGTCACGGCCTGTCCAAGGCGATCACCTACTTCGAGCCGGGCCTGCGCTCGGTGCTGAAGAAGGGTGGCTTCCTGACCCGCGACAGCCGCGTTGTTGAGCGCAAGAAGTACGGCCGTGCAAAGGCACGTCGCTCGTTCCAGTTCTCCAAGCGTTAATCGCTTGCCCGAGACGGGATTTTCGAAAGGCCGGGGTTTCCCCGGCCTTTTTCTTTTGCGGCATTGAAAATAAAGAAAATCTCCCGAGGCAAGGAACACATTTTGTGGCAAAGTCCCGCCACAAGCATCGGGGGAGTTCAATGCGCAGCTTCATCTTTTCGCTTCTGTTCCTGATCGGCGGCATTTCACCGGCTTTGTGCGATGATGCGCAGCCGGCAGAACCCGCCGAAAAACCGGCCGACATGCAGAGCATGAAGGATTTTCTTGCGGCAAACCCGGATTGCCGCGAATTCAACGACAGCTGCTCCCATTGCGTTGTGACGAACGGACAGGCCGAGTGTTCCACGCCGCAAATCGCCTGTGTGAAAAAGCCGTATCAATGCACTGCTCGATCAGGCAAATAGCCGTCGAACCTATTGGCATGCGATTCCAAGTCGAATCTCGAAATTTGACGACTCCCGGAGATACCATGAGCCCCAGAAAATCATCGCGTTTCGCGGCAACTCCCGAGCCGCCCTACTACATCGTATCCTTTGCTTCGATCCGAACGTCCGGCGATAATGGCTATGGCGCGATGGGCGAACGTATGGAGGAAATGGCGCTGGCGCAGGAGGGCTGTCTCGGGCTCGAAAGCGCAAGGGGAGCTGATGGTTTTGGCGTCACCAACTCCTTCTGGCGAGACGAGGAAAGCATCCTTGCCTGGAAGAATGTCGTATCGCATCTGGCCGCGCAGAAACTTGGACGCGAGCGCTGGTATGAAGAATACAAGGTTCGCGTAGGACGTATAGAAAGAGCCTATGATTTCCAGGTGAGCAAAGGAGACGCCCTTGCCGAGCACGTCGATTGATCACGCCTTCACATCAACCGGCCTGACTTCCGCAGCGAGTGATCCGACCTTTGCCGGCGCGCTGTCCTTCATGCGTCGCCGCTTTACGAAATCGCTTGAGGGCGTCGATGCCGTGGTCTGGGGCATCCCCTTCGATGCCGCGACCTCCAACCGCCCGGGAACGCGTTTCGGGCCGCAAGCGATCCGCCGCGCCTCGGCAATCTTCGACAATGACCCCCAATATCCCTTCAACCGCGATCTTTTCGCTGATATGGCCGTGATCGACTATGGCGACTGCCTGCTCGACTACGGCAACCATCAGGATACACCGGCTGCCATCGAACGTCAGGCGACGACGATCCTCGACAGCGGCGCCTTCATGCTGACGCTCGGCGGCGATCACTACATCACATGGCCGCTGTTGAAGGCGCATGCCGCTAAGCATGGCCCGCTAGCGCTGGTGCAGTTCGATGCGCATCAGGACACCTGGTTCGACGATGGCAAGCGTATCGACCACGGCTCCTTCGTTGCCCGCGCCGTGCGCGACGGACTGATCGATCCGGACCGCTCGATCCAGATCGGCATCCGCACGCATGCGCCCGAGGATTTCGGCATCCAGATTATCTACGGCAATCAGGTCGAGGACATGAGTGCGGGCGATATCGCCTCGACAATCATCTCGCATACCAAGGGCGCGCCGATCTACCTCACCTTCGATATCGATTGCCTCGATCCGGCCTATGCTCCAGGCACGGGAACGCCGGTCGCAGGAGGTCCTTCCAGCGCCAAGATCCTGTCGGTGCTGCAGCGGCTGCATCAGCTCGACATCCGCGGCGCCGACGTCGTCGAAGTCTCGCCGGCCTATGACCACGCAGACATCACCGCCATTGCGGGGGCGACCGTGGCGATGTATATGCTCGGTCTCCACGCCGAACGACGTGCGAGCGGCCGCTGAGACACAATTTCGGAACATGCGCGACGGTTTTTGAAGATCGTCCTGCTGCGTCCGGAGTGGCTGTTATGAAATTGAATCAACTGCATGGCAAACTGAGTCCGGAAACATTCTCAACCTATTGAAAGAGCAGGAATAAGATGGCACCGAAAATCTTCATCGATGGCGAACACGGAACCACGGGCTTGCAGATCCGCACGCGCATGGCCGACCGCCGCGATGTCGAGCTGCTGTCTATTCCGGAAGCCGAGCGGCGCAACGCCGCCATGCGCGAGGACATGCTGAACAGCGCCGATATCGCCATTCTCTGCCTACCCGACGATGCGTCGAAGGAAGCGGTGAAGATGGTAGCAGGCAACAATAATGTCCGCGTCATCGACACCTCGACGGCCTTCCGCATCCATCCCGACTGGGCCTATGGCTTTGCCGAAATGGACAGCAACCAGGGTAACAAGATCAGGGCAGCACGTTTCGTTGCCAATCCCGGCTGCTATCCGACAGGCGCGATCGGCCTTATCCGGCCGCTGCGCGCAGCCGGTATCCTACCGACGAGCTATCCCGTGACGGTCAATGCCGTCTCCGGCTATACGGGCGGCGGCAAGCAGATGATTGCGCAGATGGAAAACCCGGATCATCCAGATGCGATCACCGCGCCGCATTTCCTCTACGGCCTGCCGCTGACCCACAAGCATGTGCCCGAGATGACGACGCACGGCCTGCTGGAGCGTGCGCCGATCTTCTCGCCCTCTGTTGGACGCTTCCCCCAGGGCATGATCGTGCAGGTGCCGCTACATCTCGGCGATCTTGCAGATGGAGCGACCCTGGAGAGCATCCACGCTGCACTCGTCGACCATTATGCCGGTCAGGATATCGTCCAGGTCGTTTCGCTCGATCAGAGCCGCGCCCTGCCCCGTATCAACGCCGTCGAGCTCGCCGGCAAGGACACGATGAAGCTCTTCGTCTTCGGCACGCCGGGGGCGGCCCAGGTCAACCTCGTTGCGCTGCTCGACAATCTCGGCAAGGGCGCATCCGGCGCTGCCGTACAGAACATGGATCTGATGCTGAGCGCCTGATTTTCCTGGCATAACTTGAAACGCGATCGGCCCGGCCTGCTCGTCCATTTTGGATCGATCAGGCCGGGCTTTTTTCATGCCAACAAGGCGTTTTGCGCAATTTCGAACCCACCATCGTCCTCGGCCTTATTTTTGCCGTCGCTCTAAATTAGCCGAAGCTACACGGAAAAGTGATCGACCGTGAGGCTCCGCGACCAATTGTCGGCCGGATTTGCTCTTTAACGGCTTCACTGACCCGGATGAGTGGGGCGTTCAAAACTATCCCTTTTTTCAATGAATATCCAAGAATGAGCCATCGTAAAGGAATTGGTTACCATAATTCGGCATGCTTCCAGACAGCCGGCAAGTTGGCGACCGAACGCGACTTTCGCGTTAGGGCGCGTGTGCGTTCTTGAGCCGGCTTGGTGTCTGTGTAGTTTGGATAACGAGTAACATGGCGTTTGTGACCGAAACCTTCGGTAACTTCAATTCGCGCTCCGGCTATGCCTCGCGATCAAAAAAATCCTTCAGCATCCGTCCCGGCACCCTAGCCACCGGCGTCGCAGTCGCGGCTTTTGCCTGGGTCGCGGCGACGCTGATGACGACGCAATCGATGGTGCTGTCGCTTCCCGGCGCGGCGACATCGGCAGATAGCTTCATGGTGCCACGCGCATCAGCCTTTATTGTTCCACAAAGCCCCATGGCACATCCTGCCCGGTATGCCAGCCAGACGACTTCGCTGCATGGACAAAGCCGCTTCGGCAAGGTCGTGAGTGCAGAGGTTCAAACGAAAGCCAGCGGTGCGGATGCGGTTCGTGTGCAACTGGCATATGCGCTCGCACAACAGACATCCGATATGAAGCAGGCTCAGGATGCGGCCGCAAGCATCAAGGGCGGCCGTCTCGAAGTGGCCGCGGCATCGCCGGAAACGATCGACCATCTGCGCAAGGTGATCGCCATCAATTTCGCGACTACGCTACAATCGCTCAGTCAGGCAAAATATGCAGCCGCTCTGATACCGACCGCAAGTCCCATCAAGACAATAGGGCAACCGGCTGCAGTCGCTTCCGCAGCCCCCGAAGTGAGCCTGCCCGCCATTGCGGAAGCAAGGCCACTGCCCGCCAAGGACGCCGATATCGCGGTGGCCGAGGCCGTGCTGAACGTCATCCCCATGACGCGGCCTGCCCGCGAAACGCCTGTGCAGCGCGCCAACGCCACAAGCGCTATCGCCAAGGCGACAGGCAACGAAGCCTCTGCACAGCCGTCATCGCGCATGATGGCTTATGCCGATCCGGATGACAGCTCCGTTCGCAAGACGAAGCCATTCATCAATCCGTTTGCGGCGATCAGCCCCGGCGCGGGCACTGCGATCTACGATATCGAGGCAAAGACCGTTTATCTGCCGAGCGGCGAACGCCTCGAGGCCCATTCCGGCCTCGGCCACATGCGTGACAACCCTCGCTATGTCGACCGCAAGAACACCGGCCCGACGCCGCCTGAAACTTATAACCTGACATATAGGGAAAGCCTGTTCCATGGCGTGCAGGCGATACGCCTGACACCCGCAAACGGCGCCCGCGTCTATGGCCGCGACGGTTTGCTGGCTCACACCTACATGCTCAGAGGCGGTCGTGGCGAATCGAATGGCTGCGTAGTCTTCAAGGATTACAACCGCTTCCTGGCCGCCTTCAGGCGCGGCGAAATCAAGCGCCTGAAGGTGGTCACACGCGTGTCGTCAGCAGCAAGCGTCGCTTCCGCGCGCTAAAAAGGCTAAAAGGATTGAGGCGCAAAGCGCCTCAATCCTTCACGATGATCGATGTCTGGCGCGGCAGTTCGCCATAGAAGCCACGCCAATTGGCAATTGCGAAGCCGAAGACGATCAGGGCGCCCGCCTGATGCGCCAGAGCCAGATCCAGTGGCACATGCAGCAGCAATGTCGAAATGCCAAGGATCGCCTGGATCAGCACGAGCACGAAGAGAACAACGGATCGCCGCGCATGGGTCGTCTGCGCCGCCGCACGTAGCGAGACAATCATGTTGATCGCGACGACGATAAAGAGCGCATAGGCGCCGAGACGGTGAACGAACTGAACCGTCTTCGGATTCTCGAAGAAATTGATCCAGGCTGGCGACTGTATGAAAAGATCACTCGGCAGGACGGCGCCATCCATGAGCGGCCAGGTATTGTAGCTGAGGCCAGCATCGAGACCGGCAACGAGGGCGCCGAGATAGATCTGGAACAGCGCCATGAAGACGATCAAACCGGCGAGTTTCGCCGAATAGCGCGTCGGCGCGGGTTCGTTCGAATGCGGCGACAGGGCACGCATGAACCACATGCAGGCGGCAAAGATCAGACAGGCGGTCACGAGATGGGTAGCGAGGCGGTATTGGCTGACGTCGGTGCGCGCCTCCAGGCCCGAGGAGACCATCCACCAGCCGATCGCCCCCTGAAGACCACCAAGCACGAAAATGCCGGCGAGCGGCAGCCAGAGTTTGCGCTCGACGCGGCCGGTCAGGACGAAGAACAGCAGCGGCAGGCCGAAGATGAGGCCGATGGTGCGCGCCAGCAGGCGATGCGCCCACTCCCACCAGAATATGCCTTTGAACTCCGCGACCGTCATATCCTTGTTCAGGATCTGAAACTGAGGGATGCGCTTGTAGAGATCGAATTCCTCCTGCCACTCCTGCGCATTCAGCGGCGGGATGACGCCGTGGATCGGCTGCCACTGCGTGATCGACAGCCCGGAATTGGTGAGCCGCGTCGCGCCGCCCACCAGCACGAGACCGAAGAGAACCAAAAGCACGCAGGCGAGCCAGATGCGGATGGCGCGACGATTGCGGTCCTGACGAGCCACTTCCTTCAAAATAGCCTGTTCGGTCGTAAAATTAGTGGCAGCCATGGCTTCTCCCTTCGATCAGGCTGTTGATTTGCCCGATAGGGGCGTGCAAAACAAGTCCCGGGAGTTTGCGGCATGCCGTCGCGGCATGCTGTCATAATGAGGAGAAAACCCCGTGCCCCTTCGCCTGCGCAAATTCATTGGCATGATCCTGCTCGTGCTGTTGGTTGCAATCTATGCGATCGTCGCCATGATCGTTGCAGTGCGAACGCTTGCAGATCAACCCGGCTGGGTGCATTTCCTCTATTTCCTTGTCAGCGGCATCATATGGGTGCTGCCGGCGATGGGCATCATCAAGTGGATGGCTGGGCCACGCCCGCAATGATGCCCGCCCCAGCCCGATTTACACAAGGCTAACCCTGATCCGCGCGTTATCCGGCGTGAATGTACCATCTTAAGCCAAAAATAAGCCGTTGCCCGCCAGACTGCGTTCGAATGCCGCCGGAGCGGAGAAGATCGGATGCACACCCAGACGCGAGATATCACCGGCATGGCCGCCGCTGAGGCAGCGGATGGGCATATTCCGCCCATCGAGACGCGGCCTGTGGCCGCCGATCCGTTGCGGGTCGATATCTTCGACAGTATGGCACCGCTCGAACTCGAATGGCGCGCGCTGGAACGGGACGATCTCAACTCGCTACACCAGAGCTATGACTGGTGCGCAGCCTGGGTAGAGAACTTCGAACGTCCTCTCGCCATCATCCGGGGCTCCATCGGAGATCACGTCGCCTTCATCCTGCCGCTCGAGATCATCCGCAGTCGCGGAACAAGACGAGCCGAGTTCATCGGAGGCCACCACAACAATATCAATACCGGCCTGTTTTCTGCCCGGTTCCTGGCGAACGGGGAACTGACGCCCGTTCAATTGGATACCATATCGGCGGCTCTGCGCAGCAAGGTAGACGTCGCCATCCTGCGCAACGTCCCGCTCGAATGGCGCGGCCGCAAAAGCCCGCTCGCCTCGCTGACGTCGATCGAAAACCAGAACCATGCCTTTCAGATGCCCTTCCTCGGCAGTTTCGAAGCAAGTCTGAAGCAGGTGAATGCCAAACGCCGGCGCAAGAAGTTCAAGCATCAGAGCAGGCTTCTCGATGCCAGGGGCGGCTACGAATATGTGATTGCCGATCCTGATCAGCAAGACGCGCTTCTCGATCTGTTCTTCCGGCAGAAGGCGGCCCGCTTCAAGGATGCTGGCCTGCCCGATGCCTTCAATGATGTCCGGATAAAAGCCGCGCTGCATGCGATGTTGCGCCGGCAGGAGGGTGACGTCCTCAATGCGACGCTGCAAATGCATGCGCTGCGCCTGAAAGGCGAGCACGAGGGCCATATTCCGGCAATCGCCGCCCTGTCCCGCAAGGGAGATCACGTCATCTGCCAGTTTGCCTCTATCGACGAAGCCCTGGTTGCGGAGGCGAGCCCCGGCGAATTGCTGTTCTGGCTGATGATCGAGCGGCTGCATCGTGAAAGCGTCGCGCTCTTCGATTTCGGCATCGGCGACCAGATTTACAAGCGTTCCTGGTGCCCGATGGAAACGGTGCAGTATGATCTCTTCTTGCCCGTCTCGGGCATGGGACGTCTTGCGGCTGTGACGCAACGGAGCATCACGCGTACGAAGGTCGCGATCAAGTCCAATCGCAAGCTCTATTCCTTCGTCCAGCGGCTGCGGGCGCGACACGGAGCCGGCGCCACATCAGATGATGGCGGCGGTGACGCCGATTGATCAGGCTGCGTCGCGGCGCGTATCCGGATCATGCTCCTCACGCCAGCCGGACATCAGAATGATGTGCTCATAGCCGGCCTTCTGGAATTCCGTCATGGCTGAGATGAACTGGCTTTCATCGGGCTCAGGCATGGAGAGGATGATTTCCGTCTCCTTGCTGCGCGTCAGCCGGGCGACGCCTGAGACTTCGGCCGCGCCGCACTCCACCAGAACGATGTCGTAGGCCGAACCCAGTGCATCGAGGATCAGCGACAGACGGTCGGCGCCGCGCATAGCACGGGCAAGGTCGCTCATGCCCTGCGGCACGAGATGGGCGTCCGACAGACGATCCGGATGGATCGTGTCGCCAAATGCCGCTTCGCCGCACAGCAGGTCGGTTACGCCGGGAAGTTCGTCATGTTCGGCCATCAGCCTTGAGGGACATCCAGTACCGGTCATATCGACCAGCACGACACGGCTTCCCGCATCGGCGATGGTCCGCGCCAGCATGACGGTCGCCGTCGAACCACTGTCACCAGTCGGAGATATGGCGATCGCAAGCCGCGAGCCGCTTTCTATCAGATAATCGGCGACGGATTGGATGGAGAAATCCTCCTCTTCCTCCGCCGCGTGAGCGGTCTGGCCGGATTCATGGACCGGAGCGATCACGGTACCCGAAGTGTTTGCAGTATCCGGAGCTATTGCGGCGTCAGTAACCTGAACCGGGATTTCCTCTGCCGGAACCGAAAGCATGCTTGCTGGCACCTCGACACCGCTCGCTCTCGCGACTGCACGAACCGGAACAGGCTCGCCAGCGGGTTGAGCACGTTTCGCCGTCTCCTGCACGGCGGCATCTTCCTTGCGGGCAGGCCCGACGGGTCGCAATGCGCGGCCGCTGAACAGCTCCGCGAGCATGATGACGATGGCCGTGAGAATGAAGGTAGCAAGAGTAGCGACGACAACGATCGGACCGACCTTCGGGAAAGACGGATCGACCGGCTCGACGGCCGTGGAAACGATACGCGCGTCGGCGGGGCTGGAGTTCTTGTCGACGCGAGAGGCTGCCTCGCGATAACGAGCGAGATAGGTCTCGAGCAATTGCCGCTCGGCCGCAGCTTCGCGCTCCAGCGCGTTGAGGCCGACTTCGTCCTCCCCTGCCCGGGCGCTGTCGGCCTTCAGCGTATTCGATTGGGCCAGGAGCTGCTGTTCACGCAACTGCGCCACCTTTGCCTCATTCTCGATGCTCGCCAAAATCCTCTGGGTCTCGCGATCAATCTGCTGACGGATATCGGAAAGCTGCGCCCGCAGGCTCTTAAGCCGCGGATGCCCATCCATCAGTGTTGTGGACAAATCCGAGATCTGCGACTCGAGATTCGACTGGGTCGCCTTCAGCCGCTGAATGGTCTGCGACCCTGCGACGTCGGCAAGCGTGTCGGTGGAACGGCCGCTGGACAGTGCGCTGCGCACCGCCTGCGCCCGCGCCTCGGCATTTGCCTTGTCGCCGCGGACCTGCGCCAGCTGCGTCGAAATATCCGCGAGCTGCTGCGTGGCGAAATTATTGTTCTGGCTGGTCTGGAGAAGCCCGTTGGCCGAACGATAATCGGCGACCTTCTTTTCAGCCTCGCTGACCTTATCGCGCAGCTTGGCGATCTCCGGTTCCAGCCAGCGCGTTGCCTCACTGTTGGAATCAAGCTTGGCGCCGCTCTGCATGGATAGATAGACTTGCGCCATGGCATTCGGCACGCTGGCGGCGAGATCCGGATTGCGGGACGTGAAGCTGATGCCGATCACGCGCGAACTGTTGATCTGATAGACCTGCAGGCGGCTGTTGAAAGCATCGAGCATTCGCTCTTCCGGGGCCTTGTCTGCCGCCGCCCGCTTCAGATGCATCTTGATCAGAATATCCGAGAGCGCGGAGCCGTTGCTGCCGGCGGCAAACTCGGGGCGATCGTAGAGCTTGAGATTTGTAATGACCTGCTTGACCAGATCCGCCGACTGCAGGATCTGCACCTGGCTGGCAATATTCAGTTCGTCCAGCAGAGGGCCGGCGCCGGCATCGTTGCCCGATGTCGTCGTCGCAAAAGCCGGCGCGCGCTGCTCGATGAGGATGCGGGCCTCGCTGCGATATTCCGGTGACATCACCTTGGCAATGGCGAACGCCGCGCAGGCGCCCGCGAGCGTGATGGCAATGACGCGCACCCGCCGCTGCCACACCGCGCGAAAGAGCTGAGCGAGATCGATGTCCACATCCTGCTGGGTGCTGTTGACACCGGACATATGCAAAACTCCGTAATAGAAAGCCGAAATTAATCGTAAACGACTATGGTAACCCAAGCGTTAATAGTATTTCGCCAGCATTATTTTTGGCATCGCTAATTTTTTCCTGGAATTTGTTTTGCTCTTTACCGACCGTTAACCCTAACGGATCGATAACGACGGCAGTGTCTTCCCTTTCTAATGAGCGCGAAATGCCCTTCGCAAAGTCAAAGATTGTCCTTGCACTCGGGATGGCTGCCGTGAGCGCCGCGCTCACCGGCTGCAACACCTATCAACCGGCGCCCAAGGCCTTCAACGAGGCCACGATTCAGCCCTATACGCTTGATAGCGGCGACCGGTTGCGCGTCACAGTGTTCGACCAAGCCGGCCTCACCAACACCTATACTGTCGATCAGGCCGGCTATATTGCCTTCCCGCTGATCGGTCAGGTCGCTGCCCGCGGCCGGACCCTGCAGCAGCTTTCCGGCCAGATCGCACAGAAGCTTCGCCAGGGATATATTCGCGATCCAGACGTCACCATCGACATCGACCGCTATCGCTCGGTCTATATTATGGGCGAAGTCGGCCAGCCGGGCCAATATTCCTATGTACCGGGCATGACCATCCAGAACGCCATCGCGGTTGCGGGCGGCTTCACCAGCCGAGCCAATCAATCCAATGCGGATGTCACGCGCAAGATCAACGGTCATGTCATGACGGGCCGGGTCGGCATCTCCGATCCGGTGCTGGCAGGCGATACCATCTATGTCAGAGAGCGGTTATTCTAACCGCACCCGCTCATGGTCAGACCGCTTCGAATCCTTCATTGCTTCAGATCGCCGGTCGGCGGCGTCTTTCGCCATGTCCGGGATCTGGCGGAGGAGCAGAGCAAAGCGGGCCACGAGGTCGGCATCCTTTGCGACAGTCTGACGGGCGGCGAGCATGAGGATCGTCTGTTCGACGATATCGCGCCGTTCCTGGCTCTCGGCGTCGTCCGCCTGCCGATCCGACGGCAAATTACTCTGTCGGATGCTGCTACGCTCTGGAGCAGCTACAAGGAAATCAGGAGCTTGCGGCCGGATGTGCTGCACGGGCATGGCGCCAAAGGCGGCCTGCTTGCGCGCGTTCTCGGCTCGATCCTGCGGGTCAACAGGTATCGCGTAGCCCGCCTCTATACAGCGCATGGGGGAAGCCTGCATTTCTCACGCCGCTCGTTCCAGGGCATACTGGTGCATAGCCTGGAACGGATGCTGGAATTTTTGACCGACGGGCTGATCTTCATCTGCGATTTCGAACGCCGCACCTATGAAAGAAAGATCGGCAAGCCGCGCACCCGTTCGGTGATGATCTATAATGGCATCAGCGAAAGAGATTTTCGCACCATACCGACACGATCGGACTCCGTGCATTTCGTCTACATCGGCATGCTGCGGGACCTCAAAGGTCCCGATCTGTTTGTGGACGCCTTTGCGAAAACGGAGCGGCGGATCGGCAGGCCGCTTTCGGCACTGATGATCGGCGATGGGCCAGACAGAGACAAATATCACCGGATGATGGTCGAACGGGGTCTCGGTCACCGCATCGGCATGCTGCCGGCGATGCGCGTACAAGAGGCCTTCACGGTATCGCAGAATATCGTCGTTCCCTCGCGCGCAGAAGCCATGCCCTATATTGTTCTGGAAGCGCTTGCCGCCGGAAAGACCGTCATCGCCTCGCGCGTCGGCGGCGTTGCGGAAGCACTTGGCGAAAACAGCCCCGCACTCGCCAAGCCGGAAGATGCCGATGACCTCTCGCGCATCATGGCCGAAGCGATCACCGAGCCACAATGGGGCGCTCGCAACATGCCCGATATCGGGACGATACGATCGAATTTTTCCGCCTCGGCCATGGCTCGGGATACTTTGCACCTGTATCAAAATATACTTGGCCTGGACAGCGACGGTTAGAATACAGGCAAGCGTTGTAAGTGTTTCTTAGCTGATATCTGATAGGCCTTGTCCGGTAACGACCGGATAAGCTGCCATGAACACTTCGGAAAAGTCCGAGCAATTCAACTTGGACAATCTTCGCAAGCAGGTTTCGGAAATCCGCACCCGCGGTGAGAGCGAGACTAACAGCGACCGCCCAGACGGCATGAATGCCTATGCGCGGCAGATCGCCGAACAGCTTCGCGAAACCAACCAGTCTCCGGCAATCATCGTCGGGCAATACCGGCTGTTCGAATTTCTGTCGTTGCTTGCATTCGGGCTTGCGATCCTCCTCTTCGGGACGTCAGACAACCATCCCTTCCTGTCAAAGGCCGTGGTGACGATCGCCCTTTGCGGTCTTGCCATCGTCTTCCTGCAGATTGCGGATGCCTATCAGATACCGGTCCTGCGCTCGCCGCATCATTTCCTGCACCGGATTCTCGGGTCTTGGGCGGCCGCCTTCGCGGTCATGGTCATCGCCCTCCTCCCCTTCGACATCAACAATATCTACTCCCTCTCGCTTCTCGGCCTTTGGCTCGCGGCAGGCGCGGGTTTTCTCCTCATCGCCCGCCTGCTTTTCGCCTATGGCATCCGCCACTGGGCACGCAACGGCGTCATGGAAAGACGCGCCGTCATCGTCGGCGGCGGTGAGCCGGCAAAGGAGCTCATCCGCGCGCTCGAGCATCAATCCGACAACGATATCCGCATCTGCGGCATCTTCGACGATCGCGGCGAAAAGCGCTCTCCGATCATGGTGGCCGGCTATCCGAAGCTCGGCACGGTATCGGAACTGGTCGAATTCGCCCGGCTCGTGCGCATAGATATGCTGATCATCGCGCTGCCGATCAGCGCCGAAGATCGCATTCTGCAACTGCTAAAGATGCTATGGGTGCTGCCCGTCGACATTCGTCTCGCGGCGCATGCCAACAAGCTGCGCTTTCGCCCGCGTGCCTATTCGCATGTCGGCGCCGTGCCGATGCTCGATATCTTCAACAAGCCGATCCGCGATTGGGACGGCGTTGCCAAGCGCATCTTCGACATCTTCTTCAGCCTGGTCGCACTTGCTTTGCTCTGGCCGATCATGCTCGGCGCGGCAATTGCCGTGAAGGCAACCTCGAGAGGACCGGTCTTCTTCATGCAGAAGCGCCATGGCTTCAACAACGAGATCATCAAAGTCTTCAAGTTCCGCTCGATGTATACGCATATGAGCGATCCGTCGGCGCGCAATGCCGTGACCAAGAACGACCCGCGCGTGACCCCCGTCGGACGCTTCATCCGCAAGACGTCGATCGACGAGTTGCCTCAGCTCTTCAACGTGCTGCTCGGCAGCCTCTCGCTCGTCGGCCCGCGACCGCATGCCGTGCTTGCCGCCAGTCACAACCGCACCTATGCCGATGTCGTCGAAGGCTATTTCGCGCGCCATCGCGTGAAGCCGGGCGTGACCGGCTGGGCGCAGATCAACGGTTGGCGCGGCGAAATCGACAGCGACGACAAGATCAAATTCCGTACGGCCTACGATCTCTACTACATCGAGAACTGGTCGCTGCTCTTCGACCTGAAGATCCTGTTCCTGACGCCGTTCCGCCTGCTCAATACGGAAAACGCCTATTGAGCGCGATCGACCTGTCATCACCCCGCGTCGCTCAGCCGCAGCTTGCCGCATTGCGGTTGATCGGCACGGCGAGCGTTGCCATCGGGGTGTTCCTGTCGGGTTTCGTCATCGCGGAACCGGCGCCTTATGAGCTGTGGCTCGCCTTTCTGATCGGCACCTGGTTCATTCTCGGGCTGAAAATCTCGCGTAGCGTTGCGCCGCTGCTGGCACTATTCCTGCTGTTCAACATTGGCGGCATGCTGTCGATCACGCAGATGCATGACCTCGCCGCCAGCGACCATCTCGCCGGCCCGATCTATATCGCCGTTTCCACCTTCCTGGCGCTGAGCTCCGTCTTCTATGCTGCCATTACCGAAGACAATGAAAGACGGCTGAAGCTGATTTTCAACACATGGGTGGTGGCGGCGCTGATTACCGCCAGCCTCGGCATCCTTGGCTATTTCCATGCCGTGCCGGGCTTCGACATCTTCACCCGCTACGACCGCGCCATGGGAGCATTCCAGGACCCGAACGTCTTCGGTCCCTATCTGGTGGCGCCGAGCCTCTACCTCATGCACGGCCTTCTGATCGGCGACCTGAAGAAGGCGCCGATCAAGGGCATCTGCCTGTTCGTACTGGCCTTCGGCATCTTCCTGTCCTTCTCGCGCGCGGCCTGGGCCTTGTTTGCCTTCGCCTCGACGATGCTGATCTTCTGCATGTTGCTGAAGCACCGCAGCAATACGTTCCGGCTGCGCATCCTGGTGATGTCCCTGGCGGCGATCATCCTCATGGTCGTCCTCCTCGTCGTCGCGCTGCAATTCCCGCAGGTCAGCGACCTCTTCTCGACCCGCCTCCAGCTCGTACAAAGCTACGATGGCGGGCATCTAGGCCGCTTCGAGCGTCACAGCATCGGCTTCCAGATGTCCATGGAGCGGCCGTTCGGCATAGGGCCGCTGGTCTTCGGCCAGATCTTTCGCGAGGACGAGCATAATACCTGGCTGAAGACACTGACCACCTATGGCTGGATCGGCTTCGTAACGTGGGTCAGCATGATCTGCTGGACCATCTATATCGGCTTCCGCAACCTGCTGCGGGAACGGCCGTGGCAACCTTTCGTGATGATCGCCTGGATCGTCATTCTCGGCCATGTCGGCATCGGCAATGTCATCGACACCGACCATTGGCGCCACTTCTACATGCTGATCGGCATCGTCTGGGGCTGCGGCGCCCTGGAGCAAAAATATCAGCGTGACTTAAACAAAAAGGAAGCTGCGCCGTGAACATTCGCACCAACGTCAAACGCCTGTCGTTGCTGCAGGTTCTCGAGCCGAGCGGCGGCGGCTCCGGGCGACATTTTCTCGATCTGTGCCGGGCCATGCAGCATCGCGGCCATTCCGTGACCGCCATCTATTCGCCGGTACGCGCTGAGCCTGCCTTCGTCGCCGAGCTGGGAAATATCGGCCTGGACAATGTTATCCCGCTCGCCATGCGGCGCGCGCCCGGCCCCTGGGACCTGACGGCATGGTGGCATCTCCGCAAGATTGCGGCCATTCACGGTCCGTTTGATCTCATCCATGGCCATAGCTCCAAGGCCGGCGCGCTCACGCGCTTGCGGCTGCCAGGACAGCATGTTCCGGTTCTTTACACGCCGCATGCCTTCCGCACCATGGACCCGACGCTGGGTGTGAAAGGTCGCCTGATCTATGGCGGCATCGAGCGCCTTCTCGGGACCTGGCTGACGGATCGTCTGGTCTGTGTTTCACAGGACGAATATAATCACGCCCTGTCGCTCGGCATTCCGGAAAAACGCTTGCGCGTCGTCGTCAACGGCGTCAACGCGCCTCCCCTCAGCCAGAGGGCAGCGATCCGCAGGCGATACGGCATTCCTCAGGATGCCCTGCTCTTCGGCTTCGTCGGCCGAATGACGCGACAGAAGGCACCCGAGCGTCTGGTCGAGGCTTTTGCGCAGATAGCGGCTCAATTGCCGCAAGCCCATCTGCTGATGATCGGGATCGGCGAGCTGGCCGACTCCACAAGAGAGATGATCGAGGCGGCCGGGCTCCAAGACCGCGCCCGCATCGATGGCAGCGTGCCGGGTGTGACGGCTATCGACGCCTTCGATGTCGTCGTCATGCCAAGCCGCTACGAGGCGATGTCCTACGTGATGCTCGAGGCCGCGGCCGCGGGCAAGCCGCTGCTGCTCGCGGATGTCGGTGGCGCTCGCACGGTGCTGGAGCACGGCAAGAACGGTTACATCGTGCCAAACAGCGATCATCCAGAAGCATTGGCAACCGCGATGACGCGCTTTGCCGATCCAACGCTGCTTGCAAGTTTTACCGCTGAAGCACGCCGCCGCAAGGATGGTTACACACTCACAGGCATGGCCGATGCGACCGAGAAGATCTATCACGACCTGCTCGGCTACCCCACCCCAGCCCCACTGGGGTTGGCAGCGAATTCCGGTATGGACAATACGGTCGAGGGTCGGGAGAAAAGCGCGGCTGCCCTTTAAATCTGCGCGCGATTTTCATTCAAAATCGGTTCCGCTTTTCGAGCCGATGCGATAGACTTAACTTATGATTACTTCAGCACAATTGCGCGGCGCGCGCGCCATGCTCGGACTGACGGTGGAAACGCTCGCCAGCGAGAGCAAACTCCCGGTTTCGACAATCGAAGCACTGGAAACAGGTGACGGTTCAGCGGACATGAGGGCACTTGCGACGGTTCGTTCCGTCCTCGAAAACCACGGCGTACTTTTCCTCGCCGGTGGCAGCGACGGCGTGGGCGGCCCCGGCATTCGCTTCAAACAATGGTCTGAAAATGACGGCATTCGGCCGGAAAACCTGAATGCCACCAATGACGATTAATGGCTAGAGCAGGTCGCGATCTCCAAGGACCGCTCCCTGCATTTCAGACCCTCGGGCCATTACTAAACCGCTATCGCAAAATCGCTAGGCAGCATTGGCCGGCCTATTTCAGGCTGCAAGATTCCAGTTTTTGACAAGCTCTTCAGGCGCCGAAAGGGCAGCTGGCAGGATGTAGCGTTCCGTGTTGTTTGCCGGCTCCCAGCCTTCAACAATGGGGCCAATCGGCAGACCGTGCCCGAAATCGTTCAGCGTCACCAGCTCCAGAATCATATGACCATAGTCGTCGCGCCATTCGCGCCGCTCGCCGCCTTCGAAAAGACGCAGCCGGCCCTTGGTGCGCGGGCGCTCACGGGCAGCCAGCCATTGCGCGACGGATGCCTCCGCATTGGCAAAGGACACGACATCATCGGCATCGCCATGCCAGATGGAGACGACCGGATAGCGAGCAGCTTCGGGGGAAACTTCGCGAACGAGCTCGCCCCATTTTTCAGCCGGGCGGCTTGAGCCGCGCTTCATGACGTCAAGCGCCGACATCGCGTCACGGGCAGCGCCGAAAGGCAGGCCGCCGATGATGGCGCCTGCGGCAAACACTTCCGGATAGGTTGCGAGCAATGCGGCTGCCACAGCGCCACCGGCCGAGAGGCCCATGACAAAAATCCTGCTATCGTCGATCGCATGTAGGCGGCGGCTGAAATCGATCATTTCTCTGATAGAGCCGAGTTCACCGCGGTCGCGCGTGACCAGGCTCGGGCGAAACCAGTTGAAACAGAGATTCGGGTTGTTCGATGCCTTTTGCTCCGCATAAAGCACGGCAAATCCATGCTGGCGGGCAAGCGCCGTCCAGCCGCTGGCGCGATCGAAATCCTCGACATTCTGATGACAGCCATGCAGGACGACGACGAGCGGCATAGGCCCCTTTACGCCCGGCGGCACATATTCGAGCATGCGCAGATTGCCGGGATTGCGGCCGAACCACAAAACTTCCGTCAGCCGCTGCGGCGACGGACGCGTGGAAACGCGACGGCGCGACGGTTGAGACAGCGGCTGCGTCATCGGAAACTTGAGCTGCGGCAGCTCGACGGAATCGACAAGCAAGCGGCGAAGCCGGCTCGGAACTTTAAAATTCATCATGGACCTTTCTATCCACGTCAGCCGCGGTCGGTTTTTCTTCCGCTGCAGGCTGGCGCGCACTGTTCCTTTCCAGAATCAGTGACATCGAGAAATCGAATCTCTTTGTGCAACGCAGCAAATATAGGGAGGCCGGTCCGCTTCGAACAGGCACAAAGCATCATTGCAGCTATGTGAAATCAGCTTAAATCGATTAGATTTTCGGCCATAAAAAAACGCAGATGCGTCAGAAATAAGCCCGTGCAAGCGCGAGCAGCTTCGCATCGTCCTTCACGCCCTGGCGATAAAGCTGAATAATCAGCGCGCCCAGACGTTCGGCCTCAAGGCTGCGAGGGTTCATGCCACGATCCTTGCAGACGATGTCCAGAACCTTCTCAAGGCGATCCAGATCATCGGAAAACAGCGGCAGGTCTCGTGGATGGATAGGTGTGTCCAGCATTTGCGCGTCTCATTGTCCGTCGGGCAGAAGCACGCAGTACTTCGCCGGCACCCGTTTTATTCCCGACGACAGAGCTGGACTATGCGCCTTGCATACGGGGTTGGCAAGGAAGCATTTCAGCGTGATACATTTCTGATTCGCAAATTTTACGGAAATTTCGATCGAAGGTACAATTTTAAGTTAGTGCATCACCAAGCCTTTCTCCGCATCTGCGATAAGCGGAAAAACGGAGGCACAATGATGACCAGACTTCTGATCCGGACTGCTCTTAGCCTGGCGTTTGCCGGCTTGGCCCTGCCGGCTGCAGCACAGAATTTTTCTAATCTCCCGCTGCGCAATCCTCGCCAGCCGCCCGAAGGATATATTTCTGTGCAATCGGGAATATCAATCTCCTATCCCGTGGCGGACGGCAACAGCGAGGAGCAGCAGGAGAAGGCCTTGAAATCCTTCTACAAGATTGCCGCAAGTAGCTGCGCCACCCTGCTCGACACGATCGCCGATGCCTGCGAGATCAGTGCTCTGTCGAGCAATACCTCGGTCAACAATCTCGACAATCGCGGCACGAGACTTTCCATCAACGGACAGGTGACGATGTCGGTGAAACTGAAGCCGCCGACAACGGCGGCGAAGTAGCCCTGCCCCATCGCAGTTCATGATCTCCGCCAAAGCCAACGGATCGGTAAGAAATCGCGGCGATAATCCCCCTCGCAATTGAGGGACGATACCATGGCGAAAGCGAAACGACGCACGCGGCGCAAGCCGCAGTCCAAGGCGGGCAATTCGATGTGGCTATGGGGTGTTGTCGGCCTGGCGACAGTAGCCGGCATATACGCCTATCAACATCGCAAGGATATGCCGTCAATGCTGGCTCATGCCGGTGCAGTCGCCAGCATGCCGCATATGGCCCGGGAGACGCCAGTACCGGCGGCAAAACCGCAGATAAAGACGGCGGCGATCACTTCGGAGCCGCGCACGACATCCACCCTGCCGGTGCCGCCCGTGGCCATTCCCGTGGCGATGCCGATCAACAAGATACCGGTTGAACGACCCATACCCAGCTTGCGGGCACAGTCCGGCGGTCGTTTCGTGCTGTGCGGCGCCGGCTCGGGCACGAATTGCGTCGTCGATGGCAATACCTTCTGGCAGGATGGCATCCGCATTCAGTTGGCCGATATCGATGTGCCGGATGCCGGTACCGCGCGCTGCCCGAGCGAGAGACAGAGAGGCGTGGCCGCGAAACTGCGCTTGCAGGCCATTCTCAACGATGGAAGCTTCGTGCTTTCCGGCAGCAGCCGTCGCGACGACCCGAATGGCGGCAAGCTGCGAATTGCCATGCGCGCGGGGCGCTCGCTCGGCGACCAAATGGTGTCAGAAGGCCTGGCACGCCGCTGGACCGGCCAGGCGACATCCTGGTGTAGCTGATTTTCAGAAATTCGATTGGGAGTTCAAGGAGATAAATGGTCGGGGCGACTGGACTCGAACCAGCGACCCCTTGACCCCCAGTCAAGTGCGCTACCGGGCTGCGCTACGCCCCGACCTGCCGAAACGGCTTGTTTCGTTTAGAGTTTAGCGTTTCCCGACGCAAGCGAAAAGTGTTGGCCTGCTCAGAAAAAGTTGCCGTTCAGCGGCACACCTGTCTCGGTCCGTGGCTCGGCTGATAGGTGTTATCGGAGGCGCGGTAAGAGCGGTAGCGGCTTGCACAATCACGCGCATGGCCACTGTAATAACTCTGCGAGCCCTGTCTGTTGAACAGAGTGCCGGTCACGAAAGATTTGAAGAGCACGCCACTGTCCGAATCGTCGTCGTAGTAACTATCATTGCCATGCAGCCGATGGCCGCTGCCCCAACGATTATGATGGTGATGCCAATGGCCGTGATCGCGAACCTGTATGATGTCCGACTGTTCGGTTGCAGGCACGGTCAAGGTCGGCATCGGGATGGCATTCGCCGGCATGGCGACACCGGCCGCCAGCAAAAGACCAAAGCCTGCGGCAGTTATCGATCTCGCAATCGTAAACATATGCGACTCCTTCGAAATCCGGCGGCGCCATCAAGTAAATCTGCACAACAACCTTGCTGCCGAGCACGCCGTCATTATCTGTATATAGTGATTTGGAGCCACACTCATAGATGCCCTTCCGTCTTTATTGTGCGACGGATTTCGCAAGACGGAAAGTGGGCGGAAAGCCAAAGCAATGAAGCCCTATATAATGACTCTCCTGTTGTGCGCACCGCTGCTTTCTGCGTGCAACGCGACCGAATCGGTACAGCCCATCCCGGGCAGCATCACCTATGGCGGCCAGCCGCAAATGAAACTGACGAAATCGCCTCCCGGATCGCAATTCCAGCACCACTTCACAAACCAATGGGGCCAGGAAGTCGAGGAGACCTACATCGTCCAGCCAGACCGAAGCCTGAAACTCGTCAACCGCCAGGAAATGAGCCCGCCAGACTAACTGCTCGTTACGCTTGAAAACAAAAACTCCGCCGGCACAAGCCGACGGAGCATGATGTAATCAAGATGGAAGCCACGCTTACCAGCAGCGATAGCAGCGGCGATAATAGGGACGGCCGTAATAGCCGCGATGATGATTATCGCTGACAGCGGCGCCTACGAGAACGCCGCCGATAATACCGGCCGCAGCCAGAGCAGCAGCCTGGTTTTCCGCCTGTTGCGCCTGGGCACGATTGGACTGGTAAGTCGCGCCGACGCAGCGATTGTAACGCTGCGTTCCCGGGCGGAACCCTTGCGACTGGCAGGTCATCTCTGCGTTCATCGCAGATTCCTGCGGCGTCTGACAGCTCGATAGAATGGTTGATATAGCGACAAGGCTCGCCGCCATTGTGGCACGTATGCGCATATTCCCTCCGGCAATTTAGGATACAACCCCGGGAAAGCGAAATACAGCCAAAGGTAAGCTTTAGCAAGCCAACCTTATCAAGCGCCGCGTGAAAATCCGTCAAACCGTGGCAAAACTGCACGCAAGGATGGCATCGTGCTTAACAGGCGGATAGCAGGTTAGCGCAAAATGAAAAGGCCCCGCTCAATGACGGGGCCTTCATATCCGATTTGTATGCCCGCAGCCCGTCGAGACTGCGGGCGTATTTTCGATCAGAAGTTCCGTTCGAAACGAAGGATGCCGGCGACCGTATCATCCTTGATGTAGTCGTAATGCACATAGGTGAGTTCCGGCTCGACCAGGAAATCCTTGACCGGATAGATCTTGAGGTTTGTGGTCGCTTCGAACATCTTCGACTCTGTGTAGGCAAGCTGCAGATTCCACTTCAGCTTGTCGTTGACCGGAACGCCGACACCGCCCCAGAGCGCCCAGTCACCCCAGCCACACTTGGCCGCGTTGGTGCCGCTCGAGGTCGTGCAGGCTGAGATATCCTGGTTGGTGCCGGCATATTTGTTCAGCTTGTCGCCATCGGTATTCCAACCACCCATCAGAAAGGCTTCCACGCCGCCAAATTTGGCATCGAGACGAGCCTTGATGGCACCTTCCTCAACGATGGAGTCATAACCGCCGACGACCTTGATGCCCCAGTTCTCGGTCGTGTAGCCAAGACCGGCAACGACATCGGGAGCGTAGTGGTTGGATTTGTCGTCCGTCCACCAGCTGGCACCGTAGGAAGCCTCGCCGTCGGAAGTGGAGTTTGAATCTTCAAGCGAGATCACAGCCGAAAAACCGTTGCCGGTATCATACTTGTAGGTCAGCTGGTTCAATTCGTACGGACCGTCATAGATGACGTCGTCGTTGACGACATCACCCGCATAGCCCACGTAAAGATTGTACTGAGAGTCGAGTTTGCCAACTGTGAAGCCGCCGAGGCTGATGTTGGCGAACAGCAACTTGGCGGAGGTTGCGCCCCCATCGTTCCACTCCCAGCGGAAGATGGTGTTGGTCTTCAACGGACCATATTCAGTGTCGGTCGCCGTATCGACATTAAGCTCCACACGCTCATGCCAGAGCGTGCCAACCTTGCTGCGCGGATTATAGGCGTCATACCACTCGCCCTCCGTGCGAACCTTTCCACCGATCTTCAGGCAGGTTTCGGTACCGGGAATATAGAAATAGCCTGTGCCGTATCCATCGCAGATACGGACATATTCAAGCGGCTCGGGTTCGGCGGCTACAATAGCGTCGGCGGCATGGGCGGCGCTCGCTGCAACAATTGCAGCGGCGGAGCCAAGAAGAAGGCTCTTGATGTTCATGGTGTCTCCATTCGACTATACGTCAGAGATGGAGTCTCCCGGCAGACAACAACGTGCCCCTCCATAGCCTGACTGTTCCCCTCAAACAGGGCGAAGCAATTAGCTTCGCCGTCAAACTGAACCCGTGACCTTGCCACAGCAAGTTAATAAGGCTGCCGAACTAATTTTTACAACGCAGAAGGGTGGCGGACGTGACAAAAATATCACGCACCTGTCGCAATGACAAACCGAACGGGCCAAACATACCCAATATAGACTCCGGACCGGAGAATCCGCTCCAAGGTTGTATGGATTGCGAAATACAATGCGCGTCAGCACGCAATCCCCAACGCGTGCGGCCCCAATGCGTACGGGCTGCCTTATCGCACCTGATCGAGGAGGCGCTTGCATTCCAGGAGATCGTAAAGCGTCTCCTGAAGCAAAGCCCGATCCTCCTTGCCGACGCTCGATTTGCCGATTGAGACATCAGGCACACCGTCATCACCGCTGACGAAATTGAAGAAGCGGCGACTGATCGGCGCCTTGGCGCGGCCGACGATTTGATCTTCGTCGGAATTGGCAGAGGCGACACGGGGCTCGACGGTCGCGGGCTCCTGCGCAGCGGCAAGCGCTTCCACACTGGCCAGATCGCCATGCCCGACCGCAATGACGAACTTGTTGCCGTTGGTCTTCAGGAGCTTCTGCACACCCTTGATCGTATAGCCATGATCGTAGAGCAGATGGCGGATACCGTTCAGCAGGTCGACATCTTCAGGGCGATAATAGCGCCTGCCACCACCCCGCTTCATCGGCTTTATCTGCGGAAACCGGGTCTCCCAGAACCGTAGGACATGCTGCGGCAGATCAAGGTCTTCCGCGACTTCGCTGATCGTGCGAAATGCATCCGGGCTCTTGTCCATCATCATACTCCCGCACTGCGCCCGCGGCGCCGTTTAGCCGGATCACGCAAAAGCGGATATCGGCATTCGTATCGCACCATGATACGACTCACCATATTTCAACGGTTTGGCGGCGGAAATTCAAGTCACATCTTCAGCCGCTGCACAGGCTGGCGACAAATCAGCACAGAAGACGTCCCAAACCGACCGCACGACAAAGCGTACAGCCGAGCAAAAACAGAAATCACAAGGATGAATCAGGAGGCAGGATTTACCGGCTTGGCCTTCGCCTTGCGGCTCGCATGCGCTTTCAGAATGCGGGTCTTGAGGACGTTCGACGCCTTGAAGGTCATGACACGCCGCGGGGAGATCGGCACTTCCTCGCCGGTCTTCGGGTTGCGCCCAATGCGCTCATTCTTGTCACGCACCTGGAATGTCGCAAACGAGGAGAGCTTTACCGTTTCTCCACGCACGATGGCGTTGCAAATTTCATCGATCACAGTCTCGACGAGCTCTGCCGACTCCGTTCTGGAGAGACCAACTTTCCGGAATACCGACTCCGCCAGGTCTGCGCGCGTCACTGTCTTGCCCGTCATAGCTCCCCGCCCATATTGCTGCGTAATCTTCTTCAAGTTTTGCGAGACTATTGCCGTTGCGCCGAGCGGTCAAGCTCTTGTTCGGAACGGCTTTTAGAGAAGTGGCACTACCAGCGCAGCAGGACCGCACCCCAGGTGAAGCCGCCGCCCATGGCCTCCAGCATCACGAGGTCGCCCTTCTTGATTCGTCCGTCACCGGCAGCAACGGCGAGTGCAAGCGGGATGGATGCAGCCGAGGTGTTGCCATGAAGGTCTACGGTGACCACAACCTTCTCGGGAGCAATTCCGAGCTTCTTGGCGGAACCATCGATAATGCGGCGATTGGCCTGATGCGGCACGAGCCAGTCGAGATCGTCGGGCGTGGTGTCGGTCGCATCGAATGCGGCCTGAATGACGTCGGTAATCATGCCGACGGCATGCTTGAACACTTCACGGCCCGCCATATGCAGGACGCCGACCGTTCCCGTCGTGGACGGGCCGCCGTCGACATAGAGCTTTTCCTTATGGGAGCCATCGGAGCGCAGGCTTGCCGTCAGCACGCCGCGATCACTATTGGCGCCACTCCCCTCGCCGGCTTCAAGGATCAGCGCACCAGCGCCGTCACCGAAGAGAACGCAGGTCGTGCGGTCGGTCCAATTGAGGATGCGGGAAAATGTCTCGGCGCCGATGACGAGCACGCACTTGGCAAGGCCACCGCGAATATAGGCGTCAGCCGTGGTTACCGCATAGACGAAACCGGTGCAGACGGCCTGGACGTCGAAGGCGAAGCCATGATGCATGCCCAGCCGGTTCTGGATATTCACCGCCGTTGCCGGAAAGGTGTTGTCCGGTGTCGAGGTGGCAACAATGATGAGATCGAGATCATCCGGCGTCATCCCGGCATTGGCGAGAGCGGCACGCGCCGCCTGCTCGCCGAGAGAAGCCGTGGTTTCACCTTCACCGGCGATATAGCGTTGACGGATGCCGGAGCGCTGGACGATCCAGTCGTCGCTCGTATCGACAACTTGCTCCATCTCGGCATTGGTCATGACGCGTTTGGGGAGCGCCGCCCCAAAGCCGCGAACAATTGAACGGATCATTCTGCTTGTACCCCGTCTCTCATGCCGCTTCCGGCCCGATGGGGGGCAGCCGTTTGGCATGATATCTCTTCAAATCGTTTTCGATTTTCTGCGTGAGCCCATTCTTGGCCATATCATAGCCGACATCGATGGCAGCTGCGAAGGCTTCGGCATTCGCGCCGCCATGGCTCTTGATGACGATGCCGTTAAGGCCGAGGAAGACGCCGCCGTTGACCTTGCTAGGGTCGAGCTTTTCGCGCAGCAGGTCGAACGCGCCCTTGGCAAAGACATAACCGATGCGCGCAAGCAGCGTACGCGACATGGCGGCGCGCAGATAGGCACCGATCTGCTTTGCCGTGCCCTCGGCGGCCTTCAGCGCGATATTACCGGAGAAGCCTTCCGTGACGACGACATCGACGGTGCCTTTGCCGATATCATCGCCCTCGACGAAGCCGGAATATTCAAGCGATTCGAGATTGGCCTCGCGAATAAGACGGCCGGCGTCCTTAACTTCTTCCTGGCCCTTGATTTCCTCGACGCCGACATTCAGCAAACCGACGGTCGGGCGTTCAATCTCGAAGAGCGCGCGCGCCATGGCGCCGCCCATCAGGGCGAAATCGAGCAGTTGCTGGGCATCGGCGCCAATCGTGGCGCCGACATCGAGCACGATGCTTTCGCCGCGCAGCGTCGGCCAGATCGCAGCGATTGCCGGACGTTCGATATTGGCCATGGTGCGGAGACAGAATTTCGCCATCGCCATCAGCGCGCCGGTGTTGCCGGCGGACACGACGACATCGGCGTCGCCCGTCTTTACAGCCTCGATCGACCGCCACATGCTGGAGACATAGCGGCCGCGGCGAAGCGCCTGGCTCGGCTTCTCATCCATGCTGATGGCAACTTCGCATTCGTGAAACACCGATTTTTCGCGAAGCTTGGGATATTTGCCGAGGACCGCCTCGCAGCGTTCCTTCTGTCCGTACATGATGAATGTGATATCGGGATGCCTATCCAGCGCCTTGGCCGCGCCGGGAACAACAACCTCAGGGCCGAAGTCGCCACCCATTAGGTCAAGAGAAATTCTGATCACGCGTCCCTAGTCCTTTTTCTCCGCCGCGACGGGCGAATTTGGCGTCAAAATACCGTTTTCTCCCCCGGTTACAACTGAATTGTGCTCGAACGGCACCGGGGCCTATTCCTTTTTCCAATCTTTCAGGACGGCGAAGGGCGAAGGCTTCCTGTCGTCTTCGCCGGTGTCTTCTATATGCCCTTCGAACGCAACGCCGGGCTTGCGCGGATAAGGATCGATAGCAAGCGCGGCAAATTCCGCGACGACCGCGCCAGCATCGATCGTATCGCCGGTAAATGTCTCCGGAAGATCCGGACCATCGGGATCAAGTATCATTTCTCCGGCATCCACAGAGGGCGCACGCGCCAGTTTGGAATCCTCGGGCACGAAGATGTGCTCGAAGTCCTCGTCGATATCAGATTCGACCGGCTCGAGTGTGACAACGCAAGCCTGAACGATCTTTGCCTTTACATTGCCCTTGATGCGCACGCCGTCGCGCTTCCAGCGCGAAATCTTGAGATCGGCTTCGAGCTTGCCGACTGAGAGAACATCCCAAAGTGCGGCGAGCCCGGCAAGCTCACGCTCGTCAGCTTCGACATGCACATCCACCGGATTGGCAGAGATGTGCCCCACCTTCACCGGATAGGAAAATGGTGTTTCGTCGGAGTCGTGTCTTTTCATTTTTATCTCCTAATCGGCTCGTTGGCCGACTTTATCCGGCAGCGGCAGCGGCAGCGTCGCCGAGCCCGTGGCGATCTGATTTTCACTTATGGTAGCCAGATATGCTTCCGCGATCATCATCCAATCGGCCAGCAAACGCATGGATGCCGTGCTTTCACTCGCCTTGGGATAGATGTTGCGCTGTAGCGCCGTGGCAAGCGCGACGCGATCGTCGCTATCCATGGCACCCGCATAGCTTTCGAGCCGTCCATAAAACATGCCGGCCAGCTTCTTCATGCGCTTCGGCACGCTGTTGTCGCCGATACCGAGTTCGCGGATCGAATAATCGATGTCCTCGAAGAAAGCGTCCACGATTTCCTGCGCCAGCTCCTGGCCGCTTGTGGCCGAAGACCGTGTGCGGCGAAAGAACAGGATCATCATCACTGACAGCAATTCGAAACGCCCCATCACCGTATCGGGCACGTCGTAATCGGTGTAGAAAACCGGCTGCCGCGCCATGGATGTCAGGACCTCATACTGCCTGACGACGATGATCTGATTGTGATTTCTTTTGCGGAAGAGCCCAAAAATCATGAAAATTCCCGGAATTGGCTCCTTCGGAGCGCGCCGTTTTTGCTTGGCCTTGTTGCATCCACGCAAAAGCTGGTTTACCGAAGCAGGCGCGAATTGCAATGCCGTTTGTGCCCGCTTCGAGGCTCCAGCCCTTACCGTCGTCACGTTGTGCATGATCGGTGACGAAGAGTGCCGAACAACATGATTGTGCCTTTTGCCATCGCGGAAAGGCCACAATGATGTGCACAGCAAGGTCATATCGGCCGTCCGGCCATCGGATTGATTCATTAGGGGAGATGAGATGTCGTTGACCAGACGGTATTTCAAGTCTGACATTACTTTCAGCAGCGCTGCCGCCATCGCCCTGGTGATTGCGACCGTGGGCCTTTCGGGTTGCAAGACCAGCGAGGTCATGAACAACGGCTACATCTTCGATCCGCAGTCGCTGGCACTTGCGCCGGTCGGCTCGAGCCGCGAGCAGGTTCTGCTCTCGCTCGGTACGCCGTCGACCACAGCGACCTTCGACGGCGAAGTCTTCTATTATATCTCCCAGAAGCGCACGCGCGCCGTCGCCTTCATGAAGCCGAAGCTGGTCGATCAGAACATTCTGGCGATCTATTTCGACAAGGATGGTGTGGTGAAGCAGGAAGCCAACTACACGCTGAAGGACGGCAAGGTCTTTGACATGATCAGCCGCACGACGCCAACAGGCGGTCGCGACATCACCTTCCTGCAGCAGATCCTCCAGGGCGGCGGCAGCGGCGTCAACGGCGCGAGGAACTTCCTCAACAACCTCAATCCGGGCCAATAAGACCGGGAAGCATTTCAAAGAAAACCCGCGGAGCGCAGCGCCCCGCGGGTTTTTCTTTATGCATTCGGTTTGCTTCGCTTAGCCGGCAAGGATGGCGAGCAGAAGCAGGGCCACGATGTTGGTGATCTTGATCGCGGGGTTGACGGCCGGGCCTGCCGTATCTTTGTAAGGATCGCCGACGGTGTCACCCGTGACCGATGCCTTATGGGCTTCCGAACCCTTCATATGGCGGGTTCCGTCCTTGTCGACGAAACCATCCTCGAAGCTCTTCTTGGCATTATCCCATGCACCGCCGCCCGACGTCATCGAAATGGCGACGAAGAGGCCGTTGATAATCACACCGAGCAGCGAAGCGCCGAGAGCGGCAAAGGCCGAGGCCTTGGAACCGGAGAGCAGCAGGACGCCGAAATAGACGACGACCGGCGCCAGAACCGGCAGGAGCGACGGGATGATCATTTCACGAATGGCGGCCTTGGTCAAAAGGTCGACGGCGCGGCCGTAGTCGGGACGCTCCGTACCCTGCATGATGCCGGGCTTTTCACGAAACTGCTTGCGAACCTCCTCCACGATCGCGCCTGCGGCACGGCCGACGGCGGTCATGGCGATACCGCCGAAGAGATAGGGGATGAGGCCGCCGAACAGCAGACCGGCAACGACATAAGGGTTCGAAAGCTCGAACGAGATCGTGCCGATATTGGCGAAGTACGGGTATTTGTCACCGTGAGCGGCAAAATATTGCAGATCGTTCGCATAGGCCGCAAACAAGACCAGCGCGCCGAGACCGGCCGAACCGATGGCATAGCCCTTGGTAACAGCCTTGGTGGTGTTGCCGACCGCATCCAGCGCATCGGTGGATTTGCGCACTTCCGGCGGCAGATGCGACATTTCCGCGATGCCGCCGGCATTATCCGTGACCGGGCCGAAGGCGTCGAGAGCGACGATCATACCGGCAAGGCCGAGCATGGCGGTGACCGCGATACCCGTGCCAAACAGGCCGCCAAGCTGGTAGGTGGCGATGATGCCGCCGACGATGACGATCGCCGGCAGCGCCGTCGACTCCAGCGAGACGGCAAGGCCCTGGATGACGTTGGTGCCGTGACCGGTGACCGACGCCTGGGCGATGGAATTGACCGGACGCTTGTTCGTGCCGGTATAATATTCGGTGATGACGACGATCAATGCGGTGACGATGAGGCCGACGATGCCGCAGGTAAAGAGCTTCGTACCGGTGATATCGAAGCCTGCGACGGTGCCGACCGAACCCCAGCCGATGGTCAGCGAGGTGGCTGCGGCCAGGCCGATGATCGACAGGACGCCGGTTGCGACGAGGCCCTTGTAGAGGGCACCCATGATCGAACCATTGACACCGAGCTTGACGAAGAAGGTGCCGATGATCGAGGTGATGATGCAGGTGCCGCAAATCGCCAGCGGATAGATCATGGCCGAGCCGAGGATCGGCGAGCCGGCGAAGAAGATCGCGGCAAGCACCATGGTCGCGACGACCGAAACGGCATAGGTCTCGAACAGGTCGGCCGCCATGCCGGCGCAATCGCCGACATTGTCGCCGACATTATCGGCGATGGTCGCGGGGTTGCGCGGATCATCTTCCGGAATGCCGGCTTCCACCTTGCCGACAAGGTCGCCGCCGACGTCGGCGCCCTTGGTGAAAATGCCGCCGCCAAGACGAGCGAAGATCGAAATCAGCGAAGCGCCGAAGCCGAGTGCGACCAGCGCATCGATGACATCGCGCGAGCCTGCTTCATGACCGAGAATGCCGGTCAGGACGTAGAAATAGATGGAGACGCCTAGCAGGGCGAGACCCGCAACCAGCATGCCGGTGATGGCGCCCGACTTGAAGGCGATATCGAGGCCTGCGGACAGGCTCTGCGACGAAGCCTGCGCGGTGCGGACATTGGCGCGCACGGAGACATGCATGCCGATGAAACCTGCGGCGCCTGAGAGGATTGCGCCGATCAGGAAGCCGAAAGCGGCTTCGGCCGACAAGAGAAGCCAGGCCGCGATGAAAACGATGACCCCGACGATGGCGATAGTTCTGTATTGGCGCGCCAGATAGGCTTGCGCTCCTTCACGAATATACCCGGCAATCTCCTGCATGCGGGCATTGCCCTGATCGGCAGCGAGCACCGACCGGGTTGCCCATACGGCATAAATCACCGAGAGCAGTCCGCATGCGATCACTCCTAAAAGAATCGACATTTCGCTTTTTCCCTCCAAAAAAGCCGGCGGTTCACTCCATCCCCCGGCCGCCTGCGACAACGGTCGGCCCCCTCCTCCAGGGGATCGGCTGATGTGCAGTTGCGAGATTGCTGTTGGGAAAACGCCGCGTCAAGACCGCCCGCAGGTAAAATACCCGCAGGAGGTTCAAAAGAACTTTCGCAGTTGAAATCAGGCGCGAATGAAGGAAACGAAAATGCGTTACGTCGCGATCCGAACGCTTGGCGAAGCTTATTTCTTCGCTTCGCCGCGAACCTGCTTGGCGATTCGGTCGAGCACGGCATTCACGAGCTTCGGCTCGTCCTCCTCGAAGAAGGCATGAGCGATCTCGACATATTCGGTGACGATGACCGGAACCGGCACGTCCTTGCGGTCGATAAGCTCGAAGGTGCCGGCACGCAGAATGGCGCGCACGGTGCTGTCGAGGCGCGACAGTGCCCAGTCGTCCTGAAGGGCGGAGCCGATCAGGGGATCCAGTCGGGTCTGCTCGCGCACGACGCCCGACACGATGGAGCGGAACCAGGATGCGTCGGCCTTCAGATAGGTCTCGCCATCCAGCTCCTGCCCGAGACGGTGGGCCTCGTATTCAGCCACCACCTCCAGAACGCCGGTTCCGCCGATATCCATCTGATAGAGCGCCTGAACCGCCGCGAGACGCGCTGCGCCCCGCTGGTTTGCTGGCTTTGCCGGTCGCTCGTTATCCTGATTGCTCATCTATTATGCACCCAACTTCTCTTTCAGCGCGATCATGGTCAGCGCCGCACGGGCGGCGAAACCGCCCTTATCCTTGTCCGAACGGCGCGCACGCGCCCATGCCTGCTCATCGTTCTCGACGGTGAGAATACCATTGCCGATCGCGAGAGATTCGCTGACGGCCAGATCCATCAGCGCCCGCGAGGATTCATTGGCGACGATATCGAAATGATAGGTCTCGCCGCGGATAACCATGCCAAGAGCGACATAGCCGTCATAAACAACATTACCATTGTCGCCGCCATCAAGCGCCATCGCAATTGCCGCCGGGATCTCAAGCGCGCCCGGGACTGTGACGATATCATAGGTCGCGCCAGCCTCGTCGAGAGCGGCCTTGGCGCCGTCGAGCAGGGCATCGGCCATATCATCATAGAAGCGAGCTTCGACGATAAGGATATGAGCATTGGAAGAGCTGGTCATATATCACCTGCGATTTGAGAGGGCGCGGCACCTTGTTAGGCCCGGGTCAAACCACGGCGGGCCTCGCTTGGCAAGTGTTTTTCAATGGCCCGCGCCGATTCCGACCCTATTTGGAAATGATCGGCGCACCGCGGAAATTGTGGCTTCCGCACACGCAACCGCTTCGATAATAATTTGAAGCCTGCGAGGGGGAGGTTCATGACGAAGAAATCCACACCCGCCGTCAATGTTGGCGAGCTTGAACTGGAACATTGGCAGCAAGGCAGCTTCTTTGCCGGCAGCGACACGTCCTTCGGGACGAAGCTCGGGCTGAAGCAGCTCGGCATCAGCTACAACGAGGTACCGCCGGGCAAATCCGGCTGTCCGTTTCACAATCATCATGTCGAGGAGGAGATGTTCGTCATTCTCGACGGCGAAGGCGAATATCGCTTTGGCGACCAGCGCATCGCGGTCAGCAAGGGTGATGTGCTCGGCGCTCCGGCCGGCGGCCCGGAAACGGCACATCAGCTGATCAATGTCGGCCCCAGCGTGCTCACCTATCTCGCCATTTCCACGAAGGCGCGAACCGAAATCGTCGAATATCCCGATTCCGGCAAGTTCCTGGCCAAAACCTATACCGACGGCAAAACGGCGTTCCGTGCCATTGGCCGCGCCGCTACCGCCAACCTCGATTATTGGGACGGCGAGCCCGGTGCCTCGAACGACTAACCATCACCAAGAACATTTTCGGCGAAGACCTAATCCGATGACCCATATTCCAACCCTGACGACCGACCGGCTCCTGCTGCGCGGCCATACACTTGATGATTTCGACGAATTCCTCGAGCTCTGGAAACACAAGGACATCGTCCGCTTCATCGGCGGCGAGATGCCGACACGTGAGCAGGTATGGGCTCGCCTACTGCGCTATGCCGGCCTATGGCATCATCTCGGCTTCGGTTTCTTTGCCGTCGAGGAACGCCAAAGCGGCCGATTGATCGGCGAAGTGGGGTTCCTCGATCTGCATCGCGACATGACGCCGATGACGGAAGGCACGCTGGAAGCCGGCTGGGGCATTACGCCGCCGATGCAGGGTAAGGGCTATGCGACGGAAGCCATGAATGCGGCGATCGCCTGGGCGGACAAGCAATTTGCAGGACGGCGCATGACCTGCATCGTCGATCTCGAGAACGTACCGTCACTGCGGGTTGCCGAAAAGATCGGCTTCCACCGTATCGGCGAACTCATGCTCAAGGACAGGTCCAACGCCATATTCGAACGATAGGCGTTGCGGGGGTAACTATCATGTCGGTTCCTCAGGATAGGTTTTCGGTCAAACGTTACGAACCAAGCGACACCCAAGCCACGATAGACATTTTCCTGCGGGCCATTCGCGAGGTCGCGTCGAAAGATTACAGCCCGGCGCAGATCGCCGCCTGGGCGAAGGTCGATGATCCCGAAATCTGGGCGCAGTACCGAGCTAGCCGGCCGACCTGGCTTGCAATGGATGGTTCTACACCCATCGGCTTCACCGACCTGAAATCGGATGGATGCCTCGATATGATGTTCGTTTCGCCCGACTATCAGGGAAAGGGTGTCGCCGGCCTGTTGCTTGCGACCGTCGAAAATGCGGCCCGTAAACAGGGCTTTCAGCGGATTTTCACCGAGGCGAGCCTGACCGCCCGCCCCTTCTTCGAGCGCAAGGGCTTTGTCGTCATGACCGCGCAGCAGGTAGAAAAGCGCGGCCAGATTCTGCCGAACTTCCTGATGGAAAAAACGATCGCATAAGCCGCCGAGGCGCGCTGAGCGCCTCCTTGGGGCAGCCTGTCCGTAAACCTCAGGATTCGCGGACGGCCGGGAATTCCGCCAGCCGTGCGGCATAACGCGCCATGGTGTCGACTTCGAAATTGACGAAATCGCCGGCCTTGCGCTCGCCCCAGGTCGTCACCTCCAGGGAATGGCGGATCAGCAGCACGTCGAATTCCGTACCCTCGACGGCATTGACCGTCAGCGAGGTGCCGTCGAGCGCGACCGAGCCCTTTGGCGCCACAAATCTTGCAAGATGCTCCGGCGCGCGCAGACGGAAGCGCGTAGCTTCGCCTTCGGCCGTTACCGAAAGAATTTCCGCCTTGCCGTCGATATGACCGGAAACGATATGGCCGCCAAGCTCGTCGCCGATCTTCAGCGAGCGCTCGAGGTTAATCTTGGCGCCTGCTTCCCAGGTGCCGATGGTCGTCAGGCGGAGCGCCTCTTCCCAGGCCTCGACCTCGAACCAGCGCCCGTTGCTACCCTCTTCCGGCAGTCCGGTCACCGTCAGGCAGACGCCGGCATGTGAAATCGAGGCACCCATGTCGATCGTCGCCGGATCGTAATTGGTGGCAACGCGCAGCTTGATGCCTTCCTGCATCGGGGAAATGGATTCGACCGTGCCGACGTCGGTGACAATTCCGGTAAACATCAAAAACCTCTTTCGTATTCGTCGCAGAGATCGTCGCCGAAGCGGCTCTCGCCGACATGCATAAAGTCAGCTGGGATATTGGACTTGAGGACGGGCGATTCAATACCGCCCTCGCCGATATCGGCCGGCCCCTGAAAGAGCAGGATGCGATCAACCAATCCGGCGTCGAGGAAACGCCGCGCCGTCTTGGCGCCGCCCTCCACCAGCAGCGACGAGATGCCGCGCGTACCCAGCGCCTCGAGCAGCTCTCCCGGCTCGCTGGAATTGGATTGCAGCACCTCGACACCGGCAGCGTCGAGCGCCGCGCGACGTCCGAGGAATGCGGCATCGGTATTGTCGTCGAAGGACGGCGGATGGCCGGCAACCGCGATGACCGGATATTGCCGAGCCGTGCGAACCAGCTTGCTGCCAAGGGGAAGCTGCAGCTCGTCGTCAATAACGATGCGCAGAGGCGAGCGGTCTTCCAGGCCGGGAAGCCGGCAGGTCAATTCCGGATCGTCTGATATCGCCGTGCCGATGCCGACGAGAATGGCGTCGCTCTCGGCGCGCAACATCTGTACCTGCGCCCGGGCGGCATCGCCGGTGATGCGGATCTGCCCCTCGCCCGTCTTGCCGATCATGCCATCGGCGGAAATGGCAAGCTTGAGAGTCACATAGGGCCGATTTCTCGTCTGGCGCATGAGATAGCCCGCGAGGGAGCGCCGGCCCTCCGTCTCCAGAATGCCGGTATCGACCTCGATGCCGGCCTCGCGCAGCATGGTGATGCCGCGCCCAGAGACTCGCTGGTCGGGATCGGTGACACTGATGACGACGCGCGCCACACCATAGGCGATCAGCGCTTCGGCACAGGGCGGCGTCTTGCCGTAGTGCGAGCAGGGTTCGAGCGTTACATAGGCAGTGGCGCCTCTTGCCGCCTCGCCCGCTTCGGCCAGCGCCTGAGGCTCGGCGTGCGGGCGCCCGCCGAGTGCGGTGACGCCGCTGCCGAGAATGACGCCATCCTTGACGATGAGGCAGCCGACGGAGGGATTGGTGGAGGTCAATCCCAGATGCCTGTGCGACAGGCGAATGGCCTCGGCCATGAAACGCTCGTCTTCAGGCCGTAGCGTCATGGTCAGGGATCCAACGGATCGCGGGCGATCTTTGCATTGATTTCGTCGATCACGTGCTCGAAATCCTCCGCATGCGAAAAATCGCGGTAGACGGAGGCATAGCGCACGAAGGCGACGTCATCGAGGCTCTTCAACGCTTCCAGCACCTGGAGGCCGATCTGCTCGGAGCTGATTTCGGTCTCGCCGGAGCTTTCGAGGCGCCGGACGATGCCGGACACGGCCCGTTCGATCCGGTCGCGATCGACCGGGCGCTTGCGCAGCGCGATCTCGAAGGAGCGTACCAGCTTGTCGCGATCGAACGGCACCTTGCGGCCGGTCTTCTTGATGACCATCAACTCGCGCAGCTGCACACGCTCAAAGGTGGTGAAGCGGCCGCCGCAATCCGGACAGATGCGCCGACGGCGGATGGACGTGTTGTCCTCCGCCGGGCGCGAGTCCTTGACCTGGGTGTCTTCTGAGCCGCAGTAAGGGCAGCGCATGCGCTCTCCTTAGCCCATGTAGCCGTACATCGGGAAGCGGTCGGTGAGCTTGACCACTTTCTCGCGCACGGCAGCCTCAACGGCTGCATTGCCTTCGTCGGAATTGGCGACCTTCAGGCCATCGAGCACTTCGATGATCAGATTACCGATTTCGCGGAATTCGGCTTCCTTGAAGCCGCGCGTCGTGCCGGCCGGGGTGCCAAGGCGAACACCTGACGTGACGAAAGGCTTTTCGGGATCGAACGGAATGCCGTTCTTGTTGCAGGTGACGTAGGCGCGGCCGAGTGCTGCTTCCGCACGCTTGCCGGTGGCGTTCTTCTTGCGGAGGTCGACCAGCATCAGGTGGTTGTCCGTGCCGCCGGAAACGACGTCGACACCGCCGGAGATCAGCGTTTCGGCGAGAGCCTTGGCGTTCTTGACGATCTGGGCAGCATAGTCCTTGAAATCGGGCTGCAGCGCTTCGCCGAGGGCAACGGCCTTGGCGGCGATGACGTGCATCAGCGGGCCGCCCTGGAGACCGGGGAAGACGGCCGAGTTGAACTTCTTCGCCAGATCCTCGTCATTGGTGAGGATCATGCCGCCGCGCGGGCCGCGCAGCGACTTGTGCGTGGTCGTGGTGGCCACGTGGCAATGCGGGAATGGCGACGGATGCTGGCCACCGGCAACGAGACCGGCAATGTGGGCCATGTCGACCATCAGGTAGGCGCCGACGCTATCGGCGATCTCGCGGAAGCGCTTCCAGTCCCAGATGCGGGAATAGGCCGTGCCGCCGGCGATGATGAGCTTGGGCTTGTGCTGCTCGGCCTTGCGCTGCACTTCGTCCAAGTCGAGCAGGTTGTCGCCTTCGCGCACGCCGTAGGACACGACGTTGAACCACTTGCCGGACATGTTGACCGGCGAGCCGTGCGTGAGGTGACCGCCCGAATTGAGGTCGAGGCCCATGAAGGTATCGCCCGGCTGCAGGAGCGCGAGGAAGACGGCCTGATTCATCTGCGAACCGGAATTCGGCTGGACGTTGGCGAAGTTGACGCCGAACAGCTTCTTGGCGCGCTCGATGGCGAGCTCTTCGGCGATATCGACGTACTGGCAGCCGCCATAGTAGCGCTTGCCCGGATATCCCTCGGCATACTTGTTGGTCATGATCGAGCCCTGCGCTTCCAGAACGGCGCGCGAGACGATGTTTTCGGAGGCGATCAGTTCGATTTCGTGCCGCTGGCGACCGAGCTCCTTGCCGATCGCGCCAAAGATTTCCGGATCGGTATCGGCAAGCGAGCGATTGAAGAAGGGTTCGGTGGACGCATTGGTCATCGTGAAAGCTCCTGAACGGGCCGGAACGGCAATGCAAACGGTATTAGCGTCAGGGTCGCCGGAGAGCAATACGACCAGCGACATTTGCTGGGCATTCTACGCAGAGCAGTGTCAGCCAATGAAAAAGCCGCATCAAAAGACGCGGCTTCGATAGGAATTGCGTGGGAATGCCGATTACTGAACCGGCTGTTCCATGCCTTGGGTCGTGTCGAGCGCCAACTGGGAATTGCCGTCGAGATTGTAGATGTCATCGCGGAACTGGACGATGCCGTCGCGGGCACTCCAGGCGGAGATGTAGACGAAATAGACCGGGACTTCCGACGCCAGCGTAATCGGCGTGTTGACGCGGGTGGAGATGACCTGCTCGATGTGCTGGCGCGGCCAACCCGGAGTTTCGGCCAACAGCCAGGTCGCCAGGTCGCGCACGTTCTGAACGCGCACACAGCCCGAGCTGTCGAAGCGCATCAGCTTGTTGAACAAGCCCTGCTCCGGCGTATCGTGCATATATTCGTTATTGGGGTTATGGAAGTTGATCTTCGTGGACGCCATGGCGTTGGTCTTGCCCGGATCCTGGCGGAACATCAGGTCCGGCGCCTTGTCCGAATTCCAATCGATCGTCTCAGGCGCAACTTCCTGACCCTTGCCGTCGAGAAGACGGATATTGCTTCTCGTCAGATAGGTCGGATCCTTCCGCATGAGCGGCATGATATCCTTGATGATGATGGAGCGGGGCGCCGTCCAGTACGGGTTGAGGATGACCTCATAGATCTTCGAATTGATGATGTGCGTCGGTCGCGATTCCCGGCCGACGATCGCCTCGTGGCGCAAGGCCACCTGACCGTCCTCTACGGCTTCGACGCGCGTCGCCGGGATGTTGACCATGACGTGACGACGGCCGAGATCGGACGGGAATGTCTGAAGGCGAACGAGATTGGTGTTCAGCTGCTGCAGGCGAATGTTGGCGGGGATATTCATCGCCTTCAGCGTGAAATCGCCAATGACACCATCCGGCGGCAGGCCATGACGGGCCTGAAAACGCTTTACGGCCCCGTCTACGTAGGAATCGAACGACGACGAAATGCCCGCCTCGCGCGGCAGGTCACCTGAAACCATCAGATGTTGGCGAAGCGCCTGCACGGCCGGATCGGTGACGCCAAGCTGAAGCGGCTGCTGGCTGGTCGGATTGATCTGCGGCCAGCCGCCATTGGCAACGATGCTTTGATACTGGGCAATCGCCTGCTGAATGTTCGGCACGGAATCAGGCCCGAGGATTGGCGTGTTCGACTGGACGGCGGCGGCCGTACGCGCCGCGGCCTTGGCGTCGAACTGATCGTCCCAATTACCGCGAGAACGGTCGTTGATCAGCGCTTCAAGCGGGGTCGCGTTCTGCGCGAGAGCCGGAGCAGCCAGTGCGGCAGCGCCAAGAGTTGCAGCCGACCGCAGGAAAGCGCGGCGCGAAAAGGGTCCAATTCCGTTTTTCTTCGACATATCCTAACCGTTCGACGCTGCGATCCAATCATGCGCAGCCTAGAGAGGAAGCAGTAAATAGCGCAAGCTTGCGCCAAGTAACGTGGCTCAGTATCAATCCGTTCTCTTGATGCACCACCAAAATCTTGGCCACGAACTATCACAATATCGCGAAGCCAAGATCTTCAGGTCGGAAGATCGTATTTCGAGAACGCTGCTTGCAGTCGATTTCCGCTGTCATAGCAATATGGCCAATTCGTGTCTCCCGGCATGAAACTTGCCTTGCCATGCGAGGGCGGAAGAGAAGCCAAACTGCTTTTGCTAAAATACCACAGCTGCGGGTGGTTCATAGCGTGTCTTCATCCGGCGTCAATGGCTTAGCCGCCCGGGACGTTACATGTGACGGAAGGTGAAGCGCGGACGTGGCAAAAAGCGCACAACGGCCGGGCCGGCAACGCGCTCAAGCCGGACACGCAGGGAAACGTGTCCAGCTTGTTTGACTGGAAGATCTCGCGATCGTTCCGCTGTGCTCGCTCACATGCGGTAAGCGATGCTGTCGTTCCAGAAGCGGTCCAGGCGCTGCAGCAGCTTGTTCATCTGGGTGAATTCGTCGGTGCCGATGCCGCCGACCTTGTCGATCGAGCCGATGTGGCGCTCATAGAGCTTGGCAACGGTTTCGGCGATGTCCTGGCCCGTTTCCGTCAGGCTGATGCGGACCGAGCGACGGTCGATGCGCGAGCGCTGATGGTTGATGAAGCCGAGGTCGACCAGCTTCTTGACGTTGTAGGAAACGTTGGAGCCGAGGTAGAAACCGCGAGAGCGCAGTTCGCCGGCCGTCAGCTCGGAATTGCCGATGTTGAAAAGGAGAAGTGCCTGGACGGCGTTGACGTCGTCACGACCCTGACGGTCGAACTCGTCCTTGATAACATCAAGCAGGCGGCGGTGCAGACGCTCGACCAGGTGAAGGGATTCCATGTAGAGAGCCCGGATGTCATCAACCTGCTGATCCCGAGCGTTTGCAACTGCCTGCGGCTTGATTTTCGTGTTCATCATGACTTGGCCTCACTCTGTTTTGTTTGGCGGTGTCGTTTTCTTCCCGCCTTGAGTGAGACCCTATCGAATACACATAAAATTCTACTTAAACTGCAGGCTTAACAGCACCTTACCAGGAAGCGTTGCTGTCTCAGGGTAAATCAACCATTACCTGCTGCTGGCGACGCCGGCGTTTCTCCTGCCACAACAGGACACGGAAAAGGCAATAAATAACTGCGACGCAGGCATGCAGGATCATGATCAGCGGATTGGATCCGAATATCTCCGGCCAGACGCCATACATCAGCCCCTGCCCGCCCGCGGCCAGCACCCACATGACCGGCCCCCAGGAGACGGTGAGCCATAATCCGAGGGCTGCGACCGGGAAAACCACGGCAAGCCCCGCGCCCGCGACCTTCCAGGGTAGAGCGAGCAGATCGAAGCGGGCATGGCCTCCGAGCGAGTAGCCGACCAGCATCGCCCAATATTGCAGGCCGAGCCAGAAGCAGGCGATCGCGATCAGCCGCAGGAACAGCACGAACAGGATGTCCGTCAGCGTATTCTTGGGTACGGTCGAAGAATCAGGTTCCATGCGCGAACAATACGTATGAGGCATCTGCCTCGCCAGAATATAATGGCTGCGGCCTTTCGCCTGGTTTTGAATCCTGGGGACAGCGTGATAGGTACGCGGCCTATAGAGTGCCCTAAATAAATGAAGAAGGATGGCGGCATCATGGAGAACAAGACGCATCTCGTCGACGAGATCACCGGGCATCGCCGCATGCGGCGCAACCGCAAGGCCGATTGGACGCGCCGCCTCGTGCAGGAAAACCGGCTGACGGTCGATGATCTCATATGGCCGATCTTCCTCATCCCTGGCAACGGCATCATCGAGCCGATCCCGGCAATGCCGGGCGTCAATCGCATGACTGTGGACAAGGCCGTGGAAGCGGCGAAGGAAGCGGCCGATCTGGGCATTCCCGCACTCGCCACCTTCCCGAATATCGAGATGGAGCTGCGCGACGAGACCGGCTCCAACAGCCTCGAGAAGAACAACCTCATCAATCTTGCCAGCGCCGCGATCAAGAAGGCCGTGCCCAATATCGGCGTCATCACCGACGTCGCCCTCGATCCTTTCACCAGCCACGGCCATGACGGCATCCTGCGCGGCAACGAGATCGTCAACGACGAGACGGTCGAACAGGTGGCGCGCGCCGCCGTCTATCAGGCGGATGCCGGCGCCGATATCATCGCGCCTTCCGAAATGATGGACGGCCGCATCGGTGCGATCCGCCAGGCGCTCGACGCCGCCGGCCACCAGAATGTCGGCATCATGAGCTACGCGACGAAGTTCAGCTCGGCATTTTACGGCCCCTACCGCGAGGCGATTTCGACCGGCGGCCTGCTGAAGGGCGACAAGAAGACCTATTATATCGACCCAGCCAACGGCACCGAAGCCGTGCGCGACGCCACGCTCGACGTCGAAGAAGGCGCCGATATGCTGATGGTCAAGCCCGGCCTACCCTATCTCGACATCTGTTGGCGGCTGAAGGAAGCCTTCGGCCTTCCGACCTTCGCCTACCAGGTCTCCGGCGAATACGCGATGATAAAGGCCGCCGCCGCCAATGGCTGGATCGACGGCGACCGGGTGATGCTCGAAACCCTGCTCGCCTTCAAGCGCGCCGGCTGCGATGGCATCCTTACCTATTTCGCCATGGATGTGGCACGACATCTGGCGAGAAAATAGTTTCGACCCACGGGTTGGCGGCCTGCTTATTGTATTTGCAGGCCCTGACACCATATGTTCGGCAAATGTTTCCCAAGGAGGAAAGCAATGAGCCTGAACCCCAGCCCGCTTTATGCAGCACCGGACGACTGGCGCGCCTATAGTGGCGTGCTGAGCCGGCGCATCTTCGCCTTCATCGTCGATTACATCATCGTCGCGCTGCTGTGCATTCCCGCGGCAGTGCTGCTGTTTTTCGTTTCGATCCTGACGCTGGGGCTCGGCTTCTTCCTCTATCCGGTGCTCTTCGTCCTGGTTGCCGGCCTCTATTTCGGCTGGACGCTCGGCGGTCCCTATCAGGCATCGCTCGGCATGCGGGCCATGGGCCTCACCATGGTTCGCGTCGACGGCCGGCGAATGGATTTCCTGACGGCGATCGTCCATCTGGCGCTGTTCTGGATCCTGAACTCCGTTCTGACGCCGCTCATCTTGCTGGTGGGCCTCTTCACCGACCGCAGCCGGCTGGTGCATGACCTGCTGCTCGGCACCGTCATCGCCCGGACGGCGTAAAACAACGCATAATCATGGGACACCGCAAGATCTCCTGTGGAGCCAACGGGCGCGCGGGAGATATTTCTGTGCATGGTCAATTAGGAAACTTCGATCTTTAGCGAAGGACGTAGTTGACGTTTTCTAAACTTGAGCCATGCTTGTAGAAAACGGGTGCCGAGAGAAAGGTCAATCAACGGCAGATGAACACGCAGTCGACGCCATCTCCGCAGTTTTATCTGACGGCACCGGCTTCCTGCCCGTACTTGCCGCACGAGATGGAACGCAAGGTCTTTACGCACCTTGTCGGTCCCCGCGCCGCAGAGATGAACGATATTCTGACCCAGGGCGGCTTCAGGCGCTCGCAGAACATCGCCTACCGTCCAGCCTGCGAATCCTGCAGGGCCTGCATATCGGTGCGCATCCTCGCCCAGGAATTCGAGCCTACCCGATCGATGAAACGGGTGCTGACCGCCAACAGCGATATCATCGCCACCGAATTTCCGGCACAGCCTTCCAGCGAGCAATATTCGCTCTTCCGCCGCTATCTCGACTATCGCCACCAGCAAGGCGGCATGTCCGACATGACCGTGCTCGATTATGCGATCATGGTCGAAGACACGCATGTGAATACCCGCATCATCGAATATCGCCGCCGCGAGGAAGGGGCCGGGCTGGAGCAGCGCCCGAAGGGCGAACTGCTGGCTGCTGCCTTGACCGATGTGATGAGCGATGGGCTGTCGATGGTCTATTCCTACTTCAACCCTGATCTCGACGAGCGATCGCTCGGCACCTTCATGATTCTGGATCACATCAAGCGGACCAAAGCTCTTGGGCTGCCGCACGTCTATCTCGGATACTGGGTCAAGGGTTCGCGCAAGATGGATTACAAGACACGCTTCCAGCCTCAGGAGCATCTGACGCAACGCGGCTGGGAACGTTTCGATCCCGCCGCCGACGGCGACAAGGATAGCTCGCGCTGAATGTTTGCCCATCTCTCGGATCATAAGAAGGGCCTGCTGCTGACGACGCTCGGCGGCCTCGTCCTGTCGATGGACATACCGCTGATCCGGCTCTCCAGCGGCGAAGTCTGGTCCGTGCTGTCGGTCCGCAGCCTTGCGACCATCGTCGTGGCGCTCGCGGCTCTCGTCGTCATCCGCAGGGTTACGGGTTCACTGCAGCGCGCCCTGCCGGGATGGCTTGGAATTCCCGTCGGTTTCTTCTACGGGCTGACCACCATCACCTTTCTTCTCGCCGTCTATTATACCAAGGCGGCGAATGTGGTCTTCATCATCGCGCTCAACCCGATGTTCACCGCGCTGCTCTCCTGGATCTTCCTCAAGGAGCGCCCTGCCCTTTCGACCTTCATCACCATGGCGGTCATGATTTTGGGGGTTGGCCTCATCGTCGGGGATGGCATGGAGGCGGGACACCTGCTTGGCGATGCTCTCTCGGTTATCGCCTCGTTTTCCATTGCCTGCGCCATCACGATCAGCCGTGCGTCAGGTCGGGATATGGGCTTTGCATCCTTGCTGGCAGCCGTCATTCCCGCGGCGGTCGGGCTCTACCATGTGGCACCCTCGGGCTTTTCCATCGATCATCCAGGCTGGATACTTTTCGACGGCGCTGTGCTGATGCCCCTCTCCTTCTGGTGCCTTGCGACAGGCACGCGCTTTCTCTCGGCGCCGGAAGTGGCAATGTTCTATCTGCTGGAAACGATCCTCGCGCCAATCTGGGTCTGGCTGATATTCGCGGAGGCGCCGACCAACATGACGCTTGCCGGCGGTGCTATCCTGATCCTGGCGCTTGCCTCCCACTCGGTCTGGCAGGCGCGGGTCAAAGCGAGAGCGGCGCTGGCGACGCAGGGCCTTGCACATTGAAGTGCCACCCGCCCAATGTTATAACTAGGTTATTACATTGGAGCTGAGACATGAACGTCACCATCCGCAAGATAGGCAATTCCGAAGGCGTTATAATTCCGAAAGAAGTCCTTCAGAGGCTTGGCTTGAAAAATGGCGATGCCTTGGAGATACGTGAAGTGAACGGCAACATCGAGTTGGTTCCGGAGCGTGCCGACCTGGCTGAGCAATTGCGGGCTGCAAGGCTTGGCATGCAGAAATATCGTGCTGCCCTGCGCGAACTCGCAAAATGAATGGCTATAAGTGGCTATCCCGTGAAGCCGTTGAGATTATGCACGAGGAGCAGATCGCCGAACATGGTGGATTGCCGGGCCTAAAGGACGAGAATGCCTTGGAAGCCGCAATAGCGCGTCCATTGAACAAGGCCGCATATGGCGAGAATGATCCATTCGCTTTGGCTGCGGCCTACCTTTATGGCCTCACGCGGAACCATCCTTTTTCCGATGGAAATAAAAGAACTGGATACCTAGCAGCTTTCACATTCCTCTACATCAACGGCTATTTGATTGAAGCCGACGATGGAACGATTGTGGCCTTCGTACTAGGCGTCGCCGCCGGTGAAATAGATGAAATAGGTGCAACGCAATTTCTGAAAGATTTCTGCGTTCCGCTATCCGGATGACAACTGCACAAGCCGCCCCTCGTCAAAGCTCAGGGCGTTCGTCGCTGCAATCGACCCATCGGGCCGATTGCCTTTAGCTCAGCTCAACCAGGCTTTACCCAGAAAACCTGCCGCTTCTCGGGAAGCCCTTCGGTACGGCTCGGCCGGCGCCGGCGCGGTCGGCCAGCCATTCCACCAGCTCGTCCTTGGTCTTGGTGAAGGTGCGGCCGGCGCTGTCTTCCCAGGTCAGACCATCAGCAATCAGGAAGCATCTGATATCGGCGATACCGCCATCCTTGTATTTCTGCAGGCGCACGCCCTTGCCGCGCGACATTTCCGGCACCTGCGAGAGCGGGAAGATGACCATCTTGCGGTTCTCGCCGACCACAGCGACGTGATCGCCGGAGATCGGAACCAGAAGCTTGGTCTCGTCCGGATAGGAGACGTTCATGATCTGCTTGCCCTTGCGGGTATTGGCGACCAGTTCCGCCTCGGGCACGATGAAGCCGTTGCCGGCCGTCGAGGCGATCATCTGCTTGCGCTGGGGATCGTGGACGAAAGCTGTCAGCACGTCCTGATCGTTTTCCATGTCGATCATGATGCGCAGCGGCTCACCATGGCCGCGGCCGCCGGGCAGCTTGTCGCCGCCGAGCGTGTAGGCCTTGCCGCCCGTGGTGATGATGAGGATCTTGTCCGTGGTCTGCGCCGGGAAGGCGACCTTCAACCCGTCGCCTTCCTTGAAGGTCAGCGAAGACGTATCGGAGATGTGGCCCTTGAGGGCACGGATCCAGCCCTTTTCCGAGACGACGACCGTGATCGGCTCCTTCTCGATCATCGCCTGCTGGATGGCAGCGTCATCGGCTTCGGGTGCTTCGGCAAACTGCGTGCGGCGGCGGCCGATCTCGGTCGCCTTGGCGAATTTCTTCTTCACCTCGCCGATTTCCCAGGACACCGTCTGCCACTGCTTCTCTTCCGAAGCGAGCAGTGCCTCGATATCGGCCTTCTCCTTGGTCAGTCCGTCGAATTCCTTGCGGATCTCGAATTCTTCCAGCTTACGCAAGGAGCGCAGCCGCATGTTGAGGATCGCCTCGACCTGATTGTCCGTGAGGCCAAACCGCTCCATCATGACGGGCTTCGGCTCATCCTCCTCGCGGATGATGGCGATGACCTCATCGATGTTGAGATAGGCGACCAGCAAGCCACCGAGGATTTCGAGGCGCTTTTCGATGGCAGCGAGCCGGAAGCGCGAACGGCGAAGCAACACCTCGCGGCGATGGTCCAGCCACTCCTTCAGCACCTCGTTCAGCGCCATGACCTTGGGAATGCGGCCCATGGACAGGACGTTCAGGTTGAGCGGGAAGCGGCTCTCCAGCTCCGTCAGCTTGAACATCGATTCCATCAGGATCGTCGCGTCGACCGTGCGGCTCTTCGGCACAAGAACGACGCGGATATCCTCTGCGGATTCATCACGGATGTCCTCGAGCAGCGGCAGCTTGCGCGCGAGCAGCAACTCAGCAATCTTTTCGATGAGCCGCGACTTCTGCACCTGGAACGGAATTTCCGTGACAACGATCTGATAGCCGCCACGACCCAGATCCTCGATCTCCCACTTGGACCGGACACGGAAGCCGCCGCGGCCGGTCTTGTAGCTTTCTATAATGCTTTGCCGATCGTCGATAATGATGCCGCCGGTCGGAAAGTCGGGACCTGGAATATACAGTTCCACCAGCTTCTCGACCGTCGCGTCGCGATCCTTGATCAGATGCAGGGCGGCGTCGCAAAGCTCGTGGGCATTGTGCGGCGGGATAGAGGTCGCCATGCCGACCGCGATGCCCGAAGAGCCGTTGGCGAGCAGATTGGGAAAAGCCCCGGGCAGAACGATCGGCTCGGAATTCGACTCGTCATAGGTGTCGCGGAAATCCACCGCGTCCTGGTCGATGCCTTCGAGCAGCAGTTCGGAAACCGCCGTCATCTTGGATTCGGTGTAGCGCATCGCGGCCGGGCTATCGCCGTCGATATTGCCGAAATTGCCCTGCCCGTTGACAAGCGTATAGCGCTGCGAGAAATCCTGCGCCAGACGCGCCAGCGCATCGTAGATCGACTGGTCGCCATGCGGGTGATAGTTACCCATCACTTCGCCGACGATCTTGGCGCATTTGCGGAAGGCGGCATTGGGGCGCAGCCCCATCTCGCTCATGGCATAGACGATGCGGCGATGCACCGGCTTCAGCCCGTCGCGAACGTCCGGAAGCGCGCGTTGCGTAATCGTCGACAAGGCATAGGCCAGGTAGCGCTCTTCGAGCGCCGCCTTCAGATCGACCGGAAGGATGTTGTCGTCGCCGTCACTGGGCGGCGGTGTCAGATTTTTTCCCATGGCCCTTGACTATAAGAGATGACGATTCACGGCAAGAAATCAGCCGAAAGCACCTGTGGATGAAGGCGTTTCACGCATATTGATGCATGGCTATCGATACATTTTTGCTGCACTTGCACTCTACGTTCATTGTCATTGGATTTTCAGAGAAAGATCAATATAAGTCAGCGCAGTACACGCTCAATCTGTACACCCCCGCCAATATACCACCGGCTCAACGAGGAACGCCATCATGACTTTCTATCGGACCACGCGGCTGATGCTGTGCAGTGCCGCCATCCTGTCTTTCGCCAGCTCGGCCTTTGCGCTCGACGGCAATGATCTGCTGAAGAAGATCAACGACGTCTACGGCCAGCAGGGCGGTTCGATTGCTGCCACGGGCATCGACGTCGACGGCAGCACGGTGACGCTGAAGGGCGCAAGCTTCAAGGCAGCCGGCATGGACGACGGCATCCCGATCGGCGACATCACCATGGACGGCGTCGAGGAAAACAATGGCGGCTACACGATCGAGGAAATCGATTTCGCAGATGTCGATTTCAACAAGGACGGCGCCTCCGTTTCCGCCACCGACCTCAAGCTGAGCGGCGTCGAAATCCCGGCCGATACGAGCAAGGGCGACCTGAGCTCGCTGCTCTACTACAAGAGCGCCCACGCCGGCGCCGTGTCCGTGACCAAGGACGACACCGAAGTGTTCTCGATCGAGGGCGCCGACGCCAACATGAAGAGGCGCGACGACAAGTCGGGCCTCGACTTCGACGCCAAGATCAACGGCATCAAGGCCGATCTCAGCAAGGTCGACGATGCGAAGACCAAGGAAGCAATCGAAGCGCTGAAGCTGCAGCAGATCGACGGCACCGTCTCCATGAAGGGCAGCTGGGAAATCGGACCCGGCACGATCGACATCACCGAATATTCCTTCGATTTCAGGGATATCGGCAAGCTGAACCTCGCCTTCAGCATTTCCGGCTACACGCCCGCCTTTGCCAAGTCGATGCAGGAAGCGCTGAAGACGGTTCGCTCCAACCCGAACCAGCAGGAAGCGCAGCAGTCCGCCGGCCTCGCCATGCTTGGCCTGCTGCAGCAGCTGACGTTCAACAGCGCAACGATTCGCTTCGACGATGCGTCCATCACCACGCGCGCGCTCGATTTCGCCGGCAAGCAGCAGGGCGTCAGCGGCAAGCAGCTGGCCGATACGCTGAAGGCAATGACACCGATCATGATGGCGCAGCTCAACATTCCGGAACTGCAGAACGCCGTTTCCACGGCCGTCAGCTCCTATCTCGACAACCCGAAGAGCATGACGGTGACGGCTGCTCCGGGCAAGCCGGTTCCGGTTCCGATGATCATCGGTGCTGCCATGGGCGCACCGCAGACGATCCCGCAAGTCATCGGCCTCAAGGTTTCCTCGAACGACTAATCGGTCGCTCTCGATGCAATTCCGAAACCCGGCGATCTCGGTCGCCGGGTTTTTCTTTGCCTGAGCCCTGGCTCGTTATTGCAGTTGATATTTCCTCAGTTCGGCCAACGCATGGGACATCAGACCAAGCAACTCTTCAGTTGTTGCACCATCTCGCGCCTGAACGGACATGCCTTGCACAATCGCCCCCAGGAAACGCGCTAGGGAACGGGCGCTGGTATCCGGCCGCATATCCCCCTCCGCGATACCGCGCTCGATGCGGGCGGTGAAGATATCCAGCGTCTGCAGGCGCATCGATGCGACGTGATGGGCGATCGGCTCGTTTTCCTCGGCGCAGTTCAGCACCGCAGTCGAGATCATGCAGCCTTTCGGATGCTCCGGGGCCGTGAAGATCCTGGCGGAATTCGTCAGAAAGCGCTCGAAGGCCGTCACCGTATCCAACTTATCCTGAAAGGGATTGCCGGGCTCCGGCCGCCGCATGCGGCGATATTGATCGAGCGTCTCGCGATAAAGCTCCGCTTTCGAACCGAAGGCGGCATAGAGGCTTTGCGGCGTGATGCCCATCGCAGCCGTCAGATCGGCGATGGAGGAGCCGTCATAGCCATGCTTCCAGAAGGTATCTCGCGCCGAGGCAAGAACCGTCTCGCGATCGAAGGCAGGCGGCCGCCCACGCTTGCGCGGTGCAGGATTTTCCATCTCTTCAATATTTTTCACAATGGTCACTCTAGAATTATTTCCTGACTTGAGTTATTCAGGAATGGTCATTGTGATTATAGAAGGTTTTGCCCCATGAGTCTTCCCCTGGAAAATTCCGCGCGTCCCGGCGACGGCAGCCTTGCTGAAGGCGTCGATGCCGCGATCAATTCCGCCCTCGTGGACAAGAGGCTGGTCGGGACCGTCGTTCTGATCGCTCGGGACGGAGAGCTGGTCCACACCCGCGCCGCCGGTCTGGCGGATCGGGAAAACAAGGTGGCGATGCGCGAAGATGCGATCTTCCGCCTTGCCTCGATTACCAAGCCGATCGTCACCATTGCCGCCATGCGGCTCGTCGAGCAGGGCCGCATCGGCCTCGACGATCCGATCACCAAATGGCTGCCGGATTTCCGGCCGCGGCTGCCGGATGGCGGCGAAGCCACCATTCTCATCCGGCACCTCCTCACGCACACATCCGGACTGGGCTATACATTCGCGGAAGAGCAAGACGGCCCCTATCATCGCGCCGGCGTCTCCGATGGCCTGGACACGCCGGGCCGATCGGTGGCCGACAACCTCAAACGCCTCGCCAGCGCGCCACTTCTCTTTGCGCCCGGTGAAGACTGGCGCTACTCGCTGGCGATGGATGTGCTTGGCGGCATTATCGAAAGGGAAACGGGCAGCGCTCTCGGCGATGCCGTTGCAAAGCTTGTCATGAAGCCGCTCGGCCTGTCCGACACAGCCTTCTCGGTGCGCGACCGCAACCGCCTGACAGCCAATTATGTGAACGGAACTCCCGAGCCGCAGCGAATGGAAGACGGCACGCTTGTTCCGATATTCGACGGTGTGATCCGCTTCGTGCCGGACAGGATTTTCGATCTCACCTCCTACCACTCCGGCGGCGCGGGAATGGCTGGGACGGCAAGCGATATCCTTGCCATTCTTGAGACCATACGTAAGGGCGGCGCACCGCTGCTGTCTGCCGATACTGTGAAGACCATGATGGCCGATCAGGCGGGCGGCCACATGGATGCGCAGCAGGCCGGCTTCGGTTTCGGCTATGGCTGGTCCATCGTCCTTGACCCCGTGGTCGCGCAAGTCCCATTCTCGGCTGGCACGATCAAGTGGGGCGGCGTCTACGGCCACAGCTGGTTCGTCGATCGCGAGAAAGGCCTCACGGTAGTCGCCCTGACCAACACGGCGCTAGAAGGCATGTGGGGGCAGTTCACCACTGATCTCGCCAAGGCGGTCTATGCGGCGATCTAACGGAGATCAGCAGGCAAACAAAAACCCGGCGATTTCGGTCGTCGGGTTTTGCATTTCGTGAAGTCTTAGAGGACTTAGTCCTTCTTGACCGGCGGGACCGGGCGAATAGCCAGTTCGCGAAGCTGTGTCGGCGTTGCGGCCGAAGGAGCGCCCATCAGTAGATCCTGTGCCTGCTGGTTCATCGGGAACAGCGAGATCTCGCGCAGGTTCTTGGCGCCGACCAGCAGCATGACGATACGGTCAATACCGAAGGCCGCGCCGCCGTGCGGAGGCGCGCCATACTGGAAGGCACGGTAGAGACCGCCGAAGCGCTCTTCGACGTCGGTCTGGCTGAGGCCGACCTTTTCGAAGGCGGCGACCATGGTTTCCGGCGACTGGTTACGGATCGAGCCCGAAGCGATTTCGAAGCCGTTGCAGACCGCGTCGTACTGGAACGCCTTGATCGTGAGCGGATCCTGGTTCTGCAGCGCCTCAAGGCCGCCCTGCGGCATCGAGAACGGGTTGTGGGCGAAATCGACCTTCTTTTCTTCCTCGCTCCATTCGAAGAACGGGAAGTCGACGATCCAGCACAGCTCGAAGCGGTCGCGATCGACCAGATTCAGCTCTTCGCCGGCTCTTGTGCGGGCTTCGCCGGCAAACTTGTAGAACTTGGAAGGATCGCCGGCGACGAAGAAGCAGGCGTCGCCGTCATCGAGGCCGAGCTGGGTGCGGATCGCATCCGTGCGCTCTTCGCCGATGTTCTTGGCAAGCGGGCCAGCGCCTTCGAGCTTCTCGCCTTCCTTGCGCCAGAAGATGTAGCCGAGACCCGGCTGACCCTGGCTCTGCGCCCAGGCGTTCATGCGGTCGCAGAAGGCACGCGAGCCGCCGGTCTTGGCCGGGATGGCCCAGACTTCGACCTTCGGGTTGGAGGCGATCATGTTGGCGAAGACCTTGAAGCCCGAGCCCGCGAAATGCTCGGTGACGGCTTCCATGACGATCGGGTTGCGCAGGTCCGGCTTGTCGGAGCCGTACTTGCGGATGGCGACGTCATAGGGGATGCGTGGCCATTCCTTGGTGACCGGCTTGCCTTCGGCAAACTCTTCGAACACCTGGGTCATCAGCGGACCCATCGTGTTCCAGACGTCTTCCTGCGTCACGAAGCTCATTTCGAGGTCGAGCTGATAGAATTCGCCCGGCAGACGGTCGGCGCGCGGGTCTTCGTCACGGAAGCACGGCGCGATCTGGAAATAGCGGTCGAAACCGGCAACCATCAGCAGCTGCTTGTACTGCTGCGGCGCCTGCGGCAGCGCGTAGAAGGTGCCGGGATGGATGCGGCTCGGCACGAGGAAGTCGCGCGCGCCTTCCGGCGACGAGGCCGTCAGGATCGGGGTGGTGTATTCGGTGAAGCCGACATCGCCCATGTGTCGGCGCATCGAGGAGATAACCTGCGTGCGCTTGACGATGTTCCGGTGCAGCGTTTCGCGACGAAGATCGAGGAATCGATACTTCAGGCGGACGTCTTCCGGATAGTCCGGCTCGCCGAAAACCGGCAGCGGCAATTCCTTGGCGGCGGAGAGCACTTCGATCTCCTGAGCGTAAAGCTCGATCTCACCGGTCGGCATGTTCTTGTTGACGGTGTCTTCCGTACGGGCCTTCACCAGGCCGTCTATGCGGATGACCCATTCGCCGCGAACGGTTTCGGCGAGCTTGAAGGCCGGAGAATCAGGGTCTGCAACGACCTGGGTGATGCCGTAGTGATCGCGCAGGTCGATGAACAGCACGCCGCCATGATCTCGGACGCGATGAACCCAGCCGGAGATGCGGACGGTCGAACCGACGTCGGACTTGCGCAGGGCGGCGCATGTGTGGCTGCGATAGCGATGCATAGTATATATCCTGGGCTTGGCGGGCGGTGGCGCAAGGACATGCAAACCCCTCGCCCGCCGACGAGAAAATCGGGCGGAAAAGCGCATGGCGCGCCCGATTTGTCAAGGCTCGAACGCCGGAAGTCGCCTCAAAGCTGTTTTCAGTCGTCGCCCATATCGACATCCGCAAGTAGCCGATGCGGCAGTTTGGCTACCTCGATGCTATTGCTGAACAACGAAGTCAACTTTAAACAGGCATCGATAGATCTTCGCCCCCGGAGCCTGACATGCCGATCCTCACCCGCCGCAATCTGCTCAAAGCTTCAGCCGTTGCCGGCGCCTATGGCGTTGGCATTGGTATCGCTGGAAAATTTTCGGGCAAGGCGGTGGCGGCCGAGCCGCGAGTGCTGAAGACCGCAAAGATCGAAGCCAGTCTTACTGATGGTGGCGTGACGAAAAGCGTGCTGAGCTATGGCGAGGCAGGCATGCCGCCGGTCGTGCGCATGAAGAAAGGCGAATCCTTCGCCGCCCGACTCATCAACGGCATCGATGATCCGACCACCATCCATTGGCATGGCATCCGGCTCCCCAATAACATGGATGGTGTGCCGTTCCTCACGCAGCCCTATGTCTATACCGGCGATCATTTCGACTACGCCTTTACGCCGCCCGATGCCGGCACCTTCTGGTATCACCCGCATTGCAACACGCTGGAGCAGATGGGTCACGGCATGACTGGCGTCATCGTTGTCGAAAACCCCAAGGATCCGGCATTCGATTCGGAAGTCGTGCTTAATCTGCGCGACTGGCGGTTGGGTGGCGACGGGCAGTTCATCGCGCAGTTCCGCCCGCGCGATGCGGCCAAGTCGGGCACCTATGGCACAGTGCGGACCGCGAACTGGCAGCAGGAGCCGCAATATGACGCGCCCTCCGGCGGGCTAGTGCGCCTGCGTATCGCCATCACCGATGTCACGCGCATCTATTCCTTCCGCATGGAGGGCGCCGAGGCGACCGTGATCGCGATCGACGGCAATCCCGTGCCGCAGCGTTTTCCACTCGATCTTCTGCAGCTCGGGCCGGGACAACGGCTGGAGCTTGCCGTGCGCATGCCCGACAGCGAAGGCGCGATCGTCAAGCTCGAAGATATCAAGGGCACCAATCCGAAGGTGCTGGCGACACTCCGCGCAGTCGGCACCTCCTTGAAGCGCGATGTCCGCGATCTGGCGCTGCTCGAAAGCAATCCCGTGCAGAAGGCCGATCTCGGCTCGGCCACCCATATTCCGCTGATCCTCAGCTCGACCGCGGAAAATACCGCGGACAACACCATATGCGGCTCGCTCGGCTACAGCTTCTGGGCCATCAACAAGGTTCCATGGCCGGGCGACACCCCCGATCCCACAGCGCCGCTTGCCGAACTCAAGCTCGGCAAGAGCTATGTCATCGATATGGAAAACGTCACGCCGCACAGCCATCCCATCCATCTGCACGGAATGAGCTTCACGGTCCTCTCGTCATCGACGAGGCAGGTGCAGCCTTTCGTCTCCGACACCTATCTGATCCAGCCAGATGAGAAGGTGCAGCTTGCCTTCGTTGCCGACAATCCCGGCGACTGGCTGCTGCATTGCCATATCATCGAGCATCAGAAGACCGGCATGACGAGCTACGTGCGCGTGGCATAGGCGGTCGCCGAGCCACCTCGATTGCAGGCGGTCTAGGTCGAAGCCGTCACAGTTCCCGGCAATTTCAGCGAAAAGCGAAACGCGGCAAAGGCTTTGTCCGCGAAAGTATTGACATATCGGGCTGAAAGGAGAAGGAAGTTAAAGAAGTATTTTACCATTGAATGTGTTGAGATGATCGAAACTACCGCCCAATTGGAGGCGGCCTGCCGAGAGCTGGCCAAGTCGGAATTCATTACCATCGATACGGAATTCCTGCGAGAAACGACCTTCTGGCCGGAACTGTGTTTGATACAGATGGCAAGCCCCACCACCGAAGTGCTGGTGGACCCGCTGGCCAAGGGGCTGGACCTGGCACCCTTCTTCGAGCTGATGGCAAACCCGTCGGTGCTGAAGGTGTTTCATGCTGCGCGCCAGGACATCGAAATCATCTTCCATCGCGGCAACCTCATTCCGCATCCGATCTTCGATACGCAGGTCGCGGCGATGGTCTGCGGCTTCGGCGATTCGGTTTCCTATGATCAGCTCGTCAGCCGCATCAAGAATGTCCATATCGACAAGTCCTCGCGCTTCACCGATTGGAGCCGGCGGCCGCTCTCGGAAAAGCAGCTGGACTATGCGCTCGCCGACGTCACTCATCTGCGCGACGTCTATCTCTCGCTCAAGGAGCAGTTGACGCGCGAGGGACGCGCCTCCTGGCTGCAGGAGGAGATGGCGATCCTCGAGGCACGCGAGACCTACGACCTGCATCCCGACGATGCCTGGCAGCGGCTGAAGATGCGGCTGCGCAAGCCGCAGGAGCTGGCGGTGCTGAAATACGTGGCCGCCTGGCGCGAACGCGAGGCACGCGCTCGAAACGTTCCCCGCGCCCGGGTGCTGAAAGACGATGCGATCTATGAGATCGCGCAGCAGCAGCCAAAGGACACCGAAGCACTCGCACGGCTGCGGACCATTCCGAAGGGCTGGGAGCGCTCGGCAGCCGGTACGGCAGTGCTTGAAGCGATCAACGCGGCGCTGGCGCTGCCGAAAGCCGAAATGCCGCATCCGCCGCGCCACCAGCAGGCTCCCGAAGGCACCGCGGCAGCTTCCGAACTGCTGAAAGTGCTATTGAAGCTGATTGCCGAAAAGCACGGCGTCGCCCCGAAAGTGATCGCCAACAGCGACGATCTCGACAAGATCGCGGCGGAGGGCGAGAAGGCCGATGTCGCGGCTCTGACCGGCTGGCGACGCGATCTCTTCGGCGAGACGGCGTTGCAACTGATCCAGGGCCAGGTGGCCCTGCGCTTCGTCGGCAAGCGGATCGAAACCGTCAGTCTCTAGTCGCGACATTCTCCTTTCCCGGCGCCTTGCGATTGCGTATGATTCGCGGACCAAGGTGTCGGTCGCCATCACGATTGCGCCGCAAATCTCGTGGAATGAACGTCTTGTGTAATCGTTCTATTCGATGACGTTCCAGTTTGCCGACGCAATCCCGCGTCGATGACAGGCGTCGCTTCTCGGCGGAAAAGTGAATGGGCATTTTCCATTCGATACGCAACTGGATCCTGACATCGCTGGTTGTCGCCTCAACCGGCGTCATCTACGGCAAGGTATTTTTCCCGCAATCGCCGATGTATATCGGCGCAATCTTTGCTCTGTTCTGCGGCATGCCGCTGCTGGTATTCGAGCGCCGCATGATCCTGCCGCGGCTGAACGACTGGATGCACAGGCTACCGACGCCGGCTTTCATTCTTTCGGCTCTCATCGTCGACTTCGTCCTGATGAGCGCCGGCTATGCGATCGCGGGCAGCCTTATGAAATTGCTGGGCCTGGTCGAAGCGTCATGGGAAGACATGACGGTCCTGAAGATAGATGTCTACATCTATGCCGTTCTGGTGACAGCCGTCATCATCTTCATCGGCCGCGTGCGGGAGCTGCTCGGTCGCGACGTGTTCCTCAGCCTGCTGACCGGCCGGTACCGCAATCCGATGCAAGAGGAACGCGTCTTCCTCTTCGTCGATCTCGTCGGCTCTACCGCCTTTGCGGAAGAGCACGGCGACCTGAAGACACAGGAATTCCTGGGCGCAGTGTTCGGTGCCATGGCGGAGCCCGTGCGTCGGCACAAGGGCGCGATCGACGACTATATCGGCGATGCGGCCATCATCACCTGGCCGCTGCAACGGGGCATCAAGAATGCCAATTGCGTGCGCTGCGTCTTCAATATCCTCGACAATATCGAAAAGAATGCCGAGACGTGGCTGAAATCCTACGGCAGGGTGCCGCGTCTGCGAGCCGCGCTTCATGGCGGCAGCATCGTGACGGCCGAAATCGGTGTCGACCATCACAAGATTGCCTATTTCGGCGACACGGTGAACACGACGGCGCGGCTGGAATCGCTCTGCAAGACGCTGGAGCGCCAGGTGTTGATCTCAAGCGATCTCGCCAGGCTGCTCGAACTTCCCGAAGCGATCATCAAGGAAGAGCTCGGCGAACATGCCGTTCGCGGCCGCGATCAGCATCTCGGCGTTATCGCCCTTCACACGCAGGATCGCCAGGCGCTGAAGACCATTCGTGGCAGATCGTAAGCAATACATATCATTGGCTGCGTTTCGATATCACCACACGCTTGAGCTTCACAGCCTATGGGTTGTCCACAGTCACCAAATCTTCACCTAAGCGTTAATTCGCGGACATGGGTCGCCTGTTAAGCGGAGTTGTTTTCGCCACTCTCCACCACAAGGTGACATGATGACTCGAATCCTTTCCGCCTCTACGGCACTCTTCATTTTGCTTGCCGCTTCGGCCCATGCCGACGAGCAGCAGTTCAAGGCAAAGCTCGTCGGACAGGCAATCCTGCCGGCCAACACCATCGCCGACGCGCCTGCCGATGCGTCTGATTTCCTGAAGACTTCAGGCAAATTCACGACGCCGGATCGCAAGCGCACCGACGCTCTCGGCACCGTGCCGGGCAAGGATGGCGCCCGCGTTACCGACCTGAAGCTGCCCTTTGCCGGCCAGCCGATCCAGGGCTTCTCCGGCATCAAGACCATGCCTGACGGCACCTTCTGGACGCTCTCGGACAACGGCTTCGGCTCCAAGCAGAATTCCAGTGACGCCATGCTTTTCCTGCACCAGCTGAAATTCAACTGGGATAGCGGCAAGGTGGAAGTCGTCAAGAACTTGTTCCTATCCGATCCGAACAAGAAGGCCCCCTTCCCGATCGTTATGGAAGGCGCCGACAAGCGCTATCTGACGGGTGCCGATTTCGACATCGAATCGGTTCAGCCGGTTGCTGATGGCTTCTGGATTGGCGACGAGTTCGGTCCCTACCTGCTGAAGTTCGACACAAACGGCCAGCTGACAGACGTCTTCGCAACGACGCTCGACGGCAAGCCGGTCATGTCTCCCGACAACCCGCTGATCCAGCTGCCCGGCAACCCGACGCAGAAGATTCCGGCCTTCAACCTGAAGCGCTCCGGCGGCTTCGAGGGCCTCGCTATGTCGAAGGACGGCTCCAAGCTCTACGGCCTGCTGGAAGGCCCGATCTACAAGGAAGACGGCCAGATGGAGAGCGTCGACGGCAAGACGGCCATCCGCGTCATCGAATTCGACGTTGCCTCCAAGAGCTGGACCGGCCGCAGCTGGCTCTATCCTTTCGCAGACAAGGGGGTCTCGATCGGCGATTTCAATATGCTCGACGCAACGACGGCCCTGGTCATCGAACGCGACAACGGCGCCGGCACGAAGGACAAGGCCTGCGCCGATCCCAAGCAGCCGAAGCCGGATTGCTTCGAGGCTCCGGCCGAGCTGAAGCGCGTCTACAAGATCGAATTCAGCGACGCCAATGTCGGCAAGTCCGTTCGCAAGATCGGCTACATCGACCTGCTGCGCATCGAAGATCCGGACCACAAGCGTCGCCAGGGCGGCGGCGAAGGCTTCTACGACATGCCCTTCGTCACCATCGAGAATGTCGATCGCGTCGATGCCACGCACATCATCATTGGCAACGACAACAACCTGCCCTTCTCCGCAGGCCGCGCCGTCGACAAGGCTGACGACAACGAATTCAGCCTGCTTGAAGTGGGTGATTTCCTGAACGCGAAGTAAATTGCAAGAAACTGCCTCTCCCTGCATCGCGGGGAGAGGTTTCAGGCCTGTTCGAAGCGGTAAGACCTATTCTTCGAAGCAGAACGCCAGTCGGCGGTTCGTCAGCTTGCCGAGTTGCTGCAGGCGCCCGTCCAGCCTCTCGCCGGCAAAATCGTGATATTCGGCGGGAACGACGAATTCGAGATCGAGATCCGGATTTGTCGAGCGACGGAACGACAGGTTCCGGACGATGCCAGGCATCGACGCCGAGAACAGATAAACGACACGCAACAGGCCGCCGAGCAGCTTGGCGCGCTCGATGTAGAGCGGCGTAGCGATGGTCGCGAGCGGCTCGGTCGCCCCGTCATCGCTCAAGCCCTCGAAGCGGTAGTAATTGGCAAGTGCGATGAAGGCACGGCCGGCATGGGTAATGCCGACGAAGGACGTGTGGGCGATGATGTTCAGCGCCTGCAGGCCGCGATAATCCGGATGGGCACGCCAGCTGATATCGGCAAGCAGGCAGGCTGCCTGGCGATAGCGGCTTTCCTCATCGGTCTCGGTGATGCCAAAGAACGGCATCATCCGTCCCGTCCATTCCGCCAGCTCTCGGGCATGTTCCGGCGAACGGGCACGCAGGATGGCGAGTTCGCCGGCCGCCACGAGCAACGGATCGCTGTTGCGCTCCGCCTCGGTTAGCAGCGAATAGAGATAGCCTTCACGCACACCCTGGGCGGAGAAGGAGATGACGGACGGCTTCATGGCCGCCAATACCTCGCGCATCGCAACCGCGCCGAAGGGCAGCAGCGAGCGGCGGTGCTTGGAAACCGCCTGCAGCGCCGGATCCTTCGAATCCTTCGATTCGACGATCTGATCCAAGAAGCGGATCATCTCATCAAGCTGCACCTCATAGCCCTGCATCATATGCAGCGGATATTTGCGGATTTCCATGTGCAGCTTGGCGATATTTCGCCAGGTGCCGCCGACCGCATAGAAGGTGCGGTCCTCGCCCTTGCTCAAGAGCTTGGCCGTCTTGACGTGCTTGCGCGCAAAGCCGCGCGCCTTCTCGATCGAGCCACCGGCATATTCGGAGAGGCGCAGACCACCGAGCGGCAGCGTGATGCCCTTGCCGATCTCGCGATCCTTAATGTCAATCAGTTCCAGCGAGCCGCCGCCAAGGTCGCCGGCGATGCCATCGGGATGGAAGAAACCGCTGATAATGCCGAGCGCAGAGAAACGTGCCTCTTCTTCGCCCGAAAGCACGCGCACCTTGCGCTGAAGAATGGCTTCGGCCTGATGAATGAACTGCGGACCGTTGCTTGCTTCGCGCGCCGCGGCCGTTGCAAGAACATAGATGGTGGAGGCACGCGCCTGATCGGAGAGCGCCTTGAAACGATGCAATGAGGCAAGCGCTCGTGCCACGTTTTCCTCGTCCATCTTCCCCGTCAGCGCTATACCCTTGCCCAGGCCGCATAGCACTTTTTCGTTGAAGAGGATGGTTGGCGACCGCGAATGGCCTTCATAAACGACAAGACGGACCGAGTTCGACCCGATATCGACAACGGAGACAGGGGCGATGCCCGGAAGACGCCCCTGGGCTTCTGATTCAACCATGCAGGTCCAATTTATTTGTTGCGGCCCGACAGCAGCCCAGCGATGAGTTTCGGTGCGCTGGATTTCAAGGCTTCACCGCGGCCCGACAGGCTGGGGTTGGTCATGAAATACTGCTGCGCATTAAATGGCTCTTTTCCCTGGCGCACTTCCATGCGCCGTGAAGTCCCGTCCGGCAATATCTCGTAGCTTTGCTGATTGTCAATGATATTGCCCAGCATGATCTGTGAAAGCACCTGCTCGTGCACGGTCTTGTTGGTGAGCGGCACTAAGGTTTCGACGCGGCGGTCAAGGTTTCTCGGCATCATGTCGGCAGAACCGATATAGACCAAGGCCTTATCCGACGGCAGGCCGTGACCATCGCCAAAGCAGAAGATGCGGCTGTGCTCTAGGAAGCGACCAACGATCGACTTGACGCGGATCCTTTCCGAAAGGCCTGCAATCTGCGGACGCAGGCAGCAGATGCCGCGCACGACCAGATCGATCTCGACGCCGGCATTGCTGGCTCGGTAGAGCGCGTCGATGATGTCGGGATCGACGAGCGAATTCATCTTCATCCAGATCGCGCCCGGACGGCCATTCTTGGCGTGCTCGATCTCACCTTCGATATGCTGGAGGATGCGCGGGCGCAGTGTATAGGGCGAAACCGCAATCTTCATGCCGTGCTCCGGCTCACCGTAACCGGTGATGAAGTTGAAGATATTCGCCATGTCATGGGCGATTGCCGGATCGCAGGTGAAGTACGAGAGGTCGGTGTAGATCTTGGCGGTGACCGGGTGATAGTTGCCGGTGCCGAGATGGCAGTAGGTGCGCAGCTTGCCGTCTTCGCGGCGCACGACCATCGACATCTTCGCATGGGTCTTGAGCTCGATGAAGCCGAAGACGACCTGCACACCGGCGCGCTCAAGGTCGCGCGCCCAGCGGATGTTTGCCTCTTCGTCGAAGCGGGCCTTGAGCTCCACCAGCGCGGTAACGGACTTGCCCATGTCGGCGGCGTCGATCAGCGCGCGGACGATCGGGCTGTCGTTCGAGGTGCGGTAGAGCGTCTGCTTTATCGCCAGAACGTCAGGATCCCTAGCAGCCTGGAGAAGGAACTGGACCACCACGTCGAAGGATTCATAGGGGTGGTGGACGACCATGTCCTTTTCGCGGATCGCGGCGAAGCAATCGCCGGCGTGCTCACGGACGCGCTCAGGAAATCGGGCATTGTATGGCTCGAAGCGCAGATCGTCGCGCGGCGCCTTGCAGATTTCGGATAGGGTATTGAGCGCCAGCAGGCCGGGCAGAACCGCGATGCGGTTTTCCGGAACGTTCAGCGACTCCACCACGAACTGGCGAAGCTCGAGCGGCATTTCGGAGTCGGTCTCGATGCGGATCACGGAACCGCGGCGGCGGCGCTTCAGCGCGGTTTCGAAGAAGCGCACCAGATCCTCCGCCTCTTCCTCGACTTCGATATCGCTGTCGCGAATGATGCGGAAGGTACCAGAGCCCTGCACCTCGTAGCCGGGATAGAGCCGGTGAATGAAGATGTTCACCACGTCTTCGAGCGTGATGTAACGGATGACGTTGCTGGCATCCGGCAAGCGGACGAAGCGGTCGAGCGCCGGCGGCAGGCGCAGCAGCGCCGTCATCGGATCGCGGCCGTTCATGCTCTTCAGCTGCAGCGCGATCGAAAAGCCGAGGTTCGGAATGAAGGGGAAAGGATGCGCCGGGTCGATGGAGAGCGGTGTCAGGACCGGGAAGATCGCCTGCTCGAACTCGGTGTGCAGCCACTGGCGATCGGCATCGGTAAGAGCAGCCGGGCGGACGATCAGAATATCTTCCTTGGCAAGATACTGCTGCAGAACGGCAAGCGAGGCCTGCTGCTCCATCTGCAGATTGTCGATCTCGCGCAGGATGTCGTCGAGCTGCTCGGCGGGCGTCTTGCCGTCAGGCGTGCGCACGAGGATCTTCTGGCGGACCTGGCCTTCGAGGCCGGCGACGCGCACCATGAAGAATTCATCGAGGTTGGCGGCGGAGATGGAGAGGAAGCGAACACGCTCCAGCAAGGGATGAGCTGTGTTCAATGTCTCTTCAAGGACGCGGCGATTGAACTGGAGCCAGGAGAATTCGCGGTTGATGAAGCGCTCGGGGCTGGTCAGCAGCTCGCTGACCGGAGGTGCGGCCTCCGGGGTTTCCGGGTTGGCGTCCTGATGTTCCGTGAGTGCCGAGTCCATGTTCCACCTACCCTCTTCTAATCTTGTGCCACGTATATCAGTTTGACGACGGAACTGTGACAGTCGATGTCAACTCAATCCGGCTGACCGGAGCTACCCAGTTCGTTCAGGACCTCAGCGGCCAACAGGCGCGTGATCCTTGTTCCTCGCGCCAGTGCCAGCCGGTCCAGCCGGTCGACGATCAGCTGCGCCGCGTTCAAGGAACGCTCCATGCGATTGACGATATAAAGGACGAGTTTGTCATCGATATAAAGCTGGCGGTCGGCGAACAGCTTGACGATCACCTGCGACAGCAATTTCTCGTCCGGCTCGCCGATCTCGACCACCGTCGCAGCCTTCAGGCGCGAGCGTAGGTCGGGCAGCGTCACCGGCCAGGACATCGGCCAAAGCCGGCTTGTCATCAAGAGACTGGTGCCGTTTTCGCGGACGCTGTTGATGACGTGAAACAGCTCCGTATCGTCAAAACCGAGGCGATCCACATCTTCGAAGATGACAGGGCCGTTCGCCGCCGCGACTGTGGCATCGGAGCCGGCGACGGGGTGAATGTGGACGGCGCCGCACCGTTCGGCCCAAATGCTCGCAAGATGCGATTTGCCCGAGCCTACGGGACCCGCCAGGATGACGACCGGCGACGGCCAATTCGGCCAGGCATCGACGATCTTCACCGCCGCGTGCAAGGGATCGGCGACGAGCAGATCGTCACGTCCGTTTGCGGGATCGTGCGTAAAGGCCAAGGGCAGCTGCTCGGCGGCCTTGCGCCTTAGATCAGCGTTCTTTGCATCGGTCATGTCTAGCTATTCTCGGTCTTGCCGGCCTTGGCTCTGCGCGCCTTACCCGCTTCCGAGCGTCCGTAATAGAGATCGCTCTGAAGGTAGCGCGAAAGGGCGAAGCGGACAAGAACGCCGCAGGCGGCGGCGGCAGGAACAGCGATCAGCAGCCCGACGAAGCCGAAGAGTGCGCCAAAGGCAAAAAGGGCGAACATCAGCCAGACCGGATGCAGGCCGACGCTTTCGCCGACGAGCTTCGGCTGCAACACATTGCCTTCCAGGAACTGGCCGGTGAAGAAGACGGCGAGGGTCAGACCAACCCAGATATAATCGGGCCAGAACTGCACCAGCGCGACGCCGACCGCCAGGATGAGGCCGACCAGCGAGCCGACATAGGGAATGAAGCTGATCATGCCGGCAAAGAGGCCGATCAAAAGGCCGAAGTTCAGGCCGACCAGCGACAGGCCGACGCCGTAGTAGACGCCAAGGATAATGCAGAGCGAGCCCTGCCCCCGGATGAAGCCGGCGATTGCCTGATCGATCTCGCGGGCGATCTGGCGGACGGTGGCGACATGATCGCGCGGGATCCAGTCGTCGACCTTGGCGATCATGCGATCCCAGTCGAGCAGGATGTAGAAGGCGACGACCGGCGTGACGACCATCAGCGAGATGATGTTGACCAGCGCCTTGCCGGAACTCCAGAGCTGCGCGAACAAGCCGCCGACAAAGCTCAAGCCGTCGGACATGATGCTGGAGAAATTGTCCTTGATCGCTCCGAGCTGGTTACGGATCCAGTCCGGCAGCACCATCGTCTGCGCCTTGGCGACCAATTGCTGCGCCTGCTGCACATAGGTCGGTATGTGCTGAATAAAGTCGTTGAACTGGTTGATGATGATCGGGATGACGATGGTCAGCGCCAGGGCAAAGATCAGCACGAAGGAGACGAGGATCACCACCGTCGCCATCAGACGGCTGAGGCCGATCCGCTCCAGGCGGTCGGCGACTGGATCGAGGAAATAGGCGACCGCCATGCCGGCGATGAACGGCAGCAGGATCGTGCTGAAGATATAGACAAAGGCGACAAAGACGACGAGCACGATCACCCAGAAGGTGACTTGACGCTTGAGGCTCGCCCCGCTGACCTTTTGCTCCATCATCTTCCCCGTTACTTCGCGCTCGCTTGCCGTGTGCTTAGGACATAGGATGATGCCGCAATTATGGTCAAGCCTGAGGCCGGAAATCTGCCTCAGGCAATGGGAAACGGGGAAAATCGAGGGAGTTGCGGCGCTTCCGCCTTGCATAAAGGCCCCTATCATGCAATGGCGACCCGATCAAAGCCCTGTCATAATGGACGGGCGGCCATCGGAGGCGGAAGCATGAGCCAGTCTGGAAAAAACGGTCTGACCTATAGCGACGCGGGTGTCGATATTGATGCCGGCAACCTGCTGGTCGAAAAGATCAAGCCTGCCGTCCGTTCGACGCGCCGTCCTGGTGCCGATGGCGAGATCGGCGGCTTTGGTGGCCTGTTCGACCTCAAGGCGGCAGGTTTTACCGATCCGGTGCTGGTCGCCGCCAACGACGGCGTCGGCACCAAGCTGAAGATCGCAATCGACGCGAACTATCACGACACTGTCGGCATCGACCTCGTTGCCATGTGCGTCAACGACCTGGTCGTCCAGGGTGCCGAGCCGCTGTTCTTCCTCGATTACTTCGCCACCGGCAAGCTCGATCCCGACCAGGGTGCTGCGATCGTCGGCGGTATCGCTGCCGGCTGCCGTGACGCAGGCTGCGCGCTGATCGGCGGCGAGACGGCGGAAATGCCGGGCATGTATTCCCACGGCGACTACGATCTGGCAGGCTTTGCCGTCGGTGCCGCCGAGCGCGGCCAGCTGCTGCCGTCCGGCGATATTGCCGAAGGCGACATCATTCTCGGCCTCGCCTCATCAGGCGTTCACTCCAACGGCTTCTCGCTGGTGCGCAAGATCGTCGAGCTTTCCGGCCTCGGCTGGGATGCGCCGGCTCCCTTCGCCGAAGGCAAGGCGCTTGGCGAAGCGCTGCTCACGCCGACGCGCATCTATGTGAAGCCGCTGCTCAAGGCCATCCGCGAAACCCATGCTCTCAAGGCGCTCGCCCACATCACCGGCGGCGGCTTTCCGGAGAATATTCCGCGCGTCCTGCCGAAGCATCTAGCCGCCGAAATCGATCTCGCCGCCGTCAAGGTGCCGCCGGTCTTCTCATGGCTCGCCAGGACGGGCGGCGTCGAAGCCAAGGAAATGCTGCGCACCTTCAACTGCGGCATCGGCATGATCGTCGTCGTCGCTGCCGAAAACGTCGCGGCCGTGAAGACGGCGCTTGAAGCGGAAGGCGAAGCAGTCGTGACACTCGGCCGCATGATCGCTCGCGAAGAAGGCGCCCACGGCACCGTCTACAAGGGCACGCTGGCTCTATGACCACGCCGCGCAAACGCGTCGTCGTCTTCATCTCCGGCGGCGGCTCCAACATGCTGGCTCTTCTGAAGGCCACCAAGGCAGCAGACTACCCGGCCGAGATCGTCGGCGTGATCTCCGACAAGGCGGATGCCGGCGGATTGGCAAAGGCTGCCGCCGAGGACATCGCCACCTTCGCCTTCGTGCGCAAGGAGTTCGCCAGCAAGGAAGCGCATGAAGAGGCGATCCTTTCGCAACTGGAAGCCCTCTCCCCCGATATCATCTGCCTTGCCGGCTATATGCGCCTGCTCTCCGGCCGCTTCATCCAGGCTTACGAGGGCCGGATCATCAATATCCATCCTTCGCTGCTGCCGCTTTTCCCAGGCCTGCACACGCATCAGCGCGCCATCGACGCCGGCATGCGCATTGCCGGCTGCACCGTGCATTTCGTTACCGAAGGCATGGACGAAGGCCCGGTCGTCGGCCAGGCTGCCGTGCCTGTCTTGACGGACGACACTGCCGACAGCCTTGCCGCCCGGGTACTCACGGTCGAGCATCAGATTTATCCGCAATCGTTGCGGCTGCTAGCGGAAGGCAAGGTCAGGATGAAAGGCGGCAAGGCCGTGAGCCTTGTCGAGATATCCATCGCCCAGGGGCGGCAGATATTGTCACTACTTGGTGACGCAAGCTAGTTTTCAAGCCGCCATGGCCATCAGCGGGTGCAGCGTGCCGTCGCTATAGACGATGCGGCCGCCGCGGAAGGTTGCGCGGATGCGGTGAACCGAACCGGGCTCGACGGCGACCAGATCGGCGAGCTGGCCGACGGCGATCTCGCCGCGATCCGTCAAACCGGCCGAACGGGCGGCGTTGGACGTTGCCGTCGCAACGGCCGCCGGCAGACCGCCAGCAACAACATCGGCGATCTTGAAGATCGCCGGCACGAAGGCTGCCGGGTGATAGTCGGCTGCGATGATGCCGAGCAGGCCGGAGCGGGCCGCGTCCAGGGCACTGAGATTGCCAGACATCGACTGGCCGCGCAGTGCATTCGGCGCGCCCATCAAGGTCCAGAGGCCGCGGCGGCAGGCTTCTTCGGCCGCCGGTCCCGTCACCGGAAACTCGCTGATCGTCACGCCGAGATCGTGCATCGCCGCAACCTTTTCGGCGCTGTCATCGTCATGCGAGGCGAGCGACAGATTGTGCTTCAGCGCGAGTTCGACCACGTCATGCAGCTTGCGCTCGATCTCCGGGTCCTGGCGCTGCGCGATGCGCTTTGCGACAACTTCCTCGGCCGCCTCGCGCGACATGGAGCGGCGCTCGGACATGCTGCGGATATAGCTTTCGATATCGTTATACTGCCCCTGCCCCGGCGTATGGTCGGTCAGCGAGACCATGTCGACGGAGCCTTCCGCCAACAACCGTTCCAGGGTCGGAGCAGCGCCGAGATTGGTGATTTCGTAGCGTGCATGAACGCGATGGTCGATCAAGAGCTCATCACGCAGGCTGCCGATGCCGCGAATGACAGCCGAGGTGGTTTCGAGCGAGCGGACGTGACCATAGACGCTTTCGGTCGCAAAGGAGAGCGCGGCGAAGGCCGTGGTAACGCCGGCTGCCGCCAGCTTCTTGTCCAGCTCGTGGACACCGAAATCGATCGGCATCATCGCATTCGGCCGCGGCGCGATCTCGCGCTCAACCATGTCACAATGCAGGTCGACGAAGCCCGGCATCAGCAAACGGCCACCGCCGTCGAAGGTCGGCTGCTCCACCGGCTCCGAGCGAATTTCGGCAATCACGCCGTCCTCGATGCGCACCGCACCCTTTTCGACGACTTCATTGGGAAGAACGAGCGTGAAATTGCTGAGCCACATCGGCTTTCTCCTGAAACAGCGTCCATAATCGACGGAGGCTCGGAAACATTCGAATGTTTCCGGCCAGCACGCCCCGGTAAGCTCGATTCGTGACAATGTGATGAACGACGCGAAGATAGCTTCCCACCGTCGAACGGACTATCTCAGATTGGCCTCGTTCAGCACCGCCCATTGCAGCAGCATGATCGTCTTGGCATCATGAATATCGCCCTTTTCGATCATTGCCATCACGTCGGAGAGGCGAACTTCCAGAACCTCGATATCCTCATGCTCTTCGGCAAGGCCGCCGCCATCGGCAACCCGGTCGGACGTATCGATCACAGCAGCGAAGAAATGGATGACCTCGGTCGAGGAACCCGGCGACGTCATGGCCTTGAAGAGGAACCGGACGTCACGCACGCGAAAGCCGGTCTCTTCCATGGCTTCGCGGCGGATCGCAGCTTCCGGATCGTCGCCGTCGAGCAGGCCGGCGGGCACTTCGATCATCCAGGCCGGCTCGCCGACCAGCTGGGCCGGCAGACGGTATTGGCGAACAAGCACCACCGTTTCATGGCTGGGATCATAGAGAAGGATGCAGGCGGCCGGCGTGCGATGATAGACTTCGCGCTTCAGGCGATGCTGTTCGCCGCGAGAATCCGTGTAATCGACCTCAAAGGTGCTGAGCCGCGTCCATTGGTCCGCCAGCGTCTTTTCGCTGACGATGTCGGCTTTCGCCTTTTCGAATTTACTCATGCCATATCCTTGCGGAGCCATACCTTGTTATCGTGGACGGCCGCGCCACCATAGGGTGCGACCGGATCGGCGCCGGTGAGCACGTTGATGCCCTCGCCGTCGACATGGGCGTTGTTCGGCCACAGACCTTCGGCAATTAGCACGCCCGGCTTCACTTCCGTCGTCACGCGTGCATGCAGACGGATATCTCCGCGCCCATTGCCGATGCGAACCAGTTCGCCGTGGGCAATGCCAAGCGTCTCGGCATCGGCCGGATTGATCATCACCTCCGGCCGACCTTCCTTCTGTCGCGACGTCTTCGTTTCCGCGAAACTCGAATTCAGGAAGTTGCGCGATGGCGAGGTCGCGAGCCGGAACGGATGCTCGGGATCGGCCACCTCGATGACATCGACCTGGTCCGGAAATTCCGGCAGTTCGACATGGGGGCCGAGCAAGCCGACGGCTGCGGGCGGCCGGTTCGGCGCCGGCTGGTTGGTCCAATCCGGGCGGAAGCGGAACTTGCCGTCGGGATGGGCAAAGCCGTTGACGAAATGGGCCTCCTCGAAATCCGGCTGGCGGTCGAACCATTTGTGCTCGAGGAAGTAATCGTAATCCGGCAGGCCACTCCTCGACAGAACCCGATCGATCATCTCGCGGGCCGAGAAGCCGAAACCGGGGCGATCCGCGACACCGAGGCGCTTGGCGAGCTCCTCGATCACGAAGAGATTGCTGCGAACGGTCGGCGGCGGCTCGACGAGCTTGGGACCGAGAAGAATGTGGTTCTGGCCGCCAGCGCGATAGATGTCGTCGTGCTCGACGAACATGGTGGCGGGGATGACGATATCGGCCATCTCAGCCGTATCGGTCATGAACTGCTCGTGTACGGCGACGAAGAGGTCGGAGCGGGCAAAACCGCGCTTCACCAGCCGCTGTTCGGGCGCGATGTTCACCGGATTGGTGTTCTGGATGAGCATGGCGGTGACCGGGCCGCGATGGCGCAGCGCAACGGCATCGCCGGTCAAGGCGCGGCCTATCTGCGATTGGTCGATCATGCGGATATCCATATCCTTCATGGCGCGGCCGGTGAGTTCGCTCGCATCCATGCGGAAGATATCGCTGTTCGAATGAAAAGCGCCGCCGCCCTCATATTGCCAGGAGCCGAGGACCGTGGCGATCGACGCCGCCGCATGCATGGCGATCGCACCGTTGCGCTGGCGGGTAAAGCCATAGCCCAGACGGAAGTAGGTCTTCTTGGTCGTCCCGACGAGCTTGGCGAAGGCTTCAATCTCGTCGACCGAAAGGCCTGTGATATCTGCAGCCCAGGCAAGCGTCTTCGACGTCAGATGCTCTTCGAGGCCGGCGGGGTCATCGGCATATTTTGCCATATAGGCGCGGTCGGCATAGCCGTCGCGGAAGGCGATGTGCATGACGGCGCAGGCAAGGGCCGCATCCGTACCCGGCTTGACGATCAGCGCCAGATCGGCCTGCTTCATCGTCGGGTTATCGTAGATATCGACGACGACGATCTTGGCGCCACGTTCCTTGCGGGACTTGATCGCGTGGGTCATGACATTGACCTGGGTGGCAACCGCATTCGTGCCCCAGATGACGACGCAGTCCGTGCGGCCCATCTCGCGCGGATCCGGGCCGCGCAGCACGCCCGTCGCCATGGTAAAGCCGGTCCATGCCGGATTGGTGCAGATCGACGAGAAGAAACCGGAATAGCGCTTGGCGTGTCGAAGCCGCTCGATGGAATCGCGCTGCACCCAGCCCATGGTGCCGGCATAGAAATAGGGCCAGATCGCCTCGCTGCCGTCCTTGGCTTCGGCCTTGATGAAGGCTTCGGCGATCTCATCCAGCGCCGCGTCCCAGGAAAGCTCCTGCCAGCGCCCCTCGCCCTTGGCGCCAGCGCGTCGCAGCGGCTTCATCAGGCGATCGGGGTGGTAAAGCCTTTCGGCATAACGCGCCACCTTGGCGCAGATGACGCCGGAAGTATAGGAATGGTCGTTGGCACCGCGAACCCGGCCGATCTTGCCGTCCTCAGTCAGATCGACCTCCAGCGCGCAGGTGGAGGGACAGTCATGCGGACAGGCGGTGTGACCTATACGCGATTTGGCTTGGATGGGGGTCGCAATGTTCATGATGTTTGTATATTTCAAGCGATGTCCGGCCACTAGAGACAATCCGGCCCATCTCAACAATTCATGCGGACTTCAACGACGATGAACTATCGGCACATCTATCACGCGGGCAATTTTGCCGATGTCTTGAAACACGCTATCCTCGCGCGCCTCGTCCGCTACATGCAGAACAAGGACAAGGCCTTTCGCGTTCTCGATACCCATGCCGGCATCGGGCTTTACGACCTTTCCTCGGAGGAAGCGCAGAAGACCGGCGAGTGGCGCGACGGCATCGGCAGGGTGCTGGAAGCGGAACTCGTGCCGCAAGTCGCTGATCTGCTGGAACCCTACCTCGCCGCCATCCGCGAGCTGAACCCGGAAGGCGGCCTCAGGCTTTACCCAGGCTCGCCGAAGCTCGCCCGCATGCTGTTTCGCCCGCAGGACCGGCTTTCGGCCATGGAGCTGCATCCGGACGACTTTCAGCGACTGCACCGGCTGTTCGAGGGCGATCACCACGCGCGAATTACCGAACTGGACGGCTGGCTGGCGCTCGGCGCGCATCTGCCGCCGAAGGAAAAGCGTGGGATCGTGCTCGTCGATCCGCCGTTCGAAGAGGAAGGCGAGTACGAGCGTCTGATCGACGGCCTGGCCAAAGCCTGGCGCCGGTTTCCGGGTGGCACCTATTGCCTCTGGTATCCGATCAAGAAGGATGCGCCGATCAAGCAGTTTCATGAAGCACTGCAGGCTTTGGAAATTCCGAAAATGCTCTGCGCCGAGCTGAGCGTCAAAAGCGATCGCGGCTTTACCGGGCTGACCGGCTCGGGCCTCATCATCGTCAACCCGCCCTTCACGCTGAAGGACGAGTTGCATGCACTCCTGCCGGCTTTGAAGGATATTCTGGCGCAGGACCGCTTCGCCTCGCAGCGCGCTTTCTGGCTGCGTGGCGAACATTGAGACTTTTCACAGACATACCCCACAGGTGATTTCATGAGACTTCTTTGCTCGTCCACCTCTCCCTTCTCCAGCAAGGTGCGCATGGCGGCCCGCCATCTCGGCATCAAACTCGAGGAAATCCACGTCGACACGAATGCCGGGCCGACGCTGCTCATCGACAACAATCCGCTCGGCAAGATCCCGACATTGCTCACTGGCGACGGCGAAGCCATTTTCGACAGCCGCGCCATCATGCATTATTTCGACCGGCGCGAGGGCGGGCTCTATCCTTCGAAAAAGAGCAAGCGCACCGAAATCGAGGTTCTGGAAGCGCTGATCGACGGCACCAATGAGTGCCTCCTGTCGATCGTCTACGAGCGCCGCCTTCGCGAGCCCGAGAAGCAGCATCAGCCGTGGATTGATCGGCAATGGACGAAGGTCGGCCGCGCCCTCACCCATCTCGACGCCGAACCGCCGAAGATCGGCAAGAAGCTGCATGCCGGCCATTTCGCGCTTGCCTCCCTTATCGGCTATCTGCAGCTTCGCTTTGAAGGGCAATGGGAAGCGGACCATGCGGGATTGACGGATTGGGCACACAAGTTCGAGAAGCATTTCCCCGATTTTCCGGTGATGAAGCCGCAAGTCTGACGCCGTCCGGCTCAGCTCTGGCCGGCAGCGTCGGCCTTCACGAAATCGACGAAAGCGCGCAAAGCTGTCGGCAGTTGCCGACGGCTCGGATAATAGAGGAAGAAGCCTGGATAGTAGGGGCACCAGTCCTCCAGCACGCGGATCAACCGGCCATCCTGCAAAGCAAGTAGCGCGTGATCCTCAAACACGAAGGCAAGGCCGGAGCCATTGATAGCGGCATTCAGCATGATGTCGAGATCGCCAAGCGTCAGCGGCCCCTGCACCTCAATCTCCAGCTCAACGCCGCCGCGTTCGAACTCCCAGCGATAATAGGTGCCGCCCGGAAAACGGTAGCGGATGCAGGGGTGATCCTTCAGATCGTGGGGCGTGACCGGTTGGGGGAAACGCTGGAAATGTTCTGGCGAGCCGACGATCGCCGTGCGCTGGCGGGGACCAATGGCAATTGCGATCATGTCTGCGGCGATGCTTTCGCCGAACCTTATGCCAGCATCGAAACCGGCAGAGACCGTATCCACGAGCGCATCGTCCACCACGATTTCCACTTCGATGGCAGGGTAAGCCCTCAGGAACCGTGACACGATCGGCAGCAACACCATCTTGGCGGCGGGGCGCGGAGCGTTGATGCGCAACTTGCCATAGGGCTGTCCACGGAATTTATCGAGATCCTCCAGCGCATCGTCAATATCGAGGAAAGCCGGGCGGATACGATCGAACAGGCGCTCGCCTGCCTCCGTCAGCCCGACGCCGCGCGTGGTGCGATTGACCAGCCGCACATCCAATCGTTCCTCGATCGCCCGCAGCGAATGGCTGAGCGCGGACGCCGTCACGCCGAGCTCCACCGCCGCCTTGCGAAAGCTACGGTGTTGGGCAATCGCCAGGAAGATGGCCAGATCGGTCGAACGAATACGTCGCATTGATGAGAATTTCTCAGCACTTCATGGAAGACAAAGTAGATTACCTCAACGATCCCATCAAGCTACCTTTCTCCTGCAAGCGAATTCCGCCTATGGAATTGCAAACTCACGAAGGAGAAAGTCATGCGTGTTTGGTTCATCACGGGCGCATCCCGCGGCTTCGGCGCCCTCATCGCCCAGGAAGCTCTGACTGCCGGCGACGCCGTCGTTGCCACAGCCCGCAACCCTGCCGGCCTAGCGGAGAAGTTCGGCAATCATCAGAACCTCCTGCCCGTCGCTCTCGACGTGTCGAACGAGGCGCAAGCCCATGAGGCTGCGGCTGCCGCCGTCAAACGCTTCGGACGGATCGATATCCTTGTCAACAATGCCGGCTACGGGCTGCTCGGCGCCGTGGAAGAGGCAACCGCCGAGGAAATCGAGAAGCTCTACGCCACCAATGTCTTTGGCCTGTTGAAGGTCACCCGCGCCGTCCTGCCACACATGCGCCGGCAGCGTTCCGGCCATGTCATTAACATGTCCTCGGTCGGAGGCTATCAAAGCTTTGCCGGCTGGGGCATCTATTGCTCGACGAAGTTCGCCGTCGAAGGCCTGTCCGAGGCGATGGCGGCGGAACTGCAGCCGCTCGGCATCAAGGTCACGGTTGTCGAACCCGGCTTTTTCCGCACCGACTTTCTCGATGAAAGCTCGCTCGCCGTCAGTCCGAGCTCGATTGCCGACTACAAGGACACACCCGCCGGCGCGATGCGCGATTTCGCCGCCGGCCACAATCACGGCCAGCCCGGTGATCCCAAACGGCTTGCAAAATCGATGATTACACTTGCACATGCGGCCAACCCGCCGCTGCGCATGCCTTTCGGCTCCGATACGGTCGGCGCGATCGAAGCGAAGAACAGCTATGTCGCCAAGGAACTGGCCGATTGGCGGGAACTGGCCGTATCGACGGACTTCCCGAAGGACGCCTAACAAATATCCAGCGACATCAAACAAAAAAGGCCGGGGTTTCCACCCCGGCCTTTTTTGTTCAGGCTTACGCCTTCGGATAATCAGAACTTGACGCCGATACCGACCTTGACGCTCTGCTCGTCGAAGCCACGCGAGAAGCTACCGGAGTCGAGGTTGAAGGTCTTCTTGCCGTAGTCGGTGTAACGGTATTCAAGACGAGCCGTGATGTTGTTGGTGATGAAGGTTTCAGCACCTGCACCAACCGTGTAGCCAACAGCCGTCTTGCTTTCGGAAGACGTGTCGTCGGACAGCTTGTTCTGGCCGAGTGCCAGACCAGCCGTGCCGTACAGCATGAACGGGTTGAAGTCGTAACCGAGGCGACCGCGAACCGAGCCGTTGATGCCGTTCTTGGCAGTCAGGCCATTGCGGCTCGTTTCGGAGTCTGCGTAACCGAGGTCACCTTCGATACCGTATACGATCTGGCCCTGCTGCCAGTTGTAGCCGGTGAAGGCGCCGCCGCCGAATCCGTAAGTGTTGCCGGTGCGATTGAAGTGACCCTTGTTCCAGTCACCTTCACCACCGATGTAGAAACCGGACCAGTTGTTGACGACCGGAGCTGCTTCCTGAGCGACGGGCGGCTGCGGAATCTGCTCAACAGCGTCAGCAGCCTGAGCTGCGGTGTAGCCGCCGAGAGCGAAAGCGGAGACCATGAGGGTCTTGATAAGAGTACGCATACTTTTCTCCTTTCAGTCCCGTGTGCCCCGCTTACTGTCCTTGACTTCGAAGCGCCACGAGCAATTAAAACATATCCCTCCCGGATCGAGGTTGAAATTGGAATGCAAATGAGGAATTGGAAGAGCCAAAATATGATATCATTGTGGCACAGACGTGGCTGAATTTCGATGTTGCTTCATCGCAACAGAGGAATTGTTAACCCTAATCATTGATTAAACCGTGTATACTTATTTTAAACTAAATATATCTCAAGTTTTACATAAGAAACCCCAAAGGGCCTCATTCGCTCATGCATCTTTTCATATGGTGTATCGACGCCCTATATGAGCATCGATTGGGTAACGACGAGCAAAAGGCGATCTCTTGAGCCAGGAAAAACTACGCACGGCGCTGATAACCGGCGCCTCCAAAAGAATAGGCCTGGCAATTGCCGAGGATTTGTCGGCTAATGGCTTCGGGGTGGCGTTGCACGCCAATCAGTCCCTCGCCGAAGCCGAGGAAATTGCGGCAAAACTGCGGCAAAAGGGCCGGAGGGCCATTGCGATCAAGGCGGATCTGCAGAATTTGGCCGAGACATCAACCCTCATCGAAAGGGTCTCGGGTGCTCTCGGCCCGCTCGATCTGCTGGTCAATAACGCCTCCGCCTTCCTCGGCGATTCCGCCGATCATTTTGACGGAGAAGCCTTCGAGGCGCATTTCGCAATCCATGTGCGGGCGCCGTCGATTCTGGCAGCCGATTTCGTCCGGCAGCTTCCCGAACCGCATCCGGGCCTGATCGTCAACATGGTCGACCAACGTGTCTGGGCGCTCAATCCGCGCTTCTATTCCTATACGCTGTCGAAAGCCGCCCTCTGGACGGCAACACAGACGATGGCGCAAAGCTTTGCACCGCGTATCCGCGTCAACGCGATCGGCCCAGGCCCGACGGTGCGCAGCGTGCGACAGACCGAAGAGGACTTTCAAGCGCAGATCGACGGCCTCATATTAAAGGCGGCGCCGGGGCTCGAAGAATTCGGCCGGACCATCCGCTTTCTTTTTGACACGCCCTCGATCACGGGCCAAATGATAGCGCTCGATGGCGGCCAGCATCTTGCCTGGGAAACGCCGGACGTGTCGGAGAGTGCGGAATGAATGGAAGAAAGCTGCCTGATGGCGGCGTTCTCTACGACGAATCAGACGATATCGAAGACGACATCGAGGTGGAGGGCGATGCCGCCGCCTCACCCGTTGCGCCCATCGATTGGAACGAGGGTGGAAGGAACGAGACGGGGCTTCGCGGCGCCGAACTGATCGCCGAATTCGTCAAGCGGCTGCCCAACAATCCCGGCGTCTATCGCATGTTCAACGAGGCCGGCGACGTGCTTTATGTCGGCAAGGCGCGGAACCTGAAGAAGCGCGTCTCCAACTATGCCTTGGGCAAGGTGCATTCCAACCGCATCGCCCGCATGGTGCGCGAAACCGCGAATATGGAATTCGTCACCACTCGCACGGAGACGGAAGCGCTCCTGCTGGAAGCGAATCTCATCAAGCGCTTGCGCCCGCGCTTTAACGTTCTGCTGCGCGACGACAAATCCTTCCCTTACATTCTGATTACGGGCGATCATCGCGCGCCGGCCATTTTCAAGCATCGCGGCGCCCGCGCCCGCAAAGGCGATTACTTTGGCCCCTTCGCGTCGGCCGGCGCCGTCGGTCGTACCATCAATTCGCTGCAGCGCGCCTTCCTGATACGCACCTGTACCGACAGCGTCTTCGAGACGCGCACGCGCCCCTGTCTGCTCTACCAGATCAAGCGCTGCTCCGGCCCCTGCACGCACGAGATCAGCGATGCAGGCTATGGGGAGCTGGTACAGGAGGCGAAGGACTTCCTTTCGGGCAAGAGCCAGAACGTCAAGGCGCATATGGCCGAGGCGATGAATGCCGCCGCCGAGGATCTGGATTTCGAGCGCGCCGCCATTTTTCGCGACCGGCTCGCCGCGCTCTCGCATGTGCAGAGCCATCAGGGCATCAACCCGGCTGGCGTCGAGGAGGCCGATGTCTTCGCCATCCATCACGAGGGTGGCATTTCCTGCATCCAAGTCTTCTTCTTCCGCACAGGGCAAAACTGGGGCAACCGTGCCTATTTCCCGAAGGCCGATCCGTCGCTCTCTGGCGCAGAAGTGCTGAACGCCTTCCTGGCACAGTTCTACGACGACAAGCCTGTGCCGCGGCAGATCCTGCTGTCGGAGACGATCGAGGAAATCGAACTGCTCGCGGCAGCGCTCAGCGAGAAAGCCGGGCATAAGGTCGCGATTCTCGTGCCGCAACGCGGCGAAAAGCGCGATCTGGTCGAGCACGTCATTGCCAATGCCCGTGAGGCGCATGGCCGAAAGCTTGCGGAAACCGCCTCGCAATCGCGGCTGCTCGAGGGCTTCAAGGAAACCTTCAAGCTTCCCTACACACCGCAACGCATCGAGATCTACGACAACTCCCACATCATGGGCACGAACGCCGTCGGCGGCATGGTGGTGGCCGGGCCGGAAGGCTTCGTCAAAGGCCAGTATCGCAAGTTCAACATCAAATCGACCGACATCACGCCGGGCGACGACTTCGGCATGATGCGCGAGGTCATGACCCGGCGTTTCTCCCGGCTGCTCAAGGAAGAAGGCAAGCCCGACCGCAGCGGCATGGCTGACACCACCGTCGACGCTGCCGATCGCCCCTTCCCCGCCTGGCCCGACATCATCCTCATCGACGGCGGCCAGGGGCAGATGACGGCGGTGCGCGCCATTCTCGAAGAGCTCGGGATCACCGACAGCGTCATCGCCATCGGCGTTGCCAAGGGTGTCGACCGCGAGGCCGGGCGCGAGCGCTTCTTTGCCCCATCGCGCGAAAGCTTCTCGCTGCCGCCCCGCGATCCCGTGCTCTACTTCATCCAGCGCATGCGCGACGAGGCACACCGCTTCGCGATCGGCTCGCATCGCGCCCGGCGCAAGAAGGAGATGGTGAAGAACCCGCTGGACGAGATCGGCGGCATCGGCCCTTCGCGCAAGCGCGCGCTTCTCCAGCATTTCGGCACGGCGAAGGCCGTGTCGCGTGCCGCCCTTTCGGATCTGATGGCGGTGGAGGGCATATCCGAAGCCGTCGCACGACAGGTCTACAACCATTTCCACGAAGACGCCGCGAAATAGGGATGGCTCGTCGCAAATTCCACGCAATAGCGGTGAAAAAACAGAAACAATATTGACGATAAACTGACCAAACCATCATCTAGGGTATGACCACCAAAAAGTGCGAAGCGGTTTTTGGGATCACGCTTAATCAAATGACTTCAGCGGGATGAGATCAACAGAGCCCCATCCGGCCTGGTCGAGACAACAGAAACGAAACGATTTCCATGGCGTCGCGCGCTTACAGTATCCCCAATCTGCTCACCTACGGCCGCATTCTCTGCGTACCCCTGATCGTTCTTTGCTTCTTCATCGAGGGCAAGCTGGAGGGTTCCGATTTCGCGCGCTGGGTCGCGCTCTGGATCTTTGTCATCGCCTCGATCACCGACTTCCTTGACGGCTATCTCGCCCGCATCTGGAACCAGACCTCGAACATCGGCCGCATGCTCGATCCGATCGCCGACAAGCTGCTGGTCTCCGCGATCCTGCTGCTGGTGGCCGCCGACGGCACCATTGCCGGCTGGTCGCTCTGGGCCGCCATCATTATCCTCTGCCGCGAAATCCTCGTCTCCGGCCTGCGCGAATATCTGGCGGCACTGAAGGTCAGCGTTCCCGTGACGCGCATCGCGAAATGGAAGACGACCGCCCAGCTCGTGGCGATCGCCTTCCTGCTGGCTGGGCCGGCGGGCGACAAGGTGCTACCCTACACGACGGAGATCGGCATAGTCCTGCTCTGGGTCGCGGCGCTTTTGACCATCTATACCGGCTACGATTATTTCCGCGCCGGGCTGAAGCATGTCGTGGATGAGGAATGATGACGAAGCTCGTCTATTTCGCCTGGGTGCGTGAGCGGATCGGCAAAGCGGAAGAGGAAATTTCCCTTCCTGCCGAAGTCGTCACCGTCGGCGATCTCCTGAGTCATTTGAAGGGCTTGGGAGAAGAATACGAGGCGGCGCTTCAATTTCCCAACGCAATCCGCGTCGCCATCAACATGGAGCACGCCGAGCACGATGAGCCGATCGCCGGAGCGCGGGAGATCGGGCTCTTCCCGCCGATGACAGGGGGGTAAGCCGATGGCTATGCAGCCGGTAATCCGAGTCCAGCGCGAGGATTTCGAGCTTCAGACCGAGATCAACAGGCTGACCGCCGGGCGGCACGATATCGGCGCGGTCGTCACCTTCTCCGGGCTCTGCCGCGACGAAGGCGGAATACTCGGCGCCCTCGAACTCGAACATTATCCCGGCATGGCGGAGGCGGAGATTACTCGCATCTCCAATCTTGCCATCGAGCGCTTCGAACTGCTCGGACTGACCGCCATCCATCGCTACGGCAAGATTTTGCCAGGTGAAAACATCGTCCTCGTCATCGCCGCGGCATCGCATCGGCAGGCCGCCTTCGACGGCGCCAATTTCGTCATGGATTTCCTCAAGACATCCGCTCCCTTCTGGAAGAAGGAACATGGCAAGGATGGCGAAGAAGGTGGCTGGGTCTCGGCCAAGGATGCCGACGACGCGGCGCGCGACAAATGGTCAGGCGAGAAATAGGTCAGGGCACGATCCGCTCGCGCCGGCTTAGGACCAGCAGCAAGACGAGCAGCGAAAAAATCACGAAATCGCGCCACAGGAACGGGCCATAGGCGCCCCACATGGTCTCGGTGAGGCCGAGGAGTGCGGCACCACCTGCCGACTTCAGCGGATCGGAATAACCGCCGACCGCCGCAATCATCAGCACCTTTAGTCCGAACATCAGCCCTGCCCCGAAATCCATCGTTCCATAATAGGAAGTAGCCAGCAGGCCGCAGATGGTCGCGACCACGGCCGAGGCGACGTAGGCGAGCAAGAAGACGCGATTGGCGCTGGCGCCGCACAGTTCGGCGGCGAGAGCATCGTCGGTGACCGCCCGCCAGATACGGCCCCAGCCAGTACATTTGAGGACATAAGCACCCGCAAGGATGACAAGAATCATCAGCACGGTGTTGAGCAACTGGATCTCGGTGAGCGTCACGCGGAAATCGCCGCTATCCCAGAAGACGACGGCATCGTTCAGGAAGGGCGGCAACCAGATGCCGCGCGTATTGGCGGCGAGCCGCGCGGTCTCCATCAGGATAATCATCATGCCGAGTGCCGCGACGATGACCGTATTCGGAGACTTGCGCGACAGCGGCAGCATGATCGCGCGGCCAACCAGAAAGCTGGTACCGACCGTATAGCCGACGGCGATGATGGCGCCAAAGGTGAAGGCCGCAGGCAAAACGAGATACATCTTGGTGTAGCCGACATCCGTGAAGAGCACGAGCATCTGGCCGGCGAAGGCGAAAAGTGCGCCGTAGGTGATGTCGGCCCGCTTCATGACCCCGAATGCGATGGAATAGCCGAAGGCCAGCGCCGCATAAAGTGCAGCGAGCGGAATGGCATTCGCCAGTTGCTGCAGAAGATAAGCCATTCCACTCCTCCGAAGAACACGCAAATAGTAACTGGCAAAATTCATTTTACCAGTTATAATTTTCGCCATGAGCTTTTCCTGGACCCCACATCGTTTCTCCGGTGGCGCGCTTGCGCTCGATGTCGCCAACAGCGTGATCCTGCGCCATGACGACGAACGCCGCATCGACCGCTTCGAGGCGGCGGGACAGATGGACAATTTCCCGAAAGCGGCCGCCAATTTCTGCGCCGAACGGGCACTCTTCGGCGATATCTTGCCGGTGCGGCGGGAAAACAGGGCCGATTTCATTTCGTTGCGCGAGACGATTGATCGCTACTTTCGGACACGTGTTCTCGGCGAGGCTGCAGACCTGCTGCTCGCCGATCTGCTGGCTGCGTTGGCGAAGGTTCTGAAACGAGCCTCATCCGATGGGCTCGATGCGGCGACCGTGCATTCGACGTTGCGCCTGATCGCCATGCCCGATCCGGAACGGATGAAAATATGCCGCAACTGCGGCTGGCTCTTTATCGACCGCAGCAAGAACAAAAGCCGCGCCTGGTGCGACATGGCAGTCTGCGGCAACCGTGCCAAGGCCAGCCGGCACTACCGGCGCAAGAAGGAGGAGACTGCGCCATGACAATGAAAATGATCATGCTGACAACGATCGGCGTTGGGATGATCGCCGCACTCGCGCTGGCCGGCTGCCAGAGGAAAGACGACGAAGGCCCGACCCAGCTCACCGGCCGCCTCTTCGTCTTCAACTATCGCGTCGCAAGCGCGAGCTACATGATTACGCTCAAGAAGATCGCGCCGATCCCGGAGGGAACGACGGCCGTCGCGGAGTTCGAAAATCCGGCCGGCGGCGATCCGCTTGTCGTCAACCAGAAGATCTACACCTTCTGGGACAAGATCACGCTCGAAAGCCCGGACCTGCGTTGCGTTCGCAAGGACCGCCCCTATTCCGTCTCGATCAAACTGGTCGATGCCAGCGACAAGACGATCCAGACCATCAAGACCGAGGTCAAATCCGATCTCGACCAGACCGTGCTACCCACGAAGCCGCTCGTCGTCGGCCCCGCCTACACGGCCAACCCGGACATCTTCAAAGGTGACGGTAACGCCGATTACGGGAAGGATACAGCCTGCCCGGCGTGAAAAAAGCCGGGAAGCGATCCCGGCTTTTATTGAGTCATTTCAAATCGTTCAGCGCTGGAGCTGAAAGGCTGATTCAGCCGACGATTTCGGTTTCCGAGAACCAGTAGGCGATTTCGACGGCAGCCGTTTCCGGAGCGTCCGAGCCATGAACGGAGTTTTCGCCGATCGAGAGGGCGAAGGTCTTGCGGATCGTGCCTTCGGCAGCGTTTGCCGGGTTGGTCGCGCCCATGATTTCGCGGTTCTTCAGGATGGCGCCTTCGCCTTCCAGGACCTGAACGATGGTCGGGCCGGAGGTCATGCCTTCGACGAGTTCGCCGAAGAACGGACGTTCCTTGTGAACGGCGTAGAAGCCTTCAGCTTCGCGCTTGCTCATCCAGACGCGCTTGGAGGCGATGACGCGCAGGCCGTTGTCTTCAAAAACCTTGGTGATGGCGCCGGTCAGGTTGCGCTTCGTTGCATCCGGCTTGATCATCGAGAAAGTACGTTCAATCGCCATGGGTCCATTCCTTGTAATCAGAGAAAAGTGGGCGGTCTTTACCTGCCCCAAAGCCCGAAAACAAGGGGGATCGCCCAATTTCACGCCGCTGTCACAGTACGGATGGCTGATTCGCGATCTCCAGGGGCGGCGAAGCGGCCGCCGATCATCGACCTTAGCGATAACATCATCACCACCACCATGGAGGAGACGCATATGCTCAGACATTTCAGAATGCTTGCCGACTATAATCGCTGGGCCAACGCTCAGGTCTATGACGCCGCGGCGGATCTCAGCGACGCGGAATTCCATGAGGATCGCGGCGCCTTCTTCGGTTCGCTACACGGAACGCTTAACCAACTGCTGGTGACGGATCGGCTGTGGATGCACCGCTTCAACGGCACAGGCGAGGCTCCAGCCGCGCTGGGTGTCGTTCTACACGAGGATCTGGCGGAACTTCGTGCCGCCCGCAAGGCCGAAGATCGGCGCATCACCGACTGGATCGAGACGCTCGACGACGCGGCCCTAGCCGCTGACGTCACCTATACATCCGTTCTCCGGCCCGGTGCGATCACCCACCCTCTTCATCTGGCGGTCGCGCATATGTTCAACCACCACACTCATCATCGCGGCCAATGCCATATGATACTGACGTCAATGGGCAAGCCGTCTCTGGTACTCGATCTCCTGCATTTCCTGCGCGGCGAAGGGCAACACTGGATGACAACATGAAGCGAACCGATATTGATCGGCTTCGCCCAAGCGTTGAGCGCATGCCTCATTTTGTTGCGCGAGCACACACATAGACCGTTTTGTTCATGTTCCCTTAACCTGCCAGCCTGCAGATTGATAAGATATATCAGCTCACGGTCAGAAGCAGGCATGAAGAACTCGCAGACAAGCGTTTCGGCATATTCCATCGATGATGATGAAACGGAAACCGAGCTTGAGGTCATCGGCCGCTTCATGACGCGGCTGAAGATCAAGAACCTGCCGCGCAATTATCAGCTATTTTACGAGGCGCTCTATGGCGAAGACCGCTGTCTTGCCGAAGAGATCGAGGCGCTCGGTCCCCTTCCCTCGCAGGGCGGGCTCGACGAGATCGGGCTGAAACATCGTCTGGTCAGCCATTGCGGGCTGGTGGCGCGCAAATCCGAAAGCGATGCGGCCGAAATGCTCCGTGAAGTGGCCGATCAACTCGCCAAGGGACTGCGGAAGAAGCAGCATTTCGCTCGCGAGATCGAGGCGGCACCGCATGCCGATGCTGCCCTCGACAGCCTCAACGCCTCGCTCAGCAACCTCATGCTCTATGAAACCGAGCTGACCGAGCGGCTGAGGAACTGCGCAAACCTGCCGAAATCGTCGCGCAGCACCGGCGTCTGAACGCTTTCACGCTCTTGCCTTCGGCGCCGAGTTCGGCCAAAACCGCGCCATGATTTCGATTTCAGACCTTTCCGCCCGCATTGCCGGCCGCCTTCTCATCGACCATGCCAACGTGACGCTTCCGGCGGGCACGAAGGCGGGCCTCGTCGGCAAGAACGGCGCCGGCAAGTCCACGCTGTTCAGGATCATCACCGGCGATTTTGCCGCCGAGAGCGGCTCGGTCTCGATCCCGCGCAATGCCCGCATCGGCCAGGTCGCGCAGGAAGCGCCGGGAACCGAGGAACCGCTGATCGATATCGTGCTCGCCGCGGACAAGGAGCGTGCAGCATTGCTTGCGGAAGCAGAAACCGCGACCGATCCGCATCGCATCGCCGATATTCAGACCAGACTTGCCGACATCGACGCACATTCGGCCGAAGCGCGCGCCGCCAGCATCCTTGCCGGCCTCGGCTTCGACCATGAAGCGCAGAAGCGCCCGGCCTCATCCTTCTCCGGCGGCTGGCGCATGCGCGTGGCTCTTGCAGCCGTGCTGTTTTCCGAGCCGGACCTGCTGCTGCTCGACGAACCCACAAACTATCTCGACCTCGAAGGCACGCTCTGGCTGGAAGATTACATCCGCCGCTACCCGCATACGGTCATCATCATCTCGCACGACCGCGATCTATTGAACACGGCCGTCAATTCCATCGTGCATCTCGACCAGAAGAAGCTCACTTTCTATCGCGGCTCCTACGATCAGTTCGAGCGGCAGAAGGCCGAGGCCGACGAGCTGCAGATGAAGGCGAAAGCGAAGAACGACGCGGCGCGCAAGCACCTGCAGAGCTTCGTCGACCGTTTCAAGGCCAAGGCTTCGAAGGCTCGGCAGGCGCAATCGCGCGTCAAGGCGTTGGAGCGCATGGGGACGGTTGCGGCCGTCATCGAAGACCATGTGATGGGCTTCAGCTTTCCGGAGCCGGAAAAGCAGCCGGCCTCGCCGATCATCGCAATCGGCGGCGGCGCCGTCGGCTACGAGCCGGGCAAGCCGATCCTGAAGCGCTTGAACCTGCGCATCGATGCGGACGACCGCATCGCCCTGCTCGGCTCGAACGGTAACGGCAAATCGACCTTCGCGAAGTTCATCTCCGGCCGGCTTGGTGCGGAGAGCGGTGAGGTCAGGCTGGCGCCGAACCTGAAGATCGGCTTTTTTGCCCAGCACCAGCTCGACGACCTCATTCCCAACCAGACCGCCGTCGAGCACGTGCGCCGCCGCATGCCGGAAACGCCGGAGGCGAAGGTGCGCGCACGCGTCGCCCAGATGGGGCTTGCGACCGAGAAGATGGACACGCAGGTCAAGGATCTCTCCGGCGGCGAGAAGGCTCGCCTGCTGATGGGCCTTGCCGCCTTCGACGCGCCGAACCTTCTGATCCTCGACGAACCGACGAACCATCTCGATATCGACAGCCGCAATGCGCTGATCCAGGCGCTGAACGATTATTCCGGCGCGGTCATCCTGATCTCGCACGATCGCCATCTGATCGAAGCGACCGTCGACCGGCTCTGGCTGGTGCGCGACGGCACGGTTTCAAACTTCGACGGCGATCTTGAAGAATACCGCAGTCTCGTTGTCGCCAGCCCGAAGTCGAAGGACGACAAGGCCAAGGCTGCTGTCGGCGACGATTCCGTTTCGAAGGCGGATCAGCGCAAGCTCAATGCCGATCGACGCGCTTCGCTCGCGCCACTCAAGAAGAAGATCAACGAAATCGAATCCTTGACCGGCAAGCTTGAGAAACTGATTCAGGCGCTTGATGTGGAACTTGCGGACCCCGCCCTCTACGAGAAGGCACCGGCAAGGGCCGCGGAAAAGGCAAAGCAACGCGCCGATGCCGCTGAAAAGCTCGTTGCAGCCGAAGAGCAATGGCTTGAATTGTCTTCGGAATATGAAAGCGGCATGGCCGGCTGAAAACCTTACTGCCCCTTAACGAATTGGGGCCTTATCCTAACCGTTCATTAACCATAACTGCAGAAAATGCGCTCAACTTTCATAGACATATTGTTGAGCGATTCTGATGAACTACCGTGTTTTGCTGGTTGGCCTTGCCGTGTCCCTGGCTCTCGGAGGATGCGCTACGAAACCGGGCAGTGAAGCCTCGCTCAGGAGTGGCTATGCCGCCGAAGAGCCGCGCCACAAGCCGCTGAAGGCCAATGATCCCGTGGAGATGGAGCCGAAGAAATGGCTCGTCGCCGATCTCGAAACCCGAGATGATCTGGCAAGCATGAACGGCCCGCACAATCTCGCTGGCCGCACGCTGGAGGTCTCTTCACTCAAGGATATCAGGCTCGCAGACAAGGAGGTCATCCTGACCTTCGACGATGGTCCGGCTCCCGGCAAGACGGAACGCATTCTTGCCACGCTCGACAAGTTCGGCGTGAAGGCCGCCTTCATGATGGTCGGCGAAATGGCGCAGGCTCATCCGGCGACGGCGCGCGAGGTGCTTGCGCATGGCGATGCGATCGGCAGCCATACATTCCGCCATCCCGATCTCGACAAGATGACTTTCGACGCGGCGATGACCGAGATCGCTCGCGGCAAGGATGCCGTCACAAAGGCGATCGGCACGGATGTGCAGTTCTTCCGCTTCCCCTATCTTGCCGACTCCAAGCGCCTGCGCGCCGCCATTGCCGCCCGTGACATGATCGTCATGGACGTGGATATCGACAGCAAGGATTACTTTACCTCCACGCCTGCCTCGGTGGTCGATCGCACCATGAAACAACTCCATCAGCGCGGCCGCGGCATCGTTCTGATGCACGATATCCACCAGCGCACGGTCAGGATGCTGCCTGTTCTTCTCAGCCGCCTGGAGAAAGAGGGCTACAAGGTCGTGACGTTGAAATACCGGCGCGAGTCCGCTCCAGCGACCAATCTCGTCGCACAGGCCGATACCAAAATGGTCCGCTGAGACGGGTCAATACCGAAAAATCGATGACGAATGCGGGCGCGGATGCACGGTTGCTTCCGCGCTCTTATTTTGGTTTGCTGAGCCCTCGTCACTATCAGCAATAGAATCCGGAGCCGCCATGCACCTCCACCTCGAACGCGACGACGATCCGCAAACCCTGCAATTCGTCGCCAAAATGGATGCGGACTCTGAGCGGCTGCTGAAGACGCCGGAATTCGAGGCGGATCGCATCGCGATCAAGGAAATGATCGAGCGCGAGGACCGGCTGATCGCCACGACCCGGCGCGGCAACTGGCTGTTCGATTTTCATCGCAGCGCCGATCATCCGCTCGGCCGATGGTATCGGCTGCCGGCAGATCTTGCGCCCCTGCCCGATGCGCCGTGGGAACCGATCTTCGATCTCGATGCCTTCTGTGCCCAGGAAGACAGGAAATGGCTCTGGCGCGGCGCGATCACCTGCCCCTGGGAGCCGACGCGGGTGCTGCTTTGCCTTTCCGACGGCGGTTCAGATCCCATCCGGCTGTTGGAATTCGACTGCGAGACGAAAAGCATCGTCGAAGGCGGCTTCGATACGCCGGCGGTTCGCAGCCATGCGACCTGGCTCAGCCGCGACGAAATCGCCTATTTCGGCTCGATCGACCGCGAATCCTCGACGCGCTCCGGCTGGCCGCGCGTCGGCCGCCGCCTGAAACGCGGCCAATCGCCGTCGGATGCGCCCGTCCTCTATGCCGCTGAAGACAGCGACATCTATGGCTCCTGTTCGATCTTTGATCCGAGGCTCGCCGGTCTTGCGACAGAAGGTGAGGCCCGACCGATCCGGATCTTCAGCGCGGGTCACGAAATCGGCAACGCCAGCCACTTCATCGAGGATCGAGACGGCTCGCTACGACGGATCGATCTACCGAAGGATAACGAATTCGGGTTCAACCATTCCCATCTCATCTGGCTTGCCAAGACCGACGAACGCATCCCCGCCGGCAGCCTGGCCTTGCAGCCCCTGCCGCGAGAGCCGGGGACAGCTGGCGCCGATGCGAGACGCATCCTGTTTTCGCCCAACGAGCGGCAATCGGTTTCGCAATTCCTGCTCATGCGCGAATGGTGCGTCTTCATCGTCTCGGACAATATGCGGTCGCATCTCTTCGTCCTTGATCTGACCAAGGCCGATGCCGAGATCCGCGAAATCACGCTGCCTGAGGATGTTCAGACCGTGTCGGCCGCGCCGCTCTATTCCGATCTGCACCTCGGCGACGACACGCTGCAGGTCTATGGCGCCGGCTTTCTGCAGCCACCTTCCTCTTACCGGCTGGATCTCAGCGATCGCGGGGCGCCGCTTGAACTCAAGCACATTGCCAGTTCGCCGACCTATTTCGACAACGAAGGCATGACCTCCATCCTGCTGGAAGCCGTCTCGGAGGACGGCACGAGGGTGCCTTATCATATCGTCCTGCCAAAAACCTGGACCAAGGGCGAACTGCCTGTCCTGATGTACGGTTATGGTGGCTTCGACATCGCGCTCGGCCCCTATTATTCCGGCGTCATCGGCCGCTGGCTCGAACAGGGTAACGCCTATGTGATGGCCTATATTCGCGGTGGCGGCGAGTTCGGACCGAACTGGCACCGCACCGCCAAAGGGCACGGTCGCCACAAGGCCTTTGCGGATTTTGCCGCTGTTGCCCGCGATCTCGTCGCTCGCGGCTACACAAAGCCCGCCCGCATCGCCGGAAACGGCAGCAGCAATGGCGGCCTGCTGACCGGGGTCATGACGACGCGCTATCCGCGGGATTTCGGCGCGATCTGGTGCGAGGTGCCGGTCCTGGATATGACCCGCTTCCATGTCTTCCCCGCCGGGAAAGCCTGGATCGACGAATACGGCGACCCCGACAATCCGGCCGATCTCGAATATCTGCAGTCCTATTCGCCGCTGCATAATGTGAAGCCGGCTTCCGAGGCCCCCTATCCGTCGATCTACATCGAAAGCTCGAGCAATGACGACCGTGTGCATCCCTCGCATGCCCGGCGGTTTGCGGCTCAGTTGGAAGCGCTCGGCCATCACCCCTTGTTCCACGAATTCGGCTCGGGTGGCCATGGCGGTGACGGCGCTTCGACGGAACGCGCGACGCGTACCGCGCTGGGCTACAGCTTCCTGCGGGAAACGATCGTGAAAGGCAAAAGCTTCTAAAGCGCGTCGCGATCTTTCAGATTCGCGTCTCGCGCTTTAGGTTTTTGATTTTGCGCATGTCGTTGTCGCAAAACCGCTGCACACTTTTGCGCGACATGCTTTAGGCCCGCCTTCCGGTTCCGAGCGAAAATCAATGGTTGCACTCGCTTCCGATACGCTTGAAACGCGTCGAGCGGCATGGTTAGCTGCAGCCGTGATCACGAAGAGCGGGCGAGCCCGCCTGCTCGTATCCGGGGGGAGTAATAGATGGATCGTCGTTCATTTCTGCGGAAAGCCGGCGTCGCCGGCGCCGGCTCGGTTGCGGCTGCTGCAACCCTTGCCGCTCCGGCCATTGCGCAGAGCAATCCGAAGATCAACTGGCGCCTGACATCGTCGTTTCCGAAGTCGCTCGATACGATCTATGGCGGTGGCGAAGTGCTGTCGAAATATGTGTCGGAAGCCACCGACGGCAATTTCAACATCCAGGTATTTGCGGCCGGCGAAATCGTGCCTGGTCTGCAGGCGGCTGACGCAACCTCGGCCGGAACCGTCGAGGCGTGCCATTCCGTCGCGTATTATTATTGGGGCAAGGATCCGGTCTGGGCCTTGGGAGCTGCCGTTCCCTTTGCGCTCAATGCGCGCGGCATGAACGCCTGGCAGTATCACGGCGGCGGCATCGGTCTCTTCAACGAGTTCCTGGCGACCCAGGGGCTGATCGGTTTTCCGGCCGGTAATACCGGCGTGCAGATGGGCGGCTGGTTCCGCAAGGAAATCAACACGGTTGCCGATCTCAAGGGCCTGAAGATGCGCATCGGCGGCTTTGCCGGTAAGGTGGTCGAACGCCTCGGCGTCGTGCCGCAGCAGATCGCCGGCGGCGACATCTATCCCGCGCTCGAAAAAGGCACGATCGATGCGGCCGAATGGGTCGGCCCCTATGACGACGAGAAGCTCGGCTTCTACAAGGTGGCGCCCTACTACTACTATCCCGGCTGGTGGGAGGGTGGCCCGACCGTGCATGTCATGTTCAACAAGGCTGCTTATGAAGGCTTGCCGAAGGCCTATCAATCGCTGCTGCGCACGGCCGCCCAGGCGACGGACGCCAACATGCTGCAGAAATACGATTACCTGAACCCAGCCGCGATCAAGCGGGTCGTCGCCGAAGGCGCCAAGCTCAGGCCCTTCAGCACCGAGATCATGAATGCCTGCTTCGACAAGGCCAACGAGGTCTATGCCGAGATGGAAGCCAGCAACCCGACCTTCAAGAAAATCTGGGGCTCGATCAAGGACTTCCGCGGCCAGCACTATCTCTATACCCAGGTCGCGGAATACAGCTACGACGTCTACATGATGACGCTGCAGCGCGCCGGGAAGATCTGAGTGGCGCAATTGGAAGCATAGGTTTTTCCGGGCGGAGTTTCTCCAAAGCTCCGCCCGAAGAGATTGATGGCCGAGAACAACTACTTGCCGTTTCTCATGCGAAACGAAAATTCCTGTGGTTGATTAATATTTCAGCTCAATTCTCTCCTGCGTTGTTGCTAGCTACTATTGTCTCAACGCTGGGGAATTTTATGAACCGAAAACAATTTGCAATAATCGCCTTATTGCCACTTGCTGCTTGCGCCAAACGTCCCGATGCCATTGTTCCTACAGAAATTCCAATGGCTGCCTATTCCAACCTTGATTGCGCGGGCCTCACGCGAGAACTCAGTGCCGAGCAAGGAAAACTGACAGCCCTTTCGAAAGACCAGAACAATGCCGCCAACGGCGATGCTTTTGGTGTCTTCCTGGTCGGTGTACCTATGTCCAGCGTGACAGGGGGAGATAAGGAAGGCCTCATCTCCGTCACAAAAGGTAAGGTACTATCCATTCAAAATACGATGAAGGCCAAAGGCTGCAAATGATCCGCCGCCCGAAGTAGGCCAGGTAATATCTCGTGCCGGTATTATGGCGCGGATGAATACCTTCTCCTGAGAGGGAGAAGGTATTTTGCTTTTAATTAAACGACGGCGGCTGGCTGAGATCGTTGGCCGGCGGTTTTGGTTGATCGCCACCGTTGCCCTGTCCAGCCGGCTTGGCATCCAGCGGACTGCCGCCTGGCAGCTGCAGGCCCGGCAGGCCGAGGCCACCGCCATTGTCCTGAGCGGGGGCGCCGAAGCCCGGAACCTCGATCTTGATCGTGTTGGGATCGACGCCCGTGCCCGCTCCCTTGTAATGCATGACCATCTGCGGGAACATGATCGTTAACGCCACCATCAGAATCTGGATGCCGACGAAAGGCACCGAACCCCAATAGATCTGCCCGGTCGTAACAGGCGCGATCTGCTTGCCCGTGACCTTGTCGAGATAAGGAACGCGCGCTGCCACCGAACGGAGATAGAACAGCGCAAAGCCGAAAGGCGGATGCATGAAGCTCGTCTGCATGTTGACGCCGAGCAGTACGCCGAACCAGATCAGGTCGATGCCGAGCTTATCGGCGGCAGGCGCCAACAGCGGCACGATGATGAAGGCAAGCTCGAAGAAATCCAGGAAGAACGCCAGAAAGAAGACAAGCGCGTTGACGGCAATCAGGAACCCGACTTCGCCACCAGGCAGCGACACCAACAGATGCTCGACCCAGACATGGCCGTTGACGCCATAGAAGGTCAGCGAAAAGACGCGCGAGCCGATGAGGATGAATAGCACGAAGGCCGAAAGCCGCGTAGTCGAGGTCAGTGCCGAGCGGATAACCTCCATGTTCAGCCGCCCCTTGGCAGCCGCCATTATAAGCGCGCCCACCGCCCCCATCGCGCCACCCTCGGTCGGCGTCGCAATGCCGAGGAAGATCGTGCCGAGAACGAGGAAGATCAGTGCCAGCGGCGGGATGAGGACGATGATGACCTGCTGGGCCAGCCTGGACATCACGTTGAGTTTCATCCCCTTGTCGAGCACGGCGATCGCGTAGATGAAGGCAACGCCGACGGTTGCGCCGAGAATGTCGGCATTTTCGCCGTAGGTGGGCGTTAGATAAACGTGGGCCGCGTAGGCGACACCGGCGCAGATCAACAGGGCGACGAGCAGCGACGTGACGCCTGAGCCGAGCGAGCGGGCCTCCTTCGGCAATGCCGGCATGGAATTCGGCTTCACGATCGACATGATCAATACATAGAGCATGTAGAGACCGGTCAGCACGAGGCCGGGAATGAGAGCGCCGGCATACATGTCGCCGACGGAGCGGCCGAGCTGGTCGGCCAGCACGATCAGGACAAGCGACGGCGGAATGATCTGCGCTAGCGTACCGGAGGCAGCTATGACGCCGGATGCGACCCGCCGGTCATAGCCATAGCGCAGCATGATCGGCAGCGAGATCAGCCCCATCGCGATAACCGAGGCCGCCACGACGCCGGTGGTGGCCGCAAGCAGCGCACCGACGAAAATCACCGCATAGGCAAGGCCGCCGCGGATCGGCCCGAACAGTTGGCCGATCGTGTCGAGCAGGTCTTCGGCCATGCCGGATCGCTCCAGCACGATGCCCATGAAGGTGAAGAACGGAATCGCCAGCAACGTGTCGTTGGACATCACGCCCCAGAACCGATCCGGCAGCGCATTGAGAAGCGGCCAGGAGAGATTGATGGTGCCGCCCGAATAGGGTGCAAGCTCGACGCCGATCCAGAAGAACAGCAGCCCGTTGGCGGCGAGTGCGAAAGCAACGGGATACCCGAGAAGCAGGAAAATGATCAACGAGGCGAACATGATCGGCGCCATGTTCACGGCAATGAATTCGATCATCAGCGCGCCTCCCCGGCCGGGCTTTCGACGTCGAGCGGCGCATGTGTCGGCACATAGGGCGTCGGATCGTCCATATCGCCGCGCATGACGGCAATCTTCTTGATAATCTCGGAGATCCCCTGCAGCGCCAGCAGGAAGAAGCCCGCCAGCAGCAGCGCCTTGCCCGGCCAGATGATCAGGCCGCCGGCGCTCGAGGAAACTTCTCCGGACATAAAGGAGGTGCGGACATAGGGTACGAGATCATAGACCATCAGCAGCACGAAGGGCATCAGGAACAGGCAATGACCGAGCAGATCGATCCAGTGCTGCACCCGGCGCGACAGCGAGCCGTAGACGATGTCGATGCGGATATGCTCGTTCTGCCGGAGCGTATAGGCAGCGGCAAGCATGAAAGCTGCGCCGAACAGATACCATTGCGCTTCCAGCCACGCATTGGACGAGGTGTTGAAGACCTTGCGAACGATGGCGTTTCCGGCACTGACCAAGACGGCGACCAGGATGAGCCATGAGACTGATTTTCCAATGATCTCAGTCAAATAGTCAACGATTCGGCTGAAGCCGAGCAATGTTTTCATGATTTCCCCCCGCAGCGATTCTTCCCGGATCTTTTGGCTGCAAAGGGGAAGAGTGCCGATTTCAGGCTGTGAATCAAGAGCCGGCACCCGTTTTCCAAGCATGATGACGCTCAGGCACTATGACCCGACATTGGACTCAACACCTACCCTTGCGATTTGCCGCCCCTTGCCCGAATGTGGCATTCTGTTAAAGATCGCATCAATAATCATACTAATCGAGAGACACCCATGTCCCCCATCAAGCTTGCCATTGTCGGCGTCGGCAAGATCGTCCGCGATCAGCACCTTCCATCCATCGCGAACAATCCGGACTTCGAACTGATCGCTACGGCGAGCCGCCATGGCACCGTCGAAGGCATCCCCGCTTTCACTGCCATCGAAGCCATGCTCGATGCCGTGCCAGAGATCGACGCCGTTTCTCTCTGCATGCCGCCGCAATATCGCTATGAAGCCGCCTACAAGGCGCTGTCGGCCGGCAAGCATGTTTTCCTGGAGAAGCCGCCGGGCGCGACGCTTAGCGAAGTGGCCGATCTCGAAAACCTGGCAAGAGCCAAGGGCGCCTCGCTTTTTGCAAGCTGGCATTCGCGCTATGCACCGGCGGTGGAGGCTGCAAAGACCTTCCTCGCCAGCACCAATATCCGCAGCGCCCACGTCATCTGGAAGGAAGATGTCCGTCACTGGCATCCGCACCAGGAATGGATCTGGCAGGCCGGCGGGCTTGGTGTGTTCGATCCCGGCATCAATGCGCTGTCGATCGTGACCCACATTCTGCCGCCGCTCTTCCTGACCGGGGCGACACTCGAGTTTCCGGAAAACCGCGATTCTCCGATCGCTGCCGACCTGCACTTCAAGAGCGGAGCCGGGCTTCCGGTTCATGCCGAATTCGACTGGCGCCAGACCGGCAAGCAGAGCTGGGATATCGTCGCCGAAACGGATGCCGGCCAGATGGTTCTGGCCGATGGCGGCTCCAAGCTTTCCGTCAACGGCGAGCTGAAGTTCTCGGCACCCGAGGCCGAATATCCCTCGCTCTACCGCCGCTTTGCAGAGATCGTCAAAGCCGGCACGTCCGATGTCGATGTCTCGCCGCTGCGCCACGTCGCCGATGCCTTCATGCTCGGCAAGCGTAAATTCGTCGACGCATTTTACGATTGATAGGCCTTTCCCGGTGAAGACAATGCGGCCTGCGACGTGCTAGCGTAGCGCATCGTCTTCACTGGAGAGATGCCTATGGCATCGGAGCATGAACAATCTTTCGGGCTCGGCGTCGGCAACAAGTCCGTCAAGCTCGCCGACCCGAACCAGAGCTGGCACGAGGCCTATCTGCTGGAAGAATCCGCCATTCGCAAGGCTCTCGGCGACCTCGCCGTCGATGTCCAGCATTTCGGCAGCACCTCCATTCCGGAGATCAAGGCCAAGCCGATCATCGATATCGCCGTCGGCGTGCGGCGCTTCGAGGACGGTCTTGCCTGCGTGGAACCGATGGCCTCGATCGGCTATGTCTATGCCGGCAGCAATATCGTTCCGGACGACCATATTTTCGGCCGCGATATCGAAGGGGATACCCGCACGCACCTTGTGCATGTGGTCGAATATGGCGGCCCGACCTGGCGCAACTTCCTCATCTTTCGCGACCGATTGCGCAGGGAGCCGGATCTCGCGCATGCCTACGAAGCGCTGAAGATCGAACTGGCGGCAAAATATGCCAATGATCGCGCGTCCTATACGGCGGCGAAGAAGGAATTCATCCAGAAAATCCTGTCGGAAGGCGCATAGAGCGCCTTCGAGCAAAGCGGAAGAAGATCAGGCCTTCTTCTCCCAGCGGCCTTCCTGCGTCTGCTGCCAATAGGTGAGGTTATGCCCCTCGCCTTTCAGGCGCTTCCACTGGGCGCGTGCGCTTTCCAACTGCTCCTGATCGTAGCCGTCGAACATCAGCACGACGCGCTGATAGGCTCCGACATCCGTCGCCTCGGCGCCGTCGATGAAGAAACGCACGGTGGCACTATTTATGTTGTCAGGTGAAATCGTCAGCAGCACGGGCTGGCGGCTTGCCATCTCATCGTCATCGATACCATGCGGCAGAAAGCTGTCCTCGCGATAGGTCCAAAGATGACCATCCAGGAGATCGCGCCGGGCCGGCTCGCGCATCTGCACGGCGACCTGCCAGCCGCGCTCGACACTCTTGTCGATCAGCGGTGGCAGGGCGTCTTCGAGCTTCGATTCGGTCAGGTGATAGAAGAGAACGTCGGTCATGGAGCCTCTTCTATCTTACAAAGACCGGCCGGTCACGATTCGTAGTTGGCACGCACCAGTTCATCCAACAGGCGCACGCCGAAACCGGAACCCCAGGACTGGTTGATCTCGTCCTGGACCGAGCCCATCGCCGTACCGGCGATATCGAGATGCGCCCAGGGCGTGTCGCCGACGAAGCGCTTGAGGAATTGGGCGGCGGTGATCGAGCCGGCATGGCGGCCGCCAGTGTTCTTCATGTCGGCGAACTTGCTGTCGATCATCTTGTCGTAATCCTTGCCGATCGGCATGCGCCACAGGCGCTCGTCGGTCGTAAGGCCTGCCGCCGTCAGTTCGCCAGCCAGCTTGTCGTCGTTGCAGAACAGACCGGCCTGCAGATTGCCGAGCGCGACGAGGATCGCACCGGTCAGCGTCGCCAGATTGATCATGAATTGCGGCTTGAAGCGATCGTTCGTGTACCAGAGCGCATCGCAAAGAACGAGCCGGCCCTCGGCATCGGTATTGATGATCTCGATCGTTTGGCCGGACATGGAGGTGACGATATCGCCCGGACGCTGCGCATTGCCATCGGGCATGTTTTCCACAAGACCGATGACGCCGATGGCGTTGACCTTCGCTTCACGCGCGGCAAGCGTATGCATGAGGCCGGTGACGGCTGCCGCGCCGCCCATGTCGCCCTTCATGTCTTCCATGCCGGCTGCCGGCTTGATGGAGATGCCGCCGGTATCGAAGACGACGCCCTTGCCGATGAAGGCGACCGGTTTGTCCTTCGCCTTGCCGCCCTTCCATTGCATGACCACCAGCCGCGGCGGGCGAGCCGAGCCTTGCGCGACGCCCAGCAGGGCCGCCATGCCGAGCCGGCGCATTTCGCGCTCCGTCAGGATCTCGATCTCGACGCCGAGCTTTTCCAATTCCTTGGCTTTGGCCGCAAACTCCACGGGGCCAAGCACGTTCGGCGGCTCGTTGACGAGATCGCGCGCGAGAATCACGCCGCCTGCCACGGCTTCGGAGGTCGCATAAAGCTTCTTGGCGGCTGCCGCCTCCTGGGTAATGATCGTCACCTTCACCGCCTTGCGGGAGGCCCCCTTCTCGTCTTCATCGCCCTTCTTGGTCTTGTAGGTATCGAAGCTGTAGGCACGCAGAAGCATGCCCAAGGCAAAATCAGCGGCCTCCTTCGCCCCGACTTCGACGTTGGATGCGTCGAGGAAGATCGCGACCTTATCCGTGTTGCGGATTTTTGCCGCAGCACTGCCGCCAAGCTTCAGCCAGTCGTGCGCCGTCAGGCCCTTGGCCTTGCCAGCGCCGATGACGATGATCCGGTCGACGGGCGACGCTTCGGGCGCGATGATATCCAGACTGCTCAGCGCTTTGCTCTTGAAGCCGGATACAGGCGCCGCCTTTGCGAAAACATTCGCCGGATCGACGCTCTCGGCACCAGCCGGCAACTCACTATCCGTGCCTTTCAGGAGAATGGCCAGACCGCCGCTGAGACGAGCCGACTTGGCGAAGGAAATCTCGAATTTCACAGACATTTCTGCTCCGATAAATATGCGTCGTAGTGAGAGAACTTTACACAACCATCATTCAAGGTCTGCTCAAGGAATACAAGCTTTTGGCGCAGCATTCCCTCTATAAGCCGGCCGGCGGCTTCAAATCCCTGTCATTTAGCGCAGCTAGATTGCACGCGATGGTGTTTTAGCCGCCATAGGCGGCACAATTCTTGTCGGAAAGCCGCCTTGATCATAGATTTCAACAGCCTCAATCGCGAAGATCGTTTCCCGGAGATTTTGCGGCCGCGCACGGCGGGCGATGCCTTCATCGCCCTCTTCTGTCTCTGGTGGGCTTTGCTGGGTCTGTTTTCACTTTTTCCACAGATCGATCTCGGCGTCGCGAATATGTTCTTCCAACCGCAACAATGCCTTAGAAGCACCAAGCCTGACGAGATCTGTGGCATTTTCCCCTATAGCGGCGATCGTCACATGCAGTTGCTGCGGGACGTGTTCTTTCAGCTGCCTTATGTCGTCGCCTTCGTGCTGCTCTGGATGCTTCTCAGATGCTGGCAGGATCACGGCGCGACCTTCAACGCGCTCAGAGCCCGCAATCTCAAGGTCGCGCTCGGCTCCTTGCTCCTAGGCCCGGTGCTGATCGTCAATCTGTGGCTGAAAGCCTTCTCAGGGCGCCCACGCCCGCGACAGACGGATCTCTTCGGCGGCGCGTTCGATTTCGTGCATGCAGGGTCTTTCGCCGGCAAATGTGTCAGCAACTGCTCGTTCATCTCGGGCGAAGCGGCGGCGGCGGGCTGGCTATTCTGTCTGATCCTCATCATTCCGCAGCCGTTCCGATCGGCGGCCGCCCTGCCGATCGCGGCAGTTTCGCTGCTGATTCCAGCACTTAGAGTCGCCTTTGGCGGACACTATCTCTCCGATGCCGTCCTCGGTTGGCTCTCCTCGCTTGTGATCTTCGCCGCCCTGCTGGCTCTATCCCAAACGACACACGACAGAAAAATCTCGGAAAATTAACGAATTTTTTTCGAGTTGGTTGTCGCCAAAAAAACGTAAACAGCGTAGAGGAGGGTGAATCTCTGTCGGCTCGTTCGGCAGCTGTTGCGTTTAAGGGCCGGCATGAAGTTATTCGAGACATATATCGTACGGCGTGTCGGTATGATGTTCCTGGTAGCGCTGCTGCCGGTGCTCGCCATTATCTGGACCACGCAGGTCCTGCAGCGCATCAATCTCGTGACCGATAGCGGCCAGTCTATGGGCTCGTTCGCAAAGCTCGCGACGCTCATCCTGCCGACGATCATTCCGATCGTTCTACCTTTCGCATTGGTCATCGGCATCACGCAGACCTTGACGGCCATGAACAGCGATTCCGAGCTGACCGTCATGGAAGCTGCTGGCGCGAAGCGCAGCATCATCATCCGACCGATCATGATTCTCGCCATCGCGATCAGCGTGTTCTCCTTTTTCGTCGACAATGTCGTAGAGCCGAGAGCGCGTGTCGCCGCCCGCCAGATGGTGGCCGAGGCCTATGCCGATCTTCTGTCCACCGTGATCGAAGAGAAGAACTTCCGGCGCATCGAGGATGGACTCTATGTACAGATCTCGCAGCGCCTGTCGGGACGAATCCTGAAGGGGCTGTTCGTGGTCGATTCCCGCGATCCAGCCTTTGATCTCATCTATTATGCGAAGGAAGGCGCCGTCGACCCAAGCGGCACATCGCTGCTGATGAAAGACGGTGAAGTTCACCGCAAAACGCCCGACGGCAGCGTCTCGGTCATCAAGTTCGATTCCTACTCCTTCGACCTGTCGGATATGACGCAAAGCCGTGGCCAGGCTAATGCGCGAGCCAGCGACCGCAGCCTTGGCTTCCTCTTCAATCCGGACACGAACGATCCCGACTACAAGCAAAGACCTGGCGATTACCGCGCCGAATTGCATCGCCGCCTCAACGACTGGGCGCTGCCGGCAATCTTTGCGCTGATATCGCTGGTGATCGCCGGTGACGCGCGGTCACATCGTGAGGCGCGGTTGCATCCGATGGTGTCGGCGCTGACCATATCCTTCGCGCTGCGCTGGGCAGATTTCTATGCTGCCAACCAGATCGACAATTCGACCAAGTTCATCGGCGTTCTCTACGCAATCAATATCATCGCAGCGCTTATCGCGATCATCCTCTTGCTGCGGAACCGGAAGATGACGATGCCGGTCTCAATCCGCAACCGCCTCAGCAACTGGCGACAAAGAGTTCAGGACCGCATGCCGACGGCACCAGGCAGCTCGAACGGGGGCGGTGCATGATTTTCGGCACGCTCGGGCGCTACTTCTTCACGCGTTACATCGTGACGACGTTCTGGTTCTTCCTCGGCGTCATCTCGATCGTTTATCTCGTCGATTTCAGCGAGACCGCTGGACGGCTTGCCGGTCTGCCCGGATATACCGTCTCCATCGGTTTGCTGATGACGGCGGTCAGACTGCCGTTCATCCTGCAGCAGACGGTGCCGTTCATCGCGCTCTTCGTGGGCATGACGGTATTGATCGCCCTCAACCGCCGCCGCGAACTGGTTATCGCGCGCGCGGCAGGCATCTCCGTCTGGCAGTTCATGATGCCTTTCGTTATGGGTGCTTTCTGCGTCGGGCTTCTGACCATGCTCGCCCTCAACCCGGTAGCGGCATGGGGCCAGCGGCATGCGGAGGCGATCGAAGCCGATCTGCGCGGCGACCCGTCCTACCGCAATACACTTTCGATCCCGTGGCTGCGCCAATCCAACGGGAAAGACGACACGATCATCGGTGCCAAGGCCATTCTGAACAACGGAACGACACTGACAGGCGTCGTGTTTATCCACTTCGATTCACAGGGAAATATCGTCCTGCGGCAGGACGCGGACTCGGCAAAATTGGAAGATGGTTACTGGCTTCTTAACAATGTCGTCGAACGGCGACCGGGAGAAATTCCGGATCATAAGAGTTCGATACAAGTCCGTACGAATCTGAAACAGGATTTCGTCTCGCAACGTTTGGCTCAACCGGAAACCATTGCTTTTTATGATCTTTCTAATCGAATAAAGGTCGCTCGCTCCTTCGGGATCTCGACCAACGCACTTGAGACACAGTTTCATTCGCTTCTGTCACAGCCGTTCCTTCTGGTGGCAATGACGCTGATTGCGGCAACTGTGTCCCTAAAATTCAGTAGATTCAATCAATCGCGCTCTGTGATTCTGGGTGGAATCCTCTCCGGCTTCGTGCTTTATGTTGTCACCGTGCTTGTAAAGGCATTCGGGAGCAGCGGAGTGGTTCCTCCCTATGTGGCGACATGGATACCCGTGATCGTCGCATTGGCATTCGGGGCAACGATCCTGCTTCATCAGGAGGACGGCTAAGTGGCGGCAGGCAACCGCAAGAGTATCAGAAAGTATGTGGCTGCCCTCGTTACGGGCACGGCCGCGTGTGCATATATTTTGAGTCCGGTCGTCGCTTACGCCCAGGCCAATAATAGTAATGCCAACACCAACAATGGCGGCGCCGGCGCTGCAACCTCTCCTATCAAGGTGAAGGTGCCGGAAGGCGCTAAGCTAGTCCTTTCGTCCAACGAACTGGTCTACAACAAGGATACGCAGATCGTCACCGCGAGCGGTGCGGTCCAGATCAACTATGGCGGCTACAGGATGGTCGCCCAGAAGGTCGAGTATAATCAGAAGTCTGGGCGGATGACGGCTCTCGGCAATGTCGAGCTGATTACCCCGGACGGCAATCGCATGTACGGTGACAAAATGGACGTCACCGACAGCTTCTCCGACGGCTTCGTCAACGCCCTGCGCATCGAAATGCCTGACAACACCCGTATGGTCGCCGAAAAGGGCGAACGGGTCGGCGGCAATCAGCTGATTCTAACAAAGGGCGTCTATACCGCTTGCATGGCCTGTTCTGAGCAGGGCCGTGCGCCGCTGTGGCAGGTCAAGGCCCAGCGTGTCGTCCAGAACGGCGTAACGCACACGATCCGTCTCGAGCATGCCCGCTTCGAGCTGTTCGGCCTGCCGATCGCCTATGTTCCGTGGATCACGGTTCCCGACAATACGGTCAAGCGCAAGTCGGGCTTTCTGTTCCCATCGGTGAGCGTTTCTCAGCGTCTCGGCGTCGGTGTGACGGTTCCTTATTATTACGTCATCTCGCCGAGCATGGATGCTACGGTCACAGCAACGGGCTACACCAATCAGGGTCTGTTGCTCCAAGGTGAGTTCCGCCAGCGCTTCGAGAACGGCACCCATACCCTGCGTGTTGCCGGCATCAGCCAGATGAAACCGGACGCCTTCACAGCCGGTACAACCGATGCCGAGCATAAAACTCGCGGCATGATCAGCTCCAAGGCGGATTTCAGGATCAATCCTCGCTGGACTTTCGGCTGGGACGTGATGGCGCAGAGCGACAATAACTTCTCGCGCACCTATGGCCTGGATGGTCTCAACCAGAGCACCCATACGAACCAAGCCTATTTGACCGGCATCGGGAAGCGCAATTTCTTCGATATGCGCGCCTTCTACTATAACGTGCAGGACACGGACAACAACGCCACTGCGCAGAAACAGCAGGCATACGTCTATCCGAGCGTCGACTATCACTATGTCGACCCGAAGTCGGTCTATGGCGGCGAACTGTCCGCGACGATGAATTTCACGCATCTGTCGCGTGACAAGACATCCTTCCTCGACGCCACGAGCTCTCTTGGTGACTCCAGCCTGAATGACCGCTACCTCGGTCTTGCCGGAGATTATACGCGCCTGAGCACCGAGGTGCAGTGGCAGCGTACCTTCACCACGGATCAGGGCCTCGTTTTGACGCCACTGGCGGCACTTCGTGGTGACGTCTACGGCCTCGACATGAACGGGCCTGCGGCCGGTACCTACTCCGGCAATTATGACAATAGCGACTATGCCGCGCGCGGCATGGCGACCCTCGGCCTCGAAGCCAAGTATCCGTTCCTCATCACGACGAGCAACAGCACGCACGTGTTCGAGCCGATCGCACAAATCTATGTGCGTCCGGACGAGCAGCTTGCCGGGCGGCTGCCCAACGAGGACGCGCAGAGCTTTGTCTTCGATGCAACCAACCTGTTCGATCGTGACAAGTTCTCGGGCTTCGACCGCGTCGAGGGCGGCACGCGTGCCAATGTCGGGTGGCGCTACACGGGTAGCTTCGACAATGGCTACAAGTTGCAGCACATTTTCGGCCAATCCTATCAGCTAGCCGGACGAAACTCGTTCGCATCGACTGATCTAGCTGGCGTAGGTTCGGATTCGGGACTTGAAACCACCCGTTCCGACTACGTCACCATGTTCGGCTTGACGACGCCGCAGGGTATTTCGCTGTCGCAGTCCTACCGCTTCGACGAGAAGGATTTTGCCTTCCGTCGCGGGGATACGGCAGTCGGCTTCTCGAACGATGTGTTCCAGACATCCTTGATCTACACGCATATTGCTGCCCAGCCGCAGTATGGCTTCACCAGCAACCAGGACGAAATCCAGACGCGTGCGCAGATCAAGTTCAAGGAATACTGGTCGGTTTTCGGCACGGTCAGCTACGACCTCAACAGCAATGATATTACCCGCCAGGGCGTCGGTCTTTCCTACGAGGACGAATGCACGATCTTCACCGTGTCATTCCTCGACAAGAAGGATACGACCGCCAGTTCGGCAAGCGACTGGTCGATCGGCGCCCGCCTAACCTTCCGTACGCTTGGCGATGTCAACCTCGGCAGCGTTCAGGACGCAACGTTCTGATAGAGTTCGAAACTGCACGGAGCCGGCTTCACCGCCGGCTCTTTTGCGTTGATGCAGCTTGCCGCTGCCGGCGTCATTGTTTCGCCGCAAGGATTTTGCAATTCATCGCGCTTGATGTAGACATGTGGCGCAAAGCTGCCGTATTGCGCGACAGATATGCCAAAACGGCACAATGCTGGCAGGAAATACCTTTGGGAAGGGGTAGTTGATGTTTTCTGGAAAGACACCGATGCGCGCTCTGCTGTTCGGAGCCGCAGCCTTGGTTATGGCGAGCTTCGCCGTGCCGAGCAGCGATGTTGCTTTCGCAGCAAGCGAAGTGAAGGTCCTCGTCAATAGCCAGGTGATCACATCCGGCGACATTGCCAAGCGCGTCGCCTTCCTCAAATTGCAGCGCCAGAAAGGCGATCTGAACAAGCTCGCCAAGGATCAGCTTGTCGACGAAACGCTGAAGCGTGCCGAGATCTCTCGCCTGCGCATGTCCGTTTCGACGACGGACGTCGATGCTGCCTTCGGCCGTTTCGCCTCCAGCAACAAGATGACGCCGGCGCAGCTCGGCCAAATTCTTGAAAAGGCCGGCGTCGGTGTCGATCACTTCAAATCCTATATCGCGGTTTCCATGAGCTGGCCGCGGGTCGTCAATGCACGCTTCGGCGCAAGAAGCCGGATGTCGAACGACGATCTCGTGACGCGCATGACGGAAAATAAGACGAAGCCGGTCACGACGGAGTATTTCCTGAAACAGATCGTCTTCGTCGTCCCGGTTGCAAAGCGGAACGCCATTCTGAACCAGCGCAAATCCGAGGCCGAGGCATCGCGATCCAAATTTCCGGGCTGCGACCAGGCGAAGGTCTTTGCCGCAACCATGCATGACGTCTCCGTCCAGGATCTCGGCCGCGTGCTCGCGCCGGAGGTTCCGGAAATGTGGAAGCCGCTGCTGGAAAAAGCATCCGGCAACACCACAGCTCCGATCGTGACCGATCGTGGCGTCGAATATGTTGCCATTTGCTCGCAGCGCCAGGTGAACGACGACGTTGCCGCCGCTGCCGTATTCCGTGCCGAGGATATCGGCAAGGACAAGGCAACGGGTGTGAGCGCCAACGACAAGAAATACATGGATGAGCTGCGCTCCAAGGCGCAGATCGTCTATCGCTGATTGACAATGCCACCGCGCTCTTCTCTCCCCCTCGCGCTCACGCAGGGGGATCCGGCCGGCATAGGTCCCGATATCACGCTCGCCGCCTGGCTCCGCCGCGGCGAGCTGGATTTGCCGCCCTTCCTGTTTCTTGGCGATGCTGCCGTGCTTACGGCACGGGCCTCGCAGCTAGGCCTGACCGTACCGCTCGCAATCGCCGATCCGGCGAATGCAAGCGGCATCTTTCCCGATGCGCTGCCGATCCTGCCGATCGAGGCCGGAATGGATGTGATCGCGGGCGAACCGCATGTGGCGACCGCCAAGGGCACGATTGCCGCCATCGAAACAGCCGTTTCCCTCAGCATGAGCGGCCGGACATCTGCCGTCGTCACCAACCCGATCGCCAAATCGGTGCTCTACGACGCCGGCTTCGGCTTTCCCGGCCATACGGAGTTCCTGGCGGATCTCGCAACGCATGCGACCGGAAAGCCGGTCATGCCCGTGATGCTGCTTGCCGGTCCGAAGCTTCGTGCCATCCCGGTGACCATCCATATTCCGCTGAAGGAGGTGCCTGAAGCGCTGACCTCCGATCTGATCGTCGAAACCTGCCGGATCACCGATCATGATCTGCGCAGCCGGTTCGGCATTTCCAAGCCACGCCTTGCGGTTGCCGGCCTCAATCCGCATGCCGGAGAGAATGGCGCACTCGGCAAGGAAGACGACGAAATCGTCCGGCCAGCGATCGATAGGCTCCGCTCCGAGGGCATCGACGCATTCGGCCCCCTGCCCGCCGACACCATGTTTCATGACGAAGCCCGTCGGCGTTACGATGTCGCCGTCTGCATGTACCACGATCAGGCCTTGATTCCCGCCAAAGCCCTCGGCTTTGACGATTCCGTCAATGTCACGCTCGGCTTACCTTTCGTCCGCACGTCCCCGGATCACGGCACGGCCTTCGGCATCGCCGGCAAGGGCATCGCCAAGGAGGACAGTCTGGTGGCCGCCCTCAAGCTGGCGAGTGAGATCAGCAGCAAGACCGGAAACAATCGCTGATGGCTGCACTGGATGGCCTGCCACCCCTTCGTGACGTGATCCAACGCCATGGCCTGGATGCACGCAAGGCGCTTGGCCAGAATTTCCTTCTCGACCTTAATCTGACCCAGAAGGTCGCGCGTACAGCCGGATCACTCGAGGGCGCTACCGTCTTCGAGGTCGGGCCTGGGCCGGGCGGCCTCACGCGCGCCATCCTGGCGCTCGGCGCCACCAAAGTCATCGCCGTCGAGCGCGATGCACGCTGCCTGCCGGCACTGGCGGAAATCGCCGATCACTATCCCGGCCGACTTGAGGTGATCGAAGGCGATGCGCTGAAGACGGATTTCGCCGCCCTTGCCCCGCAAGGACCGGTCAAGATCATCGCCAACCTGCCCTATAATGTCGGGACACAGCTTCTGGTGAACTGGCTCCTGCCCGCGCAATGGCCACCCTTCTGGCAATCCCTGACCCTGATGTTCCAGAAGGAAGTCGGCCAGCGCATCGTGGCCCAGGAGGATGACGATCACTATGGCAGGCTCGGCGTGCTCTGCGGCTGGCGGACTAAAGCCCACATGGCCTTCGACATATCCCCGCAAGCCTTCACACCGCCGCCGAAGGTCACGTCGACGGTGGTGCATCTGACGCCGAACGAAAACCCAATTCCCTGCGCCGTCGACAAGCTGGAGAAGGTCACGCAGGCAGCCTTCGGCCAGCGTCGCAAGATGCTGCGCCAGAGCCTGAAGCCGCTTGGCGGCGAAGCGCTGCTGCTGAAGGCCGATATCGACCCGCAGCGCCGCGCCGAAACGCTTTCGGTGGAAGAATTCTGCCGGCTGGCGAATTGCCTGTAAGCTTAAAGCTTCGGCGTTTCTTCCAGCAAATCCCGAACGAAATCGAACATGCCATGTCGCCGGTCGCGACGCAGGCGTTCGGCCTTGACGATCGACTGAACGGCATTGAAGGCCAGGGTCAGGTCGTCATTGATAATGACATAATCATATTCGCGCCAATGGGCGATTTCGGCCCTTGAATTTGCAAGACGCCTGGCGATCACCTCTTCGGAATCCTCGGCGCGGCGATGCAGGCGCGATTGCAGTTCGGTCATGGTTGGCGGCAACACGAAGATGGAGACGACATCGGCCGGCATCTTCTCCTGCAGCTGCTGGGCACCCTGCCAGTCGATGTCGAAGAGCATGTCGCGACCTTCCGCCATCGCCACCTCTACCGGCTCGCGCGGCGTGCCGTAGAAATTGCCATGCACCTCGGCCCATTCGAGCAAGGAGTCGGAATCGCGAAGACGCTCGAATTCGCGCTGCGAGACGAAATGATAGTGAACGCCTTCGATCTCGCTCGGCCGCCGCTGTCGGGTCGTGACGCTAACAGAGAGGCTGACTTCGCCATCCTTCTCCAGCAGGTTACGCGCGATCGTGGATTTGCCTGCGCCGGACGGTGAGGAGATGGCAAGCATCAGCCCACGGCGGGCGATCGGAATGGATGTGGATGTCGCCGGCTTCATGGCCTACTCCAAATTCTGGACCTGTTCGCGGAACTGGTCGATTACCACTTTCAGCTCGATGCCAGCGGCCGTCACGGCCGCTGCATTCGATTTCGAACAGATGGTATTCGATTCCCGGTTAAATTCCTGTGCAAGAAAATCAAGCTTGCGGCCGACAGGGCCACCCTTCGACATGAGATCGCGCGCAGCAGCCACATGCGCCTTCAGACGATCGATCTCCTCACGCAGATCGGCCTTGGTGGCGAGAAGGGCAGCCTCGGCATGAAGCCGATCACGGTCGAGACCCGACGAGCCGTCCAGAAGCATTGCAACCTGCGTCGCCAATCTCGCGGCAATTTCCTGTGGCGAGCGGGAGGGATCGCGCTCGACCGTTGATGTCAGCGTCTCGATCGTCGCGACATGGCCATGCAGAACCTTGCCGAGTGCATCGCCCTCCTGCCGGCGCATGTCGCGGAGATCGCCAAGTGCTGCCTCAAGGCCGGCCATGATATCGGCGTCGCGTGCAGCGACCGCATCCTCATCCTCTTCGGCTTCCTTGAATTCTACCAGTCCGCGCACAGCCATCAGGCTTTCCAGCCGCAGCGGCGCGGGATCGACGATGCCGACCAACTGATCGCGCAGCGCCAGAACCGCCGTCAGCGCATCCTGGTTGACGACCACCTCGACACGGCTCTCCTCCACGGAGAGCGACAGGCTGACCTGAAGATTGCCGCGTGAGAGCCGATCGGCAATCGACTTGCGGACATCCGTTTCGAGGCGCTCCAGGCCCGGCGGCAAGCGCAGGCGGACATCCAGCCCCTTGCCGTTAACCGAACGCAGCTCCCATACCCAGCGGCCACGACCACTCGTTCCCTCACGCCGGGCAAAGCCGGTCATGGACTGCAATGCCATGCAAGCCTCCGATAGTTCCTATCCCCAATCCAACGAAAATCTTCGGATTATGGGCCAATGTAAAGTGAATCCGCGCCGGGCTCTCTATCCAGACCACGACGCGGTGAGGATTAGTTGGTCTTTTTCTTCTGCTGCGCGCCCGAGCCAGGGGCTACGGCAGCGTCATCAGGCTGGCCATCAACGGCAATGGCGCTGGGATCTTCGCCCTTTTCCGCAACGAGCTTGCGCCAGCGTCTGACATTGGCATTGTGCTCATCCAGCGTCGCTGCAAAGACATGCCCGCCGGTGCCATCAGCCACGAAATAGAGGTCCTGCGTCTTCCAGGGGTTGGCGACGGCCTCCAGAGCATCTTTGCCCGGATTCGCGATCGGCGTCGGCGGCAAACCCTTGATAAGATAGGTATTATAGGGCGTGTCCTTCTTCAGGTCCGACTGATAGATCGGGCGATCGGACGGCTTTCCCTCACCACCGAAGAGGCCATAGATGACTGTAGGATCAGACTGCAGGCGCATGCCCTTGCCCAGTCGATTCAGGAAGACCGACGCGACATGGGCGCGCTCGTCCGCCAGGCCGGTTTCCTTCTCCACGATGGAAGCCAGCGTGATGAAATCCTGCTTGTTGGCCAGCTGGACGCTCGAATCGCGCTTCTCCCAGATCTGGTCGACCAGCTTCGTCTGTGCCGCCGCCATCTGCTGAATGATTTCGGTGCGCTTGGTGCCGCGCGTGAATTTATAGGTGTCCGGTCTCAGGCTGCCTTCCGGCGGCAAAGCCGACGGCAGATCGCCTTCCAGCACGACATCGGCCTGCAGTTTGTTGAACATCTGCCGCACGGTGAGCCCTTCCGGCAAAGTGACCGAATAGAGGATCGACTTGCCGGACTTCAGCAGCTCCATGATGTCCTTCATGGAAGCGCCGGCCTTGATTTCGTATTCGCCGGCACGAAGGGTTTCGCCATCATGCAGATAGGTGGCCGTCAGCCAGCGAAAGATGCGCTGATCCGTGATGATGTTGTTGGATTCCAGACGATTGGCGATCTCGCTGAGACCGGCGCCATTGCGAACGATGAAATTGGTATTGGTCGTCAGCGGACCGGGACCCTGATAGATCGAAAACGCGTAATAAGCACCGCCGATAGCGGCAACGGCGACAAAAACCGCCAGCGTCATCAGGAAGTTCAGGAAGATGACCATCTGACTGCGGGCTTTGCGCGAACGCTTCGGCGGATCCGGAACACGCTCCGGACGCAGGGCCTCATTGGCCGATTTCGGGATAATCGGTCCTTTCTGCCCGTTCGCAGTTCCGTTGCTCTGGTTCGTATCGCTCACCGGCAATCCCTTCCCTTTTGTCATTGCCTGCTCTTTGGCCAAGCAATGCGGCAAAAAGCAGGTTCAGAAGATAAGGCGGAACTTCAGGCTCCGACTTCGACCGATCAGACGTCCGCACCGTATTCCCGAGAAAGACGAAGGCGCAGCAACAATCAAGGATGCGGGCGAGATTGCCGCAAGGCACTCTCGCCCCAACAGTTACGCGTTGTTATTAAGCCTCATAGCGGCGCAGGACAAGCGACGCATTCGTGCCGCCGAAGCCGAAGGAGTTCGACAGCGCGACGTTGATTTCGCGCTTGCGGGCCTTGTGCGGAACGAGATCGATGGCGGTCTCGCGCTCCGGATTATCCAGATTGAGCGTCGGCGGGGCGATATTGTCGCGAATGGCGAGCGTTGCGAAGATCGCTTCGATGGCGCCAGCGGCGCCGAGAAGATGGCCGGTCGCCGACTTGGTGGACGACATGGAAATCCTCGGCGCGGCATCCCCGACCAGCCGCTCGACAGCGCCAAGCTCGATCGTATCGGCCATGGTCGATGTGCCATGGGCATTGATGTAATCGATATCGGCCGGGGTCAGGCCGGCGCGCTTCAGCGCGGAGGTCATGCAGCGGAAAGCACCTTCGCCGTCCTCCGACGGAGCGGTGATGTGATGCGCATCGCCCGAGAGACCGTAGCCGACGACTTCGGCGTAAATCTTGGCGCCGCGCGCCTTGGCATGTTCCAGCTCTTCGAGAACGACGACACCGGCACCCTCGCCCATGACGAAGCCGTCACGATCGCGGTCATAGGGGCGCGAGGCCTTCTGCGGCGTATCGTTGTAGTCCGTCGACAGCGCCTTGCAGGCGGCAAAGCCCGCGAGCGAGATACGGCAGACCGGGGCTTCGGCACCACCTGCCACCATGACATCGGCATCGCCGAGCATGATCAGGCGGGCGGCATCGCCGATCGCGTGTGCACCGGTCGAGCATGCGGTGACGACCGCATGGTTCGGGCCGCGCAGCTTGTGACGGATCGAAACCTGGCCGGACACGAGATTGATGAGGCGACCGGGGATGAAGAAGGGCGAAATGCGGCGCGGACCCTTGTCGCGCAGCGTATAGCCGGCTTCGACGATGCCTTCGAGGCCACCGATGCCCGAGCCGATCATGACGCCCGTTGCAATCTGATCCTCATCCGTTTCCGGATGCCAGCGTGCATCGGCCAGCGCCATATCGGCGGCCGCCATGCCATAGATGATGAAGGGATCGACCTTGCGCTGTTCCTTCGGCTCCATCCAATCGTCGGCATTGAAGGTGCCGTCGGTGCCATCGCCGACAGGGATGCGGCAGGCAATCTTTGCCGCGAGATCTTCGACCTCGAATTCGGTCACGAGGCGTGCGCCATTGTGCCCAGCGAGCAAACGCGTCCAGGACACCTCAGTGCCACAGCCCAAAGGTGATACCATGCCGGTACCCGTGATAACGACACGTCTCATCGCCCGCAGACCCCCGTCTTTTTATGATGATATGCGTATGAACTTGCTTCGTCCGGCTTCGCCGGACGAAATAGGGCGGACTCTTCAGCCCGCCCCTTCAAAAAGCGCGAAAGATTAGGCCTGAGCCTTTTCAATGAACTTTACCGCGTCGCCGACCGTCAGGATCGAGTCAGCAGCGTCGTCCGGAATTTCAACGCCGAATTCTTCTTCGAAGGCCATGACCAGTTCGACGGTGTCGAGCGAGTCCGCACCCAGATCGTCGATGAAGCTTGCGCTTTCAACAACCTTGTCGGCGTCAACGCCAAGATGATCAACAACAATTTTCTTTACGCGTTCTGCGATATCGCTCATGTCGGTTTCCTCGACCTTATGTCCTGATGAGAATGCCTTGTGACATCCCTACCCTAATTCAAACCTGCAGCATCTGTTCCGACGCCGCTGGCAAACCCGTTCAACCCGGCATTGAGATCCGGCCCAGCGCCTTGAATGTGGCCCAGTCCGCCTGAATTTTCCGGACGACTGTTCACAGTCATGGCCCGCTTAACACGGTTTAAGTCCGTCGCAAAGCCAGAAAATAGCCGGCTCCGGGTTGCTCAACATGCTATTGGAGGGAAAGTTCCCTTCAACAGCAATTCCTTTAGATCATCGCCATGCCGCCGTTGACATGGATCGTCTGACCCGTGACGTAGCTTGCTTCCGAGGAAGCGAGATAGGCGACGGCGGAAGCGACTTCCGCGCCCGTGCCCATGCGCTTCATGGGGATGGCGCCCATGATGGCTTCCTTCTGCTTGTCGTTCAGCTTGCCCGTCATCGCGCTTTCGATGAAGCCGGGGGCAACGCAGTTGACCGTGACGTTGCGGGTCGCGATTTCCTGCGCCAGCGACTTGGTGAAGCCGATCATGCCGGCCTTGGAGGCACAGTAGTTCGCCTGGCCGGGATTGCCGGTCACGCCAACAACGGAGGTGATGTTGATGATGCGGCCATAGCGGCGGCGCATCATCGGATGGGTCAGCTCGCGTGTCAGGCGGAAGACGGCGGTCAGGTTGACTTCCAGCACGGCGTCCCAGTCCTCGTCGCTCATGCGAACGAACAAGCCGTCCTTGGTGATGCCGGCATTGTTCACGAGAATATCGACGCCGCCGAGCTCTTCCTCAGCCTTGGCGCCGAGCGCCTTGACCTCGTCGCGGTCCGACAGGTTGGCCGGGAAAATCTTGACGCGATCGCCGAGTTCGGAGGCCAGCGTCTCGAGCTTTTCGACGCGCGTGCCGTGCAGGCCGACGATGGCGCCCTGCTTGTGCAGGAGCCGGGCAATTTCTTCGCCGATGCCACCGGATGCACCGGTTACCAGGGCCTTGCGGCCGGTCAAATCAAGCATGTGTGTCCCTCGTTCCTTGAATATGTCAGCCGAGCAATGCGGCGAGCGCCGTGTCGATATCAGCGGCATTGTTGACGGTGATGCCGTTGACCGTCTTGTCGATACGACGAGCGAGGCCCGTCAGCACCTTACCGGCGCCAATTTCATACAATGTTGTCACATTGTTGGCGGCAAACCATTCCACCGTCTCACGCCAGCGCACCTGACCGGTGACCTGCTCGACGAGAAGTTTGGCGATCTCCTCGGCATCAGTGACCGGAGCCGCCCGGACGTTGGCGATGACAGGCACGACCGGATTGGACTTGGCAACCCCGGCCAGCGCCTCGCGCATGGCATCTGCGGCCGGCGCCATCAGCGTCGAATGGAAGGGTGCGGAAACCGGCAGCAGAATGGCGCGCTTTGCGCCCTTGGCGGTCGCAAGCTCGGCCGCCTTTTCGACCGGAGCCTTCTCGCCGGAGATGACGATCTGGCCGCCGCCATTGTCGTTGGCGATCTGGCAGGCGCCGAGCGCGGATGCTTCAGCACAGACGGCAATGACATCGGCATGTTCGAGCCCGATGATCGCGGCCATGGCGCCGACGCCAACGGGCACTGCCGCCTGCATGGCGTTGCCGCGGATGCGCAGCAGGCGTGCCGTGTCGGCAAGCGAGAAGGTGCCGGCGGCACAGAGCGCGGAATATTCACCGAGCGAGTGGCCGGCGACATAGGCGACCTTGCTCTTCAGATCGAGGCCACGCGCCTGTAGCACGCGGATCACGGCCATCGACACGGCCATCAACGCCGGCTGCGCATTGGCCGTTAAGGTCAGCGTTTCCTCCGGGCCGTTGAAGATGACGTCGGAGAGCTTTTCACCGAGCGCTTCATCGACTTCCTCGAAGACGGCGCGCGCTTCGGCGAAATTGTCGGCAAGGTCCTTGCCCATGCCGACGGCTTGGCTGCCCTGGCCGGGAAATGTGAAAGCAACAGTCATTATAAAGCGTCCTTTTGGGGGTCGTTTTGCTTCCCAATGACATTGTTTGCGGCGGAGTCAATAGTGCAAGCCCTGCAGCCACAGGCTTTTGCGGCTGCGAAGCGCAATGATTTTTTTCTTGCGCTCGCTCAGATCAGGCCTAAATTCTCGCCACCTCATTCATTTTGGCTTTCTCCCATCCCCCAAGGTTTTCCCATGAAATATAAGAATTTAGGCCGCACCGATATTTCCGTTTCGCAGATTTGCCTGGGCACCATGACCTGGGGCACGCAGAACAGCGAAGCCGAAGCGCATGAGCAGATGGACTATTCCGTCAACAAAGGCATCAATTTCTTCGACACGGCCGAAATGTATCCGACGACGCCTGTTGGCCCAGAGACGCAAGGCCGCACGGAAGAATATATCGGCACCTGGTTCGAAAAGACCGGCAAACGTAAGGATGTCGTGCTCGCCACCAAGGTCGCCGGCCCGGGTCGCGAATATCTGCGCGGGGGACAGGGTCCGGATGCCGCCAATATCAATGCGGCTGTTGATGCCAGCCTGAAGCGGCTGAAGACCGATTATATCGACCTCTACCAGGTCCACTGGCCGAACCGCGGCCATTTCCATTTCCGCCAGAACTGGCGCTACAATCCCTTCAATCAGGATCGTGAGAAGGTGATCGCCGAAATCACCGAGATCCTGGAGACGATGGGTGAGCTGGTGAAAGCCGGCAAGATCCGCGCCATTGGCCTGTCGAACGAAACGACCTGGGGCATCCAGAAATATCTGACGATTGCCGAGCAGAAGGGCCTGCCGCGCGTCGCCACCACGCAGAACGAATACAACCTGCTCTACCGGCATTTCGACCTTGATCTGGCCGAGCTTTCGCATCACGAAGATGTCGGCCTGCTTGCCTATTCGCCGCTTGCCGGCGGCATCCTCACCGGGAAATATGTCGGCGGCGCCCGCCCGGCCGGCTCGCGCGGCTCGATCAACCAAGACATCGGCGGCCGCCTGCAGCCGCTGCAGGAACCGCCCGTAAAGGCTTATCTGGAAATCGCCGCCAAATACGGCATCGACCCGTCGAAGCTGGCACTGGCCTACTGCCTCACCAAGCCCTTCATGGCTTCGGTCATCATCGGTGCGACGACGATGGCGCAGCTGGAAACCGATATCGCCTCGGCTTATGTGACGCTGCCGGAAGAGGCATTGGCCGAGATCGAGCAGGTGCATCGCAAGTATCCGATGCCGATGTGAAGAGTGCGCCGGTAGGATTCAAAATGAAAAAGCGGGCAAGTTTGTCCGCTTATTCGGCTGTTGCGGTGGGAGCGCCGCAGCAGATTTCGCGAACGTAGTTGTTGCCGTGGGTGATAATTGCACTGAGGGGGATCTTTTTACTCCCCATAAGGTGCTGATATACCAGCGGGGCGATATTTTTATCGTAGGCGTCCTTAATGGTAATGGCATACCGGCCCTGGACGGTCAAATGGACGGCCATGGGAGGGTTTGCCCCCTTGGCCAACTGTACAGCAGTCTTCAACAACGGATCGACGGCTATTTCGATATATTGTTTGCCAAAGTGATTTTCTTCGAATTCGCGCACCCACACCGACGTCTGACGCATATAGCCGGACTTTTTGCCGATCGACACACGATACCAGTCGCCGATGCTCTTCTTGATCGTCAACTCGCTCCCATTGGGAAAAGTGGCAATCGTCTTGGCGCTCATGTCCCGGCTGGTCTTTAGCAGGGCCGCCCCTGTGTCGTCTTGAACAATGCCGCTTCTTGGGGTTGGAACTTGCAGAAGCGGCGAATCCTCGCTCAGTGGCTGAGCTGCCTTACGCGCTTCAGCACTCGCCGGCGGAGCCTTGTTAGACGACGACTTTGCTTCGAACTCCTGAAGCTCCTGATATGACACGGTCGTTACCCGAAACTGCGTCATTTCGCTCGAGGATAGGTAGCGCATATCGTTTCTGTCGTACTTGAGCGTGAGTTGCAGCAAACCCGGATCGACGCCCATTTCATTCATGTAGGCGATCACATCAGCGGTCTGTTGCTGTACGGCTGCAACAGCAGCCTCGACGTCCATCCCTTTTGTATCGCTGAACGAAGATTTGTGAACGCCGATCGAGCCCGGGTGGGCAAAACGACCTACTCCGCCAAGAAATGACAGGGAACAAGCTGAGGAGCATTCGGCGCTTCTTACAGCGAGTGTGCTGAGCCCCAGAGATCTAATCAGCCGGCCGAGTTCCAATGCTTTGTAGACATTTCCACCGCCGCTATTGAAGCCGACGTAAATAGCATGGCTGGAAACAGCCTTATCGCGAAATAGGCTCAAATCATCGTCGGCCTCGAAGCTGCCATTCACCGTGATATAGGTAATTCCGTCATCCGCGGTTCGAACGTCGTAGCTCAACTGTGCCGCAGCATCCTGACCGAGAAGGGCAAGGCCCAAAGCAACGCCCCCCAAAGCAAAACTTTTCCTTACTATCCTCACAGCCCACCCCCATCTCAGCCAAGCCATGAATTCCATAGGTCCAGTCGCTTCACAAGTCATGATTGCAGCGCATGTTCGAAAGGTTGGGCCTCGCGCCTGATATAAAAGCAGGCCTATATATCAGCGGGAAAACCCAAACCAACGGCGAGCGATCTACTGCTCCGCCTTCGGCGCAATCGTCAGTTCCGAACCATAGGCCTCGCGCAACTCATCCTGCCCTTTCACGCGATCAACTGACTTGTGAAGCAGGATCGAGCGATAACCCTCCGAACTTCGCCCCTCGATCAAGGTGACATCGGCGTTTCCCGGATTGTCCGAGCGCTCGAACCAATCGACCGGATGGTGCAGGAAGTTCATTTCGAAGGCGCGGTTGGTGACGCCGTGGCCAACGATGATGACATTGTTTTTGCCGTTTTCGGCGTCGTGCATGACGGTCTGCAGGAACAGGCGGACGCGCTGGGCGACGTCGGCACGGCTCTCGCCGTCCGGCGGGCGCGCATAGAACTTGCCGTTATTGTTGCGCAGCCGCGCCCATTTCTCGAATTCGTCGGGGAATTTCCGCTTCTGCTCGGCGTGGTCGTAGATTTCGGTAAAGAGCCCGAAATCCTGCTCGCGCAGCAGATAATCCTCCCTGACATCCTGGATGAGATCGGCCGGCAAGATCTCCAGCAAAGCATCCTTGCTCTGCCGTGTCCTCAGGAAGGGCGAATACCAGACGCTCAGTTTACGCAATTCGGCTGATGGCAGCCCTTTCAGATAGGCGGCAACCGCCTGCCCCGCCGTCAACACCTGCCGATAGCCCCATTTCGTCAGCGGAACATTGTGGTCACCGAACTGCCGGTAGGCCCGGTCATCGATGTTACCGAGGGATTCGCCGTGCCGAACGAGAAAGATGCGCATGAACTATCCCTATTGCTGCAATTCGCCTCTCATCATATGGGAGCGCGCGGCGGGTGCAACGCTGCGACAGGCGGGAGCTCACGATTTGGCCCGAGGATCGAGGCCGCTTCCGGGCAAAACGGCATAATTTCGCTCCCACCCTTGCCTTTCGGAGAAAAATCCGTATAAGCCGCCCTGTTCGCAACCCGGTCTTCTGGCTGGTGGCTGAACGGAGGGCCGGTTTCCGTGAGGAAATCGTCGGAACGGAAGCGTTCCAGCCTCCCGTGTCTCCGCTCTCGACCGTCTCGGAAACGCTTTTCTTGCTTGGGTCTACCCTATCAGGAGCAGTCGTTGAGGCTTAGCCGCCGAATATCGGGTTCAGACCAACGCAAGAAAGGCAAAGCTGTCATGGCTCTTTACGAACATGTATTCCTTGCCCGACAGGATATTTCCGCTCAGCAGGTCGACGCCCTCGTAGAACAGTACAAGGGTGTCATCGAAGCTCACGGCGGTAAAGTCGGGCGTATCGAGAACTGGGGCCTCAAGTCCCTCACCTACCGCATCAAGAAGAACCGCAAGGCTCACTACGCCCTGATGGACATCGATGCTCCGGCAGCTGCGATCCAGGAAATGGAACGCCAGATGCGCATCAGCGAAGACGTCCTGCGTTACATGACGATCGCTGTTGAAAAGCACGAAGACGGCCCGTCGGCCATGATGCAGAAGCGCGACCGTGACGACCGTCCGCGCCGCGATGGCGACCGCCCGGAGCGCAGCTTCGGCGATCGTGGTCCGCGCCCGGATCGTGGTGACCGCGAAGACCGTCCGCGCCGTCCGCGCGAAGACCGCGTATAAGGAGATTTGAGAATGTCTGAAGTTTCCTCCGCACCGGTCCGCCGTCCGTTCCATCGCCGCCGCAAGACCTGCCCGTTCTCGGGCGCCAATGCGCCGCGCATCGACTACAAGGACGTTCGTCTCCTGCAGCGCTACATTTCCGAGCGCGGCAAGATCGTTCCGTCCCGCATCACGGCCGTTTCCCAGAAGAAGCAGCGCGAACTCGCCCAGGCGATCAAGCGCGCCCGTTTCCTCGGCCTGCTGCCCTACGTCGTCGCCTAATAGCGCCTGACGCCGAATGAATAAGGGGAAGGCAGCGATGCCTTCCCTTCTCCCTTTCGCGATGGGCGCGGATCGGAACCTTAAAACCCCATGTTGGGGACGGCTTTCAGGCCCGCGTGGCGAAGGCATCCTCTAACTGCTCGATACGAAGCAGGACAGCGACGTGAAAAAGTTGAACGCAAAAGAGCTTGGCATCGGCGCACTCGCCGGTCTGACCGCCGCCCTACTCGTGTATGGCGCGACGGTGCAGCCATTGCTGTTCATCCTGTTCGGCGCGCTTTCCGCTCTTCCGATCCTGATCGTCGGCCTCGGCTGGGGCAATATGGCCGTCATCGTCGCCGTCGCGGCGGCCGGCATCGTCGGCACGATCATCGGGCCCTCGATCTATTTCGGGCTGTTTGTCCTGCTGCTGACGCTGATCCCCGCATGGCTCAGCCATCTCGCCAATTTGGCGCGTCCCGCCTCCGAACTCGGCGGACCGGACAATCTGATGGCCTGGTATCCGCTCTCCGACATCATGCTGCACCTGTGCGGTCTCGCCGCGGTCGTCATCATCGTCGCCGGCGCAGTCATGGGCTATGGCGCCGATCTGGTGGGCCAGGTCGTCGACGCCTACATCGGCGCGATGAGCCAGCAATCTCCCGATCTTCAGCTCAATCCGATTGCGATCGCGAAGATGAAGTCGCTGATGCTCTACATGATCCCGATTGCCTGGGGCATGATCTGGGTCATGATGCTGCTGGCTGCCTATTATGTGGCGACCCGCATCGTCGCGGCTTCGAGCCACAATCTGCGTCCGCGCGAGGACATTCCCTCGGCGCTGCGCATGAACCGCAATGCGATCTTCGTCTTTCTCGCGGCAATCGTCGCGATCTTCTTCGGTGGCGTCCTGGCCCTCATCGCCGCCGCCGTGCTCGGTGCCTTCGGCGCGGGCTTCATCGTTTCCGGCTTCGCATCGCTGCATTACCGGACACGCGGCAAGGATTGGCGCCTGCCGGTGCTGATCATCTGCTACCTGATGACCTTCGTGCTGACGCTGCCGCTCTTCATCATCCTTGTTCTCGGCCTCTACGATACCCGCAAGGCGATATCGCTGACCCCGAACAAGGATGCCGACACACCCAAACAAAACACGAAAATCTGATATCGAAAGGAACAACGAAAATGGAAGTCATTCTTCTCGAACGCATCTCCAAGCTCGGCCAGATGGGCGAAACCGTCAAGGTTCGCGACGGCTTTGCCCGTAACTACCTGCTGCCGCTCGGCAAGGCACTGCGCGCCAACGCCGCCAACAAGGCTCGTTTCGAAGCCGAACGTGCAACGCTCGAAGCCCGTAACCTCGAGCGCAAGAGCGAAGCCCAGAAGGTTGCCGACGTTCTCGGCGGCAAGTCCTTCATCGTCGTTCGCTCGGCTGGCGAAACCGGCCAGCTCTACGGTTCGGTCGCTGCTCGCGACGTCGTCGAAATCCTCGCCGCAGAAGGCTTCAACATCGGCCGCAGCCAGGTTCACCTGAACACGCCGATCAAGGCCATCGGCCTGCACGACGTTGCTATCGCACTTCACTCCGAAGTCGAAATCCACGTTCAGCTCAACGTCGCTCGTTCCGCTGAAGAAGCCGAGCGTCAGGCCAAGGGTGAAACCCTCACCTCCGCCGACGCCATCTACGGCGTTGACGAAGACGCTCTGCGTCCGGAAGACTTCTTCGATCCGGAAGCTGACCGCGACGGCGACGAAGAAGCTTGATCCTCAAGCCTTCTCAAGATTACGAATGAAAGAAAGCCTGGGTCTTCCGACCCAGGCTTTCTTGTTTTCTGGCAGAGGATAGAGAGAACCCCTCGGTCAGTCGTTATCCTTAATCTCCGGCAGAGGCGCCGAATCCTTGTCGATCGAAACGACCACGGACATGCCAGGCGCCAGCTGATCCGCCAGTGGCTGGCCATCCTCGATCTTGACCCTGACGCCGAGACGCTGGGCGACCTTGGTGAAATTGCCCGTAGCGTTGTCGGGCCTGATGACGGCGAATTCCGAGCCCGCGGCTGGAGAGAAGCGCTGGATGCGGCCCTTGATCTCGCGACGCCCGAGCGCATCTACGGAGATCGTGGCAGGCTGATCGAGCTTCATGCCGTCAAGCTGCGTTTCCTTGAAATTGGCGATGACCCAGACGTCTTTCGGGACGAGGTTCATCAGCTGCGTGCCGGGCGTTACATATTGGCCGAGGCGCACGCCGATTTCCCCGATGCGGCCGTCTTGCGGCGCCCTGATCGTCGTATTGTCCAGATCGATATCGGCAAGCTGCACGGCAGCCTCCGCACCGCTGACGCCTGCCTCGAGCGAGGCGCGATTGACGATGATCGTCGTCAGGTTCTGCTGGGAGACGTCGAGGGCAGCCTTTGCCTGATTGACCGATGCCTGTGCCTGCTGCAGCGTCGCCTGCGCCTGTTCGGAATCGCTTGTCGTCGACACCCCTCTGGAGACCAGCGTCGTGACGCGATCGGCGGCAAGCTGGGCACGTTTCAGCGCTGCGTTGGCGCTGTCGATCTGCGCCTGGCTGGAGACGATGCCGGCCTTGGCAGCCTGCTCCTGCTGCTGCGAATTGGCCAGCGCCGCCTTCTGTCCATCGAGCGTGGCATGCGCCTGCGCCACCTTCTGTTTGTAGATGCGGTTATCGATCTGGGCGAGCACATCGCCCTCCTTCACGAGCTTGTAGTCCTTGATCGGCACGTCGGTGATATAGCCGCTGACCTGTGGGCTGATGGTCGTGACATAGCCTTTGACATAGGCGTCGTCTGTGGTCTCGACCGCAGTTTTGAAGGGTGGCAGGTGCCAGGCATAGAGCACCAGCATGACACCGCCGACACCAGCGAGAACGGCGATGACTTCGATTGGGGAGCGAACGAGCCTCGACATGGAGCTACTTCATATCCTCATTGGTTAGATGTCACGACCTCCAACCGATCGTCGGCCAGACGTGCTCTGACGAAGCGGAAGAGGACATGGATGGATAGGCCGGCAAGAGAAAGGAAGGCGATCACGGCGGCAACGAGGAAAGCGTCTCCATAGGCGAGCATGTTGGCCTCACGGCTAACCTGCGCGCCGAGCAACGCCACCCCCTCCCCCTTCAGAAGCGCACTATCACCGATCACCTTGCCATAGGAGGATGAAAGCTGGCTGACGCGATTAGCCACGTGCGGATCGGTCAGCAGCACGTGCTCGGTCAGCACGGCGGAATGGAACTTTTCGCGAATGGTGATCAGCGTGCCGTAAAAGGCCGAGCCGATAAGACCGCCGATGCTCTGCGTGAAGGTGAAGACGACGAAGAAGGTCACCAGATAAGGCGGTCCCTTGGTGATGGCCGCCTTGAAACCCTCCGACATGGATGGCGGCAGGAAGAGAGCCGCGCCGGCTGCGACCAGCGCCTGGCTGAGATACATCTGCTCGGGACGGGTCAGGTTCGTCACCTGAGAATCCATCAGGCAGCCAACGCCCATCAGGACGAGTGCGACGAACTGTATCTGCCAGCTGAAGCCATAGCTCATGAACACGGTGCAGATGAGACCGCCGATGACGGAGAAAGCCAAGATGATCCAATAGAGCATGGAGAGCTGATCGTAGAGCAGCCCGACCGCGTTCTGATAAAAGGTCATGACGACCGAGGTCTGCTCGGCGGCAATGATTCGGAAGATCAGAAGGATCGCCGTCAGGTGCAAGATTTCCGGCCGGAGCAGCCAGCGGACGTCGATCAAAGGCGTCGAACGTCTCAGCTCGACGACGATCGCAACGGTCAGGGACGCGACGGCGATCGCCAAGACGACCCCGAGCCATGGTACCTCCAGCCACCAGTAGAGGCGCCCGACCGACAGGGCAACAGCCAGACAGCCGAAACCGATCGCCACAAGGAGATAGCTGAAGATATCGCCCAGAACGATGACCTTGACGCGCGGCGGCGGCGTCAGCGGCAAGAGATAGATGATCGGCATGACCAGCAGCGCCAGCGCCATTTCGAGCGTGTAAAGGCCGCGCCATTCCCCATAATCCAGCAGTGAGGGCGATACGAGGCGAGTGATGGGAGCAGCAAGCAGCGTATTCATCATCGCCAGGCTGACGCCGATCGTCATCTTCTTCGCCGGCTCGAAGGCTTCCAGCATATAAAGGAAACCGAGAGTCGACAGCGGCGCGCCGGCAATGCCGCTCAAGAAGCGAACGACGATCGCCGAATGCAGGTCGGAGACGAAGAGATTGAGCAACGAGGCGAGCACGAAGCCGAGAATGCTGACCTCGGCGAAATTGCGCACGCCATATTGAAGACGGATCTTCACCAGCGCGATGGCGAGGCTGACATTGGGCGCCATATAGGCGGCCGACAGCCATGCGGATTCGGTGGTCGTCGCCGCGATGGTTCCCTGGATCTGCGTGAGATTGGCGAAGGCGAGGTTGAGACCCAGACCCTGGGTCAGGAAGAACATGACGGATGCCGCAATATAGAGCGGCACTTTCCAGCCCGGCATAGGCGGTGGAGCGGGTGGGACGGCGTTGGCTTCCGCGTTGGCGACCGCGCCCGGATCACCGCTCATACTCTACCTCATGATTTGCCCACATTCTGGAGGTTGGCCGTCATGGCACGGATCACCTTCAGCGCCATGCCGACGTCCTCGTCCGAAATCCCCTCCAAGATATCCGCGCGCACACCGGTGGCAAGAGCCTCGACTTCGGCGGCGACGACTTTTCCGGATTCCGTCATGAATATCTGCTTGGCGCGGCGATCGGATATCGCGGCGCGGCGCTCGATGAAGTTCTGTGCCTCCATGGCATCGAGGATGCGCACGAGCGTCGGCGTTTCCAGCTCCAGCTCGTCGGCAAGCTCCCTCTGGTTGATCCCGTCCCGGCGGGAGAGCTTGCGAAAAACCCTTGCACGGGAAAGCGTCATCCCGTGTTCGCGAACGAGAGCGTCAAACGCTGCCCTCAGCTTGCGATTGAACGCGGAAAGGTCGTCGAAGAGTTCTTGTCTTGATGGCGCACCTGGCATTGTTGCAACTTTATACTATTAGCATCCTACCCTAATCCAAAGGAAATACCCGGATTTTCCCAGCTTTTCAAGCATGATAGCCGCAACAATTGATGTACACGGCGAAAGACCCGGCTAAAATATTCCCCACGGATAGTTTGCATATGTGATTCGTGTGTCGATCTTTTCGTTGCAAAGTGGCCACAAGAGATTTTTTACGTGGCAGAAATCTGTCCCTGTGGACGAGTGGAAAAACGTTGATAGGCCAGCCCTATTTGCCCCACTCCGGGTGGACACCCATTTGCACGGTTGACCATGACATCGGATCGTCGCAAACCAGTCGACACCCTAAAGCATGAAGAGATGGAAAATGAACGAAGCTGCGCGAAAGCTCGCCGCCATTGCTCCCGCCGATCAGCACTATCGCGAAGCGCCGAACAATATCGAGGCGGAACAGGCCCTGCTCGGCGCCATCCTCGTCAACAACGATGCCTATTACCGCGTCTCCGACTTCCTTAAGCCGATCCATCTCTATGAACCGCTGCACCGCAAAATCTTCGAGGTCGCGGGCGACATCATCCGCATGGGCAAGACCGCCAACCCGGTGACCATCAAGAGCTTTGTGCCTGCGGACGAAAAGGTCGGTGACATGACGGTCGCGCAGTATCTCGCGCGCCTCGCCGTCGAAGCCGTGTCGATCATCAATGCGGAAGACTATGGCCGCGCCATCTACGATCTGGCGCTGCGCCGCGCGCTGATCACCATCGGCGAGGACATGGTCAATATCGCCTATGACGCGCCTCTCGACATGCCGCCGCAGACGCAGATCGAGGATACCGAACGCCGGCTGTTCGAACTCGCCGAAAACGGCCGCTACGACGGCGGCTTCCAGTCCTTCAACGATGCCGTGGCGCTCGCCATCGACATGGCGGCCGTCGCCAAGGAGCGCGACGGCGGTCTTTCGGGCATCTCCACGGGCATTCATTCACTGGACAGCAAGATGGGCGGCCTGCAGCGCTCCGACTTGATCATCCTTGCCGGACGTCCCGGCATGGGCAAGACTTCGCTCGCCACCAACATCGCCTACAACATCGCCGCCGCCTTCGAAGGCGAAGTGCAGGCGGACGGTTCCACCAAGGCGAAGAACGGCGGCGTCGTCGGCTTCTACTCGCTGGAAATGTCGTCCGAACAGCTCGCCACCCGTATCATCTCCGAGCAGACGGAAGTCTCCTCCTCGAAGATCCGCCGCGGCGATATCAACGATGCCGATTTCGAAAAGCTGGTGGCCTGCTCGATGATGATGCAGAAGGTGCCGCTCTATATCGACCAGACCGGCGGTATCTCGATCGCCCAACTCGCCGCCCGCGCCCGCCGTCTCAAGCGCCAGCGCGGCCTCGACGTGCTGGTCGTCGACTACGTTCAGCTGATGACCGGCTCGAAAAAGTCGGGCGAGAACCGCGTGCAGGAAATCACCGAGATCACCACCGGCCTGAAGGCGCTCGGCAAGGAGCTCAACGTTCCGATCGTTGCGCTCTCGCAGCTCTCGCGTGCGGTCGAAAGCCGCGACGACAAGCGGCCGCAGCTTTCGGACCTTCGTGAATCCGGCTCGATCGAGCAGGACGCCGACGTGGTGCTCTTCGTGTTCCGCGAGGAGTATTATGTGAAAAACCAGGAGCCGCGCGATCCGAACGATCCGAAATACGCGGAATGGGAAGCCCTGTTCGACCGCGTGAAGGGCACCGCCGACGTCATCATCGCCAAGCAGCGTCACGGACCGACGGGCACGGTGAAGCTTGCCTTCCAGTCGGAATTCACCCGCTTCGCCGATCTCGCCGATTCCTCCTTCCTTCAGTATGAGGAACATTGACACGAAGCTTGCCGCGTCAATGTTCCGCTGGGACAGAGAAAACCGCTTCGCACTTTTCCCGGAAACACTTCAGAGTCCCGCAGCCCGCAGTAAAGCCACCGTCGCAACGCCGACAACAATGCTTGCCAGCATCGGCAAGCGGCGGGAGGCGATTGCGGTGGCGACGCAGGCCAGCGTCTCCGCCCAACCGGTAGCAAAAGCTGTCGGGGCAATGACAGCCATCAGCACGGCCGGTGGAATGGCTTCGATTGCAGTGCGCCGGCGCTCGTCAATCTTCACGTAGCGAATCAAGACGAGACCGCCAACACGGGTGAAGATTGTTGCGGCAGCCATGGCGAGGATGGCGAGCAGAGTGTTGAGATCGAGCGTCATGCCGCCTGCTCCTGCGCCCTGCCTTTCCAGAAAGCCATTGCCAGTCCCGCCAGCGCGCCAGCTGCAATATGCCAGACACCGGGTACGAACTGGTGGACAGCAACGGCCGCAATTCCGCTTGCAGCAAGCACCGCGCCGGTTTCCGGTCCCCTCCAGAAGCCCATGACTAGCACGATGAAGACAGCCGGAAAGGCGAAGTCGAGACCGATGACGGCGGGATCGCCGAGAAAGGCGCCAAGCAAAGCACCCGCAAGCGACGAGCCTACCCAGGTCAAGTAGAAGGGCGTAACGATGCCCGCATACCAGGCGGGTGTAAGTCGCATCGTGCCGGCGCGGAATTCCGCCATGGCCCAAATCTCATCGGCGAGAAACAGAATGGCGATATAGCGTTTGATGCCGGCGAAAGATTGCATCTTCGTGCCGATCGAAGCACTCATCAGCAAGTGCCTGACATTGACGAGCAGGGCCGCGAAGCCGGCGCCAATCCAGCTTGCGGGATGTGTCCAGATATCCATCGCCACAAATTGCGAGCCGCCAGCAAAGACAAGCGCGCTCATCAGCGTGGTCTCCAGCGGCGAAAGCCCCTTGGTCGCCGAAACCGCGCCGAATACGAGGCCGATCGGCAGGACGGCCACGATCAGCGGAAAAATGGCACGCATCCCGGCTTTGAATTCGCCGACCGGCCGGCTTTGCTGCAACATTGGCAACCTCCACTTCAACAACGATGGAGAGGTAGCCGACGGCAGCCGGCGCTGTATTGAACGAAAGTGACTAGAGCTCCATCCAGAATCGGCAAAGCGTTTTCACTATTCGTAGAAAAGCGAAAATGCTGCATGTTTTTATTTCCCAGCGCATTCCGGACGGAAAACCGCTGCGCACTTTTCCTGGAATTGCTCTAGCCCACGCGGAACTGGCCCGGCGTGACGCCGGTGCGCGATTTGAAGTGGCGCGTGAAATGCGCCTGATCGGCGAAACCGCATTCCATGGCGACATCGGCCGGCATGCGGCCTTCCCGGAGCAATCGGCGGGCAACGATTATGCGCCGATCGGTCAGAAAGGCATGGGGCGTAATATGATACTCCCTGCGGAAAGCGCGGATCAGGTGAGCGCGGCTCAGCCCCGCGACCTTGGCCAGCTCCTCCAATCCGACATCGCTGTCGAAATTCTCACTGAGGTAATCGCGGGCCTGCGCGACGCTCCTTCGTATCGACGGGAAGGATGATCGTGCTGCCGTAGCGCGCAAAAAGCACCGCCAGCACAGAGAACATGCTTTCATCGGATTCCAGCGCGCCGGCGCCGCTCTCGAGTGTGCGGTGCGCCTTGTGGAATGCGCTGGCAAGCTGCGGATCGCGCAGCAACGAACTGGCGAAAGATGGCGTCGCGTTGAAGGCTTTACCCGTGACGTCTTCCAGAATGTCGACGAAGAGCTTCGTGTCCGGGTAGATCATGCGGTAGCGATAGCCTTCGCCGCCCGGAGCGCCGTCATGCACTATGCCGGGATTGATCAGATAGAGATCGCCCGGTCCGGTTTCCTCCCGCCTGCCGCGCAGTGTGGCGATCTGGCTGCCGCTTTCAATCGCCCCGATGCTGAACGTGTCGTGCGCATGCGGCGCATATTCATGCGTCACGAAGCTTGCGCTCAGGCATTCCATGCGCTGAAAGCGACCGTCTCGCCAGAAGCGGGTCGATTCCACCTTGGCAAGCGGCATGGCGTCAGCCGCCTCTTTCTGCGAAACGTTCTGCATGCCCGCACATTAGCGCGCCGGTTCCCGCGCGTCTTGAACAAAAGTGATCGCATATGGGAAAGGCTGGTATCTGCCTGTCCGCGCTTTCTCTTTGCCGCAATGCACTCTAAAGTGCGCTGAACAACTTCCCTTTCATTGCGGCGATTCATGACAGATTTTCCCCTCCCCTTCGATGACGATGATGCTTTTGCTTCCGCCGGCCTGCGGCTGACGGTGGATCTCGGCGCGCTCGTCGAAAACTGGCGCGACCTGGCTCGTCGCTCGGGAAAAGCCCGCACGTCGGCGGTCGTCAAGGCCGACGCCTATGGGCTCGGGATCGAGGATATCGGTGAAACGCTTTACGCTGTCGGCGCGCGCGACTTCTTCGTCGCCACGGCAGATGAAGGCGCGACCTTGCGGCTCTATGCGCCCGAGGCCCGCATCTTCGTGTTGAGCGGCATCTGGCCGGGCATGGAGCGCCGGTTCTTCGAAAACGACCTCGTGCCCGTCATCGCTTCGGAGGAACAGCTGACCTTCTGGATGGCGGTGCTATCCGACTATGGCGACTATCCTTGCGCCCTGCAGGTGGACACCGGCTTCAACAGGCTCGGCCTGCCGATGGATGATGCGATCGCGCTTGCCGACGACGTTTCCCGCCCGGCAAGCTTCGCGCCTGTCCTCGTGATGAGCCATCTTGCCTGCGGCGACGATCCCTCGAATGCGATGAACAAGCAGCAGCTCGAGGCCTTCCGCAAGGTCAGCAACGCCTTCGAAGGCATCGAGGCGAGCCTTGCCAATTCGGCCGGCATTTTCCTCGGGTCGGATTACCATTTCGACCTCACTCGCCCCGGCATCGCCACTTATGGCGGCGAGGCGGTTCCCGGCATGGCCAACCAGATGCGGCCAGTTGCAACGGCAGAGGCGCGGATCATCCAGACGCGCTCGGTCAAATCAGGTGAAACGGTGGGATATGGCCGCGCACTACAGCTGACCCGCGACAGCCGGCTGGCGATCGTCTCGGCTGGCTATGCCGATGGCTATATGCGCAGCCAGTCGAGCGGCGGCGTGCCGCTGCGCCAGACCGGCATTGCCGGCGGCCATGGCTTCGTTGCCGGCCACAAGGTGCCCGTTGCCGGCCGCATCACCATGGATCTCACCATTTTCGATGTCACCGACCTGCCTGACAATCTTGTCCGTGCCGGCGACTATATCGAGCTCTTCGGAAACAACATCTCCGTCGACGAGGCGGCAAGGTCGGCCGGAACGATCGGCTACGAGATGCTGACGAGCATGGGGCTGCGGCACGAACGCCGGTATATCTCGGAAGAGACCGAGGAATAGCCACAGCTATTCCTCAAAGCGCGTCAGCGCGCGCTGATTGCCAGTCGGACGCCGAGGGCGACGAACAGCGTGCCGAGACCGCGGTCGAGCCACAGACCCAGGCTTCGATTGCGCCGAAGGGCCTCGCTCAAACGGCCGCCGAGCAGGATGAGCGGCGGCTCGATGAAGGCGGCCACCACGATAATCAGACTGCCATGCAGCAGAAGCTGTGCCCAGACCGGGCCGGCGCCTTCGACGACAAATTGCGGCAGGAAGGCCAGAAAGAAGATCGCGACTTTCGGGTTGAGCAGCGAGACCATGATGCCTTGCCGATAGATACGACTGAAAGACAGGGTCTTGCCCGCCTCCCTGATCCATGCCCCCTCGCCCTTCGAGCGCAGCGCCTGGATGCCGAGCCAGATCAGATAGGCCGCGCCGACCCATTTGACCGTCGAGAAGGCTAGCGCCGAAGCGGCGAGGATCGCCGACAAACCCGCCGCCGCCATCAACACATGCAGGCACGCGCCGCTCCAGATCCCGAACAGCGCCGCAAAGGCGGAGCGCATGCCGCTTCTGATCGTATGGCCGAGAATGAAGGCGATGTCCGGCCCCGGCGACAGATTGAGGAGGATTGCAGCGGTCAGAAACCCGATCCAGTGCGCAAGCGAATAGTCAAACATCAGTCATCATCCATAAAAACCCGGCATAAAAGCTGACACGATCGCCATTGATACGGAAATCATTAGTTTTGATAGGCCGGGAAAGACATTATTTGACAGCCGATCGCGATTCGCTGCGAAGAGCGAAGCATTTGAACTTGAGAACAGCATTCGATGGCTAAGGCCCGTACACAATTCATCTGCCAGAACTGCGGCACGGTCCACAATCGCTGGGCCGGCAAGTGCGACAGTTGCGGTGCTTGGAACACCATCGTCGAGGAAGATCCGATGGGCGGGATCGGCGGCGGACCGGCAAAGACACCGCGCAAGGGCAAGCCGGTGACGCTGACGACGCTATCAGGCGAGATCGAGGAAGCGCCACGCATCCATACCGGCATATCCGAGCTCGACCGCGCGACCGGCGGCGGCTTCGTGCGCGGCTCGGCCGTCCTTGTCGGCGGCGATCCGGGCATCGGCAAGTCGACGCTGCTGATGCAGGCTGCAGCTGCCCTTGCCCGTCAGGGGCACAAGATCGTTTATGTCTCCGGCGAAGAGGCCGTGGCGCAGGTTCGCCTGCGCGCCCAGAGGCTGAAGGCGGCTGACACTGAAGTGCTGCTCGCGGCCGAAACCAATGTCGAGGATATTCTGGCGACGCTCGCAGAGGGCAAGCGGCCCGATCTCGTCATCATCGATTCCATCCAGACGCTGTGGAGCGAGCTTGCCGAATCCGCGCCGGGAACGGTCACACAGGTGCGCACCGGCGTCCAGGCGATGATCCGCTTCGCCAAGCAGACCGGTACGGCCATGGTGCTCGTAGGCCACGTCACCAAGGACGGCCAGATCGCCGGACCGCGCGTCGTCGAGCATATGGTCGATGCCGTCCTTTATTTCGAAGGCGACCGCGGCCATCATTACCGTATCCTGCGCACGGTAAAGAACCGCTTCGGTCCGACCGACGAGATCGGCGTCTTCGAAATGTCCGATGCCGGGCTTCGTGACGTGCCGAACCCGTCCGAACTCTTCCTCGGAGAGCGCAACGAAAAATCGCCGGGTGCGGCCGTCTTTGCCGGTATCGAGGGCACCCGCCCGGTGCTGGTGGAAGTCCAGGCTCTGGTCGCGCCGACATCGCTCGGCACGCCGCGCCGCGCCATCGTCGGCTGGGATTCGGCACGCCTGTCGATGATTCTCGCCGTTCTCGAAGCGCATTGCGGCGTGCGCCTCGGCCAGCACGACGTTTACCTCAATATCGCCGGCGGCTATCGCATTTCCGAGCCGGCTGCGGACCTTGCCGTCGCTTCTGCACTGGTTTCCTCCTTGGCCGGTCTTGCTCTGCCCGCCGATTGCGTCTATTTCGGCGAAGTCAGCCTGTCGGGCGCCGTCCGGCCGGTTGCGCACACCGCCCAGCGCCTCAAGGAAGCCGAGAAGCTGGGTTTTTCCGCGGCCGTTCTGCCTGCCGCTTCCGCCGACCTGCCGAAGGTCAACGGTGGACGCTGGACCGAGATCGACAGCCTGCCGGATCTGGTGGCGCGCATTGCCGGATCGAAGGGTGCGCTCAAGCGCGCGGAAGACGAAGACTGAGCCTTACTTCAGCCGTTCTTGGCGAAGAAGAGGCTCATGATTGAGGCCGATGCCGACCATGAGGTCTGGCAAGTCTTGAAGTGGATTATAAATGCCCATTACGATTTTCGACGGTATTGTTATCGGCGTTCTTCTCTTCTCCGCCGTTCTGGCAATGGTTCGCGGTTTTTCGCGCGAAATTCTCTCGATCGTCAGCTGGGGCGGCTCTGCAGTCGCCGCCTACTATCTTTATCCGCTGCTCGTTCCCTATGCCCTGCAATACAAGGCCGACACCAAGATCGCCACGATCGCGTCCGCCGCCGTCATCTTCCTGCTGGCGCTCATTATCATTTCCTTCATCACCATCCGGATTGCCGATTTCATCATCGACAGCCGCATCGGTGCGCTCGACCGCACGCTCGGTTTCCTCTTCGGCGCGGCTCGCGGCCTGCTGCTGATGGTCGTCGTCGTCGCCTTCTGGAACTGGCTGGTGGCACCGGCTGCCCGTCCGGACTGGGTCAACAATGCCAAGTCGAAGCCGTTCCTCGATTCGATGGTTGAAAAGCTGACTGCGGCATTGCCACAAGATATCCAGGCAAGGCTGCCGGCCGAGATCCTCAACAAGATCGCGCCGAACCAGCAGCAACAGCAGCAGCAGGGAAGTGGCGACAACGCGACGCCGAACGATACCGCGCCCTCGGATGACGCACCGGCGCCGCAGACAAACAATTGATGGCGCGTTTACAGGCTTGACCTGCCGCCCGAGAATCGCCATTTGAGCGGCGTGACAATAGAAGATCCGGCCCGATATTTTTTCCGGCCGGATTTTGAGCTATTTTAATGGTCACTCGTGACGCCGCCCCGATCCGCCCACGTTGAGAGCAAAGGCCCGCAGCCATGAACCATTCCGTTTCCTTCGAGGACGATATCGACGGCGACACGCTGCATGAAGAATGCGGCGTCTTCGGCATCCTGGGACATCCGGACGCGGCAACGCTGACGGCGCTCGGTCTCCACGCCCTGCAGCATCGTGGCCAGGAAGCGGCCGGCATCGTCTGCTTCGATGGTCAGCGCTTCCATTCGGAGCGGCGGATGGGTCTGGTCGGCGACCACTACACCGACCCCGCAACGCTTGCCCGCCTGCCCGGCGACCGCTCGATCGGCCATGTACGTTATTCAACCACGGGCGAGACCATTCTTCGCAACGTCCAGCCGCTGTTCGCCGAGCTAGAAGTCGGCGGTATCGCAATTGCCCATAACGGCAACTTCACCAACGGCCTGACCATGCGCCGGCAGCTGATCGCCGATGGCGCCATCTGTCAGTCGACCTCGGATACCGAAGTCGTGCTGCATCTCATTGCCCGCTCCAAGCAGGCCTCCTCCTCCGATCGCTTCATCGATGCCATCAGGCAGATGGAAGGCGGCTATTCGATGCTCGCCATGACGCGCACGAAGCTGATCGCCGCCCGCGATCCCATCGGCATCCGGCCGCTTGTCATGGGTGAGCTCGACGGCAAGCCGATCTTCTGTTCGGAAACCTGTGCGCTTGATATCATCGGCGCGAAATATGTCCGCGACGTCGAAAACGGCGAAGTCATCATCTGCGAGATCCAGCCGGACGGCTCGATTACCATCGACGCCCGCAAGCCCGAGGTTTCCCGGCCCGAGCGTCTCTGCCTGTTCGAATATGTCTATTTCGCCCGTCCCGATTCCGTGGTCGGCGGCCGTAACGTCTATGTCGCCCGCAAGAACATGGGTATCAACCTCGCCCAGGAAGCGCCCGTTGCGGCCGATGTCGTCGTGCCAGTGCCGGATGGCGGTACGCCCGCAGCCATCGGCTATGCTCAGGCAAGTGGCATTCCTTTCGAACTCGGCATCATCCGCAACCATTATGTCGGCCGAACCTTCATCGAGCCGACACAGCAGATCCGCGCTTTCGGCGTGAAGCTTAAGCACTCCGCCAACCGCGCCATCATCGAGGGCAAGCGCGTCGTGCTGGTCGACGATTCCATCGTGCGCGGGACAACCTCGGTGAAGATCGTGCAGATGATTCGCGATGCCGGCGCCAGCGAAGTGCATATCCGTGTCGCCAGCCCGATGATTTTCCATCCGGACTTCTACGGCATCGATACGCCGGACGCCGACAAGCTGCTTGCCAACCAGTACAACAGCCTGAAGGCCATGTGCGATTACATCGGCGCGGATTCGCTGGAATTCCTGTCGATCGACGGGCTCTACCGGGCCGTCGGCGGCGAGCCGCGCAACAATGCACAGCCGCAGTTCACCGACCATTACTTCACCGGCGACTATCCGACGCGCCTGCTCGACAAGGAAAGCACCAGCAACGTGCGCAAGCTTTCTGTTCTCGCCAGCAACGGTTGACCTTATAGACGGTTGACCTCAGAAAGGGTTGTGGGGCGCCCTGCCTCTCTCCCTTCGCAACATATCCGGATCAAGGCAGCATGAGCGTCAATCTCAAGGACAAGATCGCCCTCGTCACCGGCGCATCGCGCGGTATCGGCTATTTCACGGCACTGGAACTGGCCAAGGCCGGCGCGCATGTGATCGCCTGCGCCCGCACGGTCGGCGGACTTGAGGAGCTGGACGACGCCATCAAGGCAGCCGGCGGTTCCGCCACGCTCGTTCCCTTCGACCTCGCCGACATGAACGCCATCGATGCGCTCGGAGCTTCGATCTTCGAACGCTGGGGCAAGCTCGATATTCTCGTCGCCAATGCCGGCGTTCTCGGCGTGATTTCGCCGATCGGCCATGTCGAGGCCAAGGTGTTCGAGAAGGTGATGACCATCAACGTGACAGCCACCTGGCGGCTGATCCGTTCCGTCGAGCCGCTGCTGATGCGCGCCGAGGCCGGACGTGCCGTCATCCTCTCGTCGGCCGCCGCCCATCGATGCCGACCCTTCTGGGGTCCCTATTCCGCATCCAAGGCCGCCGTCGAGGCGCTGGCGCGGACCTGGGCCGGCGAAGCGCAAAATACGCCGCTGCGCGTCACCAGCGTCGATCCGGGCGCGACCCGCACCGCCATGCGCGCCCAGGCCATGCCCGGCGAAGATCCCGAAACGCTGCCGCATCCCCGCGAGGTCGCCCAGGCGATCCTGCCGCTCGTCGGCCCAGACGTCACCGAAACCGGCAAGCTTTTCGTCCTGCGCGAAAACAGGCTCGTCGACTATCGGATGCCTGAATAAAAAACACCCTCTCCCCATACGCGAGAGGCTCTCTCCCCACTTGACCAAATTCTTCCGGCGCGCGATAAAGCCGCCCATGAAAACGGTTATCTGCATTATCTGCCGGAAGATTATTCGCTAGCGTTTCGCTGGCCTGGCCGTTTTCGTCTCCCAAAATCCAAGATGACAAACGTCCGGCCTGCCGGTGACGGTATTTTTTCGGATTTATGCCTTTGGGAGAGTGACATGGCCACCGAGCCGCAACTGAAGTTCTACAACACGCTGACGCGCGAAAAAGTCGATTTCCAGCCGATCGACCGCAACAACGTCCGCATGTATGTCTGCGGCCCGACGGTCTATGATTTCGCTCATATCGGCAATGCCCGTCCGGCCATCGTCTTCGACGTGCTGTTCCGGCTGCTGCGGTATACGTATGGCGACAGCCATGTCACCTATGTCCGCAACATCACCGATCTCGACGACAAGATCAACGCGCGTGCACTGCGTGATCAACCTGGCCTGCCACTGAACGAGGCGATCCGGCTGGTGACGGAAAAGACCGAGCGGCAGTATCGCGAAGACACCGCGGCTCTCGGCTGCCTAGAGCCGACGGTGCAGCCGCGGGCGACCGACAGTATCGCTGAGATGATTGCGATCGTCGAGACGCTGATCGCCAAGGGCCATGCCTACCGCGCGGCCGGCGAAGTGCTGTTCGACACCAAGTCGATGGCCGATTACGGCCAGCTTTCAAAGCGCAATCTCGATGAGCAGCAAGCCGGCGCCCGCGTCGCCGTCGACGAGCACAAGAAGAGCCCCGGCGATTTCGTGCTCTGGAAACTGTCGGACGAGAACGAGCCCGGCTGGGAAAGCCCATGGGGCCGTGGCCGTCCGGGCTGGCATATCGAGTGCTCGGCCATGAGCGGCCGCTATCTCGGCAACGTCTTCGACATTCACGGCGGCGGCCTGGACTTGATCTTCCCGCACCATGAAAACGAAATCGCCCAGTCGCGTTGCGCGCATGGCACGCATGCCATGGCCAATGTCTGGATGCACAACGGCTTCGTGCAGGTCGAAGGCCGCAAGATGTCGAAATCGGAAGGCAACTTCGTCACCATCTACGAATTGCTGGAGACGGACAAGCTTGGCGGCCGGACATGGCCGGGCGAAGTGCTCAGGCTTGCCATGCTGATGACGCATTATCGCGAGCCGATCGACTTTTCCGTCAAGCGGCTGGAAGAGGCAGAGCGGCTGATCGCCAAGTGGCCGGCGGCTGACGTCAGCAATGCTGTGCCGGATCAGACGGTTCTTGCCGCTCTCGGCGACGATCTCAACACCGTTGCCGCCATCCAGGCGCTGCATGCGCTGGCGCAAGCCGCCAATGCCGACGCCAGCCTCCTGCCCGTCTTCGCGGCCAGCGCCAATCTTCTCGGCCTGCTGCCGAAAAGGGCTGAGGTCGATGAGGCCGTCGTCACGGAGATCGATGCCAAAGTGCGCCAGCGCCTGGAGCTGCTGAAAGCCAAGAACTTCGCCGAGGCCGACAAGCTTCGCGAGGAGCTGACGGCAAGAGGTGTTCAGCTCAAGGACGGAAAGGATGCGGCGACGGGTGAACGGACCACGAGCTGGGAGATCAAGCGGTGAGTTTTTATACCCCCCTCTGTCACTTTCGTGACATCTCCCCCACAAGGGGGGAGATTGGGGGTATTTTGCCGCACACTCCAGTCCCGCCGAAGGTCCAGACGAATGCCCGCCGCATGCGCAAGGCCATGACGGACGCCGAGCTGCGTCTCTGGAATGAATTGCGTGCCCACCGCCTCATAGGCCTCGGCTTCCGGCGGCAGCTGCCCATCGCTGGTTACATCGTCGATTTCGCCTGCCCTGCCGAGAAACTCGTTGTCGAAGTCGATGGCTCACAGCACGGCAACGATCGCGATCAGACCTATGATCAAGTTCGCACCCGTCGTCTCGACGCTGACGGCTGGACTGTTTTGCGCTTCTGGAACGATGATGTTCTGAGGGACATTGACAACGTCTGCACGCATATCCTCATCGTTGTCGGAAAGGATAGGGCATGAGCGCTCCAACCTACACCGGCGGCTGTCAGTGCGGCGCGGTTCGCTTCCGGGTGCGGGGCGAACTGAAGGATGCGTCGATCTGTCATTGCCGGATGTGCCAGAAGGCCTTCGGCGCCTATTATGCGCCGCTGGTCTCGACGCGCGGTGCCGAGCTTACATGGACACGCGGCGAGAGGAGACTGTTCCAATCGTCGAACTACGTGAAGCGCGGCTTCTGCGGGGATTGCGGCACACCGCTGACCTATGAGGCGCCGGATGGCATCGCGGTCGCGGCCGGCGCCTTTGACGATCCATCACAACTGCCGCCTGTCGTGCAATATGGGACCGAAGCCAAGATCGACTTTGTCGACCGGTTGCATCTGCTGCCAGGACATTCCACGGAGGAAGATGCTGCGCAAGCACCCTTCGTAGTAAACATCGTGTCCTATCAGCATCCTGATCACGATACGACGGTATGGCCACCGGAGAGCGGCAAATGACGATGATGGCGGGACACAGCGGTGGATGCCAATGCGGCGCGGTTCGCTATCGTACCGCCGGCGCACTCGGCTATCCGCATCTTTGTCATTGCCGCATGTGCCAGAAAGCGTCCGGCAATTACGCGCTACCATTGGGGAGTGCCAAACGCGCCGATTTCGAGCTGACGCGCGGCGTGCCCACGTGGTTTCATTCGTCAGATCTTGTCCGTCGCGGCTTTTGCGGCACCTGCGGAACACCCTTGTTCTATGATGTGCCCGGCACGGATTCCATCAATGTGACGCTTGGTTCGTTGGATGAGCCATCGCTGATCCAACCCGTCGCGCAATCGAACCGGGCGGGAAAGATGCCCTGGTTTCATGCGCTCGATGTGCTGCCGATGGAACCGGATGAGGACAGCTCGGACCGAGCGATATCGATCAAGCTCTCCAATCATCAACATCCCGATTACGATACCCAAAGCTGGCCAGAGGAGAAGAGCCATGAGTGAAGCCACCAGAAGCGGAGGATGCCAGTGCGGCGCGGTGCGGTTTCGCATCCGCGGCGAGCTCGGCCGCCCGTCGATCTGCCATTGCCGCATGTGCCAGAAGCAGTTCGGCAGCTTCTTCTCCGCCCTGGTGACGGCACCGGACGACGGCCTTGAATGGACGCGCGGCGAACCGACCTACTTCCAGTCTTCGGTCAACATCGACCGCGGCTTCTGCAAGAACTGCGGCACGCCGATGACCTACCGTCATCCCGGCGGCCTGGAAATCGCCATCGGTGCCTTCGACGAGCGTGATGATCTTGCGCCACAGATCCAGGTCAACCATGCCGCTCGCCTGCCCTGGGTGGATACCATTTTCGAAAAGCCCGTCCATCAGGATCCGGACTTCTACTCACGGCAGGAGCAGATCATTTCCTTCCAGCATCCCGATCACGATACGGATGTCTGGCCGGCCGAGGGGCTGAAGATATGACCGAAGTCTTGCGGACATTCTATCCGGAGATCGAACCCTATGCTTCCGGCCGTCTCGATGTCGGCGACGGTCATGTGATCTATTGGGAACGCGTGGGGACGCCGGGTGCCAAGCCCGCCGTCTTCCTGCATGGCGGCCCGGGCGGCGGCATCTCGCCGAGCCATCGCCGTGTCTTCGATCCGGCGCTTTATGACGTCACGCTGTTCGACCAGCGCGGCTGCGGGCGATCGACGCCGCATGCCGGCCTGGAAGCCAACACCACCTGGCATCTGGTTGCCGATATCGAACGGCTGCGCGAAATGGCGGGGGTCGAAAAGTGGCTGGTTTTCGGCGGCTCCTGGGGCTCGACGCTGGCGCTTGCCTATTCCGAAACGCATCCGGAGCGGGTTTCCGAGCTGGTCGTGCGCGGCATCTACACGCTGACGAGGGCCGAACTCGACTGGTACTATCAATTCGGCGTCTCCGAGATGTTCCCCGACAAATGGGAGCGTTTCGTGGCACCCATCGCGCCGGAAGAGCGCCATGAGATGATGGCCGCTTACCATCGGCTGCTGACCCATCCCGAAAAGGCTGCCCGTCTGGAGGCTGCCAAGGCATGGTCGATCTGGGAAGGAGAGACGATTACGCTCCTGCCGGAGCCCACCGTCAGCGCCCAGTTCGAGGATGCGGAATATGCGCATGCCTTCGCCCGCATCGAGAACCATTTCTTCGTCAATGCCGGCTGGCTCGAAGAAGGCCAGCTGCTGCGCGATGCTTACAAGTTGAAGGACATTCCCGGTGTCATCGTTCACGGCCGTTACGACATGCCCTGCCCGGCAAGATATGCCTGGGCATTGCACAAGGCTTGGCCGAAGGCGGAATTTCATCTGATCGAGGGCGCGGGCCACGCCTCGTCCGAACCTGGCATTCTGGACCAGCTTATCCGGGCGACGGACAAGTTTGCTGGGAAATTGTAATGCCGAGTAATGCCCCTCACCCTAGCCCTCTCCCCGCACGCGGGGAGAGGGGACGACCTCACAAGCCCCTTCGCCCCGTGTAAACGGGGAGAAGGTGGACTCGAACGGTTTGGCGAAGCGAAACCGAGAGAGGACGGATGAGGGGCACCCCATAATCAAACCGGTTCGCCGGAGGAAACAGTATGACACGCGAAAAAATCTATCTCTTCGACACGACGCTCCGCGACGGGCAGCAGACGCCCGGCATCGATTTCTCGGTCGAGGACAAGATTGCGATTGCGACCATGCTGGATGAATTCGGCCTGGATTATGTCGAAGGCGGTTATCCCGGCGCCAATCCGACCGATACGGCCTTCTTCAACGAGAAACGCACGCAATCGGCCTCCTTCGTCGCCTTCGGCATGACCAAGCGCGCCGGCATTTCCGCCTCCAACGATCCCGGCCTTGCGAGCCTTCTGCAGGCGAAGTCAGATGCGATCTGTTTCGTCGCCAAGAGCTGGGACTATCATGTCAAAGTCGCGCTCGGCTGTACCAACGAGGAAAATCTTGAAAGCATCGCGGAAAGCGTCAAGGCAGCCGTCGCCGTCGGCAAGGAAGCGCTCGTCGATTGCGAGCACTTCTTCGACGGCTACAAGGCCAACCCGACCTATGCGCTTGCCTGCGCCAAGACGGCCTATGATGCCGGCGCGCGCTGGGTGGTGCTCTGCGACACCAATGGCGGCACGCAGCCGCCGGAAGTCCGCGCCATCGTCGAGGCCGTCATCGCCTGCGGCGTTCCGGGGCACTGTCTTGGCATCCATGCCCACAATGACACCGGACAAGCGGTCGCCAATTCGCTTGCCGCGGTCGAGGCTGGCGTACGGCAAATCCAGGGCACGCTGAACGGTATCGGCGAACGCTGCGGCAACGCCAATCTGATCACATTGATCCCAACGCTGGCGCTGAAAAGAGCCTATAGCGAACGTTTCGAGACAACGATCGACGCCGAGCGGCTTGTGGGCTTGACCGGTCTTTCGCACGCCTTCGACGAGCTGCTCAATCGCTCGCCCGACCATCAGGCGCCCTATGTCGGTGCTTCGGCCTTCGCGACCAAGGCCGGCATCCATGCTTCGGCGCTGCTCAAGGACCCGCGCACATACGAGCATGTCCCGCCTGAGAGCGTCGGCAATTTCCGCAAGGTCATGGTCTCCGACCAGGGCGGCAAGTCGAATTTCATCAACGCCCTGAAGCGGCGTGGCATCGAGGTTGGCAAGGATGATCCCAAGCTCGACCAGCTGATCCAGATCGTCAAGGAGCGTGAAGCGACAGGCTATGCTTACGAAGGTGCGGATGCGAGCTTCGAGCTTCTGGCGCGCCGCACGCTCGGCACCACCCCGGAATTCTTCGCGATCGATGGCTTCCGTGTCATGGTCGAGCGCCGCTTCGATTCCCACGGCCGGGTGAAGATCGTCTCGGAAGCGGTGGTCAAGATCATCATCGACGGCGAGACCATCATGTCGGTGGCCGAAGGCGACGGCCCGGTCAACGCGCTCGACCTAGCGCTGCGCAAGAATTTCGGCAAATACCAGCACGAGATCGACGACCTGGAACTGGCCGACTTCAAGGTGCGTATCCTCAATGGCGGCACGGAAGCCATAACTCGTGTCCTCATCGAATCCACCGACAGCGATGGCGTACGCTGGTGGACCGTCGGCGTGTCCGAGAACATCATCGACGCATCGTTCCAGGCGCTGATGGATTCGGTCATCTACAAGCTGATGAAAAACCGCCATATGGCGGGCAAGATCGCGGCGGAGTGATCCGCCGTCCATCAAAAAGCTTGACGATGCCGTCAAGGAAATGAATTAGCCACGCGTCACACATTGGAGTAATCCCGTCTCAAATAATAGTGAAAGACGGGAAAATTCATGGCCACCGATGCGGTGAAACCGGAAATCAAGAACAATGACGCTGTCCGCGGCTTCGGCTTCGCGATGACGGCCTATCTCTTCTGGGGCATTCTGCCGCTTTATATGAAGGCGCTGGCACACATTCCGGCTTTCGAGGTCATCGCCCATCGCATCGTCTGGTCGGTTCCCGTCGCCGGCGTCGTGCTGCTGGCGCTGGGGCGCCTGGGTGACGTGAAGGTGGCGTTTCGCAACCCGCGGACAATCGCCATGGCGTCGCTGACGGCAGCGCTCGTCACCATCAACTGGGGAACCTATGTCTGGGCGATCGGGGCCGGCCATTCGCTCGATGCTGCCCTCGGCTACTTCATCAATCCGCTGTTCAGCATCGCGCTCGGCGCGATCCTGCTCAAGGAAAAGCTGGCGCCGACGCAGATCGTCGCGATCTGCCTTGCAGCCGCCGCCGTCATCATCCTGACCGTCAAGGCCGGCACGCTGCCTTGGGTCGCGCTATCGCTCACCTTCTCCTGGGGCTTCTATGCCTTCTTCCGCAAGACGCTGCCTGTTGGAGCCAATCAGGGCTTCTTCATCGAAGTGCTGCTGCTCTGCATTCCGGCAGCGCTCTACATCCTCTATCTGGAGGCGCGCGGCGAAGGCCATTTCTATCAGACAGGCCTTTCGGATACCGCACTTCTGCTCGGCTGTGGGCTTGTGACGGCGCTGCCGCTGATGATCTTCGCCAACGGCGCGAAGCTTCTGAGAATGTCGACCATCGGCATCATGCAATACATCGTGCCGACCATGGTCTTCTTGATCGCCGTCTTCCTGTTCAAGGAGCCCTTCGGCACGACGCAGTTGATCGCCTTTTCGCTGATCTGGGCCGGTCTCGCGCTCTACAGCTGGTCGATGCTACGTCAGAGCAGAGAGCGCTAACCCGCAGGTATGGTTAGCAAATCTTTAATCAAAGCTTGGAAATGACAGCCTCTTCGCCGCCACGGTCGCCGCGTGTCTCGGCGGCGTGCTTGCGGATTGCCGGAATGATATCGGCCACCTTGTCGATGACGAGCGGCTGCACGCGATGGGTCGTATGAACGAAGCCCTCTTCCGTCATATGGCGGATGAGTTCCATCATCGGGTCCCAGAAGCCGTTGATATTGGCGAAGACCATCGGCTTTTCGTGACGACCGAGCTGGCCCCAGGTCATGATCTCGACGATCTCTTCCAAAGTACCGATGCCGCCGGGCAACGCCACGAAAGCGTCGGCGCGCTCGAACATACCGTGTTTGCGCGTATGCATGTCCGGCGTTATGATGAGTTCGTCGAGTTGACCGAGCGAATGGCGCGTCGCTTCCATATCGACGAGAAATTCCGGAATGATGCCGGTGACCTGACCGCCGTGCGATAGCACGCCGCTCGCGACAGCGCCCATGATGCCCTTCGTTCCGCCGCCATAGATCAAACGCAGGCCGTTTTCGGCAATGCTTTTGCCCAGCTCGCGGCCGGCGGCCATATGGGAGGGATCGCGCCCCGGCCGTGAGCCGCAATAAACGCAAATGGATCGAATTGGCGCAGAATCGTCGGTCATGAATGCAAACAACTATGCTGCAGATGCTCAGTCAAGATTTTTCAAAGGAAAACTTGTGTCGGGACATGCGAAAATGGCTGAGAAAGCTTGTAAAAGCAGGCGAAATCGCTAGCAATTTCAGGAGTTGCGACGACTTCGCCGCGTGGAGATGAATAATGATGAAGAACCGTGCCGGTTGGCTGGCTCTGTTGGTGTTGGCAGTTGCGACCCTGTTGATGGTCTTTTTTGTGATGCCACGCATCAACGGTGACAAGACACCAATCGGCAACGTCGTCAATCAGGCCGGCGACGCGGTGAAGAATACGATCGAGGAAAACGCGCAGAAGGCTGGAGACGCTACACAAAAGGCGACCCAGAATGCCGCATCGACCGCCGTCAACACTGCGGATCTGGGTAAGAAGCTGACCGAGCTGACGGGTGCGGCAACCGCCTCGCTGGCTGATTTGAAGGCGCTCTTCAAGGACGGCAATGCACCAGCCCAGGATGTCTTCACGGCTGCGAAGACAAAAGCGATTACCGCGCTGCAATCGATCGTCGGCTTTGCGCTTCCCGAAGGGATCGACGCAACAACGACAGGGATCGTGAAGAAGGCGCAGGACGGTGCAGGCAAGGCGCTCGCCATCATCCAATCTCTCCCCGATAACGCTGCAGAAGCCAGTGCGGCGATCGACCAGGCTTTCGCAGCGCTGACCGGCCGACCGGCGCCTGAGGCCAACGCTGCTGTCAATCCTCGCGTACCATCATTCGACGTATTGCGCGTCGAGCCGGACGGCTCGACGGTTATCGCTGGTTCGGCCGAGCCGAATGCCAAGCTGGAAATCGTCGACGGCGAAAAGGTCGTCACGACAACCAATGTCGGCCCGAGCGGCGACTTTGCCGCCGTCCTCGACAATCCGCTACCGCCCGGCGACCATGAATTGGTCCTGCGCGCCACCGGCAAGGACGGCAAGGCTGTCAATTCCGAGGAAGTCGCCACCGTCTCAGTACCGAAGGACAATTCCACCCAAGTTCTCGCGATGGTGTCGAAGCCAGGCGCTGCAAGCCGCATCATTACTGCGCCATCCGCCAAGCAGGGCCGCGTGACTTCCGGCGAACAGGATGCGTCGGCAGCCACGACAGATGCCAAGCCGCAACAGGATGGGACCGCAGTGGCATCCGCCAACCCCGCAGCCGGTGCAACAACGTCGCCGGGCGCAAAGGCGGATGCAGGCCCGGATGTGATGGTCAACGCCGTCGAGATCGAAAACGACCATATCTTCGTTGCCGGCACCACGAAGCCGAACGCCAAGGTCCGCGCCTATGCCGATGACAAGCTCATCGGTGAGAACGTTGCTGGCGCGGACGGTCATTTCGTCGTCGACGGACCGATGCCGCTTGCCGTCGGCGATCACAAGATCCGCGTCGATGTGCTCGATGGAGCCGGCAAAGTCGTCGTGCGCACCAGCGTCAATTTCACCCGCCCCGAAGGCAATCAGGTGACAGTCGCAGCGCAGACGCCCACCGCCGCCAATGGTCAGGCGCAAGCGACCACAGCAAACATGGTGCCGCTCGACGAGGGCGAGCTTGCCAAACTCAAGGAAGGCGCCGGAAAGGCTTTTGCGCTGCTCAAGGGGCTCTTTACGGACGGCAAGCAGCCGAATGTGGAACAGCTTGCCGCGGCGCGCTCCGGCACGGAAATCGCACTGAAGTCGCTCTCGGAATTCCGTCCGACGATCAACGCCAGCGCTGCGCTCAAAAAAGCTGCGGCCGATGCCTCCAGTGCTGCCGCCAAGGCGCTCGCTACTCTGGTCGCCCTACCGAAAGACCCGAAGTCGGTCGGTGCCGCGCTGCCCGGCCTGGAACAGATGATCGCCGTCATCACTGCGCCCGCCCAGGCGACGCCAGTGCAACCGAATGCGGAAGTCTCGTCCAGCGACAACGGCCCGAAGACTCTCGAACAGGCGCCGCTTTCGCAGGATACCAATGCCGTCATCATCCGCCGCGGTGATACGCTGTGGCAGATCTCGCGCCGCATCTACGGGGCCGGCGTGCGCTATACGACGATCTATCTGGCCAACGAGGACAAGATCAACAATCCGGACCGGATCTTGCCGGGCCAGGTCTTTGGCCTGCCGAAGGACGCTCTTCCGAATGCCGAGGAGCTGCACCGCAAGCGGCTTTCAGGCGAGCACCTCTAGCGCCACAAGACTTCTTGCAAGCGATACGTCGGCCAGGCGCGCAACGTCTGGCCGATGCTTTTATGCGGGATAAAAATAGTATAAGCGTCGCGCGACCCCCATCGCCTTCACGCGGCGGCTCCGCCTCGGCGTGCAAAGGCTTTCCCAGCCGGGTTGCCGATAGTTTTCGATGCCTGGCTGCATCATTTATTCTCCGGAGACGGACATGGCAGACCGCAAGAAGACCATATCGGCGGATTCCAGCAATCCATTGAACACGATCGTCAACCTCTGGCCCTATATGTGGCCGAGCGGGCGCATGGATCTGAAAATGCGGGTGGTCTGGGCGACGGTCTTCCTGCTGGTCTCGAAATTCTTCCTGCTGCTCGTTCCCTATTTCTTCAAATGGTCCGTCGATGCGCTGAACGGCAAGCTCGACATGCAGGGTATCCTGCCTGCTTTCATGGTCGGTGCCATCGCCTTGATCGTCGCCACGAATGCGACGCGCCTTATCCAACTCGGCCTCAACCAGCTGCGCGACGCGCTGTTTGCGAGCGTCGGCCAATATGCCGTTCGCCAGCTCGCCTACAGGACCTTCGTGCATATGCACGAGCTGTCGCTGCGTTTCCATCTGGAGCGCAAGACGGGCGGCCTCTCGCGCATCATCGAACGCGGCACCAAAGGCATCGAGACGATCGTCCGCTTCACGATCCTCAATACCTTTCCGACCTTCATCGAATTCCTGCTGACCGCCATCATCTTCTGGCGCGGCTACGGCTTTTCCTACCTCGCGGTCACGGCCGTCACGGTCTGGCTCTACATCTGGTTCACGGTCAAGGCGAGCGACTGGCGCATCTCCATCCGCCGGACGATGAACGACAGCGACACGGACGCCAACACAAAGGCGATCGATTCACTGCTGAACTTCGAAACCGTGAAATATTTCGGTAACGAGGAGATGGAGGCCAAGCGCTTCGATCAGTCGATGGCGCGCTATGAGAAAGCCGCAACCGGCGTCTGGACCTCCCTCGGATGGCTGAATTTCGGCCAAGGCGTGATCTTTGGCCTCGGCACGACGGTCATGATGGTCATGTCCGGCTGGTCGGTCCTCAACGGGCATCATACGGTTGGCGATTTCGTCTTCATCAACGCCATGCTGCTGCAGCTTTCGGTGCCGCTCAACTTCATCGGCTTCGTCTATCGCGAAATACGCCAGGGCCTGACCGACATCGAGGAGATGTTCGATCTGCTCGAAGTCAAGCCCGAGGTTCTCGACGCACCCGATGCCAAGGAGCTTGTCATCGGCAATGGCGCGATCGCATTCAAGGACGTGCATTTCGCCTATGATCCGGCGCGACCGATCCTGAAGGGCATTTCCTTCGAAGTGCCCGCCGGCAAGACGGTCGCCGTCGTCGGGCCTTCGGGGGCCGGAAAATCGACGCTGTCGCGCCTGCTCTATCGCTTCTACGACGTGCAGAGCGGTACGATCACCATCGACGATCAGGATCTGCGAACCGTCACGCAGAAAAGCCTGCGCAAGGTCATCGGCATGGTGCCGCAGGATACCGTGCTCTTCAACGACACCATCGCCTATAACATCCGCTACGGCCGTCCGGGCGCGAACGAGGCGGAAGTGATGGGAGCGGCCGAGATCGCCCAGATCGGCGAGTTCATCCGCAACCTGCCCGAGGGCTTCGAGACCAAGGTCGGCGAACGCGGACTCAAACTGTCGGGCGGAGAGAAGCAGCGCGTCGCAATCGCCCGCACAGTTCTGAAATCGCCGCCGGTTCTGATCCTCGACGAAGCGACCTCGGCGCTCGATACGACGACAGAGCGCGAAATACAGGCCGCCCTCGACGTCGTCTCCAAGAACCGCACGACGCTTGTTATCGCGCATCGCCTATCGACCGTCATCGGCGCAGATGAGATCATCGTGCTGAAAAGCGGCGTCATCGCGGAGCGCGGCACGCATGCCGAGCTTCTGGCGCAGAACGGGCTTTACGCGTCCATGTGGAGCCGCCAGCGCGAGGCGACGCAGGCCGAGGAGCATCTGAAGCAGGTACGCGAGAACGACGATCTGGGCGTTGTCGACCGATTGGCGCCCGCAAGCTGAGAAAGCCCGCGGAGCGCCGCGTTCCGTGACCCATCGCAGGCATTGGGGCGTAGTGGTTATGCACCGTTGGCTGTCACGAGGTTGAGATAACAGCTTGCTACGTACGGCTCTCACATAATGGGAGCCCCAAATGCGTACTTTTGCCAAAGCTTTAAGCCTGCTGCTCGTCGTCGGCCTCGCCTCGCCGGTTTTCGCCGAAGATGCCAAGCCCTTCTCCGATGCCAAGGAGATCAACCTCCTCGATCTGCTGCCGCCCCCGCCCGCCAATGATTCCGCGCAGATGAAGGCCGAGCTCGGCGAAATCCTGACGATCCAGGTAACGCGCACGCCGGAAATGGCCGCTCGCGCGGTGGCCGACGCCGAAGAGAATGTCTGGCGCTTCTCCGACGTCATCGACAATCCGAAGTTCACCAAGGAAAACCTGCCGAAGTTCTCGGCCTTCTTCGATCGTATCGTCGAGACCGAAGGCGCCGTCGTCGACCCGGCCAAGGATGTCTGGAAGCGTCCCCGCCCGCATCTCTATAGCGATCTCGTCAAGCCGATCGTGCCCCTCTCCAAGTCCGGCTCCTATCCGTCCGGCCACACCACGCTCGGCACGCTGATGGGCATCGTGCTTGCCAACATGGTGCCGGAGAAGCGTGCCGTCATCATGGCCCGCGCCTGGGAATACGGCCACAACCGCGTCGTCGGCGGCATTCACTACGCTTCCGACATCGAAGCCGGCCGCATTGCAGGCACCGTCATCGCCGAGACGATCATGACGCATGACGATTACAAGACCGAGTACGAAGGCGCCAAGGCAGAATTGCGCGCCGCTCTCGGCCTTTAATTTCCAATCTCTGACAGACATGGAAGCCGCTGGATAACTTCCGGCGGCTTTGTTTTTTCCTCCCCGTCACCCCGCAGGAACGCAAGGCCATCAAGAATTTGCATCTCACAGGACACCTCCCAAAAACATCATGTGGTTTGCGGCCGGGTGAATCCCGCGTATATGCGGGGCTGCGCGACGAAGGAGGCTGAGCCATGGCAGATGGGGTAATTCATACGAAAACCGATCTCGCCCGGCGGATTGCCGAGGTGGCGATGTTACAAGGCGAATTCGAACTCCGTTCGGGTCAGATCTCCAACCGGTATTTCGACAAATATCGCTTTGAAGGCATGCCTTCGCTGCTGAAGCCGCTTGCGCGCGCCATGGCCGATCTCATCCCGGCCGAAACCGAAATCATTGCCGGCCTGGAATTGGGAGGCATCCCGCTGGTGACGGCAATCTCACTTGAGACCGGCCTTCCCGCCGCGTTCGTCCGCAAGGAAGCAAAGACTTACGGGACCTGCCAGGCAATCGAGGGGCAAGACGTTTCCGACCGCCGCGTAACCTTCATCGAGGATGTGATTTCGACGGGTGGTGCGGTAAAAGATGCCTATCACTTGGCAATCGGCTCGCAGGCGCAGATTCTTGCCGTCATCTGTGCGATCTGGCGTGGAGATGGTGCGCCCGCGATCCAGGGCCTTCCCCTCCTTTCGGTCTTGCCTGTCTTTACGAGAGCAGATCTGGAAAACGCCCTGTAGGCATCCGTATCGGCTAAGAATAGGATTGCGTTGGGGGCGAGCGTGCGAAAGCATTGCCCATGACAGAGTTTGCCTGTAGTCACGCTCAACTGGTAATCAGAGCAAGACCGCTTATCTTGTTCTCATTCTTTTGACTGGCATGATCTTGCCGGAGAACCGGAGCCAGGTTCTTGGCGGGGATGCCCTAACGGAGTAGGCCATAGATGAGCTTGATGAACAGCGTACGCAACGTCATCGTTCCCGTACACAAGGAGGGCTATCCCTTCGTTGCAGGCTTCTTCGTCGCGTCGCTGGTGCTTGGTTGGATCTTCAAGCCGCTCTTCTGGATCGGCCTGATCCTGACGCTCTGGTGTGCCTATTTCTTCCGCGATCCCGAGCGCATGACGCCTCAGGACGATGATCTGGCGATATCGCCTGCCGACGGCAAGGTTTCGAGTGTGCAGATGGTGGTGCCGCCGGCCGAGCTCAACCTTGGCAGCCAGCCGATGCTGCGCATCTCGGTCTTCATGAACGTCTTCGATTGCCACGTGAACCGTTCGCCGATGCGTGGCCGCATCACCAACGTCGCCTATCGCCAGGGCAGCTTCCTCAATGCCGAACTCGACAAGGCCAGCGAACAGAACGAGCGCAACGGCCTCGTGATCGAGACGAAGCATGGCGAGATCGGCGTCGTGCAGATCGCCGGCCTCGTTGCCCGCCGCATTCTTTGCTTCGTCCATCCGAACGAGCCGCTGGATGCCGGCGAGCGCATCGGCCTCATCCGCTTCGGCTCGCGCCTCGATGTCTTCCTGCCGGAAGGCGCTTCGCCGCGCGTTGCCGTCGGCCAGCGGGCGATCGCCGGTGAAACCGTCATTGCCGAATTCGGCTCGGCCAAGGGCGCAACCATTAGCCGCCGCAGCTGAACCCGAGAGCATTTCCGTCCTAAACGGAGGTACGGAAATGCTCTATACCATTGTTTTCACGCAATTCCGGACGCAAAGCCGCTTCGCACTTTTGCTGGAATTGCTCTAGGAACACGAGCGAGATGAAAACGCCTTTTCCGCCTTTCGAGCCGCATGGGCCTAACGACGAAGCGCGCGGGCCGCGACTACGGGAAATTCCGTTGCGGCTGATCGTGCCGAACATGATCACCGTGCTGGCGATCTGCTCGGGCCTGACGGGCATTCGCCTCGCTTTCGAAAGCCGCTACGAGCTCGCCGTTGCCGCCGTATTGGTCGCAGCCTTCCTCGACGGCATCGACGGGCGCGTCGCCCGGCTGATGAAGGCCACCTCGAAATTCGGCGCGCAGATGGATTCGCTCGCCGATATCGTCAATTTCGGCGTTGCCCCGGCACTCGTCGTCTATGTCTTCCTGCTCGACCAGGCCCGCTCTCTCGGCTGGATCGCGGCGCTCATCTACACGATCGCCGCCGGCCTGCGGCTCGCCCGCTTCAACGTCATGGCGGAGCGCGAGCATAAGGCCTCCTGGCAATCGGAATATTTCGTCGGCGTACCGGCGCCTGCTGGCGCCATGCTGGTGCTGCTGCCTGTTTATCTCGGCTTTCTCGGGTTGACGCCGGACCGCACCTTCGCGCTATGGGGTGCAGCCTATACGGTTCTCATCGGCTTCCTGCTGGTCAGCCGTCTGCCCGTCTGGTCCGGTAAATCGGAAGGCAACGGCGTAAGGCGCGACCTGGTGCTGCCGATCATGCTCGGCCTCGTCGTCTATGTCGCACTGCTGATGAGCTATACTTGGCATGTCATGGTCGTGACCGTCGTCATCTATTTGCTGTCCCTGCCCTTCGGCGCACGCTCCTGGGCGAAGAAATACGGCACCTACACCATCAATGGCCCCGCCGATCCCAATGTCGACGATTCCAACGACGACATTGGTCGTCACATCTAGGGCCGGCGTATCAAACCGCTGCGCAACGGCCCTCTGGCGGCACCGCCACACTGCAACCGCAAGTCTGTAAGTCTTCCTTACCAATCAGGGGTGTGACGATCGGTTGCCGGCGCAATGGGAAGCCCGCTCAGCGCGATATTTTCGCGGATTCAAACATTGCGGCAGTGCGGATTCTACACGAGGTTTCGGCGCTAATCTCTCGAAATATGGTCGTTGTTTACAAAAGCTGATTGGAAAACGCCTTCGATTTGTCATGATTTACGACAAAAAGCACTACTCGACTGTGAATCGAAAAATGCTCCGGGGGAGCATGGTGAGGAGTGAAACATGACGCAGAAGAAAGACCAGCCGGCACAACCGCAGGCAAAGATCGATCCCAGCAAGCATTATCGTCCGCTGGGCCTGAAAGCCGTTCTTGCAGCGCATCTGATGCTGAAGACGAAGCCTCTCAAGAAGAAGATCGCCTGAGAATATAGTTCTGCCCGCCGCCGACCAATACCGGCAGGCAGCATTTCCGGTTACTGGCCGCCGAATGGCGGCCGCTCAAAGAAGGCTTAGCTGACCATCTTCCGGATCCGCCTTCTTCGGCGGTTTCCTGACCGGATCGAGCGCCACGGGTGTCTGCACCTCCGGCCCCATGTTGGCGACCTTGTTGACGCGATCCGAAACCGGGATCGCCTCGAAGAAATCCTCCTGGACCGGCTTCATCAGATCAAGGACATCGCGCGGTTCCTGTGTCTTGCAATCCAGCCAGCGGGCGAAATCCTCCGGCTTGATGACAACAGGCATGCGATCATGGATGGAACGGATGGCGCTGTTTGCCGCCGTCGTCAGGATCGCACCCGTATCGACTTCCGAACCGTCGGCGGACGACCATGTTTCCATCAGCCCTGCGAAAGCGATGACGCCGCCACTGCGAGGGCGAATCCAATAGGCCTGCGACTTCTCGCCGCTTTCCTTCGAAGGCCGGTACCATTCGTAGAAACCGGATGCCGGAATGAGGATGCGGCGATGGCGCATGGCAGCGCGAAAGGAGGCCTTGCCGATCGCGGTTTCCGATCGCGCATTGATCAGCAGCGGAAATTCCTTGGGGTCCTTCACCCAGTCGGGCATGAAGCCCCAGCGCACGAGCAGGGCTCGACGATCCGGCAGGTTGCTGCCCGGTTGCTGCCTGTCACCCGAAATGACAACGAGGATCGGCTGGGTCGGCGCGATATTGTAGCGCGCTGGAAAACCGTCATTCAGCAGGACGCCGAGCGCTTCCCCCACCTGGTCTGCCGTCGATGTCAAAGCGAAACGTCCGCACATGAGGCCTGTGTTGCACCCGCAAGGCGCCGGGTCAAGCCTGGGGTCAGCCGCGCGGGCCGAAGAGAATGATCCCCGCACCGACGAGGCAGATGACGGCGCCCGAAATATCCCATCGGTCCGGCAGCCGCCCTTCGGCGAGCCAGAGCCAGAGAATGGAGGCAACGATATAGACGCCGCCATAGGCGGCAAAAGTGCGCCCGGCCGCCTCGCTCGGCACCAGTGCGAGCAGCCAGGCAAAGAGTGCGAGCGAGACAAGGCCGGGTGCCAGCCACCAGACGGACTTCGACAGACGCAACCACGCCCAGAAGGCAAAGCAGCCGGCGATTTCGGCCAGAGCCGCCAAAGCATATAGCCCGTAGATCATCCCCGATCGTCCCCATAGTCGGCGCATTAAGAATCGTCGCCTTAGCCGGGAGCGAGTTAAGGGGCTTTCCCGCGGGACAGCAAGCGCCGTTTCCTGTAGACATTGGTCGCGAATGGCTCCTCGCCATTGCGCATCGATCTCCCTATCCGAATGCAAAGCGATCCATGACCACTCTTCCGCGCCCGGCCTCCTCCGCCATTCTCCAACGCAACGGTCGCTTCCTGCTGGTGTTGCGCAGCAACCCGCCATCCGCGGATATGTATGCCTTTCCGGGTGGACGGGCCGAAGAAGGTGAGACGCCGGCCGATGCAGCACTGCGCGAATTCAAAGAGGAGACAGGCATATCAGCCCGCAATCCCCGGCTGTTCGAGACCTACGATCTACGCTCCCACGCAGCAGACGGAACGCTGACGAGCCATTTCCTGCTCTCGGTCTTCCTCGTGGATGCCGACGAGGATGCGGTCGCCGAAGCCGCCGACGATGCGGCTGATATCGGCTGGTACACGCTTGAGGAGGTGCGCACCCTTCCCGTCCCGGCCAGCGTGCTCGAATGCGTGGAACGACTTGCTGCAGAAAACGCATAGCTCGGCCCCTGAAATTAACGATGCTGAGCAATATCGGCGTGGAAACCACCTCTACCGCCTTGTTCACGTCATGCTTGTCCGCTCAACATGGTTACATGAATCATAACAGCCTTGGCCGACCGCTTCTGATCTGCATCGCGCTTGCCGCAGCCTTTCCCGCTGCAGCACAGCCGGCGGCAAGCGCACCACCGGCACAGGCGGCCGATAATGCGAATGCCGAGCAGCCTGCGCCCTATGACGAGCAGCTCTCCCGGCTTTCCGAAATTCTCGGCTCGATCGATTATCTGCGCAATCTGTGCAGTCCGACACGGGAAGACGGATGGCGCGGCGACATGCAGCACTTGCTCGACACGGAAACCAAGAGCGAGCCGAAACGAAAAGAAAGGCTCACTGCGGCCTTCAACCGTGGATATCGGTCCTTTGCATCGGTTTACACGAATTGCACGCCGCAGGCCCGCATCGCGGAAGAGCGATACCGTAACGAAGGTGCAACACTGGCGACAGAAATCACCGCACGCTTTGGAAATTGACGATTTATTAACCTCTTTTCATAGCGAGCCGTGTCGTTTTGGGAAAAGGCTGATAGAGTTATTAAGCAAGTGGTAAGGACATGAACGTCTCGAGGAAAGAAACAATGGAAACCAGCCTGAACGAAATCGACGACATGATCGTTCATGAAAAGATGCAGGCAGCGCTGGAATACCAGAATGAAGCTTGGGCCGACGGCATGGCAGATGGCATCGAGCCCGAAATCATCGCCGATGCAGCCATTGCCCATGCGATTCGCGAGACGATCCGGATTCAAGGGGAACAAGGCGCCGAGGCCTTGCTCGAATCGCTGCGTGAACGCATGCTGGCTGGCGAATTCTCTCCGAACCGTACCCTGCAATAACACTCAGAGATTGCTTATGCGTATCTTTCCAGGCAATGCGCTCACCTGTTCCATTGCCTCGTTTGCTGCCGTAACCCTGTTTTTGGGCAGCACGGCATTGCCGTTACCGGCCAATGCCTTTTCCCAGCTCAATCCGCCAGCCCCCCAGGCGAAAGATACAGCACAACCCGCACAGCAGAAGAACGAAAAGCCGATCGAGCAGGCGCTGGAAGCACCGGCAAATAACGCGCTGCCAATGCCTGATCCGCTGATCAACAAGCAAGCAGGCCAGAACAGCGGCGATGCTTCGAACACGAAGAAATCGGTCGAATTCCTCTACGATATTGACAAGGCACCGGAGCCGGTAAAGAAGCTCCGCGCGGCGATCGTCGAGGCTGCTGCTTCCGGTGATCTCGAGCGCCTGCGTCCGCTGATGAATATCGGAGCCGGCCTGAAGCAGACGCAGGTCACCGCCGACGATCCCGGCGAAGATCCGATCAAGACGCTGCATGATCTTTCGGGCGATCCCGACGGCATCGAGATCCTGTCCATCCTCCTCGACATCATGTCGACCGGCTTTGCCCATGTCGGCCAGGGAACCCCAGACGAGGTCTATGTCTGGCCCTATTTCGCCGAGAAGGACATCAAGACGCTCTCCACGCCGGAGAAGGTCGATCTGATGCGCATCGTGACGGCCGGCGACTATGCCGACATGCTGGAATTCGGCGGCTATAATTTCTATCGCGTCGGCATCACGCCGGACGGCCGGTGGAAATTCTTCACCTCGGGCGAATGATCCGGAAGGGGAACTTGCGGTTCCCCGTCGAAGGCCCTACCTCTGAGTGCCGGAGCATGTCGCGTAAAAGTGCGCAGCGGTTTTGCGGCAACGACATGCGCAAAATCAAAACCTTAAAGCGCACGAAACGAACCTTAGAGGTCGTGACGTGCTTTAAGGCCAAATCAGCGGAACCATCATGCCAGCCGTATTCCTGAGAGAGCGCTCCTTCATCCGCATCACCGGCGCGGAAGCGGAGCCGTTCCTGCACAATCTCATTACCACCGATCTCGCCTCGCTCGGCGCCGACGAAGCGCGCCCGGGCGCGCTGCTGACCCCGCAGGGCAAGATCCTGTTCGACTTCATGATCTGGCGGGACGGACCCGGCTTTCTGCTCGAAACCGACGCGACGCAGCGGGAGGGCCTGCTCAAGCGGCTCACCATGTACCGCCTGCGTGCCAAGGTCGATTTCGCCGTGGAAGACACCCAGGGCGTCACGGTGGCGTGGGGAGATGCTGCAAAAGACAGCCCCAAGGATAGCCGCTTCGCCAAGGCGGGCATTGTCCTGGCACGCACGCCGGGCGACCATGGCGGCGATCCCGAGACACTCTATGATGCGCTGCGGATCGCCAACGGCATCGCCGTTTCCGGGCGTGATTTCGCGCTGCAGGATGCGTTCCCGCATGATGTGCTGATGGATCTGAATGGCGGCCTCGGCTTCCGCAAGGGCTGCTATATCGGCCAGGAAGTGGTTTCCCGCATGCACCATCGCGGCACGGCGCGCAGGCGTGTCGTCATCGTCAACGGCAGCTCTGAATTGCCACCTTCCGGCACGGAATTGACTGTCGGCAGCAAGCCGATCGGCACGCTCGGCTCGACCGCCGGCAATATGGGCCTTGCTATCGTCCGCATAGACCGGGCCGGCGAAGCCATTGCCGAGGAGGCTCCGATAAAGGCTGGCGACGTCAGCGTCACCGTCTCTCTTCCAGCCTGGTCCGGCCTCGTCTTCCCCACCCGCGCCGATGAGGCGTCGGCATGATATCGGCCAAGACGGCGCGTGCCTGGCAACGCATGCTCTCCGGGCGCAGGCTCGACCTGCTCGATCCCTCGCCGCTCGATGTCGAGATCGGCGACATTGCGCATGGGCTTGCCCGTGTTGCCCGCTGGAACGGGCAGACCTCCGGCGATCACGCCTTTTCCGTGGCCCAGCACAGCCTGGTCGTGGAGGCGATCTTTCGTCACCTCAATCCGGCAACACCCGACGAGCTGCTTGCCGCATTGCTGCATGACGCACCGGAATATGTCATCGGCGACATGATCTCGCCGTTCAAGTCCGTCGTCGGCGGCGACTACAAGGTCGTGGAGAAGCGGCTCGAAGCGGCCATATACCGACGCTTCACCCTGCCCCCGCATTGCGCGCCCAAGCTCAAGGAAAAAATCAAGAGAGCCGATACGATCTCGGCCTATTTCGAGGCGACGCTGCTTGCCGGATTCTCGCCCGATGAAGCCCGCAAATTCTTCGGCCAGCCGCGCGACATCACGCGCGAGATGCTGCCGATCGATCCTGTGCCGGCGATCGAGGCGCAGCGGCTGTTCCTCAGCCGCTTCGAGGCGATCGAGGCGGAGCGCGCCGCTATAAGGATCGGCGCATGACCACGATCGTGGTGTCCCCGCTCGCGCGCATCGCCGAAATGGCCGTTCGGCATGGCGCACGCGAAATGATCAGCCTGATGGCCAAGGAGCAGAACTTTCACCGTCCCGCCGTCATCAAAGCGGAGCGGCATCTGCTACTCAATATGAACGACATCAGCTTTGCCGGCACCGGCGATCTCGTCGCTCCTCAGGAAACGCATGTTCGCGCCATTATCGATTTCGCTACCGGTTGGGATCGAAGCGCGCCTTTGCTCATTCATTGCTGGATGGGCGTCTCACGCTCGCCGGCGGCAGCGCTGATTGCCGCTTTGGCCATCCGCCCGGGGGAAGACGACCTAGTGCTGGTGCGCCGCCTGCGCGCAAGTTCGCCATTCGCCACGCCGAATGCACGGTTGATCGCCATCGGCGACGACCTGCTCAGGCGCCGGGGTCGTCTGGTTGCTGCAGTCAAGGAGATTGGCCGCGGTGCGGATGCTGACGGCAATGCGCCCTTCACACTATCCATGGCCAACTAATGCGTTGACACAAAAGACGAAGACCGCTCTCGCGGTCTCCATTCATCCCGTGACAATCGGCTATCGAATTTACGCGGCGACGCCATCCGTCTGACCCAGATCATACTGACCATAGGTGTTCTGATAAAGCGACGACGGATCCTGCATGTCGTTCAGCAAGACGTCGAGCGCCTTATCCTTGGCAAGCGTCGCGGCATCCGTCGGGTTGCTGTCGCTCGTGCTCGGCTCTAGCGACAGCATATCGGCGGCGGAAGCATCCGACGATTTCAGGGCATCCAGACCCTCGGCGAACTGATCCTTGGTCAAGGAGCCGGCGTTTTGCGTATCCAGGCTTTTGAACAGGTTTTCAGCATCGCTTTCGCTCATGTCCTTCGGACGCCCGGCAACGAACTCGTTCTGCGAGATCGTGCCGTCCTGATTGGTGTCGAGGCTGGCAAACAGCTGATCCATAGGGGACACGCTCGAAGAGCCGTCCGTCGACGTGGAACTGCTCGACTGGCTGTTCTGCTGCATCTGCAGCAGCATCGACGCCAGGTTGCCCGAAAAGACGTCCGTGGCGCTCGGATCGCTGCTGCTGTCGCCATTCTCGTCGTTGGCAACGCTCGCCGACAGAAGGCCGGACTGCGCCGCCGCCTCCAGCTCCTGAGCATCCACGACGCCATCCTGATTCTTATCCAAGGGACTATACGAGGCAGCCGTCATGCTGCTTCCGATTGAAGAAACCCCGCTCATCCAAATCTCCTACGGCAAATGCCATCGCGTGGTTGATAGACCCCGGCACGCTTAGTCATCTGCAAGCAGGATAGGCCGTTTTGCCTCGCGGATTGAGACTGGTGTTAATTCACCATTAACCATAATTGACAGCCATCGAATCATATTGCCGGTGGGCTCTTACGCGGCCGAAACAACTGCTGCTTGAACTTCGGCCGGCTCAATGCGCGAATCATTTTCGCGCTTCTATCGGCCGTCTTCTTATTGAATGACAGCGCATGCCAGGCGTTTGCCGGCACCGCCGACGGGCTGGCTGCGGTAATCGTCGGAATCCGCATGGATCATCAGCGTGCGGCCGCGAATGCCGTTCTTGCCATTCAGCGACACCATGCCGTTGAAGACCTGAGCGCGCAGCTTGCCATCCTGATCGACATATTGGTTTGGCATGTCGCCGGCATGCGGCCCATTAGCCGCGAGGAAGCCATGTTCCGCCTTGGTGGGGTTGAAATGACCGCCGGCGGACTCGAAGCCATGCGTATGGTCGCAAGTGCTGTTTTCATGAATATGGAAGGCAACCCAGCGATTGGCGGGCATGCCTGAGACTTCCATCTCGATCAGCACACCCCTTTTGCCCTCAGTCAACGTCGCCCGGCCGGCCTGTTTGCCGTCGAGGCCGACAAAATCAGCGGTGGCGGTGTTTTGACTTTGGGTTTGCGCGGCCGCAGGCGTCGATGCGGCAAGAGCAAGAATTGCAGCGATCATCATCCGATTCATGGAACACCCTCCCTGTTCTGCGTGGCAATTGCCCAACGCATGGCAGGCATGAGGGTTCCGGCAAATGGAAAAAATGACCCTACATCAAAACGATAACGCGGCTTGCCGGGATGCCGGCAGGCCGCGTTACATCGGATTAAAGGCTTGTCAGGCCGCTACGCTACCGACGTCATATTGGCCGTATGTGCTGTTATAGGCATCCACCGGCGACATCAGATCCAGGCCGAAAGCGATATTGGATTCCGGTGACTTGACCGTGGAGGCGGTATCGGCACTTGGCAATTGCATGAGCTTGGCAATCAAGCCGCTCAAAGCACTGTTTGAACCATTGGCAGTAGCGTCGGTGTTGCTGGCCTCGAGAATGCCGGGGCGCTCGTCCACCGCGCGTTCCTCTTGGCTCAAAAGGCCATCGCCATTCGAATCGAGCCGCGAGAGCGTGCCGCGATACGGGTAAGAGTTGTTGGATACGGAAGAAACATGGGACATACAAACCTCCTTAGGTAGGAGCCGCCTCATGCGACGTCGTTTGTACGCAATACATTCAGAGTTAGACTATGAATTGCTATTAAGCTGCTTCGCGCTGCCGGTAAATACAAATTGTTAATGAGTATTAACCATAGTTCTCAAGTGGTAAATCTGAATTTCCTAATATTTCCTTTGCAATCCTTCGTGAGGGAATCTGGCATAATCCACTGGAATCATAGGGGAATCTGACTATCCAATCTTACCCGGCGAGCGGTTTCGTATATGGTACGGCGGATCGCCCATGGAGAAGACATGATGGAATTGTTACCACTCGTCATCCTGGTCGTCGGCATCCTGGTACTGCGAGGCCACAACCTACGGATAAAGAAGCTGGAAGCGCGCGTTCAGGAGCTGCAAAATGCTCTCGCGGGCAAGGTGCTGGCGGCGGATACGGGCGAATCGGTTCCAGCAACGGATTCGGTGGCTCTTGCTGCCACGCAGCCTATCGAAGACGAGCCGAAAGCCGCGATCGAAGACACCTTTGCGCCCGATATCGTGGAGCCGGCTCTCGCCTCGAACAATGTCGTGGATATGGTCGAGGAAGAGGCGGCGCCTCTCGCCAGTCAGACATCCGTGCAGGCAAAGGAAAGCCTGGAGAGCACGATCGGCGCGCGCTGGGCCGTATGGGTCGGCGGCATCGCGCTGGCGCTCGGCGGCATCTTCATGGTCAAATATTCGATCGAGAGCGGCCTTCTCAGTCCCGGCGTGCGGCTGGTTCTTGCCGCCCTCTTCGGCCTTGTCCTGATTGCTGCCGGCGAAGTGATCCGCCGCCGCGCCGCGCCGGTGCTCAACAATGCTTTCCAGAATGCGATGATCCCTGGCGTGCTGACGGCAGCCGGCGTTGTCGCCCTGTTCGGCTCCACCTATGCGGCGCATGCCATCTACGAATTCATCGGCCCCACGACCGCCTTCATTCTTCTCGCACTGATCTCGCTCGCCACGCTCGGGCTATCGCTGTTGCACGGACAGGCGCTTGCCGGCCTCGGTCTGCTGGCGTCGATGGCAACCCCCGCCCTGATCGCTTCGAATGCGCCAAGTCCGTGGATTCTCTTCGGCTATCTCGTTCTGACCTGGCTTGCGACCCTATTGGCGTCGCGCCTGCGTCGCTGGCTGATTGCCCCCTCCCTCGCGAATGGACTGCTGAGCCTCTGGCCCCTGCTTTACATCACCTTCAGCCCGGCCGTCGATCTGACGCCAGTCACGCTTGCCATGCTGGCGATGGTCGCTGGCACCATCTTCCTCTGGCCGGGACGCTATCCGATCTCCGAAGCAGTACGGGACGACACGGCAACCATGCCGACCGAAGGCAGGTCGCTACGACCTGGCGCCGGCACGGAATGGGCGGAGTTTCTCGCCCGACAGCCGCTCGGCATGACGTTGACCGCCTCTATCGGTGCGCTTGCGGTGTCGCTCTGCCTCATCAACTACAGCCTTCGACAGGGATATCCCATTGTCGACGCCACATTCATGTTCGCGGCGATCGTTGCGGCAGTTGCAGCCTTCGGCGCCGGCCGCCTGCATGCAGCCTGGGCAACGATCCTGTCTGCGCTCATCGCAATCGTCGGCACGTCCGGCATTCTGACCAACTGGATCGCCGGGATCGAATCCACCGGTACAGATGGAACCGCCAGTCTGCAGAGCACGGTGCTCTATGAGGTACTCGGCCTCGGCGCCCTCTTCGTGCTGATTGGCGCCTTCTTCCTCAGGCGCTTCGCCGCGCAGGAAAAACCCTATGCCGCGCTTTGGAGCCTTGTGATGGCCGCCACGCCGCTGGCGATCGCAACGATCAGCTTCGTCAACTTCGGCAACTGGACGCTCGACTGGCTGCATGGGCTCTACGGCATCGGACTGGCCGTCGTACTGATCGCGCTTGCAGAATGGCAAGATCGCCACGAGGACGAAGGGCTGAACCTGCCGACGAACATTCTTGCTGCCGGCTCCTTCGCCGCCGCCGTCTTCGCCCTGCATACGCTTGCGCATCACGCCACGGCGACGATCCTGCTACCTGTTCTCGGTATCGTCTATCTGCTGGCGGGACGTCTGCGCAATTGGCTGGTTCTGCCGTGGGCAATGGTTGCCGCGCTGATCATCGCCATGGCGCGCATCGCCTGGCAGCCGACGATCGTCGATCCCTCGGAGCTCGGCACGACCCCGATCTTCAACATGCTGCTTGCCGGCTACGGCATACCGGCGGCGCTTGCCGTTTGCGCGGCTTTCATCACCCGCCATTCGCCTAGCCTGCGGCTGCGCAATGCCTTACAAGCGCTTGCCTGCTTCCTCGTGCTGCTGACCATCGCCATCCTCGTACGCCATGCCATGAACGGCGGCGTCCTGAACGACGCGGTCCCGACGCTCGGGGAACAGTCGATCTACACGCTGCTGGCGATCGGTGCCTCCGCGACGCTGATGGCGCTCGATCTGAGCGCGGCAAGCCCCGTCTTCCGCTATGGTGGCATGGCGCTCGGCGTCATTTCGGTCGTCATGATCCTCACTCTGCATCTGCTGGGGCTGAACCCGTTCATCACGGGCGAGAGCACTGGCGGTATCCCGCTCTTCAATCTCCTGTTGCTTGCCTATCTTCTGCCCGCCGTCGCCTATGGCGGATTGGCGCTCTTTGCCCGCAACCGGCGTCCCCTGCCCTATGTCAGCATGCTGGCCGTCGCGGCGGCCGTCATGGCCTTTGCATGGGCAACCTTGTCGGTACGCCGCCTCTGGCAGGGTGAATATATTCCCTTCTGGAACGGCTTCATCCAGGGCGAGCTCTATTCCTATTCCGTCGTCTGGCTGCTGATCGGCATCGCGCTTCTCGGGCTCGGTGCCCGCTTCGAGGCACGGAGCCTGCGCATCGCCTCGGCGGTGCTGGTCTTCATCGCCGTCGTCAAGGCCTTCCTGATCGACATGGCGAACCTCGAAGGCTTCCTGCGGGCGCTGTCCTTCATCGGCCTCGGCGCCGTGTTGATCGGCATCGGCCTGTTCTATCAAAAGATCCTGACACGCAAGAAGGCGACGGAGTGATTGCGGCGAATCCATTCGCCCGGTAGGAGGGGAGAACCTGCCGACTGATCACTCCGGAGCAAGCGCGACAATGAATACCGACAGGATGGCCCAGGCCTTCGCCCCGTTCGAAGCACTGGCTGCGGATCTCATTCCCCATGCCGCCGATGGCGATGACGGTTCGCACGATATTGCCCATATCCTGCGTGTCTTCCGTAACGCCATGGCCATTCAGGCCGAGGAAGGCGGCAACGCCCGAATTCTCGCCGCCGCCGTGCTGCTGCATGACTGTGTTTCCGTCGAAAAGAATTCGCCGCATCGCGCGCAGGCATCGCGGCTTGCGGCTGAAAAGGCTTCGGGCATCCTGCGGCAACTCGGCTGGGCTGACGAAGATGTTGCGGCGGCGGCGCATGCGATCACCACGCATAGTTTCTCCGCCAACCTGCCGCCGGAAACGCTGGAAGCGAAGATCCTGCAGGATGCCGACCGGCTGGATGCGATCGGCATGGTCGGCGCAGCACGCTGCTTCTACATTGCCGGGCGCCTCGGCTCCGGCCTCTACGATCCGTTCGATCCGCTTGCGGCAGAGCGGCCACTCGATGATAAGCGCTTCGCCATTGACCATTTCGAGACAAAGCTGTTCAAACTGGCGGATGGATTCCAGACCGAGACCGGGGCCAAGTTTGCCAAAGCGCGGCATGACCGGCTGAAAACCGTGCTGGCAATGTTCATCGACGAAATCTGAGGGCCATCCATGCGCGTCAGCGATCTTTTCATCTATCCCCTCAAGAGCGCGCGCGGCATCGCCATTCCGTCTGCTGCCATCGATGCCTTCGGTCTTGCGGGAGATCGTCGCGCCATGCTGGTTGATCCCTCGGGCAACTTCATCACCCAGCGCGAATTGCAGGCACTGGCCCGGATCGATATCCAGCCGGCGCCCTCCTATCTGCGCCTGAAGATGGAGGGCAAGCCCGACATCATCGTGCCGCCGCCGCACCCGGACAACCGCATGGACATCGTCGTCTGGAAATCAGCAGTCAACGCCTCCGTCGCGGATGAGGACACCAACAAGGCGCTGTCGGCCTGGCTGGATCGCGAGGTCAAGATGGTGTTTTTCGACAGGCTGGCCAAACGTATCGCCAGTCCGGAATGGGCTGGCGAGGATACGCCTGTCACCTTTGCCGACGGATACCAGATCCTCGTCACGACCACCGGCTCGCTGAAGGCGCTCAATGCCAATCTGGCCAGCCACGGCGAAGGTGCCGTCGGCATGGAGCGCTTCCGCCCGAACATCGTCATCGATATCGATGAGGAATGGCCGGAGGATCGTTGGGCAGCGATCGAGATCGGCGGCATCCGCCTCGATCTGGTTAAACCCTGCTCACGCTGCATCATGACGACGCAGGATCAACAGACCGGCTCGCGCGACGTGCCGAACCCCATGCCCGCCATGGGCCGCATCCGCATGTCAGCCGACCGCCGCGTCCCCGGCCCGCTCTTCGGCTGGAATGCCGTGCCGCGCGGCGAAGGCTCAGTGAAGATCGGCGATACGGTGACGGTGCTCGAGGAACGGCCGGAGGGCTGGGCGCTCAAGCGGCGCTAGTCGTTCCGCCGTTTGTTTAGCTTGCGGACCCAAGGCAGCAAGCGCATGCTTATCGCTCCTTTTGAACCCGATGGTTACGGCTGAAACAACCGTGGTGCGCGGGCTTTGGCGAGGTGCGTCCGATGGAGTGCGCCGGCTGCGGTTTCGATATTCAGAGCGGCTTTGCTTTCTGTCCGCGATGCGGGGCAAGGCAGCCTATCTCCTGTGCTGCGTGCGGCTATCCCTGCCAGCCTGACTTTGCCTTCTGCCCCCGATGCGGCGCTGCGATTTCCGACAAGGCCCAACCCACAGCCAAGCCGGCCATCAGGACTGCGCCGGCAAAATCCGAGGATGATGCCGACCGGCGGCCGGTAACCGTGCTCTTTGCGGATCTCTGCGGCTTCACGACACTGAGCGAGCAGATCGACCCGGAAGTCATGCGGATGCTGCAGAACGAGCTGTTCGAAGAGATGACCCAGGCAGTCGAGGCCTATGGCGGCTTCGTCGACAAGTTCGTCGGCGATGCGCTGCTGGCGCTGTTCGGCGCGCCGGTTGCCCATGAAGACGATCCGGTGCGGGCGCTGAACGCGGCACTCGATATGATCGAGCGGGCGACGCAGGTCGGCGAGCGCTGGCAAGCTCGTGCCGGCGTGCCGCTGCGGCTGCATATCGGCATCAACAGCGGTCCCGTCGTCACCGGCGGCTTCGGTGCCGTCAGCACCAAATCCTATTCCGTGACCGGCGACACGGTGAACACAGCCCAACGGCTGCAATCCATGGCCGGCGAAAATGATATCCTCGTCGGACCGCTGACCTATCGCCTCACCCGCCACGCCTTCGCCTTTGATAATCTCGGCGCCCAAGCTTTACGCGGCAAAAGCGGCAACGTGCTTGTCCATCGGCTGACTGGACAATTGGAGGCACCGCACACGGCGCGCGGGCTCGAAAGTTTCGGCCTTCAGGCACCAATGATCGGACGGGACACGGAACTGTCGCGGCTTTTGACCTGCCTCAACCTTGCCTGCAGCGGCGCGGCGCAACTTGTTCGCCTCATCGGAGAAGCGGGTATCGGCAAGTCGCGGCTGGTCAACGAGTTCATCGGCATTGCCGGCAATACGGCCCGCTTTCCCGGCCTCGCCATCCGCAAGGCGACCTGCTCGCCTCTCGGTGAACAGTCCTATGGCACACTTGCCGCGGTCGTGCGCAGCGCCTACGGCATCGGCGAGCGGGACAATCTCGACAGGACACGACAATTGCTGGCGACAGGATTCCGTGCGCTCGATCTCACGCAGGAGGATGTTGACGGACTTTCGCCGCTTTTCCTGCATGTTCTCGGCCTGGGTGACCCCGACGGAGCGCTGCGGCACATCGAACCGGAGCAATTGCGACGGCAGATCTTCTATGCTGTCCGCACCGTCTTCGAACGACGGCTGGCGCAAGGTCCCCTGCTGCTTGTCATCGAGGATGTGCATTGGGCCGATGCCGCTTCGCTGGAGGTGCTTCGCTTCATGATGGATCGGCTGGAGCGCAGCCGACTGATGTTGCTTGCGATCTATCGGCCGACATCGCAGATCGACCCGCTGGATTCCAATCGGGTCAGCGTCACCGTCCAGCGTCTCGGCCCACTCGTCGCAACCGACGGGCGGAAGCTGCTCGCCGCTTTTTTCGGCGAGAGTCACGGCAAGCTACCGATCGCGATATGTCAGCGCATTCTCGATCGGGCCGGCGGCAATCCGCTCTTCATCGAGGAGATCCTTCGGGGATTGATCGACATGGGCAGGCTGCACAATGATGGTCAGCGCTGGCAAGTTGCGGCGGAAGACACGGATGTCGATATTCCGGTCAATCTACAGGCGCTCCTGCTTGCCCGTGTCGATCGCCTACCACAGGAGATCAGACGGTTGGCGCAGGAGGCAGCGGTGATCGGCCCGAAGTTCGACACCGCCCTGCTTCGCACCATTACCACCGATCCGGCTGCCATCGACGCCGCGTTGGACTATCTCTGCGATGTCGACATCATCGAGGAATTGCGCGGGCCGGATGCCGGCGCCTCGCCCGCCTATCGCTTCAGCCAGTCCCTGCTGCACGATGTCATCTACCATAATCTCCTGCTGCAGCGGCGCATGGAGCTGCATCACCGGATCGGCCGGGTTCTGGAACGCCAATATGGCGCAGCGCCAGATCGGCCCGAGCATCTGGCGCAGCTCGGTTATCATTTCAGCCTAACGACCGAAAAAGCGAAGGGAGCCAGTTATCTGATGGCGGCCGGCGATCTGGCGCGCAAGACCTATGCCAATGACGACGCGATGCGCCTCTATCGCCAGGCACTCGCCACCTTTGCGAACGAGCCGAAGATAGCGCCAGAGCAATCGGCGCTCCTGGAGCGTCTCGCCGATCTCTGCGGACCTGCCGGTCACCGCGATGCTGCCTTGAATCATTATCAGCAAGCGCTGGCGATCCATCGCACCGAAGACGATCGGATCGCGGCGGCGAGGATATTGCGCAAGATCAGCCGGCTGCATCTCGAGGCGGGACACCGCGATCAGGCGGAGGCGCATTGTGCCGAGGCAGAAGCCATGATCGGGACGATCGATGCGCCGGTCGAACACGCGCATCTCCTGCAGGAGCGCGGCCATCTGGCCTTCCGCATGGGCGACCAGGCCGCCGCCGCCGAATGGGCGACGCAGGCGCTGCAACGGCTGCAAACGCTCCCCATCGACGGAACGACCGAGACCGGACGAGAGGCGGCGCGTGCCATGGCGGAGGCGCTGAACACGAAGGGCGCAGCACTTGCGCGGCTCGGCCGCCGCCGCGATGCCGTGCAGGAAGTGGAGCGCAGCCTCACTGTCGCCGAAAAGGCCGATCTACAAAGTGCTGCGTGTCGCGCCTATTCCAATCTCGGCGTGCTCTACACCATCGTGGATCCGGCCCACGCCATCAAGATCTGCCGGCGGGGGCTGGAGGTCGCGACCCGCATCGGCGATCTCGGCTTCCAGGCGCGCCTTCTCGCCAACCTTGCCGTTTCCTGCTGCACCTTTACCGATCGCTGCGCCGCCGAGGGCGTGCCGGCCGCGGAGAAGGCGGTGGAAATCGACCGGGCGCTCGATCAGCGCGACCACCTTTCCGTGCCCTTGATCGTCCTCGGACAGATCCATCAATGTCACGGAAAGCCGAAGCTCGCGCGCAAATATTACGAGGAAGCCCTTGAGGTTGCGAAGGAAATCGATGAGCCGCAATTGCTCTTTCCATGCTATGATGGCTTGGCGACACTAAGCCTGGAACATGACGACCTAGTCGAGGCGGAGCGCTTTTTCACGCTGGCGCAGGATGTGTGCATCCGCCACAACCTCGATCCGGGCACGCTCGTCGTATTGCCGTTTCTCGACTGACCGTCTTCGTTACGACGGCCTCAGGAGATTGGTTGGGAGAACCGATTCAAACACATAAAGGGAGGAACGAAACATGCAGGAGAACCACACCGAAAGACCATTGCAGCCTGGAGATCGCGCCCCGAATGTCGTGCTGGATGCGATCACCCGCCAGGGCAAGATCGCCATCGACGATTTTCGCGGCCAGAGGCCGGTCCTTGTCGGATTGTTCCGTGGACTGCATTGTCCCTTCTGCCGCCGGCAGATCGCCGCCATGTCCGAGCTCACCGGGGCTCTACAGGAGAAAGGCATCGACAGCCTGACCGTCGTCAACACACCGATCGAACGCGCCCGGCTCTACTTCCGGTTTCATCCGCTTCCCAATCTGCTGGCCGCCTCCGATCCGGAGCGGGTATCGCACAAGGCTTTCGGCCTGCCGAATGTCCAGTTCACCGAAGACGAGACCGACTGGCCGCGCAAGGTCGGCATCAGCGCCGTGCGATCGATGCGCATCGACATGCCGGGTGAACTTCCCCAGCCTATGGATCCGATGACGGCGATGGAATTCCTCGACAGGGCGGACGGCTATGAAATCACGGAGGACGACAAACATATGGTCGCCACCGGCGAAGGCCAGCTGGTCGGCGAATTTCTGCTCGACCGGGATGGTGTCATCCGCTGGTGTTTCACCGAAGCCGAAGAGGCCGGTCGTCATATGTTCGGCATTCCCGCCCCGCGGGAGGTGATGTCGGCGGCGTCGAATATGGCTGTTTGAAGCGAGCCGTCCTTCTGCTCCGAATATGCCTCGAGCTTGATCCTGTTTACCGCGCACTTTTGCGCGGCGTGCTCTATCGTTTGGCCGCGACCGCCGGCCGCTCCCGCGAAACCGCATTCAGCGCCTTCATCGCCGCCTGAATAAAGCCCTCGCGCGCCGCGGCGATCTCTATGCCGCGCGGTTCGTAGACATGGCGATGCAGGAAGAAGCCGGTCAGGCGGAAGGCGGCGGAAAGGCTTTCCCTATCGGCGGCGATCATGGCCCCGGTCGTCAGAAACGGCGGCAATGCCAGCATCTTGTCCGCCCACGGCATGCCGGCTGCCCGGCAGACGGCACGCCCGGACTTCGGCGAGACGAACGCCAGATCCTCGCGCACGCCGGTTGCCGCGCATTCCGTCAGATCGAGGCCGAAACCGAGATCGTTCAGCACGGCAAGCTCGAAACGCACGAAGAGTTCGCCGGCATCGGCGGGGTTCTGCAGGTTTTCAAGGATGACGTCGAGCGCATCATAGAGATGCGGGTGCGGATCGCGCTCCGGCAGCAGCCGCAGCAAGGCGGCCATCGCCTGCACGCCATAGACGGCGGTCGCGGTCTCCATCAGCCGCGCGGCCCGGAGCGTGACCGGTTCCATGCGAAACTCGCCGAGATGCTCGTGCAGCCTTGCCCGCCACGTCACCTCGACGAGATTGCCGGCCTGCAGCACCGGCTGCATGGCGCGCGAGCGACCGGATCGCACCAGCCCCATGTGGCGACCGCGGGCACGAGTCATCACCTCGGCGACGACACTGGTCTCGCCGAGACGTTTGACGCCCAGAATGATCGCATGGTCCTGCCACTGCATCGGCCGGTTGCCTCGAAAGATTTTTGCGATTCGAGTTTAGGGCAAATGGCCGCCGCTGTCACATGGCGAGCGGGGAGCCGCCGACCAGGCTCTCGACGAAGAGGCGCATGGATTGCTCGTCAAAAGGCTTGTTCAAAAGCGGCACATGCCGCAAATCTGCCGGAAAATCGAGTGTATCGGAATAGCCGGTGACGAAGCCAAAGGAAATGCCCCGCTCGATCAGCAATCGGGCAAACCCGAAACTCGTCGACTCCCCAAGATTCACGTCGAGCATCGCAAAATCATAATGTTCCGAATGGACGGCGTTGACCGCCTGCTCCAGATTCGAAGCAATCTCAACCTGTTGAATTCCGACGAGGTGAAGAATTTCCTCCGCCTCCATGGCAATGATGAGATTATCTTCCAGTATAAGGACGCGCTGAAACGTCATATCAGCGCCATCCTTGCCCGTACGCGCCAGCTGGCGTACCCCGTAAAAAGTCCCGCATCTATCCCTCCGGCGCCAATCATCGGCCCGTCTTGAATGGATGGTTAGCCCCATCCGTCTTGGCTCAGTCTCTCGTGACATGACTTCGCCTCCAACCCGCTTCGCACTTTTTGCACTGCGGTACTATGGGCTCGTCATCCTGCTCCAATCGCTTTTGCTGCCGGGGTTAGTAAAAGGTGAAACTGGTCGAAAAGTGACGATGACAATAATCTATGCTGATACAGTTGTTGTCAGCATTTAAAAAAGACATGCTGTTCGCATGAAGGATGATGGCTAGATGAAGGGACGCTTGCCCGAATCAAGGCCATCCCAGCCGGCAAGTTCGGCAAGTCCATCACCGTCCAGAACTTCGCAGCCTCGCTCCTGCCAGAGAAGCAATTTCCGAGCAGCCAGCTTTTTCAATGTCTTGTTGGTATGAACAACGGAAAGGCCCAGCGTATCGGCGACATGCTGCTGCGTGATGGGGATCACCTTGCTGCTGTTGAAAAGGTGAAGGGCTCTGGCACGCTGATGCAGGTATGCGATCAGATAGGCGGCTCGCTCGACCGCCGATCGCCGGCCGACGCTCAACAGATGCTCATCGAGGATCCGCTCCTCGCGCGATGCAATCCAGGTCAGGTCGAAGGCAAGCGGCGGATGGGAATTGTAGAGCGTCATCAGTTCGGTACGCTCGAAAACGCAAAGTGATATCGGCGAGAGCGCTTCGGTCGAGTGCTGCATCTCGCCCATGATCGAGCCCTGCAAACCGATGAGATCGCCGGGCATCACGTAGTTGAGGATCTGGCGGCGCCCATCCTCCAGCGTCTTGTAGCGGAAGCCCCAGCCGGAAAGGATAGTGAAAAGGTGGGCGCTATGCGCCCCTTCGAGGAAGATCGTGGCGCCGGCATCGACAAGAAGCTCGCCCTTCTTGAAGCCGCTGATGAAATTCAGCTCGTCGCGCTCGAATTCACGGAAATGCGGCAAAGACCTCAGCGGACAGTGCTGGCATGGAGTGCGTTGCCCATGCATCGTCGCAGCTGCCTTTGCCATGAAACGCTCCCTCAAGTTGCAGCGGCGACGGCGACATGCCGGATAAACCGCTGCAATATAAAGCATTCAGGCAAGCAAAGTTCCATCAGTGCGGGAAATCGAGCCCCATTTCGCGGAAACGTTCGGGGTCGTCTCCCCAGTTTTCACGGACCTTGACGAAGAGGAAGAGGTGCACGGGCTGCTCCAGAATTTCGGAGAGCTCCTTGCGCGACGCGGTCGAGATCGCCTTGATCGTCTCGCCACCCTTGCCGAGCGCAATCTTCTTCTGGCTGTCGCGCTCGACATAGATCACCTGCTCGATGCGCACCGAGCCGTCCTTGCGCTCTTCCCACTTCTCGGTCTCGACATGCGAGGAATAGGGAAGCTCCTGGTGCAGGCGCAGAAACAGCTTTTCGCGGGTGATTTCGGCGGCGAGCTGGCGCATCGGCAAATCCGAAATCTGATCCTCCGGATAGTACCAGGGGCCTTCCGGCAAGGTCTTTGCCAGATAGTCCATGACGTCGTCGCAGCCTGAACCGTTTTCGGCCGAAATCATGAAGGTTTGCTCGAAGGCGATCTTCTCGTTGGCGGCCGCGGCAAGCGCCAGCAGATCCTCGCGGCGAACGCGGTCGATCTTGTTCAGGACCAGGATCTTCGGCTGGGAGACGTCCTTCAAGCCTTCCAGGATAGCCTCCGCATCACCACGCAAACCACGCTCGCTGTCGATCAGCAGCATGATGAGATCGGCATCCTTGGCGCCACCCCAGGCAGACGTCACCATGGCACGATCCAGGCGACGACGCGGCTTGAAAATGCCGGGCGTGTCCATGAAAACGATCTGCGCGTTGTTGTGAATGGCGATGCCACGCACGATCGCGCGCGTCGTCTGCACCTTGTGGCTGACGATCGAAACCTTGGCGCCCACGAGCCGGTTGACCAATGTCGACTTGCCGGCATTGGTCGGGCCGATGAGGGCCACGAAACCCGAATGCGTCGGGCCGATATGTTCAACCGCGCCGTCTTCGGCGGGCGTGTCCTGCTGATTAGTCATTTTTTCCGTCATTCCCTAGAGCCGGATGATTTCAGGTCGAACCGACCTAAAAACTGAATCCGCTCCAAACTCAAAGAAGTAGAGCATGATGTCATCCGAAATCCCCTGACACTTTTCGGCATCATGCTCTAGCAGTTACGTCTCAGTCGGCTGAGGCTGCCAAACACCTTCGCGCTCCAGAATCCGCGTCGCGGCCATCTGCTCGGCCGCACGCTTGGAGCGTTCAATTCCCGTCTCGGGCGTCGTTCCCTTCACTTCCACCGTCACGGTGAAGCGTGGATCATGATCCGGTCCGCTGCGATCATCAACCCTGTAGACCGGGGTGACGCCGAATTTCGCATGCGCCCATTCCTGCAATTCCGTCTTGGCATCGCGCCTTGCACCTTCCGGACGGATGGCTCGGCGCTCCCAAAAGCGCAGAATAAATGCGCGGGCAACTTCGAGGCCGCCATCCAGATAGAGCGCGGCAATCAGGCTCTCGACGACATCGGCACGCACGTTGAGCATGCGCTTTCCCGTCAGCTTCTTCACGTCGGCGCCGGTGCGGATGTAAAGATGCAGTTCCATTTCATCGGCGACTTCAGCGCAGGTCTCCGCGCTGACGAGCTGGTTGAGGCGCACCGAAAGCTCGCCTTCCGTTGCCGCACCGAAGGTCTTGAAGAGCAATTCCGCGATGCACAGGCCGAGAACCCGGTCGCCGAGAAACTCCAACCGTTCGTAGTTGCCCGTCTTGTGCGTGCGCGCGCTGGCATGTGTCAGCGCACGGTCAAGACGCTCCTTCTCGGCGAATTCGTGGCCTATGGCAGCCTCAAGCCTGGCACGATCCGCCTGGGAGAGCGTCTGCGCCTTCGTCATTCGACAACCTTGAAAATACGATCCCAACGCATGTTGGTCGGCCATTTCCAGATTTCACGGAAGGACGTGTCGTGACCCAGCGAGAAGAAGATGACGCTGGCGCGGCCGATCAGGTTTTCTGCTGGGACATAGCCGACATCGAAACGACTGTCGTCGGAATTGTCGCGATTGTCGCCCATCATGAAGTAGTGGCCGGCCGGAACGACATATTCCTGCGTGTTGTCGCCACGCGAATTCGGCGAAAGATCCAGCGTGTCATAGACCTTGCCGGTGTCCGGCAGGCGCTCGCTGTAGACGGGGATGTTGTCGCCAGGCTCCTGGCTATAGTCCGACGAGAAGGTGCCGTGTGGCTCGCGCGGAACGGCCTGGCCGTTGATATAGAGAATGTCGTTCTTCACCTGAATGCGGTCACCCGGCAGGCCAATGACGCGCTTGATATAGTCGACATCCGGATTCGGCGGGAAGCGGAAGACCACGACGTCGCCGCGCTTCGGCTCGCTGCCCAGGATGCGACCGCTGAAGATATCCGGCGAGAACGGCATTGAATATTTCGAATAGCCGTAAGCGAACTTGTTGACGAAGATATAGTCGCCGACAAGAAGCGTCGGCATCATCGAGCCGGACGGGATGGTGAATGGCTGGAAGAGAAAGGTGCGGATGATCATGGCCAGGACAAGCGCCTGGACGATGACCTTGATATTCTCCCACAGGGCGTTCTGCTGTTTTACGGCTTTCTCGGACACGCAGTCTTATTCCTTTTTCGCACCCCACCGGCGCACTTGCATTCAGGCACTGTCTACTCGCTTCATATCATCGCGGCAATGGCGCGGATGCCAAAAGCGACATACGGTTGCGATTCAACCGTCCATCGGCAGCGCCTCGATGATTACAAAAGCCTGAGCAAGAGGAAAATCATCCGTTATCGTCAAATGAATGGCGGCGCGATGATTTGGTGGCAGCATGGCGGCCACTCTTTCGGCGGCACCGCCGGTCAATTGCATCGTCGGCTTGCCGCTCGGCAGGTTGACGACACCCATGTCGCGCCAGAAGACGCCCTGTGCCAACCCGGTGCCCAAGGCTTTGGAACAGGCTTCCTTGGCGGCAAAGCGCTTGGCATAGGATGCCGCCTTGTTCTTGCGGCGCTCCGACTTGGCGCGCTCGATATCGGTAAAGCAACGCTCCGTGAAGCGGGCGCCGAAACGTTCGATCGTCTTCTCCACACGACGGATATCGATGAGATCACTACCTATGCCGATGATCATGGGAAGGCCCTCCTGGCGGCCCGGACGACGTCAGGCTCGGGTCAGACGCTCGATGCGTTTTCGGCGAGCGCCAGCCGCTCGCGGGCACGTTCCATCAGGCGCTCCTTGCGGCGCGTCTTGAAGGTCTTCACGCCATAGTAGGTGAGTGCATAGACAATCACACCGGTCACGATGGCAGGTGGGATGCCGCCGATCAGCATCGGCTTCAAAACCGGGTCCCAGATCTGCGAGAGATCGCCCTTGTGCCACAGTGCCGGCAGATCGATATTGCCGCCCTGCCCGCCGCTGTCGCGCGACAGGATGAGGTGGCCGATCTCCCAGGTAAGCGCCCAGATGAAAGGATAGGTGATTGGATTGCCGGCCGCCAGACAGCCGAGCGCAGAAGCAATGACATTGCCGCCGACCAGATAGGCGATGACGATCGCCATCACGAAATGCACGCCGATGAACGGCGTCCAGGACACAACGATGCCCGCCGCAAACCCGGCCGCAACCGAATGCGGCGAAGCGGCAAGGCGAACAAGGCGCTTGCCGAAATATTGGAACGAGCGGACAAAACCCTTGCGGGGCCAAAGGTGCTCCCGCAACTTTTCCTTGAATGTCAGTGGTTTTCGGCGACGAAACAGCATGCCGCTTATCTAGTGCAATGGGGGCCGTCGTGACAAGAGCGGCCAAACGTATCATGCACCGATTAAGAACCGAAAGTGCGGCTCTTTTTTGGAACGTCACCTGCTTTGGATGCAGAAAATGGACGCTCTCTTCATTTGCCGGAAGCAATCCCTCGAGATCGGGATGCTCCAAGGGCGCAACAACGACGCGCCCCTCTTGGTCTTTTAAGTATTAACAGCGATTAACGCGTACGGAACAGGCCGCGGTCAACCTGACGCTGACGATACTCAAGGTCAAAACGGTCATGCGAGCCGTTCAGGTAAGCCATTTCGCGCTCTTCAACACTCGGAACACGCAAGGCACGGGCGATTTTCTTGATCGGGGTAAACATTGTCTTCTCTCATCTCAGTTTGGTTTCTTCGATGACCAGAAGATAGGCTCGACAAAGGTTAATTACCACCGCTCTAAAATACACGCAGCCATGCACATAACGCATATCTATCCGGAAAGGCGCTCGAATTTGGTCATAAAATGATCACAAAATATGCAGCCTGCCTGGATCAGTAGCGCCGCCGAGTGAATATCACTCGTAGAGGCGCTTAACCGTCGCGATGCAATCGAGTTCCTTCAGCTGCACCAGAAGCTGGTTGAGCTGGCGCAGATCCCAGACTTCCACGTCGAGGGCCATTTCGGTGAAGTCGGCGGCGACCCGAACGGTGTTGAGCACGCGGATATTGACGTCCACGTCCGCGACGGTCTGCGCCACCTTCGCCAGGGTACCCGGCTCGTTGAGGGCATTGATCAGGATACGCGCGGCAAAGCGCGACTTGTTGGCCTCGTCCAGATCCCAGCGCACGTCGATCCAGCGCTCCGGCTCGTCGTCGAACCGCTGCAGCACCGGCGACTGGATCGGATATATGGTGATACCCTTGCCCTTTTCCATGATGCCGACGATGCGATCACCCGGAACGGCGCCGGTCGATGCGAAATGCACCTCGACATTGGCCGAAATACCGCGGATCGGCGGGGCATCGATATCGGCACCGTCAGAGACCTCGGCCTTGTTCTTGCCGGGGATCTTGAAGATCATGCCGGAGGCGCTGCGGACATTGAACCAGCCCTCGTCGCCGGCAGGCTTCACGGTCACGCGTTCGTCCTGATGATCGGGGTAGACGGCGCGAAGCACGTCGAGCGACGACATCTCCCCTCGCCCGACGGCCGCGATCGCATCCTCGACATCCTTCTGGCCGAGGCGATGCAGGGCGGGCTTCAGCGCATCACGCGAGAAGACCTTGCCGGCGCGCTCGAAAGTGCGCTCCAGGATACGATGGCCGAGGCCGGCATATTGCTTGCGGATGGCAAGACGAGTGGCGCGGCGAATGGCGGCGCGTGCCTTGCCGGTCACGACGATCTCTTCCCACGCGGCTGGCGGCACCTGCACGCCTGAGCGGATAATCTCGACTTCGTCGCCATTGTTCAGCCGCGTTACCAGCGGCATGATGCGGCCATTGATCTTGGCGCCGACGGTCGTGTCGCCGATGTTGGTGTGAACGGCGTAGGCAAAATCGATCGGCGTTGCGCCGCGCGGCAGGGCGATCAGCTTGCCCTTGGGCGTGAAGCAGAACACCTGATCCTGGAACAACTCGAGCTTGGTATGCTCGAGGAATTCTTCCGGGCTGTCGCCCTCGGCCAGCGCCTCGATGGTGTGGCGCAGCCAGGAATAGGCATTGCTTTCCCGCGAAGCGATTTCGCTATCGCCATTGCCGTTGGTGCCGTCCTTATAGAGCGTATGGGCTGCGATGCCGAACTCGGCGATCTCGTGCATGCGTTTGGTACGGATCTGCAGCTCGATGCGCTGGCTGGAGGGGCCGACGATCGTGGTGTGCAGAGAGCGATAGTCGTTCTGCTTCGGCGTCGAAATATAGTCCTTGAAACGGCCGGGAACGACGCGCCAGCGGGTATGAACGATGCCGAGCGCCCGGTAGCAGGACGGAATGTCGTCGACGAGAAGACGGAAGCCGTAAATATCGGAGAGCTGCTCGAAGGAGAGCGACTTCGACTGCATCTTTCGGAACACCGAATAGGGCTTCTTCAGCCGCCCCTTGACCATGGCGTTGGCAAGGCCGTTGGCCACGAGCAGATCGCGCAGTTCGGTCTCGATCTTCTTGACGAGCCCTTCGTTACGCCGCGACAGCTCTTCCAGGCGTTTGGTGACGGTATCATGCGCCTCGGGATTGATATGGCGGAAAGAAAGCTCTTCCAGCTCCTCACGCATGTCCTGCATACCCATGCGGCCGGCAAGCGGCGCATAGATTTCCATTGTCTCCTCGGAGATGCGGGCGCGCTTTTCCGGCGACATATGATCGAGCGTGCGCATATTATGCAGGCGATCGGCCAGCTTCACCAGAAGCACGCGTACGTCATCGGAAATGGCGAGCAGCAGCTTGCGCAGATTTTCGGCCTGCTTCGCCTTCTTGGTGACGAGGTCGAGCTTCTTGATCTTCGTCAGGCCCTCGACCAGGCGGCCGATATCCTCGCCGAACATCTCGTCGATTTCGGCGCGCGTCGCCGTCGTATCCTCGATCGTGTCGTGGAGAAGAGCGACCGCGATGGTCGATTCATCCAGTCGCATATCCGTCAGGATCGCAGCAACTTCGAGGGGATGGGAAATATAGGGATCGCCGCTGGCACGTTTTTGCTGGCCATGCTTCTGCATTGCATAAACATAGGCTTTGTTGAGGAGAGCTTCGTTGGCATCGGGCTTGTATTTCTGCACGCGCTCGACAAGCTCGTATTGCCGCATCATTCCAAAGCTACTCCAGCAAAAACAAAAGCGCGCCAGTCATCTGACCGGCGCACGCATCTTGCCATCATATCGCTCCTGTCCGGAGCATCAAGCTCAACGATCAGTAATCGTCGCTTTTTTCCGGCGGAACCAGACCTTCGATACCGGCCAGAAGCTCTTCTTCCGACATCTGATCGAAAGTGACGGTTTCCGGCAGGTCTTCTTCCTCTTCGCTGGTGGCGGAAGCGCCAGCCGCCAGGAGGCTTGCCGGATCGGGCTCGGGCTCATCCACTTCGACATGCTTCTGCAGCGAATGGATCAGGTCTTCCTTGAGATCATCAGGCGACAGCGTCTCGTCGGCGATTTCGCGCAGAGCAACGACCGGGTTCTTGTCGTTGTCGCGGTCGATCGTGATCGAGGAGCCCTGCGAAATCAGGCGAGCGCGGTGGCTGGCGAGCAGCACGAGCTCGAACCGGTTCTCTACTTTATCAATGCAATCTTCTACTGTGACACGGGCCATTGCCTGTCCTTTGCGGTCGTGATGTCGTCATCATGTCTCGGAGTAGCACGCCGATACAAGCAAACGATGTCAAATTCAAGTTTTTCCTGTTTCAGCGCCTTTGCACCCTCTGGGAAAGTGCTAAAATTACCCTAGACAAACAGCCATTTCTACCGTGAGTTGCTTGGAATATCGCATTTCGTGCCCTACATCTCGGTTATATGAATAATTCATAAAGTAATACGAATTATTCTGCAACGGCTCACAAAGCCTTGTTTTAGCTGCTCTTTAAATGAAATGATTACGTTTTTATAACAGTGGATATGTAAGCGATGTTTGACCCACGCGAAAAAATTGCACTCTTTATCGACGGCGCCAATCTTTACGCTGCATCCAAGAGCCTCGGTTTCGATATTGACTACCGTAAGCTCCTGAAGGCATTCCAGAAACGCGGATATCTCCTGCGCGCCTATTATTACACCGCGCTTATCGAAGATCAGGAGTATTCCTCGATCCGCCCGCTGATCGATTGGCTCGACTATAACGGCTACAAGGTCATCACGAAGCCGGCGAAGGAATTCACGGATTCCATGGGACGCCGCAAGATCAAGGGCAACATGGACATCGAGCTGGCGATCGACGCCATGGAGCAATCCGAGACCGTCGATCATCTGGTGATCTTTTCCGGCGACGGTGACTTCACGACCCTCGTGGAAGCCCTTCAGCGTCGTGGACGCAAGGTTTCGGTCATCTCGACCATGGCGACCCAGCCGCCGATGATTGCAGACGACCTGCGCCGTCAGGCCGATCATTTCATCGACCTCGTATCGCTGAAGGCGGAGATCGGTCGCGAAGCTTCGGAGCGCCCTGCCCGGACTGCGGAGGCTAGCCACGCCCCGGCGGATACTGAAGAATAATTTGGGGCTGCATCAGACAAGGTAGGTTTGCAGCCGCAGAACCGTTTCGGTTTTGCCGCGGCAGCTGGCCGTTCGCCAAGGTTCAGGGCGTCGTCGCTGCAATCGATTCACGCGCAGCTATAGTTTTGCCGAGGGATCGTTTCGAACGGCGCAGGCGTTGTGCTCGCCGCGGCAGCCAGCCCTTCGCTAGGGCTCAGGGCGTTCGTCGCTGCAATCGATTCACTGGATCGATTGCTCGGGCCTTGCCCGACCGCTCCTCACCCTCACCCGTTGTCTTTGAGCAGCCGGCTCTTCTGCCTGTTCCAATCGCGTTCCTTCTCGGATTCGCGCTTGTCATGCAGCTTCTTGCCCTTGGCAAGGGCCAATTCCAGCTTGGCCCGGCCACGGTCGTTGAAATAGATTTTCAACGGCACCAGGGTCATGCCCTCACGATTGATCGCCGAACGCAACCGGCCGATTTCGCGGCTGGAAAGCAGCAGCTTGCGGCGGCGGCGGGGCTCGTGGTTGAAGCGGTTCGCCTGCAGGTACTCCGGCAGATAGGAGTTGATCAGCCAGATCTCGTCACCTTCATCCGAGGCGTAGGATTCAGCGATATTGGCCTTGCCCTCGCGCAGCGATTTGACCTCTGTGCCCATCAGCACGAGCCCTGCTTCGTAGGTGTCGATGATCTCGTAGTTGAAGCGGGCCTTGCGGTTTTCCGCCACGACCTTGTTCACCACGCGCTGGCTGCCTTTGGGTGCCATGATTCTTCTTCTTTTTTCTTGCGTCATTCCGGCAGCGACTAAGGGCGCGCCAGGTTCCTGCATCCTAAATAAGCGAGACCGCCCTCCTTGTGAAGAGAGCGGCCTTGCAGAGTTTGGGCAACAAGTTCGAAACGGCGTCAGTTCAAGAGGCCGGCATGACGCAAGGCCGCATCGATCGCAGCCTCGGTGCCCGGTTCCAGGGTCGACAAGAGCGGCGAGCGTACATTACGGCTCATGCGGCCAAGGCGGGAAAGACCATACTTGGCGCCGCAGAGGCCGGGCTCCAGGAAGATCGCCTTGTGCAACGGCATCAGGCGATCCTGATATTCGAGAGCCTTGGCATAATCACCGGCGAGCGTAGCCGCCTGAAATTCGGCACACAGGCGCGGTGCGACGTTGGCCGTGACCGAGATGCAGCCGACGCCGCCATGGGCGTTGAAGCCGAGCGCCGTGGCATCCTCGCCGGAAAGCTGGCGGAAATCGCGGCCGCAGCTGATGCGCTGCTCGGAGACGCGCTCGATCTTGCCGGTCGCATCCTTGACACCGACGATATTGGAATAGGCCTTGGCAAGCGCACCCATCGTCTCGGGCGTCATATCGACAACCGAACGGCCGGGGATGTTGTAGATATAGATCGGCAGCTTGACGGCTTCGGCAACGGCGGCGAAATGCGCGTAAAGCCCCTTCTGGGTCGGCTTGTTATAATAGGGTGTGACGACCAGAACCGCGTTGGCGCCGACCTTTTCGGCGTGCTGTGCGAGCTCGATCGCCTCGCGGGTATTGTTCGACCCCGCCCCCGCCATGACCGGGACGCGCTTGTTGGCGATCTCGATGCAGAGCTCGACGACGCGCTTGTGCTCGTCATGCGACAGGGTCGGAGATTCACCCGTCGTACCCACGGGCACCAGTCCCTTGCTGCCCTCTTTTATCTGCCAGTCGACATGTGAGGCGAAGGAAGCCTCATCCACCTTGCCGGCGTCAGTAAAGGGCGTAACGAGTGCGGGAATGGACCCCTGGAACATGCAAGTCTCCTAGCGGCGCTGCTTTCATGCTTCAGCCGCAATCCATGGTTATGAATCCGCGCACCATAAAGCGCCGGCTTGACGGCGACAAGCACGCTTTGAATGGTAAAGGGCAGTTTCCGATATCATAATTGATTGAAATTCGGGCCACCGGTAAGGTTTCGTTAATATAGCATTTGGCAAATGGAAGGGGCCTGTTTGTTTTGTGAGTAGCCGGATGAAGAGACCTGTCATGATCTGGACCGCCGTGGGCTTGGCGGTCGCCTGGGGCGCGGTTGCCTCGCAGCTTCCCGGCCAGCAGATACCGACGAGCGCCAACGCCTATGTCGCCATGGCGCCGGACCCCATGAGCACGGCCGCGATCCCGCGCGGCGGAGCCATCGCGCCTGTCAGCGGCGACCTGAAGGCGGGCCTCGACGCCCTTTCCAACAAGAATCCGATGCAGGCGCTTGCCATCCGCAACGGCATGGGCGATGGCACGCTCGATCGGCACATCCTGACCTGGGCGATCGCGACTTCGGGCCAGCCGGGCGTTCCTTCCGGCGAAATTGCCGCGGCCGCCGGCGAGCTTGTCGGCTGGCCGGGGCTCGGCAGCCTGCGCGCCAATTCCGAGCGGGCGCTCTACACAGAGAATCCGGCAACCGATCAGGTCCTTGCCGCCTTCGGCAACTCGCAGCCAGAGACCGTGGAAGGCGCCATCATCCTCTCGCGCGCCTTCATGGCGCGCGGCGCGTCGGCACAGGCCGCCAAGCTGATCCGCAAGATCTGGCGCGAGGAGCCGCTGGACAAATCGCTCGAAGACAAGGTCCTTGCGGAATTCCCAAGCCTGCTTTCGCCCGCCGATCACAAGGCGCGCATGGACTATCTGCTCTACCGCGATCGGACCGCACAGGCCAAACGCTTCGGCGATCTCGGCAGGGCGCAATCGCTCTACAAGGCCTGGGCCGCCGTCAATGATCGCTCGCCGAAGGCCGACGCGCTGATCGCAGCCGCCGACGCCCAATGGCGCAAGGACCCAGCCTATCTCTTCATGCGGATCGAAAACCTGCGCCGCCAGAACAAATATGACGATGCCGCCAGTCTGCTGGCGCAAATGCCGAAGGACCGCAGCGTGCTCGTCAGCCCCGGCGCGTGGTGGAGCGAGCAGCGCATCGTCAGCCGCGGCCTGGTGGATCAGGGTGAATTCAAGGCTGCCTACCGTATCGTCGACGCCAGCGTCGCGGAAAGTCCGCAGGATGTCGGCGAAGCCGAATTCCACGCAGGCTGGTACGCTCTGCGCGGTCTTCAGGATGGGGCGAATGCAGCGATCCATTTCCGCAAGATCCTGCAGGTGTCGAACGGGCCTATCTCGCAATCGCGCGGTTGGTATTGGCTCGGCCGCGCCGCCGAAGCAGGCGGACCGGGCAAGGCTGCCGATTTCTACGCAAAGGCCGCCTCCTATCCGAGCACCTTCTATGGTCAGCTTGCTGCCGAGAAGCTTGGCCGTCGCACCCTCAACGTCACCTATCCCTCTCCCTCGGCTACCGATCGCCAGCGCTTCCAGGGACGCGAGGCGGTACAGGCGATTTCTCGACTCGAGGCTGCGGGACACGGTTGGCGTGCCGATGCGCTCTATCGCGCTCTGGCGAAACAGCTTGATAGCCCCGGCGAGGTCGCCATGCTGGCCGCCAGCGCCGAGCGTTCCGGCAATCACCAGCTTTCGCTGCAGATCGGCAAGATCGCCTATGGGCGCGGCATCGATGTCGCAGCGCTCGCCTTCCCGATCGGCGTCATTCCGGACAATGCCAATATTTCCGGCTCCGGCAAGGCGCTCGCCTATGCCATTGCCCGGCAGGAAAGCGCCTTCAATCCGGCCGCCGTATCCTCCGCCAATGCCCGCGGCCTGCTGCAGCTGCTGCCGAAGACCGCAAAGGCCGTTGCCGGTCGGCACGGCATGGCCTACTCCGCCGACAAGCTGACGCAGGATGCGGGCTACAACGCCACGCTCGGCGCCCATTATCTCGGCGAGCAGATCGACACCTTCGGCGGCTCCTACATCCTCACCTTCATCGCCTACAATGCCGGGCCGAACAAGGTGCCGGAATGGATCAGCCGTTATGGCGATCCGCGTGGCAAGTCACTTGACGACGTAATCGACTGGATCGAGCGCATCCCCTTCCCCGAGACCCGCAACTACGTGCAGCGCGTGATGGAGAACTATCAGGTCTACAAGGCACGGCTGGGACAGAAGGCAGACATCGTACACGATCTGGTCGACGGCCGCGGCTAAAGCATGTCGCGCAAAAGTGTGCAGCGGTTTTGCGATAACGACATGCGCAAGATCAACGACCTAAAGCGCGGGAAGCGAATCTGAAAGATCGCAAAGCCGCCTCACCACCTCGTGCGATATGTTTCCGGCAACAGCCGCAGTTGTGCGCGCTACGGAAATGACGTTACATCCCTCGTGATAGCCAAAGCACGAGGGATGGCGCATGCGCAGCGACGACGAAAGCGGTTTTCTTGCCAGAACGATCGAAGCAGAAGATGGCCTGAAGCTCCATGTGCGCGACTATTCCGGCGACGAGACAGCCACGAGGGCTAGGACACCCGTCTTCTGCCTGCCCGGCCTGACGCGCAACTCGCGGGACTTTCATCAATTGGCGCTGCTTCTATCGCAGGATTCCACGGCTCCACGCAGGATAATCACGCTCGATGCCCGCGGACGCGGGTCATCCGAGTGGGATGACGACAAATCCCATTACAATCTCATCGTGGAAGGTCAAGATGTCCTGACGGTTTGCGCTCAGCTCGGGATTCATCAAGCTATCTTCATCGGCACATCGCGCGGCGGAATGGTCCTGCATATGCTCGCAACCAGCCGGCCGGATATTCTCAAGGCCGTAATTCTCAACGATATCGGCCCCGTCCTCGAAAAAGTCGGATTGGCGGATATTCGCAATTATCTCAACCGGGACAAGAAACCCGCCAATTGGGACGAGGCGATCGATATCCTTCGGGAAAACCATGGCAGCGCCTTTAGCGCGCTTGGCGAAGAGGATTGGCAGGACATGGCCCGCGCCATCTATGTCTTGCGTGACGGCAAGCCGATTGCCGACTACGATCCCGCTATCGCAGCACAAATGCAGGCGCTCGACCTGGAGGCACCGATTCGCGACCTGTGGCCGCAGTTCCAAGCGTTTCAGGATACTCCGCTGATGGTGATTCGCGGCGAGAATTCGAAACTTCTGACGCAGGCCACGACGGACGAGATGGCGGAGCGCCATCCGGGAATGGCCATCAAGATCGCGAGAGGGCAAGGACATGCCCCGATTTTACATTTCGGCGATATTCCGGATGTAATCCGGCACTTCATCTCGGGGTTTTGACAACAGGCGCCACGCACTATTCGATACCGGCTCAAAGCAAAAGGCCCGGTTGGGAGACCGGGCCTTTCCTCTTCCGATCGGAGGTCTGATCGGAAGATCTGTCAAACTCTTTTCGGCGAACCGAATTAGAAGCTGCGCTGGAAGCGCAGGATACCAGCCCACTGATCCTGGTTTACAGAATCGAAGTTGGTGTAGGTAACTTCCGGCTCGATGAGGAAGCCCTTGACCGGGGTGAACTTGAGGTTCGTGGTGGCTTCGAAGATCTTCGAGTCGGTGTAAGCGAGCTGGAGATTCCACTTCAGCTTTTCGTTGATCGGAACGCCAACGCCACCCCAGACAGCCCAGTCGCCCCAGCCGCAGAGATCGCCACGGCCAGCCGGGCAAGCAGACGCGTTCAGGTTCGAACCGGCGTACTGGTTCAGCTTCTTGCCATCGGTGTTGTAGCCACCCATCAAGAAGGCCGTGAGGAAGCCGAAGTCGGCATCGATACGAGCCTTGACAGCGCCTTCTTCGACGATCGAGTCGTAACCGCCGACAACCTTGAAGCCGAAACCGCCAGCCTTGTAGCCGACACCGGCGACAACGTTCGGAGCATAGTGGTTAGCCTTCGACTGAACCCAAGCGCCGCCGTAGGAAGACGTATCCGAACCGGAGTTGCTGTCTTCGAGCGAGACGACAGCCGTGAAGCCGTTGCCTGCGTCGTAGTTGTAGGTCAACTGGTTGAGTTCGTACGGGCCGTCATAGACCACGTCGTCGTTGATGACGTCGCCGGCGTAGCCGGTGTACAGGTTGTACTGCGAGTCCTGCTTACCGACCAGGAAACCGCCGAGGCTGATGTTGGCCCAGAGCAGCTTGGTGGTGGTGGCGTTGCCGTCGTTCCAGTCGAAACGGTAGACAGTGTTGGTCTTCAACGGACCGTATTCGGTGTCGGTCGCGGTGTCGACGCTCAGCTGAGCGCGGGTATGCCAGTAGGTGCCACGATCGCCGCCGGGACCCGGATTGTAGGCATTGTACCAGCCGCCTTCGGTACGGACCATGCCGCCGATCTTGAGGCAGGTTTCGGTGCCCGGGATGAAGAAGTAGCCAGCGCCATAGGCATCGCAGATGCGGACATATTCCAGCGGCTCGGGCTCAGCTGCTACGATCGCGTCGGCAGCATGAGCACCGGATACTGCTGCCAGCGCAGCAGCGGAGCCGAGAAGAAGGCTCTTGATGTTCATAGTAACTCCAGTTCCAATATCGATTAGGTATGAGAATTCACGCCGAGAAAATCGACGTGCCCTACCCCACCCGGTTTTAAAGTTGACCCCTGATCTGGGAGAACCAAGACAAGTAAGTCTTGCTTCCGATTTGGAACCTACAGATCGTTTTTTTCAGAGCAATATCAGAGATAAACTATGAACAATTGTGACGGCTGTTTCAAAAGGTGCGTTGCACAAAAATCACGTCGCAAAACTGTCACACTGTCGGCGTGCCAATAGCCGAAAACTACTTAGGATTACTTCATGAATACGCACAACCTAAAGGGCATCCTTACAGAGAAAGATGCTAAGTAGCGTAAAAGCTACACCACAACTTGACTATATTCGCAAACACAAAAAGCCCGGCCTATGGCCGGGCTTTCTTTCACCGTAGTGAACAATCTCAAATGACCGAAGTCAGATCAGATTAGAAGGTACGCTCGAAGCGGAGGATACCTGCCCACTGGTCCTGATTGATGGAGTCCCAGTTGGTGTAGGAGACTTCCGGCTCGATGAGCAGGTTCTTGACCGGGTTCCACTTGACGTTCGTCGTAGCGGCGAAGATCTTGGAGTCGGTGTAGGCGAGCTGCAGGTTCCACTTCAGCTTTTCGTTGATCGGAACGCCAACGCCGCCCCAAACTGCCCAGTCGCCCCAGCCGATGCCGGAGGCAGCGCCAGCGCCGTTCGAACCGGCATACTTGTTGAGCTTGTCGCCGTCGGTGTTCCAGCCACCCATGACGAAGGCCGAGAAGACGCCGAAGTCAGCATCGACACGAGCCTTGACAGCGCCTTCTTCGACGATCGAGTCGTAGCCGCCGACAACCTTGAAGCCCCATGCGCCAGCCTTGTAGCCAACACCGGCAACAACGTCAGGAGCGTAGTGATCCGAGCTGTCTTCGCCATTAGCGCCGGTAGCACCGGTGCCAGAGTTGCTGTCTTCGAGCGAGATAACAGCCGTGAAGCCGTTGCCTGCGTCGTAGTTGTAGGTGATCTGGTTGAGTTCGTACGGGCCGTCATAGACTACGTCGTCGTTGATGACGTCGCCGGCATAACCGGTGAAGACGTTGAACTGCGAGTCTTCCTTACCAACGGTGAAGCCGCCGAGGCTGATGCTGGCATGCAGCAGGTTGGTGGAGGTAGAGTTGCCGTCGTTCCAGTCCCAACGAATTTCGGTGTTGGTCTTCAGCGGGCCGTATTCGGTGTCGCTCGCCGTCTGCAGGCGAAGCTCAGCGCGGGTGTGCCACAGCGTACCCAAACGAGAATTCGGGTTGTAGGCATCGTACCACTCACCTTCGGTACGAACCTTACCGCCGATCTTGAGGCAGGTTTCCGTGCCCGGGATGAAGAAGTAACCTGCACCGTATGCGTCGCAGATGCGGACATATTCCAACGGCTCCGGCTCAGCGGCAACGATAGCGTCAGCCGCGTGAGCACCGGAAACTGCTACAAGTGCAGCAGCGGAGCCCAGAAGAAGGCTCTTGATGTTCATATTGACCTCCAGTCAAAGTTTTATGTCGAGAATGAAAACTACCCGAAGGTATTCCCTGTCCCATTCTCGCGTTTCAAGAAGTGGACGATCAATCGCCCTCGCTTCCGAGAGTGAAAATACAAGACGTGCACTGTCACGCAATCGACATTTTCGCGGAAGAGGGGATTTGAGTAAGCCTTCCGCAATTGCTGTTGCCGAAAGGACACAAGTCAGCAACACGGCGGCCGCAATTATTTAGACTTCATTAAGAAAGTCCTTAATCTACGGATACTTACGAGCACCGTAAAAATGGCCTCAGCCGATTGGAAAAAGGCACCGAAATGGCCATTCCATGGCTAACCGCCGGATTTTGCTAGGTTTGGTAAGCTCCGTATGACGCTTGTCGCGCCGACCCACCCGAGATGAACAGCCATTGGCGAGTTCAGCCCGCGTCCCAAAACGATGCAAGGACGCGGGTGATTCCTTGAAAGGGCCGATTCGACAGTGGCGAACGGGCGGTGAACTAGGGCAGGCCGCCAACGACCCACTATCGCCCTGCCCCATCATTTCCTGGGATAGAGCACCATTCCGGCGTGATGGAGCACGCCATCGATGAAGTCGCCATCGGCGGTGAAACCGGTATCGTCCCAATAGTCGATATGATTGCCCGTCACCATGTAGCGCCCCTGATAGGCATGCTCGCGGCTTCCCCGCGCTTCGATATACCGGCCGTTTGGCAGGAGTTCGTGGCGGATACGACCGTCGGCCGTCGTCCACATGCCGACGTAAGCGTGTATCGGGTTCGTCATTTCGATTCGATCCTCGGAAAGTACAGGCGGCGCGACCATGACGCCGGCCAGGGTGAGAGCAAAGAAAACGCGAATCAGTGTGCCGCCCTCGTCGGGCGAACGACGATTTCATTGACATCGACATCATCGGGCTGCTCGACCGCGAAGCGTACCGCCCGGCCGATGGCATCGGGCGTCAGCGCAACAGCCCGATAGGACTTCATCGCTTCGGCGGCCACCGGGTCCGTGATCGTATCGGCCAGCTCGCTTTCGACTACGCCCGGATGGATGCAGGTGACCCGGATATCGCGGCATTCCTGGCGCAGCCCGTCAGAGATTGCCCGAACGGCATACTTGGTCGCGCAATAGACGGCGGCGGTCGGAGAGACTGCGAGCGCCCCGATCGAAGCGATATTGATGATGTGACCGGCGCCACGCGCCGTCATTTCCGGCAGAACGGCCGCAATGCCATGAAGCACGCCCTTGATATTGACGTCGACCATTCTGTCCCATTCCTCAACCTTCATCGAAGTCATCAGGGAAAGCGGCATGATGCCGGCATTGTTGACGATCACATCGACGCCTCCCCAGGCCAGACGCGCCGTCTCTGCAAAGGCGGCAACATCAGCCCTGTCGGTCACATCGAGCCGGCGGGTCATTACCGTGCCGCCCTTTTCCCGAATCTCGGCCGCCAATGCTTCCAATCTGTCGACGCGCCTTGCACCGAGCATGACCCTTGCGCCGGCGGAGGCGAGTTCGCGGGCAATGCCCGCACCGATGCCGCTGGAGGCACCCGTGACGAGAATGACTTTATCGATAGGCATGCGATCACTCCTTGCTATGGGAACGGTTCTCTCCTGGAACCGGCTGCGAGGAGGATACAGAGCTTCATTGTCGTGATAAGACACCCATTCGGTGACAACTTGGAAAGCAATAATTACCAATGTGGCCTGATCTCAATGCCCTCTCCGTCTTCATTCTCGTCGCCCAGGAGCGCAATTTTCGCGCCGCCGCCGACAGGCTGGGCGTCACCCGCTCGGCGGTCAGCCAGACGATCCGGCGATTGGAGGAGAGCATGGGCATCGCGCTGGTGCATCGTACAACCCGCAGTGTCAGCCTGACGGAGGCTGGCGAACGGCTTTATGCAGACGTGGAGCCGGCTGTCTCGGATATACGCACCGCGATGGAGAAGACGGACAATTTGCGGACGCGGCCCCGCGGGCAGTTGCGGCTCGCCGTTTCCTCGATCGCGGAGCGATTTCTCTCTGGCGACTTTCTCGCAGGCTTTGCAGCTGCCAATCCCGAGATCCTGCTCGACATCACCGTCACGGACGAGGAATTCGACATTGCATCGGAAGGCTACGACGCCGGGGTCCGGCTTGGCGAAGTCATCGAGCAGGACATGATTGCCGTACCCGTCGCCGGTGACGAGCGGCAATTGGCCGTATGTTCCCCGGCCTATCGCGACCGATTCGGCATCCCCACACATCCGAAAGAGCTCTCCACGCATCGATGCATAGGCTGGCGTCCCTCACCGAAGGCTGCCCCCTATCGCTGGGAGTTTGCGGAAGGGGGTAAGGAATTCCGGGTGGAGGTCGCACCGGAGGTGACGACGAATGACATGGGCGTGATGATCAAGCTGGCCGTCTCCGGAGCGGGAATCACATTTGGGATGGAAGAAAGTTTTCGCACCTTCATCGACCGAAACGAGCTAGTGTCGATCCTGCAGGAATATTGCCCCTCTTTCCCGGGCTTCTACCTTTATTATCCCAATCGACGCAACATGGCTCCCAAGCTGCGCGCGCTCATAGCATATCTGAAGCGCTATGAAGGCTTTGCTGGTCGCAATTCCCGATAGGTGCTGCTTTGGGATTTGGTGGCTCCAAGTTCATCTACCGTCTGCAGATGAGTGCATTGAGCCAAAATGGCGGAGAAGATGGGATTCGAACCCACGATACCATTTCTGGTATACTCCCTTAGCAGGGGAGCGCCTTCGACCACTCGGCCACCTCTCCGGTGCGGCCCTGATAGGGCCATTCATTTATCGACGCAAGCGCTTTTTCGCGCTTGTGACCGTTCTTTCCATGATTCAGCAACAGCCGATTGTCGGCCGAAGCATGGTCCGGCCGACTTGAAAAATCACATCAAGCCAGCAACTGCTTCAAATCGGCGGCTGGGTCGGCAAGGATGTCCCTGGACGGATTGGCGCCGGTCTCCAGCAGCTTCTTGCCCGTAACATAGGCCTTTGCGTCGTTTATTGCATCGACTGCGATGAAGCGGCCCTGCTTGAAATACCATATGGAAGCCGCGCCCTCGCGGACGCCTGGACGCAGCAGCGTCTCGTCATAGCCGAGGTTGAAACCCGCGATCTGCAGTTTCACGTCATATTGATCCGACCAGAACCACGGCTTCGGATCATAGGCCTTTTCGTTGCCGGCTATGATTCCTGCAGCGGCCTCCGCCTGATCGACAGCGTTCTGCACGGATTCGAGCCGGATGCGGCCGCCCTCCCATGGCAATTCCACGCAATCACCCATGGCGAAAATGGAGGGATCGGACGTGCGGGCAAACGAATCGACGGTAATGCCGTTGCCGACCTCGAGGCCGGCTTCCTTGGCGAGCCTGTCATTGGGGGCGACGCCGATGCCGACGACAACGAAATCGACATCGATGGTCGAGCCATCGGAAAGCTCTGCGGCAGCCACATGGCCATTGCGGCCGATAAGCTGCTTCAATCCGGTCTTCTCGCGAATGACGACATCATGCTTCTGATGAATGGCCCTGAAAATATCGGCGGTTTCCTTGGCGGCGACACGCTGGAGGATGCGATCCCCCATCTCGATCAAGGTCACTTCGAGCCCACGATGGCGCGCGACGGCAGCAGCCTCAAGCCCGATATAGCCGCCACCGATGATGAGCACCCGGCGACCAGGGCGCATCTCTCCGGCGAGAAGGTCGGCGTCGCGCTTGTCCCGGGCGAGATAGACGCCCTCGAGCGCACCGCCGACGGAAGGCGGCAGGCGCCGAGGCGTCGAGCCGGTCGCGAGCGCCAGCGTCTCATAGTCCAGCCTGGAGCCGTCCTGCATGATGATCTGCTTTGCGGCGCGATCGATCTGCTCGACCCAGGTAGACACGCGGATTTCGACATTATTGTCTGAATACCAATGCTCCGGGCGAAACAGCAGGCGATCGAAGGTCATTTCGCCGAGCAGATATTTTTTGGTCAATGGCGGTCGCTGATAGGGAAGGTTTTCCTCAGCACCGACGATGGTGATCGGCCGTGAATCACCCAACCCACGCAACTTGGCCGCAAGCGCGAAACCCGCCTGCCCGGCCCCGATAATGACCAATCTGCCCGTCACGATCCGTACTCCATGTGTTATTATAGCGATCCCCGCGCGATGCCGGGGACGCTCATGGACTTCAGGGGTAACGCCTGCACCTGCAAGCGTCAATCGTGACTGACCCTGCACCCCGGATCGGGAGAAAGTTGGGCCGAAAGGCTCAGCTCGATATTTCGACCCAGCGCCGCTCATGGAAGGATTGCGCCATGGCATGCACCGATTTCTCGATGCGCAGACCATCTTGGAAAGCCACGACTGACGCAGCGTCACCCGAAATGGCGCGAATCAGCTCACGGCACTCGATGATCTTCAGATCGTTGAAGCCGAGGCCATGGCCGGGTGCGGGGATGAAACGGTCATAGGGCTTGTGGGCGGGTGCGGCCAGCACCTTGCGGAAGCCCTGTTCGCTGTCTCTGCCTTCGGCCTGATAAAGCTCGAATTCGTTCATGCGCTCCTGATCATAGGAGATCGAGCCCTTGGAGCCGAAGATTTGCAAAGCTATCCGCCCCTTGCGGCCCCAGGCGGAGCGATTGGCCATGAGCACTGCGGAAATGCCACCGCCAAGCCGCATCAGCACATTGGCAAGATCGTGGTTTTCGACAGCGCGACTGCCGCCATCCTTCAACGGACGCTCGGCATAGGGCTTCACCATATCGGTGATGACGGCCTCGACGTGACCGAACAGGAACCAGAGCAGCGAAAGCGGGTGCACGGCAAAGTCATCGAGAGCGCCGTAGCCCGAGGCAAGCTCGCTCTTCCAATAGAAAAGGCCGTTCGGATCGGCCATGAAATCTTCGTCCATCTCGACGCGGACGTGATTGACCGTGCCGATCGCGCCCTCCGCGATCAGCGCCTTGATGTGCCGCATCACCGGGTTCTGGATATAATTGTAGCCGAGGATGGCAACCTTGCCGGAGGACTTGGCCGCGGCGAGCATACGCTCGGCATCGCCATAAGCAGGCGCCATCGGCTTTTCACACCAGACATGCTTACCGGCTTCAAGCGCCGCAATCGCCATTTCCGGATGGAACTGGTTGGGCGTCGTCACGGAAACGACGTCGACATCCGGGTCTGCGATAAGCGCGCGCCAGTCAGCCGTCGCCTTTTCGAAGCCGAATTCGTCGCCGCGTGCCTTTGCCAGATCGGCATTGGCCTCGGCCAGATGCACCAGGCGCGGCCGCGCGACATCGCCGAATACGGTCTTGACCGCATTCCATGCCAGCGCATGGCATTTGCCCATATAACCCGTGCCGATCAATCCAACGCCCAACGGCCTCATTTGCACTTCCTCCTCAAATCCGCTCCCGCAGTTGCGTGATTTTTGGAATATTTAGACCGTTTTGACAAGCGCACCCATGGCATCGACGCTTCTCTCACGGGCAATAATCCATATTTATATGTTTAAAATCATTATCTTAAAAATATTCGTGCCGAATGATTCAAAATCCGGTATCGTTGGAAATATGGAATATTTGTTTCATTGCGGGTATTGGGGGAGCTGAAGGACGGCGCATGGACAACAATATCGAGACGCAAACCAGGGTGCCGCGCGACTTCGAAAGCCTGCGCAGCATCATCATCGAACGCAAGAATGCCATGCCGAAGCGTCTCGCACAGGTGGCCGCCTTCGCGCTCGGCAATCCCGATGAAATCGCCTTCGGCACGACGGCGAGCATTGCGACGGCCGCCGAGGTCCAGCCTTCGACGCTGGTGCGCCTTGCCCATCACCTCGGCTATGAAGGCTTCTCCGATCTGCAGAGCATCTTCCGCGAGCGGCTGCGCGATCGCACGCTCAGCTATGAAGAGCGGCTCGTCACGCTGGAGCAGTCCGGAATAAAGGATGAAGAAGCCGGCATTCTCTCCGGCTTTCTGTCTGCCGCAAGCCAATCCATCAACAAGCTCGCGGCAACCATCGAGACGGACACTTTCGCCAAAGCGGTCGACGTGCTTGCCACCGCCGAGACGATCTATCTCATCGCCAAGCGCCGCTCCTATCCGCTGACGGCGCATATGAGCTATGCCTTTTCCAAATTGAACATACGCCATCAGATCGTCGCCTCGCCCAATGGCATCGACGGCGAAATCGCCCGTTTCGCCACCGAGAAGGACGCAGCGATCGCCGCCAGCTTCTCGCCCTATGCCGCCGACAGCCTGGCGCAGGCACAGGATCTGGCGGCGCGCAGCGTACCCGTCATCGCCATCACCGATTCGGCCTTCTCGCCCCTCACGGCCTGTGCGACCCATTGGTTCGAGGTGGCCGAGGCCGATTTCGCCGGTTTCCGCTCACTATCGGCATCCATGGCGCTCATCATGGCCTTTCCGGTCGCTATCGCCGAGCGCCGGCGAAAAGCCGCAATAAAAGTAGATAAAACGAAAATGGAATAAACATTCCGAATTGACAAAATCTCGGAACCAATGTTTCACTACAGCCAGGATCACGACCGCGGGAGATGGTCGTCCGATCCATAGCAGCCGGGACGAAACGAACACCGGCACTTTCAATAACGCATGATCTCGGCGCAGACTGAAAAGCAAGAGAGGTCATGCCCCGACGGGAGGACATCATGGCACACGACAATCCTGGCGCCGAGCCGGAAGCAAGACTCGATGTGATCACCATCGGCCGCTCCTCCGTCGACCTCTATGGTCAGCAGATCGGCTCGAAGCTTGAAGACATCGCCTCTTTCGCCAAGTCGGTCGGCGGCTGCCCGGCCAATATCGCGATCGGCACGGCGCGGCTCGGCCTGAAATCCGGCCTCATCACCCGTGTCGGCGACGAGCAGATGGGCCGCTTCATCCGCGAACAATCAGCCCGTGAAGGCGTGGCGGTCGATGGGATCGCGACGGACAAGGAGCGCCTGACGGCGCTGGTACTGCTGGCGGTCGAGGCCGAAGGCATCTCGCCGATGATCTTCTATCGCTCCGACTGCGCCGACATGGCGCTGAACGAAGACGATATCGACGAAAGCTTCATCAAATCCTCGGGCGCCGTTCTGGTGTCCGGCACGCATTTTTCCAAGTCCAATACCGAGGCGGCACAGCGCAAGGCGATCCGCATTGCCAAGGCAAACGGCCGCAAGGTGATCTTCGATATCGACTACCGGCCGAACCTCTGGGGCCTTGCCGGCCATGCCGAAGGTTTCGAGCGCTATGTGAAGTCGGAGCGCGTGTCCTCCAAGATGAAGGAGACGCTGCCGGATTGCGACCTGATCGTCGGCACCGAAGAAGAGATCATGATCGCCTCCGGTGCCGACGACGTGCTCGGCGCCTTGAAGGAAATCCGCCGCCTCTCATCCGCGATCATCGTGCTGAAGCGCGGCGCCATGGGCTGCATCGTCTATGAAGGCGCGATCTCGGACGACCTGGAAGCCGGCATCGTCGGCCAGGGTTTCCCGATCGAGGTGTTCAATGTTCTCGGCGCAGGCGATGCTTTCATGTCCGGCTTCCTGCGCGGCTATCTGCGCGGCGAGCCGCTGAAGACCTGCGCCACCTGGGCGAATGCCTGTGGCGCCTTCGCCGTTTCCCGCCTGCTCTGCTCGCCGGAATATCCGACCTGGGCGGAACTCGACTTCTTCCTGAAGACGGGCAGCAAGCATCGCGCGCTACGCAAGGACGAGGCGATCAACCACATCCACTGGGCGACAACCCGCCGCGGCGACGAGATCCCGCTGCTGATGGCGCTTGCAATCGACCATCGCTCGCAGCTCGTCAGCGTCTGCGATGAGCTCGGCATCGACCACGACAGGATCGTCGCCTTCAAGCGGCTTGCCGTCGAGGCGGCGGCGCGTGTAGCCGACGGCCGGCGCGGCTACGGCATGCTGATCGACGAACGCTTCGGGCGCGATGCCTTCTTCGATGCCGCCACCAAGAATTTCTCCTGGATCGGCCGCCCGGTCGAACTGCCGGGATCGAAGCCGCTGAAGTTCGAATTCAGCCAGGATATCGGTTCGCAGCTGGTCGAATGGCCGCTCCATCACTGCATCAAATGCCTCTGCTTCTACCATCCGGACGATCCGCAGGATTTGAAGGCGGAACAGCAGGAGAAGCTGCGGACGCTCTTTGAAGCCGCGCGCAAGGTCGGGCGCGAGCTCCTGGTCGAGATCATCGCCAGCAAAAACGGTCCGCTGACCGACGACACCATCCCGACGGCGATGGAAGAGCTCTATGCGCTCGGCATCAAGCCGGACTGGTGGAAGCTGGAGCCACAGGAATCGACAGCAGCCTGGAAAAAAATCGATGCCGTGATCGCCAAAAATGATCCATGGTGCCGCGGTATCGTGCTGCTCGGCCTGGAGGCGCCGGCAGAGGAACTGATCCGCGGCTTCGAAGCGACGCTGGCGGCCCCCTCGGTCAAGGGTTTCGCAGTCGGGCGGACCATCTTTTCCGATGCGGCCCGTGCATGGCTGTCGGGCGGCATGAACGACGAGGAGGCGATTGCCGACATGGCCGGCCGCTTCCGGCAACTGACGGATGCGTGGCTTAAAACCCGCGGCCGATGAAATTCCAGGGCGGTTCCGCTTTTCACGGAAACTCTGAACCGCTCTATCTCTTTGTTCTTCCGCAATTCTGGACGGAAAACCGCTACACAATTTTCCGGGGATTGCTCTAGCATTTGGGAGGCGCCCGATGGGCAAGACGATCCGATTGACGATGGCACAGGCCGTCGCGCATTTCCTCAAGAAGCAGATGACCATCATCGACGGGCAGAAGCAGCCGATCTTCGGCGGCGTCTGGGCAATCTTCGGTCACGGCAACGTTGCCGGCATCGGCGAAGCGCTCTATCAGGTGCGCGAGGAGCTGCCGACGTTCCGCGCTCACAACGAACAGGGCATGGCCCATGCCGCCATCGCCTATGCCAAGGCGAGCTTTCGTCAGCGCTTCATGGCCTGCACGACCTCCATCGGGCCTGGCGCGCTCAATATGGTCACGGCGGCCGGCGTAGCACACGTCAACCGCATCCCGGTCCTGTTCCTGCCTGGCGACGTCTTTGCCAACCGCGCACCCGATCCGGTGCTGCAGCAGATCGAGGATTTCGGCGACGGCACCGTCTCCGCCAATGACGCCTTCCGCCCTGTCTCCCGCTATTTTGACCGCATCACCCGCCCCGAACAGATCATTTCGGCGCTGAAGCGCGCCATGCAGGTGCTGACTGATCCGCTCGATTGCGGCCCGGTGACGCTTTCGCTCTGCCAGGACGTGCAGGCCGAAGCCTTTGATTATCCCGAGAGCTTCTTCGAGGAGCGCGTCTGGACACAGCGCCGCCCGCAGCCGGATGCCGACGAACTTACCAACGCCATCGCATTGATCCGCCGCTCGGAAAAGCCGGTCATTCTTGCAGGCGGCGGCGTGCTCTACTCGCAGGCAACCAAGGAATTGACTGCCTTCGCCGAAGCGCATGGCATTCCGGTTGTCATCACGCAGGCCGGCAAGTCGGCCATCGACGAGACGCATCCGCTGGCGCTCGGCTCAGTCGGCGTGACGGGCACGTCCGCCGCCAATGCCATTGCCGAGGATACCGATCTGGTGATCGCGGTCGGCACGCGCTGCCAGGATTTCACGACCGGCTCCTGGGCGCTGTTCAAGAACGAGAAGCTGGCGATGATCGGCCTCAACATCGCGGCCTATGATGCGCTCAAGCACAACAGTCACCCGCTGGTGACAGATGCGCGCGAGGGGCTGAAGGCGCTCTCCGCCGGCCTGACCGGCTGGCGCGCGCCGGCATCGCTGGCCGAGAAGGCGACGCGGGAGAAGAAGATCTGGGCCGAGGCAGCCGCCAAGGCGCTGGCGACGACCAATGCCGCCCTGCCCTCCGACGCCCAGGTCATCGGCGCCGTCACCCGCACGCTTGGCGGCGAGAACAGCATCCTGGTTTGCGCCGCCGGCGGCCTGCCTGGCGAGCTGCACAAGCTCTGGCCTGCGACCGCACCCGGCAGCTACCACATGGAATACGGCTTCTCCTGCATGGGCTACGAGATTGCCGGCGGCCTCGGCGTCAAGATGGCGCGGCCGGAGAAGGATGTCGTCGTCATGGTCGGCGACGGCTCCTACATGATGCTGAATTCCGAGCTGGCGACCTCCGTCATGCTCGGCCTGAAGATCACCGTCGTGCTGCTCGACAACCGCGGCTATGGCTGCATCAACCGCCTGCAGATGGCGACCGGCGGCGCGAACTTCAACAACCTCCTGAAGGACTCGCGGTTCGAGGTAATGCCGGAGATCGACTTCCGTGCACATGCGGCCAGCATGGGCGCGATTGCCGTGAAGGTCTCCTCCATCGGCGAGCTGGAACAGGCGATCGAAGCCTCGAAGAAGAACGACCGCAGTTCCGTCATCGTCATCGACACCGATCCGCTAATCACGACGGATGAAGGCGGTCATTGGTGGGATGTCGCCGTTCCCGAAGTCAGCCCGCGTGCCGAGGTGAACAAGGCGCGCGCCGCCTACGAACAGGCGCGCGCATCCCAGCGCATCGGCTGATCCATTTCCGTCATTTTTCTGGAGGAGCTTGCGGCTCCTCCAATCATGTTTTCAAGGAGACCATTGATGAAGGCCAAACTCGGCATGTCGCCCATCGCCTGGTGGAACGACGACCTTCCTGAGCTCAGCGACGACGTATCGCTCGAGGAATGCCTGCGGCAATCGCGCGGCGCCGGCTTCACCGGCATGGAACAGGGCCGGCGCTTCCCCAGCAATCCGGAGGAGATGCTGCCGATCCTGCGCGCCGCCGACGTGACGCTTTGCGGCGGCTGGTTCTCCGGCACCCTCGTCAACGAGGAGCTCGCCGCCAACAAGGACCGCATCGCGCCGATGATCGAGCTGTTCAAGGCCGTCAACGCGCCTTGTATCGTCTATGGTGAAGTCGGCCGCTCCATCCAGGGCGACCGCTCCAAGCCGCTCGCCACCAAGCCGCGCCTTTCGGATGACGAGATGAAGGCCTATGCCCGCCGCGTCACCGAATTCGGCGAATGGTGCGCCGCACAGGGCATGCCGCTTTCCTATCACCACCATATGGCCGCCGTCGTCGAAACCGAGCCGGAACTCGACGCTTTCATGCGCAATTCCGGCGCGGGCATTCCGCTGTTGCTCGATGCAGGCCATCTCGCCTTTGCCGGTGGCGACGTGCTGCGCGCCATCGATAACCACCATGCCCGCATCAACCACGTCCACGTCAAGGATATCCGCAAGTCAGTTGTCGATGGGCTGGACCGCAGCCGGCAATCCTTCCTCGATGCCGTCGCGCTTGGCGCCTTCACGGTGCCGGGCGACGGTTCGCTCGATTTCGGCGCCATCGTCCAGCGTTTCGCCGATTACGGCTATGAGGGCTGGTTTGTCGTCGAAGCCGAACAGGATCCGCGCAAGGCGCCGCCGCAGAAGATGGCCGAGATCGGCCATGCCGAGCTGATGCGCGTCATGACGGCAGCGGGCTATACGGTGGAAACCGAAGGCTTTCCCAAGGGATAGCTGGAGCGCTTCCGCTTTTCTTCGAATCGCGAAAACGCTCTAGCTCTTTGTTATCTAGCAATTCCGGACGGAAAACCGCTGCGCACTTTTCCTGGAATTGCTCGAGAGATGAGCGCCCCTCTCGCCGGCCCAAGGCTGGCGAGAGGCACTCTCCCAAGCAATGGAGGAAGAACCATGCCAAATCTCAAGGTCAAACCTGACGGCTCCCATGGCCGTGTCATCCATGTCACGCCCGAAAGCGCCGGCTGGACCTATGTCGGCTTCGATCTTCACCGCCTGAAGCCGGGCGAAACCGCCTCGGCTGAAACCGGCGACCGCGAGGTCTGCCTCGTCTGGGTCAGCGGCAAGGGAAGCGCCAAGGCCGGCGCAAAGGATTTCGGCTCGCTCGGCGGGCGCATGAGTCCCTTCGAGGGCGCGCCCCACGCGCTCTATATTCCGGCAGGGTCGAGCTGGTCAGTGACCGCCGAGACCGATCTGGAACTCGCCGTCTGCTCGGCACCGGGCGGCGGCTCCCATGAAGCCCGCGCCATTCCGCCGGGTACCCATCCGGCGCTGACGCGCGGCAAGGGCACGAATGTCCGCTACGTCAACAACATCATGCCGGAAGATGACGGTGCGGCGCATTCGCTACTGGTCGTGGAAGTGATCACGCCGGGCGGGCACACCTCGTCCTATCCTCCGCACAAGCATGACCAGGACGATCTCCCGAACGAGAGCTTTCTCGAGGAGACCTATTACCATCGCCTCAACCCGCCGCAGGGTTTCGGCTTCCAGCGCGTCTATACGGATGACCGGTCGCTGGATGAAGTCATGGCGCTGGAGGATGGCGACGTGACGCTGGTACCGAAGGGATATCACCCCTGCGCCGCCTGCCACGGCTACGATCTCTACTATCTCAACGTCATGGCCGGCCCGAAGCGCATCTGGAAATTCCATAATGCCGTCGAGCATGAATGGCTGCTCAAGTCCTGAGGTGATGTCGTCGTTCTAACACCCGCCCTCGTGGTTCGAGGCTCCGGCTCCTTCGCCGAACTCAGGTGCCTATGCACCTCACCATGAGGGCTAATCTTCCATGTAAGACAGCTCACTAAGCTCGCTTCATACGACAGGTGCGCTCCATCCTCACCCTGAGGCGCAAAGCCTCGAAGGGCGAGGATGGCCCCAAATCTCCCACAAAAAGGCCGCGCCCCAGAGCGCGGCCTTTTCCATGTCATGCGGGCAGCAGGCCGTAGCGCCATTTCCGATCCCTGGCATTGCGCGACAGCACGAACCAGGTGAGCAGGCTCATCCCCGCCTCCGCGAAGATCGGCGTCATCCAGATCCCCCGTTCGCCGAAGACGAGTGGCAGGAGAAATGTCAGCGGCAAAGTGAACAGATAGGACCGCGACAGACCGAAGATCGCGCCGCGTTTCGCATCGCCGATCGACTGGAAGTAGGACGACAGGATGATCGCCTGACCGAAGAGGAAATAGGCGCCGATCGTCCACGGCAGGATGCGTCCGACTTCCTCGACGATCAGGGGATCGGCCACGAAGATCGAGCCCAGATGCCCGGCCAGTAGTTCAACGATCAGTTCGACCACCGCGCAGTAGACCAAGGCCGAGATCATCGCGATGACAACGCTATGGCCGACACGGGCGGGAAGCGCTGCGCCGTGATTGTGGCCAGATATGGTCTGCAGCGCGATGCTCAAGCCGAGAAGCGGCAGATAGGCGAAGGTCATCACGCGGGTGACGATGCCATAGGCGCCGACGGTCGCGACATAATCCCCCTGGTGCCAGATCGACACATTGAAGAGGATCGCCGCCGAGCTTAGCGAAATGCCGATGAAACCGAGGCTCATCGGTGCGCCGAAGGCGAAGATGCCTCGCCACTCACTGATATGCAGACCCATATCGACCCAAAGGCCGCCAGGGCGAGGCAAACGATGGATGATGACGATCATCAGGCAGATGAATTGCGCCAGGATCGAGCCGCCGGCGGAGCCGACCACGCCCCAATGAGCGACGGCCATCAACAACCAGTTTGCCAGAATATTGAGCAGCGTCGAGGCAAGCGTCACCAGCGTCATGAAGCCGAGCTTTCCTTCACAGCGCAGCCCGTCGAGATGGATCGAAAGAAAGAAGCTGATCGGCGCGAAGGCGACCATGACGCCCATGAAGGCCTCGGCGCTGCGGGCGACATCGGCGTTTCCTGCCGCAGCCACAGCGATGAACTGCCGGGCGACAAGCCAGTAGACAATATTGACGAGTACGACGACGGCGATCGCCAGCGTATGGGCACCGGTGAACACGGCCTTCGCGCCATCGCGATCTCCGGCTCCGAGGCGACGGGCGAGAATGCTCGCCATACCATTGGAAACCAGTGTCTGCAGCGCAATCAGCAGCATCAGCGCGGGAAAGATGAGGCTTACGGCGGACAGCGCGTCGGCACCGACATAGACGCCGAGGAAATAGGCATCGACTACGGCAAACAGGCCGCTGACGGTGGTGATGACAACGATTGGCGCAGCCGTCTTGGCAAAGACGCCGGGCAGCCAGCCGGTGAGGAACATGTTGTTTTCAGTATGACGTGTCATGGTGGTATCCAGACGGAATCGCTCGCTATCGGCGATAGATAGCGGCCTATCGGTAGAAGATGAATGTCAGATGTCGAGAACGAGATGCGGTATGCCGTTCGACGTTTTACGCGGCGAAATGCCGTCGGCATCGACCTGGGCGTTGATGCGCTGGCGGAATGCGGAAAAGCTCTCGAACTCCACCACGTCGACCGGTTCGTCGAAATGAATGGTGATCCGATAAAGCCCGCCCGACTTCGCCGACATCGCGAGAACCTTGCCGGTGAAGGGCTTGTTCAGGTAGCGCCCGCGCACGGCGGAGCCGACATCGAAGGGCGCATCCGGCCCGTCGTTTGGTTTTGCCGCAAGCGCCGACAGCGTGTTCCAATCGCGCAGCCCATGCTGCTTGGCGATGAGCTCCAGCGCCGTCGAGTGGCTCATGTCGTCGCCGCGCTCGGCCATGGCCTGACGCAGACGCCGGGCCTGAGCCTTCAATGCATCTATGGACGGATACGTCGTCATAGGATCAGCCTTTGCTAAGGCACGCAATTACGACCGTGAAACGGAGCTCGCATTACCGTCAGTCAGCATGCCCTGAATGGCTGTGACCAATAACAGCGAGGACTTCACCTTGGATTTTCATCCGCGAGCGGCAGGCGCCTCGAACCGAGCTTTCGTATGATCGAAGCCGATCTCGCTGTCAAGATGCGCCCAAATCGGCACAAAAGACGAACCCGTTAAAATTCTACCAATGCAATTGACGCTTCCGCAAAATCTCCGTGCAAGGTTCATGCTGTAACCGAGATGAATTCGGTCTGTTCTTCAACAGGGAATGACAATGCTTCGCGCAACCCATCTGGCGAAAGTCAAATCCGAAGTCTACGAACGGAGCTGGGAACGCTTCTACGTTCAGAGGCCGGCGCGCCTCGTGGCGGTTCGTCCCTGTCTCACGGGCATTTCCGTGCGCAGCGCGGAGATTACCGACATCTCGCGCGGCGGCGCCAGCTTCACCGTCGCCACGACGGTCGGCCTGCCGACCCATTACTATCTGAACATCCTCGGCCTTGCCTACCGCATCGCCTGCGCCGAAATCAGCCGCAACGACAACCGCGTCCATGTCCGCTTCATCAACCTGATCGAACCGGAAACCCTGCGCCGCGTCGTACGCGCCGATTTCATGATCGGCAATGCAGAGGCGATGGCTGCGCGCGGCAGAAAGCAAAAGGTATAAATTGAGCCGTCATTCCCATATGGGCCTGGCGGCACCGTCTCCGGGTGCCAATTGACGACTTCACGTCCTCAATCGTTTCGCACGCCTCCGCGGGCATATCGTGCAGGCGGCATGCCTGCGTATCGCGCAAAGGCGACGCTGAACGTGCTTGCCGATCCGTAACCAACACGCTCGGCCACCTGATCCATCCCCAATTCACGGCTGCGCAACAGCTGCTTGGCGAGAACCATGCGCCAAGCCAATAGATATTCCATTGGCGGCAGGCCAACGACGCGGCTGAAACGCGCAAAGAATGCCGATCGGGACAGGGCCGCTTCGGTTGCAAGATCCGCCACAGTCCATGGATGGGCGGGACGTGCATGCATCGCGTGAAATGCTGCAGCCAGGCGTTCATCGGCAAGGCCGCGGCTCAAGCTCGACGTGACGGTTGTTTCCGTGCCGGATCGCAAAGCCTCGATCAACAACACCTCCAGCAGCCGTTCCAGCACCAGTTCGCGCGCCGGCCGGCGCTCACGTGTTTCCTCGCCGACCAATTGCATCAGCGTCGCGAGTCTGGGCTCGTCGCGAACGATAATCACATCAGGCAAGAGGGAAACGAGCAAGGCCGCGTCCGGCGCGCCGAAACTGCAATGCCCTATGCGCATGCGCAGATCCGCCGGCCCTTCGAGGCGGCCGACACGGAAATGGCCGCCGCTCAACTGCGTCGGAACCGTGGCGGGCAGATCGGCCGGTGCGTCGACGCTCTCGTTGACAAGGTCGCGCATGGCCGGCACGAGCACGAAATCACCGGCCTGGAGGATGAAAGGCTGATGTCCTCCAAACGTTACGCGGCAACGCCCCTCAAGGATTGCGCAGTAGAATGGTTCGCCCGTGGCCTCCCGATGAATTCGCCAGGAGCCAGCGCATTCCACCAGTTTGGAAAAGCGTGCGGCCGGCTGCAGCAGCGTGACGATTTCGGCAAGGGGATCGACTGTCATAATCAGGACTAACGCTAAAGAAATGGAGACTGCAGCTTATATAAAGTCTCTCACCCGGTCACTACCATGGCATCATTCCTTTTGTTTGGAGAAGCTTATGTCCACGATATTGATCACCGGTTGCTCGTCTGGCTTCGGCCTGGAGACTGCGAAACTGTTTTTTGAACGAGGGTGGGATGTGATCGCGACAATGCGCACGCCCAAACCCGAGCTACTACCGGTTTCCGAACGCCTGCGTATTCTCGCGCTCGACGTCACCAATCCGGCAAGTATCGCGCAAGCTGTGAAGGCTGCCGGCCCGATAGACGTATTGGTCAACAATGCCGGTTTCGGAGCGCCCTCACCAATCGAGCTGACCGCGCCGGAGACGGTGCAGTCGCTGTTCCAGACAAATACGATCGGCACATTGGCGATGGTTCAGGCCGTATTGCCCCAGATGCGTCAACGTCGGGCCGGCGTCATCGTCAACGTCACCTCCACGGTGACGGTCAAGACTCTGCCGGTGATTGGGATCTACCGGGCGAGCAAGGCAGCGGTGAACGCCTTCACCGAGTCCTTGTCGGTGGAGATGGAGCCGTTTGGCGTGCGGGTGCATATTGTCCTACCAGGCCGTTCGCCGGAAACCCGCTTTGGGGAGAATGCACGTCCACATTTGCGTGGTTTGGACGATCCGGATTACGCGCCATTGATCCAGCAATTCATAAAGAATGTGCAGGATGACACCGGCCCCGTGACCTACGCTCCCGACGTGGCGAAGGCGGTGTGGCGAGCGGCCACCGATCCATCCGCTCCGCTGCGAATTGCGGGCGGCGCGGATGCCGAACTCTGGATGGCTGAGGCAGGTTTGTAACCGGAAACGGTGGTAGCCGAAGAGCTGCTGCCGTTCCGCCTTCGACCATGCATTATCGGGAACGCGCAGCCGTCTGACGAAGCGCGTTTCCCCTGTCTCATGGATTATCGAGCAGGTGATCCTTCATCGGTTGCGATAAGCACAAATGGCGCAATACGGACGAAGGTCTTTCCGCTCTTGCAACCACCCGCCAAGCGCCTATTCTGCCGCACCCTGCAACTGATTTCGGGAAACAAAGCCAGCATGTCCGCCTTCTCGCGCTTCACGCCGCTGATCAGCGCCCTGCCCTCCACCGTTCCTTTCGTCGGCCCCGAGGCGCTGGAGCGTCAGCGTGGACTCAGCGTCAAAGCCCGCATCGGCGCCAATGAGAACGGCTTCGGGCCGGCACCCTCCGTCATCGCCGCCATGCGCGAGCGGGCCGGCGACATCTGGATGTACAACGACCCGGAAAATTACGAGCTGAAGCAGGCGCTTGCGGCGCATCTCGGCGTACAGCCGGCCAATATCGCCGTTGGCGAAGGCATCGACAGCCTGCTCGGTCTCATCGCCCGGATGGTGATCGAGCTTGGCACGCCCGTCGTCACCTCCCTTGGCGGCTATCCCACTTTCAATTTCCATGTCGTCGGTTTTGGTGGTCGCCTGGTTACCGTTCCCTATGTCGATGATCGCGAGGACCTCGATGGATTGCTCGAAGCGGTGAAGCGCGAGAACGCGCCGCTCGTCTATTTCGCCAATCCCGACAATCCGATGGGAAGCTGGTGGGATGCCGACAAGATCGTCGCCTTTGCCCGTGCGCTGCCGGAAAACTGCCTTCTGATCCTGGACGAGGCCTACAGCGAAACGGGGCCTGCAAGCTCGCTGCCTGATATCTCAGCCCTGATCGACCTACCGAACGTGCTGCGCACCCGCACCTTCTCCAAGGCCTACGGCCTTGCCGGCGCCCGTGTCGGCTATGTCATCGGCGCGCCCGAGACGGTGCTCACCTTCGACAAGATCCGCAACCATTTCGGCATGAACAGGCTCGCGACCGTGGCGGCGCTCGCCGCGCTGAAGGATCAGGCCTATCTCGCCGAGGTGGTCGGCAAGATCCGGGCGGCGCGTGAGCAGATCGGCACCATCGCCCGCGACAACGGACTTTTGCCGCTCGCCTCCGCCACGAACTTCGTCGCCATCGATTGCGGACGGGACGGCACCTATGCCCGAGCGATCGTCGACAGGTTGATCCAGCACGGCGTCTTCATCCGCATGCCAGGCGTGGCACCGCTCAACCGCTGCATCCGCGTCAGCGTCGGCCCGAAGCAGGATCTGGAGCTGCTTGCCGAAGCGCTGCCCAAGGTGCTGAAGGCGATCGGCTAAGCCCAAAACGACGAAACCGCGCCTGCCTTGTCCCGGCCGGTCGCGGTTTTCATCATTTCGGCGTTCGCCTCTCCCTCGACCGCCGATACCCCTCCTTCGAGATCAGTCAGTACGTCGTATTGTTTGCGGCACGCCTCAGTGCGTGGTCATCCACTCGCGGGCGGCGCGCAGCGCCGTAGCGAGCTGCATCTTCGTCAAGGTCGCTGCGACGTCGGCACGAAGCTCGGCGGCGCGCTCGCTGCCACGGATGGCCGCGATATTCAACCATTTGTGGGCGGCAACGAGATCTGCATTGCAGCCCCTGCCGGTCGCGTAGTTCACGCCCAGTTCGCAAAGGGCATCGGCGCCGTTACCACCCATCATGGCATTTCCAGACATCGTCGTTTCGAAGCGTGCCATTGTTATTATCCCTGTTTGACTTCTGTTTGTATCTGCCCTGTTTTCCGTTGGAACCTTGCCGTCGTTCGCGGCTTTCCGGTTCTTCCGGCCGGCGGGTTTGCCCCGCTCGTTTGATGGCTTCACTATCGCAGACGGCTTTCAAAAAACGCCTAAAATGCATGATTAATTCGATGCAAACAAAGTGCAAATGCTTGGTAAACTTGAGATTTTGTTAAACATCGCTTCCCTTGCAAATTAAGGATTTTCGCGCGAGCTTAACCTTCCGTTAGGATTCGGATTTAAACCCTTCGTTCACCACAAAAAGAGCGCAGTTCAATCGGATGCCGTGTTTCGGCACAGCGCAGATGTCCAACGGAACAGGGAATTTGCGCTCCGAAAACCATATTTACCTTTACGTTCGCGTTAGATAATCTCACCGCATTCCCGGTTACAGAACCGGATGACGCCTGGGGGGAGGAATAAGATCATGATCCGTGCCACCATTCTTGCTGCTGCAACGCTATTGAGCGCGAGTGCCGCCTTTGCCGAAGAACCGATCGTCGGCAACTGGAAAACCGTGGCTGGCGACACCGCCGCCATTGCGCCCTGCGGCGACAGCTATTGCGTGACGCTGAAGACGGGCAAATATGCCGGCAAGCAGATCGGCAAGATGCAGGGCAAGGGCGGCAGCTATACCGGCCAGCTGACCGACCCCTCCGAAGACAAGACTTATAGCGGTTCCGGCACAATCAGCGGCAATAGTATCAAGATGCAGGGCTGCGTTCTGAAGGTATTCTGCAAGTCTCAGACCTGGACGAGGCTCTGAAAAGACCCCCATCCCTCACGATAGTCACTATAGCGCCTGCCCGCCATCAGCCGGCAGCCTCTTATTATTTGCCTGCGGACAGAAGCAGGCGAGCATTCGAAACCGGTAATATTTATGAACGCCGGATGAACCGGTATCTCAGCACCTGTTCAGCCTGACCATGGCAAAACAGTGTCCAGTATAGGGCACGGGTAGGCCAGGAACATGGACTCGATCATCATCGCGCGGCGCTTCGTTGTTATCATGCTGTTTGCTGCCGTCTTCGCATTCAGCTTCTCAGTTGCGGTCGAACACGCCGGCCGCAGCGGCGCGCAATCGCATTTCGGCGCAAGCTTCACCTGCGTGCAGACCGGCGCGCCTTACTGCACGACGGTACAATAACCAACGCCTGCGCGACACTCCGCGCGCAGGCCCATGGGCAGCCGCAAAAATAGCTGCGAGAATCCAGGCCGCCTCATGCAACGTCGTTTGCTTGTAACCAACGACACTCTATAATGGCGCATGAGCAACAGAATCTCTCCCTTTTCACCCCTCGACATCTCCTCCCCCAGCCCGTTCCAGCCGCGGACCTTCGATGATCCGGGCAAGGCCGTCGAAGCGCTGACGGAGCTTTACGAGCGCAACACCGCGTTCCTGATCGACAATTTCACCAAGCTCGCCCAGGGCGCGCCGATCACCGCGCGCTATCGCGCCTTCTATCCTCAGGTCAGCATCGAGACGACGAGCTTCGGCCATGTCGACTCGCGCCTCTCCTACGGCCATGTCACCGCGCCCGGCGTCTACACGACGACGATCACCCGCCCGCAGCTCTTCAAGCACTACCTCAAGGAACAGCTGACATTGCTGATGCGCAGCCACAATGTTCCGGTGGTCGTATCGGAATCGACGACGCCCATTCCGATCCATTTCGCTTTCGGCGAAGGCGCTCATGTCGAAGCATCCGCCACGGTTTTCGAAGATATTCCGCTGCGCGATCTCTTCGATACGCCGGACTTGAACACCACGGACGATGAAATCGCTAACGGCGAATATATCCCGCCGCCGGGCGAGCCCTCCCCGCTTGCGCCGTTTACCGCACAGCGCATCGACTATTCGCTGGCCCGCCTCGTTCACTACACGGCGACGAGTGCGGCGCATTTCCAGAATTTCGTGCTGTTTACGAACTACCAGTTCTATATCGACGAATTCTGCAAGTGGGCGCGCGACCTGATGGCGAGCGGCGGCGACGGCTATACGGCCTTCGTCGAGCCCGGCAACATCATCACGCCGGCCGGAGCGAGCCAGCCTGAAGGCGACACGACACCGCCGCGCCTGCCGCAGATGCCGGCCTACCACCTGAAGAAGAAGGGACATGCCGGCATCACCATGATCAATATCGGCGTCGGCCCTTCCAACGCCAAGACGATCACCGACCACGTCGCCGTGCTCCGCCCCCACGCCTGGCTGATGCTCGGCCATTGCGCCGGCTTGCGCAACAGCCAGCGGCTGGGCGACTATGTGCTTGCCCATGCCTATATGCGCGAGGACCACGTTCTCGACGACGACCTGCCGGTCTGGGTGCCGATCCCGGCGCTGGCCGAAGTGCAGGTCGCACTCGAAGCAGCCGTTGCCGAAATCACCGGCTATGAGGGCTTCGAGCTGAAGCGCATCATGCGCACGGGCACGGTGGGCACCATCGACAACCGCAACTGGGAACTGCGCGATCAGGCAGGCCCGGTCAAGCGGCTGTCGCAGGCCCGCGCTGTCGCGCTCGATATGGAATCGGCAACGATCGCCGCCAACGGCTTCCGCTTCCGCGTTCCCTACGGCACGCTGCTCTGCGTTTCGGACAAGCCGCTGCATGGCGAGCTGAAACTGCCAGGCATGGCGACGGCCTTCTATCGCACGCAGGTAAACCAGCACCTGCAGATCGGCATCCGCGCCATCCAGAAACTGGCCGCCATGCCGCCCGAAGCGCTGCATTCGCGCAAGCTGCGCAGCTTCTTTGAAACGGCATTCCAGTAGGCAACGGGGCTTTCGCCCTGGAGCCTTTCCGCTTTTCTTCGAATCGCGAAAACGCTCTATCCTTTTGTTGTCATGTAATTCCAGGAAAACCGCTGCGCACCTTTCCTGGAATTGCTCTATTGCCCATCCGCAGATACCGAATGCACCTGACCAGCGGCCGCGACTTGCGGCCGTTCGTCGTTTGGCGATGCGCCCCAACTCAGGCACAGGATCAGCAAGGCAAAGCCTGCAAATCCAAGCCAGGTGCGGAAAACGACCCTCCCGATATCTGCCGAGTCGAGCAGTTCCTCTTCCGACAACGTCTTCCTTTGCCAGTAATGAACGATAGCGGCTTCCAGACTGTACATTTCCGTGTCTCCTTGTCGTGTTGACGGAACTGGTCGACCGGGCTCGGGCTTTTTCGACAGGGCCGAAAATTTTTGTCATGCTGCGGATCGGGATGTCGATTTGCTGGGAGGCCGCTCGTCTATGGCTGTCAGCAAGTTGAAAAGGAGGCGCTGCGATGAAATATCTCTGCCAGGTCTGGTTCGATGGCACGACGCTCGACGTCATGACCAAGGAGGAAAAGCACAAGCTCGATTCGGATTCGCTCGGCTACGACCGCGATCTGATGGCGAGCGGCAACATGATCCACGCCGAAGCGCTGCAATCGCCAAGGTCCGCCGTGACGGTGCGGGTTCGCAATGGCGAGACCGCGATAACGGATGGGCCTTTCATCGAAACCAAGGAGTATCTTGGCGGCTTCATCTTGGTCGAGGCGAAGGACCTGAACGATGCGATCCGGATTGCCGCCGGCATCCCGCTCGCCAAACTCGGCGCCATCGAGGTGCGACCGATCTATTCCTTCGGCCCGGACGTTTGAGGAGGCAACGATGAAGTTCCTTTGCCAAGTGTGGTTCGAGAGCGCAGAAATCGCCAAGATTTCCGAAGAGGAAGGGCGAAAGCTGACGAAGGATTCGATCGACAACGACAACCGGCTGCGCGACAGCGGCCATCTCATCGTCGCCAACGCCTTGCGCGAGCCACAGACGGCAAAGACCGTACGGGTGCGTCGGGGCGAAACCGCCGTTACCGACGGCCCCTTCGCGGAGATCAAGGAGCATCTCGGCGGCTTCGTGCTGATCGAGGCGCGGGACATGAAGGAAGCAACGGAAATCGCTGCCACCTTCCCCGTCGCGCGGTACGGCATGATCGAGGTTCGCGCCGCCTTCGATATCCGCTTTCCGGACGAATGACAGAGAAAGGAAAATACATGCGGTTTCTATGTCTGATTTACACATCCGTTGACGTCGACGGACGGCTGACGCCGAACGAGATGAACCACCTGATCGGCGAGCACTTCGTCTTCGACGAGGGCTTGCGGCAGGACGGCACGATGATCGTTTCGGATGCGCTGGCGCTTCGGGACACATCGATCGTCATCCGCCCGGACGGCAAAGGGTTTTCGGTGACGGACGGGCCATTCGTGGAGACGAAGGAGCATCTGGCCGGCTTCTATCTGCTTGAGGCCCCCGATCTTGAGGGAGCAACGGAGATCGCCAAGCGCATTCCCTCGGCGCGTTACGGCGCCATCGAGATCCGCCCGGTACGCATCCTGACACTTCACGGAGATCTCGCGGAGAATAGGTGACGCTCGTGTCGCTGAACCAGACCATCGAAGGCATCTATCGCAGCCACTCGCGCCGCGTGCTGGCAACGCTGATCCGTCTGCTCGGCGATTTCGACCGGGCAGAGGAAGCGCTCCACGATGCCTTTGCGGCGGCAGCACAGCAATGGACTGACGAGACGATCCCGGCCAATCCCTATGCCTGGCTCGTCTCCGCCGGACGCTTTCGCGCCATCGACCACATCAGGCGGCGGACGCGTTTCGACGCAGCCCGCTCGGACATTGCAGATAGCCTTTACCCGGAGGGAGAGGCGATGGAAATCGCCGAAAACGAAGAGATCGAAGACGACATGCTGCGGCTGATCTTCACCTGCTGTCATCCCCTCATTCCCGCCGAAGCGCGGATGGCGATGGCGCTTCGCGAGGTATGTGGGCTGACGACGGAAGAAATCGCCCACGCGTTTCTGATCCCGGCGCCGACCGTCGCCCAGCGCATCGTCCGCGCCAAGAACCGCATCCGCGCCGACCATATTCCCTATGAGGTCCCCAGCAAGATCGAACTGCCGGAGCGGCTGGCACAGGTGCTGCATGTCATCTATCTCGTCTTCAACGAGGGGTATTCGGCATCATCAGGCGCTGCAATCGTCCGTGCCGATCTTGCCGCGGAGGCCATACGGCTTGGCAGGCTGTTGCTGCAGCTATTGCCGGAATCGGAGGTCGAAGGATTGCTTGCGATCATGCTGCTGCAGGATTCGCGGCGACATGCGCGCACCGACACATCCGGCGATCTGGTACTGCTTGTCGATCAGGATCGTGCGCTGTGGGATCGCGGCCAGATCCGTGAAGGCTTGGCGCTGTCGGATAGAGCGATGGCGGCCGAAAGCGTCGGCAGCTATGCCCTGCAGGCCGCGATCGCGGCGGAACATGCGCGCGCAGTGACCGCAGACGATACCGACTGGCGGCAGCTGGTGATGCTCTACGACCTCTTGCTGATCGCAAGCCCCTCCCCGGTGATCGAGCTCAATCGGGCGGTGGCTATCTCGATGCGCGATGGGCCGGCGGCCGCACTTTCCATCGTCGACGGGCTGCTGCTGGAGGAGCGCATGGGGCGGTATCACCTCACCCATGCGGCGAAAGCGGATTTCCTGCGCCAGCTTGGCCGGACGGATGAGGCACGGCAATCCTATCACACGGCGCTTTCGCTATGCCAGCAGGCGCCGGAGCAGGCATTCCTGCGCAGGCGATTGGCCGAACTCGGCGAACAGACCCGACACTAAAGCACGTCGCGATCTTTCGGATTCGCTTTGGGCGCTTCAGGTCTTCGATTTGGCGCATGTCGTTGTCGCAAAACCGCTGCACACTTTTGCGTGACATGCGTTAAAGCGCGCCGCAATCGTTCAGGGGGCGGCCACACGTTTGCGCGAGACCAGCAATCCGATCGCCGTTCCCGTCAGCGCTGAGACCACGATCAGGAGGTGAGCATTGATGCTGGCTTGGGCCAGATTTTCGATTGCCTCCTTCGTGCTCGAAGCACCGAAGGCCATGGCGCCGGCGGTGATGCCGGCCGGATAGGTGCCAACGCCGCCCGGCGCGTGGACCGGCAGGACTGATGATAATTCGCCGCCGAGCGCACCGCCGAAGCTTGCCGAAAGCGGCGTGACGTTCATCAGGCCGAGCGCCCAGGCCAGTACCACGACCTTGACCAGCCAGTTGACGATGGTTGTCAGCCAGGCGCGTGCAAAGGCTCTGATATCGACCGGCAAGCCGCGTTCCAGCTCATGCACCAGCCCTTGCGCCTTCTTCGGCAGGATGCGAGCGGCAAGACGGATCAGCGGCCGCCGCGAGGCAAAGCCCGCGACCGGCAACAGCAGGAAAACCGCCCATACGACCCAGGCCAAGACATGATAGGGCGAGGCAAGAGCAAGACCGATGCCGGCGGCGGCCAGCAGCGCATGCAGGTCGAGCAGCCGCATGACGAACAGCGCCGATGTGCCACGCGCCAGCGGAATGCCGAATTCGGACCGCATCAGTACCGGGAAGCTCGTTTCGCCAGTGCGGAAGGGCATCATGATGTTCAACAGGTTATGAACCTGCGTCACGCGGAAGAGCGCGGCGAAATGGCCCGCCGTTTCCTTCGGGAAATAATCATAGATGCGCCAGGTCCGCAGAAAGTAGGTGCCGGTCAGAAGCGCCAGCGCCAGAAGGATCGGCAAGGCGCCGACCTTGCCCCATTGCGCCAGGATCGAGCTCCAGCCCCAGAACCATTCGATGAAGGCGGCGTAGGCTACGACAACGCCGAGCGTCAGCAGCGTCATTCGGTTGCGAATAAACCAATTCTGTCGGCTGGCAACCGTCGGAGTCTTCATGTAGTTAGGGCACCCAAATGCGAGCGGAAGGCTGAAACCGGACTTTTCGCTCGTTCCGTCCGGCAGGCACTGCCGGTCTTTTAGGAGAAACAAGTGTTGCAGACAACGGCAGAGTCGACCCTCCCCCAGGCCGATCCGGCAAGCCCCCTTGAGCTTTCGCTGGTCGTGCCCGTCTTCAACGAGGAAGAAAGCGTCGGGCCGCTCATCGAGCGCATCAGTTCCGCGATGGCTGGATTTGCCAAATCCTGGGAACTGATCCTGGTCGATGACGGCAGCACGGACGCGACGCTCGTCAACGCCCGCCGCTCGCTTTCGCAGGAAGGACTGACGCTGCGCATCGTCGAACTTCAGCGCAATTTCGGCCAGACGGCGGCCATGCAGGCCGGCATCGATGCGGCGAACGGCCGCCTGATCGCCACCATGGACGGCGACCTGCAGAACGACCCGAAGGACATTCCTTCGATGGTCGAGGAACTGGAACGACGCCAGCTCGACCTGCTCGTCGGCTGGCGCAAGAACCGCCAGGACGGCCTGCTGCTGCGCAAGATCCCCTCCTGGTGCGCCAATTACCTGATCGGCCGCATCACCGGCGTGAAGCTGCACGACTATGGCTGCAGCCTGAAGATCTATCGCTCCTCCATCATCAAGCAGGTCAAGCTGATGGGCGAGATGCACCGCTTCATCCCGGCCTGGGTCGCCGGTGTGGTGCCAAGCTCGCGCATCGGCGAAGTGCCGGTTACCCATCACGCCCGCCAGCACGGCACGTCGAAATACGGGATTTCACGCACCTTCCGCGTCATCCTCGATCTGCTGTCGGTGATGTTCTTCATGCGCTACAAGGCACGGCCGGGCCACTTCTTCGGCTCGCTCGGCCTCAGCCTCGGCGCACTCGCCGGCCTGATCCTGCTCTGGCTCTTCATCGACAAGTTCATCTTCGGCGATGATATCGGCAGCCGTCCGCTGCTGATGGTCGGCGTCGTGCTGCTCCTGTCGTCGGTTCAGATGATCACCACGGGCATCCTCGCCGAAATGATCGCCCGCATCTATTATCGCGACGATCTCTCGCCAAACTACATCGTGCGCAAGATCTTCGATCGGGACCATCAGGACGCCTAGGCACAGGTCTATCCGCAACAGGAGCTGAGCGGCGCATGAGCTCGAAGGACGATATCATGAGCCTGCTGTCGGACACGGCAGACCTGCCACCGTGGCGGACGACGGGTTCAACGCATCTGGTCCATGATCGCTGGCTGAAGGTTCGTGCCGACAACTGCGTGACGGCGGAAGGCGTGGAGATCGCGCCCTACTACGTGCTGGAATATCCCGACTGGGTCGAGATCATCGCGCTCGATGCCGAGGATCATATCTATCTCGTCCAGCAATATCGTCACGCACTCGGCGTCGTGGCGCTTGAGCTTCCGGGTGGAGCCATGGATGCGAGCGATGCAAGCCCGGTAGAGGCGGCTGCGCGCGAGTTGCGCGAGGAAACCGGTCTTTCCTCCACCGATTGGGATTATGTCGGCAAGCTTGCGCCCAACCCGGCCACGCATACCAACCTCGCGCATATCGTCATTGCCCGTAATGTTGAATTCAGCACCAAGCCGGCGGACGACCCGACGGAACGCATCCGCCTGATCCGCATGCCGATCCGGCAGGCGATCGAGCTGGCGCTGGAAGGGAAAATGATCCAGATGATCCACGTCGCGGCATTGACACTTGCCCTTCACAAAGCCGGCAAGTGGGACGTGCCGACGCCCAAGCCCTAATCAGGACTTCATCTCCGCCCAGACGGCATTTAGCGCATCACGTGCGATGCGCACCATCGTATCCACTTCCTCATGGCTGATGACGAGCGGCGGCGAGGCCAGCATGCGGTCGCCGGTTGCGCGCAGCACGAGACCGTTTGCCAGGGCATGGTTGCGCACGGCGGAGCCGATCGCATCCGGCTTTTCAAAGCGGCGGCGGGTGGATTTGTCGGCGGCGAGCTGCAGACCGCCCATCAGGCCGATGCTGGCGGCTTCGCCGACCATATCGTGATCGGCAAGGCTGCCCCAAGCCTTGGCGAAGTACGGACCGATATCGTCACGCACGCGCTCGACCAGCCCTTCCTCCTCGATGATCCGGAGGTTTTCGAGCGCCGCCGCCGCGCAGACCGGGTGGCCGGAATAGGTGAAGCCGTGATTGAACTCGCCGACCTCGTTGATCAGCACATCGGCGATGCGGTCGCTGACGAGCACGCCGCCGATCGGCAGGTAGCCCGACGATAGTCCCTTGGCGATCGGAGCGAGATCGGGTTCGACGCCGAAATGCTGATGGCCGAACCATGCGCCGAGACGGCCGAAGCCGCAGATCACCTCATCGCAGACGAGCAGGATGTTCCTCGCCTTGCAGATGCGCGCAACCTCGGGCCAGTAGGTCGACGGCGGGATGACGACGCCGCCGGCGCCCTGCACCGGCTCAGCGACGAAGGCTGCGACATTATCCTCGCCCAGCTCATCGATCTTGGCCTCGAGTTCGCGGGCAACCTTCAGACCGAATTCTTCCGGCGAGAGATCGCCGCCCTCGGCATACCAATAGGGCTGGCCGATATGAACGATGCCCGGGATCGGCAGGTCGCCCTGCTCGTGCATGTATTTCATGCCGCCCATGCTGGCGCCGGCGACGGTAGAGCCGTGATAGCCGTTCTTGCGGGCGATGATGGTCTTCTTGGTCGGCTTGCCCACGGCACCCCAGTAAACCCTCGCCATGCGGAACCAGGTGTCATTGGCCTCGGAACCGGAATTGGTGAAGAACACGTGGTTGAACCGCGGTCCGGCATGGGCGCAGACCTTCTCGGCAAGAAGCGTTGCCGGCGTGGTCGTGGTGCCGAAGAAGGTGTTGTAATAAGGCAGTTCGTTCATCTGCCGGGCAACGGCGTCGGCAATTTCGGCGCGGCCATAGCCGATGTTGACGCACCAGAGGCCGGCAAATCCATCCAGATACTTCTTGCCATTGCTGTCGTAGATGTAGACGCCCTCGCCCCGCTGGATGATCCGCGCGCCATCCGCATTCAATTTCTTCATGTCCGCAAAGGGATGAAGGTGATGAGCGGCATCGAGGGCGGCGAGATTGGAGCGGCTTGACGTATCGGACATGGTTTATTCGAACCCTCTTTGGATTGCTGCTTTTCAGGCAAGTCAGTCAACGCTGCGATTATGTGCATGGCCCCTCACCCCAGCCCTCTCCCCGTCAAACGGGGAGAGGGAGTTAAAGTGCCAGATTATCCGCTTTGCGTACGGCTGGCACCGTTGGGTCCCCTCTCCCCGCAAATGCGGGGAGAGGGCTAGGGTGAGGGGCAAAGCTTCAGACTGCAACGTAGCCAGACTTGACTGAAAGCTATCTTGGTTTACGACCATGCCGTGAGCATGGGGGGTTTACAAGAGCATGGCGGCCGACAACGCAACCGAAGGTAACGCGCGCATCGAAGTGCTGATCTCGGACATGAACGGGCGGTTGCGCGGCAAGCAGATCCCGATTTCGGCCGAAAAGAAGGTCTGGTCCGGCGCCGTGCGGCTGCCCACGTCGACGCAATCGCTCGATATCTGGGGCGACGATAATGACGATATTACCGGCCTGTCGCTGACGATCGGCGATCCCGATGGAACCTGCCTTGCTGATGAGCGCACGCTGGTGGACATGCCATGGGCGCCGGCGGGCTCGAAGCAGGTGCTGGCGACCATGCACGAGCTCGACGGCAGCCCGAGCTTTCAGGACCCGCGCGCCATTCTTGCTGCCGTGGTCGATCGCTATAAGGCACTGGGCCTGACGCCCGTCATCGCGACCGAACTGGAATTCTATCTGCTTGCCGGAGACTGGCGTGAGAAAGGCATCCCCTCGCCGCCGCCGGCCTTGACCTATCAGGGCGAACCGAATGGCTTCCAGCTCTACGACATGGACGCCGTCGATCTTCTCGACGATTACCTCGAAACGCTGCGTAGATATGCGCGGGCGCAGGGATTGCCGGCGGATGCGACGACGGCGGAATTTGGCCCCGGCCAGTTCGAGGTCAACCTCCTGCACCGCCCGGATGCGCTGGCGGCTGCTGACGATTGCATCATGCTCAAGCGTGTCGCCGAGCAGGCCGCCCGCAAGCATGGGCTGAAATCCACCTGCATGGCAAAACCCTATACCGACCACGCCGGTTCGGGCCTGCATGTACATGCGAGCATCATTGACGCCCAGGGCCACAACGTCCTCGATGCGGCGGGTGGCGAGCCGATGAGGTTGAAGTCGATCTGCGCCGGGTTATTACAGACATTACAAGACGCTCAGCTGGTCTTTGCGCCCTATGCCAATTCCTACCGCCGCTTCCAGCCGGGCTCATTTGCCCCCGTCGATCTCACCTGGGGCTTCGGCCATCGCGGCACGGCCGTGCGCATTCCCGAAAAGGATGGACCGGGCGCACGCATCGAGCATCGCGTCGCCGGCGCGGATGCCAATCCCTATCTGATGCTGGCGGCGATCCTTGGCGGCATGCTGCGCGGCCTGGAAAACGAGCTGGATCCCGGCGAGGAATCGACGCCGTCCTACGTTCCGGCCGATGCGCCAAAGCTCACGCATGATTTCCTGACCGCCGTCGAGCGCTTCCGCGCGTCGAGCTTCATCGCCGATACTTTCGGCGAGCGGTATCAGAGGCTTTACGGCGATACGAAGCACAAGGAAGCGATCCGTTATCTGCGCACCGTTTCCGATTTCGACTATCGCACCTATCTGCCGCGCCTCTGAGCGCGTCAGATGGCGACGCTGTCGACAGCACCCTCTCGGGCGACGCCGGCGGCGGTCCCCTCTCGCACCATGACCTTGAGTTCGCCGGGATGCACCTTGAGCGTCACATCGCGCTCGAGCGGCAGAAGCTCACCGTCCATGACGCAGTTGGCGAGCTGGCGCAGCTTCGGGAAATGCAGATGCACCTCCGGCGCGTGCATGACCATGACATCGGCATTCTCGCGAACCCGGCCGCGCAGCATGTCGATGGCAAGACGGGCAACGCCGAGCGGCCGCAAGGGCTTTGCGGTGTAGAAGCCAAGTTCGCCGCTGCGCAGGCTGTCGGCATAGAGCAGCGCATTGGCGCCAAAGGGATTGTTGGAGACGGAGATTGCGGAGACATGCCGGCGCTCGCGGATGTCACCGGCCTCGAAATCGACATCGAATTCCGGCGGATTGGCGATGACGCCGAAAGCCGCCCGGGTGCTGGCCGACATCTTCCCAATGCGGGAGCGATAGGTATAGCCGTTGCGATAGCGCACCATGCGTGCATGCAGGCCCGCTGAAAACTGATGAACAAAGGCGCGGCCATTGGCGCTGCCGATATCGACATTGTCGACCTCGCCCGTCGCCAGGACGGCGAGCGTCTGCCAGATATCGAGCGGCAACCGCAACGAGCGGGCAAAGAGGTTCATGGTGCCGGCCGGGATGACGCCGAGAACGACGCCATTCTTCCAGGCGATGGCGGCAGCCGCTGAGATGGTGCCATCTCCGCCGCCGGCGACGATCCCATCAATATCATCGCGGCGTGCAGCGCGCTCCATCGCCGAGACGATATTACGCCCCTCCACGACCACAGCTTCGAAATCATGACCGGCGTCGCGGAAGACCTGTTCCGCTCTCTTCTCATAGGCAGCCATGTCGGTCGTACGGAACGTACCGCCATCGCGATTGAAAAAGCCGATCAACTTCATCGGGGGCTCTCGGTCTTCCCGCAAATTGTGTCCTTGAGGGGCTGAGGCCCCGTGCGCTTCTTCTCAGATGGTTTTGGATGGAACGATTTCAAGCATTGCGGCCGTTTCGCCCGCTCGCCGCAGCGCACTTATGCAGGATGCGACATGCTGCACTGCAAAAAATGCACGCGACAGACGCGGCGCGGTCATTGATAGTACCAACGGAGGCGTGTCCATGCCTCGCTAGTCCCATATCCCAATTTGATGCACTGAACGCCGCTTACCGGAGTTTGCTGTCTGATTCGCGGTGCTTGATCTTCGTGTGCCGCCCAAGGAGTTTTCGTGAGCGATATTGCCGTCGACGCACTCGATACCCAAACCGCTCTGGAAGCGCCGTCTCGCACTGCGATCGCGCTGGTGACTTTGGCGCTGGCTGTCGGCAGCTTCGGTATCGGTACGGGCGAATTCGTCATCATGGGACTCCTGCCGAATGTAGCCGACACCTTTGGCGTGACGACACCGCAGGCAGGTCATGTGATCAGCGCCTACGCGCTCGGCGTCGTGGTCGGCGCGCCGATCATTGCCGTGCTTGCCGCCAAGATGGCGCGCCGCACGCTGCTCCTGCTGATGATGGCGATCTTTGCCGCCGGCAACATCTCCAGTGCCTTCGCGCCGACCTTCGAAAGTTTCACTGTACTGCGCTTCATCACCGGCCTGCCGCACGGCGCCTATTTCGGCGTAGCAGCGCTGGTTGCCGCATCCATGGTGCCGGTGCATCGCCGCGTGCGCGCCGTCGGCCAGGTCATGCTTGGTCTTACGATCGCGACGCTCATCGGCACGCCGATCGCCACCTTCCTCGGCCAGTTGCTCGAATGGCGCGCTGCCTTCATGATGGTCGGCGCTATCGGTCTTGCGACCATGCTGCTGATCGCCCTCTTCCTTCCCAAGGACAGGGTCGAGGAAGGCGCCAGCATCACCCGTGAGCTCGGTGCGCTGAAGCGCATCCAGGTTTGGCTTTCGCTTGGTGTCGCCGCCGTCGGCTTCGGCGGCATGTTCTCGATCTTCAGCTATGTCGCCACGACGACCACGCAGGTCGCCGGCCTCGGCTCGGCCATGGTGCCGGTCGTGCTTGCGCTCTTCGGCATCGGCATGAATGTCGGCAACATCGTCGGTTCGCGCCTTGGCGACATCTCGATCAAGGGAACGATCGGCGGGATGATGATCTTCAACATCGTCATCATGACGCTCTTCTCGCTGACGGCTACCAACCCGATCATGCTCTGCATCTGCGTCTTCCTGATCGGCTGCGGCTTTGCCGCCTGCCCCGCCGTGCAGACCCGCCTGATGGATGTTGCCGCCGATGCTCAGACGCTGGCTGCCGCCTCCAATCACTCCGCCTTCAACATCGCCAATGCGCTCGGCGCCTGGCTAGGTGGTCTCGTGATTTCCTGGGGCTTCACGGCTGCCGCCACCGGCTATGTCGGCGCGGTCCTCTCCGTCGGCGGCCTTGCCGTATTTGCGCTCTCAGTTGGCCTGGAGCGCCGCACCGGGCGCGCATGAAGCTCCGGGGGCGATCAGCTGCTGGCGGCCGTCGCGGCAGAACACATTCTCCTCGCCCCATACGGCCATCGCCTTGATGATCGGCCCCAGGCTGGCGCCAAGCGGCGTCAGCGCATAGTCGACGCGCGGCGGCACCACAGGAAAGACGGTGCGCGACAGCAACCCGGATTCCTCCAGTTCCCGCAATTGCTTCGTCAGCATGCGCTGCGTCACCGACGGCAGCTTGCGACGGATTTCGTTGAAACGAAGCGTTCCCCCCAACAGATGAAACAGGATCACACCCTTCCATTTGCCGTCGAGCAGACTCAGCGTCGCCTCGACCGGGCATCCCGGGAAATTCCTGACAAGCTTGGAGCGGGGAACCGACATCGACAGTATCCTTTTTGTACCTACGTACAGAATTTGTGCATTCTTGTGCCTTTTGACGATAATGCGCATCTAGCCTCTGTGCAACAAAACCAGGAGCTTCTCCCATGCGCGCAGTCGCCTACAAGCAACCGCAACCCATTTCCGCAGAGACATCGCTGGTCGACATCGAGCTGCCGACGCCCGAGGCAAAGGGCCATGATCTGCTCGTCGAAGTGAGGGCCGTTTCCGTCAATCCGGTCGATGTCAAAGTCCGCGCCAACGTCGTTCCGAGCGAAGGCGAGTACAAGATCATCGGCTGGGATGCCGCCGGCATCGTCAAGGCTGTCGGCCCCGACGTCACCCTATTCAAGCCAGGAGACGAGGTCTTCTATGCCGGCGCGATCAATCGCAGCGGTTCGAATGCCGAGTTTCATCTCGTCGATGAGCGCATCGTCGGCGCCAAGCCGAAGAGTCTCGATTTTCCGGCCGCCGCCGCACTGCCGCTGACCTCGATCACAGCCTATGAGGCGCTGTTCGACCGCCTGAAGGTACAGGACCCGGTTCCCGGCGTCGCCAATGCCATCCTCATCATCGGCGGTGCCGGCGGTGTCGGATCGATCGCCATCCAGATCGCACGCGCGCTGACCGATCTCACCATCATCGCAACCGCTTCCCGTCCGGAAACGCAGGCCTGGGTCAAGGAGCTGGGCGCCCATCACGTCATCGATCATTCGAAGCCGCTTGCGCCGCAGATCGCGGCACTCGGCATCGGTGCTCCCGCTTTCGTGTTCTCAACGACAAATACGTCAGATCATATCGGCTCGATCGTCGAAGCCATCGCCCCGCAGGGACGGTTTGCGCTCATCGACGATCCGAAGACACTCGATGTCGTGCCCTTCAAGCGCAAGGCCGTGTCGATCCACTGGGAGCTGATGTTCACCCGTCCCCTGTTTAACACAGCCGACCAGATCGAGCAGCACAAGCTGCTGACGAAGGTTGCCGAGTTGGTGGATGCCGGCAAGATTCGCTCGACGCTGACGGAGACTGCGGGCGCGATCAATGCCGCAAACCTGAAGAAGGCGCATGCCCTTGTCGAGACCGGCAAGATGAAGGGCAAGGTCGTTCTGGCCGGTTTCTGAACGAGCAAAATTCATGGCAAATCAGGCTGGGCGCATGTCGTCCGGCTGCATTGTTTTAACGCATATGCACCAGGTTTTGTTGCATCGCAAAAATTTGCAGCCGCCTAAACAAAATTTTATCGCAGGATCGAGCGTTTAGGCGCTTCCACCTCTTGACTTTTTATGCCTTCGGCGCGACTTCTCGCGACATGGGGAACAGTGTTTTCCATACCGATTAACCGGAGCCATCTTTCGATGCCTAGCGACAGTAGTAGTCGATTGCCTTTGCCGTCAGTAGCATTCGTGCATTAACCGACTCCTGTCGGCTCGCCACGATCCGCTACGACGGCGGATCGACCGGAAAGGCGAGCTATAATGAACATAAACAGCTTTCCCGCGCGGGCCGGCAATGCCGCTCGTGCATTCATCAATAACAATCGCGCCGTCACCATCGCGGAACGTGTCGAGGCTCTGAACGCAGTCGACGTGGCTGAGGCTGCCCGCATTCTCGCCAAAATGCCGGAAGAGCGCGCCGTGCGCATTCTCGACCGGCCGGAGCTGCGCAACGCACACGCCATTCTCGAAGTCATGGGCAATGCGGATGCCGCACGGCTATTGCATGGCATGTCCAACGACCGTGTCGCCGACGTGCTGCTCGAAATGGATATCGATACGCGCGCCCGGCTCTTCGCCACCTTCGACGAGCATGCCAGGCAGGCGATCCAGGGCTTGATGGGCTATCCGCCGCGCACGGCCGGCGGCATCATGACGACGGAATTCGTCAGCGTGCTGGCAAGCTGGACGGTTGCGCAGACGCTCGATCACGTTCGCCAGGTCGAGCGCTCCCGCGAAACGGTCTACGCCATCTATGTCCTCGATGACGAGACGCATGTGCTGCTGCATGTCGTGACGCTGCGCCGCCTCATCACCGGCGAGCCGGATGCCTGCATCCTGACCGTCGCCCAGAAGGGCACGCCGGTTACGGCGCCGCCGCTGATGAAGCAGGAGGATGTCGCACGGCTGATCCGCCGGCACGACCTGCTGGCACTTCCTGTTGTCGACGACAAGGGCCACATGCTCGGTATCGTTACGGTCGACGACGTCATCGATACGATGATCGCCGACACGACCGAAGACGCCCAGAAATTCGGTGGTATGGAAGCCCTCGGCCAGCCTTACATGAAGATCAGCTTCGCCGGCATGATCCGAAAGCGCGCCGGCTGGCTCGCAGCCCTCTTCCTCGGCGAAATGCTGACGGCAAGCGCCATGCAGCATTTCGAAGGCGAGCTGGAAAAGGCTGTCGTGCTGACGCTCTTCATCCCGCTGATCATGAGCTCGGGCGGCAACTCCGGTTCGCAAGCGACCTCGCTGATCATCCGGGCGCTGGCGCTCGGCGAACTCAAGCTTTCCGACTGGTGGCGCGTAGCGCTCCGCGAGCTGCCGACCGGCATCGTGCTCGGCGCGATCCTCGGCCTCGTCGGCTTCGCCCGCATCGTGCTTTGGCAGAATATCGGCCTCTTCGACTATGGCCCGCACTGGCAGCTGGTCGCCCTTACGGTCTTCGCTGCCCTTATCGGTATCGTCACCTTCGGCTCGCTCGCGGGCTCGATGCTGCCGTTCGTCTTGCAGAAGTTGCGGCTTGACCCAGCCAGCGCATCGGCGCCTTTCGTCGCGACACTGGTCGATGTCACCGGCCTGGTGATCTATTTCTCGGTTGCGCTGCTGATCCTCAGCGGCACGATGCTCTGAGAACAACAAACCTCTTACGACAAAGGGGCCGGCAACGGCCCCTTTTCATTTTCACTCCGCCTGTTTCATTCAGGCTGTGGCAGTTTCAGAGCACCATTGGTCTTGATGGTGCGGATGGCGAAGTTCGAGCGCAGATCGACCACGCCGGGAAGCACCAGAAGCTTTTCCGACATCACCTTCTCATAGGCGGCCAGATCCTCCACCACGACCTCCGCCAGGAAATCGGCCGAACCCGAAATCAGATGGCAAGCGACGACTTCCGGAATGGCGAGCAATGCCGCCTGCTGCATTTCGGAGTTCTCCTTCGAGTGATGGCCGACCTTGAGCTCCACGAAAACGGTGAGGCCAAGTCCTGCTTCCTTGCGATCGATATCGGCGCGATAGCCGCGCAGAAGTCCCGATTTCTCCAGATTGCGAATGCGCCTGAGGCAGGGTGACGGCGAGAGATTCACCCGTTCGGCGATCTCGACATTGGTGGCGCGCGCGTCCTCCTGCAGACAGTTGAGGATCGCAATATCGAATTTATCCAGTTTTGGCATTTCCAGGAAATCCAGTTGCCCATATTGGCAGATTATTGCTGATAGCATGATTTTGAAGCCATAACTAGCAAGGACATGCCTCGGCCTTCGGCGCTATCTTTTCCTCATTCGAAAGATAACCGGATCGTTGGAAAGGATATGTCGATGACCGCTTTGTCTCTCTCCACCCGCAAGGCAACCCCCACCATGGTCGGCTATGCCGGTGCCATCGTCACCGTCTTGATCTGGGCGAACTGGATCCTTGCAACCCGCCACACGGCCGAAACGCAGATGGGCACGATCGATCTCGGCCTGATCCGCTATGGCGTGCCGGCGCTGGTGCTGGCTCCCGTCTGGTGGCGGACGGGCCTGCTGCCGAAGGGCGTGCCGCTGAAACTGCTGGCGCTGATGGTCTGTGGCTCAGGCGCCCTCTTCTTCCAGCTCACTACCTTCGCCATCCAGTTCACGCCCGCTTCCTCGGCCGGCATCCTGCTCGGCGGCTCCATGCCGCTGGCTGCCGCCCTAATCGGCATGCTTTTGTTCCGCGAACGGCTTGATGTCACCCGCTGGCTCGGCCTTGGCGGCATTGTTGCCGGCGTCGTCATCCTGCTTGCCCGCAGCCTCTATGGCGTGCAGATTTCCTGGGAGGGCTTTACGCTGCTGCCGCTGGCCGCCCTGCTCTGGGCAACCTACACCCACGCCTTCCGCCGCTCCGGGCTGAGCGCCGTACAGTCGAGTGCCATCATTGCCGTCTGGTCTTTCCTGATCCATGTCGGATTGGCCACCATCTTCGGCAGCTCGCTGACTTCAGTGCCTTTGCCGGAAATCGGCCTGCAGATCGTCAGCCAGGGGCTGCTGTCAGGCCTTGCCGCCACGCTTGCCTATGGTCTTGCCGTCCAGGCTCTCGGCGGCACGCAGGCCGCAGCCTTCACCGCCATCACCCCTGTTCTCGCCACGATCGGCGGCGGCTTCCTGCTCGGTGAAGAAATCGGAATGGCGGGCATTGCCGCAGCAATCGTCACAGGACTTGGGGTGGCGCTTTCGACGGGTGTGCTGGCCCGGAAGGCCGTCCAGCACTAATTCGCATCTTGCGGAGATATGGAGCGGTTCAGCGAAATGCTGAGCCGCTCTTTCTGTTTGCCGGTGCAATTCATGGAGCAAGGATCAAAATCGAAGGGCCATTGCGACGCGTCTGACCGGATCGGCACCGTGGGCAGCCTCATTCTCCAGGATCTGTGTGAGAACGGCTGGCCTTTCCTCGTCATCCAGAATGCGAAATCCCATTGAGGCATAGAAAGGCGCGTTGAAGGCCACTTGCCGGTCTGTGGTTAGAGTGACGCCCGCAGCACCTTGAGCTCTGGCCGCTTCAATCACAGCCTCCATCAGCCGCCGCCCGACACCTCGCTTCTGCCAGCGTCTGACGACATCGATTTCAGCGATGTGAACGGAGCCATCCTCGCGGATGCCGGCCAGGAAGCCGAACGGCGTGTCCTCGCCGTCCACGGCGACGAACAGCAGCCGCTCCGCCAGAGATTGCTGCAGCACGTCAAGAGGTAGCGATGTGGGTTCGCAGGCAACCGCGCCGGCCTCATGCAAGGCCCAGAAAGCATCGATCTCGATGTCAGCAAGCAGATGCAGCTCGTCGGCTCTGGCCGAACGGATCGCCCAGGTGTCCTCTGCTATATCGGTCATTCCATCTCACATATTCGGATAGACGGGTCCTTCGCCGCCCTGCGGGGGAACCCAGTTGATGTTCTGGTTGGGGTCCTTGATGTCGCAGGTCTTGCAGTGGACGCAGTTCTGGGCGTTGATGACAAAGGTTTCCTTGCCATCCTTCTCGACCCATTCATAGACGCCCGCCGGACAGTAGCGCGTCGACGGGCCGGCAAAGACATCGTGCTCCGACGATACCTGCAGCGCCATGTCCCTGACCTTGAGATGCACGGGCTGGTCTTCCTCGTGGTTGGTGTTCGACAGGAACACCGAGGAGAGGCGGTCGAAGGTCAAGACGCCATCCGGCTTCGGATAATCGATCTTCTGGTGCTGGGCCGCCGGCTCCAGCGAGGCGGCATCCGTCTTGCCGTGCTTCAACGTGCCGAAGAAGGAGAAGCCGAACAGCTGGTTCGTCCACATGTCGAGGCCGCCGAGCGCCACGCCGACCGCAGTGCCGAACTTCGACCACAGCGGCTTGACGTTCCTGACACGCTTCAGGTCCTTGCCGATATCCGACTGACGCCATTCGTTCTCGATCTCGATCACTTCGTCATTGCCACGACCGGCGGCGATCGCCGCGGCGATCTTGTCCGCCGCCAGCATGCCGGATAGCACCGCGTTGTGGCTGCCCTTGATGCGGGGAACGTTGACGAAGCCGGCCGAGCAGCCGATCAGCGCGCCGCCCGGGAAAGTCAGCTTCGGCACCGACTGCCAGCCGCCCTCGGTGATGGCGCGGGCGCCATAGGAAATACGCTTGCCGCCCTCGAAGGTGCCGCGGATCGCCGGATGCGTCTTGAAGCGCTGGAACTCCTCGAAGGGATAGAGATAGGGGTTCTTGTAGTTCAGATGCACGACGAAGCCGACGGCGACCAGATTATCCTCAAGATGGTAGAGGAACGAGCCGCCGCCCGTCTTCATGCCCAGCGGCCAGCCGAAGGAGTGCTGCACGAGGCCCTTCTTGTGGTTCTCGCGCTTGACCTCCCAAAGCTCCTTGATGCCGATGCCGAACTTCGGCACGTCGCTGTCCCGCGACAGATCGAACTTGGCGATCAGCTGCTTGGCAAGCGAGCCGCGAACGCCTTCGCCGATCAGCACATATTTGCCTAAGAGCGCCATGCCGCGGGTATAGTTCGGGCCGGGTTCGCCGTTCTTCTCGATGCCCATGTCGCCGGTGGCAACGCCGATGACGGCGCCCTCGTCATTGTAGAGAACTTCGGTCGCGGCAAAGCCGGGATAGATCTCGACGCCGAGGGCTTCCGCCTTCTCGGCCAGCCAGCGACAGACATTGCCGAGCGAGACGATGTAGTTGCCGTGGTTGTTCATCAGCGGCGGCATCAGGAAATTCGGCAGGCGGATGGAGCCGGCGGGGCCAAGGAACAGGAAGTGATCCGACGTGACCTTGGTCTTGAAGGGATGCCCCTCCTCCTCGCGCCAGTCCGGCAGCAGGCGATCGATGCCGATCGGGTCGACCACCGCGCCCGACAGGATGTGCGCGCCGACTTCGGCACCCTTTTCGAGCACGACGACGGTCAGATCCGGATTGATCTGCTTCAGCCGGATCGCAGCCGACAGACCCGCAGGACCTGCGCCGACAATCACAACGTCGAATTCCATGCTCTCGCGTTCCGGCAGCTCGCTCGCGTCAGTCATTCACTCTCTCCGCTTGGCCGGCATCCTTGATATCGGATCGCAGCCTCATCCCCGTTGGGCGTCTTCCCCGTTTCGTTTATCTCTTGTCAAAACAAGAGAGGATTGTCGAGCCGGGAAGCGACAGGCAATCCTCCAATTCGCCCAACGTAGCTATCAAGTTAAATTACGCTTACGTTAACGTCAATATTTCACCGAGATTTACCGATTTCGTCCCGCCATGCGCTTTCAAAATCGGCCTGCCGCACTCTATAAGTTTCAACCGGGAAATCCGGATAGCATGAAGGGTGATCAAAATGGATCTTCGTATCGGCGGGAAACGTGCGCTTGTGCTTGCTTCGTCCAAGGGACTGGGACACGGCATTGCCGTTGCGTTGGCCCGCGAGGGTGTCAATGTGCTGCTCTGCGGCCGCAGCGGCGACCGGCTGGATAGCAATTGCAAGGCGATCAATGCCGAAGGCAAGGGCCGCGCCGACTGGATCTGGGCCGACCTCAACGACGAGAACTTCGTGGATGTCGTCAGCAAGGCTGCCGTCGAAAAGCTCGGGGGCATCGACATTCTCGTCAACAACAGCGGCGGCCCGACACCGGGGACGACAGAGGATATGACCGCCGACCGACTGGAGACCTATTTCATTTCCATGGTGGCGCGGATCATCAGCCTGGCCAATGCGCTCTTGCCGGGCATGAAGGCACAAGGCTGGGGCCGTATCCTCACTGTCGCCTCCTCCGGCGTCGTCGAGCCCATCCCCAATCTTGCGCTTTCCAATACGCTGCGCCCGGCCCTTGCCGGCTGGAGCAAGACGCTGGCTAGCGAAGTTGCGGCTCATGGCATCACCGTCAATATGCTTTTACCGGGCAGCATCGCCACCGACCGACTGGCCGAACTCGACACGGCCGCGGCCAAGCGCGGCGGCAAAAGCCTGGAGGATGTCAGCGCCGAGCGCCAGCAGCGCATCCCTGCCGGTCGATACGGCCGCATCGAGGAGTTCGCCGCCACGGCCGCCTTCCTCTGCAGCGAACCGGCAAGCTACGTGACAGGCACCATGGTCCGCTGCGATGGAGGAGCTGCCCGCTCACTTTAAGGCCGTTGCCGACGAGCAGAGTGCAGGCCCTTGCAAAGAGGGCCTGACAACACAATTACGTGAGTGCCGACGACACTCCCATGCGCGCGACAGCATGCATTCACACTATAAATACCGCCCAAGGCTGTTTTGCCGCTCGATTATTACATAACGGCAATCAAAAAATAGTCATTTGACTGATTGTTGCACTGCACAAACAGAAACAATTCGAAAGCTTTCCAAGCTTTAATTTTTCGTCGTGCCGAACTGTGGTAGATTGCACGGCATCAGCGTTCATGAATTCGCGTTAAAGGGACAGAATTACCGAACGTTAGCGGTAACGGCGATGTATGGATTGCGGCGAAGCTCGTCTTTGTTGTGCGGCGCAATAAATACACTCCAACGTCACCGCGCTTCCTGCAACAAGCCCCGACCGGTTCTTTAAGTATGAAAAAATTCTGGCTTCCCCTCGGCCTTCTTGTCGTCGCAGCCCTCGTGGCCTGGGGCTATCGCGACCGTATTCCTTTCCTTTCCGCATTTGTCGATCGGGCTTCGGCAGAGACCAAAGACTCTAGCAAGGCGGCGCAGGCCGGCAGCAAGCGTCAGGCAGGCCCAATCGCCGTAAAGACGGTCGCCGCCGTCAAAACTACGCTTCCCATGGATGTCTCCGCGACCGGCTGGGTCGTGCCGATCGATTCAACGACGATCGCCGCGCAGGAAGCTGGGCTGATCACGCAGATTGCGGTGAAAGATGGCGCAACGGTCAAAGCCGGCGATCTGATCGCAAAGCTCGATCCGCGTACGGCACAGGCTGCTGTCAACAAGGACCAGGCGAACATTACGAAAGACCAGGCAAACCTTGCCCAAGCGGAGACCGCGCTGACCCGTGCCAATAGCCTGCTCACGAGCAGCGCCGGCACTCAGGCGACTGCCGACGAAGCGCGTGCGACCCGCGACGCCGCCATTGCCACGCTCAGCGCGGACCAGGCACAACTTGCCTCGGATCAGGTTATGCTCGGAAACACCGACATACGGGCACCCTATGATGGCCGGCTTGGCGATGTTCAATTGAGCCTGGGTGCTTATGTCAGCGCCGGCACGTCAATCGTCACGATTGCCAGATATAATCCGGCATACATCAAGTTCACCTTGCAGGAAAACAACCTGCGCGAACTGCAGGAACAGCTGGCCGCGGGTCCTGTCCAGGTGACCACCGTTCCTCGTTCCGCACAGGGCAAGCCTCGTACCGGAACAATCAGCTTTTACGACAACACAGTCGACCAGGCTTCCGGAACAATTGCTGTAAAGGCAACGTTCGAGAATGCCAACGGCGCCTTGTGGCCGGGACGCTCCACGAATGTCATGGTTCACTTTGCCGACAACGAGCAGCTTATCGTCGTGCCGACCGTTGCCGTCAGCCCGGGGCCGGACGGCTACATCGCCTTTGTGGTGAAGGACAACAAGGTCAAGATCACGCCAGTGACAATTGCTCGTGCCAATGGCGGTCGCACAGCCGTCGCCACGGGCCTTTCGGTCGGCGATCATGTCGTTGTCGAAGGCCAGTCGCAACTGAACAACGGCACCGACGTCAAGGAGCAGTTCAGCGACAATCCAAACGAGAAGGTCGCTTCGGCCGATGATGGAAAAACCGAAACCATCGCAGTTGGAGCGCAACAATGATCCCGACCTTCTGTATCCAGCGTCCGGTCGCGACCACGCTTCTCGCGATCGGCGTGGTGCTTGCCGGTCTCGCCGGCTATCAGCTCATCCCCGTCGCGGCTGTGCCGCAGGTGGATTTCCCGACGATCAACGTCTCGGCCCAGCTGACGGGCGCCTCACCACAGACAATGGCGACGTCGGTCGCCACGCCGCTGATCAAGCAGTTCGAGACGATCCCCGGCATCAGCGAAATTTCTTCGACAAACTCGCTTGGCAATACCAGCATCGTGCTGCAGTTCAATCTCGACCGCAACATCGACGCCGCCGCCGGTGACGTGCAGGCGGCGATTTCGACCGCGCAAAGAAAACTTCCCAACAACCTGACCACCCCGCCAAGCTACAGGAAGACCAATCCGGCCGACGCGCCTGTCATGCTGATCGCCGTACAAAGCGACACCTTGCAGCGCAGCAAGCTCGACGATATCGCCGAGAACATCATCTCTCCATCGATCTCGACACTGCCTGGCGTCGCCGAAGTGACCGTAAACGGGGCACAGACCTACGCGGTGCGTATCGACGTCGACCCCAACAAGCTTTTGGATCGCGGCATCGGTATCGACACGGTCAACACAGCCGTCGTCAACGCCAACAACCAGGTCCCGGTCGGCACGTTGCAAGACGCGGCGCAGAGCATGACGATCAATGCGGATACGCAGCGCGTCAACGCCGACGAGTTTCGCACACTTGTGATTGCCAATCCCAACGGCAAGCCAATTCACCTCGGCGATGTCGCCGACGTGCAAGACAGCGTGGAAAACCAGAATATCGGCAGCTGGTATGATGGCCGGCGGGCGATCATTCTAGCCATTCAACGCCAGCCCGATGCCAATACCGTCGACGTCGTCGATGCCGTCAACAAGACACTGCCGAAGCTGCAGGCCGAAATGCCGGCTTCCGTTAAAATGACCGTTATGAACGACTCGGCCCAGCCGATCCGCGAGGCCATCTCGGACGTCAAGTTTACCTTGCTGCTGACCATCGGTCTCGTCGTTCTCGTCATTTACCTGTTCACGGGCCACGTGACGGCAACGATTATTCCCGGCCTCGCCGTGCCTCTTTCGCTCATATCTACTTTCGGCATGATGTATGTGCTCGGCTATAGCGTCGACAATATCTCGCTGCTCGGATTGACGATTGCGGTAGGCCTCGTGGTGGACGACGCGATCGTCATGCTGGAGAACATTCTACGGCACATGGAAGAAGGCATGCCTGCGCTGCAGGCGGCCATCAAAGGCGCGGGCGAAGTCAGCTATACGATTATCTCCATGTCTATTTCGCTGATCGCCGTGTTCATCCCTATCTTGCTGATGGGTGGCGTCGTCGGCCGCATCTTCAACGAATTCGGCATGGTCGTGGCCATCGCCATCGTTTCGTCCGCCGTGGTCTCGCTGACCGTTACGCCGATGCTCGGCTCACGTCTCTCCAACGCCCACAGCCATCCTCCTCTGCCGGTACGCCTCTTCAACAAGGGCTTCAACTGGACCGAGGTCAATTACGGCAAGGGCGTGGAATGGTGTATTCGCCATCGCTACATGGTGCTTGGAAGCTTCCTTGCTTCGGTCGCGCTCTCGGCCTACCTCTTCCTGACGCTGCCGGCCAGCTTCTTCCCGCAGGAAGACATCGGCCGGCTGCAGATTTCCACACGCGCCCGCCAGGATATCTCCTATCCGGCGATGCGCGACCTGCAGAACCAGGCCGCTGCCGCGATCCAGGCAAACCCTGCCGTCGAGCACGTGATGTCGGTTGTCGGCGCCAGCGCTCGCCAGACACTCAACAACGGTACGATCTATGCTCAGCTGAAGGATAAGAAGGATCGTCCGCCGCTCGACCAGACTTTGCGCGAAATGCGCGCCGCCGTCGCCAAGATCCCGGGCATACAGGTCTTCATCAACCCTCAGCAAAGCCTTCGCTTCGGTGGACGCCAGACGGCCAGCCAGTATCAGCTCGTCATCCAGGCACTCAGCGCCGATCTGACGAACCAGTGGGCCAACAAGATGCTGCAGGAAATGCGCAAGGATCCACGTTTCACCGACGTGACCACCGACGCGCAATATAACGCATTGCAGGCCAATATTGTGGTCGATACGGAGAAGGCTGCCGCCTACGGCATCAACAACAATCTGCTGCGCACCACGCTTGAAGAGGCCTTCAGCGACTACGCCGCCGCACAGATCCAATCGACCGGCGACAGCTATGACGTGATCATCGAATATGACGCGAACCAGCCTTGGGACGACCAGAAACTGTCGCGCATCCATGTGACGTCTTCGAGCGGCCAGCAGGTTCCGTTATCGGCCTTCGCGCACATCGAGCGCAACACCGGTCCGGTGACCATCAACCAGACCGGCCAGCTCGTCTCGACCACGGTATCCTTCAACCTGCCGGCCGGCGAAGCGCTTGGCGACGCCACGGCACAGATCGAACAGATCAAGAAGGACATTAACATGCCGGCGGACATCTTCACGTCCTACGGCGGTACGGCGCAGATCTTCCAGCAGTCGCAGGGCAGCACACCCTACCTGATCCTCGCTGCGGTGCTGACGATCTACATGGTTCTCGGCGTTCTCTACGAAAGCTTCATCCACCCGCTGACCATTCTGTCCGGTCTGCCGGCCGCCGCTCTCGGCGCACTGCTTGCGCTGAAGATCTTCGGCTTCGACCTGTCGGTCATCGCGCTCATCGGCTTGCTGATGCTGATCGGTATCGTCAAGAAAAACGCGATCATGATGATCGACGTGGCGCTGGAAACGCTGCGCTCGAGTACTGGCATGTCGCCGGCGGAAGCGATCCACGAAGCCTGCGTACGCCGTTTCCGCCCGATCATGATGACCACCTTTTGCGCCCTGCTCGGTGCCCTGCCGATCGCGGTCGGTGGCGGCGCAAGCTCTGAGCTGCGCCAGCCGCTCGGTATCGCCGTGGTTGGTGGCCTGGTGGTTTCACAGCTTTTGACCCTGTTCATCACGCCGGTCATCTTCCTTGAGATGAACCGCCTGAGCGACTTCCTCGGTCGTTTCGGCCGGCGCGAGGACGACGACCCGCACCAGAAGGAACCGCCGTCGGCGATTGCCGCGGAATGACAAAAACGGGCGCCGAAAGGCGCCCGTTCCTTTTCAAGCAAAGCGAAACGCATGCGTGTGAAATACTGTCTGCGGATGCGGCGGCCGAACGAAAATAAAACCACCTCCATGTCTTGAACTTGAAGCCCAGCCATGTCATGACGCGCCCTCTTTGCGACAGGGCGCGTCACGCGTCTCATCAGGGGCTTGGCCCCAATCCAGACAATTTCGACGAAAGGGAGTGCGGGCATGGCTCGGGCGCTTGGTTTCGACTTCGGCACGACGAACACGGTTCTGGCACTGGCTGATGGACCCGCGACGCAATCGGTCGCCTTCAACAGCGCGGCCGGTACCGCCGACAGCATGCGCACCGCGCTCTCCTTCATGAAGGACCCTGGGCTGGGTGCAGCCGCGCTCAAGGTCGAGGCCGGGCATGCGGCGATCCGGCAGTTCATCGACAATCCCGGCGACTGTCGCTTCCTGCAGTCGATCAAGACCTTTGCAGCGAGTGCCCTCTTCCAGGGCACGCTGATCTACGCCAAGCGCCACAGCTTCGAGGATCTGATGGAGATCTTCGTGCGCCGCCTGCGTGCCTATGCCGGAGAGGGATGGCCGGAAAACGTTTCGCGCATCGTCACCGGCCGACCGGTGCATTTTGCCGGCGCCAACCCGAACCCCGCCCTTGCGACGGAGCGCTACAATGCTGCGCTCACGCGGTTCGGCTTTCCGGAAATCCATTATGTCTACGAGCCGGTGGCGGCCGCCTTCTATTTCGCCCAGCATCTGAAAGAGGATGCGACCGTGCTGGTCGCAGACTTCGGCGGCGGCACGACCGACTATTCGCTGATCCGCTTCGAAACCCATGGCGGCAAGCTGACGGCGAAGCCGATCGGCCACTCCGGCGTCGGCATTGCCGGCGATCATTTCGACTTCCGGATGATCGACAACATCGTCGCGCCGGCGATCGGCAAGGGCAGCTTCTTCAAGAGCTTCGACAAGCTCCTGGAGGTTCCTACTTCCTACTACGCCAATTTCGGCCGCTGGAACCAGCTCTCGATCTTCAAGACCTCTCGCGAATATGCCGACCTGAAGACGCTGGTGCGCAGCAGCCTGGAGCCGGAGAAGCTGGAAACCTTCATCGAGCTGGTCGAACACGACGAGGGTTATCCGCTCTATCAGGCCGTCTCCGCAACGAAGATGGCTCTTTCGAGCGAGGAAGAAGCGGAGTTCAACTTCCCGCCGCTCGGCAAGGCCGGCCGCAAGCATGTTCGCCGCGCCGATTTCGAAAGCTGGATCGCCGAGGATCTCGCCCGCATCGAAAGTGCGCTGGACGACGTGCTGACAACGACGAACACATCGCCCGATGCAATCGACAAGGTGTTTCTGACAGGCGGCACCTCCTTCGTGCCGGCGGTGCGGCGCATCTTCACGGAGCGCTTCGGCCAGGAGCGGATCGAGACGGGCGGCGAATTGCTGTCCATTGCCCATGGTTTGGCCCTAATCGGCGAACGCGACGATATCGCCCAGTGGACGGCCTGACATAGCGCCCACCCTGCCCTTTCGTTCCTGCGCCGCTTTGGATAGAGTTCGCGCATGATTTCCGCCAGCGACCTCACACCGGCCGAACTTGCCGCCCTTCTGCATTTCCATGCGGATGCCGGCGTCGATTGGCTACTGGAAGAGCAGCCGGTGGATCGCTTTGCCGAATTCGAAGCCATGCGCGCCGCAAGACAGGGCGCACGTGCCGCGCAGCCCAGGACGGAAGCTCCGGCACCCGCCGCGCGATCGCAGCCCGAGCGCCGCCCGGCCGCAAAGCCTACGGCATCTCCCGCAGCCGCCGCGCCGCCGCGCGCCGCGCCGGCCATTCCCGATGAGCAAGCCGTGGAGCAGGCCCGATTCGCGGCCGAAAGTGCGCGCTCTCTCAGCGAGCTAAAGACTGCGATCGAAGCCTTCAACGGCTGCAATCTCAAGAACAGCGCCCGCTCGACGATCTTTGCGAGCGGCACGCCGGAGGGTCGGATCATGGTGATCGGCCCAATGCCGAGTGCCGACGACGATCGCGAGGGCGCACCGTTTGCCGGCCGCGCAGGCCAGTTGCTGGACCGGATGCTGGCCGCCATCGGGCTGCAGCGCGATACGATTATGCTCACCAACGTCATTCCATGGCGGCCGCCCGGCAATCGCGCCCCTTCCCCGGCCGAAATCGAGATATGTCGTCCCTTCATAGAACGACAGATCGCACTCGCCGAGCCGAAGGCTTTGCTGTTGCTTGGCAATTTCACCGCTCGCCACTTTTTCGGCGGTGGCGAAACCATCCATGGATTGCGCGGACAATGGCGGGAAATCAGCATTCTCGGACGAACTGTCCCCGCCATCGCCAGCCTGCATCCGCAGGAACTGCTGACCGCGCCGATCAACAAACGCCTGGCCTGGAGCGATCTTCTGGCCTTCAAGAATTATATCGCCGCTGAAATATTAGGCTGATTCCACCAGGTATTAACGGAGAATGACACTAGTCATGCGTTTTCAGCATGGCAGTCTTCTTTTGCTGTGCATTGCAGAATCTATGCTGCACTGCAATATAAGTGGTGTCTTGGGAGGAATTCGAAAGGAACCAAGGCAATGACTGCACGTTTTCGCCCTATTCACTGCGGGTTTGATACACTACGACGCGCCATTGAACCTGTGCGCGCCACAAACAGCCATCGCAACCTCGGCATCGCTGCCAATGAGCAGATGACTGCACGAGGCACAGGCGTTTCCGCCCGCATCGGCCGTCCGACGGCCATTTTCGCCGACTTCCGCGCCTGCTGACCTGCGGGCGCGAATTGCGCGATAATTCAGCGTAGCGTTTAAGTATCGGAATTTTCATCATGTCATCGGGTTTGCGTTCATTCATCGCTCTGTTCGATTCCGTCGGGCACATCGGCTCTGCGGTGCGGGCCGCCGAGGAGTTCGAGCGCGCGCGCAATTTTCGCAAGGACGAGTGCAGCAGCACAAGCGCTGCCCGGATCGCCGCGGCCAGCATCCCGCTTTGAGATTTTATCGGCAGAATTGCGCTGCCTGATCATCGGCTCGAGCCGAACGGGCAAATCTAAGAGAGACCTGCACTCTAGGCGGACCGCGCCCAAGCGAAAGCTTCATCGACCGCTGCCAATTTCACGGCCTGCCATCCGCAATACTGATCGAGAAAATTGCGCGATATCCACATACGCGTCTTCTTGGATTCGTCATGCCAGCCGATATCCCCACGATCGGCAGATTTGCGCAGGAGACGCTGCAAATGGGTGCGGGATATCATGAAATGTGCCGCCAGCGCGCGAGCATCGACACGACCGATATCGATTCGATCGACGACCTCTCCGCTGAGGTCCAGCTTAGACATGATGTAGTCGACGACTAGGCCGCCGGACTCCGTCCAGAGGAACAGGGCAACGCTTTCCGGCGGTTCACGCCAGATGTCGGTCGCCAGGCAATTGCGGGCCATGCGCGGCTGAGCCAGATCCATCAACATGGGCGACGCAACCAGTGCAGCCGCGCGGCCGCCATCGTCAAGAAGATCGAGCGCGGCCAGATTGGCAAGATACCAACCGAACATCGCCGAGTAGGTGGTTTCAGTCGGCACGTAACGGCGCGGACGGCGAGCGGGACCGGGGGCCAGCTCCAGGAAGCGATAGGTGAGCAATTCCTCTATGAAACTCAGGACCGTATTGCGGCTGGCGACGCGGTAATGCGTGATGAGGTTACGCAGCGCGACAACGGTCAGGCCCGAGCCTGGGACCGCCGGATCATATTCAAGATGAAGCGCATAGGCTGACTGGCTCAAAAGCCACCGCTGATGCGAAGCGAGCATGCGCGCAACCCTTGGGCCGCTGTCATAACGGTTACGCAATGTCTCGGAGAGAAAGCTCAGGGATGCTACGAACTTGGGATGACGAGCAAGTTGCTCGATGGGAAAACTCAATCGGGCCTCCTGGGGTGCCCTTCTTAAAAAGCAACAGAAAGTGGATGTTTCATTTTTGTGAACGAAATCACCGGAATCGATCATAATTCCGACATCTAATAGCATGCTATAGTTATGCAAGCGCTCTTATATCGCAAGAAGTTAAACAAATAATTTACTTTAAATTATTGTTTCCCTACCGTAACGGCCTGCGTTTGACGGTAATGCAGTCATGATGATCCACCTGAACGTTATGGTAGCAATTGCACTGCCAATCTGCAAATGCGGGCGGAGAGTTACCGGTTTTCATTCGAATAGCTGAAATGAGAGCGGCCTGGCGAGCGAATACTTGTTGTGCCATAACAAAACATATCGGCATTGCGATATGACTTTAACTTTGGTTCAGATTTCGGTGTAATGATGCGGCCACTTTCAGTCTGGAGGAGGACTTCGGACTGCGCCCGCCACAGCATAGCCTGATCAGGATAGACCATGCGTACAGACACCGGCCAGATCATCAATCTGGCAGACTATCGTCCCACCGACTTCGTTCTGGAACGCGTGGACCTCACCTTCGATCTGCATCCGACTGAGACCAAGGTGGAGGCAAGGCTGATCTTCCATCGTCGCGAAGGTATCGATCCCAAGGCACCCCTCGTGCTCGATGGCGATGAACTGGTCCTCTCCGGCCTGCTGCTCGATCAGGGCGAACTTCCAGCCGAACAATATGATGCGACGCCCGAAAGCCTGACCATTCGCGACCTGCCTGAAAGCACGCCTTTCGAGCTGACGATCACGACCGTCATCAATCCCGAGGCCAACACCCAGCTTATGGGCCTCTATCGCACCGGCGGCATCTATTGCACGCAGTGCGAGGCCGAAGGTTTCCGCCGCATTACCTACTTCCCCGACCGGCCGGATGTTCTCGCGCCCTACACCGTCAATATCATTGCCGACAAGGCCGCCAATCCGCTGCTGCTGTCGAACGGCAATTTCCTCGGTGGCGCCGGCTATGGCGAAGGCAGGCATTTCGCCGCCTGGTTCGATCCGCATCCGAAGCCGAGCTATCTCTTTGCGCTGGTTGCCGGCGATCTGGGTGTCGTCGAAGACACGTTCACCACCCTATCCGGCCGTGAGGTCGCGCTGAAGATCTATGTCGAGCACGGCAAGGAGCCGCGCGCGACTTATGCCATGGATGCGCTGAAGCGCTCGATGAAGTGGGACGAGGAGCGGTTCGGCCGCGAATACGATCTCGACATCTTCATGATCGTCGCCGTATCGGATTTCAACATGGGGGCGATGGAGAACAAGGGTCTCAACGTCTTCAACGACAAATACGTGCTCGCCGATCCCGAGACGGCAACCGATGCCGACTACGCCAATATCGAAGCGATCATCGCGCATGAGTACTTCCACAACTGGACGGGCAACCGTATCACCTGCCGCGACTGGTTCCAGCTCTGCCTCAAAGAGGGCCTGACCGTCTATCGCGATCACGAATTTTCCGCCGACCAGCGGTCGCGTCCCGTCAAGCGCATCGCCGAAGTCCGACACCTGAAATCGGAACAGTTTCCGGAGGATAGTGGTCCGCTTGCCCATCCGGTGCGCCCGACGAAATACCGCGAAATCAACAACTTCTACACGACGACGGTCTATGAGAAGGGCAGCGAAGTCACACGCATGATCGCGACGCTGCTCGGCCGCGATCTGTTCAAGAAGGGCATGGACCTCTATTTCGACCGGCACGACGGACAGGCCGTGACGATCGAAGACTTCGTCAAGTGCTTCGAAGATGTCAGCAGTCGCGATCTCGCGCAGTTTTCGCTGTGGTATCATCAAGCCGGCACGCCCCTCGTCACCGCCTCCGGCGCTTATGATGCCGACGCCAAGACGTTCACCCTGTCGCTCGAGCAGATGGTGCCGGCAACGCCCGGCCAGAGCATCAAGAAGCCCATGCACATTCCGCTGCGCACGGGCTTGCTTGCCGAAGACGGCACCGTCATCACGCCGGCATCCGTCACCGGAGCCGAGCTGACCGGCGACGTATTGCACCTGACGAAGCAGACGCAGACGGTGACGTTCCACGGCATTCCCTCGCGGCCGGTCCTATCGCTCAATCGCAGCTTCTCGACGCCGATCAACCTGCAATTCAGCCAGAGCGCCAGCGATCTCGCACTGATCGCCCGCTACGAGACCGATCATTTCGCCCGCTGGCAGGCGCTTCTCGACCTCGGCCTGCCTAACCTCTTGCAGGCGGCGCGCGATGCGCGCCAGGGTGCCGAGATCACCTGCGATCCAGCCTTCACCGATGCATTGCTCGCGGCCGCAGCCGACGAAAGCCTGGAGCCGGCCTTCCGCGCCCAAGCGCTCGCCTTGCCGAGCGAAGCCGATATTGCCCGCGAGCTTGGCGGCAATAACGATCCGGACGCCATTCATGCCGCGCGCCAGACAATCCTCAAACGGGTCGCCGAGGCCGGTAAAGCCGTCTTCACCGCGCTTTATGACAGCATGCAGACGCCAGGTCTCTTCAACCCGGATGCGGCAAGCGCCGGCCGCCGTGCACTGCGCAATGCGGCGCTAAGCTATCTCTCGCAGCTGGATGAGACGCCGGCACGAGTCAAGGCGGCTTATGATGCCGCGAACAACATGACCGATCTCAGTGCCGCGCTGACCATTCTGGCGCAGCGCTTCCCTGATGCTGCCGAGACTGCGACAGCGCTTGCGCATTTCCGCGACCGCTTTGCGGACAATGCGCTTGTCATCGACAAATGGCTCGCCATCCAGGCCGCGATCCCCGGCGCCGGTGCGCTGGAGCGTATTCGGCTGCTCATGGAAACGCCGCTGTTCAAGCGCACGAATCCGAACCGGGTGCGTGCGCTTGTTGGCACCTTTGCGTTTGCGAACCCCACCGGCTTCGGCCGGGCTGACGGCGCCGGATACAATTTCCTCGCCGACGAGATCCTCGAGATCGATCAGCGCAACCCGCAGCTTGCGGCCCGCATCCTGACTTCGATGCGCTCCTGGCGGCTGTTGGAGCCAGTGCGCGCCGACCATGCCCGCTCGGCGCTGATGCGGATCGAGCGCGCAGGCGGTCTTTCGACCGATGTGCGCGACATTGTGGATCGCATCCTGAAGGAGTGATTTCGATCGCCGAGCGTGCCGATTTCAAAGGCTGATTTGCATCGGCCTTTTCAGCTTGAACGAGTCCCGAACGCGCGCAACTTACCGGTGCGTGTGTAAAATATGCTGAAATCGCAGATGGTTAAGAAAGTTTTACCGCACCCTCTGGACAAGCCGAATCACGAATGATTCATTAGGGCAGATTCGGGCGAGCGGCGCAGCGAATCACACGAGGGACAAGGCTAAAGCGATGGTGGACGTGCGGCGGGCAACCGCGGCCGATGGACGGCTGCGTGTTAATTTCGACGGTCTGAAATCCTGGCATAGCGGCGTTACCGATCGAACCGGAGTGCGGGTAGAGACGATTTCGCGTCGTTTTCCGCAGACGGAACATATTCTCAAGCGCATCATTCCCGTCCTCATCGTCTCCTTCCTGATGGTCGTCGCCGCCTCGCATTTCTTCGGCATGATCACGGAACATAGCCGGATGGCGGCGTCCGCCCGCCGCACGACCTCGCTTTCCATCGCCGCCGCATCCGCAGCCTTTTCGAATGACGCCAGCCTGTTTCAGGCAGGCGACCGCAGCGGCGCCGAGCGGAAACTCGCCTCCTACCTGCCGCAGGATCGGCTGGATATCGGCGCCTTCGTTCTGCTCGTGCAGTCGAGCGGACGGGTGTTCGGTTCATCCGCGGCAGGCTCCGGCTATATCGGCATGCTGGTCTCCGACTTCTTTCCGGAAGTGTCGGCCATCCGCAGTTTCGGGGACCATGCCGGCGTGATCGAGACAATGATCGGCGGCGAACCCTACTATGCGGCGATTTCCCTGATCGGCGACAAAGGCGATTTCATCCTGTCGGCTGCATCGATGGACCAGATCGACAAGCTTTGGCGCGACGAGCTGACGCTGAACGTGACGCTGTTTGCCGGCATATCCTCCATCCTGCTCGTCATCCTCTACGCCTATTACACCCAGGTGAAACGCGCCAGGGACGCGGACGAAATCTTCCTTGAATCCAACCTGAGGGTCGAGACCGCGCTGTCGCGCGGACGCTGCGGCCTCTGGGATTTCGATTTCACCAGCCGCCAGTTCTTCTGGTCGCGGTCGATGTACGACATGCTGGGGCTGCCGGTCGCCGACAAGCCGCTCGCCTTTACAGATGCGGCGCGGCTGATGCATCCGGATGACAACAGCCTGCATATGCTTGCTCGCACAGTCACCCGCGGTAATGCCGGCCAGGTGGACCAGATCCTGCGCATTCGCCACGCCAAGGGGCATTATGTCTGGATGCGCGCCCGCGCCCAGGTGATCCGCACCAATTCCGGCCGCGTCCACATGATCGGCATCGCCATGGATGTGACCGAACAGCACCGGCTGGCGCAACGCTATGCCGAGGCCGACCAGAGACTGGCCGATGCGATCGAGTGTACGTCCGAAGCCTTCGTGCTGTGGGACAAGAACGATCGCCTCGTGATGTGCAATGCCCATTTCCAGCAGGCCTATGGTTTGCCGGACAATGTGCTCGTGCCCGGCACCGAGCGCGCCGTCGTCAATGCCGCTGCCGCCCGCCCTGTCATCGAGCGTCGCATCGTCGATCCCGGCCGCTCCAACCATTCGCAGACGACGGAAGTGCAGCTCGCCGACGAGCGCTGGCTGCAGATCAACGAACGCCGCACCCGCGACGGCGGCCTCGTCTCCGTCGGCACCGATATCACGCAGCTGAAGCGCAATCAGGAGCGTCTTCGCGAGTCCGAACGCCGGCTGATGGCAACCATCAACGATCTCTCCGCATCACGACAGATCCTGGAAAAGCAGAAGGCGGAGCTTTCGACCGCCAACACCAACTATCTCGCGGAGAAGGAACGCGCCGAAGCCGCCAACAAGGCCAAATCGGAATTCCTCGCCAACATGTCGCACGAGCTGCGCACGCCGCTCAATGCCATTCTCGGCTTCTCGGAAATCCTGCAGGACCAGATGTTCGGTCCGCTCGGTTCCGCCCGCTACAACGAATATGCCAAGGACATTCACGACAGCGGCAAGCATTTGCTCAATGTCATCAACGACATTCTCGACATGTCCAAGATCGAAGCCGGGCATATGAAGCTCTCCTGCGAGCCGATCAATCTCGCGCCGCTCATCGAGGAATGCCTGCGTTTCACCCGTATTCCGGCCGCGCAGAAGAACATTCTCGTCGAGCAGACCATTTCTTCCGACATCAAGCTCAATGCCGACCGGCGGGCAATGAAGCAGATCGTGCTGAACCTGCTCTCCAATGCGGTGAAATTCACCAACGATGGCGGCCGCATCGCGGTTCGCACACGCAGGGTCGACGATGCGGTCATGCTCGTCATCGCCGATACCGGCATCGGCATACCGAAATCGGCACTGAGCAAGATCGGCCAGCCCTTCGAGCAGGTGCAGAGCCAATATGCGAAGAGCAAGGGCGGCTCCGGCCTCGGGCTCGCCATTTCCAGATCACTGACCGCCCTGCATCATGGCCGCATGCGCATCCGCTCGCGCGAGGGCATCGGCACCGTTATCGCGATCCGTATCCCGGATCAGCGCTGATCAGCTTCCAACCGTCGCCTGGAATATTTTCCGCACCGCCTTCGACAAGCGCTTCAGCTCGGCCTCCAGCGTGCGGATATCAGGGCAATCGCCGGCGCGGCAGACCAGCTCGATCAGGCCGGAAGGCGTATTTTTCGGATCGAACGTGCCGTCAATGCAAAGGCGGATAAGCTGCGATACTTCCGTGTAGAGTTGCAGGGCCTCCAGGCAAACGTCGAGATCATTGCGATCCATCAGGCTGCCACCGAGCAATTTCAACGCTTCGGCCGTGCTGAGGCCGTTTGCGTCGATACCGACGCCGTGGACCGGCGCGATCAGCCGCAGATATTGCGCGATGAACTCGATATCGATCAGGCCGCCGGGAATCAGCTTCAGATCCCAAATGCTTTCCGGCGGCTTTTCCTGTTCGATCAGGGCACGCATCTCGCGAACATCCTTGGCGATCTTGGCGACATCTCTCCTTGTCGATAGAACCTCGCCGATGACACGCTCCGCATCGTTCACCAATTCCTCGTCGCCGCCGATCAGCCGCGCCCGCGAAAGCGCCATATGCTCCCAGGTCCAGGCTTCCTCGCGTTGGTACTTTTCGAACGAATTGATGCGCGTGGCGACCGGCCCCTTGTTGCCGGAGGGACGCAAGCGCATATCGACCTCGTAGAGCACGCCTTCGGCCGTCGGCGCCGAAAGGGCCGCGATCAGTCGCTGGGTAATGCGGGTGAAATAGCGCGTCGCATCAAGCGGCTTAGGCCCATCGGATTCGCCGGCCGTGTCGTCGTAATCGTAAAGCAGGATGATATCGATGTCGGAGCCGGCCGAAAGCTCGAAGCTGCCGAGCTTGCCCATGCCGACAACGGCAATGCGGCCGCCGGGATATTCGCCGTGTGCTGTCCGGATTTCCTTCATGACAGCATCGAGTGCCGCCTCGACGATCAGATCGGCAAGGTAGGTGAAGGCGCGGGCCGCCATGACGCCGCCAATCGCGCCCGTCAGCAGCCGAATGCCGATCAGGAAGCGTTGTTCGGATGCGAAGATGCGCAGCAGGTCGAGTGTCTCTTCATAGTGCCTTGCCGGAGCCAGGAAGCTCTTGAGGCGTTCGGCGAGATAATCGCGCGTCGGCAGCTCGGCCATGAGTCTCGGATCCAGCATGCCGTCGAAAACGTGCGGCTTGGCGGCTATGATCTCCGCAAGTCGCGGCGCCGACGACATGATGTTGACGATGAGTGAGAGAAGCGCGGGATTGGTCCCGAGCAGCGAGAAGAGCTGGATGCCCGCCGGCAGGCCGGAGATGAAGCTGTCGAAACGCAACAGCGCCTTGTCGGCACGCTTGCTCTCACCGAAGACGCGCAGCAGTTCCGGCGTCAGCTCCGTCAGCCGCTCGCGCGCCTCGACCGATTGCGTTGCGCGATATCGGCCGTAGTGCCAGGTACGGATGACATTGGCGATGTCGGATGGTCTTTCAAAGCCGAGGCGGCGCAGCGTCTCCAGCGTGTCGGGATCATCTCCCTGGCCGGTAAAGACCAGATTGCCGGTTTCGGTCGACAGCTTGGTTTCCTGCTCGAAGAGGCGCGCATAGCGACGCTCGACCGTCTTCAGCGTCGTCACCAGAGCTTCAGAGAAAGCCGATACGTCGGCAAAGCCCATCATGTAGGCGATGCGCCGCAGCTCGGCATCCGTTTCCGGCAACAGATGCGTCTGCTCATCGCGCACCATCTGGATTCGGTGCTCGACATCGCGCAGGAACCAATAGGCCGTTGCCAGCTCGTCGCGGGTTTCCGCGTCGATCCACTTCGCCTCCGTCAGCTCGGCGAGTGTCTGCTCCGTCGACCGGCAGCGCAGGGCCGGCATGCGGCCGCCGGCGATCAGCTGCTGCGTCTGCACGAAGAACTCGATCTCGCGAATGCCGCCGCGGCCGAGCTTGACATTGTGTCCCTTGACCGCGATCGCGCCATGCCCCTTATGCGCGTGAATCTGCCGCTTGATGGAGTGGATGTCTGATATCGCGGCGTAATCGAGATATTTGCGGAAGACGAAGGGCACGAGATCGCGGATGAAAGCCTGACCGGCAGCGACATCGCCGCCGACGGGCCGGGCCTTGATGAAGGCGGCGCGCTCCCAGTTCTGCCCCCTGCCCTCATAATAGATCATCGCCGCATCGACCGGGATCGCAAGCGGCGTCGAGCCGGGATCGGGGCGCAGACGGAGATCGGTGCGGAAGACATAGCCATCCGCAGTGCGTTCCTGCAGGATGCGCACCAGCCGCCGCATCAGCCGCGGAAAGATGTCGATGGCATCATCGGGATCGGGAACGATGCCCGCCATCTCGTCGAAGAAGACGACCAGATCGATATCGGAGGAATAGTTCAGCTCCTCGGCGCCGAGCTTGCCCATGCCGAGCACGATCAGGCCGGATTTCCGGCTTGGAGCGGAAGGATCGGAGACCACGATCTTTCCGGCTTCATGCGATGACAGCAACAGATGGTCGATGGCCGCGGAAATGGAAGCCTCCGCGAGCCGGCTCAACCAACGGGTCGTCACCCTGCCGTCATAGATGCGCGCGAGATCGGCGAGTGCGACCAGAAAGGCGACGCGGCGCTTGGCGATACGCAAACGGCTCATCACCTCGGATTCCGAGGGCGAAGCTCCCTCGGCCGGCAGCCAGGATTGCCGAGCCTCCTCGACCAGAGCTTCGATCTGCGGCGACAGCGGCTTATTGATCGCGGCGACGAGCAACGACGGTTCGAGATTGGCGATTTCACGCAGATGAGGCGACAATGCCAACGCGGCGACGATAAAATCCCGCAATGCGCTCTCACCGGCAAGGAGATCGGCGACGACAGGCTCGCCGCCGGCGATCTGCTTGAGATCTGCCAGCGCAGACTTCGCCTCCGCCTGGTTCAGCGGCCGCAACCGCCCGGGCGGAACATCCCGCAGCAAATCGCTTTGCGTCGTCGTCATGCAGCTCTCCCCAACAGCAAGCGGATACTGCAGGATTAACCTATTGTTTCTGCATGGGGAAGATCATGGTGACCGTTAATCCCTTGGCGTCGGGACTGTCGGGTACGGTATCGGAAAGCTCTAGCCGACCGCCATGCAGCTCCATGACCGCTTCGACCAGCGCAAGGCCAAGGCCAGTTCCCGGCTTGGAGCGGCTTTCATCCAGGCGGAAGAAGCGCTTGACGACATCGGCACGCTGATGTGCGGGAACGCCCGGTCCGTGGTCGGCGACGGCGAGCATGACCGCGTCATGCGTACGCACGAGCTTGAAGACTATCGTCTGCTCACCATTGCAGCCCGTCGCATATTTGAGGGCATTGTCGATAAGATTGAAGAGTGCCTGACCGATCAGCTCGCGATTGCCCTGAATTTCGATATTCGCCTCTATATCGGCCGTCAGCGTCAGACCCGCCTCTTCAGCGACCGGTTCGTAAAGTTCGGCGGTGTCGGCAACGATGGAGGAAAGGTCGACGCTCGTCATTTCGGCAGCCACGGAGCCGGCTTCGACACGGGAAATCATCAGCAGTGCATTGAAGGTGCGGATCAGCTGATCGGATTCGCCGATGATGCCCTCGAGCGCCGTGCGGCGGCCCGCGCTGTCGGCATTGTCGAGCGCGTCGGCGGCCTTGTTGCGCAGGCGCGTCAGCGGGGTCTTCAAGTCATGCGCGATATTGTCGGAAACCTGCCGCAGCCCCTCGTTCAGCTTCTCGATGCGCCCCAGCATCGCATTCAGCGATGCCGACATGCGGTCGAACTCATCACCGGAACCGCCAACGGGGAGACGCTGCGAGAGGTCGCCGGCCATGATCTTGCGGCTGGCATCCGTCATCCGGTCGATGCGCTTCAGCGCGTTGCGGCCAATGCCGAACCAGATGACCAGTGCGCCGAGGCCCATGATCGCCAGCGCCAGCATCAGCGCCTGGCGCACCAGCACGCGGAAGCGTTCCGGCTCGCCAAGGTCGCGGCCAATCAGGATGCGCAGCCCATTGTCGAGGATGAAAATGTTGGCAATCGCCAGATGCTGACGCTCAGGATCGTTGGACGCATCCGTGTAGCGCTCATAGATGAAAGGCAGCTCTGTCCAGCCGGCGGCGCCAAGCACGCCGGGCTGCACAGACGCGACGTTGCCCGCCAGGATATCGCCGGAAGGGCCTGCGATGACATAGAGATTGGCGCCCGGCTGGCGGGCTCTGCGCTCCATGGTCCGCAGCAGCAGGTTCAGGCCGCCGATGTCATAGGCGCGCTTGACCTGATTGACTTCCTGCTGGACAGCCTCGCGAATCTGCCCCGTCAGCAACCGTTCCGACATGGCCGTGACGTAGAAGACCAGCGTTGCGGCGCAGAGCGCGAAGAGAAGGATGTAGAGGGCTGAAAGTCGGACTGCGGTGGACTTGAAGAGGACGCGGAAGCGACTCATCCCTCGTCCTTGATCATGTAACCGGCGCCACGGATCGTCTTCAGCAGCGGCTGGCTGAAATCTTTCTCGATCTTGGAGCGCAGGCGCGAAACGTGAACGTCGATGACGTTGGTCTGCGGATCGAAATGATAGTCCCAGACATTTTCGAGCAGCATCGTGCGGGTGACGACCTGGCCGGCATTCTTCATCAAATATTCCAGCAGGCGGAATTCGCGTGGCTGCAGCAGGATTTCCTTGCCGCCGCGGCGGACCTCATGCGAAAGGCGGTCGAGCTCGAGATCGCCGACGCGATAGAGGACATCCTGCTCCGGCGTGCCCTTGCGGCGGCCGAGCACTTCGACGCGCGCCAGCAATTCGCTGAAAGCATAGGGCTTCGGCAGATAATCGTCGCCGCCGGCACGCAGGCCCGTGACACGATCATCGACCTGGCCGAGCGCGGAAAGGATCAGAACCGGCGTATGCACGCCCTTGCGACGCAATTCGCTGATGACGGAGAGACCATCACGGCGCGGCAACATGCGGTCGATGATGGCAACATCGTAGGTGTTCTCGGTGCCCATGAAGAGACCGCTCTCGCCGTCGCTTGCGTGATCGGCAATGATGCCGGCCTCACGGAACGCCTTAGTGAGATAAGCCGCCGCCTCGAGATCGTCTTCGATGATCAGAATCTTCATGTGGGCGACATTACCTGCCGAGACTGCCTCGGCACAACCAGAATCGGAGGAATTCACGGCATGTTGGCCAGCGGTTGTCATCTTTCACCTGCCTTGGAGCCAGTCATCTTTGATATGTTCCAAAAAGGAAGCCGCGCAAGCCGTGGCCTGCGCGGCTTCCCAATGCATTTCATCTGCTTAAAGGATCAACCGGCGTTGATCGGCAGGGCAACGAAGCGGCTGCCGTCACCGGACTGAATCTGGAACAGGGCGCGCGTGCGGCCATCCTTCTTCGCCTGCTCGATGACCTTGGCGATGTCGCCGGCGTTCGAAACCTGCTGGTTATTGACCGACGTGATCTTCTCGCCTTCCTTCACGCCCTTGTCGGCCGCATCGGAGTCGGGGTCGACGGCGGTGATCGCAACGCCCTTACCATCGTCGGAAGGACCGACGGTGAGGCCGAGGTCAGCCAGCGCCTTCTCGGAGGACGGCTGCTGCGGCTGCTGATCCGGCTGCGAGTCGTCATTGGAGGCCTGGTTCTGATCAGCCGGCAACGTGCCGAGCTCAACCGTGACAGACTGCGACTTGCCGCCGCGCCACAGCGAAACCTCGACCTTGGAGCCCGGCTGCATGTTGCCGATGCGGCGAGCGAGATCGCGAGGATCCTTGACCGGATCACCATTGACAGCGGTGACGACGTCACCGTTCTTGATGCCGGCCTTCTGGCCCGGCGAACCATCCTGCGGGGAGACGACCAGGGCGCCGCTCGCTTCGGACAGGCCGAGGGATTCGGCGATATCCTTGGTGACGGGCTGGATCTGCACGCCGAGCCAGCCGCGCGAAACCGTGCCGGTCTTGATCAGATCGGTCACGACATCCTTTGCGGTGGTCGCCGGAATTGCAAACGCGATGCCGACGCTGCCGCCCGACTGCGAGAAGATGGCGGTGTTGATGCCGACCACCTGGCCATTGAGATTGAAGGTCGGGCCACCCGAGTTGCCCTTGTTCACCGGTGCATCAATCTGGATGTAATCATCGTAAGGGCCGGAATGAATGTCGCGGCCGCGAGCCGAGACGATACCGGCCGTGACGGTGCCACCAAGACCGAACGGGTTGCCGACGGCAACGACCCAATCGCCGACGCGGACCTTGGAATCATCGGCCCAACCGACATAGGTGAATTTCTTGCCCTTGGGATCAACCTTCAGGACGGCGAGATCCGTGCGGCTATCCTTACCGACGAGCTTGGCGTCGAGCTCGGTGCCGTCGTTAAGAACGACGACGAAAGCGGCGCCGTCGGAGACCACGTGATTGTTGGTGACGATGTAGCCGTCTTCGGAGACAAAGAAGCCGGATCCTTGGGCGACCGGGCGCAGACGGCCCTTGTCGTCGGAGTTCTTCTGCTGGTTCTGGCCATGCTGCTGGCCGCGGCCCTGCTGCTGCTCGAACTGACGGAAGAACTTCTTCAGCGGGTGATCGTCCGGAAGGTCGTCGAAGCCACGGCCGAGACCGAAGGAATCATCTTCGTCGGCAACCGGGTTGACGCGGGATTCGACGCGGACCGAAACGACGGCCGGCGATACGGCATCCACCACGTTGGCAAAGCTCGGAACCTGCGGCGCCTGAACGTTAACGGCATCGGCATAGGCACCGGTGACCACAGCCGGAACACCCGTTGCCAGGGCAGCGACAGCGAGGCCGGCGACGACGGAAGCCTTCATAGCAGTGCTGCGGGACAAGGTGTCCTTGATATTCCTGAACATATGCGAGTTACCTTCTCTTTTCTCGTCGGATTTACGCCGGCAGAACCGGCTATGGTTCGTCTTGGTAGAGATATAGGGCACGGCACCTTACAACGAACTGTCCGCCCCATGAAAAATTCGTAATGTAAGGAAATCGTTGCAATGTCACGACGAAAGATGATCGCCGCGTCACTTCCCCAGAATGTCCTTCAATTGCGCCTCTTCTTCAGCACTCAAAGGCTTGCCGGTGGGCTTGCCAGTGCGGCGACGGGCATAGACGGCAAGGGCCAGTCCGCCTATTAGAAAGAGTGCGATCGGCGCTCCCCAGAGGATATAGGTCTTTTCGCTCAGGCGCGGCTTGAGCAGCACGAACTCGCCGTAGCGCGCGACGATGTAATCGAGTACCTGCTGATCGGTATCGCCATCGGCGAGGCGTTTTCGCACCAGCAAGCGCAGGTCGCGCGCGAGATCGGCGTTGGAATCATCGATGGATTGGTTCTGGCAGACCATGCAGCGCAATTCGGCCGAGATCGTGCGCGCCCGTGCCTCCAAGGCCGGATCGGGCAGAACTTCATCGGGATTGACGGCAAAAGCGCTCATCGGCGCCAGAAGTGCAACAAGGCAAAGAAGAAGCCGCATGGTGCCGCCAAGACTGCGGGGGCCGGCAACGCGCGATGTCAGCCGATAGCTGTTCATTCGGCCGGCTCCATGGCCGGATTGACCGGTTTCGCCTTGCGGCTCGGCGCGCCGACCCGCAGGCGGCGATCACTGAGCGATACGAAACCGCCGATCGCCATGACGAGCGCGCCCATCCAGATGCAAAGGATGAACGGCTTCCACCAGATGCGCACCACCATGCCGCCATCCTTGCTGGCGTCGCCGACCGACACATAGAGCTGGTTGAGACCGAGCGTGAGAATGCCGGATTCGGTGGTCGCCGTGCGGCTTGCGGTGAAGACGCGCTTGGAAGAAGACATCTCGGCGAAAGCGACACCGCCGCGGCTGACTGTGAAATGAGCCCGCTCCTCGGTATAGTTGGGGCCGACTGCCGGCTGCATGCCGTCGAAGCGCAGGCTGTAGCCACCAAGCTCTGCCATCTCGCCCGGCTTCATGCTGGTGATGTGCTCCCCCTCGAAGGTCGTCACGGCGACGATGCCGAGGACAGTGATGCCAAGGCCGGCATGGGCAAGGGCGGTGCCGAAAGCAGAGCGCGGCAGCCCGCTCAGGCGGCGCCAGGCGACGCCAGCCGCCACCTTGCCGACGCCGGCGCGATACCAGAGATCGGCCAAGGCGCCGAAGACGAGGAAGAAGCTGGCGGCGAGACCGAGAGCGGCCAGCACCGGCCCACCATGCTCGACATAGAACAGGACAAGGCCGGCCAGGAAGGCCAAGCCTGCAATGACATAAAGCCTCTGCAACGCGCCGAGCAAATCGCCGCGCTTCCACGCAAGCAGCGGGCCGAAGGGCACGGCGACCAGGATCGGCGTCATCAGCAGGCCGAACGTCATATTGAAGAAGGGCGGGCCAACGGAGATCTTGTCGCCGGTCAGGGTTTCGAGCGCCAGCGGATAGAGCGTGCCGGTCAACACCGTGCCACAGGCAACCGTCAGGATCAGGTTGTTCAGCACCAGCGCGCCCTCGCGCGAGATCGGCGCGAACAATCCGCCGGCGGCAAGCTTCGGCGCCCGCAAAGCGAAGAGCGACAGCGCGCCGCCAATGAAGACGAGGAGAATGCAGAGAATGAAGATACCGCGCGTCGGGTCGCTGGCGAAGGAATGGACTGACGTCAGCACGCCGGACCGGACGAGGAAGGTGCCGAGCAGCGACAGAGAGAAGGTGAGGATGGCAAGCAGCACCGTCCAGATCTTCAGCGCGTCACGCTTTTCCATGACGAGTGCCGAATGCAGCAGCGCCGTGCCGGCGAGCCAGGGCATGAAGGAGGCGTTTTCCACCGGATCCCAGAACCACCAGCCGCCCCAGCCGAGCTCGTAATAGGCCCAATAGGAGCCCATGGCGATGCCAAGCGTCAGGAAGCTCCACGCAGCCAGCGTCCAGGGACGGACCCAGCGCGCCCAGGCGGCATCGATACGCCCTTCCAGAAGTGCGGCGACGGCAAAAGAGAAGCAGACGGAAAAGCCGACATAGCCGAGATAGAGCAAGGGCGGATGGATCGCCAGCCCGATATCCTGCAGGACCGGGTTGAGGTCCTTGCCCTCGGCCGGAGCCGGGTTGAGCCGAATGAAGGGATTGGAGGTGAGCAGGATAAAGACCAGAAAGGCCGAGGAGATCCAGGCCTGAACAGCCAGCACATTGGCGCGCAGCACATCGGGCAGATTGCGGCCGTATAGGGCCACAAGCGCGCTGAACAGCGCCAGGATCAGCAGCCAGAGCATCATCGATCCCTCGTGATTGCCCCAAACGCCGGAGATCTTGAAGATCAGCGGCATCAGCGAATGGGAATTGGCCCAGACGTTGAGGACGGAGAAATCGGAGGCGACATAGGCATAGGTCAACACGCCGAAGGAGAAAGCAACCAGCAGGAACATGACGATCGAGCCTACCGGGGCGATATCCATCATCGACACGTCGCCCCGCCGGGCGCCGACGACAGGCAGGATGGAGACGATCAGCGCGGTCGCGAGCGCCAGCACGAGGGCATAATGTCCGAGCTCGATGATCATTGGCTGGCCTCCTCGCCCTTCCACACGCCGTCGGCCTTCAGCTTGTCGGCGACCTGCTTCGGCATGTAGCGCTCATCATGCTTGGCAAGCACGCTATCGGCAATGAAAACGTCGCTGCCCGGTTCGAACTTGCCTTCGGTGACCACGCCCTGCCCTTCACGGAAGAGATCCGGCAGGATGCCGTCGTATTTCACCTTGATCGTATCGGTGCCATCCGTGACAGAGAACTGAACCTGCGTGCCCTGACCACGCACGATCGATCCCTCACCGACGAGGCCTCCAAGACGGATCAGCGTGCCCGCATTGACCGGTGTCTTGGCAAGATCGGCCGGCATGTAGAAATAGGCGACCGACTGGCTGAAGGCGAAGAGGACAAGCAGCACGGCGGCGGCGATGAACCCCATGCCGCCGGCAATCACAGCCAGGCGTTTCTGCTTGCGGGTCATTGCTGCTTCACCTCCGTCGGCAGTCCCAATTCCTTCGCCAGCGCCAGAAGCTGCTGGCCTTCTCCTCCATCGGCCGGAAAGGCCACGAGACCGCGCTTCAACGCATCCGCTGCACGCTCCCGATCATTCAGCACCGCATAGGAGCGGATCAATCGCATCCAGCCTTCGAAATTCTTCGGATCTTCCTTGAGCTTGGCATCGAGGCTGTCGACCATGCCGCGGATCATCTGCTGGCGATCGCCGCTGCTCAGCGCATTGGCCGCAGCGACGTCCTCCGTGGTCGGATTGCCGGGTGCGTTGGCATTGGCGGAGGCTATCGCCTGGCCGCCATTCTTGACGATGTGCTCGTTGACGGCAGCAAGCCAGGGCGCGTCCGGCGGCGATTGTTTCGCCAGAGCCTCAAAGGCAGTCTTCGCATCGGCCGCCTTGCCTTCCTGCTCCAGCGCCAGCGCCAGATAGAACATCGTGCGAGGATTGGCGGCATCGAGCGCCAGGGATTGCTGCAGCACGCTGCGCGCCTCCGCCGTCACAATGCCATTGGCCTTGACGACCAGTACCTCGCCCAGATCACCAAGGCGGGTCGCGTTCGGCCCCAGCAGGCGGATGACGTTGCGGTAAGCCAGCTCCGCATCGCCGATGCGGTTGGTCTTGAAATAGATCGGCGCAAGAACTTCCCAGCCCTTGGCGTCATCCGGATTCTTGGCGAGATGCTGCTCGATCTTGACGATCGAGATGGCAAGATCGTTTCCGGGCTTCTCCAGCCGCGCTTCCAACGGCTGCGACGGCAGGCCGGGATCGCCATTGGTAAGATAGAGACAGAGACCCACCGCCGGAAGAACGACGATGATGAAGGCCTGGGCAAGACGATAGCTGCCATGCGCAGGCGATTTCGCTGCCGTCTTCTCGTCCTTCGCCGCAGCAATAAGGCGCCGTCCGATTTCGGCACGGGCATAGCCGGCCTCCTGCGCGGAGATGAGGCCACCGGCAAGATCGCGCTCCAATTCACGAAGCTGATCGCGATAGACCTCGGCCTCGCCGGAACGACAGTCCTCCGCCTCCTTCGCACCACGCAGAAGAGGATAGAGCAGCACAGCGCCGACAACCGCCGTAAGAACGGCCACGAGAATCCAGAACAGCATAGACGCCCAATACTTTAACGGGGCGCTTATTCCAACCAGGAAAGGCTCACTGACGAAGATTTGAGGCGTTTGGCCGCGCCTTTCGGCGCGGAAACCTGGAGCCTTTTCGCTTTTCTTCGAATCGCGAAATGCTCCATCCTTTGTTTTTACGCAATTCCGGACGGAAAACCGCTGCGCACTTTTCCTGGAATTGCTTTAATCGAGCGGCGTCCAGGTACCGTCGTCATTGCGGCAGGCCGCTCCCCGCGCCGTCGTCGGCTTGCCGTCAACGGTAACGGTATGGGTATATTGCCGGCAATTCTGGGAACCGACCTGATAGGGTGCAGCGGGAACAACCTCGCCACTTGCATTCCTACCCTTCCATGCCACAGGCTGGCCAAGAGGCGAGGTCTCAAGCGCCCGATATTCGGCTTCCAGCGCGCGCTGCTTGTCATTGTCGCTGAGCTTGATGCCGGTACGCTCGACGATGCCACCATCAAGAGCATTGATGAAGGTTGCGGAGGCCGGAGGTTTCGCTGACGAAAACAGGCTCTTGCCGCCCCCCAAGCCGCTCGTCGTCGAGCAACCTGAAAGCGCAATCGCCGCGAAAAGAGAGGGGACAATTAGAAAAAAGGTACGAAGCTTCATACAACCGAACCAGTATCAAAAAGCAAAACCATAGGTACTGCGCTGCGGCATCATCATGACCCACAACGTCTTTTTGGCATCATGCCGTTCCTCACGCAACATCCTTCGTCAGGCCCGGCAAAATTAGGCTCGCCCGAAGCCCGCCCCAGGCACCCCGGGAGAGCTCGAAACGGCCTTGATATTCATTCGTGATCTCGCTGACGATCGACAGGCCAAGCCCGGTGCCGGGCTTGCTTTCATCCAGCCTGCGCCCGCGCTTCATGGCTTCGCGGATCTGATCCGGTTCCAGACCTGGGCCATCGTCCTCAACAATCAGTTCCACCCAGTGGCGCCGCGCCGGATCGAGGCCCTTGACCTCGGCCGACGCCTCGTTTGCGCTCAGGCGCACCTTGTGTTCGGCAAAGCGGGCGGCATTTTCGAGGAGATTGCCGACTGTCTCCTCCAGATCCTGCTGCTCCATGGCGAGCGCCAGATTGGGCGAGACGGAAAGTTCGAACTCCTTGTCGGCGTTCAGCCGCCGCATGACGCGAACAAGCCGTTCCAGCGCCGGCTCGGCTTCGGTGCGCGCCAGTACGGATTCGCGCTGGGCGGCGATGCGGGCACGATTAAGATAGGATTGCACCTGCCCCTGCATGACCTCGGCCTGGTTCTTCACCAGATCACCATGTGATCGCTCAAGGACACGGGATTCGTTGAGCAGTACCGCGATCGGCGTCTTCAGCGAATGCGCGAGATTGCCGACCTGCATGCGGGCGCGCTCGACGATACGCCGGTTGCTGTCGATCAACGCATTGATCTCATTGGCGAGCGGCAGGATCTCACGCGGGAAATCGCCCTGCAGTCGCTCGCTCTCGCCGGCGCGGATGCGTTCCAGCGCTGCGCGCGCCTTATCGAGCGGCTTCAGACCGTAGAGAATGGCGAGCGCATTAACGATCAGACTGCCGACACCGAAGCCGACTAGCGCGAAATAAAGGCTGTGGGAGAAATTGCGCACGTCGTCCTCGACCACGGCGACATTGCCGGTCACGCGGAAACGCGCGGCGCGGCCGTCCGTATCGAGCACAACTTCGGTTTCGGCCACCTGCACCCGGTTTCCGAAGGCATCGGTAACAATATAGTAGCGCTCGTAGTTCTTGTCGAAGGGCGCCTCCAGCACCGAGAGCACTGGCAGGTTCGACGCGCCAAGCGACGGCGAGACCAGCGGTGTCGCCGTATAGGTACCGAGCGGCTCGACCATCCAGTACCAACCGGTCTTCGGCTGCGCGAAGCGCAGGTCCCCGAGCTGCGGGCTGCCGGCTAAGGCGCCCTGATCGCCGATCGTCACCGAGTTGATGACGTTATAGAGCTGGGCGCGCAGGAGATCCTGGAAGCCACGCTCGGCGCTCTTGCGATAGATATTGGAGATGACGAGGCCGATCACCACCAGCGCCACCGCCGACCAAAGTGTGGTCAGCAGCAGGACGCGCGCGGTGAGCGACTTAATTCGCATTGGTCGGAGCTTGGATTCGGTAACCAAGGCCACGGACCGTCTCGATCAGATCGACGCCCATCTTCTTGCGAAGGCGTCCGACAAAAACTTCAATCGTATTGGAATCGCGGTCGAAATCCTGATCGTACATATGCTCGACCAGCTCGGTACGCGAGACGACCTCGCCCTTGTGATGCATGAGATAGGCAAGCAGGCGGTATTCGTGCGAGGTGAGCTTCAGCGGCTTGCCGTCCACGGTCGCCTTCGAGCTCTTGGTGTCGAGGCGCACCGGGCCGCAGACGATTTCCGAAGAGGCGTGACCCGCGGCGCGGCGGATGAGCGCACGGATGCGCGCGAGCACTTCCTCGACATGGAAAGGCTTGGCGACGTAATCGTCCGCGCCGGCATCGATGCCGGCCACCTTGTCGCTCCAGCGGTCGCGGGCGGTCAGGATCAGTACCGGCACGGTGCGTCCGGCACCACGCCATTTTTCAAGCACGGTAATGCCATCCATTTCAGGCAGGCCGATATCCAGGATGATCGCGTCGTAAGGTTCGGTATCGCCTAGGAAATGCCCCTCCTCGCCATCAAAGGCCGTATCGACCACATAGCCCGCCTCCTTCAAGGCCTCGGCAAGCTGGCGGTTCAAGTTGATATCGTCTTCGACTATGAGAATGCGCATGTCTGAATCCAATTTCCCCGGTTCGAGAAACAGTACTGTAAATCGTGCTGCAGTGGAATCACGGAAACAATAAGATTTTGTGTGAGATTCAAGGCTTTAGGTTGGTGCCAAAATGCCTCGCATCACATCGGAACCTTCATCGTCACTTTGCGCGGGCGCTGGCCGTTGCCCTGAACGAGAACGGTGATGATGCAGCTGTCGCCGGACGGTTGTGCCGAGAGAAGCTGGCCGCCGGTCTTGGCCACGACCTCCTCAGCCGCCTCACTGCAATCGCTGTTGGCGCGGGCGACCAGGGTCGACGTCGGCGCTGGCGCCGGCAGAACAGACGAGCCGGCCAGAACGAGGGCCGCTGCTGCTATGCTTGAAAATGAGGCCATGCTTCGGACTTCCCACAGGGATATTAACTTGGTCGATTATTTACCCAAACACGTCTGAATGGCAAATGAATGGGCCGTAATTTTCGGCCAGCCGGGCGCACGGATCGCCCGACCGAGACGCCAAGGCATTGAAATTATTGAATTCGAAGTCGCAACGTCGTCGCGACAGCAACCGACTGTCGTTTCAGCGCGCCGCATCGATACAATCTATCGGCGATATACCTGACTCGTTACATATTCGGGTTCGCGGGCACCATGCTCGAGGCGGCAGGCTTAGCCATTTTTAATCATTCCTGCTTACTATCGGCTCATGGATGCGACATGAAACGTCGCCGCTCGTGGCCAATGCAACCGGCCTGCAGGCGCCTTATCGACATAAGGCGTGGCGATTTCCTTGAGTCCTTTGAATCGCTTGCCGCAATTTCCTCTCAAGTTGAGTCCGGGGCTTCAAAAGTTGATTCAAGAACCTCAAGCCGAGAATCCGCTCGCCAACAATCCGATTCCGCTCGCGTGCCCAATCCGTTGAAATGGCTGGCAGGAAATGGTCCTGTCCGGCGCCCGACGTTCAGAAAGGTTCACGGACGGCCGTCACCGTTTCGTAGTCTGCAGCAATGCGCATTTCGCGCAGTGGACGAACGCGCTCGATGGACCGCTGGTAATTCGGATGGGCCTTGTAAGCTGCCAATGCCGCTTCGTCGTCGAATTCGCCGTAGACGACGAGATCGACTTCGGTTCCGAGTTGATCGGTCTTGACGTTCGTGCCGATCTCCAAAAGCCGCGCGTGCGGAATGGCGGCAAGGATCGAGAGGCCGGAACGGACTTCCTCAAGCTTGGCGCGATCGGGAACGGTGAAGAAGACGATATGACGGATCACGCGGCGGCTCCTTGTACATATGCGAGGGCAAGGCGCGATACCATGTGGACAAGTTCAGTTCAATAAACTGACTATCTCACCCGCGAGACCGTTTGGTCGCACCCTGTGCGAGCTGCCATTTTTCGCGAGGCGGCAGGACATGATATTGTCGCGGCCATGACCGACGAAGAGCTCATATCGCTCGCCCTTGGCTTGCCGGAAACGGCAGAGGGCTCTCATTTCGACACCCGTGACTTTCGCGTGCGGGGCAAGATCTTCATGACACTCCGGGGACCGGATTTCTGCGTCGTCAAACTGACGCCGGACCAGCAGCAGATAGCTCTGGCAACCTCACCGACGCGCGTCGCTCCTGTGACCGACGGCTGGGGCCTGAAGGGCTGGACGCAGCTTTCCCACCACGATGCCGACGATGAGGAGGTCAGGATGCTGGTGCGCCGCGCATGGCGGAACGTAGCACCGAAATCTATGGCTTTGCCGGAGGATTAGGCATCATGTCGTCTTCAACGGTCAACGGCCAGTCGACGACATAGTCCTCGAAATCGTCGAGATCGACATCGTTCTCGCTGACCGTGCGGCCTCGGGCGGAAACGCCAGCAATGTGCACCGTCTCCGGATCGCCTGATATCAACGGATGCCACCAGTAGAGATCGCGGCCATCATTGACGAGGCGATAGGCGCAGGTGGGCGGCAGCCATTCCAGCTCCGGCACCTTCTCTGGTGTCAGCTGCACGCAATCGGGCACGAAATCCCAACGGTTCGGATAGCTGGTGCAACGACAGCTTTCGCCATCCATCAGCTTGCAGCGGATCGAGGTGAAATAAACATCGCCGCTATCCCACTCCTCAAGCTTGTTGAGACAACAGAGGCCACAGCCGTCGCAAAGGCTCTCCCATTCCGACGAAGTCATCTCCGTCAGGGTCTTGCTTTTCCAGAAGGGTATCTCGTCTGTCATCATCGTCGTCCTCGCCGCCCGGCCAAGGGGAATTCGGGCTGCGGCATGCATGTCTCTTGTTCTTTTCTCTAAATCAACCAATTATTCAATTAGCCGTTCTATGAGATAATGGGCTTTGCGTGTGCCACAAGGAGACACGCGGCAGTAATGTGGTCGGGAAGTAGAGCGTGGAAGACCCATCCAATCCAGAAAACGGGCCGAAGACGGAGCCCGAGACGCCTAGGGATAACGGGGCCGAAAAGCCGCGGCGTCGGAAGCGCTATTTCTTTCTGCGCCTCGATTCATGGATCGACTCCACTTTGTGGAATGCCGGTTTTGGCCTCGCCGAGGCATGGGAAGAGATCACCATCTTCTTCCGCCGCTTCCGCGTTCGCGGCTGGAAGCGCATTCTTTTCGAACTGCTTGGTGAAGGCCTGACGCTCGGGACTGCCGGCTCCGTCGTCATGTTGATGCTCGCCATGCCCGCCTTCGAGGCAACCCAGGGCGATTGGCGCAATCGCGGCAATTTCGCCGTCACCTTCCTCGACCGCTACGGCAACGTCATCGGGCATCGCGGCATCATTCACGAAAATTCCGTGCCGGTCGACCAACTGCCGGACTATTTCATCAAGGCGGTGCTTGCGACCGAGGACCGGCGTTTCTTCGACCATTTCGGCATCGATGTCATCGGCCTGTTCCGCGCAGTCACCGTCAATGCGCAAGCCGGCGGCGTCGTCCAGGGCGGTTCGACGCTGACGCAGCAGCTCGCCAAGAACATCTTCCTCAGCAATGAGCGTTCCATCGAACGCAAGGTCAAAGAAGCCTTCCTGGCGATCTGGCTCGAGGCCAATCTCTCCAAGAAGGAGATCCTGAGCCTCTATCTCGACCGCACCTATATGGGCGGCGGCACCTTCGGCGCGGCGGCGGCGGCGCAGTTCTATTTCGGCAAGAGCATTACCGACGTCAATCTGGCGGAAGCGGCGATGCTCGCCGGCCTTTTCAAGGCGCCTGCGAAATATGCGCCACATGTCAATCTGCCGGCGGCGCGCGCCCGCGCCAACGACGTCTTGTCCAATCTCGTACAAAGCGGGCTGATGACCGAGGGACAGGTGATCGCCGCACGGCGCAACCCTGCTTCGGTCGTGGACCGTGCCCAGATCGAATCTCCGGATTATTTCCTCGACTGGGCCTTCGACGAGGTGCAGCGGCTTTCAAACCGGTTCCCCGAGCGCTCGCTGATCGTGCGCACCACCATCGATATGGGACTGCAGAAGGCTGCGGAGGATTCCGTCCAATCCAGCCTGATGGAGTTCGGCGAGCGCTACAAGGCCAAACAGGGCGCTTCGGTCGTCATCGAAAGCGGCGGCGCGGTGCGCGCCATGGTCGGCGGTAGCGACTACGGCGAAAGCCAGTTCAACCGCGCCACCAAGGCGCTGCGCCAGCCGGGTTCATCCTTCAAGATCTATACGTATTCGGTCGCGATGGAGAACGGCATGACGCCGACATCCACCATCGTCGATGCGCCGATCAGCTGGGGCAACTGGAGCCCGCACAATTACGAGAACCGCTACGAAGGCAAGGTGACGCTCACCCAGGCGCTGACGCAGTCGATCAACACGATCCCCGTGCGGCTCGCCAAGGAGAAATTCGGCATCCAGCCGATCCGTGAGATGGCCAAGGCCATGGGCGTTGAAACGCCGATCCGCAACGACAAGACCATTCCGATCGGCACGTCTGAAGTGACCGTTCTCGACCAGGCGACAGCCTATGCAGTCTTCCCAGCCAACGGCATGCAATCGCGCCGCCATGGCATCGAGCAGATCACCGGCTATGACGGCAAGGTGCTCTACGATTTCAGCCGCGACGAAGCGCCTGCGAAGCGGATTTTGACCGAAAAAGCCACGTCCTACATGAACCAGATGCTGACGCAGGTTCCGGTGATCGGCACCGGCCGCAAGGCAGCCCTCGACAACGGCATCGTGGTCGGCGGCAAGACCGGCACCACGCAGGCCTATCGCGACGCCTGGTTCATCGGCTTTACCGGCAACTACACCTGTGCCGTCTGGTTCGGGAATGACGATTATACGTCCACGAACAACATGACGGGCGGCACCCTACCGGCCATGACCTTCAAGAAGATCATGGATTACGCCAATCAGGGCATCGTGCTCAAGCCGATCCCGGGCATCGCCAACCCGTTCCCGGTACAGAAGCCGCAAACCGTTGCCGCCAAGAAGCCCGCCGACCCCGCCAATGGCGGCCTGCCGCCGCTGGTGCGGCCTCGTTCGCTTTCGGTGGATTCCACGAATATCCTGCGCGATATCGGCGAAAGGCTGAAGGCCGCGACACCGCTCGGCGTACAGAAAGTGGCGACAGCGGAGCGCCGCAGCGCGGCGGCGCCTGAGTGATCCATCCGCACGGAAATCGTACCGCGGTGTGATGCAGATGACGGCAGCAAATCTGCCCTCAAACCAACGGACGGAAGCCGGTGTTTCGGAAGCCCGTCGCCGTTCCCGATCCCAGCCATTGCTCTCAAGACAGCCGTAAATAGCGGCTTGCCCTTCCCCCTACCGCCAGAATCAGGAATAAATCGACACTGATTTGTCACGAGGACGATCCTAGGGTGTTCCGAGTTCCCCTTCTTGTTGCGCTTTCGCTTGTCATCGCCTTTGGCGGCGGGATCGTGTTCACGCTTCTGGCGCTGGATGCCACCTCCGGCTTCGGCGCGATCAAGCTTGGCGCCTGGCAGGCTTTTCCCGAAATGCAGACGGCGGATGCGGACCCTTATGCGAAATCCCATAGAGCGCGCGCCGGGCGATTGCTTTACGGCACGGCCGAGGGGCTGGTTTTTACCGCTTCCGATGACGACAGCGGCACCAGGTTGACGGCAAGCTGTACCTACCGCATCAGCGGCCAGACGCCGCCAGCAAGGCTCTGGACCCTCTTCATCGCCGGCAATGATGGTCGGCCGATCGAGGACGCTGCCGGTCGCCCCTCCACCATCAATTCCTGGGTGGTGCTACGCAAGCCGGATTCGACCTTCAACATCACCGTTTCATCCAATGCCCAGGCGGGCAATTGGCTCGCCTTGCCGCCCACAGGCAATTTTCGCCTGGTATGGACGCTCCTGGATTCGCCCGCGGCCAGCAATTCCGGCCTGATCGATCTCGGCATGCCGAAACTCGAGAAGATCGGGTGCGGCAATGTTTAGGTTCGTCTTTGCGATCCTGACCGGCATATTCGGTGCGGTACTGCTGCATATCATCATCATTCTGTCGCTGCCGCATTTCTCCGACCGGGACGCCTATACGCGTGTATCGGACGAAGGTGACGAGAACCATTTCTACATGCTCGACAACAAGGATGACGATGCTGGGCTTTCCAACACCGATCCCTATATCCGCACCGCCGTCTGCGCCTTCGACATCGAGGATACGCCCGTTCATCTGACCGCGAAGGGCAAGGTGCCATTCTGGTCGCTCGCCATTTATGATGCGGCATCCAATGAGGTGTTCAGCATGAGCGACCGCACATCGGTCGGCGGGACGCTCGATTTGCTGCTTGCATCGCCCGTCCAGCTGACTGGCATACGCAAGGCACTACCACCTGCCCTTGCCCAATCGATTCTGGTGGAAGTGCCGCGAGCCCAGGGCTATGCGGTACTGCGCACCATGGCGCCTCAGGCAAGCTTCGACGATGCGGCGCGAGAATTCCTCTCCGAGGCCGGCTGCGACGAATTCGACAATGGCTGAGACTTGGGCTGAGATCGTGGGTTGAAACCCTGGATCGAGAGTTAGACGGCAGGAACTGGCTGATCCATAACGAGGGCCGCAGCAGGCGCTATCCGGCTGGATTACAGCGGCAACTGGCAGGCGCGCATGTACTCGCCATGCGCTTGCATATCTTGAAGCGCTTACTTCCCCTTTGCCCGCTTCGGGCCTGCTCCCGGGCGATGCGTTGGCGTATCAAGATGCTCGTAACGCACGCCGGTGAACAAAAGTATCTTTGCCTCCACCGGCTCTTTCTGGGCGCGCGGTGGCAGGCGCAATCGCCAATCCGAAAGAGATATGATCTTTGCCATTCTCGTCTCCATTAACGTCTCGAGACGGATGAACCTGCGACTTGATTTCACCCTGCCCGCCACTGAAGCGGGCTAGCGCTCCCCACCATTCCAGCCTTTATCTTTGGGCTTCAATGGAGGCATCCGCGCCTTCTCACGGCATTTCCCTTACACCGTGGCATGGGCACCGATTTTCGGCTCCCATGCTGTCCTTACACTCGATCACATTCTGCCAATGGCTGCTTTCAATCGGAATTCAGACATATCGCAGTTAACAGAATGCTAATTCGCGTCGCTCGTCATTCTCGGCATCACTCGTCATACTCTATTAACGCCGTAGCAGCGGGTTTGGTTTCATCGGCCGTTGAAAAATTACAGGAAGCGTTTTCGCCATAAAATCTAGCAATATCATATTCTTAATTAAAAATATGACCCAGCGGGCAAATGGAAAGCATGAGCGCTGCGTTGCAGAAAAGCGTCACGCAAATATTATTTGCGCTCACGAAAAATTAACGTAATGTAAGATCGAAATTCGAGGGCGATCTATGTTTGCGGCGGGCAGTTCCGTCTTTTCACCGGAGGATGTCACAGTCCTGCGCAACGCGCTGGACGGGTGGTGTCTGGAAAAGCGGATAGATATTAAAAGTACCGAAGCCCAGTTCGCGGCCACCGCGGCAATCGGCCTTTTTCAATCGGGCTACAATACCTCGGAAAAGCTGCTCGCGGCCTTGCGCGAGCATAAGGGCATCTGAGACATTCCCCATTCACACCAAGAGGCCGGCTGGAGCCCAATATCCGCTTCGCAAGCGTGATAGTATCGTCTTCGACTACCTTGCCGCGACATGCACCCTTAGATTGAATCCCGCATCGGCCGTGTATGCCGAGAAAGGTTTTCCACAGGTGGGCTTTACGCGCCAAACCGCAGCTTATGCGGCCAAAACCTTGATGCCCGCCTCGCGCAAGCTTAACGCGCAATTTTTATTCGGATTTTAATAAAGTTTTCACGAACCATTAACCCTGGCGGCCTTAGTCTTTCACGAAAGCCAGATAAGGACGACCGTGTCCAAACCCGTTTCGACAAGCGCTGCCGAACACGCCCTCTTCACCGAAAGGGCTGCCCGGCGCGACTGGAATGAGGCGAGGCGAAACGCTTGGTCGACCATCGGGTTCCCTGCTTTTTTGTTCAGCGTATCAGTATGGGTGTTGGCGTGCGTGATCGGTTTCGAGATCTTGAAGAGCCTGCGACTGTCCGCAAGAAGGACGTGGTTCTGATGGCGACCATCACCAGCTTCGAAGGCATGGGCCATCCATCCAAATCGGAACTGCGCCAGTTCGCCGAGCTTTTCACCCCCGTTTTCCAGGCGTCTTCGGACGAGGCAAAGCGACAGGCGGTTGCCGCTCTCTCCCAATGCGAGACCGTGCCGCAAGCCGTTGCTCTGTTCATCGGCTGTCAGCCGATCGCCATTGCCGCGCCCTTCCTGACAAGTTCGCAGGCGATCGACGATGACACACTCATCACTATCGCCCGCACGCAAGGGGCCGCCCATGCGCGGGCAATCGTCCGTCGGTCATCCCTCTCTCCCAAGGTCATAGACGCGCTCGTCGGTCTGCATCAGGCCGAGCCGGAACGCGGCATGACCGTGCAAGAGCAGCCAGCGGATGTCGCTTCATCTCAAGCCGAGACGGCAGAAACCGAACGGCAATCACGCGAAGAAATCTTGCGCCAGCAGATCAAACAGGCTGCGCGTCATCTGACCCGCGACGACAGCGACCGGCTCGGTCTGCGCAGCCTCAGCGAGACGCAGGAGGCACTGCTCGTCCGCTTTGCGCGCGAGCGCGACGCAGCGCAATTTGCTACCACGCTCGCCGATGCCCTCTCCTCCAGCTACTGGCTTGCGGAACGCATCCTGCTCGATACTTCGGGGCAACAGCTCGCGGTCACGCTCGTCAGCCTCGGCATGGGCATCGCCGATGCCGTCTACTCGCTCGAGCGCTTCTATCCGCATCTGGCCGAACGGCATGGCAGTGTCAGCCGGGCATGGCTGGTACTCGACAATATCGACACGGAAGAAAGCCAGGCGCGCGTCGAGGCATGGCGTCGCGCCGACAGCTACACCTATCTGCCGCAGGAGAAGCCGGCCCAGCCACCCGCAGCGCCGTTGTTCGGCGCGAAATCCGGGGCTGTCCGCGAGTTGCGCGTGGCAAACAGGCGGTAGAGACGGCTCAATCCAGCGGATTGGCGCGCAAACCGGCTAAAGGGACGATATCGCCGATATCGTCCGTTTCCAGTTCGACGACCCACAAATCAGGATCGAATTTCAGCTCGCGATCGAGCGTTTCGCGGATTTCCTGCGGATCCCTGCGGTCGATGCGCGTTTCAAAAAGCCGCGTTCCGCTCTCCTCCTCATCGAACAGGCTCTGTGGCGCCGGCGCATAGAGGGTTTCCGATCCATCACGGAAGCGCTGGCGGATGAAGATCGCGCCCGCCTGCTCCTCGCCCTTGTGCTCGACAGCAGCAAAATCGCCACGGGTGAACAGGCGGCGGATAAGGGCGGAAACAAAGATATCGCTGCGCAATCTCATGTGCGAGCTATAGCGGCGCGGGCCTGCCAACGCAAATTGAAGGCACCTGCTGAGCTTAGGTCATTACCAAGGTGACGATCGGCGCTTGCGTGGCCGCCTTAAAGCGCGCCGATATCCTGCAGCTTCTTGAGGACCGTCATGTTCGGCTCGCCGGTTTCGGGCAGGCGATAGTGCTTCTGGAAGCGGCGGATAGCCGCCTTCGTCTGCTCTCCGGCAACGCCGTCGATGCTGACATTGCTGTAGGCGATGTTGCTCAGACCCTTCTGGATCTGCATGACCATATTCACCTTGTTGACCGCATCGCCTGGCGTTGCCTTGGCCACGACGGCGCCGGTCCTGATATTCTTCTCGGCATTCTGGATGGCGGCGGCGACCGGATCGATCGCGTCCGCCGTAGCGGAAACATTGACGGGGCGCTCTGTGGGAACGGCGGCCGCCGTATTCGCCCTGCCGCTCGCTGCCTGCGCATTGGCGGCATTGCTGGCCTTGAGGGCGGCCAGAAGCTCCGGCGTCGGCGTGCCGGTCTGTGCAAGGCCAGACGCCTCCTGAAAGAAGAGGATGGCCGATGTCGTGCGGGATCCCGGCTTTCCATCGGCGGCGCCATCATAGAGGCCGTGACGAATAAGTTCGGCCTGTATATCGGCAATGAGCTTCGACGGCGCGCTGGACGACTGTGTTGCGGCTGCGCCTGCTGCCTGCCCGGTTGGCGACGGCGTGGCGGGATCGGAAGTCGAATCCTGTCGTTCGATCCGAAACGTGGTGACATTGCCGGCATCGGCCTGCTGCGCGTGCAGGAAGGATTTGCGGCCGGGGATCTGATAGGGGGACACCGGATCGCGGGTGCGCAATATTGGCGATGGATGCGCGCCCGTCTGATACCAGAGCGCATTTGCGGTGACGAAACCGAAAACCCCGAAGAAGAGTGCGACGCCGCCGGCAATTGCGGGATGACGACCGACCGCACTGCCGATCACGGCGGCGAGCGCACTAGCACCGCGAAGGCCAAGGCCGCCCAGCGCGGTGCTGCCGCGCAGGCTCAGGCTGCCAAGGGCAACCGCACCACGGGAAGCAAGGCCAGGCTGCTTGCGCTTGCCCTTTCCTCTTCCCTTAGGCGATTTTCGCTTTTGCGGGGCCATTCATCAGTTCCTTGTTTCGCCCTTCGTCTATCTCCACAGTATGTTTCAGGCGCGGCGGAAAATCGACAGGACGATTAGCATCCACAGGCTGTTGCATCGTCACGGCACCGGAGCCGTCGAAGGGAATGAGGATGGTAATGACCGTGCCTTCACCCGGCGCGCTGGCAATCGAGAAGTTTCCGCCATGCAAGCCGACGAGGCCCTTGACCAACGATAGACCGAGACCTGTGCCGGCGTAACGGCGGGTGTAATCGTTCTGGATCTGCACGAAGGGCTGGCCAAGCGAGGCCAGCCGCTCGCTGGCAATGCCGATGCCCGTATCACCGATCGACAGCTTCAGCATACCATCCGCAAGGGCCGCGTCGATGGTGATCGCGCCGCCCGCATCGGTGAACTTGATGGCGTTGCCGACGAGGTTGATGAGGATCTGCTGGATGGCCCGCTGGTCGGCGACGATCTCGCCGAGGCCGCGCTGGATGCGGCTCGTGAGCGTCAGCCCCTTTTCCTTCGCCTGCAGGCCGAGCATTGCTTCGCATGTCGCGATGGTGTCTTCGATCGCGAAGGATTCGAGCAGCAGCTCATAGCGGCCAGCCTCGATCTTGCTCATGTCGAGCATGGTGTTGACGACCGACAGAAGATGCGCGCCGGACTGGCGGATCAGGCCGACATATTCCCGCTGGCGATCGTTTTCCAGCTTGCCGAAATATTCGCCGCTGAGAATATCGGAGAAACCCAGGATCGCGTTGAGTGGAGTACGCAGTTCATGGCTGACGGCAGCCAGGAAGCGCGACTTGGCGTCATTGGCCGATTCCGCCTCGGCCGCCTTGCGCGCCGCATCTTCACGAAGTTGCTGGTCCTGGGAGATATCGCGCAGCTGGCTGACAATTGCCGTCAGGCGCCCCTCGCCATCGCGGCGGGCGGTCAACTCCATGCGCACATGGACGAATTGCTCATCGCTGCTGGCGACCGCCGAACGCTCGAGGCGCAAATCGGCACCATGGGCATCCCTGCCCTGGCGCAACACATCGATAGCCTGCAAGAAGACGATCCGGTCGGAGACATGGATCTGTTCGACGAAGCCGCGCCCGGTGGGGTCGCGCATCCAGCTCAGAAATTCCGTACGGTCGCGACCGCCGACCGTGGTCACATTGCCCTGAGGATCAAACAGCAGGACGAGGCCGAAGGCCGACTCCAGCATCAGGTCACGGTGCTCGACGATGACCGCCTCTGCCGGATGGAGGGCAGGCCTTTGACGCGACAACGCGATGCTACCGACGGCCGAAAAGAGGAAAGCGGCGCAGACCGTAGCCACGCCGGCAGGCAGCGCCACGGCCGGACTGGTGACGAGGGAAAGACCCGCCGGAACGGCAAAGAGCGCAACGGAAGAAGCAAGCGCAAGCCGGCGCAGGATCGCCAGTTCCTGCCCACGGACTTCGCCATCCCCGCTCGTCCGGGAGAGCCAGCTTCGGCCTACCCGGTCCACGAAGGCTGCAGCCCCGACAGAAATGTCACTCAATACGCGCACACTACAACCCGTCAAAACGGTCACTTATTGGACCGCACAATAGGCCCCGCCGACTTAAGGAAAGAATAAAGAAGGAACGCGCCGAGCCGCCAAAAAGGCCCCAAAATCCCGTTTTGATGCAGAATGAGGGACCTTTGTTTTTTGTGGTTAACAGCGGGTAAGCAACGGATTTTATTCGTATTTCCGCCGCGCGTTAACTTTTACGGCAAGGCTTTCATCCGCAAACCCCTGCATATCAGGCGGATAGGGCGAGACATGCTTAACAGCAATCGCTACAATTTGAACCAAATGCTTGTTCAAAGTCGGAAAGCTAAAATTTGAATCAAAATTGCAGAAAATGCTGCCGAGTTTTGAAAAGCACTGTTGTCCTCTGCCGGATAGGGTTCGAACCAGATCGGACGGGCAAGTCCGAATCGGCGCTCGAGCCGAGCGACAGAGAGGATGGGCTAGGCGATGTGGTTTCTGATTAGAGCAGGGTTCTGGTTTTCGCTGGTTCTCATGTTCCTGCCGATCTTTGCAAAACCCGAAGGCGGGCCTCGGCCGGGCGGCGAACCGGCGGTACAGGTTTCCGATGCGATTTCGGCTGCATCAGGCGTCGTTCAATATGTCGGCGCCATGTGCAACGAAAAGCCTGAGGTCTGCGTCAAGGGGGGCGAAACGCTGACCGCTCTCGGATATCAGGTCGGCGACGGTGCCCGTGTTGCCTACGACCTGCTCGGCCGCCATTTCAAGGATCAGCAGTCGGCCGCGGAGCCTAATGCGACAGCGGCTCGCACAAACACCGATCAGGTCGCCGCCATGACCCAGCCGATGCCGGCCAAGCGCATCACCGGCACCGAGACAGCGGACGTCGTCGTTACCGGCACGGTCAAGCTGCCGTCTTCCATTCCGCTACCGATGCCGCGCCCGCACATCTGACATTTCTTCCATTGGCCCCAACTTTGGCGCCGCTGACCTCTTATGGTCAGCGGCGTTCTTTATCGTCCCGGGTTCAAATCGGGCACCGTTTCGCCTATATGCAAGACAATGGACAATCTGGACTGCTGCAATGACACCGCTTGAGAAGATCATCGAAGACTTTTCCTTCCTGGACGAATGGGAGGATCGCTATCGCTTTGTGATCGAGCTCGGCAAGGCGCTGCCCGATCTGCCGGAGGAAAAGCGGACGCTGGAAAACAAGGTGCAGGGCTGTGCAAGCCAGGTCTGGCTCGTCACACATGCGTCCGGCGACCCGGACAATCCGATATTGACCTTTGAAGGCGATTCAGACGCACATATCGTGCGTGGGCTGGTGGCGATCGTGCTCGCTACCTATTCCGGCAAGCCAGCTTCGGAAATCGCGGCTCTCGATGCAATCGACGTCTTCGGGAAGATCGGGCTGGTGGAGCATCTCTCCTCGCAGCGCGCCAACGGATTGCGCTCGATGATCAAACGCATTCGCGAAGAAGCTCGTGCCAGGGCTGCGGCATAGGCAGCACCTGCGACCAACATGGGATAACCCGACCTGAAAGCCGGGTTATCTTCAAGCTCGTTATGGAACTCTCAGCGGCCGCGCTTGCGACGCTGGCCGAGGCCCATTTCCTTTGCCAGGCGCGACCGGGCTTCTGCATAGGCCGGCGCGACCATCGGATAATCCGCAGCGAGATCCCATTTTTCGCGATATTCTTCCGGCGAGAGACCATGATGAGTCATGAGATGTCGCTTCAAAGACTTGAAGCTGCCACCACATTCCAGGCAGGTGATCTGGTCGTCCTGCACGGATTTACGAACGGATACGGCCGGCTTCTGCTTTTCGACCACGGTTACGGCAGGTGCCGGAGCCGAGGTGCTGCTCAAGGCGGAATGTACGTCGGAAATCAAATTTGGAAGGTCGCTGACCGGTACGACATGGTTGCTGACATAGGCCGCAACAATGTCGGCAGTCAGTTCAACCAGTAACTCCTGCCCGTTGCCAAGGGCCGCATCTGTCATTGTGTTCTCCTGTTCATCGGCTTGCCTGCTGCGTCCGCGCCTCCGGAGAGCACGCAGGGCACAACGTTGCTATATAATTTGCGCTTGGCTACGGAAATCTGTTGATTTCGCTATGTCCCAGCGCCGAGCAATCCGCGCGAACGCATTGCTCGTATTCGTAGCAGTCACCAGCAAGAAAACGGTGGATAAAACCAAATTTCTTTCCACATGAAATCCACCCCTAGACCTCATGCGAGAGAAAACCGCCACTTGCCGCCTGATATCAGAATTAGCGACCGCGATAGCGATCTTTAATCGCTTACCGGAAGAAAGTTTTGCTCAGCTTTTCATCAAAGAAAGATAAAAGCATCGAGAGCTTAAACCCGGTCGAGACTAACTCAACATCAGAACTCTACTTGAATCTGAATTAGCACTCTTTATCCAAATGTCCAGTTTTTAATCCCTACATTTCTTCGCAAAAAATTCATCTACTAAAAAACAGATAACTAATAACGCGAACAGCTATTCCTTTGTGAACAATCTCCGCGTTTGTTAGCCCTTCTTCCTATACGCGCTTTTCGTGATCTGCTCCCGCGCCAGCAGTTCATCCCGCACCGAAGGCGGCGTCAGCCGATGTCCGGCCTTATGCGCCGCGCGCGCGAGTAGATGTGCCGCAATCGGTGCGGTCAGCACGAAAAAGACGAAGCCGGCCAATGCTCTCGCCAGGACCGATATGTCCTGCGAGTGGATACCGACTGCAAGTAGCAGCAAGCCGGAGCCGACCGTACCCGCCTTCGACGCCGCATGCATGCGACTGTAGAGATCGGGGAGACGTACGATGCCGATCGCGGCGATGAGCGAGAACAGCGCACCCGAAAGTAGAAGCGCGGCTACTATGGTGGCCCAAAGCAAATCCACTATCGCCCTCCCTTCTTCCGCCCGTGGTGCTTACGAGCCTTCTTGCCTTCGGCGGCGATGCTCTCATCCGACCCTGCACGGGCGCGTCGCGCGGTATCTGATTGCGCCTGCGTCAGGATAAACCGTGCGAAGGCGACGGTCGCGAGAAAGCCAACGAGGCCGAGCGAGATGGCAATATCGATATAGAGCGTAAAACCCGTCTTGATGGCGATCACGGCGATGAAGCCTATGGCGATCGCCACCAGCATGTCGAGCGCGAGAACCCGGTCCGGCAAGGTCGGACCGACCACCACACGGTAGACCGTAAGCAGGAAGGCGATACTCAGAATGCCGAGCGCCACCATTGCGGCGGACGAAACGACGGATGCGGCGATCATCGGAAAGCCTCCATGATGCGCCGCTCGAAGCCATCGGCAATGCTGCGCCTGATGGCCGCCGGATCGGAGCAGTCGAGGGCGTGAACATAGAGCGTCTTGCGATCATCAGAAACATCGACGGAGAGCGTGCCTGGCGTCAGGGTGATGAGATTGGCAAGCAGAGTGATTTCGAAATCGCGGTCGACGGTCAACGGAAAGGCGAAAATGCCGGGCTTCACATCCATCCTAGGGCTCATGACGGTGACGGCAACCGCCCAGACCGACTTGGCAAGCTCGCACACGAACACCAGCAGAAGCATGAGGATCCGCCTGATGCGGCCGAGATAAAGGACGCCCCCATAGGACGAGCGCACGATCGCCAGCGCAATTGCAGCCAAGACGAAGCCGAATACCAGATTGACGAAGGAGGTGCTGCCGGTGATGGCGACCCAGACGATGGCGAGCAGCAAATTGAAGACGAACAGGATCATTGAACGCCTCCTGCCATGGGGAAGACGGATCGCAGATAGGCCGATGGCTGTTCGAGACCGAGGGCGGCAGCCTGCGTCAGATGCAGGAGTGACTCTGGAAACAGGCCGAAGCCGACGACAAACAGGCCAAGGACCAGCAGCGGCAGAGCGGTCTGCCATCCGATCGGCTCCGTCGCGGTGACGTCAGCCACAGCGGGGCGCCAATAGGCGAGGAGGAACACTCGCCCGAAGACGATCGTCGTCAGGAAACCGGCCAAGAGGATTGTTGCGGCCAGCCACCATGCGCCCGCTGCAAGCGCCGCCTTGACCAGCACGACCTTGGGCCAGAAGCCGGAAAAAGGCGGCAGGCCGCTGATGGCGAAAAACAGCACCAGCGAGAGGCCGGCAAACCAGCCACTGCGCCGATAGAGCCCACCAAGGGCCGTGAGCGAGAAGCTGCCACCGAGCCGAGCCACTTGGCCGGCGATCAGATAGAGCGCCGTCATCAGCACCATAGAATGCAGCGCATAGAAGATCGCGCCGCTCAGACCATCGGCGCTGCCAAGAGCCACGCCCGCCAGCATCGTGCCGATGCCTGATATGACGATATAGCCAAGCATACGGCGGATATCGTTTGCTCCGAGCGCACCCACGACACCGACGAGCATGGTGGCAATAGCAATGACTGTGACGAGTGGACCAAGCCCCGCCCGCTCGACCGGCAGCAGCATGACCAGAACCCGGATGAGCGCATAGATGCCGACCTTGGTGAGCAGGCCGGCAAACAGGGCTGAAACGGTGATGCGCGGCGTGTGATAGGAAGCCGGAAGCCAGAAATTGACCGGAAAGGCGGCGGCCTTCATGCCAAAGGCCAGCAGGAACAGACCCGCCAGCGTCATCAGCGGCGCGCTGCTGTTGATCGCCCTCGCCTTCATAGCGATATCGGCCATGTTGAGCGTGCCGAACACGGCATAGAGATAGCCGACGGAGACGAGAAAGAGCGTCGTGGCGATGAGATTGAGGACGGCATATTTCATTGCACCGTCGATCTGCTCCGGCTCAGAACCGAGGATCAGCAGACCGAAGGACGAAATCAGCAGCACCTCGAACCAGACATAGAGGTTGAAGATATCACCCGTCAGGAAGGCACCGCTGACGCCGGCGAGCAACAGCATCAGGAAGGGAAAGAAACCGTATCGCCGGCCGCTCACTGTGATTTCGCCGAGCGAATAAACACTTGCCGCAAGTGCTGCGAGCGCCGCCGTCAAGGCCATGAGTGCGCCGAAAATATCGACGCTGAAGGCGATGCCGAAGGGCGGCAGCCATCGTCCCATGACCATGGTCACGGCACCGTTGCTGACGACCTTGTAGAGCAAGGCGGCGTCGATCAGCACCAGCAGCACCAGGCCGGGAATGGCAATCGCTCCGTGCCATTCCGTGCGGTTGCGCAGCATTAGAAGGATCGCGCCGAGCCCGATGCACAATGCGACGGGCGATATGACCAGCCAATGTCCCATCGGTATCGGCGCGGCAACCAACGCGTGGGAGAGATCAACTGCGGTATCCGTGGGTCCAGCCATGACGTCAGTACCCCAAGGGCGGCAGCGGCCGCTCCTCTGGTTCGGCAAGCCGCATCTCGCCGGTGTTGTCGGTCTTCAAGGCCTGATAGGCCCGATAGGTCAGAACGAGCAGAAAGGCCAAGAACGAGAAAGAGATGACAATCGCCGTCAGGATCAATGCCTGCGGCAGCGGATTGGCGGCTGCATTATCGAGCGTGCTCGCCCCTTTCTGGATAATCGGCGGCACTTCGGGCGTGACCCGGCCAGTTGTGAATAGCAGAAGGTTGACGGCGTTGCCGAGGATCGCGATGCCGAGCATGATGCGGATCGAGTATCGCGACAGCATCAGATAGATGGCCGCCGTGAAAAAGATGCCAACGACGACGGCAAAGACGGCTTCCATCAATCCACCTCCCGCTCTTCGAGGGCGAGCGCGATCGAGGTGATGGCGCCGACGACGACCAGATAGACGCCGGTATCGAAGAGCATGACGGTGGAGAGCGGCACTTCGATGCCGAACAAATACGGGTAGATCCAGAGCCCCGTCATGAACGGCACGCCGGCGAAGACGGACACGATGCCTGCCACGGTCGCCGCAAGAAGGCCGAAGCCGGCAATCGCCAGCGGATGGAAGACAATCGCGCGGCGGACCGCCGTCACACCGCAGGCAATGCCATAGATCGCGAGCGCCGAAGCCGCAATCAGGCCGCCGATGAAGCCGCCGCCGGGCTCATTGTGACCGCGCAGCAGCACGAAGACGGAGAAAAGCAGCATCAGGGCCGTCAGAAACGGTGCGGCGGTGCGGAAGATCAGCGTATTCATGAGCGCCCGGCCTCCATCCCTTCGTCAAGACCGGGCTTCTCCTCGAGATCGGGGTCATTTGTCGCTAGTTTGCGCTCACCGCCAGCGCGGATACGGATCAGCGCCAGGATGGCAAGCCCGGTCATGGCGACGACGGCGATCTCGCCGAGCGTATCCGTGCCGCGGAAGTCGACGATGATGACGTTCACGACATTGTCGCCATGCGCGATCAGCTTCGAATATTGATTGAAGAAGGCGGTCAGCGTCAGGTCGAACGGCGCCTCGGTCGTCTTCAGCAGAAGAAGCGCAAAGCCGGTGCCGCAGGCGATGGCAAGCGCCGCGTGACCAATCCTTGCAAGCGGCGGCTGGCGATCGGACGGCGAAAGGCGCAGCCGCGTCATGACAAGCGCCAGGATCACGACCGCCAGCGTCTCCACCATGAACTGGGTGAAGGACAGGTCCGGGGCGCCGAATAGCAAGAAGATGACGGCAACGGCAAAGCCCTGGATGCCGAGCGAAACGATCGCCGTCAGCCGGTCTCGTGCAAAGACGACCGCGACAACGCCGATAATGGCGATCAGGAAGATCGTCGCCTCATGCCATTGCAGGTTCGGCCAGGCCGGCATGGCGGGCAGCTCGCCGTGGACCGCAAGCGGGATCAGCAGCAGTGCCGCCAGGCAGAGGAAGGTGACGGTGACGTAGATTTCCAGCCTGCCGGGCTGCAGGAGGCGGGAGACACCGTGCGACAGCCGTACCAGCCCGGAGATGAAGCCATCGAAACCGCGATCCGGTCCCGGCCCGAGGGCGCGCAGGATAACGGACATCAGGAAGCGAGCGCGATCGAGCTGCCAGTAGACGATGATGCCGATCAGCACGGTGACCAGCGAAAGCGCCAGGGGCAGACCAAGATGCGGGATCAGAGAGACCGAGATTTCCAGCGCCTTACCGCCAACAGCGCTTGCCATCGGCGAGGAGACATAATCGTGCCACTGGCCCGAAAACAAAGCCGAAAGGAGGCCAAGAAGAGCGAGCACCACCGGCCCGAGCCAGAGCAGCGGCGGCGCCTCATGCGGCTGGTGAGGCGTCTCGGTCAACGGACCGATGAAAGGTTTCAGCGCAACGGCAAAGGCGATGGCGAACATCAGCGCATTGCCGGCCACGGCGATGACCGTGAGGATGATCGGCCCGGGCGATGCCTGCGCCAGCGCCGCATAAATCTCTTCCTTGGCAAGGAACCCGAAAGCCGGCGGCAGGCCGCCCATGGACACGGCGGCGACTAGCGCAGCCGCAAAGGTCAGCGGCATGGCCGCGCGCAGGCCGCCCAGCCGGGTAATATCGCGCGTTCCCGTTTCATGATCGACGATGCCGGCGACCATGAACAGGGCGCCCTTGAACAACGAATGCGCCACCAGATAGAGGACGGCGGCCTCGACGGCATAATCCGTGCCGAAACCGGTGAGCATCACCAGCAAGCCGAGCGAGGAAACCGTCGTATAGGCGAGCTTCAGCTTCAGATCGGTCTGGCGGATCGCAAGCAGCGTCCCGACCAGCAGCGTCGCCGCGCCGAAGACCGGCAGGATTGTCTGCCAGGCCGTCGTTCCGCCCATGGCCGGATTGAGCCGCATGAGAAGATAGACGCCCGCCTTCACCATGGTTGCCGAGTGCAGATAGGCCGAGACGGGTGTCGGCGCTTCCATGGCATTCGGCAGCCAGAAATGAAACGGAAACTGCGCCGATTTGGTGAAGGCGCCGCCAAGCACAAGAATAAGGGCTGCAAGATAGAACGGGCTTGCACGCAAGGCGTCGCGGGCCTTCAGGAGGTCGGACATCGCGCCGATGCCGGTCACCTGCCAGATCAGCAGTAAGCCAGCCAGCAAGAGCAGCCCGCCGCCGCCGGTGACGACAAGCGCCTGCAGCGCCGCCCTCCGCGATGCCTCCCTTTGATGGTCAAAGCCGATCAGCAGGAAGGAGGTGATCGAGGTCAGTTCCCAGAAGACAAACAGCGTCAGGAAGCTGTCCGAGACGACGAGGCCGAGCATCGAACCCATGAAGAGAAAGATGAAAGAGAAGAAACGTCCGAGATCGGCATGCCCCTTCAGATAGCCGCCGGCATAGAGCACGATCAGCGTGCCGATGCCGGTGATGAGAAGCGCGAAGGTCAGCGACAGGCCGTCTATCAGCCAGGAGAACCTGAGATCAAGGCTCGGCACCCAATCGAAACCGCCAAGTTGGACGCCGCCGGCTGCGACAGCGGGGAGGAAGCCCGAAAAATGCAGAAATGCGAGAGCGGGAAGCAGCGCCAGGGGCCATGCCGCATTATGGCCCAAACGCCGAACGACAACCGGCGCGATCAGCGCACCGAGAAAGGGCAGGCATAAAGCCAGGAATGTCAGGCCCGCGGTGGCGGCGGCCATGTTCCCCCCTCACTGAACGTTCATGCAGAATCCGGCACAGCCGGAGCGGTCTTGAAGGGATAGGCGAAAGGACACAACGCCTCAAGCCCTGACAGGGGAAAACCGGACGTAAACCACCGAAATCGGTTTTCCATACCAATGCCCCTCAGAGGTTGCAGGACATCGCGGACTTTCCGGAGGTTCACGATACCCGCCTGGACCTCGCATTGCCGCATATTACCCTACCGATCCTGCATGGCTCGCAATGAAGCTGTAATGAATTTGCGCTAAATTACGCACATTTCTTGAATCGCTATGGAATTCGCGCTTAAAAATGCGCTAATCTTGATCGGTTTGCAGATCCCGCCTCCCGGAAACCGCAATGCTCGCCCGCCTGATCGCCATCCTGCTGCTCTCCCCCACCACGGTTCTTGCCGCGGACTGGTGGTCCTATGACAATGCGGGCCTTGGCTATGCGATCGAGCTGCCGTCGGAATTCCATCTCGCCGCCTCTTCCGAAGATACCGACAGGCTTTCGCTGTCGCCGGCAGATCGCTCCGCTTCGCTGCAGGTCTTCGGCACGATGGTTGCCAATGGCGATTTTGCATCGGAAGCGAACGGTCGCGTGGCGCTCGCCAGGGACCAGGGCTGGAAGATTTCCTATTCGAAATCGAATTCGCGCGGCATCAGCTTTTCCGGCACCAGGCAGGGGCGCATCGTCTACGTGCGTGGGGTCGCACTCTGCAACGGTGCCGCCGCCTTCTTCCAGATGGATTATTCGAAGGCCGATATGCAGCGCTACGATGCTGTCGTCATGCGCCTGGTGCGCAGCCTGCGTTCGACGAAGAAGTGCACGCCGACGGCTGAGATCGTCAAAAGTTTTCCGGCGACAGGCTGAAGCAGGTCAGCACCGCCGAATAGTGCACGGCAGCGGCTGCAACGACGAAACCATGCCAGATGGCATTCTGGAAGCGCAGCTTTTCCCAGACGTGGAAGATCACGCCAAGCGAATAGATCACCCCGCCGATGATGATGAGCAGCATCGAGGCAAACGGGATATGCATGGAAACGGGCTTGGCGACGAGGATGCCGCTCCAGCCCATGGCAAGGTAGAGCAGGATCGCCAGCCGATCGAAGCGTCCCGGAAAAAGGACTTTCAGGACGATGCCGAACGCCGCAAAGACCCAGACGGCAATCAGCACGCCAAGCAGCAGCGGGTCCTCGGATCCCCGCTCCAGAAAGGGCGTGTAGGTAGCGGCGATCAGGACATAGATGAAGGAATGGTCGAAGCGGCGGAGAAACCATTTCGTCCGGGAGACCGGCCACAGATTGTAGGTGAAGGACATTCCAAGCGTCAGCACCAGACCGACGCCATAGATCCAGGCGGCGGCAATTTCGCCGTAGGAGCTCCAGACCGTCGCATAGAAGATCAAGACAGTAGCGCCGATCAGCGCGAAGACCACGCCGACGCCGTTGACGATGCTGTCGGCGATGATCTCATAGCGATCATAGGCCCAACGGATGCCTCTGTATTCGGTCATTTCATCCGGTTCCGTTTTCGTCCGAGACCAATCCTTGCACTAGAAGCAGGAGGAGACAACTGCGCCAAACGAGTACAGCGATAAATCTTCGTGAGTAGCAGTGCTCGTAGCACGTCCGCAGCTCGTCAATGGAAAGCGAACGCTCAATCCGCAATTTATGGCCTTCTGTGAACAATCAAAATCGGCCATATCAATGTGCAAGTACGGCGGGTCAGGAGATCAAAGAGGCACATCAACCGGCGAGACCCTCCTGCCCGCCACTGGTGGCCTGACTGCCGCCGACGCCGGTTGCCTTTTCAAGACCCTTAAGGTTGGAACTGACCCCATGACCGAAACCGCCCCCTCCTACGCATTGACCCGCCCTGTCTATGTTGGCCAGTCTCACCTCGTCGTGACCGACCTGCCGCTGGTATCGCGCTTCTATCAGGACATGCTGGGCCTGAAAGTGATCGAGAAGACGGCGAGCGGCGAAGTTCTGGGCGTTGCTGGCCATCCCCTTCTGACGCTGACGACGGATCGCGCTGCGACGCGCGCTCCGCGGACGGCAGCCGGTCTTTTCCACACCGCCTTCCTGCTGCCGAGCCGCGTCGAGCTTGCGCGCTGGCTTCGCCACGCAGCCCAAAACAATGTGGTACTGGAAGGCGCCTCGGATCATATTGTCAGCGAAGCCATCTATCTGTCCGACCCGGAAGGCAACGGCATCGAAATCTATGCCGACCGTCCACATGGGGAATGGACCTTCCACGATGACGGCACGGTCGAAATGGCCACGCTCCGGCTCGATCTGCAAAAGCTTTACGAAAGCGCCCCGCAGGATCGCTGGGACGGCATGGCCGAAGGATCGGCTATCGGCCATATCCATCTGCAGGTCGGCGACGTGGCGGAAGCCAATGCCTTCTATCGCGACGTGCTCGGCATGAAGGTCATGGCGGCGCGCTATCCCGGTGCGACTTTCCTTGCGACCGGCGGCTACCACCATCATCTCGGTGCCAATACCTGGAACAGCCGTGGTGCCGGTGTGCGCAGCGAGCATATGACCGGCCTTTCCGACTATACGCTGCGCTTCAACGACAAAGACGCACTGGACAAGGCCGTCGCCGCTCTGGAGCAGCACGAGATCAAGACAGAGAAGCGCGACGGCGGCGTATCGCTGCGCGATCCCTGGGGCATCGGGCTCAATCTGGTCGCCTGATACCAGCCTCGCACATCCTTCAGAAAGAAGCCCGTTGCGGAACCGCAGCGGGCTTTTCGCGTTGGAGTAGTGAGGCGATCCTGCCTTCGGGGAATTTTCGACGCATGGAACTCGACAAGGTGGCCGCCGGCCGATCGGACGCAGTATCAGCGCAGGACGCTGGCCCCGACAGCGCTCGCGCTGCCCATGGCGGCGATGACGGGGAAGGACACGTCAAGCTCGATGTTGCCGCCGCCTGGGCCACCATCGGCATCTTCCTCATGCTCGCTTTGGCGGGCGTCTATATGATGTCGCTGATCCTCATTCCGGTGACGCTCGCGGTCGTCGTCGGCATGATCCTCGGACTGACGGCGGAAAAACTCAGCAAGCTTGGCGTACCCCGCGTCCTCAACGCCGTCCTTCTGTCATCGGCCGTGGCGCTGGTGATCTTCCTCATCATCAATGCACTTGCCGGCCCCGTGGCAAAGCTTGCACAGGAAGCCCCGGACTTCTTCCAGCGCACGTCAGACAAGCTGATGCCCTATCTCGACCGGTTCAAATGGCTGCATATTTCATCGGAAAGCTTCCAGGGCGGCCCGATGTCGATCGGCACCCTGCTGGAAAACAGCGGCAATGTCCTGCATGTCGTGTCCGCCGGCCTGACGCCGGCCATCGTTCAGATTCTGATCTTCTTTGCGGCTCTGCTGCTCTTCCTTGCCGGCCGGATCAGCCTGCGCAAGACGATCATCATGGCATTTTCCAGCAGGGCATCTCGGCTGAACGCGATCCGCATCATCAACGCCGTGGAACAGGTACTCGGCTTCTATTTCGCAACGGCTTCGCTGATCTACGCCGGAATAGGTGTCGCGATGACCGTCATCGCCTATGTCGGCGGCATGAGCGTGCCGGTGCTGTGGGGTGTTTTTGCCTTCGTCTCCAGCTTCATTCCGTTCCTCGGCGTGACGACGATGACGATCGCGCTCGCAATCGCCGGCATCATTACGCATTCGGACATCGTCTTCGGCCTGGCCCCCGCGGTTGCGTTCTTTGCCGTGCATCTGACCGTCGAAAATCTCGTCTTCCCGGCAATCATGGGTCGCCAATGGGAGCTCAATCCCTTCGTCGTCTTTCTTGCGATCATCTTCTGGACATGGATGTGGGGCGCGGTCGGCGCCATGCTGGCACTGCCACTTTCGCTGATCGTCATGACTGTCATCGACGAACTCTTCATCGAGGAAAAGGCCCAGCCGCAATTGCCGGGCTAAAGCGCCTTGCTTTTACGCATTCCGGACGGAAAACCACTATACACTTCTCCTGGAATTGCCGAAGCAATCAATTCGTCGTGTCGTCGTCGCCCTTTTCGGGGATATCCTGCAGACGAACGAAATCGACGCCTTTTGCCTTCAGCGCGAGGATGCTGGCTGCAACCCCCTCGCCTGCCGCATGGGTCGGCTGGTTGATGTGGGAGATGATGACATCGCCGTCCTTGGCGGAGGCATATTGCTTTTCGACCATCTTGGCCGGCAGAAGCGAACCGCTGTCGCCATTCACCGAATAGCCGGCGATCCGATAGCCCATGCCGCGAATCTGCATGATGGCCGCTGGCGTGTATTTTGCGGTCGCGCCGCGGAACCAGCGCGGCTGCGGAATGCCGGCCGCGATCATGGCATCCGCACCACCCTTCACTTCCTGTGCCACCGCCTGCGGCGAACCGGCAGCGGCAATGCCGTAGACCTTGGTCGGGACGTCGACGGCCGGAATATGGTTCTGCCCGTGATTTTCCAGCTCGAAGAGGTCGGGATGGGCGAGGAAGACCTTCAATGCGTCGGGGTTGGTGCGCAGCCAGCGCGCGGTGACGAAGATCGTCGCCGGAATGCGTTGATCGACGAGGGTGCTCAGAATGCGCGGATCGGTCTTGCCCATGCAGGCATCGAAGGTCAGCGCAATACGGGGTGCTCCCTTGCCCACACGATCGACATGCAGATGTGGCTCTACAAGCTTGATCTTCGAAGCCGGCGCCTTCGGCGGCAGTTGCGGCCAACCGGCTGGCGGTTGCTCCGGCTGTGCGGCAAAGGCAGCCGGTGCGGCAAGAAGGACTAAGGAAGCGAGCAACAGGCGTTTCATCGGATGGCCACCAGATGGATCAGGCTAACAAAATTCGGCGGGCAAGCAATCGCCGACCCAGCCACACTGCTCGCCATTATCCGGCAAGACGCCGGAAATATGGCGAAGCGGCGGCAACGGCTTCCATTTCACATCACAACGACGACAGACATGAAAGCCGCAAACTGCGGGCTTCAACCTGACCGCGTCTATGATACGATTGATATGAGCCTACCCTAGCACTATCTGCGTATCTTTCCGTGCTCCCAAAGAGAGACATGTATGAGTCGCGATCCCTATGAAGTTTTGGGCGTAAAGCGGGACGCCCCGCAAAAGGATATTCAAAGCGCCTATCGCAAGCTTGCCAAGAAGCTGCATCCCGATCTCAACCCCGGCGATAAGCAGGCCGAGGACAAGTTCAAGGAGGTTTCGGCTGCCTACGGCATTCTCGGCGATGAGGAGAAGCGCGGACGGTTCGATCGCGGCGAGATCGACAGCAGCGGTGCGGAACAGGCGCCACGCAACTACTACCGCGATTACGCCACCCAGGAAGGCCAGCGCGGCCCCTATCAGAATACGGGCGGCTTTGCCGATTTCGGCGATGCCGACGATATATTTTCCAGCTTCTTCTCGCGGCGCAGCCGAGGCCAATCCCAGATGCAGGGTCAAGACCGTCACTATACGATGGAGGTCGATTTTCTGGACGCCATCAACGGCGCAAAGAAGCAGATCAGCCTGCCCGAGGGGCCGGCGCTGGACGTTCAAATTCCGCCCGGCACGCGCGACGGGCAGACGCTGCGCCTGAAGGGCAAGGGTGACCCCGGCTTCAACGGCGGGAAGCCCGGAGATGCGCTGATCGCCGTGCATGTCCGCCCGCATAAATTCTATACCCGCGACGGCGACGACATTCGCATGGAGCTGCCGATTTCGCTGACGGAGGCTGTGCTCGGCGGCAAGATCCGGGTGCCTACCCCTTCCGGCGCTGTTACCGTGACGCTGCAGCCGAACTCCAATACCGGCAAGGTGCTGCGTTTGAAGGGCAAGGGCGCACCTGTGCGCGGCAAGGACAACGGCGATGCCTACGTGTCCCTGAAGATCGTTTTGCCGGATACGCCGGATCCCGAGCTCACGCGCTTCGTTTCCGACTGGGAGGCAGGCAAGGCGCAAGATCCCAGAAAGACGATGGGAGGATAAGCGATGAACGAGAGCGAGTTTCGACTGCACCTCCGGATCGAAACCACGGTTCTGGAGATCTGGATATCCCAGGGCTGGGTCGTGCCCGAAGTCACCGATCAAGGGCGCAATTTCCGTGACGCCGATATCGCGCGCGGCCGGCTCATCCTCGATCTCAGCAGCGCGATGGGCGTGAATGAGCCGGGCGTCGACGTGGTCATGGATCTGGTGGATCAGCTTCACAGCCTCAGAGCGACGCTGCGCGACCTGACGGACGCCGTCTGCCGGCAGCCGTCCGACGTACAGGACCACATTCTGTCGGAACTTACCCGAGTGGAGTCGCTGAGGCGGCGCTAGGTCCCTGCGCCGTCAGGATAAGCGACCACAGGATAGAGCATGGCCGCTGAAAATCGTGCCCGGAGCAGTCCTGACCGATCAGTCGTAGAGATAATGTTCCTGCCAGGCATCGCGCGGCACCTTGTCGCCGATCTGATAGCTCAGATCTCGCACATGGATATGCTGTGGCCCAGTCACACACGTATATGAGAGATGATACCAATCGCCCTTGCTGCGGAAGACCGCGCCGGGCGCGTTCATCGAATCCGGATTCATGGCGGGATCGCCGAAGGTATAGGCAATGACCTTATCCGGCTTGAAGCCTGTCTTGTCCGTACCAATCCGCTTCATTGCCTCCGCGTCGCACGCCTGCTCCATTCGTTCCGACGGATCGAGTTTTTCCAATTGCTTCTTCATAGCCGGATCGACGGCGAAGGCGGAAGTGGCGATGCTAGCCAACGGAATCAGGATGGCGAAGAGTTTCAGCATGAAGACCGGTCCCTTGCATTGTTCTGGATTTGAGTGCGTTCGCTCCATCGGGGAAGACCTTGACCGCCTTCATGTCGACGCACTGTATGCCGACTTCGGTAAAGAATGTGGTCTCATCAAGGCAGCGCGCCACGGGCTTTCCATGAACTGCCTGTTCGATCAAGACTAAAATTGCCGGCTTGCATGAAGCTTGACGAACGGACTTGCCGCTTGAACCTCACCTCGCCGCCCTCTATTTCTCTCTTCACTTCACATCCGACTTTCACACCAGAGAAAGCGCTCCTCGTGTCAGTTTTCAAGAATCTCCCCACTCCTCCTGCCGCCCCGAAAAAGCCTCTCACCGACACACGTCACGGCATTACCCGCACCGACGATTATGCCTGGCTGCGTGCCGACAACTGGCAGGCGATGTTCAAGGATCCATCCATCCTGGCGCCGGAAATCCGGTCGCATCTGGAAGCGGAAAACACCTATATGAACGCCGCGATGGCGGACACGAAGGAACTGCAAAAGGTTCTCTTCGGCGAGATGAAGGGCCGCATCAAGGAAGACGACAGCTCGATACCGATGAAGGACGGTCCCTATGCCTATGGCACGTTTTTCGTCACCGGCGGCGAGCAGCCCCGCTTCTTCCGCGAGCCGCGCAATGGCGGCGAACGCAAGCTGCTTTTGAACGGGGACAAGGAAAATGAGGGCAAGTCCTATTTCCGCCTTTCCGGTCTCGACCATTCCTCCGACCACAGTCACGGCATCTGGGGCTATGACGACAAGGGTTCGGAATATTTCACGCTGAAGATCCGCAACTTCGAAACCGGCGAAGATCTGCCCGACGTGATCGAGAATACCGGCGGCGATGCCGTCTGGGCACCCGACGGTAAGAGCTTCTTCTACACGCTGCAGGACGAGAACCATCGCCCCTCGAAGATCTTCCACCATATCATCGGCACGCCGCAGTCGGACGACCGGCTTGTGTATGAAGAGGAAGATCCGGGCTTCTTCATGGGCGTCGGCGGCTCGCTGCTCGACGACTACATCTTCATCGATATCCACGATCACGAGACCAGCGAATACCGCATCATTCCGACCTCGGATCTGACAGCCGAACCGAAGATCGTGGCCGAGCGCGAAACCGAGATCGAATACGAGATCACCGAAGGCGGCGACACCTTCTACATTCTCACCAATGACGGCGACGCCAAGGATTTCAAGATCATGGAGACGCCGGCGAAGGAGCCGGGCAAGGAAAACTGGCGCGAGGTCGTGCCTCACAAGCCGGGCACGCTGATCCTCAGCCACCTCGCCTATGCCCGCCATCTCCTCTGGCTGGAACGCAAGGACGGCCTGCCGCGCATCATCATCCGCGATCGCCGCACAGGCGAGGAGCATGCGATCGCCTTCGAAGAGGAAGCATACGCTCTCGGCCTGCAAGGTGCTGCCGAATACGACACGGATGTCATCCGCTTCTCTTATTCCTCGATGACGACGCCGAGCCAGCTCTATGACTACAACATGGTGACGCGCGAGCGCACGCTCCTGAAAACACAGGAAGTGCCTTCAGGCCACGATCCGGCCGACTACGTGACGCGCCGCGTCTTCGCACCCGCCTGGGACGGCGAGACCGTGCCGGTAACGCTGCTTTATCGCAAGGACACGCCGCTTGACGGTTCCGCACCCTGCCTGCTCTATGGCTACGGCGCCTACGGCGTTACCATTCCGGCCGGCTTCAACACCAATTGCCTGTCACTCGCCGATCGCGGCTTCGTCTATGCCATCGCCCATATCCGCGGCGGCAAGGACAAGGGCTTTGCCTGGTACGAAGAAGGCAAGATGGAAAAGAAGACCAATACCTTCAAGGACTTCATCGCAGCCGCCGACTATTTGAATCAGGAGAAGTTCACCTCCTACGCGAAGATCATCGCCGAGGGCGGATCGGCCGGCGGCATGCTGATGGGCGCCATCGCCAACATGGCGCCGGAGAAATTCGCCGGCATCATCGCCGCCGTGCCCTTCGTCGACGTGCTCAACACGATGCTCGACGACACCCTGCCGCTGACGCCGCCGGAATGGCCGGAATGGGGCAATCCGATCGACAGCAGGCAAGAGTACGAGCAGATCGCCGCCTATAGCCCCTATGACAATGTTGGCGAAAAGCCCTATCCGCCGATCCTTGCGCTCGGCGGCCTCACCGATCCGCGCGTCACCTACTGGGAGCCGGCGAAGTGGGTTGCCAAGCTGCGTGAGAAGACGACGAGCAATGCGCCCATTCTCCTGAAGACAAATATGGATGCCGGCCACGGCGGCGCTTCCGGCCGCTTCCAGCGCCTGGAGGAAGTGGCGTTCGAATATTCCTTCGCCGTCAAGGTCGCCGAGAAGATGTAGGCGGAACAACGGAGGAAGCCATGACTGTCTTCATCGCCCTGCTGCGTGCCGTCAATGTTGGCGGCACGGGAATGCTGTCCATGGCCGATCTCAAGGCGCTCTGTGAGGAGATCGGCTTTCAGGATGTGCGCACCTATATCCAGAGCGGCAATGTGGTCTTCCGTGCCGGCGAAGATGAGGCGACGGTGCGGGCTCGAATGGAACAGGCGCTGGCGGACAAGATGGGCAAGTCTCCGGGCGTGATCCTGCGCAGCCGAGAAGTTTTGGAAAGGGTGGCGGAACATTCACCTTTCCCTCACGCCAAGCCGAACTACCTGCTGGTGACCTTCCTGCAGGATCCGGCTCCGGAGGATGCACTCACCAAGCTCGTCGCACCCGGCGGCGAGGAAGTGCATATCGCCGGCCGCGAAATATACGTGCACTACCCCGATGGTTCGGGACGCTCGAAACTGAAGCTGCCGGCGCTGAAGGCGGGAACCTCGCGAAATCTCAATACGGTGCGCAAACTTGCGGAGATGGCGCGAGAGCTGGAAGGTGGCTAAGGACGCGTCACGAGAGCTGCATAATCTCTGCTTCCGAAGAAGATGTTGGTGACGCGCACGCGTTCCTCTTCAACAACATAGAGAATGACGACGCTGCGCTCGAAGACGGCCATCCTTATTCCAGCGCCGAGATCGGGGCGAGCAACGCTACCGACGGGCGCAGCGCCGATTTTTACACATTTGTTCCGGATGCGCTTGATATAGGCGAGCGCTGTATCCCTGCTTTTGCTTTGGTCCAGCACGTAGCTGAATATCGGCTGAAGATCGGCTTTGGCCGTTTCGCGAAATACGACGGAGTATCGCTTCATGCGGTTACTGTTTTTCAGCAGCCAGCGTCTCGATCCAGTTGTCGATATCCTGCATGCTCAGATCTGGTCTGGGATCATCGAGCGATGTTTTCACTCTCTGTCTGATCGCTGCGATCCGTTGCTGATACTCCTCCTCTTCCCGCAGCCAAACCCTCACGGCGGCGCGCAGCACCTCGCTCGTGGAAGCATAACTGCCCGCATCGACGCGCGCCTTGATGGCAGCCACCATTTCACTGGGGAGCGAAATGCTCAGTTTCTCGTTCATCGCAAAGTCCTCACGCCTGGTAGGAGAAAGTAGGATGATTTCCTACCCGGAGCAAGCGCCTTGCGCCGCCTCCCTGTCGGCCCTACCTTAGGAACATGAGCTCTCCTCTTCACGATGATACCGCGCTTCGGGCGCCGACGGTCGATTTCGACAACAGCTACGTGCGCCTGCCGCCGCAGTTTTTCGCGGACCAGGCGCCGACGCCGGTTGCCGCGCCGCAGCTGATCAAGTTCAACGAGGTGCTGGCACGGGAACTCGGACTGGATGTGGAGGCACTGAAGCAAAATGCTGCGGCAATCTTTTCCGGCAACGAGCTGCTGCCGGGATCGCAGCCGATCGCCATGGCCTATGCCGGCCACCAGTTCGGCAATTTCGTGCCGCAGCTCGGCGATGGCAGGGCGATCCTCCTCGGTGAAGTCAAGGATTGCCACGGCAGACGCCGTGATATCCAGCTCAAGGGTCCAGGACCGACGCCCTTCTCCCGCCGGGGTGACGGACGCGCGGCACTCGGCCCGGTTCTGCGCGAATATATCGTCAGCGAGGCGATGCACGCGCTCGGCATTCCGACGACGCGGGCGCTTGCGGCCGTGACGACTGGAGAGCCGGTCTATCGCGAGGAGGTGCTGCCGGGTGCCATTTTCACGCGCGTGGCGGCAAGCCATATCCGCGTTGGCACTTTTCAGTTCTTTGCGGCACGCGGCGATACGGATAGCCTGAAGATCCTGGCGGACTATGTCATCGGTCGGCACTATCCGGACATCAGGGACCATGCAAATCCATACCTTGCACTGCTGGAAGCCGTGGCCGACCGGCAGGCGGCGCTGATCGCGCGCTGGCTGCATGTCGGCTTCATCCACGGCGTGATGAACACCGACAATATGACCGTATCGGGCGAGACGATCGATTTCGGTCCCTGTGCCTTCATGGATGCCTATGATACGGCGACCGTCTTCTCGTCCATCGACCGCAACGGGCGCTATGCCTATGCCAACCAGCCGGCCATCGGCCAATGGAATCTGGCGCGCCTAGGCGAGACGCTGATTCCGCTGATCGACCCCTCCGTCGATACGGCGATCGAGCTGGCAAATATCGTCATCAAGGCCTATGGCGAGCGCTTTCAGACCTATTGGCTTGCCGGCATGCGCGCCAAGATCGGCCTCGTAAACGAGGAAGAGGGCGATCTCGAGCTGATCCAGTCGTTGCTGGCGACGATGCAGCAGCAGGGCGCTGATTTTACCCTCACTTTCCGCCGACTTGCGGCTCTCGCCGCGGACGAGGAGGTGACCGATTTCGCCGCCGCGTTCAACGACCCGCAAGCAGCGGCACCTTGGCTGGAACGCTGGCGCGAGCGGCTTGCTCGCGATCCGCAGACGCCGGCAGCGCGGGCGGCGGCGATGCGCAAGGTCAATCCGGCCTTCATTCCCCGCAATCACCGAATCGAACAGGCCATCGAAACTGCTGTCGAGGATGGTGATTTCTCGTTGTTCGAGGCTCTGCTGAAGGTACTCGCGACACCTTACGAGGATCAGCCAGCCTTTGCGCCCTATGCCGAGCCGCCATTGCCGGCGGAACGGGTGCTACAGACCTTCTGCGGCACCTGAGGAAGCTTGAGCGCATAAGCCCCGGACAGGCTTGCGGAGTCATGGTCCGCCAATCCTTGGGGAGATATGACGATGAAAGTGCACAGCAGCACCCAGAACTACTTCAGTGCGCCAATCCGCAGCTCGCAGAGCAGCGACAGCGACGACAGCACGCCGTTCTCGCTGCCTGGCGATAGCGACGGCCAGCAGGACGATTCGCAGGGGCCTTCCGTCTCGTCCAGCGGCGTCCCCTCCTCCATTTCATCCGGCCTGTGGCTCAGCCAGTACGGCAGCGCGTCGTCGTCGACATCGGACGGTGGCAGCGATCAGAACAGCGCGACGGCGTCGAGCGGAAGCAGCTCGGCATCGTCAAGCGAGCAGTCCGATCAGGATATTCTCGACGAGTTTGCCAAATGGGCGAATATGACGCCTGCCCAGAAGATCCGGGCGCAATATCTGGAGGCGCATGGCCTGACGGAAGATTCCTTCAAGTCCCTACCGGCCGACCAGCAGAAGGCGATCAACGACCAGATCGCGGATGAGATCAAGCAGAAGCTTGGCGCCGGCAATCGCGATAGTGACAGCGACCAGGAGACGGACAGTGCGGCGTCGGCATTGGCGCTCGTCTGAGTAAACTGCCAGGTTACATGAAGACGATACGAACCTGATTCACATCTCGCTCATATCATCTTGTTTTTATTATCAATATTTCGCTATTGCCCGACCATGCCGACGACGATGTTGCCGACCTCGGCAAAAACTGCCTCGACGTCCTTTGCAGGTGCTGTCGCCTCGGCAACAAAGGTCGTGACCAGGATTGCCCCCCGATCCGGTGGCCAGATCACAGCGATATCGGCATAGGAACCATTATTGCCCGTGCCGGTCTTGTCGCCGACCTTCCACTCCTTCGGCAGGCCCGCGCGCAGGCGGTTGTTGCCGGTGGTGTTGGCGACCAGCCAGTTGACCAGCTGATCCCTTGACGTCTCCGAGAGCGTGTTGCCAAGCGTCAGGAGACCGATGCTATCGAGCATGGCATCCGGCGTTGTGGTGTCGCGCGGGTCATCCTTGACGGCCTGATTGACATCGGGCTCGTTGCGGTCGAGGCGGGTTTCGGTGTCGCCTGTTGTGCGCAGCCAAGAGGTCAGCGCCGCCGGGCCACCGAAGCTTTCGAGCAACAGATTGCCTGCGGTATTGTCGCTGAGCGTAACCGCAGCATTGCAAAGTTCGGCAATGGTCATGCCATCGCCGTCGGCGTGCTTTTCTGTTTCCGGCGAATAGGTGACGACCTTGTCCTTGCCATAGGTGACACGACGGTCGAGCTTTTCCGTACCCTGATCGACACGCGCCAAGACGAAGCCGGCAGCGAGCGCCTTGTAGGTGCTGCACAGGGGAAAACGCTCCTCTTCGCGATGGCCGAGGGAAATGTTGGTTTCGGTGTCGAGCACAGAGACGCCGAGGCGCCCGCCGGTCCTCTTTTCCAGATCGGCAAGCTGCTTGTCGACATCATCCGACAGCTGCGAATTGTCCTGCGTTCCGCTGTCGCTTTGCGGGCTCTGACCGCTGGCACCGGGCGTTGCCGAATTGTCCGTCGCAGGAGGCGTCTGGGGCGCCGCACTATCTTGTGCAAAGAGCGTGGCGGGGCCGAGCGTCAGGGCGGGAAGAAGCAGCGCCGAACCTGCCATGAGGCGGCGGCGGGTGAGCAATGTGGGCATATTGAGGGCCTCCAGCAGAATCGGCAGGTCTTGGGCTATGCGAGGAATATGGCGAGCCTCTGACCTTACCGATTGCTAGCGGATTCTATGCCGCCTTGTCGACGGTAACTTCGATCGTGACGTGGGAGAGCTCGTGGATCTCGGCAAGCCGCGCCTTGTAGAAGGACGGATCACGCGAGACAGTCGTTGCGACCGCGACGATCGCGGCATGATGCCCCGGGCCGACCTGCCATACATGCAGATCGGTGATACGGTCCTCATCCGTCTCGATCGCCTCGCGAATCTCCTCGGGCAGATCTTCACCGTGCGGAATGAAATCGAGGAGAACGGCGCCGGAGGCACGCAGCAGGCTCCATGCCCATTGCAGGATCACCAGTCCGCCGACAATGCCCATGACCGGATCGAGGAAGGTCCAGCCGAAGCGGCTGCCGAGCAGCAGGGCGACAATGGCAAGAACCGAGGTCATCGCATCGGCGATGACATGGACATAGACGGAGCGCAGATTGTTATCCCTGCCGCCTTTTTGGCCATGGCCGTGATGATGACCGTCGTCGTGATCGTGGTGATGGTCATGATCATGAGTGTGGCCATGGCTGTGCCCGTGGCCGGCATGGCCGTGGTGATGATGGCTGTGATCGTCGCGGAGCAACCAGGCGCTGACGAGATTGACGACGAGGCCGACAACGGCAATTGCGATGGCCTCGCGGAAATTGATCGCCACCGGATCGAGCAATCTCAAAATGCTCTCCCAGCCCATGATCAGCGCGATCAAGGCGAGCACGATGGCGCTGGCAAAACCTGCGAGATCGCCGAATTTGCCGGTGCCGAAGGTGAAGCGCGCATTGTGCACATGCCGGCGCGCATAGAGATAGGCAAGCGCCGAGATCAGCATGGCGCTGACATGGGTCGACATATGCCAGCCATCCGCAAGCAGCGCCATCGAACCATAAATCGTGCCCGCGCCGATCTCGATCACCATCATGACGGCAGTCAGCGCGATGACGAGCCAGATGCGACGTTCGTTGCGCTGATGATCGGAGCCCAGGAAGACGTGGCTGTGGCCCATTTCGGAGGAAATACTCATGACATTACTCTCTCTTTGAACGCCTGAAGCCTGTCACCGCAGATAGGTCTTCAGCACGTCGGCTATCTCATCGACCGCCTGCCGGCGAGCCTCTTCGCTTTCGGCATGCAGCACATGCTCGTGCAGATGGTCTTCCAGAACCTCCCCGGTCAGCCCTGTGAGGGCGCCGCGAATGGAGGCAAGCAGCTGCAGGATTTCCCCACAGGGACGTTCTGCCTCGAGCGCGCGCTCCACCGCTTCCATCTGCCCCTTGAGACGGCGGACGCGGGAGAGAAGCTTGGCTTGCTGACGAACGGTATGGGACATCGTGGCCTCGATTTATAATATAGGGGGGTATACTATTTATGACGATGAATTGGAAGCCACCTTTTTTGTGGCGACGACCGGACGATGGCGCAGCCAGCGGAACATTCCAGCCAGTTGCCACGACTACTCGGCCTTGCAATTTCCACGAATGGCCTCATATATTGCTCTAGAGACTAGAGGTATTGGAGGTCATGTATGCTGACGATCGGCGATCTATCCAAGCAGACCGGCGTGAAAGTGCCGACGATCCGTTATTATGAGCAGATGGGACTGATCTCGGAGCCGGAACGCAGCGAAGGCAATCAGCGACGCTACTCCAAGACGGATCTGGAGCGACTTGCCTTCATCCGCCATGGCCGCGACCTCGGCCTGACCATCGATGCCATCAAGGAATTGATCTCCCTCAGCCAGCATCCGGACCGTCCCTGTGTCGGCGCAGACCGCATCGCCAAGGAGCATCTGGAGGATGTGCGCATCAAGATCGCGCAGCTGAAGCGGCTGGAACATGAGCTGGAGCGCATCGTCTCGCATTGCGACGGCCACAGCATTGAAGACTGCTATGTGATCCGTGCACTTTCCGATCACGGACTATGCGAGCACGAGCACTGAGCCCCCATTGACAAATGCACTGAACCGGATCATTGATGCGCCCATGATCACGCACGCGCTCCATAATTGCTCGTATTTTTGGCTGTACCTGTAACGGGCGGCCAAGACAGATCATATTGTCAACAAGCCGCCGTCAGGCGGCTTTGTTGTATCGGCAGCGTCCTGACGGCTCATTAAAAAACAAGGACGCAGAATGCCATGCTAGACGACAGCGACATCTCACTTCTCCGCCCGCCGGTGCTGACCATCCGCAATGCACAGCCGCGCGACCTGCCCGAACTTAACGACATGATCCGGCTGCTGGCTGCCCATCATGGCGACCCCTCGGGCACCACGCCCGAGCAGCTCGAGCGCGATCTCTTCGGCCCGGTGCCGTGGATCACGGCGCTCGTTGCCGAAGGTGAACATGGGCTGCTCGGCTACGCCATCCTCGTGCCGCTCTACAAGGCGCAGGAAGGCCAGCGCGGCATGGATCTGCACCATCTCTTCGTGCGCGACGGTCATCGTGGTCATGGCGTCGGACAGCATCTCGTCGACCGCGCCCGCGATATCGCCCGCAAGGCCGGCTGCAGCTACCTTTCGGTCGGTGCCGCAACGGGCAATTTCCAGGCCCATCGCTTCTACGAAAACATGGATTTCAAGCCGCGCCCGGTCACCGGCATGCGCTATCTGCAGGCTCTCGCCTGATGCCGGCCTTTAACAGGATCGTCATTGAATGCTCTGATCTTTAGAGCGTTTCCGCTTTTGCGCCCTGAAGCGCCTTAGCGATCGATGGCGATCCCGCGGCCTGCAAAGAACCTCTCGAACATCTCCAGCGGCATTTCCGCATTCTCGCGCGTCGCATCGATGTGACCGGAGGGATTGTGGAAGCGGATATTCTTTCCGTCGACGGCCGTCACCAGCACGAGATGGCCGCCCTTGGTCGGCGGCTCGGTCTCGGGCCAACGGATGGAGTGATGGACGGACGCGATGAAAAATTCGGACTGCGTGAGAATATCGGCGATATCGGCGACGGAAATCCCGGTGACGACCCGGGCATTCAGATCAAAGCGGTCCTTAACGAAGGGAACGAACGGCGCGTAGATCAAGCCCTTGATCCGGCCATCCGCCTCCTCGACATAGCCGCCATAATCCCGGCAGCCCATAGCGAGATTCATGATCGGCATGGCTTTGCCGGTACGGGCGGCAAGCACCATCTTCAGGCAGGCCATGCCGCAGAGATTGCCGGCCCAGCGCGCATAGTCCTCGACGCTGCCAGCACCGGAGGACGCCCAGAGGGGATCCCGGAGCAAAGCCGCCTGCGCACCCTCTGCCACGACTGCCAGCGTCATGTCGGGCGTTTCCCACTGGCTGAAATAAGGAACCTTTTGCGTCACTCTTGCGTCCACGACCGCCCTCTCCCGTTGCCGAATCCCATAGCTGTAAGCTTGATGGAAAATGCGCTAGAAAAATGGCTGTCGGCCTAAGCCTGCAACTGGAGATGCGCCTTGGAACAGCGATTCACATTCGATGGTGTCGCCAGTCTCTACAACACATCGCGCCCGCTTTATCCCGATGCGCTGTTTACTGACGTCATCCGTTTCGTCGGCCTGGAACCCAAGGATAAGGTCCTTGAGATCGGATGCGGCACTGGGCAGGCAACCGAGAGCTTTGCCCGCCGCGGCCTTTCCATTCTGGCGCTCGATCCCGGCGCAGAGCTGATTGCGGTTGCAAGCGAAAGACTGGCGGGATTTCCGCAGGTGCGGCTTCAGCAAACCACCTTCGAAGCATGGCCTGGCGAGCCGGAGAGCTTCAAACTCATAGCGGCCGCACAATCCTTCCATTGGGTTTCCCCGGAACTGCGCTTCGCCAAGACGGCCGCCCTCCTCGCACCGGGAGGAGCACTCGCGGTCTTCGGCAATGTGCCGATGAGGCCTGAGCAGCCGCTTGCCGGACGATTCGCCGAGATCTATGCCCATTATGCGCCGCAGCTTTTAGGCCCGCCCGTCGAGGCATGGTATCTGCCTGATGGTCCCTTTGCTGCGGAGCTACAGCAGTCCGACCATTTCGAAATGCCGGTCCATCACAGCTATCACTGGAACCGATCACACACGGCACAAAGCTACACCGACCTTTTGCGCACGCTCTCAAGCTACCGGCTCTTGACGGAGGATCAGCGGGAAGCGCTGCTTTCCGGGCTCGCCGATGCCATCGACGCGCATGGCGGCGAGTTCGAGCTGCATTATGAAACACATCTCTATCTCGCCAAGCGTTCCGGCGCGGCTTGAACCACTTGCGGCTTATTTTGCCGGAAGCGCCTTCAAATAAGCTGCGATGGCCTCGCGGTCGGTTGCCGGCAGGTGGGCGATGTTTTGCTGGACCTCGGCCATCGAGCCGCCGGCGGAGTCATAGTCTGGGGTAAAGCCGGTTTCGAGGTAATTGGCGATGTCGCCGGCGCTCCAGCTGCCGATGGCCTTGGAGCCGGGTGTGATATCCGGAATCTGGCCCTTGCCTTCCGGATTGGGCGCGCCCGCCAGCCATTGGCCGCTCACGAAGCCACCGAGGCTGTCACGCGGGGCGTGACACTCGCCGCAATGCCCCGGCCCTTCCACCAGATACTGCCCGCGCTTGATCTTGTCGTCGGCACTGGCAAGCACGACGCGCGGCTGATCGTTGAGATAAAGGAACTTCCAGCCGCCAAGCGCCAGCCGGATGTTGAAGGGAAAGGGCAGCTCATGCGGAGGCGCGACGTTATTGCTCTTCGGCAGCGTCTTCAGGAAGCCCCAGAGATCGTTGATGTCCTTATCGCTCATGCGGGCATAGGAGCCATAGGGAAAGGACGGATAGAGATGTTCGCCGTTCTTCCCGACGCCGCGCTTCATCGCGTTGCCGAAATCGGCAAGTGACCAGCTGCCAAGCCCCGCCTTCTCATCCGGCGTGATATTGGGGACATGGAAGGTGCCGAAGGGACTGGTCAGCGCCAAGCCGCCCGAAAGCACCAGCTTGGCTTCGCCCTGGGCGCCGGGTGCCGCATGACAGCTCGTGCAGCCGCCGGCCCAGAAGACCATCTCGCCATTCTTGACATCGGGATCGCCGAGATTGGCCCAATGGCTCGCGGGCAAGGGCGACGGCGCGGTGATGACATAGAATGCGCCACCGCCGAGAATGATCACGCCGAATAGGCAAAGCAACCACCGGACAAAGCGCGCCATCACAACTACCCCCTAGCTCTAAACCCATAAAGCTCCGCATCAGCGACGAAACCGATGCGGATACCAAAATCGATTTCTAGAACCTTGCCGCCTTTCTTCGAAACGTGAAAAGGCTCCATGCTTTTGCCCTTACGCAATGCCGGACGGAAAACCGCTGCGCACTTTTCCTGGAATTGCTCTAGACGAGGCCGACCTACCGCTTAGTCCTTCTTGATGCGGTAGGCCTGATGACAGGCGCCGCAGCTGCCGCCGAGGGTTTTCAGCGTCGCGCCGACGCCGGCCTTGTCGGCGGGCAGCTGGGCAAGCGCCGTCTCGGCATCGGTGGAAAGCTTGGCGGCATGCGCCTTGAAGTCATCGAGATTGTCCCAGATCTTCGGATTGACCTCGGCATCGGACTTGTCGCTCTGCGGGTTGAACTGATCGGGGAAGGCCTTGGCGGTTTCGGCGATCGTGGTCAAAGACGCCTTGACGATATCGGCATCATAGGGCTTGTCGCCCTTGGCAATCGCGCCGAGAGCCCCCGTGGCGCCGCCGATCTTCTTCATCATACCGATGCGGGAGTCGTGCGTGCCGTCGGCTGCGACGACCGAACCCAGTGCAACGCCGGCCAGAGCCGTCGCTATCACAATCGCTTTCCACTTCATTTCGTTCTCCTACCTCTTCGCAAATGGTGAGGACCGCTTGCGCGGCCGGCGCATGATTACGGCGACATGTTTGCCGGTTTCCTCTCCGGCAATGAAGTCACAAAGTGGTGAGAGCCAAGTGAAATCAGTGTCATGCTGCCGACACACTCATTCGCCGCGTCAACCCTCACGCCATCTTCAAACCCTCCCAGACCGTAAATATGGAGACGGCGACCAGCAGCAGCCCGGCTGCACGGCCGGCAAAGGCGGTTGCCTTGGGATTGGCGACCAGCAGGTCGCGGCTGCGCCCGGCAGTGACGGCAAGAGCTCCATAGACGGCAAATTGCGTCGCGATGGTCATGGCTCCCATGATGACCGCCTGTATCCACATCGGGCCGTAGTCTGGCTTCAGGAATTGCGGGTACACGGCAAAGATGAAGAGATAGGCCTTGGGATTGATGAGGCAAGTGACCGCGCCCTGCCGGAAAGCTTTCCAGGCGGAACGGCTGCCGGCCGGCCCCTCGCCCCCGACTGTGATAGAACTGCGCATCAGCGTGTAGCCGATGAAGGCCATATAGGCACCACCGATCACAAGCAGCGGATTGAAGAGAACGGGCACGAAGTGCATCAGCAGGCCGATGCCGACAGCACCGTTCAACGAATGCACCGCGCCGCCGACCATGATGCCGCCCGTCGCGGCAAGGCCGCGATTGCTGCCGCCGGTCAGGGAATTGGCGAGGACAAACAGCATGTCCATGCCGGGAACGATGATGATCCCTAAGAGAAGAATGAAGAAAAGCCAGAGATTTTCTGCGTAACCCATGTCAGTTGCCTATCGATCTCTCCATGAAATCCGGAGAGGAAATTGTTGATTTTCAAGCGAATAGGCGATCTTATAAAGAGATCCAACTGACGGGGTATTGTCAGTAGCCTTCATCTTCGAGGCAAGAAATGCGCAAGGCGTCACGCCTTTTCGAGATCATCCAGATCCTGCGGCTGGCCAAGAAGCCGGTGACGGGCGCCGATATTGCCGCCCGGCTGGAGGTGACCGTGCGCTCCGTCTATCGCGATATCGCCGCGCTGCAGGCGATGCGGGTGCCGATCGAGGGCGAGCGAGGCATCGGCTACATCTTGCGGCCTGGCTTCGACCTGCCGCCGCTGATGTTTTCCATCGAGGAAATGGAAGCGATCGTGTTGTCGCTGGCGCTGCTGGAGCGCACAGGAGATGCGGAGCTGAAGCAGGCGGCCAAGCGCGTCACCGCCAAGATCGCCGGCGCCGTGCCGCCGCCCCTGCGCCAGACCCTGGATGCCAATGCGCTGCATGCCTGGGGCTTTGCGGCACCCTCGGCTTCGGCCATCGATCTTTCGCTGGTGCGCCGCGCCATTCGCGACGAGGAAAAGCTCGACCTTGCCTATCGTGACGAACTCGGCCGCGCCACCGAGCGCATCATCCGGCCGATCGCGCTGATCTATTATTCCGAAACCGCCAACATCGTCGCCTGGTGCGAGCTGCGTCAGGCGATCCGCAATTTCCGCAGCGATCGTATCGAGGACTGCCAGCCGACCGGGCTCTGGTTCAAGGGCGAAGGCGACGGCCTGCGTCAAATCTGGGTGAATGGCTGGCAGATAAACAGCTCAGCCGCCACCGGCTGAGATGCTATAGATCGCAGAGACGATGACGAGTTAAAGGATCATCCCGCCCGAGACTTCGATGCGCTGGCCGTTGACCCAGCGATTGTCGTCCGACAGCAGCGAGGCGATCATCGGGCCGATATCGTCGGGCAGGCCGGCTCGACCGAGCGCCGTCATGGAAGCGACCATCCTGTTGACCTCCGGATTGTCGCGAACGATGCCGCCGCTGAAATCCGTCTGGATCGCGCCGGGCGCTACGGTGTTTACGGCGATGCCGCGAGCGCCGAGCTCCCCGGCGAGATAGCGCGTCAGAACTTCAACCGCACCCTTCATCGACGCATAGGCGGATGAGCCCGGATTGCTGAAGCGGGCAAGGCCGGAGGAGACATTGACGATACGGCCACCGTCATTGATGTGCGGCAGCAGCTTCTGCGTCAGGAAGAACACGCCCTTGAGATGGACGTTGTAGAGCTTGTCGAACTCGGCTTCCGTCGTCTCCGCAATGGAAGCGTGATAGGAGGTGCCGGCGTTGTTGACGAGGAAATCGAAGCGATCACGGCCCCATACTTGCTGCAGCGAGCGACCGACCTCGGCAACGAACGCGCCGAAGGATGCAACATCGCCGGCTTCGAGCTGCAAGGCAACCGCCTTTTGGCCGAGCGCTTCGATCTCGGCAACGGCGCTATCGGCTTCTGCCTTATTCGCATTGTAGGTCAGGATGACATCGCCGCCGCGTCGGGCGAGATGAATGGCGGCATTGCGCCCAAGCCCGCGGCTGCCGCCGGTGATGATTGCGATCTTCGCCTTTGATTTATCGGTATTTTCCATTGTCATTGCCGTTCTCCAGGGAATGCTTGATGACCGGAATCTACGCTCGCCAAGGCATTTCCTTGAATGCGGGAACTCTCGAATTTCTTGCCTATTCCTCCAAGTGCCTTGTCGGGTCGCAGCGCACTGCTATGATGAGAGCAAGCACATCCAGCCTTGGAGATCGGTCATGTCATCAGCCCTGAAAGAGGCGATCACCCAATTCATCGAGGCCAGCGATGTCGGCGAGAACGGGCTGTATTCGACCGGCATCGATGGTCTGCATATCATGCGCTCGACAGAACTGAAGATGCCGCATGCGATGGTCTACCGGCCGGCACTCTGCGTCATCGTACAGGGCGCAAAGCAATTGATGCTGAACGAGAGGGTGATCGACTATGCCGAGATGCAGGCCCTCATCATCAGCATAGAATTGCCCGCAGCCGGCAAGGTGGTCGAGGCAAGCGAGGAGAAGCCTTACATGGCGATCTCGCTCGAATTCGATGTCGGCGTGCTGCGCGAGGTGATGGAACAGCTCGACAAGCCGCCGAAGCCGACAGGCAGCGCCCGGCTCGGCATCTTCGTCGAGGATCTCAGCGACCAACTCGCCGATTGCCTTGTACGGTTGACGCGCCTGCTTGCGACCCCAGGCGCCATTCCGGTGCTCTATCCGACGATCATGCGGGAAATCTGCTTCTGGCTGCTGACCGGCCCGAATAGCGGCGAGGTGTGCAAGCTGGTGCTGCCGGATGGCCAGACGCGGCGCATCGCCGAGGCCATTCGCCTGCTGCGCGACAATTTCGCTGAAACGGTGCGGATCGAGCAGCTGGCGGCGGCCGCGCGCATGAGCCCCTCCTCCTTCCATCAGCATTTCAAGACGCTGACCTCGATGACCCCGCTACAATATCAGAAGCAGATGCGGCTGCTCGAAGCCCGGCGCCTGATGGTTGCGGGCCATGCGAATGTCGAGAGCGCTGCTTATCAGGTGGGCTATGAAAGTGCCTCGCAATTTAGCCGCGAATATGCCCGCATGTTCGGCACGCCGCCGAAGAGGGACGTCACCGAGATGCGGATGGCGGCGGAGTGAGCCTCAGCGCAGCGCTAGCGTTCTATCTGTCTCGCGCCCGAAACCAGTGATCTCGAGCCGGTCATCGTAGACGGAGACGATCGAATAGGCACTGGTGTCTTCCGTATCCACCATGCCCATGAAATTGACGAAATAGGTACCGTCCGACACCCCGAAATTGCCGGCGTGATTGTGGCCGTTAAGGTAAGCGATGATATGGTCGTGCTCGGCCAGAAGCGAAAGCATGCGGTCGCTGTCGAGCGCGTTGTGCGGATTATCCGGGAAGACCGGGTAGTGATTCATGACGACGACCTTTTCGCCCACCGCCTTTGCCTCCCGAAGCTTCGCGGCAAGCCAGTCGAATTGCGCATCGCTGATGGCTGCGTTCCAACGCTGGCCGTTCGTCGCGCCCGAATCCCCCAGACGCTTCATCAACGCCTTCGCCTCTTGCCGGCGCGGGTCGTCTTCGGGCGGGGCGAAGACGCTGATCTCATTGCCATCGAGCGCGATGAAGCGATAGCCGGAATGGCTGAAATCGTAATAGGCGGACGGCATGCCCACACGGGCGGATACGCTGCCGAGATGTTCTGGCGCCACGGCGAAATCGTGATTGCCGAGGAGGAAATGCTTAGCGTGACGCAAAGCCTCGTAGACCGGCAGAATGGCATCGAAGCTCTTCCATTGGCGGTCGATGATGTCGCCGAGGGTCACCACGAAGGCGAGATCGTGCCGATTGAACTCCTCAATTGCATCGCGAAGCTTGTCGAGGCTTTTCGCCGGATAGCGATTGAGGGTCAGGTTAGGCTCAAGATCGGCATATTGCGGATCGGCGATGACACCAAAACGGAAGAGCGGTGCTGATGGCATTCAGCCTCCTTGGGCAGTCTCCTGGGGCCGCGATACGGCATCCAGATACATCAATAAAGGCCGGCGGATAAGAAAACACCCGACGCCGAAAAGACGCCGGGTGCGAAAGCCAGCCTATGCGGCAAACCTTACTTCGTAGCGGCTTCGTAGCGCTCCAGGACGTAGTCCCAGTTGATCAGGCTGTCGATGAAGGCTTCGAGGTACTTCGGACGCAGGTTGCGGTAGTCGATGTAGTAGGAGTGTTCCCAAACGTCGACGCCGAGGATCGGATCTGCGCCATGAACGAGCGGGTTTTCGCCGTTCGGGGTCTTGGAGATTTCGAGTTTGCCGTTCTTGACGGAAACCCATGCCCAGCCCGAGCCGAACTGAGTGGCGCCGGCAGCGGCGAAATCGGCCTTGAACTTGTCATAGCCGCCGAGATCGGAAGCGAAGGCTGCTTCGAGCTTGCCCGGCAGCTTGTTGCCGCCGCCGCCCTTCTTCATCCACTTCCAGAAATGGATGTGGTTGTAGTGCTGGGCTGCATTGTTGAAGAGGCCTGCATTGGTGCCGAAGGACTTCTTCACGATCTCTTCGAGCGACAGATCGGCAAGACCTGCTTCCGCAGCGAGCTTGTTGCCGTTGTCGACGTAAGCCTTGTGGTGCTTGTCGTGGTGATACTCGAGGGTCTCACGCGACATGAAAGGCGAAAGGGCGTCGTAATCGTAGGGAAGTGCAGGCAATTCGAAAGCCATGGTCATATCTCCTCTTGGCAAAAAATTGCGGTCGGCAGGTGAACCGGAACATAGGAGCGGTCGCCTGGAAGAGCAACCGGCGACATGCCAAAAAAGTTGCACGCGGGAGCAAAAATTGCCCTATTTTTCAATTGATTATAGCATCGACTTAGAAACTAACACTATTGCATATGATGACGCCTGGATAGATGGTGAAGCCCAACGCCGAAATGTCGACAAAGCACCTTGTCGAGGCTAGGTTCACGGACCTTCTGCCATTGCGAGAAATCTCCGTGACGATAACCTGCCTGCACACCGCCGAGAGCAACATTGCCGTCTATGAAGCCGCGGCCAAAGCGCTGGGGCTGCCCGGCGGCATGCTGCGTCATCATGTCCGCGCCGACCTTCTTCTCGACGCCGAAAAGGTGGGGCGACTGACGGATGAGATATCGACGGAAACGGCCGCCCTTCTCTGGCATCTGGCAGAGGATGCGGATGCCGTCGTGCTCAACTGCTCGACGCTCGGCCCGGCCGTTTCGAAGGTCGCCGGCGGCGCGACCGCGCCGATCATCAGGGCGGACGCGGCGCTGGCCGAGGAAGCCACCAAGGCCGGCGGCAAGGTCATTGTGCTGTGTACGGTCGAAACGACTATCGTACCGACGACAGCTCTCTTCGAAGCAGCGGCGAAGGCAACAGGAGCCGAAATCGAGGTTCGACTGGTGCCGGGCGCATGGGCGCATTTTCGCGCAGGCGAGCTATCGGCCTATCTTGCCTCCATTGCCGATGCGGTTAGCGCAGCCAATAGCGAAGGTCCCGTTACGATCGCCTTCGCGCAGGCTTCCATGACGGACGCGGCACGCCTTCTTCCGGAAGGTCATCCGCAACCGATAACCGGCCCCGCAACGGCGCTTGCAGCGGCAGTGGCGGCGATCACGGCTGGCTGAGTGAAACTTTGTTTAAGCAATTCCGGGCGGAAAACCGCGGCGCATTTTTCCTGGCATTGGTCTACAAATTCCGTCCGAAATAGACGTTCACCTCAGCGATCCGGTCGCCGGCAAAGCGGATCAGCTCGACATTGCGAAAGCTGCCGCCATCCATCTTCTCGGCACGATAGCCAATGATCACATCATCGCCGTCGGCGACCAGATGTTCGATATGAATGTCGCGAAAAACCTTCTCCTTCGGCCAGCAATGCTCGAAGTACCGTTTCTTATCAATATGATCGTCGCGCGGACTGGAAAAGGTGAAATCCGGGGTCAGCATCGGATCGACGATATCGGGATGCTGCGCCAGATAAGCGGCAAAGAGACGCTTGACCGTGTTGCAGCGGGCATTTTCGAGAGAGTTCATGATGTGCCTCCTCCTTTGCAGACGCACAATGCTTCTGGTGGCGCGTCAAAACCGATTGCAAGATGCAATCAGAAAATAACATGAGGCATGCGAACCAACAAGGCGCTTTGCGGACTTGGCATTGCCATCCGTGTGGTCCACACTCGTCGGCACCCCCGATCAGCAGGAAGCCATCGCAGTGTCCGAGGCTCATCATCACATGTTGGAAAAGCTGCGCCGCCTGGCGGCGAAGGATAACCGCCCGGCGGTCGCGCCGACCGGCATCGGCAGCTATTCCACGCTTTTCACCTTCGTCACGCGCGAACGCGAGCGCATTGCCGGCTCGGCCTTTTCACAGGTGTCAATCGTCGCCATCCTGGAAGGTTCCAAGGAAATCGTCAGCATGGGGCGACAGCGGCATTTTGCGGCCGGCACGGTGATCGTGCTGCCAGCCGGCTGGAGCGGTGATGTCGTCAACGATCCCGATCCGCAGACCGGTGTCTATCGGGCGATCTTCATTACCTTTCCCGCGGATTTGACGCGCCGTGCGGCAAAGGCATTTCCGCCCGCCCAGACCGCATTGCAGATCGACCTGCCGCTCGATCCGCTATTGGCAGCGGCCATCAACCATGCGGGCGAAGGCATTGCCGGCGGTAATATGCCGATCCCGCTGATCGAGCACAGGCTTCTGGAGATATTGATGGTGCTCGGCATGCGCGGCGCCCTGCCCGGCTCGCCCGAGACAACCGCCGAGGCGGTGCGGGCGATGGTGCGCTGGCAGCCGGATCGCCCATGGACGGCCGATCTCATCGCCAGCGAGCTCGGCACGAGCAATGCAACGCTGCGTCGGCGGCTGTCACGCGAGGGCACCTCCCTGCGGGATGTACTGGCAAGCGAGCGCGTGGCGCTGGCGACAACGTTGCTCAGCGAGGACGGACTTTCGCTGCGTGAGGCTGCCCTTGCCACCGGCTATCGCTCGCCCCGCCGTTTCGCGGAGCGACTTCGCAGCACGTGAGCGTTTGCGACCGCTTTTTGAGCGTTTGCGTGCGCAGATGCTCGGCACGAATTTGTTAGACCCTGCCCTCGAAGGCTCACAGGAGCCGCAACACGAAAGGGCAACACCATGAAAACCATGCTCAAAGTTCTGAACGCCGCCTTCATCGCCGCAGCTGTCGCCACGCCGGCGATATCGGCCGATCTCAAAGTGACGTTCACAAAGAGCAACGGCCGGATGCTGCTGCCGGAAAACGCCTCCTGCATTTCGACATCATCAGACAAATCCGCACCCGGACCGAACAAGAGCCTTGCCGTATCCTGGTCGAAGGGGCCGAAGGGCACGCGCTCCTATGCGCTGACCATGGTCGACCCCGACGTTCCCACGGATTTCTCGCTCTTCAACAAGGCCGACAAGACCATCTCTAGGGATTTCAAGCGGATGGAATTCGTTCATTGGGTGCTGGCCGATATTCCCGCCTCGCGCACCCGCCTTGCCGAGGGTACGGATGGAAACGGGCCCTCAGCCCAGGGACTACCGCTTGAGCGCACGGCCTATGGACGGCGCGGCCAGAACGGCGCCGGCGGCGGCAACTTGAAGGACGGGCCGCATGGCGGCTATATGGGCGCCTGCCCTCCCTGGAATGACGAGCGCGTGCATAGTTACCACGTCACCGTCTATGCGCTCGATGTCGACCGACTGAACCTTCCCGACCTGTTCACCCGCGCCGATCTCATCGCCGCGGCAAAGGGTCATATTCTGGCATCTGGTAGCCAGGAACTGTTTTACACATTGAATGCAAAGGCCGAGAAATGACCGAGACGAGATGGGATGCCGCCGCACCGGCAGAGCCGGAAACCGCGCATTGGATGCGGAACCTGATCATCTGCCTCCTCGGCTCGTTCACGACGATCGTGGCAATGACGCTGCTGCTCCCCTTCCTGCCGCTCTATGTCGAGGAACTCGGCATCAGCGATAAGGCCGCGATCGTGCAATGGTCCGGCATCGCCTATGGCGCCACCTTCTTTGCGGCCGCTTTCGTCGCCCCGCTCTGGGGACGGCTCGGCGATATCTACGGCCGCAAACTGATGCTGATCCGCGCCAGCCTCGGCATGACGGTGGCGATTTCGCTGATGGGCATGGCCGGAAACGTCTGGGAACTGGTGGTGCTGCGCCTCTTCACCGGCCTTGCCGGCGGCTATGCCTCGGGATCGATGGTGCTGGTGGCCGCGCAGACGCCGAAGCATCGCTCCGCCTGGGCGCTCGGCACGCTGTCTGCCGGCATCATGGCGGGCAATCTCGTCGGACCGCTGATCGGCGGCGCGCTGCCGCCTGTTATCGGCATTCGCGGCACCTTCCTGCTGGCCGGCGGCGTGATCTTCTTCACCTTCCTTGCCACAACTTTTCTCATCAAGGAGGAGAAATCCACGGCCCGGAAGAAGGCCGCAAAGGCCAGCGGCAGCTGGGCCTCCATTCCGGACAAGCGCCCGGTCATCGCTATGCTGTCGCTCGGCATGCTGCTGATGCTCGCCAACATGTCGATCGAGCCGATCATAACAGTCTATGTCGCGCAGTTCGTCAGCGACACCAATGTGACGATGGTCTCGGGCGTCGTCATGGCGGCTGCGGCGCTCGGCAGCATCCTGTCGTCCTCCTGGCTCGGCAAGCTCGCTGACCGCATCGGCTACTGGAGCGTCATCACCGCAGCCCTTGCGGTTGCGGCGCTGCTGTTGATACCACAGGCATTCGTAACCTCGGCCTGGCAGCTGATCGCGCTACGCTTCCTGATGGGCGTGGCGCTCGGCGGCCTTCTGCCCTGCATCACCGCCGTAATCCGACATAACGTGCCGGACGCGGCGACGGGCAGCATTCTCGGCCTATCCATCTCGTCGCAATATGTCGGCCAGGTGGCAGGGCCTGTCATGGGCGGCTTCGTCGGCGGCCATATCGGCATGCCCGCAGTGTTTCTCGGAACCTGCGTGCTGCTGGCGCTCGGAGCTGTGTATTGCTGGTGGGTCAGCCCGAAGAAGGAAGCGGAGTAGCCCGCTCGGCATCGCCATCGATACGAAGCATACACTGGAATCGCGGTCAGTTCGCCGCGATTCCATGCAAGTCAGGTTGAGCTCAAACGCGCTTTTGATATTCTCCCGTCATTGGCAGTTGTGGAGATATCTCTATGGCGCTTCCAAACTTCGAAACCGAGCGATTGATCGTCCTCCCCCGCACCATGGCCGACCTTGGCGACTGCATCGCCATGGATCGCGATCCGGAGGTGACGCGCTTCATTCCCGGCCCCTGGCACGATGGGGAAGCACATCGGACTTTCGTGAAAGGCCGGATCGAAGCGGATTTCGGCGATGGCCTGGGTTACTGGTCGATCCGCGCCCGAGAAAATCCCGAGCAATTCCTCGGCTGGATATTGCTGATACCCGCCGATGCCATCGGGCCTGACATCGAGATCGGGTGGCGGCTGAACAGGCTTGCCTGGGGCAAGGGCTATGCGACGGAAGCGGCAAAGCCCGTGCTCGCCCATGCCTTCCAGACGCTCGAGCTCGACCGCGTCATTGCCGATATTGCCCCCGGCAACGCTGCCTCCATCCGCGTCGCGCAAAAGCTCGGCCTGTCGCAGGCGCGTCGGACCACCTATCACGACGAGCCATTTGCCTCCTACAGCATGACAAGGGCTGCCTTCGAGGCCAGCGCCGCCAGACAATGATATCATTGCCTTGGCGGTCGATGGCGGCTCACTCTTCGCTGGCGCTGCCTCCGTGTGCCCAATCCATGTAGAGTTCCAGCGCCTTGCGAGCGACCGGCCCTTCCTGGAATTCGCGACCATCCAGACGATTGACGCTGACGACCTTGGAATAGTTGCCGGTCGTGAAGATCTCGTCGGCTGCCATGAACTGTTCGACGGAGAGGGTTTCCTCGCGGACGTCGAAGCCTTCCTGGCGCAAAAGGCCGATGACGCGGGCGCGGGTGATGCCGGCAAGGAAGGTGCGGTTGGCGACCGGTGTGTAGACGATGCCGTCCTTGACCATGAAGACGTTTGAGGATGCGGTCTCGACGACATTGCCGTTCATGTCGCGCACCAGCGCATTGTTGAATCCGCGACCCCTCGCTTCGAGGATCATGCGGCCGCTGTTCGGATAGAGCGAGCCGGCCTTGGCGTCGGTCATCGCCGTTTCCGGCGACGGGCGGCGGAAGGGCGAGACGGTGAGCGTGATGCCGCCGGTGCCGCCAAGCGGTGCCTCGAACAGGCAGAGGGCAAAGCGCGTCGATTCCGCATCGACGGCGACGACGCTGCCCGGCGAGCCATGCTCGCCCCAATACATCGGCTTGATGTAGATCGGCGTCTTGCCGTCGAATTTCTTGATGCCTTGCCAGGCGAGCGCCTCGATCTCCTCCGAGGTCTTGACAGGCTTCAGCCCCATGGCGACGGCCGAACGATTGATGCGCTGGCAATGGAGGTCGAGGTCGGGTGCAATGCCATCGAACCAGCGTGCGCCGTCGAATACGGTCGAACCCAGCCACATGGCGTGTGAGGTCGGCCCGATCAGCGGCGGATTGCCGGAAAGCCATTCTCCCTCGACATAGGTCCAGGTGGTGGTGCGGGGCGACGTATCGACGGACATGGGTGTTTCCTCTCTTTGAGCGGTTCGGCTTTTCACGGAACCTCTGGACCGCTCTTCTCTTTATCTTCACGCAATTCCGGACGGAAAACCGCTGCGCATCTTTCCTGGGATTGCTCTGGGTGGCGAAGAGCAAATAACCGCGCAACTTCAGGGTCAAGCGGAAACTGCGCGGCAAAATCCATTTGCAACAAAGCGCCCGATACCGCATTCATAGCGCAATTTTCATGCGTCGAAACAACAACTTGACGAATAGGTCCATCAGCAAAAATGATGGGCCGCACGGATCGTCAGGAGAAAGGGAGAACTCCCATGAAAGCGATGTATTACGAGGCCTTCGAGGCAACGCCCGAAATCCGTACCCTGCCAGATCCGACACCGGGCGAAGACGGCGTTGTCATCGCCGTCGGCGCGACCGGCCTTTGCCGTAGCGACTGGCATGGCTGGATGGGTCATGATCCGGATATCAAGCTGCCACATGTGCCGGGGCATGAGCTTGCCGGCAAGGTGGTCGCGACCGGGCGCGGCGTCGTCCGCTTCAAGGTCGGCGATCGCGTCACCGTCCCCTTCGTATCGGGTTGCGGCCATTGCGCCGAATGCCATTCCGGCAACCAGCAGGTCTGCCCCAGCCAGTTCCAGCCCGGCTTCACCCATTGGGGTTCCTTCGCCGAATATGTCGCGATCGACTATGCCGACACCAATCTCGTTCACCTGCCCGAGACAGTCGATGACGCAACGGCGGCAAGCCTCGGCTGCCGCTTTGCCACCTCCTTCCGCGCCGTTGCCGACCAGGCGAAGACCCGACCCGGCGAATGGATTGCCGTACATGGCTGCGGCGGCGTTGGCCTCTCGGCAATCATGATTGCCAGCGCGCTCGGCGCCAATGCCATCGCCATCGATATCTCCGACGAAAAGCTCGCCTTTGCCCGCGAGTGCGGGGCAGTGGCAACGATCAATGCGGCAAGCGTCGCTGATGTGGCGGAAGCCGTGCGCGAGATCACCAAGGGCGGCGCCCATGTGTCGATCGATGCGCTGGGCCACCCCACCACTTGCTTCAACTCCATCAAGAACCTGCGCCGGCGTGGCCGGCACGTGCAGGTCGGCCTCATGCTCGGAGACTATGCGACGCCGCAGATCCCGATGGCGCAGGTCATCGGCCATGAGCTGGAGATCTATGGCAGCCACGGCATGCAGGCCTGGCGCTATGACGCCATGCTCGACATGCTGGCGGCCGGCAAGATTGCGCCGCAGAAGCTCATCGGCCGCAGGATCAGCCTGGAAGAGGCCGTCCCGGCGCTGATGTCACTCGATAAGGCCGAGGGCAAGGGCATCAGCGTCATCACGCAATTTTGAACGCTGGCAGCATGGCGAAGAAATCCCAATAGTTGCTCGCATCGCTTGGCTCAACCGGGCGGTGCGGAGGCATTTTCGAAAAAGTGTCATGCAATCCGGATAGACTGATTTATCCGATGCCCTTGCGCAAATCTCATTTCGTGTCCAGATTGCCGCCCATGCCCGAAAGCGAGCCTTATAGTTCCTGCTCCAGGAAAGCCGGCCCGACAAATAGCGATCCGGATAGCGACGGCTGTATGAGCCGCGCGGTAACGTTGGCGCGCGGCATCTCACCCGACAAACAGAAGGAAAGAATTGGCAGGCCCATCGCGGCCGGCGCCAAGCTTGCACATTAATGATCTTCGACTGGCTATCCGACCCATCCGCCTGGATCGGTCTTGCTACCCTGATCGTTCTCGAGATTGTTCTCGGTATCGACAATCTCGTCTTCATCGCGATTCTGGCAGATAAGTTGCCGCCGCATCAGCGCGACGCCGCGCGCATGATCGGTCTGGCGCTGGCCCTCATCATCCGCCTGGCGCTGCTTGCCTCCATCGCCTGGGTGGTGACGCTGACGGCGCCGCTTATGTCCATCTGGGGCTTCAGCCTGTCCGGACGTGACCTCATCCTGATCTTCGGCGGCCTGTTCCTGCTGTTCAAGGGGACGATGGAGCTGCATGAGCGACTGGAGGGCCATGAGGCGCAGGGCGAAAAGAAGGTCGTCCATGCCGTCTTCTGGCAGGTGATCGTCCAGATCGTCGTGCTCGATGCCATCTTCTCGCTCGACAGCGTCATTACCGCGGTCGGCATGGTGCAGGAACTTTCGGTGATGATGGTTGCCGTCATCTTCGCCGTCGGCGTCATGCTGTTCCTGTCGAAGCCGCTGATGGCCTTCGTCTCAAAACATCCGACCGTGGTCATCCTCTGCCTCGGTTTTCTGATGATGATCGGCTTCTCGCTTGTCGTCGAAGGCTTTGGCTTCCACGTGCCGAAGGGCTATCTCTATGCGGCCATCGGCTTCTCGATCATCATCGAGGCGCTGAACCAACTCGCCCGGCGCAACAAGGAGCGGCTGATCACGCCGACCAATATCCGCAATCGCACCGCCGACGCCGTCCTCGGACTGCTCGGGGCGAAACGGCCGCAGAGCACGCTCGGCGAAGCAGTGGAGAAAAACCCTCAGGAAAGCATCAGCGAAGAGGTCTTCTCCGCCGAAGAAAAAGACATGATCCACGGCGTCCTCACGCTGGCGGAGCGCTCCGTCCGCTCGATCATGACGCCGCGCACTGATATCGTCTGGCTCGATCTCGACAAGCCGCGCGAGGAGCAGCAACATCACGTCATCGAAATCGGCCATTCGCGCTTTCCGGTCGTGCGCGGCAGTCTCGACGATTTCGTCGGCATCGCCAGCGCGCGCGACGTTCTGCGCGACCTCACGCAGAAGGGCGAGATAGACCCCGAACGCTCGATCCGCCAGCCGCTGGCCGTACATGAGAGCATCAATGTGCTGAAGCTGATGGAGCGGCTGCGCCATCAGAACCAGGCGATGGCGCTGGTGCTCGACGAATATGGCGAAATCGAAGGGTTGGTGACAACGACGGACCTTTTCGAAGCAATCGCCGGCGAATTCCCCGACGAGGACAATGAACCGCTGACGATCAACAAGGGCGAGGATGGGTCGCTGACGGTCGATGGCTGGATCGACATTCGCCGCCTCTCGAAACTGGTCGGCATCGACCTCGTTGACGAGACCGATCGCTATTCGACGCTTGCCGGTTTCATCCTCTGGGGCCTCGGTCACCTGCCGCACGAGGGCGAACGTTTCAGCTCCGGCCGCCTTGCCTTCGAAGTGATCAAGCTCAATGGCCGAAATATCGACAAAGTGCGGATTCAACCGCTGGAATATGCAATCTAGGAGGAGGATACGCTCATGGCATGGTCTGCCGGCCAGTATGTGAAATTCGAGGATGAACGCACGCGCCCGGCGCGCGACCTGCTGGCGCAGGTGCCGCTGCAGCGCGTCGAGCGGGCGATCGACCTCGGTTGCGGTCCCGGCAATTCGACCGAACTGATCGTCGAGCGCTATGGCGCCGAGGGCGTCTCCGGCCTCGACAGCGACGACAACATGCTGGAGGCGGCACGCAAGCGCATGCCCGGCACGGGCTTCGTCAAGGCGGATCTTGCCACATGGCGCCCCGAGGAGCCCGTCGATCTGCTGTTTGCCAACGCCGTGTTTCAGTGGCTGCCAAACCATCTCGACATATTCGACGAGCTGATGGACGGATTGAAGCCCGGCGGCGTACTTGCCGTGCAGATGCCTGACAATCTGACTGAACTCAGCCACCTGATGATGGAGGAGACGGCAAGGAACGGCCCCTGGAGCGATGCCTTCGCAAGCAAGAGCGTGCGCCGCAATTCGCTGCCCGCGCCTTCGGTCTATTACAACAGGCTAATCGGCAAGTCGCAGCGCGTCGATATCTGGCACACCAACTACAATCACGCGCTGGAAAACGCAGCGGCGATCGTCGAATGGGTGAAGGCCACGGGCCTGCGCCCTTATCTCGACCATGCGGGCGCCGAACATCGCGATGCCTTCACCGCCGAATATCTGAAGCGTATCGAGAAAGCCTATCCGCCGCTTGTCGACGGCAAGGTGTTGTTGCGCTTCCCGCGGCTGTTCGTGATCGCCGTGAAAAAATAGGCTATTTGCCAATCCCGAAATCCCGGCTGACGGCGGCGCGTCGATCCCATCGACAACCGGCGTCGGCCCGCGCTAGAACATGACAAGCCAAAGCTGAAACAGCAATAGCTCCGAGGAGATAGTCGATGTCGTCCAGAAGCCCCGAGTATGGCCGCCAGAAGGAGATGCGCTCATGACCACCCCCGATGTCGCACCGGCCCCGCCGCTAACCTTCGTGATCTTCGGCGCCGCCGGCGATCTCACCCGGCGCCTGCTGATCCCGACGCTGATCAACATGACCCGCAGCGGGCTGATCGGCGACGATTTGCATATCCTCGGCATCGGCATCGAGACTGGCGGCGTCGAGATGCTGCTGGATCGCCTGGAATCATTCCTGAAGACCTCCGGCGACATGGACGACCCGGAGCGGCAGGCGGCGTGGCAGAGCCTGCGCAAGCGCATCAGCTATATCTCCGGCGATTTCACTCAAAACGGCGTCTATAAGGAGATCTCGGATTATCTCTCGCATGCGCCGACCGCCAATGCGGCCTTTTACTTCGCCGTGCCGCCGCGCTTCTTCGGCGATATTGCCGAGAAACTCTCAGAAAACGGGCTGATGAACGAGGCGACGGGCGCCTTCCGCCGTATCGCAATCGAAAAGCCCTTCGGCAACGATCTCGCATCTGCGCAGGCATTGAACGCGCGGCTGTTGAACCACACCCACGAAAGCCAGATCTACCGCATCGACCATTTCCTCGGCAAGGAAACCGTCCAGAACATCATGACGACGCGCTTTGCGAACATGATGATCGAGGCGCTGTGGAACAACAACTATATCGACCACGTGCAGATCACCGCGGCGGAACTCGTCGATGTCGGCACGCGCGGCAAATTCTACGATGCGACCGGCGCGCTGCGCGACATGGTACCGAACCACCTCTTCCAATTGCTGGCAATGGTGGCAATGGAACCGCCGAACAGCTTCGATGCCGAATCGATCCGCAACGAAAAGGGCAAGGTGCTGAAGGCCCTGCGCCTGTATTCGCGCGAGGAAGCGGCCAAGAACGGCGTGCGCGGCGCCTATACGGCCGGCCCGATCGCAGGCAGGGATCTGCCTGCCTTTACCCAGACGCCCGACGTCGCACCCGACAGCAATACGGAAACCTTCGTCGCGCTGAAGCTCTTCGTCGATACCTGGCGCTGGGCCGGCGTGCCCTTCTACCTGCGCACCGGCAAGGCGATGAAGGCGCGCGATACGGAAGTGGTCATCACCTTCCGGCAGGTGCCCTTCGCGCAATTCCCGCGCCATGGTTCCGGCTCCCAGCCCGAGCTTCCGCCGAACAGGCTCGTCATCCAGGTACAGCCCGACGAGGGCCTGGACATGGAAATCTCGATCAAATCGCCGGGTCTCGTGCTGAAAACGGCGCCGGTCTCGCTCGACTTCCGCTATGCCGACAGTTTCGACATCGGCAAGCAGACCGGCTATGAAAGCCTGTTCTACGAACTCTTCGTCGGCGACCAGACGCTCTTCCAGCGCGCCGACGGCATCGAAGCCGGCTGGGCGGCCGTGCAGCCCTTCCTCGATCTCTGGGCGGAAGGCGGCAAGCCCGATCCTTACGCCCCCGGCAGCACCGGCCCAGCCTCCGCGGACGAACTCATCGAACGCGACGGCCGCAAATGGCACCAGATTGATGGAGCATCGAGCGGCAGGCGGGTTTGAAGTTGGATCGGCCGGTATTGGTGGATACCGGCCCTCCTCCACAAACCAAAAGCAACAGCGATGAGGCTCGCTCCTGCCGTCTGACCAATAAAAAAGCCGCCGGGAATTAGTCGGCGGCTTTTTCTATCGAAGGCAATGATAATTAAACGAACTGGCTCAAGCCCGGAACGGAGTTCACGACTTCGTCGACGACTTCGTTGCCGGCATATTGGCGAGCGGTCGCAACAGTTTCCTTAGCCAGCGAAGAAATGTCGCCCATGCTCAGGCCGCTGCTCATCAGCTGCTGGCCAAGGCCCATGATGCCGCCGCCGGCGCCGACCGCGCTCAGCAGGCCGCCAAGAAGGCCACCGCCGCCTGCCTGGTCGCCGCCATATTGGGCGACGAGATCGGTTGCGCCGGGAAAGGATTCGATCATCTTGGTGACGGGGCCGTCCGGAGCCTCGCGTTGCAGGAAGCTGAGAATCATGCCGACGGCCTTCTCCGCGAGGTCGGGAGCGATGCCGGCTTTGGTCGCGATCTGATCAATAACTTCGTTCACTGTGGCCTCCTGCCTTTACGACGTTAACGTCAACGTAACTGAATGAAGCAACCGACACAAGCCGCGCCGGAGGTCAACATTCTACCAGAAGCGGAACCTTGACGCGAATGGTTGTCCCGCTTCATGCGAGTTCTTATAACAGTGTCAGGACAAATCGATGAATGGCCCTGACAGCTTTCAAAAGCTGCTGTGCCGCCGCCCTAGAACCGGATGATTTTGGATCGAAACGATCCAAAATCATCCGGTTCTAGAATCAAATAGGTAGAGCATGATGTCGTCCGAAAACCGGCGACACTTTTCGGCATCACGCTCTAAGGGAGACGACACCATGCCGCAGCAGGATGGACAGATTTTCGTCGGCGCGAGCCGCAATCCGGATGAAAGCATCAACAAGGACGAATTCCTGACGCTGAAATTCGGTAACCGCCATGGCCTGGTCACCGGCGCGACCGGCACCGGCAAGACGGTGACGCTGCAAGTACTGGCGGAAGGTTTTTCCAAGGCCGGCGTGCCCGTGTTCTGCGCCGATATCAAGGGCGATCTCTCGGGCATCGCCGCCAAGGGCGAGCCCAAGGATTTCCTGCTGAAGCGCGCCGAGGAAATCGGCCTTTCCCCTTACGAGTTCGATCAGTTTCCGGTCATTTTCTGGGATCTCTATGGCGAAAAGGGCCATCGCGTTCGCACCACAATCGCCGAGATGGGGCCGCTGCTGCTGGCGCGCTTGATGGATGCCTCCGAGGCACAGGAGGGTGTGCTCAACATCGCCTTCAAGATCGCCGATGAAAACGGCCTGGCGCTGCTCGACCTCAAGGACCTGCAGGCGCTGCTGAACTATATGGGCGAGAATGCCAGCGAGCTTTCCAGCAAATACGGCCTGATCTCGAAATCGTCCGTCGGGTCGATCCAGAGGGCCATGCTCGTGCTCGAGCAGCAGGGTGCGGAAAACTTCTTCGGTGAACCGGCGCTGAAAATCTCCGACATCATGCGGGTCAGCAATGACGGCTATGGGCAGGTTTCGGTGCTCGCCGCCGACAAGCTGATGATGAACCCGCGTCTCTACGCGACTTTCCTGCTGTGGCTGCTGTCCGAATTGTTCGAGGAGTTGCCGGAAGTGGGCGATCCGGAGAAGCCGAAGCTGGTCTTCTTCTTCGATGAAGCGCACCTGCTCTTCAACGATGCGCCGAAGGTGCTGATCGAGCGCGTCGAGCAGGTGGTGCGCCTGATTCGCTCGAAAGGCGTCGGCGTTTATTTTGTTACGCAGAACCCGCTCGACGTACCGGAAACGGTGCTGGCGCAGCTCGGCAACCGCGTGCAGCATGCGCTGCGCGCCTATACGCCGCGCGAGCAGAAGGCCGTGCAGACGGCGGCCTCGACCTTCCGCCCCAACCCCGCTTTCGATTGCGCTGAAGTCATCACGACGCTCGGCACCGGCGAGGCGCTGGTGTCAATGCTGGAGGGCAAGGGTGCGCCTTCCATCGTCGAACGCACGCTGATCCGCCCGCCGTCGGGCCGCATCGGCCCTGTCACGGATAGCGAGCGCCAGGCCATCATCAATGGCAGCCCGGTCGCCGGTGTCTATGACCAGACGATCGACCGTGAATCCGCCTACGAAATCCTGACGGAGCGGGCACGCAAGGCAGCCGCGCCGCAAAACGAAAGTGCCGGCGACGGCTGGACGCTGCCCGGCTTCGGCGGCGACAGCAGCAAACCCACCGGCCGCCGTTCGGGCTATCAGCGCGAAACGATTCTCGAAGCAACGATGAAAAGCATGGCGCGTACGGTCGCGACGCAGGTCGGGCGTGCGCTGGTGCGGGGCATTCTCGGCAGCCTGAAGCGGTAAAAGCTCACCCTCCCCTTGAGGGGGAGGGTCGGAGCGAAGCTCCGGGGTGGGGTGATCCTTCCGAATCGAGGGACATCACCCCCACCCGCCGCTTTGCGGCGACCTCCCCCCTCAAGGGGGAGGTGCTACTTCCCTCAAAGGGAGGGTAAAAATCAGCGCACAGGCGCCACCAGCGAAAAGAACGCCCCTTGCGGGTCGGTCGCCTGGACGATCCAGCTGCCGCCGGGGACTTCCATCGGGCCGTTGACGATCCTGCCGCCGCCGTCGTTGATGCGGGCGATCGCCGCGTCGATCGCCGGAACATTGATGTAGAAGTTCCAGGCTGCCATGGGCATTTCCGCCGGCTTGGTCATGATGCCGCCAAAGTCGCGATCATCGATCTTGAAGATCTTGTACTTGCCCATCGGCCCCATGTCGAAATCGGAACTCAGTTCCCAGCCGAACATCTCTCTATAGAAGTCGAAAGCCTTCGGACCGTCGTTGGAGTAGAGCTCGTGCCAGCCGAAATAACCCGGCGTCGCGGGAGCTGCCGGCTCCCAATCCTGGCCCGGCAGAGGCGTGAACAGGCAAAAAGCGGCGCCATAGGGGTCGGAGACGACAGAGAATCTGCCAACGCCTGGAATATCCATGGGTTCACGATAGGTCTTGCCGCCCTTGCCGACGACCGCCTTGGTCGCCTCATCGACATTGGGAACACCGATATAGCCGGTCCAGCAGGGCGGCGTGCCCATGGCCTTCGCCTCGTCGGGCAGGATCATCAAACCGGCAACGGGGCCAGCGCCTGCGCTGAACAGCGTGTAATCCATGCCGACTTCGGGCATGCCGGCATCCGCCGCATCCCAGCCGACCACTTTGGTATAGAAAGCCTCGGCCGCCTTCATATCTGACGTCATCAGCTCGTACCAAACAAAATATCCCTTCTCAGCCATAGCGTCGCTCTCCCTATTTTGATTGTTGCAGTCATCCGTCTTCTCCTGAGCCGGATGTCGGCGCAGGCACATCATGACCGATAAAAATGACGGCCGGACGATGGTCAATCGCTTGGTCCGACAATCCCCGGCAGGCAAGCGTCAGCTTTGCCTAAACCCAAAACGCAAAATTCCGCCCGCTGTTCCCCACGGCACGAATTCTGCGGCCTCGACCTGCATCAGTGGCAACAGGACTGTGCCTTTGGCGCATCCTCATATTCGTCATGACGACGAACGAAGTTCATCGTGCTGTCTTCGTTACGTCCCTTGGGCGCGCGGTCGAGGATCATCAGCGTGCCGATCAATTCCTCGGGGCCGCGGGCGTAGCTCGAATAGGTATGGAAGACGTTGCCGGCCTCGTCCTTATAGAAGGCGCTGAGGCCCGGAAGCTCGTCAAAGCCCTCGGCCGCATCCATGGGCGTGAAATTGTAGAAGACCTTTTCCCCGGCGAGCTCTTCCTTCGAGAAGGAGACGTGATAGTCGAAGTTGAAGTCGTTGGCGAAGGATGACACCCAGGGGAAACTCCAGCCCATGCGCTTCTTATAGGCCTCCACCTTCTCCAACGGCGCGCGGGAAATGGCGACCAGCGTGACATCGTGGTTGTTGAGATGCGGCAGCGCGCCATCGAAATGATCGGCAAGGAAGGAGCAGCCGGTGCAGCCGGCATCCCAATCCGGACCGAGCATGAAATGATAGATGATCAGCTGACTGCGGCCGTCGAAGAGATCGGCAAGCGTCTTCTTGCCGGCCGGCGTGTCGAAAACATAGTCCTTGTCGACCTTTACCCAGGGCAAAGCCAGGCGTTCCGCATTGACGCGATCGCGAAGATGCGTGGCCTCCTTCTCCCTGGCGAGCAGTTGACGGCGGGCCTCGAGCCACACGTCTCTGGAAACGACCTGGTTCATTGTCCGCGCCCTCCTCCGGCGTTTTCATTCCCAAATCTTGACAAATACATTGATATCAATATTAATGAATCATGTCAAACGCAGTCGAAATCCCCTTTGAAACCACGCTCTTAGTGCGCGATACCTGCCTGTGCCTGCACGTGCAGCGAGCGGCACGCGCGCTTGCTCGCCGCTTTGACGAGGCACTGCGGCCGTTTGGGCTCACCAATGGCCAGTTCTCCCTGATGATGTCCCTGAATCGACCGGTGCCGGCATCCATGGGATCGGTGACTGCACTCTTGGCAATAGACCAGACGACGCTGACGGCCGCCTTAAAGCCGCTGGAGCGGCGGGGATGGGTGAGCATCGTGCCCAATCCAAAAGATCGACGCGCCCGCCTGCTGAGCCTCACGCCAGCTGGAAAAGCAGCACTCGCCGCCGCCGTGCCGATCTGGAAGACGACGCATGCGGCCCTCGAAGAACGACTGCCCGACGGCAATGGCGACCGTCTGCGCAGCGATCTTGCTATTCTGCTTTGAACCCCTGTTCCGAAAGCCGGGGATCACCGTCGAAATCCTGTCTTTCGAAGCCAATGCGACGCCGGGGAAATTCGCACAGCGCCTGGACGCCGACGCGCGACAGTCGTATTCGCCAGGTCTGGCGCTCGATCGGCTCGCGTGCCGAAAAGGCCTTGGCCGTGAGCAGCGCGATATTCCTGCCGCCCCGAGGATCACGGACGGAATGATAGAGGATCGCCTCGATGCCGCCGGTTCGCGCCGCCTCGGCAATTGACTGACAAGCCTCGTAGTCGACCGGATCGGTCCATAGCTGCCGATCGCGATTCAAGGGAGGCGCAGTCAGATCGATCGCCGCCTTCGTCGCGATCCCGGCGGCAAAGGCGGTATATTCCGCCGCATTGGTCGGCAGCGGCGTATCGGGGGAATCGCGGAAGAAGAGCAATCGATAGAAGCTCATCTCCGCCAGCGCCGTTTCCACCTGCTCAGAGGCGTAGAAAACGCCGAGCGTGCGGCCCGCACGACGAAAACGGGAACCGTGGGGATAGATCGCGCCATAGCGAAAGGGTGTTGCAAGCAGATAGTCGAGCCCGGTGCATTCCGGTGGCAGGACCGGCTTGCTTTCCTCGAGCACGCTTTCGAGAAGCGCCTGTTCTTCCAGCGTATCCACGAGCTTCAGTGTCGAAACCTGATGCTGCGATTCCACCAGCCGCCAATACTGGCCGGAAATGGCCCTTGTCTCAGACGAGAGCGCGGCGGGCGTCCAAATAGGCAAGGACATCGGTCAAACCAGAAATCGAGATGATCTTGTCGATTGGCGCTGCGCCAAAAGCGAGATTGCCGTTGCGGAGCCATTGCCGCGCCACCGCTTCGTCGCCGCCGACGATAGCGTCGAGCGAACGGAAGAGACGAACGAGAAGCACGGCAAGTTCGAACGGCTTGCTATCGCGCTCCAGCAGATGATCCTGCCGCTTCATGCGTGATACCGTCGCCTCCGACACGCCGATGATGGCCGCGAGGATGCGGGCATTCAACCCCAGCCTCTCGGCGGCATTGACGACGGCCTTGGTGATGACGAGTGCTTCGCCGGGCATCGTCTGGCCTATTGCCTGGGCTTTTATCATGACTACTTCCTTTCCTAAGAAAAGATATAGCATTTTTCTTGCAAAAGAAAAGGAGCAGCAGATAAAACTGCCGCTCCTTTTCGATATATTCCATATATCCGGCCTTCAAACGGCCGGTGGTGCGTTTCGCGTCAGACAACAGCAACCGGCACTTCGGTCGAGGTGCGCATGGCATGGCTATAGGGGCATACGATATGGGCGGCGGCGGCGAGCTTTTCGGCCTCGGCCTTGTCCATGCCGGGGATGTGGACAGCCAGCGAAACTTCGATGCCGAAGCCGGTGCCATCCGCACGCGGGCCGATGCCGACAGTCGCCGTGACCTTTGCATCTTCCGGAATCTTGACCTTCTGCTGGCCTGCGACAAATTTCAGAGCGCCCAGGAAGCAAGCGGAATAGCCGGCCGCAAAGAGCTGCTCAGGATTGGTGCCGGTCGCGCCGTCGCCGCCGAGTTCCTTCGGCACCGTCAAAGTGACGTCAAGGACGCCATTTTCGGAAACTGCATGGCCGGCGCGGCCACCAGTGGCGGAAGCTTTCGTGGTGTAGAGAATAGGCATGTCATGTCTCCCTTCGGTTGGATGAATTTTATATATAACACGATTTAATCGTGCGCAATAGATATTTCGCAATTTGATTTCGGAAAGTGAATTTGTGACAATGCTGGCAACAAGAAGATGACGGATGCGAATTGGCAATGACGGACAACGCGGCTGGAAACTCCACGATCCCCGATGAGGAAAAGCGGCTGGAAAGACAGCTTTGCTTTGCCGTCTATAGCGCTGCACATGCCTTCAACCGCGCCTATAAGCCGATCCTTGATCGTGTCGGCCTCACTTACCCGCAATATCTCGTCATGCTCGTGCTGTGGGAAAAGGGCGACCTGCCGGTCAAGACCATCGGCGAGAAGCTCGATCTGGATTCCGGCACGCTGTCGCCTCTTCTGAAGCGGCTCGAACAGACCGGCCTGATCAGCCGCGCCCGCGATCCGAAAGACGAGCGCCAGGTCATCATTTCGCTGACGGAGAAGGGCACCGGCATGAAATGTCAGCTCGGCACGATCATGGATGCCATTGGTCAGGCGACGGGCTGCGACATGACGGAAATAGCCAATCTGCGCGACCGGTTGCAGCAGCTGAAGGTTAATTTGACAACGGCTTGAAACCGGCTTCAGGACATCGGACACTCCCGGCCAGAACTACAAACAAAAAGGGCGCCGTCGGCGCCCTCTTTTTGCGATGGTGCGATATCAGGCCGTAACCAGGATAGGCGCACGCTCCGGCACGCGATCGTAGAGGTCGATGACGTCCTGGTTCAGCAGGCGGACGCAGCCAGAGGATACGGCCTTGCCGATGGAGCGCCAGTCGGGATTGCCGTGCAGGCGATAGAGCGAGTCCTGCTTGTCCTCGAAAATGTAAAGCGCGCGCGCACCGAGCGGATTCTTCAGACCCGGATCCATACCGCCGTTGGCGATGGAAAATTTGACGAGCTCCGGCTGGCGGGCGACCATTTCATCCGGCGGGTTCCAGCGTGGCCATTTCTTGCGCCACTGGATGACGCCGCGGCCCTGCCAGGCAAATCCTTCGCGGCCGACACCGATGCCATAGCGCATGGCAGTGCCGCCCTGCTCGGTCACATAGAGCATGCGCTGGGTGGTGTTGACGATTACGCTGCCGGGTGCCTCGCCCGTCGGGTCGACCACCCGCTGACGATAGAAGCGCGGGTCGATCTGCTTATAGGGAACCGCCGGAATGACGAAACCGCCGTCTTCGACAGAAGCATAGATTTCGGCCGGGTCGGGTTGCTCGCCATCATAGCTGGAGAACCAAGTACGGAACGGCCGCGGCGAACCGGTATATTGAACCGGGCTGACAACGGGGCCGTTGTCGATGGTGGAGGCGCAGCTGGCAAGGGTCGAAACAGCACCGAGACCAGCTAGAGCGAGGAAATTACGTCGGGATAGGGATGAAGGAAGGCTCATGTCGACAGCATAGTTCCTTTTGTGGAGGAAGCGAAAACCCGCAGCAACAGGCTGATTCGGCTCCCCGAGAGGTTCGCAGAGACAGACGCAAAACTAAAGAGCGCAAACCACCCCGACTATCGCACTTATGCAACATCACGAAAATTTGTGGTAAAATACTGCTACAGAACGACGATTTCCGCCTTATCAGGCACCCGGTTGTAAAGATCTATCACGTCCTGGTTGAGCATACGTACACAGCCGGAAGACGCGGCCTTGCCGATCGACTGCCAATCCGGCGTGCCGTGCACCCGGTAAAGCGTATCCCGGCCACCCTGATAGATATAGAGCGCGCGTGCGCCGAGCGGGTTCGTCGGCCCCGGGTTCATGCCGCCACGCTCGGCCGATAGCGGCTTGATCTGCGGGTCGCGCGCGACCATTTCGGCGGGCGGCGTCCAGCGCGGCCATTTCTGCTTCCATTGGATCAGGCCTCGGCCGTGCCAGGCATATCCTGCCGCACCGAGACCGACGCCATAGCGCATGGCCTTGCCGCCCGGCTCGATGAAATAGAGGAAGTGGTCGCGCGTATCGACGACGATGGTGCCGGGGCGCTCCTTGGTCTGATAATCCACCTCCTGCCGCAGGAAGCGCGGATCGATGCGCTTGTAGGGAATAGCCGGCAAAGTGAAGTCGTCTTCGCTGCGCTGCGCATACATGGCCTGATGCACTGGATTGAAGGTCGGCAAACCATAGGTCTGATGGAATTGTGTCTGGAAGAGATCGCGCGCCTGCGGCACGGGCTGCACCGGCAGGCGCTTTACCCGGTTCGGCTCGATACCTTCCGGACGATAGAAAACCGGCGTGGTCTCCTGCACAAACCGGTCCGGATCGGTGGCGCCCGTATCAGGAATGATGCTGCAGGCGGACAATGTCGCCAGCGCAGCAGCGGCAAGCAGGTGGCGGGAAGCAGGCATCAGGTCGGCCATCATCGGAAACCAGTTGGAAGAGATCGGATCGGCCACATAATGACTACCGCGGCTGGAGCGAGGCTGGCGTCGATCGCCAGACAGCTCCAACGAAGATATTGCACCGATTGGCCAAACTCCTGTTTTCCCGTGTCGCATCATGGGCTAGACCAGTACGGTACGGAGGAGCGCATGAATATCGACAGTCTCGACCCGGGCATCTTCGGCCAGAGCGACCACAAGACTTGGCTGAAGCTTGTCGAGCGGGCGTTGAAAGGCAAGGATTTCCAGGAAACGCTGGTGTCGCGAACCGATGATGGCATCGCGATAGAGCCGCTTTACGAACGGCGCCACGATTGTGCACCGCTTTCCCGCCAGCGGGCCGACCTTCCCTGGACCTTGACCCAGCGCATGGACGATCCGGACCTTGAGCGGGCAATGGCGCAGCTCGGCGACGATCTTGCCAATGGGGCAAGCGGCATCTCGCTCGTCTCCATCGATTCCGGTTCGGCTTTTGGCATCGGCATGGATGCGCCGCACCCGCCACTTTTCGAAGCGCTGGCAGCCACAGCGAGTAAGACTGCGACATTGCGCCTGGACGGCTTTTCACCCGGTGTTGCTAAAACGGTAGCAGCCTTAATCGCGGATGACGGTGCCCGAAGATTACACCTTGGCCTCGACGCTTTCTTGTCAGCTGTACATTTTTCGAATTTTTCTATCGATATCAAATACTTCAAAGAATTGAAACCGGTTGGCACGATCGTCAATGCAGACGGTCGTGTGGTGCATAACGCCGGCGGAACCGAAGCCCAGGAACTTGCAGTGATGGCGGCAAGTCTCGTCGGCCATTTGCGATTGCTTGAAGGGGCCGGCCTTTCGCCGGAAGCAGCGCTTGCGGCAACCAGCCTCTGCCTTTCAGCCGATCAGAACCAGTTCACGACGATCGCTAAGATGCGCGCGGCACGGCTGATCTTTACCCGGATCGCCGAAGCTTGCGGCGTCGCCGATCCGCAGCCGGCGCATCTTTTTGTCGAGACGAGCTATCGCATGCTGACCCGCCTCGATCCCGAGACGAATGTTCTCCGCAACACCATTGCGGTCTTTTCAGCCGGCGTCGGCGGCGCCGACGAGATCTGCGTTCTGCCGCACAGCCTGACGCATGGCATTCCCGATCCGCTGGCGCGGCGGCTGGCGCGCAACACGCAGACGGTCCTGATCGCCGAAAGCCACCTCGATCACGTCACCGATCCCGCCGCCGGCTCCGGCGGCATCGAGGCGCTGACCGACGCGCTGGCCGGGCGGGCATGGGATATCTTTGTCGAGATCGAAGACAAGGGCGGACTGGCAAAGGTGATCGGAAGCGGTGAGCTGGCTATGATGATCGCGGAGGCGCGCGCAAAGCGTGTCGCAAAACCGATCGTCGGAACGACCCTGTTTGCGATGAAAGCGGAGCGGCCGGTGGCTGTCTTGGGACCTTTGGGCTCGCTTGCTGGCGGGATGGGACTGATGCCGGTGCGGTTGGATGAGGTGACGTCATGATCGTGATTGCTGAATTCGCTGACAGTGCGCACCCCCCTCTGTCGCTTTCGCGACATCTACCCCACAAGGGGGGAGATTGGAGCTCCGTGGCACACTTCACCCTCGAATGGATATCAAACTCGCACCGGCCTCGCGTTTCACTTCCGTTACGTGACGCAGCGGGCTCAAAACGATCTCCCCCCCTGTGGGGGAGATGTCACGAAGTGACAGAGGGGGGTATCGCACGTCCCGTATCCACGGAGGTATCGGCTCGATGACCCGCATCCCGAACTTCAGCAATACTTCCTGGACAAGACCACAAGCATCATCATCAGCGACCAATGCCGCTGCCTGGGAAACCCCCGAAGGCATTGCGGTCAAGCGTGCCTACAGCGAAAGCGATCTCGCCGGACTGAACTTTTTGGACACCTATCCCGGCGCAGCGCCGTTCGTGCGCGGCCCCTACCCGACAATGTATGTCCAGCAGCCGTGGACTATCCGCCAATATGCCGGCTTCTCGACAGCCGAAGAATCCAATGCCTTCTATCGACGCAACCTTGCGGCCGGGCAGAAGGGTCTTTCCGTCGCCTTCGATCTTGCCACCCACCGCGGCTACGACAGCGATCATCCGCGCGTTGCGGGCGATGTCGGCATGGCGGGTGTAGCGATCGATTCCATTCTCGACATGCGCCAGCTCTTCGACGGTATACCGCTCGACGAGATGAGCGTGTCGATGACCATGAACGGCGCGGTGCTGCCGGTCATGGCGCTCTATATCGTCGCAGCGGAGGAACAGGGCGTCTCCGAGGACAAGCTGTCGGGCACGATCCAGAACGACATCCTCAAGGAGTTCATGGTTCGCAACACCTATATCTATCCGCCGCAACCGTCGATGCGGATCGTTTCGGACATTTTCAGCTATACCAGCCAGAGGATGCCGAAATTCAACTCCATCTCGATCTCCGGCTACCACATGCAGGAAGCCGGCGCCACGGCGGATCTGGAGCTCGCCTACACGATCGCCGACGGCATCGAATATGCGCGGGCGGGCGTCGCCGCAGGGCTCGATATCGACAGCTTTGCGCCTCGCCTTTCCTTCTTCTGGGCCGTCGGCATGAACTTCTTCATGGAAGTCGCCAAGATGCGCGCGGGACGGCTGATCTGGGCGGCGCTGATGCAGAAGAATTTCGCGCCGAAGGACCAGAAATCCCTGGCACTCAGGACCCACAGCCAGACCTCCGGCTGGTCGCTGACGGCGCAAGACCCGATGAACAACATCATCCGCACCATGGTCGAGGCGATGGCGGCGACGCAGGGGCATACGCAGTCACTCCACACCAATTCTTTCGACGAGGCGCTGGCGCTGCCGACTGACCATTCGGCCCGTATTGCCCGCAACACGCAGATCCTGCTGCAGAAGGAATCCGGCACGACTGATATCATCGATCCGTGGGGCGGCTCGGCCTATGTCGAGCGGCTAACCCATGATCTTGCCGCGCGCGCGATGGCCCATATCGAGGAGGTCGAGGCGCTCGGCGGCATGGCGAAGGCGATCGAGAAAGGTATCCCCAAGCTTCGCATCGAGGAAGCAGCCGCCCGCACGCAAGCGCGTATCGACAGCGGCCATCAGACCCTCGTCGGCATCAATTTCTCCAAGCCCGAAAAAGACATCGAAGTCGACGTCTTGAAGGTCGACAATTCAGAAGTGCGGGCACGCCAGCTTTCCAAGCTACAGCAGTTGAAGGGCACGCGCGAAACCACAGCAGTGGAAAGCGCGCTGGATGCGCTGACGGATGCTGCACGCAACGGCACCGGCAATCTGCTCGATTTTGCCGTGAAGGCAGCGAGAGCAAGAGCCACGGTCGGTGAAATTTCGTTAGCTCTGGAAAAAGCCTATGGCCGGCACGTTGCAGAGATCCGCACCATCTCCGGCGTCTATCGTCGGGAAGTGGGCGACGCCGATCCCATCTTCAACAGGGCGGTCGCCAAGGTCGAAGCTTTCCGCAATGCACGCGGCGAAAAACCCCGCATCCTCGTTGCCAAGATGGGTCAGGATGGTCACGACCGCGGCCAGAAGGTCATCGCAACGGCTTTCGCCGATCTCGGTTTCGATGTCGTCGTCGGCGCCATGTTTCAGACACCAGAGGAAGTGGCCGATGTCGCCGTTCGCGAAGGCGTCGATATCCTCGGCGCCTCGTCTCTTGCTGCGGGCCATCTGACGCTCGTGCCGGAATTGAAGGCGGCGCTCACCCGCCGCCATGCCCGTAATATTCTGATCGCGGTCGGCGGCGTCATCCCACCGCAGGATTTCGCAGCGCTCGAGGCAGCTGGCGCCGATGCGATCTTCCCGCCTGGAACCGTGATCGCCGAAGCGGCGACGGCGTTGATAGAGAAGCTGATGGCGTAAGCATCGGCAGGTAAGGCGGTCCGAACCGCGCTTACCCGGACGGTCTAGACAGCAACGCTCCTGAAGAATTCGATGCTCTGCGCGATCTCGCCCGGCAGCGCCGAATTATGGCTGCCCGTTACAGTCGCCATTTCCATCTTCACGCCTGCGGCCGTCGCCCGCTTTGTGAGCAGGGCCAGCCGGGAGTCGAAATGCGCTTCCTCGGTGCCGTGGAACAGCTTGACCGGGCTTTTGAAGCTGTGCGCATAGCAGAGCGGCGACCGCATCTGGTATTCGCGCGGGTTCCTGGTGTTGAAGCGGATATCCTGCGGATAGCGGCCGAAGAAGGCATAGGCGTCCGGATTGCCTGATATCGGCGCAACCGCCCGGAAGCGCCGGGTCGACATGGCAGCCAGCATCGCAAGCGTGCCGCCGATGCTGTGTCCGGCCAGGAACATGCGGTGCGGATCGACACCCGGCAGATGCCGCAGCCGGTTGGATGCGGCCAGCACATCGGCAACTTCATCATAAAAGCCCGAGAAATTGCCCTTCTGGCCATTTTCCCCGCGCATCGAGGGAATCATGACGACATAACCGGCCTCGACATAGGGCTTCATCAGCTGCCAATGTCCCTGGCCGATGGCGTTGCCGCCATGCAGGAACAGCACCGCCGGCTTCGGCTTGTCGGAGCGAGTATAGCGGGAAACCCACGCAACAAGCTCCAGCTCTTCGCCAACGCCGCTGCGATAGAACAGCCGCTCTGCCGTCGACGGCGTCACCAGAGGTTCATAGATATCGGGAGCCGGCCCCTTGCTCAGGAGATCGGTGCGAAAAAGATGGCGCTCCTTGGCATAGTCGCCAGCGAGCTGCGGTGGCGCGTCTTCGGCCTTCTCCTCATTCCGGGCGGCGGCCTTGTTATCGGCAGGCTTGGTTCCGGTCGTACTGTCGTCGGCAGCTCTGACGATGTTGGGGGCAAAAAGCGTGAAGGCGATACCAGCTAGAAGGCTGCGGCGATTGGGACGAAATGCTTGGTCGTCGGACATGGTCATGTGCTCTGTCGAAATATCCCGGCGCAGCTCAAATCTGCACGGGTTGAAAGGCAAGGCCAACTCACATTGTGGTGAGGAATCGCCCTCACCTATTCATCGACAACAGGAGCCTTGGCGTCAATCATCGCGATCAAAGTTTCCAGCCTGTCGGCTTCGTAAGGCGGCTTGTCCGGCCGCAGCCGGGCGATGCGCGGGAAACGCATGGCAACACCCGACTTATGACGGGTGGAGCGGTTGATACCCTCGAAGGCCACCTCGAGCACGAAACCGAAATCGCGATCGGCGCGCACGGCCCGCACGGGGCCGAAGCGATCGACCGTATTGTTACGCACGAACTTGTCGAGCACTTCCAACTCTGCATCGGTGAAGCCGAAATAGGCCTTGCCGACGGGCACGAGCTGTTCGCCCTCCGGCGTCATCGCCCAGACGCCGAAGGTGAAATCGGAATAGTAGCTGGATCGCTTGCCGTGGCCGCGCTGTGCATACATCAGCACCGCATCGACATTGTAGGGATCGCGCTTCCACTTGAACCATGGACCCTTGGCCCGGCCGGCAAGATAGGCGCTATCACGGCGCTTGATCATCACCCCTTCGATCACCGGATCGGGCGGCGAAGAGCGCAGCCGATCGAGTTCTTCCCATGAGGAAAAGTCGACCAGCGGCGAAAGGTCGAACCGGTCGTGCGGCGCTGCCTCGACAATCTCCGTCAGCCGCTCGCGCCGATCGAGGAATCCACGGGCACGGACATCTTCCGCGCCATCGAAGAGAAGATCATAGGCGCGGATGAAGGCGGGGAATTCGTCCAGCATCTTCGAGGTGACAGTCTTGCGGTTGAGGCGCTGCTGCAGATCGGAAAAGCTGCGCGTCGGGCTGTTGGAGCGAACGGTGCCGCCAACCAGCAGCTCGCCATCCATGACGCCTTCGAAGCTCATCGCGTCGACGATATCGGGGAAGGCGCCTGAAATATCGTCGCCGGAACGCGAATAGAGCTTGCTCGTCGAGCCCGAACGCGAGAGCTGCACGCGAATGCCGTCCCATTTCCATTCGGCCGCGAAATCACTGGGATTGAGCCCATCAAGATCGCCCGGCTCGACGGGATTTGCGAGCATGACGGAATGGAAGATCGCCGGCGTCGCCAATATCGGCCGTTCGCCCTTGCCCTCCAGCCAGCGGAACAGGCTTTCATAGGGTGGCTGCAGGCCATGCCACAGCGTTTCGATTTCAGTCACGTCCTTGCCGCTCAGCTCCGCCAGCGCCTGCTTGGCAAGCCGCGCCGAGACGCCGATGCGCATCGCGCCGGTCGCAAGCTTCAGGAAGGCGAAACGGCCCGACGTATCCAACCGGTCGAGGAGATCACGGACGAAGCTGCGCACCTCGGTCCGCCCGAGCGCATTCATGCTGCGAACGACTTCGCCAAGCTTCGGCTGCTCCCCGGCGGGACGTTCGATGTCGCTCTCCTTGTCCCAGACCAGCGAGATCGTTTCGGCGAGATCGCCGACATAATCATAGGAATAGCGGAACAGCACCTCGTCCATGCGCTCGAGAACAAGTTCGCGCAGCATGGCGGGCTTGACGTTGCGCACTTCAAGCGTGGCGGCGATGGCGGCCAGGCCATAGCCGCGGTCGGGATCGGGCGTATCGCGGAAATAATCGGTCAGCAGCTTCAGCTTGCCGTTGCGGCTCGGCGTCAGCACCAGGCGGTCGAGAAGGTCGGCAAAGGCTTTCATCAATCGCCCTCGTCTTCATAGCCGATGAGATGCAGCGGCTTGGCGGCGATGCCCTGCAGCTCGCACCAGCGTACCAGGGCCTCCTCGCGTCCATGCGTGACCCAGACCTCGCTCGGCTTGAGATCGGAGATCGTCTCGGTGAGTTCCGGCCAGTCGCAGTGATCCGAAATGACCAGCGGCAGCTCGACGCCGAGCTGCTTGGCGCGCTGGCGCACCATCATCCAGCCGGAGGCGAAAGCCGGCAGCGGATCGTGAAAGCGCCTTGCCCAGCGATCCTGGAATGCCGAGGGCGGGCCGACGACGACGGCACCGTGGAAGATCGACTGATCGCGGTTTTCGATGGTGGCCGGCTTGAGCTCGCCAAGCGCGATGCCCTGGCTGACATAATAGTCGCACAGGGTCTCGAGCGCGCCGTGAATGTAGATCGGCTTGTCATAGCCGGCATCGCGCAAGAGCCGAATGACGCGCTGCGCCTTGCCGAGCGCGTAGGCGCCGACCAGATGCGTTCGCTCCGGAAACTGGCGAAGCGAAGCCAGCAGCTTGCGTGTCTCGGCCATGGGATCGGGATGGTGAAAGACCGGCAGACCGAAGGTAGCCTCGGTGATGAAGACATCGCAGGGAACCGGCACATAGGCTTCACAGGTCGGGTCCGGCCGGCGTTTGTAATCGCCGGAAACGACGATCCGCAGCCCATCCTTTTCCACGGCGATCTGCGCCGAGCCGAGGACATGGCCCGCCGGATGGAACTGCACCCTGACGCCGTTGATCGTCACCTCCTCGCCGAAGGCAACCGCCTGCTCCGAACCGGCAAAATCATCGCCGTAGCGGATGCGCATGATATCGAGCGTCTGGCGCGTGGCGAGCACATGGGCGTGGCCGGAGCGGGCATGGTCGGAATGGCCATGTGTGACGAGCGCGCGCTCTACCGGCTGTACGGGATCGATATAAAAGCCGCCGATCGGGCAGAACAATCCCTGAGGCGCTGGATAGAGCAGTTGTTCCGGTCTCATGATTCAGGAGGATAGCGCGATTTGCACGATTAGGTAGCGATGACAGCAGCTTTTTGAACGAATCCGCGTTCGGGTTGCCGATCCGGCAGGTCGAAGACGAGAACATCTTCGCAATAGGGCTTGGCCTTGGCGACGACGACGCCGTTTGGATCGACGATCGCGCTGCTGCCATAGCTGACCCAGCCATCACCGTTGCTGCCAACGACATCCGATGCCATGACCCAACAGCCTGTATGCCTTGCGCAAATCTGCAGCCCCGAAATGCCGGGCCTATGCCACATCTCGGCCTTGTGCGGACGCAGCATGAGATTGACGGGATTGCAGATGAGGCCTGCTCCCTTTCGGGCCAGACGGTGCGCGGTATAGGGATATCTGAGATCGGCGCAGATATTGATGCCGAAGCGCCAATCGCTCTCTTCCCAAACGGGGAAATCCCTTCCGGGCATGCAACCCTTCTCAAGCGGATGAGCCTTGGCATAGACTCCGTTAATCCGGCTCGATTTGGCAACAATGGCGCTGTTGTAGAGCTCATCGCCCCTCTTCTCGAAAAGACCGACGATAGCGGTCGTTCTCCCCGCTGCGAAGCGAGCGATAAGCGCGTTCAGACCCGGGTCGTCGAGGGAAAGCGCACGGCGTCTGGCGATGGCTTCGTTGTAGCTATGTCCCTGCAGATAGCACTCGGGGAAGAGGGCAAGGTCGATGCCTTGCGCTTCCGCCCAGGCCAGATCGCGCGCCAAAACCTCGGCCGCCTGCTCGACGGCGTCGAAAAGTGCCAGACGTTGAAAAGCCGCGATCCGCATGTGGCAGGGGTAACATGCGCTGTGAGTCGCCCCTAGGACAGATCGATCGTTGGCTGAGCTTCCTATGGATCAGACTGGTAAATGAAATGGCAGGGTGTCCGCGCTTTCTGCAGTCCGAACGCCTTTCGAGACCCACTTCTGTATCAAAACGACACAGATGGTCTTGGCATGATTTCTGCTTCGTAGGCGTCATCTACGGAGTTCACAATGATCCAGCGCCGCGCTCTCATCGCTTCTCTTGCCGCTTCGGCAGCGGCCGGCCTGCTTGCGCCCCGCGTTTTCGCCGCGCCGCTTGCCAAGATGGCAGGCGCCGAGCTGCGGGGGCCAATCGATGCCGTTGCGCTGAAAACCACGCCGGGAGCGAGCGATTTCAAGAGCGGCAAGCTGCAGGCGATGATCGACAATGCGGCGCGCACCAACATGCCGCTGTTCCTGCCGCCGGGCACATACGACATCTCCAACCTGACATTGCCCGATAATACGCGCATCACCGGCGTTCCCGGCGCTTCGCGGCTGGTCTATAGCGGCGACGGCCATCTGATGAATTCGGATAGGGCAAAGCGCATCGAGCTTTCCGGCCTCGTGCTCGACGGCGGCAATCGCTGGCTTGCCGATTATGCCGGCGGCCTCCTGCAATTTACCGGCGTCGACGAAGTTCTGATCGACAATTGCGAGATATCGGGCAGCCGCAAGCATGCGCTTCAACTGGAGCGCTGCGGCGGCCGGATCGAACGCAGCCGCATCTCCGGCGCCGCCGAGGCCGGTATCTACTCAGTCCAGTCGACGGGATTGGCGGTTGCCAGCAACCGCGTCGAGGATTGCGGCAATGGCGGCATCCTCATCCATCGCTGGGACAAAGCCGAAGATGGCAGCACCGTCACCAACAACCGCATTGCCCGCATCCGCGCCAATGGCGGCGGCACCGGCCAGAACGGCAACGGCATCAATGTCTTCCGCGCCGATGGCGTCACGGTTTCGGGCAACCAGGTTACCGATTGCGCCTTCACCGCCATCCGCGCCAACTCAGCATCGAATGTGCAGATCTCGAACAATCAGTGCCTGCGCTCGGGCGAAACCGCCATCTATTGCGAATTCGAGTTCGTCGGCGCCGCGATCAACAACAATCTGGTCGACGGAGCCGCGAACGGCATCTCGGTCACTAATTTCGACAGGGGCGGCAGGCTCGCCTCGGTGACGGGCAATGTCATCCGCAACCTGTCGCTGACGGCACCCTACGCGCAGGATGGCGGCTTTGGCATCGGCATCTCCGCGGAAGCCGATACGCTTGTTGCCGATAATGTCATCGAGAATGCGCCACTCTGGGGCATGCGGCTCGGCTGGGGGCAATATCTCCGCAACGTCGTCGCGACCGGCAATATCGTCAGGCACGCCGGCATCGGCTGCGTCGTTTCGGTCGCCGACGGGGCCGGCTCGGCCGTGATTGCGGGCAATCTCTTCCAGGAGATGCAGCAAGCCGCGATCGTGGGCTTTCGCTGGGACAAGCCGGCATCCGGCGATCTCATCAAGGGAAGCACGCAGTTCCCGCAGCTGACGATCGAAAACAACAGATCGGCTTAACGCATGCCGCGCAAAGGTGCGCAGCGGTTTTGCGATAACGGCATGCGCTTCAAACCGGTCGCCAGCTTGGCTGCCGCTTTTCGAAGAAGGCGGTAATGCCCTCTCTCGCCTCCTCGGTCTCCCACGCATCCGCCAATTGCTTGACGACATGATCGATCATGTCGTCGGTGATCGGCCTGCCGACGGAGCGTGCCAGGGCCTTGGCGCGGGCAGCCGCCTGTGGAGACGCCACCAGGAAATGGCGGACCTCGGCCTCCACGGCCTCATCCAGCGCCTCTTCCGCCACGACACGGGACAGGAGACCTGTGGCATGTGCCTGCCACGCATCGATGATCTTGCCGGAGAGGAAAAGCGGGCGGGCATTCGTTTCGCCGATGCGGGCGACGACGTAAGGGCTGATGGTGGCGGGAATGATACCGAGGCGTACCTCCGTCAGGCCAAAGCGGGCTGTCGATGCCGAGATCACCATGTCGCAAACGCTGAGGATGCCGATACCACCGCCAAAAGCGTTACCCTGGACGCGGGCGATCAGAGGCTTCGGCAACTCGTTCAACGCCTTGAAGAGCATGGCAAGCCGTCGCGCCTCGGCCATGCGCCCGTCCCGCGTGGCGTCGAACTGGGCACGCATCCAGCCGAGATCGCCGCCCGCGCAGAAGCTGGCGCCCTCGCCGCTCAGCACGACGACCCGGACCGACCCGTCGTGAGCAACATCGTCCGTTGCCGCGGTCAAATCATCGATCATCTCCGCCGACAGCGCATTGTGCTTTTCCGGGCGTGCCAGCGTCAGACGGGCAACACCGCGCTCATCGGTGGCGATGCGGATCGTTTGCGATATCATGAGGCACTCCTGAGGCTGCGGGCAAAGGCGGCGGCGCGGGTAAGCTTGTCCTTGTCGAGACCGGTTTCGTAATCCCTCGCCGTCAGATAGTCGTCGACCGAGACAGTATCGACATTGCCCTTGGCACCGGGAGCGAAGGGGCAACCGCCAAGGCCACCCGCTGCCGCATCGAAGACCCGAAGGCCACGCTCCAGGGCGACGCCGATATTCTCGAGCGCCCGTCCGGACGTATCATGAAAATGGCCTGCCAGCGCGGCGGCGGGCAGCTCGCCCAGAACCGCGGCGAGCATCCGGTCGACGGCCTCTGGCGAACCCTTGCCGATCGTGTCGCCGAGGCTGATCTCATAGCAGCCCAGCGCCCGGAGCTGCCAGGCAACGCTGACGACATTCTGCGGCGGCACCGCGCCTTCGTAAGGGCATTCGACGACGCAGCTGACATAGCCGCGCAATGGAACGCCACGATCCCTGCTGGCAGCGGCCACCGGCCGGAAGCGCTCGATGCTCTCGGCGATCGAGCAATTGATGTTGCGCATCGAAAAAGTTTCGGACGCGGAAGCAAAGATCGCCACCTCATCGGCGCCGGCAGCAAGCGCTGCCTCGAAACCCTGCATGTTGGGTGCGAGCGCCGCGTAGCTGACACCGGGACGCCGATTTATTCCAGCCATGACAGCGGCGGCATCGGCAAGCTGCGGCACCCATTTCGGGCTGACGAAGCTCGTGACTTCGATGCGCTCGAAGCCGCAATCCGACAGCAGGTCGACCAGCTCGATCTTGCGTGCGGTATCGACCGGCTGTTTCTCATTCTGCAGGCCGTCGCGCGGCGCCATTTCGACGATGGTGACGTGGTTGGAAGGCTGGTCGGTCATGCCGCATCCTCCGGTCGAAGCGACAGAAGCACAGCGCTTTCGCTGGTTTGATCGCCCTCGCCGACATGCAGACTTTCGACGATGCCGTCGCGCGCCGCCGTCAGCGTCAGCTCCATCTTCATGGCCTCCATGACGATCAGCGCCTGCCCCTTCGCCACTGTGTCGCCCTCGCGCACGCGGACGATCTTCACGAGGCCCGGCATCGGCGCGATCACGCGATCGCCGCCGGCCACGGTCTCCTCGCCACCATCGAGCGGATCGAGGCGATGGAAATGATACGCATGCCCGTCGAGGAACAACGTCATGCCTGATGTCGTCTCGAAGATATCGACATGGGATTGCCGGCCGTCGATCTCGGCGCGCCGGGCAAGGCCCTTCCCATCGAAGAGGCGAACGAGGACGGTGCGATCATCAAAGGCAACGCCAAAAAGCGTCCGGCCCTTTGCGGTCACGCGGCAAGTCCGATGACCACCGGCAAAATGCAGCGTGACGGGACGGCTCGCTTCGCCCCAAAGCTGCCAGGCGCCGAGCGAATGCGAGAGGTCGTTGCCAGCAGCCTGAACAAACCCGCCCGCCTCGACAATGGCGGCTAGGGCAATGGCCGCATCGTCGGGCTGCTGGGCTGAGGTCAGCGCCTCCGTGTCCCGGTCGATCAATCCCGTATCCGGATGGCCGGCGGCGAAATCCGGCTGGCGGCTAAGACGAATGAGGAAATCGAGATTGGTCGTGGTTCCAGCAACCTGCATCTGCTCCAACCCGCGCGTGACCTTGGCAAGAGCGGCCGCGCGATCCGGCGCATGCACCGTCAGTTTGGCGATCAGCGGATCGTAATGCGGGGTGACGGTATCGCCCTCCCGCACGCCAGCATCGATGCGAACATCGCCTTCGGGAAAGCCTAAGCGCGAAAGCGTGCCGGTTGCCGGCAGGAAGCCCCGCGAGGGGTCTTCGGCGTAGATGCGGGCTTCGAAAGCCCAGCCGGTTATGGTGAGTTCGTCCTGGGATTTCGGCAGCGGTTCGCCGCTCGCGACCCGCAACTGCCACTCCACCAGATCGACGCCGGCAATCGCCTCGGTGACGGGATGCTCGACCTGCAAGCGGGTGTTCATTTCCATGAAGAAGAAGCGATCCGGCGACAGGCCGTCGGAGACATCGGCGATGAATTCGACGGTGCCGGCGCCACGATAGTCGATGGCACGGGCGGCGCGAACGGCCGCTTCGCCCATGGCGCTGCGCATTTCCGCAGTCATGCCCGGTGCGGGCGCCTCCTCGATCACCTTCTGGTGCCGGCGCTGCAGCGAGCAATCGCGCTCGAAGAGATGCACGGCGTTGCCAAAGCTGTCGCCGAAGACCTGGATCTCGATATGCCGCGGCTTGATCAGATATTTTTCGATCAGCACGGCATCGTCGCCGAAAGCCGATTTCGCCTCGCGCTTTGCCGCTTCCAGCGAGGCCTCGAACTCCTCCGGCCTGTCGACGCGGCGCATGCCCTTGCCGCCGCCGCCGGCCCGCGCCTTGATGAGAACGGGAAAGCCGATGCCATCGGCCTGCTCGGCAAGAAAGTCGGGCTCCTGACGATCGCCGTGATAGCCGGGTACGACAGGCACCCCTGCCCGCTCCATCAGCGCCTTGGCGGCGTCCTTGAGCCCCATGGCACGGATCGAGGCCGGAGACGGGCCGATGAAGATGAGGCCTGCAACCTCGACGGCTTCGGCAAAGTCCGCGTTTTCCGAAAGAAAGCCGTAGCCGGGATGGATGGCTTCAGCTTGGGTGTGCTGAGCCGCGCCAATGATCTTCTCTTTCGAAAGATAGCTTTCGCTCGCCGCCGCCGGGCCGATATGAACGGCCTCGTCGGCCAGCGCCACATGCAGGGCATCCCGATCGGCGTCGGAATAGACGGCGACCGTGCGGATGCCCAGGCGCCTTGCCGTGCGGATGACACGGCAGGCGATTTCGCCGCGATTGGCGATCAGTATCTTCGAAAACATCGGCAGACCCTATTGCGCGGCAATGACTTCGACTTCGAGCAGCCAGGCGGTATCGAAAATGCCAGCGATTACGACAGTCATCGCCGGCGTGAGGGGGCCTAGATATTCGGCGCGGATCTCGCGGTTCTCCATCGTATGGTGTCGATCAGCAAGAAAAGTGGTGACCTTGACGATATCGTCCTTGGTCATGCCTGCCGCCTTCAGCTGCGCATCGACATTCAGCCAGGCCTGGCGAGCCTGCGCCTTGAACCCCTCTGGAAGCGTATCGTCCGACGTCATCGGGATCTGGCCGCTGACGAAAAGCAATCGCTCGAAGTTCTCGAGTTTTACGGCCTGCGCATAACCGCCGCGGGGCTGCGGCGCATTCTTGGCATTGATGGCATCGCGTTTCATCTCCGTCTCCTCACATCCTGAACAGACCGAAGCGTGTGTCTTCGATCGGCGCGTTGAGTGCTGCTGAAAGCGAGAGAGCCAGCACATCGCGGCTCTTGCGCGGGTCGATAATACCATCGTCCCAGAGGCGGGCCGAGGCATAGAGGGGATGGCTCTGGGTTTCGAACATCTTGAGCGTCGGCGCCTTGAAGGCGGCCTCTTCTTCTGTCGTCCAGGGCTTGCCGGCACGCGCCAGCGCCTCGCCGCGCACCGTGGCGAGCACACCGGCCGCCTGCTCCCCGCCCATCACCGAAATGCGGCTGTTGGGCCAGGTCCAGAGGAACCGCGGCGAATAGGCCCGGCCGGCCATGCCGTAATTGCCGGCACCAAAGGAGCCGCCGATCAACATGGTGACCTTAGGGACCTTGGTGGTGGCCACAGCTGTCACCAGCTTGGCGCCGTTCTTGGCGATGCCCTCGGTCTCGTATTTGCGACCGACCATGAAGCCGGTGATATTCTGCAGGAAGACCAGCGGGATCTTGCGCTGCGAGCAAAGCTCGACGAAATGCGTGCCCTTCAGCGCCGATTCCGAGAAGAGCACGCCGTTGTTGGCGATAATCCCAACGGGGATACCGTGAATATGGGCGAAGCCGCAGACCAGCGTCGTACCATAGCGCGCCTTGAACTCATCGAGGCGAGAGCCATCCACCATGCGGGCGATGACCTCGCGCACATCATAGGGCGTGCGCAGATCCGAGGGGACGATGCCCAGGATCTCTTCGGGATCGTAGAGCGGCGCTTCCGGCGTGCGAAGCTCGACACCCTCGGGCTTGCGGCGATTGAGGTTGGCGACTGCCTGCCGGGCAAGCGCAAGCGCATGCGCATCGTCGCGCGCCAGATGATCGGCAACGCCGGAAAGGCGCGTGTGAACGTCACCGCCGCCGAGATCCTCGGCAGAGACCACCTCCCCCGTCGCTGCCTTGACCAACGGCGGGCCGGCGAGAAAGATCGTTCCCTGCTTCTCGACGATGATCGTTTCGTCCGACATGGCCGGCACATAGGCGCCACCCGCCGTGCAGGAACCCATGACGACGGCGATCTGCGGAATGCCGGCGGCCGACATATTGGCCTGATTGTAAAAGATGCGGCCGAAGTGATCGCGATCCGGAAACACCTCGTCCTGGTTCGGCAGGTTGGCGCCGCCGGAATCGACGAGATAGATGCAGGGGAGATTGTTCTCCGCTGCAATCTCCTGCGCCCGCAGATGCTTCTTCACCGTAATCGGATAGTAGGTGCCACCTTTGACCGTGGCATCGTTGCAGACGATCATGCAATCGCGGCCGGAAACGCGGCCGATACCGGCGATCAGACCGGCACCCGGCGCATCGCCGCCATAGAGACCATGCGCGGCTGTCGTCCCGATCTCCAGAAAGGGCGTGGCGGGATCGATCAGGCCGGCAACGCGATCGCGCGGCAGCATCTTGCCGCGGCTGACGTGACGCTCGCGCGCCTGGGCGCCGCCGCCTTCCGCCGCCTGCGTCGCAGCCGCCTCAGCGACACCGATCGCCTCCAGCATGGCGGCGCGATTATCGCGGAAGCGATCGCTATGCGTGGATATCTCTGATTTCAGGACGGTCATGCGGCCTCACCAGTCAAGTAAGATGGAATTCAAAATCAACCCGTTTCGCCGAACAGCTCGCGACCGATCAGCATGCGTCGGATTTCGGATGTGCCGGCGCCGATCTCGTAGAGCTTGGCGTCGCGCAGCAGCCTTCCGGCGGGATAATCATTGGTATAGCCATTGCCGCCGAGCGCCTGGATGCATTCGAGCGCCAGCGCCGTCGCCTTCTCGGCGGAATAGAGAATACAGCCGGCGGCATCCTTGCGGGTCGTCTCGCCGCGATCGCAGGCGGCGGCCACCGCATAGACATAGGCGCGCGACGCATTCATCGTCACATACATGTCGGCAAGCTTGCCCTGCATCAGCTGGAATTCGCCGATCGACTGGCCGAACTGCTTGCGCTCATGCATGTAAGGCAGCACCACGTCCATGCAGGCGGCCATGATGCCGACGGGGCCACCGGAGAGCACGACGCGCTCATAGTCGAGACCCGACATCAGCACGCGGACGCCGCCATCGACCTGACCCAGAACATTCTCCTCGGGGACCTCGCAATCCATGAAGATCAGTTCGGAGGTGTTCGAGCCGCGCATGCCGAGCTTGTCGAGCTTCTGTCCGACGGAAAACCCTTTGAAGCCCTTTTCGACGAGGAAGGCAGTGATCCCGCGCGGGCCGGCATCCGGCGAGGTCTTCGCGTAGACGACGAGGACATCTGCATCGGGACCGTTTGTGATCCACATCTTGCTGCCGTTGAGTACATAGTGCGAGCCGCGTTTTGTGGCATGCAGTTTCATGGAGACAACATCGGAACCGGCTCCGGGTTCCGACATGGCCAGAGCGCCGACATGCTCGCCTGAAATCAGCTTCGGCAGGTAGCGCTCCTTCTGCGCCGTCGTGCCGTTGCGATGGATCTGGTTGACGCAGAGATTGGAATGAGCGCCGTAGCTGAGGCCGACAGAAGCCGAAGCGCGGCTGATTTCTTCCATGGCAACGGTGTGGGCGAGATAGCCAAGCCCGGCGCCGCCGAAATCCTCGGCAACGGTGATCCCGAGCAGGCCTAGATCGCCCATCTCCCGCCACAGATGCATCGGGAAGCTGTTGTTGCGATCGATCTCGTCGGCAAATGGCGCAATGCGGTTGGTGGCAAAACGGCGCACCTGCTCACGCAGCGCGTCGATGTCCTCTCCGAGCGCGAAGTTCAATCCCCCTTCAAACATCCAGCTTCTCCTCCCGGCCTTCCCGATCAACCGATCCTTGTGAATTATATCTCTTTATACTCGCTTCAAGCATCCGCCGCAGCCGTTATGCGGCGTTGGCCGGCACATGCTGCTTTACCTGCGCTGCCTCATACGTCTTGAGCTTGTCTGCGATCCTCGCCATGATTTTCCGGGCAGCCTCCTCCTTGACCGGGCCGAAGCCTCTTATCTCATCAAACAGCGAGAGGATGGCAAGAGCTTCAGCCTCGTTGTCGTGGCGCAGGCCGGCAAGCACGCGCTTGGCGATCCCTTCGTAGTCGGCAATCAGGCGGCGTTCCATCCGGCGTTCCGCCATATAGCCGAAGGGATCGAGGGCGGTGCCGCGCAGCCGCTTCATCGACGCAAGAATGCGCAGCAGCGGCAGAATCCAGGCGCCGAATTCGCGCTTCTTCGGCCGGCCATTCGGGTCCTTGCCGCCGAGTACGGGCGGAGCGAGATTGAAGGCCAGCTTGAAGTCGCCTTCCATCTCCTCGCGCAGTTGCGCCTCGAAGGCGGGATCGGTCAGAAGACGAGCGACCTCATATTCATCCTTGTAGGCCAGAACCCGCGCATAGGTGACGGCGACGGCAAAAGGCACCTTGTCCGAAAGCCGCTCCCTTGTCACCAAGGCGTTGGCATGGGCGACGAAGGCGGCATAGCGCTCGGCAAGAGCCGGATTCTGGTAGGCTGTCAGATGCGCCTTGCGGTGCCTGACAAGCTCCTCAAGGCTCATCTCCGCCAACGTCTTGCCCGCTTCCGGCTCAGCCATCATGGCGTAGACGGCCCGCGGATCATGCGCCAGAAGCCTGCCCCAATGGAAGGCGGAGAGGCTTGGCTTGACGGCGACGCCGTTGAGTTCGATCGCCCTTTCGATCGCCTCCAGCGACAGCGGTAGCAGGCCGCGTTGCCAGGCAAAGCCGGTCAGCAGAATATTGGTCGATATGGCATCGCCGGTTACTTCGGTCGCGACATGGCCGAAATCGAGGAAGACGGAGCTGTGGCTCACGGTCTTGGCGATCGTGTGCTGGATCGATCCGGTCTTGAAATCGAAATCGCGGTTGCGGACAAAATCGGCAACCGGCATCAGACCGGTATTGACGATGGCTGTCGTGCGCGCCGACGAGCAGAGCGTGATCGCATCCTTGGAGGCACCGACCACTTCGTCTGCCGCAAACAAGAGATCGGCGCCGCCATTGACGATGCGCGAGGAGGTGACGTCGGCTTGTTCGAGACCGATGCGCAAGTGGCTCATGACCGCGCCGCCCTTCTGCGCGAGGCCGGCCATATCGAGGATCATCGGCACCTTGCCATCGAGATGCGCGGCCATGCCGAGGATGGCGCCGATGGTCAGGATGCCGGTGCCGCCGACGCCAGCAATGGCGATATTCCAAGGCCGTTCACCGATGACGGGGATTTCGGGCATGGGCACTTCTATATCCGCATAATCCAAAGCCTTACGCTTGCGGCGCTTGCCGCCATGAACGGTCACGAAGGATGGGCAGAAGCCTTTGACGCAGGAAAAGTCCTTGTTGCAGCTCGACTGGTTGATCTGGCGCTTGCGGCCAAATTCCGTCTCCAGTGGCTCGATGGAGATGCAGTTGGATTGCACCGAGCAATCGCCGCAGCCCTCGCAGACAGCCTTGTTGATGAAGACTCGCTTGGCCGGATCTTCCATCAGGCCACGGCTGCGGCGACGGCGTTTCTCGGCCGCACAGGTCTGGACATAGACGATCGCCGAACAGCCTTCGGTTTCGCGCAGCGTCAGCATCACCTGATCGATGTGGTCGCGATGCAGAACCTTGACACCAGGCACCAGTTCGGATGCGCGATAGGCATCGGGATTGTCAGACAGAAGATAGATCGGCCTGACGCCCTCATCATGCAGTTGCTTCGTCACCAACTGCGGCGTGAGATGGCCGTCGATCTGCTGGCCGCCGGTCATGGCCACCGCATCGTTGTAGAGCAGCTTGTAGGTGACATTGACCTTGGCGGCGACGGACTGACGGACGGCGAGAATGCCGGAATGGAAATAGGTGCCGTCGCCGAGGTTGACGAACATGTGCTTCTCGTCGGTGTAACGGGCGATCGCCGTCCAAGGTACGCCTTCCCCACCCATCTGCGTGAAGGTCTCCGTGCTGCGGTCCATCCAGGTGGCCATATAGTGGCAGCCGATGCCGGCGCTGGCGCGGCTGCCTTCCGGAACGCGGGTAGAGGTATTGTGCGGACAGCCGGAACAGAAGAAGGGCGTGCGGTTCAGCGGCGCCACATGGCTTCGGCTGATCTGGCCGCGCTCGGCGAGATAGGCGAGCTTGGCGGCGATGCGATCATGCAAGCCCTGATCGAGGTCGAGCTTGACGATGCGTCCCGCAATCGCTCTCGCGACCGCGCCGACGGTCAATGCCGAAGACAGGCTGAGATAGGGCTTGTCGTGCTCGTCGAACTTGCCGACGATGCGCGGGCGAACATCGGCGCGCCAGTTGAACAGCTGCTGCTTGATCTGGTTTTCGATGATCTCGCGCCGTTCTTCGACGACAAGCACCTCGTCCAGTCCTTCGGAGAAATGCCGCACGGCTTCCGGCTCCAGCGGCCAGGGCATGCGCACCTTCAGGATGCGCAGGCCGATCGCGGCCATTTCCCTAGGTCCGATCTCGAGCTCGCGCAGCGCCTGCAACACATCCTCATAGGCCTTGCCCGAGGAGATGATACCGAAGCGGGCATTGGGCACGTCGTGGGTGATTTCATCGACACGATTGGCGCGGGCAAAGGCGATGGCGGCATAGGCCTTGTAATTCTGCAGGCGATCGTCCTGCATCAGCGGCGGATCGGGCCAGCGCAGGTTGAGACCACCGGGAGGCATCTCGAAATCACCTGGCAGGACGAATTGACGCCCTTCCCCCGAGAGGTCGACGGCCGCCGTCGTCTCGACCGTATCGGCGATGAATTTCATGCCGACCCAGCAGCCGGAGTAGCGCGACATGGCAATGCCGAGCAGGCCGTATTCGAGGAATTCATGGATGGATGAGGGATAGATGACCGGCATGACCGCCGACATGAATTCGTGGTCGGTCTGATGCGGCATGGTCGAGGATTTGGCGGAGTGATCGTCGCCGGCAAAGCAGAGGACGCCACCATGCTTGGAGGTGCCGGCGGCATTGCCGTGCTTCAGCACGTCGCCGGAGCGATCGACGCCGGGGCCTTTGCCGTACCAGATGCCGAGCACGCCATCCTTACGGGCGCCCGGGGAAAGGCCGACCTGCTGCGAGCCCCAGACGGCCGTTGCGGCAAGATCTTCATTGGTACCGGGCTGGAAGGTGACGTCATGCGCGTCGAGGTAAGTCCGCGCTTTCAGAAGCTGCTGGTCGTAGCCACCCAGCGGCGAACCGCGATAACCGGAAATGAAGGCTGCCGTGTTGAGCCCCGCTGCGCGGTCGCGGCGCATCTGCGTCATGGGCAGCCGTACCAGCGCCTGCAGGCCGGTCATGAAAACGCGGCCTTCTTCAGCGGTGTATTTGTCGTCCAGCGATACACTGGTTGCAAGCATCTGCTCTCCTCCCGAGATCGCAGTCACCGATTGCGCATGTATCTTCGCCGGATGTCTCCTACCGCATCCGATGAAAACCGTGATCGAACCCTAACATGCGGCCACGCTAATTTCCGAACGAAGGCTGGGCATCGGCCGCATGTTTTGCAAAAAATTCGGGAGGTGCCCGATATTTTCGTGCTTGCAACGTGCCTATCATCCGCCCTCGTGGTTCGAGGCTCCGGCTCCTTCGACAAGCTCAGGAGTCTGCGCACCTCACCATGAGGGCTGACCTTTCGCGCCCAGCCGCCGCAACGTCGACATTTCGCGGCAAATCGCGTGGCCTGCTCCGCCTCATCCTGAGAAGCGTAGCGCCCTGAGCTTGCCGAAGGGTCGAAGCCTCGAAGGACGAGGCGGCCCGGATGCCCGCATCCATCACAAGCTTTCATCAATATATCAGCGGCAGGGCCTTTGACTCCTGTCGTGAGCCTCATAATGTCGCGCCGACCCGAATATAGGAGGCATTCATGCTGACGATCTATGGCGTCTATCGCTCGCGCGCTTCGCGCAATTACTGGATGGCGAAGGAGCTCGGCATCGAGTTCGAATCCGTGCCGGTGATCCAGGCGAGCCGGCTTGCCAATCCACTCGCCGCCGATGCGCCGATCAACACCCTGTCGCCGGAGTTTCTGGCCGTCAATCCGATGGGCATGATCCCCTGTATCAAGGACGGCGATCTCGCCATGCACGAGTCGCTTGCCATCAATCTCTACCTCGCGCGCAAATATGGCGGGCCGCTGGCCGGCAAGACCGCCGAGGAGGAAGGGCTGATGGCGATGTGGACCATGTGGGCCGCGACCGAAGTCGAGCCCTACAGCGTCGCACTCGTCCGCATCTATGACAATGCCCAGGAAAACAGTGAGCAGGGCAAGGCCGGAATTGCGGTCGCCTGCCGATCGCTGAAGAAGCCGCTCGACGTACTGGAGAAGCACCTGCAAAATCAGGATTATCTCATCGGCAATCGCTTCACCGTCGCTGACTTGAATCTCGCTGAAGTGATGCGCTACGCCCAGACCGAACAGGAGTTGTTCGATATCCGCCCGAAGATGAAAGCCTGGATCGAGCGCTGCCAGTCACGCGACGCCTACAAGGCCATGCAGGCGACCCGCGGCAAGGAGCCGGCGTGACAGATCCTATTGGAAGAGACGCATGCTCTCTTCCATCTCCTCGCGTATCCAGGCCTTGAAGGCGGAAACCTTCTTCGGCTCGCGCACACCTGCGGCCGTGACGAAATAATGGCCGAAGCCCGTTTTTGCGCGGATGCCGAAGGGATCGACCAGACATTTCTGCTGAAGGGCATAGGCCGCCAGCGTCTGCCAGGCGAGCATCACCCCCTGCCCGGCTATGGCCGCATCCAGACAGAGCGACGCATCGTTGAAGATGTGCCGCTCTTCCATGCAATGGCCCGAGATCCCAGCCTTGCGCAGCCAGACTTCCCAACCGAACATCGCATGCCCGTCGATGACCGCAGGAACTTTCAGGAGATCGGCGGGCTCCCGGAGCGTGGCGGCGATCCTCGGCGTGACGACCGGGAACACCTCCTGCGCCAGTAGCAGCTCGGACTTGACGCCTGGCCACTGCCCGCCGCCGACCCGAATGCCGATATCAACATCCGAGCTCGCCGGGTTGACCAGCCGTGTGGTGGCATCGATGCGCAGGCGAATATCCGGATGACGGCTGGCAAAGCGATCGAGCCGATACACCAGCCAGCGGGCCGCAAAGACCGGTGCAACCGAAATGGTGAGGATATTCTCATCCTCGTGCTGGGCAAGTGCGATTGCCGCCGAAAGCGCCTGAAAACCTTCGCCAAGCCTCGTCAACACCGTCAGTCCCGATGCCGTCACCATCATGCCCTTGGGCGTGCGTTCGAACAGCGGGCGCCCGAGCTGCGCCTCCGCCTTGATGACCTGCTGGCTGACCGCTCCAACCGTTACACCAAGTTCGTCGGCTGCCGCCTGCAGCGAGCCGAGCCGGCCAACAGCCTCAACGGCGCGAAGACCGTTCAGATGAACATTGTTGAGGTTTCTCATTATAGAATATCTATATCAGTATCCCGTCATTCTCAATTGCATAAAAGGAGGATACGCGCGATTATTGCAGCATGGAATTGAAAGACGCCGCCACTCTGCCGGCTGATGCCCCTATGGTTGCATCAATGCGGAGATCCAAGGAGGCATCACATGTCGATCCTGAAGCTTTTCTTTAGTCATCTGCTGGAAGACGATCGCGAACGGGAAAGCGATCCGCTGCAGCACCCTACGCTCGCCGCGATGTCGCTTGAAGAACTGGCCGACCTGCCGCTGATGCCGGAAAATCTGGGGCGGCCCATGGACAAACGGACCGTTCAGCCGGAAGAATGCGCGTAAGAGAGACATGCTCCACACGCGCAAACATGACACCGACCATCGATATGGACGTCATCGCCGAACGATTGAAGCGGCTTATAGCTCAAGCTCGGCTGCCGGCGATTGAACCTGGCCTGCATTACGGCCTGCCCGCCTTCAAGGTCGGCGGCAAAGCCTTTGTTACAGTAAAGAACAACGAAACCATCGTGCTGTCGCTGCCGATCGATCGCAAGGAGCAGCTGATGGAAATGGCGCCAGAAATCTATTTCCAGACGGATCACTATGTCGGCTGGCCTTCGCTACCCCTGCGCATCGCTGCGATCAGCGACGAGGAGTTGGAGCGGCGCTTGATCGAGGCGTGGCGATACCGCGCCCCGAAAAAGCTTCTGCCAACCTTTGGCTGATTCGATCAGCCTTCTGCGACGGCAAGCGCCTTATTGACGGCGGGGCGCTCGAGCATGCGCGCATAGTGGGCACTCACCTTCGCGAACTGGTCGCGATCGACGCCGTCTCCCGGCAGCCACTTCGCGATGGTGAAGAGATAACCGTCTGCAACCGTATACTGATCGCCCATCACCCAAGGTCCCTTTAGCATATTGTCTTCGATAAGCGCGAAGCTCTCGGTCATGGTCTGCGGCACCTTGGCTTTCATCGTCTCGATGGCCGCGGCATCGTCGGTCCAGCGATAGCCGCGTCCCTTGTGCGAATGGTTTACATGAACTGTCGATGACAGATAGCTGTTGAAGGCCTGCATCTGGGCAAATTCGAAGGGATCATCGAGCGGCGCCAGCTTTGCGGCTGGCGCGATCTGGGCGATGTAGGCGAGAATAGCGACATTCTCGGTAACGACGCCCTTGTCGGTGACCAATGTCGGCACGCGACCCTTCGGGTTGATTGCAAGATAATCCGGCTGGCGCTGATCGCCATTGGCGAGGTTGAGGCGTCGGTGTTCGTAAGCAAGACCCGACTCTTCCAGGGCGATGAGACTGGCGAGCGCGCAGCTTCCGGGCGCAAAATAGAATGTCAGCATGTTCCGTTCCTCGATTGAATTCCCCCAGGAAGCTAAAGCGAACCCAGCCAATACGGAAGTGGCTGATGCTGATGGGCGCTACAAAAGGTTTTGATCGGTCGCGCCGATATGCCCATCCCCCGATGCCGCATGCTCCTTCCACGAGGGGAGAAGGAGCATGCGGCAACGATCTGCGCGTCTAGGCGCAGCCGGGCACGTCTTCCAGTCTGTACCAGACCGGAATGCCGCGCTCGCGGGCGATGCGGACATCATTGTCGGCGCCCTTGGAATCGCCAGGCAATCTCAGGACACCTTCGCAAAGCTGCAGCAAACGGCCGGCCGTCGGATGAAAGATCTCCTCATAGAGATCATCGCCGATGCTCCTGCCGCCGGCGGCGTGCCAGACCGGCAAGGCAACCCATTCGCCGATCATTGGAAGATGCCCGGCCTTGAACAGTGCGTAGGACGGCTCTTCGAGGCGCTTGAGGTTCTCGGCCATCTTCTTCGGATCATCGCCGGTGCCGGAGCGATAGGGTCCGGCAATCAGGATCAACATGTCATGTCTCCATTTTTCTAACTCCTGCTTCCTGCAGGAATTTGCACAAATATGCGCATATTTTCTTGAATGTCGAATCTATTCTGATAAATTCGTGATTATTCGTGAGATATCGTGCAGAGATCGACATGCTGACCAGTCAACGCAAAGCCCTCATCCTCGACAGATTGCGCCGAGACGGCCAGGTGATCGCCAAGGCACTGGCCGACGATCTCGGCCTTTCCGAAGACACGATCCGCAGGGATCTGCGGGAGATGGCGGCAGAGAAACTGCTGAAGCGCGTGCATGGCGGCGCGCTGCCGCTTTCGCCGGAGCTGCCGGATTTTACGGCACGGCAGGCGGTTTCATCCGATGCGAAACGGCGGCTAGGCGCCTATGCGGCCAACATGATCCGGCCAGGCCAGACCGTGTTCCTCGACGGCGGCACGACGAATGCGGAGATCGCCCGCCAGCTGCCGAAGGATCTCGCCGTCACCATCGTCACCCACAGCCCGACGATAGCCGGCGAACTGGAACATCATCCCCTGGCCGAGGTGATCCTGATCGGCGGCAAGCTCTACAAGCATTCGATGGTGGCGACTGGTGCCGTCGCCATGGCGGCTATCGCTTCCATAAGGGCCGATATCTTCTTTCTGGGCGTCACGGCCATCCATCCGGCTCGCGGCTTTTCGACCGGCGATTTCGAGGAGGCGGCCATCAAGCGGCATATCGCGCAGTGTTCAGCCGAAACCTACGTATTGACGACAGCTGAGAAGCTCGATGCTGCCTCGCCATGCCAGATCCTGCCTTTGGGGAGCATTTCCGGTCTGATCGTGCCGTCGGATGTTCCGGACGAAAGTCTGGCCCCTTACCGGGACACCGACATGCCGATCTTCCTGGCCTAAGGCCGCCAGGCACCAACAGACAAAACAAGATCCATACCGCGATCTGCAGCGTCGTCATCATGATGCGGTCGAAGATTGATCCTATGCCGGCACCATATCGGCCTGCCTTGTTGTCATCGCCGATCAGGCCTACCTCAATATGTCCAAGAGGTCATGATCGACCATGAACGAACGCCGCATCCACCAGCTTTTCGAAATCAGCGTCTTGTTGAAGGGCGCGCATGCCCTGATCGAATGTCTTGGCGGCCTTGTGCTGGCGCTGATCAGCACGGACTCCATCCTGCGTCTTGCAAACAGGATTGCGCAGCCCGAGCTGCTCAACGATCCGCATGATTTCATCGCGACGCATCTGCTGACATGGGCGCAGGATTTCTCCGTCGGCACCAAGAACTTCTATGCCTACTACCTGCTGAGCCATGGGCTGGTGAAGGTGCTGCTGGTTATCGGCCTGCTCCGGGGCAAGATGTGGGCCTATCCGGCATCGCTGATGGCGCTGGGGCTTTTCGTCGTCTACCAGCTCTATCGCTTCACCGACACGCACGGCATCGGGCTCATCATCCTCACCATATTCGATCTCGTGGTCATGATCCTGATCTGGCAGGAATATAAGGTCGTTCGGCAACATCTGCCTGCGCGACAGGTCTGAGGCTGAAGCAAGAAGCGGCGTTATGCCGTCAGGACGGCCGTCGGCCTGATATCGCCGACATGGATGCCGTTCCAGTTCTTGAACGATCTGTCGGCTATCGCCATGAGGCCGGTATGAACCGCGCTCTCCTTCTCGAAGAAACGGGCCAGCGTTGCCGCTACCATGACCTCCGCCGCGCGAGTGGTGCCATCGTCGCATTTGAGTGCGATGGCGATGCCCTGTTCGGGGATGGCGGCGCAGAACACGCCTTCGGCGCCGGTCTTGGCGAATATACGGCCGGGAGCGATCTGCATGAGTTTGGTGCAGGCGCGATCGGTGCCGGCAACGTAAAAGGGTTCGGCCATGCAGGCCTCGAACAGCCGGCGCGATGCCTTGGCGCGCAGCGGCTCCAGCCCAGTGCCGGTCGCCATTTTGGCAAAGCCATGCGCCAATCCCTTGAGCGGCACGGCATAGGTCGGGATCGAGCAACCGTCCGTGCCGCAATTGTCATGGGCAAGAACAGCGCCGGTCAGGCTCTGCATGGTGTCGCGGATCTGCTGCTGAAGCGGATGATCGTAGCCGACATAGCCCTTGGGATCGATATCCTGATGGCAGCAAGCGCAGACGAAGCCGGCATGTTTGCCGGAGCAATTGTTATGCAGCGCCGTCGGCATCTCGATGGTACGGGCCTGATGGATTGTTGTCTTCTGATCGAAGGACCAATGCGCGCCGCATTCGAGCGTACCGACATCGCGGCCGGCGCGCGCCAGCATCGAAGCGGCCAGCGCAACATGCTCATCCTCGCCATTGTGGGAGGAACAGGCGAGCGCCAATTCCTTGTTGCCGAAGCCATAAGCGTCCGCAGCACCGCTTTCGACCAACGGCAAAGCCTGCATCGCCTTGCAGGCCGAGCGCGGAAAGACACCGCTTTCGATATCGCCGAGCGAGAAGACCAGCTTGCCATCGCCATCGACCACGACGACAGAACCGCGATGGCGGCTTTCGACCAGATTGCCACGGGTGACTTCGACGCAGACGGGATTGGACATGACGGGATGCAGCCTTTGATTTGTGGGAGGCCAGTGATAGCCGCTGCGCCTGCGATTGCCAATCGCCGGAATGCCCGCTGTCATCAAAAGCTTATCGCTCAGGCGGCCGCCCGAATCCGGTAGGCGCAGCGCCTCGCGCCGAGAAGGATATGTTCCTCCCGCTCCACCCGCGCGCCGAGCACCGCGCGGAAGGTTTCCAGCTCCGAACGGCAGAAGCCGGAGCAAGCGCATGCGGCAGCGCAGATGGGGCAGTGATTTTCGACCAGCATGAGCGAGCCATCATCGTCCTGCCAGTGATCGGCCATGTAGCCTTCCTGCGTGCGGATGGCGGCGAGACTTGCGACGCGCGACGGCAGATCCGCCGTGAGGTCGAGCTCGCTGCGATAGCGCTGAAGCGTATCCGTCTCGCGAGCAGAAATAACGGTATCGAGGGCGCCCTGCCCCAGCTGGCTGACCATGGTCGCAAGCAGCGTCGCGGTCAGGTCCGCATGGCCATCCGGAAATTGCCGGTTGCCGGCAGCCGTCAAGTGCCAGAATTGGCGCGGTCTGCCCCGGCCGGCTGCAGCCTCGGCCACCGGCTCGACCAGTCCCTCCTCCGCCATCTTCGTCAACTGCTGACGGGCCGCCTCGGAGGATATGCCGAGCGCTTCGCCGATGGCTGCCGCCAGTTGCGGCCCGTCGGTTTTCAACAGGATCAGGATTCGATTGGCGGGTGACTGACGCATTTTTCCAAGTTTTCTCTTGTTTTAATCCGATGGCCATGTAATTTTCCAAATTATAACTTGGAAAATAATCAACCGCTAGGGAAAATACCGAGGATCGTCCGATGTCCAGCATCGAAACCACCGCTCCCACTCAGTCCTCCTCCGTCTTCACATTGTTCTCGCCGAAACTCCTGCCCGCGACGCTGATGCTTGGCGGCGGCGTCACGCTTTATGCCGTCGAATCCTACATCACGGCGACGATCGCGCCTTCGATCGTCCGGGACATCGGCGGCCTCGAACTGTTCTCATGGATGACGACGCTCTTCGTCGCCGCTGGTGTGCTTGGATCGATTACCGTTGCAACCCGGCCAAAAGGCATGGGCCTGCGTGTCGTCTACGTCGTGGCGGCGCTCACTTTCGGCGCCGGCAGCCTGGTATGCGCCATCGCGCCGACCATGCCGGTGTTGCTCGTCGGGCGTGCGGTTCAGGGTTACGGCTCCGGCATGCTGTCCGGCCTTGCCTATGCGTTCATCCGCTTCATCTATCCCCAGCCCCTGTGGCGCAGGGCGTCCACACTCTACGCCGCCATATGGGGTGTGGCGACGGTACTTGGACCGACCCTCGGCGGCCTCTTCGCCGCCGGAGGCGCCTGGCGGGAGGCCTTCGTCATTCTGGTGCCACTGGCTGTCATCATGGCGTTTTCGGCCCGCCGGTTGCTGCCCGATGTCGCGGATGATCGGATCGACACCAGAACACCGCTGCTCCAGATCATATTGCTGCTCGCCGCAGTCCTCTTCGTCAGCATTGCCGGCACGATCGAACAAGGGGCCTACAAGGCCGTGCTGATCGCGGTTTCGGTCGCTCTCGTTGCAACGATGGTGCTGATCGAGCGCAGGAGCGAGGTGCGCCTCCTCCCCTATGGGGCCGTCATGCTCGGCAATCCGATCGCGCGGCTCTACCTGACGATATTCACGATGATGCTTGTGCTGACGAGCGACATCTACATTCCCTATTTCCTGCAGACGCTCCACGGCGTGACGCCACTGATCTCGGGCTATCTCGTCGCGCTTGTCGCGCTCGGCTGGACCACCGCGGCCTTCTTCAGCGCTTCGTTCACGGGCCGGCAGGCAGCCATCGCCATCGTGACCGGCTGCATTCTTGAAACCGCAGCCACGGCATCGCTGATCCCGTTCCTGGCGACCGCGACGCCCTTCACCGCACTCGCAGAATTTGCGCCGGCTGTTATTGCCATGTTCCTGATGGGCTTCGGCGTCGGCCTGGGATGGGCTCACCTCGTAACCAGGATCATCGGCATCGCCAGGAAAGCCGATGAGGACAAGGCCTCGGCCGCCATTTCGATGACGCAGTCGCTTGGCGGCGCATTCGGCGCGGCCCTTGCCGGCGTCATCGTCAACAGCGCGGGCCTCACCCATCCAGGCGGCATTGCCGGCAGCCTTTCGGCTGCAAATTGGCTCTACACGCTGATGGCGATACCAGGCCTGCTCGCCATCATCCTGTCCTTCACGATCAAGCCAGCGTCAGCATGATCTTGCCGATGTGGTCGCTGGTTTCCATCAACCGATGCGCTTCGACCACATCGTCAAAGGAGAAGGTCCGATAAATGACCGGGGCGACGGTGCCCTGGTCGAGCAACGGCCAGACCTGGGAAAGAAGATCGTCGCGGATGGCCCGCTTTTCCTCCGCCGTGCGTGGACGCATCGTCGATCCGGTTACCGTCAGGCGTTTGACCATGATCGGCAACAGATTGGCGTTGTCTACCGTCGCGCCGCCGAGGAAAGCGATGATCGAGAGGCATCCGTCGCGGGCAAGCGAGGCCAGGTTCTTTTCGAAATAGGCTGCGCCGATCATGTCGAGGACGACATCGACGCCATGCTCCGTGTCCGACTTGATGACCTCGGCGAAATCTTCTTCCTTGTAGTTTATGGCCCGCTTGGCACCCAGTTTTTCGCAGGCTTCGCATTTTTCCTTCGATCCGGCTGTTGCATAGACCGTAGCGCCGAAGGCGCGGGCGAGCTGGATCGCCGTCGTGCCAATGCCGCTGGAACCACCATGGATCAGCACGCTTTCACCCTCGGTGAGGCCGGCCATCTGAAAGAGATTGGCCCAGACCGTGAAGAAAGTCTCGGGGACGGCGGCGGCCCGCACGGCGTCATAGCCATTCGGGAAGCGGAGGGCCTGACCGGCTGGAAGGACGCAATATTCGGCATAGCCGCCGCCGTTGGCGAGGCCGCAGACCTTGTTGCCGATCGCAAACTCCGTCACGCCGGGCGCGACGTCGACCACTTCGCCTGATATCTCCAACCCCAGGATCGGGCTTGCATCCTTCGGCGGTGGATAGGTGCCCTGGCGTTGCGCCACATCCGGCCGATTGACGCCGGCGGCCTCGACGCGGACCAGGATCTCACCCGGCTTCAAGACCGGCAAGGGCCTGTGGGCGATGGTCATGACCTCAGGTCCGCCAAAGGACGGCAAATCCACGAAACGCATTTCAGACGGCAAGGGCATGGCGCTATCTCCTCTCCCAGCAAAGCAGTGGAGATAGTTTAGCGCAGGGCGCTTGAAAAGGAGCGAGTGCTGGAGGGCGTCAATTCGTCTCGGCCAAGCCGAGGAATGCGACGCCAATGGCGCTTTCCTTTGCCTTCGCCTTGATGCCGGCAATGGAGGTGCTGACGCGGTTGATGTTGTCGATCACCAGCCCCTCCGGCAGCTGCAGGATGCCGATCGAGCAGCGCATCAGCGGAAACTCTGCCTCGGCACCGCCGCGGTCATGACCACGAATGCGGCCGGCTGCGCGATCTTCCGCCGAGTAGAATTCGAGGACATCGGCATGGAAATCGGCCAGCAGCCGGTCCAGAACCTCGCGAAGCTCCTGCATGCTCCATCCGGTGACGCCGATGAAGAAATCGTCGCCGCCGACATGGCCGAGGAAATGGCCTTCGGCGAAGAAATAGCGGCGCATCAGAGCCGCAAACAGCGAGATGGCATGGTCGCCGAGATGGAAGCCATAGGCATCGTTGAACGGCTTGAAATTGTCGAAGTCGCAATAGCAGAAATGCCTGATCTCATCGCCATCGCGGCCGGCGCTCTGCATGAAATCGTGGATCGCCCTGTTGCCGGGAAGACCGGTCAGCGGGTTCTGGTCCTGGGCGATCTTGAGCTGCTTCTCGTTGATGACCTTGATGAGCGAGGCGGCCGAGACGATGCCGGCATAATGCGTGCCTTCGGTCACGATCAGGCAATCGCTGCTTTCCATATTGGCAAAGATCGTCATCAGCGTGTCGGCATCGGAATCGAGGCCGACGATCGGCGCCATCTCGACGAAATGCGAGATCGAACGCTCATAGACCTTGTTTTTCAACAGGTCGCGGCCGAAGGGCTGATAGATATATTCCTTGAGCTGATACTCGTGGATGATCCCGCGCGGCTCGTCATTGGCGTTGACGACCGGGAAATAGGCGCGGCGCGGATTGCGGCGGAAGAGTTCGAAGACGCTGTCGATGCTGTCGCTTTCGCGGATGGTCGGCAGGACTTCGATCTGCTTGCGGATGAGAATTTCGTCGAGCGACTGGCTGTTGCGCACCGTCTTGCCGAGATCCTGCAGATGCGGAAAGCTCTGCTTCAGCTCGTTGACCAAAACAGTCGGGCGAGCAATGAACCAGCCCTGGACAAGATCGACGCCGAATTCGCGGCAGGTCAGGAACTCCGCCTCCGTCTCGATACCCTCGGCGATGACGCGCGTGCCGAGGACATGGGCGATATTGACGAGATTTCTGAGAATATGCCGCTTGCGGGCGCTGCGGTCGATATCGACGATGAAATGCCGGTCGATCTTGAGATAGTCGACCGGATAATCGGACAGCAGCTTCATTTCCCCGTGACCGACCCCGAAATCGTCGATCGCCAACTTGAAACCGGCATTGCGCATCTTGGCGACCAGCGCCGAGAACTCGGGCACGATGGTATTGTCGAAGCGTTCGGAAAACTCGAAACAGACGGAGGACGGGGCGATACCGGCCTTCCTCATATGCTGCAGCAGGCCGTCAACCAAGGCGGCGCCTTGCGCAATCAGCCGAACATCCAGATTGAGGAAAAGAGTTGTAGCGGCGATGTTGGGCAGAGTAGCAAACTTCGCAAGCGCGCGACTCGTGACCATCTGCTCCAGCCCGAAAAGCTGGCCGCTTCGCTCGGCTTCGTCGAGTATCTCGACAGGGCTGCCGAAGCCGATGCGTTCCTGACCGCGCATCAGGGATTCATAGCCGAAAACCGCGCCGGTGCCGGCCTCCACGATCGGCTGAAATGCGTTTTCTATGACGAGCTTGGCGAGGGTGACGATCTGGTCGCTGGCATATCGGCGCAATACGCCCGGTTCGACTGCGGCAGTCACGGACATGCCCATCTCCACTTGCGGATTCTAATCTAATTTATTTAAGTAAAACTTTGGATTTACCGCGTTTACAACCCAAGATGCGCCATAAAGCGTCAACGAAACCTTTCCCCTATGTGAAAGTTTGATGAATGGTAAAGCAATATTAACCATTCGCCGGAGCGCAAAACCAACACACGGCGGCCGAGCGGCTGCCGTGATAAGTGGGGGTTCTGTGCTAATTACTCGAGTGCCGCTCTGCCTCGTAGTCGGCAAACATATCGGCGACACAGCGGCCGCTCTTTGCCGTCTCGCCGCCGTCGTTGGCGGCACGCGGCACTTCGCAGATGTCACCGCGCTTGCGCGCCGCATCCCACATGCGAAGAGCTTCCCGCACGACTTCGCTGCTCGAGGCATAGGTGCCGGTGTCGACCGCTGCGCGGATGCCGGCAGCCTGAAGCGGAGAGATGGAAACCGTTACCATCGGCATGATATTCCTCCCTTGACGTCGTTACGCGGAAATTTCTCTGGAAGCATGTTCCGCGGCTTCAACCAGTTTCTTCGGGCATGTCCCTGGACATGCGTACTTCCAGACGAAGATACTGTCGTTACATCAACGCAACGCCGTTCTGCCTGACACGGCAGAAGCCAGAAGATTAACGCCGCTCACGCTCCTTGTCAAAAAGTAGCAGTCCGTTACCCCTTTTTGGGAGAACTCCTACCGCCTGAGCACGAGGCCGAAGACCACCAGCGTCCAGCCCTGGAAGATCAGATCGAAGGCCAGGAAAAGTCCCAGAATCCAAAGGCTATTGACCGGCCAGCCGAGAGCGATGGCGATACCGGCGACGGCAGTGGCAAGACCGCTGATGACGATCCACACCCAGCCGCGCTCCGGCTTCAACTTGCGGCCGACCCAGACACGGAACGTGCCGGCGACGAGGAGTGCGATGGCGAGGAAGAGGGTCAATGCCTCGGAGGCCAGCAAAGGATTGGCGAAGGCCAGGATACCGGCGACCGTATAGAGCAGGCCGCTGAGCACCCAGAACAGGATATGTTCCCAGCCCCTTACCTGGAAGGCATGGGCCAGATGCACGATGCCGCCGATCAGCATCAGCATGCCAACATAATAGACCGAAGCCACCGTGGCGATGAACAGATTGCCGAGGGCGATGCCGCCGCAAATCAGCAGCAATATGCCGAGCGCAACAAACCAGCCCCATTTGTCACGCATCGCAGATAGGGGAACTTCATCAAGAATATCAACCATGACTGCACCTCCTCCTATCAGGAAGTATGGCACAGAAATGCCTTGCGGAAAGAGGTTGCGGTTTTTTCGCCGCCGAACACCCGGCGCGTGATTTTTTTATTGATTGATCAGTCAATCAAAAATACACTCAGGCCCAGCCTTGGGGATTGATGCATGCCGAAAGTCGGAATGGAACCGGTGCGCCGCAAGGCGCTGGTGGATGCTGCAATGCGCGTGATCGGCGATCACGGCTCGCTGACCGTCACCATGTCCGAAATCGCCAAGCAGGCCGGCGTTTCCCCTGCCCTTGCGCATCACTATTTCGGCAGCAAGGAACAGCTGCTGATCGAAACCGTCCGTGTGCATCTACAGCGGCTGCGCGACAGCGTCGTGACGGCGCTACGCAAGGCGAAAACGCCGCGCGAAAAGCTCTCGGCCGTCATCCGCGTCAGCTTCCAGGCCGACCAGTTCGCGCCGGAGACGATTGCCGCCTGGCTCGCTTTCTATGCCGAAGCGCAGCGCTCGGAAGAGACGCGCCGCTTTCTCGTCATCTATGCCCGCCGGCTGCATTCGAACCTCGTTGCCAACCTCAAGGCTTTGTGCTCGGCAAGCGATGCGGCTCGGATCGCCGAGGGAGCAGCTGCCATGATCGACGGGCTCTATATCCGCCAGAGCCTCGGATCCGCGCCGATCAGCACAGAAGCGTCGATCGCGCTGACCGAGGACTATCTGACGACCAACCTCAACGCGTTGAAAGGCTGAAGATCATGCTGACCGTCTGGGGCCGCAAATCATCATCCAACGTGCAGGCGCTGATGTGGTGCATCGGCGAGCTCGGCCTTGCCTATGAGCGCATCGATGCCGGCTTCACTTACGGCGTCAACGACACGCCGGAATTCCTGGCGATGAACCCGAACGGCACAGTTCCAGTGCTGCGCGACGGCGATGGCGACCCCTTGTGGGAAACCGGCGCTATCCTGCGCTATCTCGCCACGGAATATGGCGAGGATGCCTTCTGGCCGAAGGACGCCCGGCATCGTGCCCAGATCGACAAATGGGCGGAATGGGCCAAGATCAATATCGCCCAGGGTTTCACCGGTCCGGTGTTCTGGCGCGTGGTACGCACGGCCCCTGCTCTCAAGGACGAGAAGGTGATTATTGCGGCCGTTGCCGCGCTCGCTACGAAGCTTGACATCGCCGAGTCGCAGTTCGGACGGCATCGCTTCCTCACCAGCGATAATCTGACGCTTGCCGACATCCAGTTCGGGCACGTTCTCTATCGCTATTTCGACATCGACATCCAGCGCCCTCTCCATCCGCGGCTTGAGCGCTACTACGAAAACCTGACCGAGCGGCCTGCTTTTCAAGAGCATGTCATGGTGTCCTACGAAGAATTGAGGGTTCTATAATGCGCGCACAACCGAAAGCCTCGCATTTCATCGACGGAGAATATGTCGAGGACACCGACGGCACCGTTATCGAAAGCATCTATCCGGCGACCGGCGAGGTGATCGCGCGGCTGCACGCGGCAACGCCGGCCATTGTCGAAAGGGCGATTGCCGCTGCCAAGCGGGCGCAGCCGGAATGGGCGGCCATGAGCCCGACGGCGCGCGGCCGTATCCTGAAGCGGGCGGCCGACATTATGCGCGAGCGTAACCGCGAGCTTTCCGAGCTGGAGACCTTGGATACGGGCAAGCCGATCCAGGAAACCATCGTTGCCGACCCGACGTCTGGCGCCGACAGCTTCGAATTCTTCGGCGGCATCGCGGCCGCCGGCCTCAACGGCTCCTATATCCCGCTCGGCGGCGACTTCGCCTATACCAAGCGCGTGCCGCTCGGCGTCTGCGTCGGCATCGGCGCGTGGAACTACCCGCAGCAGATCGCCTGCTGGAAGGGCGCGCCGGCGCTGGTCGCCGGCAACGCCATGGTGTTCAAGCCTTCGGAAAACACGCCGCTCGGCGCGCTGAAGATCGCCGAAATCCTTATCGAGGCCGGCCTGCCCAAGGGTCTCTACAACGTGATCCAAGGCGACCGCGAAACCGGGCCGCTCCTCATCAACCATCCCGACGTTGCCAAGGTATCGCTAACCGGTTCGGTGCCGACCGGCCGCAAGGTGGCGGCTTCTGCTGCGGGCAACCTCAAGCATGTCACCATGGAGCTCGGCGGCAAGTCGCCGCTGATCGTCTTCGACGATGCCGATATCGACAGCGCCATTGGCGGCGCGATGCTCGGCAATTTCTATTCGACGGGCCAGGTCTGCTCCAACGGCACTCGCGTTTTCGTCAACCGTAAGATCAAGCCCGAATTCCTGAAGCGCCTGAAAGTCCGCACCGACGCTATGCTCATTGGCGACCCGATGGACGAGGCAACGCAGATCGGTCCGATGGTCTCCTGGGCGCAGCGCGAAAAGGTGCTCGCCTATATCGAAAAGGGCAAGGCCGAGGGCGCGACGCTTTTGACCGGCGGCGGCATTCCGAACAATGTCTCCGGCGAAGGCTATTACATTCAGCCGACGGTGTTTGCCGACGTCACCGACGACATGACGATCGCGCGCGAAGAGATCTTCGGGCCGGTCATGTGCGTTCTCGATTTCGATGACGAGGCCGAGGTGATCGCCCGTGCCAATGCCACCGAGTTCGGCCTTTCCGGCGGCGTCTTCACCGCCGACCTCACCCGCGCCCACCGCGTCGTCGACCAGCTCGAGGCCGGCACGCTCTGGATCAACACCTACAATCTCTGCCCGGTCGAAATCCCCTTCGGCGGCTCCAAGCAATCCGGCTTCGGCCGCGAGAACTCGCTGGCGGCGCTGGAGCATTATTCGGAACTGAAGACCGTCTATGTCGGCATGGGGCCGGTACAGGCGCCTTATTGATCCACCTCCCTCTTGAGGGGGGAGGTCGCCGCTTAGCGGCGGGTGGGGGTGACCAGCCGCAGCACGTATAGCAGCAATCACCCCACCCCGGCTTTCGGCCGACCCTCCCCTTAAGGGGAGGGTGAAGAACCGCCTCGATTTACGCCCCTATCCGTTTGGAGCACATGGTCATGCAAGCAGATTTCGTCATCGTCGGCTCGGGCTCGGCCGGCTCCGCCATGACTGCGCGCCTGTCGGAGGACGGCAAGCATTCGGTTATCGTCCTGGAGTTCGGCGGCAGCGACTTCGGCCCCTTCATCCAGATGCCGGCAGCACTTGCCTGGCCGATGAGCATGGACCGCTACAATTGGGGCTATCTCTCCGAGCCCGAACCGCAGCTCAACAACCGCCGCATCACTGCGCCGCGCGGCAAGGTGATCGGCGGGTCCTCCTCGATCAACGGCATGGTCTACGTGCGCGGCCATGCGGAAGACTTCAATCGCTGGGAAGCGCTCGGCGCGCAGGGCTGGGCCTATGCCGACGTTCTGCCCTACTTCAAGCGGATGGAGCACTCGCACGGCGGCGAAGAGGGCTGGCGCGGCACGAACGGCCCGCTGCATGTGCGCCGGGGCGATGCGCGCAATCCTCTCTTCCACGCCTTCATCGAGGCCGGCAAGCAGGCGGGCTTCGAAGCAACGGAGGATTATAACGGCAGCAAGCAGGAAGGCTTCGGCCTGATGGAGCAGACGACCTGGATGGGCCGGCGCTGGTCTGCGGCGACTGCCTATCTCAAGCCCGCCCTGAAGCGGCCGAACGTGAATCTCATCCGCTGCTTTGCCCGCAAGATCATCATCGAAAACGGCCGTGCAACCGGCGTCGAAGTCGAGCGGGACGGCAAGATCGAGGTGATCAAGGCAAACCGCGAGGTGATCGTTTCCGCCTCGTCGTTCAATTCGCCGAAGCTGCTGATGCTTTCGGGCATCGGGCCGGGTCAGCATCTGCGCGACATGGGGATCGAGGTGAAGGTCGACCGTCCCGGCGTCGGCGCGAACCTGCAGGACCACATGGAATTCTATTTCCAGCAGACGAGCCTGAAGCCGGTGTCGCTCTATTCCTGGCTGCCCTGGTACATGCAAGGCATCGCCGGCGCGCAATGGCTGTTCTTCAAGAAGGGGCTCGGCACCTCCAATCAGTTCGAAGCCTGCGCCTTCCTGCGCTCGGCGCCGGGCGTCAAGCAGCCGGATATCCAATATCACTTCTTGCCAGTCGCCATCAGCTATGACGGCAAGGCGGCGGCGAAAAGCCACGGCTTCCAGGTGCATGTCGGCTATAACCTGTCGAAATCACGCGGCAACGTGACGCTGCGCTCTTCCGACCCGAAGGCCGATCCGGTCATCCGCTTCAACTATATGAGCCATCCGGAGGACTGGAAAAAGTTCCGGCACTGCGTGCGCCTCACCCGCGAAATCTTCGGGCAGAAGGCCTTCGACGACTATCGCGGCGCGGAAATCCAGCCGGGCACGAACGTTCAGACCGATGACCAAATCGACGCTTTCCTGCGCGAGCATCTGGAAAGCGCCTATCACCCTTGCGGCACCTGCAAGATGGGTTCGAAGGACGATCCGATGGCGGTCGTCGATCCCGATACCCGCGTCATCGGCGTCGACGGCCTGCGTGTCGCCGACAGCTCGATCTTCCCGCATGTCACCTACGGCAATCTGAACGGTCCTTCCATCATGACCGGCGAAAAGGCGGCCGACCATATTCTCGGCAAACCGAGGCTGGCACGCTCGAACCAGGAGCCCTGGATCAATCCACGCTGGGAGACGAGCGATCGGTAGGGAGAGTCAGGGTGTCAGTGATAATCTTCTTCGCGCTGATGCCTGATCGCCAGTATCGTGACCGTCTCGCTGTCTTCGATCTCGAATAGAGCGACATAACCAGAAGACCCGAAAGGGATGATAAGTTCGCGGAGAAATGCGCTGTCAGCCGAGGCCTTGCGGCAACTGAACGGAAAATTTTCCAGAAACTCCGTTGCCTTGGCGATCGCCTGATAGGCCTTCTCCGCAAGCTCGACGTCTCGCAGAAGCAGATCATCATAGAGCCGCTCGAGATCCTCGAGCGCGCCTTGGGAATAGCGGACCGCAAACGTCATTTCTGACGGGCCGCTTTTGCGGCTTCGAGTTTGCCCTTCAGCATACCAAGCACGTCGTCAGCGCGATGATATACTCCGCTTTGCTTCGCCTCCTCGCGCGCGGCGAGGCCGCGAGCGATGAATTCAGCCTTCGTTCGCCGATGTTCGATCTGGGCACGTAGCGAGCTCTCTACAAACGCGGACAAGCTCTCGCCCTCGCGCAGCACGCTTTCTGCTGCGGCGCGCAAAGCAGGATCGACCCTCAAGGGGGGAATGGAGGCGGATTTCATTCATCGGCTCCTTTGCATTGCAATTGCGATGCATTCTATTCGATCACCCGCAATCGTCAACACGCGGATTAAGTCTTGGCCGCAAAGGGAAATTCTGTAAGAAAGATCAATATCGCAATTCACCACCTGTGGTGAGCCGCCCGGGAAAATGCCTCCAAGAGACATGCGGGCCAGCCTATCGGTCACACGTCAAATGCCCCCCATCTACCGCAAGTCCAAGCTGCTCCGCCGTTCCCGTGTCATCTGGGGCTCTTTCAATCTCTGGCGGCCGCGCCTGGTATTCTGGACGGGGGCTTTGGCGATCGGCGTGATCAGTGTCGGCTTTGCCAAGCTGGCCGATTTGGCACAGCGGACTTTTACCGGCGTCACGCAATCGGGCGAGTGGATGTGGCTGCTGCCGCTGGTGCTGACGCCGCTCGGCTTCGTGCTGTCAGCCTACCTCGCCGCGACATTGTTTCCGAATTCGCAAGGAAGCGGCATTCCGCAGGCGATCGCCGCACGGCATCTCCATCATGACGAGGATCGCACCAAGCTGCTCTCCCTCAGGCTGGCCTTCGGCAAGATCGTGCTGACCATATTGGGACTGCTGAGCGGCGCCTCGATCGGCCGCGAGGGACCAACCGTGCAGGTCGGCGCCTCCTTCATGCTGGCCGTCGCCCGCTTCGGCGGCATGGCGCAGGCGAAGGGGCTGATTCTTGCCGGCTCGGCCGCCGGCATCGCTGCGGCCTTCAACACGCCGCTTGCCGGTATCGTCTTTGCCATCGAAGAGATGAGCCGCACCTATGAATCTCGCGCCAACGGCCTCGTCCTGACCGCCGTCATTCTTTCGGGCCTTGCCGCACTCGGGCTTTCCGGCAGCTACAATTATTTCGGCACGGCAGATGCCGCGCCGACCATATTTCGGGACTGGATCGTCATGCTGATCTGCGGCGTCGGCGGCGGTGCGCTTGGCGCCACCTTCAGCGGATTGGCGCTCTATGCCGGCATCCGCATCCGTCGCTGGGCGCAACCGCAGCCACTGAAACGCATGCTGATCCTTGCCGGCTTCTGTGGTCTTATCGTTGCCACCGTCGGCGTCATTTCCGGCGGCCAAACCTTCGGCACCGGTTACGAACAGGCGCGCGGCGCGGTGGAGGGACATGCGCTGCCCCTGCTGTTCTTCGCCGAGAAGCTGCTTGCGAGTTTCCTGTCGATGATCTCGGGCATTCCCGGCGGCATATTTGCGCCATCGCTTGCCGTCGGCGCGGGCTTCGGCAGCGCTGTCGGCACGCTTGTCGGCGGCAGCATCGCGCTTGCGGCAATCCTCGGCATGGCCGGCTATTTCGCCGGCGTCGTCCAGGCGCCGATGACTGCCTTCGTCATCATTCTGGAAATGACCGGCGACCATCAGGCCGTCATCCCAATCATGGCGGTATCGATGATCGGCTATGTGACCTCGCGGCTGCTATCGCGCGAGCCGCTTTATCACGGCCTGTCGCGCGTCTTCATTGCCGCAGCGATCCGCGCCCGACGTGCCATGGAAAAGGAAGGCGGCGAGGAACACGCCGCGCATTGAGTACAAAACGCTGCAACGCCCGCAGGGAGGATCTTACGCAGCTTCCTTGGACCTGGTCAGTTAAGCCATCAGCCTGGCGACTTCCGCACCCTCGGGCTGAGCGATCGCATCGGCGATGGTCGTCGAGAACAGCACCTTGCGGGTCGCATCCGCCACCCGCGCAAAGACATGGCGGATTTCGCAGGTCTGCTCACCGTCGCAATCGTCGCAGCGACGATAGGCTGTCAGTGACAGACAGGGCAGCGGCGCCAGCGGTCCGTCGATGACACGAAGGATCTCGCCGAAGGTGATCTCCTTCGCCGGCTTGCGCAGCAGGTAACCACCCTGCTTGCCGCGACGGCTGATGACGATGCCCTGATGCTTCAGGTCGAGTAGGATCTGTTCCAGGAATTTCTTCGGGATCTTTTGCTGGGCCGCAATGTCTGAAATCATCATCGGCTCGCCCGCCTCGGATTGAGCCAAGGCAGAGAGCGCCCGCAGCGCATATTTTGCTTTCTGAGTAATCATTTCGAACCGCTTCACACACACATGCGATACGTTCGGCCGATCGATTCGGCCGGTCCGCAATAGAACTCCTCAGCCCTCGTCCCCGGGGCAATTTCGAAGCACTCACACCCTTGGCGCAATGCCAGGAAACGCTAGCAACCCAGACTTGTTATCATTCTTCGTCGCTATGCCCATAGTTTAGCGCAAAATCCACCGCAGCGCATCATTTTGGGCATCACTTCCGATTTCCATTTGACAAGCTATGTGTAACTCTACTATTTCTATAGACATTAAAGCAAGCACTTAAACATGGTCAGCCATCTTGAGTGCTCCCGAAGGGTCGCTTCCGGCGACAAAACGCCTTGGTTAATAGCCGAGGCGGTCGCTTTTCCCTATCAGCGCTGCTTCATGGAGATATTTACTCTCCATCTGCGTGCTTTCGAAATCTATTTTTCTGTCCGCTGTCGTTGCGAACTGCGATACTCTCGGCAACATCAGGACAGGATCCCCCATGACTGCCATTACCCTTATTGAAGATGCCGCGACGCTCAACAGCCAGCTTGCATCGCTCGATCTTGCCGGCCGTCTGTCTCTCGTGGCCGGCCTCGGTGGCCGCGCCGTGTTCACGACCTCGCTCGGGATCGAGGATCAGGTAATCACTGCGGAGATCGGCAATCACCGCCTGCCGATCGAAGTGGCGACCCTGCAGACCGGCCGCCTCTTTCCCGAAACGCTCGCCCTCATCGACGAGACGGAGAGCCAATACGATATCAACATCGTCCGCTACGAGCCGGAACAGGCCGATATCGATGCTTACGCAGAAAAATACGGTCTGAACGGTTTCTACGAGAGTGTTGAAGCCAGGCATGCCTGTTGTGGCGTGCGCAAGCTGAAGCCGCTTGCGCGTGCCCTCTCCGGCGCCAGCATCTGGATCACCGGTCTGCGTCGCGGCCAGTCCGCCAACCGCGCCGATACGCCCTTTGCCGAATTCGACCCCGAGCGCAACCTGATCAAGATCAATCCGCTTGCCGACTGGGACATCGATGTCATCCGCGCTTACGTCGCCGACAACAGCGTGCCAGTGAACCCGCTGCACGCCCGCGGCTATCCTTCGATCGGCTGCGAGCCCTGCACCCGGGCCATCAAACCCGGCGAGCCGGAGCGTGCCGGTCGCTGGTGGTGGGAAAACGACGAAAAGCGCGAATGCGGCCTGCATGTCCACGAAGAGGGCGCTCCCGCAGCACAATGAAACACCCGCCGGATCCCGGCATCGATCACAAGCGCGTCCCGCACGCCGCCGATATCTAGGGAACCAACGCATCCATTCTTTCCGGCCAAATTCGGTCGGGACATTTGAAAGTTCTGGAGTCATCAATGCCCGATAGCCGTCCGGATACGGAAATCTCCAATCCGCAAAGCGTCAAGCCGCCACTCGATCCGCATCTGAAAGCGCTGGAAAACGAAGCGATCCATATTTTCCGCGAGGTTGCGGCCGAATTCGAGCGTCCTGTGATGCTCTATTCGATCGGCAAGGACTCGTCGGTGCTGCTGCATCTGGCGCGCAAGGCCTTCTACCCCGGCCGCGTACCCTTCCCGTTGCTGCATGTGAACACCGGCTGGAAATTCGCCGAGATGATCACCTTCCGCGACGAGATCGTGAAGAAGTACGATCTCGACCTGATCGAGCATATCAACCCGCGCGGCAAGGCTGAGAACATCACGCCCTTCACCTATGGCTCGGCCCGCTACACCGACATCATGAAGACCGAAGCGCTGCGCCATGCGCTCGATGCCGGCCAGTTCGACGCCGCTTTCGGCGGTGCCCGCCGCGACGAGGAGGCATCGCGCGCCAAGGAGCGCATCTACTCTTTCCGCACGCCGGACCATCGCTGGGATCCGCGCAATCAGCGCCCGGAACTCTGGAACGTCTATAACGGCCAGATCCGCAAGGGCGAAAGCGTTCGCGTCTTCCCCCTTTCCAACTGGACCGAGGTCGATATCTGGCGCTACATTCAGGCCGAGGAAATCCCGATCGTGCCGCTCTATTTCGCCGCGAAGCGCCCGATTGTCGAGCGCGATGGCATGATGATCATGGCCGCCGATCCGCGGCTCGAGCTGCTGCCGGGCGAAGCCAAGCGCGAGGAGCTGATCCGTTTCCGCACGCTCGGCTGCTTCCCGCTGACCGGAGCCATCCGGTCCACCGCCACGACCCTTGAAGAGATCATTGCAGAGCTGGAAATCGCCACGGTTTCCGAACGGCAGGGCCGCGCCATCGACCGCGACCAATCCGGCTCCATGGAAAAGAAGAAGCGCGAAGGATATTTCTGAGATGACCGTCAACGCAAACGTCGTCACAATACCCGCTATTGGGGCCGCCGCCGAACCGGCCAAGACCCTCCGCGATTCGCGCCCCCTTCGCCTGATTACCTGCGGCAGCGTCGATGACGGCAAGTCCACCCTGATCGGCCGTCTTCTCTGGGACACCAAGGCGGTCAAGGAAGACCAGGCCGCCACGCTACGGCGCGATTCCACCGGCAAGCAGAACGACCTCGGGCTGCCCGACTTCGCGCTGCTGCTCGACGGCCTGCAGGCCGAGCGCGAACAGGGCATCACCATCGATGTCGCCTATCGCTATTTCTCGACCGACAAGCGCTCCTTCATCGTCGCCGACACGCCCGGCCACGAGCAGTACACGCGCAACATGGCAACCGGCGCCTCCACCGCCGATCTCGCCGTGCTGCTGATCGACGCGCGCATGGGCATCCTCGAGCAGACGCGCCGCCACGCGACGATCGCCTCGCTGCTCGGCATCAAGCAGTTCGTGCTGGCCGTCAACAAGATCGACCTGACGAACTACGACCGCGCCGGCTTTGAAAAGATTTCCCACGACTTCCGCGAGTTTGCGCTGTCGCTCGGCGTCAAGCAGATCACGGCCATCCCGATGTCCGCTCTGAAGGGTGAAAATGTCGTCTATTCCGGCCAGGCCGTCATGCCCTGGTACAACGGCCCGACGCTGGTCGAAGCGCTGGAATTGGCGACCGTGCGCTCAGCGCAGACGGTCGGTTTCCGCCTTTCGGTACAGCGCGTCTCGCGCCCCGGCGAAAGCTTCCGCGGCTATCAGGGCACGGTTGCCGGCGGCTCGGTGAAGCCGGGCGACAGCGTCATGATCCTGCCGTCGGGCATGGTCGCCAATGTCTCGAAGATCGTCACCTTCGACCTCGTGCGCAACGCGGCTGTTGCCGGCGATGCCATCACCCTCGTTCTCGACCGACAGGTTGACGTATCGCGCGGCGACATGATCGTCGCGATCGACAGCCAGCCGCAGACTGGCCTCTCCTTCGACGCACAGATCGTTGCGCTTCAGCCCGAAGGCATCGAGCCGGGCAAGCGCTACTGGCTGAAGAGCGGCAGCCGCCGCCAGCGCGTCCAGGTGCAGCCAATCGCCCAGCTTGAGCTGAAGACCGGCGCTTGGGCACCGGCACAGGCGCTGTGGATGAACGCGATCGGCAAGGTTCGCCTGACCTTCGACGAAAGCGCCATCTTCGATCCCTACGAGCAGAACCGCTCGACCGGTTCCTTCATCCTGATCGACCCGGAAAGCAACAACACGGTTGCCGGCGGCATGATCACCGGCAGGCGCTCCGATGTCGGCGGCATCCACAAGGAAGGCCAGCGCGTTCTCCTGTCCCTGCCCGCCGATCTAGCCGAGCAGATCATGGCAAGCGAGCTCTTCGCCAGCCGCCGCGACGAAACGGATGTGCGGCGGGTGACCGCCGCGCAGGCCGCGGAAATCTGGGCGAATGCTGCCAGCGATATCTGATCGCTATCGCATCTGAAAAGGAAGGCGGTGGGCTCGGCTCCGCCGCCTTTTTCGTGCGGACGTAAAAGCCCCCTCTCCCCGCTCGCGGGGAGAGGGGCTATCCTGCGGGGCCTTCCAAGCAAATCTTCAAAAGACGGGGTAAGCTCGGCAAATTCGCTCTTGCGTCGCGGTAGAGCTAGAGGCTCGCGACAACGGCAGCCAGCGTTGCCATGCGAGCTTCATCGCGCTTATAGAAAATCCACTGCTTGATGCGCTTCGGCCGCACCAGCCCCGCCTGCACCAAAATGCGCATGTGCTCGCTCAGCGTTGCCTGGGATATTTGCAGCTTCTCGGCAATGAGGAGCGCACAGACGCCATCCTCCACAAGATCGCCATCGAGCTGCGGCGCAAAATGGGCGCAGGGATCTTTCAGCCATCGCAGAATGATGAGACGGCGTTCGTTAGCCAAAGCCTTGATGAGATCGAGTTCTTGCATTTCGTCACTTTGCTAAGTAACAAAGTCATTGTCAACTTCTGTCTGCGAGATGCCGATGCTTCCCGACACAACGATCACACCCGACCGCATTGCAGAAACCGAAAAGCGGATCCGCCCGCATATCCGCCACACGCCGGTTCTGCATGCAGACATGGCGGACTTTGGCCTTACTCCAGGTTGTCTCGACTTCAAACTTGAATTTCTGCAGCATTCCGGCTCGTTCAAGGCGCGTGGCGCCTTTTCCAGTCTGCTCGGCAGAGATGTGCCGGCAGCCGGTGTCGTTGCGGCATCCGGCGGCAATCATGGCGCGGCAGTCGCTTATGCAGCGATGCGGCTTGGCGTTCCCGCGACGATCTTCGTGCCGAGCGTGACCTCGCCGGCCAAGGCAGAGCGCATCCGTGGCTACGGTGCCGATCTCGTCATCGGCGGAGAGCGCTATGCCGATGCGCTTGCCGCCAGCCAGCAATGGGTCGAGGAACAGGGTGCCATGGCCATCCATGCTTATGACCAGCCGGAGACCTTGCTTGGGCAAGGAACCATCGGGCTCGAGATCGAGGCAGATATACCGGATATCGACACGCTGCTTGTCGCGGTCGGTGGCGGTGGACTGATTGGTGGGATCGCTGCCTGGTTTCAGGGCCGTGTCCGGGTCGTTGCCGTCGAGCCCGAAGGCGCACCGACACTCTGGCAAGCTTTCGAGGCAGGGCACCCGGTCGATGCTCCTGCCGGCAGCATCGCCGCCGATTCACTGGCACCAAAACGCGTCGGCGCGCTCATGTTTCCGATCGCCCGAGTCTACGTACAACGTCCTGTGCTGGTCACCGATGATGAGATCCGCCAAGCGCAGCAGGTTTTGTGGGATCGGCTGAGGATCGTTGCCGAACCCGGCGGCGCAACGGCCTTTGCCGCGCTGTTTGCCGGCAAATATGCCCCTGCCTCAGGTGAGCGCGTGGCCGTGCTGCTTTGCGGCGCCAACACGACCGCGGTTCGATTTGATTGAAACCGCTCCCGATTCGCTAGAACTTGCCTCGAAACAATTGTCCGGGTCTGCCAGTCAATGCAATATCTCGCCAAGGGCCGCCACCAGCCGATCGCATTCCTCATCCGTGCCGATGCTGATGCGCAGGAAGTCGTCGATACGCTCCGCCGAAAACCGTCTTACCAGAATGTTCCTGCTCCGCAGCTCCGCCGCCAGTTCCGCACCTGGCCGGCTCGGATGCCGCGCGAACAAGAAATTGGCAGATGATGGAAGAACGTGAAAACCCAGTTCCGCGAGCGCGGCGGCCAGACGTTCCCGGCTGGCGATGATCATGGCGCAATGGCGTTCGAACCAGTCGCGATCTTTCCAGGCCGCGACGGCACCTGCTTGCGCGAGCCGGTCGAGAGGGTAGGAATTGAAGCTGTCCTTGACCCTTTCCAGAGCCTCGATGAGCGGCCGTTGCCCGACAGCGAAACCGACACGCAAGCCGGCAAGCCCGCGTGACTTCGACAGAGTCTGGATCACCAGGAGGTTCGGATAGCTTCGGACAAGCGAAACGGCACTCTCGCCGCCGAAATCGACATAGGCCTCATCGATAACCACAACCTGATCGGGATGAGCCTTGAGAAGGTTTTCGATGTCAGCCAGAGGCAGGCCGATCCCCGTGGGCGCATTGGGATTAGGCAGGATGATCGCGCCGCAAGGCTGGCGATAGTCATCGAGGCGGACACGCATCTCGGCATCGACCGGAACCTGCCGGAACGTGATCCCGTAGAGGCGGCAATAGGTCGGATAAAAGCTGTAGGTGATATCGGGGAAAAGCAGAGGCTCTTCGTGGTTCAGCAGCGCCTGGAATGTGTGAGCCAACACCTCGTCCGATCCATTGCCGACGAAGACCTCATCCTTGTCGAGCCCGAAGCTCTCGGCGATTGCCATGCGCAGCTCCCGTGCGGTCGGATCGGGATAGAGCCGAAGCGTATCGGACGCGGCCTTCGAGATCGCCTCCAGGGCCAGCGGCGAAGGACCATAAGGGCTCTCATTGGTGTTGAGCTTGGTTATTCCACCCGTGGTCGGCTGCTCGCCGGCGACATAGGGGGTCAGGGAATGAACAATCGGGCTCCAGAAACGGCTCATCGTGAGTTCCAGATTTGGCGGTTGCAGGCGGATTTAATATCGTATGTTTCAATTTTACGGACTGCTGTCGCGGACGCCACCGTCGAACGGCATCTTTTGGCTCCATGCGGATTATTGCGTTGACCCGCTTTAAGTCATGGTCGGAAACAAAAGCTCCATCGGATAAGGAAGAGCGAGCTTAGGCATCTCATCGAAGGCCGTGTATTTCAAGCGAGCCGTCTCGCTGTCGGTAAATCCGCCAGGCTCCCCACTTGTCGTGCATTTGAACAGGACGACCAGATACTCAACCTGATCTCCATTTGGATAGGTGTGTTGAAACTCACGGCCGCCAAACACCGCCAGAATTTCTGACTGGATGACCCGCAGGCCAGTTTCTTCAAGAACCTCACGTTCTACTGCCTGCTGCGGCGTTTCACCCAATTCAATTGCGCCGGCGGGCAGGCTCCAGCCTTCGCCCGACGACTTCTCTTGCAGAAGCAATCGTCCCGCTTCATCTGAAATGACCGCTGCAACACCTGGCAAGATGATAAGTTGAGAACCTACTTTTGAGCGTAGTGACTTTATATAATCCGACGACATGAAAGCTTAGTAGATAATTGAAGAAGCCACCACTTTAAGGACCTCACACCTGACGTCAATGACTGCAATTGACGCGTGCTTACCTTCGAAGAACGGCCAACATGGGCCTTGATTCATGATTTGATAGCAGCCGGCAAGACATCACAGCTCTTCGCAAAGAGCCGCTCGCTCAGAAAATCGACGAAAACGCGGACCTTGGGCGACATATGGCGGTTGGATGGCCAGAGCAGATGGAAGTGGCCGGGCTCATCGATAAAATCATCGAGAACGGTTCTCAGCTTTCCTTCCGCAAGCGTGCTGCGCACGAGGAAATCCGGCATGCAGCCGATACCGAGACCCGCGACCGTCGCGCCGCGCACCGCCTCCATGTTATTGCAGGAGAAGGCCGTCCGCATCCGCAGATCCAGCTCTCCCTCCGGCATTTTCAATGGCCAATCCTGCAGCTTGCCGCTGTTTGGAAACCGAAAGCGGATTGCCTGGTGCTCATCGAGCGCGCGCGGACAATCTGGAATGCCGAAGCGGTCGAGATAGCCGGGAGCTGCACAGAGCAGCATCTGAAACGGCCGCAAGGTGCGTGATATCAACCGCGAATCCGGCAGATCGCCGCTGCGGATCGCGACATCGACACCCTCCTCGATCATATCGACGATGCGGTCGTTGAAATCGATGTCGAGTTCGACCTCGGGATAGCGGGAGACGAATTCCGGCACGACAGGCAGGAGGAAGTGATAGCTGACAATGGGCACGCTGACACGCAACCGCCCACGTGGCACGGCGACTGCCTGCGCAAGCGAGGCCTGCGCGTCCTCGAGATCGTCGAGCACCCGCCGGCAACGCTCGTGAAAGAGACGCCCCTCCTCGGTCAGCCGGATGCTGCGGGTGGAACGCTGCAGCAGTCGCACGCCAAGCTGATGCTCCAGATTGCTGACCGCCTTGCCGACGGCAGATGGCGAAAGGCCGAGCACGCGACCGGCGGCCGCAAAGCTGCCGAGATCCGCCGTGCGAACGAAGGCCGTCAAGCCGCTCAAGCGATCCATAGGCATGCTCCATTCGAGAGTTTTATTCCGGTATATATGGAAAAATAGCGCTGTTATCATCTGATTGCAGCAAATATATCTTGCTCAGGTCATTTGAAGCGCGCGGGCGACGGCCGTTTGGCCAGCATACTCCCAGGATCGTCCGCTACTTCCTCCTTGCTCAAACCTCACGGTAATTCGATGACCTCTCCTCAGACAAAGGTCGCAAGTCCGACCGAGAAATTCTTCGTCCTTGTCGCCGTCTGTTGTGCGGCGGCGGCGATGCCGCTCACGTTCACCGGCCCGGCCGTTGCCCTGCCGGCCATCAGCCGCACGCTCGGCGGCAGCCCGATCGCGCTCAACTGGGTCACCAACGCCTTCATGCTGACCTTCGGCAGCTGCCTGATGGCCTCGGGCGCTCTGGCGGACAGCTTCGGCCGGCGGCGCATTTTTCTGACCGGCGTTGGCTGCTTTGCGCTATTTTCGGCCGGATTGGCGCTGGCCAGCAACATCGTCTGGTTCGATATATTGAGAGCCATCCAGGGCCTCGGCGCGGCAGCCGCCTTTTCCGGCGGCATGGCCTCGCTGGCTCAGGAGTTCGACGGCACGGCGCGAATGCGGGCCTTCAGCATCGTCGGCTCCAGTTTCGGCATCGGCCTCGCCTTCGGGCCGATCGCATCCGGTCTGATGATCGATGCTTTCGGCTGGCCGTCTATCTTCATCCTCGTTGTTGCGCTGGCGTTGCTCGCGCTTGGCCTCGGCGCCTGCTTTTTGCGCGAATCCCGTGATCCTGATGCGGCGGGGCTGGATTGGCCGGGCGCACTGAGCTTCACGTCTGCCCTGACGCTCTTCACATATGGCGTCTTGCGCGCGCCGGAAACCGGCTGGAGCGATCCGCTCGTCATCGCCCTTCTAGTCGGCGCTGCATTGCTCTTTCTCGCCTTCGGCATCATCGAACGTGTCGTGAAGCGGCCCATGCTGGATCTCAGCCTGTTTCGCTATCCGCGTTTCGTCGGCGTACAGCTTCTGGCGGCAGCGCCCGCCTATGCCTTCGTCGTACTGCTGATCCTGCTGCCTGTACGTTTCGTCGGCATCGAAGGCATGAGCGAGATCGCAGCCGGGCGCATGATGGTCGCGCTTTCGGCGCCGCTGCTCATCCTGCCGATCGTTGCCGGGCTTCTGACCCGCTGGTTCAGCCCCGCAACGATCTGCGGCACCGGCCTCATCATCTCGGCGACAGGCCTTTTCTGGCTCAGCCACTTTGCCGCCGGCTCGGCCCCATCCGCTCTCATCGGTTCGTTGCTGACGATCGGCGTCGGCATCAGCCTGCCCTGGGGCCTGATGGATGGGCTTGCCGTCAGCGTCGTTCCCAAGGAGCGGGCGGGCATGGCAACCGGTATCTTCAGCACCACCCGCGTCGCCGGTGAAGGTGTCGCGCTTGCAATCGTCAGTGCCATCCTCTCCGCCTTCATCCAGACGAACCTTGGCACATCGTCAGGTGAGCACACCGCGATGGCTGCGCAGCAGCTCGTGACAGGCAATCTGACCGCCGCTGCGTCGAATGTGCCAGCGATCGGGCATGACGCTCTCATTCAGGGTTATGGTAATGCCTTCAGCGCGCTCCTCTGGCTCCTCACCGCCATCACCGTCCTGACAGCCATCGTCGTCTTTTCCTTCCTCGGCCGCACATCGCCGACGGTTGCCGCAGAAGATGCGGAGCAGTTGCAAGAGGACGAGGATGCGCTTTGCGTATCGAAAGCTTAAGCAGTATTGATGACTGGCCGGAACGTTGCCCGGCCAGTCCGACCACCGCCCGCGGCATAGCAAGAAGGCGAATCGAAGGCCGCGCACGGCCGAAAATCCCACCGCGCCGCAACAGAATATTTCGAAACCACATAAAATGTGCGCGCCAGATCCATGCGCGAACGATCTTCGCCGCGGCGTCAGGCTGGCGTTTATGATCGTCGCTGCTATATCATATCCCCATGATATCAGACCGGTTTTTGAAGATTATTGCCTGGACGTACATTGCGGCGCTTATCGGCGTAACGCTTGCGCATTTCAATTGGCAGGCGACCTTCGGCAATCCGTTCGATATCTTTCGCGCCGCCGCACTCTGTATAGCAGGAATGCTCGCCCGGCTCGCCTACCCGCAATCTCCCTCCTTCACCTGCCTGTTGATGATCGGCAGCGTGCTGGCACTTTCCGTTTCGCATCTCCTGGCAAACGGCAATTATGGCTCGACGCTCGACATCATCGTCGGCATGACCAGCGGGCTCTGGGGCATCATGATCGGCTCGATGCTGAGCAAGCTCATCATCGCGACTTCCAAACGACCGGCGTCATATTAAGAGCCGTCGATCGCCCGGACACGCTCCTGGCTGTCGCGCGGGTGCGACAATTGCTGCATCAACGTTCAAGTGCACAATCGCGCCCGATTGACCACGCAGCGACAAATATTATCGAATAATATTCGAATAGAATAAAACGTCGCATTGTACCTCAAAATGACTATTACGCTGCCAATATTATGCAGAACTTATCATCTTTGTTTGCGGATGTGGCTTTCCTGCAACTAAAACTTAAATTTCACGAAAAAGTCATCTCGAGAAAAATATATCATATAACTTTGCAGGAATTCGTCTCTAATAAGGACCAGAAGCGGGTGGGGCCCGTTTCTCCCGAGTCGGGGTTTTAAACAGGGATAGGGTGAGGCACGTCGACTTTTCGGCGCGATAGCCTATGCCCAATCTATATTGGATTGGAGTTTTTATGAACATCAAGAGCCTTCTTCTCGGCTCCGCTGCTGCTCTGGCAGTAGTTTCTGGCGCTCACGCGGCCGACGCTATCGTTGCTGCTGAGCCGGAACCGCTCGAATACGTCCGCATCTGCGACGCTTACGGCGCTGGCTACTTCTTCATCCCAGGCACGGAAACCTGCCTCAAGATCGGCGGTATGGTTCGTACCGAAGGTAAGTGGTACAACGCTTACAACCCGGCCGACCGTTACGGCACGCTGTGGCACACCCGCGCTCAGCTGAGCATCGACACCGCAAGCGACACCGAATACGGCGCGCTGAAGACCAACACCATCTACCGTTTCGACTGGCAGGATGGCGGCTCGACCACAACGAAGCTGCTCTGGGCTAACATCAGCCTCGCTGGCTTCACCGTCGGTAAGCTCGACTCGCAGTACAACCTGTACACCGGCTACGCCGGCAACGTCATCAACGACGACGTGGTCTATGACGGTCCGTACGAACTGAACCAGTTGACCTACAACTATGACGCAGGCAACGGCTTCACGGCTGTTATCTCGCTCGAAGACAGCAACTCCGGTTCGGGCGCCAAGGGCGTCAACGGCGAAGACAGCTCTAACCACTACGCTCCGGACGTTGTTGCCGGTGCTGGTTATAAGGCTGGCAACTTCGGCTTCAAGATCGTCGGCGGTTATGACTCCATCGTCGAAGAAGGCGCTGTCAAGGCTCGCGTCGATGCCGACTTCGGCGTCCTCAAGGCCTTCTTGATGGGTGGCTGGAACACCGATGGCGACAAGCTCAACAAGTACGCCAGCGCGAACGGCGCCGGCCCGGCCAAGGGCATCGGCTGGGGCGACTGGGCTGTTTGGGGCGGCGTGACCGTTCCGATCAACGAGAAGTTGCAGGCCAACGCTCAGGTTGCCTACACCGACTCCAAGATCTTCGCAGCAACCGCAAACGTCCGTTGGAACCCGGTCAAGAGCCTCCTGGTTCAGCCGGAAGTTTCCTACACCAACTGGGACTCCATCAACCAGGACCAGTGGGCTGGCATTCTGCGCTTCCAGCGTAGCTTCTAAGACCTCTTTACCGAGATCTGATCTGACTTGACCCCTGATCGGATGGGGACCGGTCCAGCTTCCAGCGAAGTTGGACCGGTCTTTCCGAGAAGGGGTCGATTCATTTTATGGATGCCGTTCGATTGCATGTTTCAGCCACCGAACTTGCGTGCTCATGCCGGCGGGAACGTCAGCCAGCCAGCGACTGCATCAATTGTCGAGCAAATAAACGCGCGGCCGCGAATTGCCTGAATTTCCCTATCATCAACGCATCGACATCCCGCTTCTTTTGTCGTAGAGAGAGCCCATGTCTTTCGCTCACGCATATTCCGCACGATTTTATTCGTACCGCTGCTCTCAGCGGAGGCGGGCCTGTGCGTAGTTAGAAAAGACACGACAGCAAAGACCCGAACAGCCGCTAGTTCTACCTGGCGGCTTTTTTGTCGCCACGGTATGACCCCTAAAGGAACCGATACCGTGTTGAATTCCACCGATGACCTGCGCATTGTCGAGATCACGGCGCTGACGCCGCCCTCTCGCATCATTGACGAAATCCCCCGCGACGAGGCCGTGACGGCGACCGTTACCGGCGCCCGCAATGCCGTTCACAACATCCTGCACGGCGAGGATGACCGGCTGATCGTCGTGATCGGCCCCTGTTCCATCCATGATCCGGCTGCAGCCCACGAATACGCGGCCCTTCTCAAGGAACAGCGCGACCGCTTCGCCGACGATCTAGAAATCATCATGCGCGTCTATTTCGAGAAGCCACGTACGACCGTGGGATGGAAGGGCCTGATTAACGACCCGCATCTCGACGGCAGCTACCGCATCGAGGAAGGACTACGCATCGCCCGCAAGCTGCTGTTCGATGTCAATGAGATCGGCCTGCCGGCGGGCTGCGAATATCTCGATACGATCACGCCGCAATATATTTCGGATCTGGTGAGCTGGGGCGCGATCGGCGCCAGGACGACCGAGAGCCAGGTGCATCGCCAGCTGGCATCCGGCCTCTCCTGCCCCGTCGGCTTCAAGAACGGCACGAATGGCGACGTGCGCATCGCGCTCGACGCGATCGTCGCGGCATCGCAGCCGCATCATTTCCCGGCCGTGACCAAGGAAGGCCTCGCAGCGATCGCCTCGACGCGTGGCAATGAGGACTGCCACATCATCCTGCGCGGCGGCAAACAACCGAATTATGATGCTGCAAGCGTGCAGTCGACCGCGGAACAATCCCTCAAGGCCGGGCTCGAGCCGCGCATCATCATCGATGCCAGCCATGCCAACAGCAGCAAGAATCCGGAAAACCAGCCGCTCGTCGTCACGTCAGTCGCAGAGCAGGTTGCAGCCGGCGATCGGCGGATCAAGGGCATGATGATGGAGAGCAATCTCGTGGCCGGCCGCCAGGATCTCGTGCCGGGCAAGCCACTGGTCTATGGCCAGAGCATCACCGACGGCTGCATCGACTGGCCGACCTCGGTTCGCACGCTGGAAGATCTGGCAAAGGCTGTCCGGGCACGACGGCAGGCGCGCTAACACCGTCTCCCATCCGGGAGACAGGCTCGGGTTAAATGCGTCGATAGCGCGCGAGGCTCAGATAGTTTTTTCTCGGCCCGCGCACATGCCACATCTCAGCCCAGTCATCGGGCGAGCGAAAGAACAAGCGGCCCCGGTAGAGATCGGGACCGCAATGATGGGTGACGCGCTGCGAGGCATCTTCACCGATGCGAATGAATTGCGAAAGATTAGGGAAGCGCACGACGAGATCGTCATCCGCGTCATCGAGCCGATAGGTGCGGCTGCTTCTCAGCGTCGCGTGGCCGCTTCGCGTATCGCCGTGTTCCTCGAACTGGACAGGCGTCACGAACGCCTGCCCCTCGAATGTGATCAGGGAACGGTTGAAGCGATCGATGATCCGCCGCTTCACCTCCCATGTGCCGAGGAAAAGACTCAGCCGACCGATGCCGGCCGATCCTTTCATCAGGAGGCCGCGCGCTGCGCTGCGTCGGCCTGTCGGCGAGGTAGCTTCCAGCCCGGCCTGACGAAGTGGCAGGTATAGCCGTTCGGATAGCGTTCCAGATAATCCTGGTGCTCCGGCTCGGCTTGCCAGAAGTCGCCGACCGGCGCGACCTCGGTGACGACCTTACCGGGCCACAGGCCGGAAGCGTCGACATCGGCGATCGTATCCAAGGCGACCTGCTTCTGCTCTTCGCTGGTGTAGAAGATCGCCGAGCGGTAGCTCAAGCCGACATCGTTACCCTGGCGGTTGCGTGTGCTCGGATCGTGGATCTGGAAGAAGAATTCCAGCAGATCGCGATAGCTGATCTTCTGCGGATCGAAAATGATCTCGATCGCCTCGGCATGGGTGCCGTGGTTGCGATAGGTGGCGTTGCGGACATCGCCGCCGCTGTAGCCAACACGCGTCGAGATGACGCCGTTATAGCGACGGATGAGATCCTGCATGCCCCAGAAGCAACCGCCGGCGAGAACTGCACGTTCCGTTGTCATCTTACATCCTCCACTTGATCGATGTAGGCACCATAGCCCTCTGCTTCCATGCGGTCACGCGGCACGAAGCGAAGCGAGGCGGAATTGATGCAATAACGCAGGCCGCCGCGATCGATCGGGCCGTCCGGGAACACATGGCCCAGATGGCTGTCGCCACCGGCCGAGCGCACTTCGACGCGCACCATGCCGTGCGACATGTCGGTCAATTCGCTGACATTGGCGGGCTCGATCGGCTTGGTGAAGCTCGGCCAGCCGCAGCCGGAATCGAACTTGTCGGCAGAAGCAAAGAGCGGCTCGCCGGAGACGATGTCGACATAGATGCCGGACTGCTTGTTATAGAGATATTCACCGGAACCGGGACGTTCGGTGCCGCTCTGCTGCGTCACGCGATACTGCTCAGGGGTAAGCTTGGCTACTGCCTCTGCCGTCTTGCTGTATTTGCCCATTGTTGTTCTCCTTGCCCCTTGGCACGAATTTCAAGCTTGGCCGAATGTCCTGGACAGGACCCGAGAGGGCCGGATGAAGCTCGATCAGCGCTAAGGGAGTGGTTGCAGGGCCAATATAGGTATCACACGATCGATTTGCCATATCGATCACGACTGCGTGACGCACTGCCCTTCCCGCGCCTCACCCATCCCTCTCGCATGACGCCGCGTAAATCGCGCCAAGCGCCTCGATGCCGGCCTGATCATCGCTGTCGAAGCGGCCAGGTAGCGGGCTGTCAAGATCGATCACGCCGAAAACCTTTCCGGCGCGGAAGAGCGGCACGACCAGCTCCGAGCGTGAAGCAGCATCGCAGGCGATGTGTCCGGGAAAGGCATGCACATCCTCTACGAGGACCGACTGCGCCCTTTCGACCGCCGTCCCACAGACGCCGCGGCCAACGGCAATGCGCACGCAAGCCGGTTTGCCCTGGAACGGCCCGAGCACAAGCTCTTCTGGCTGCCGCAGAAAATAGAAGCCGGCCCAGTTGAGGTCGGACAGCATCTGATAGATCAACGCGGAGGTATTGGCCGCGTTGGCAATCGGATCGTGCTCACCGTCCAGCAAAGCTTTCAGCTGATCCGCAAGCTCGCGATAGAATTCGGGCTTGCTGTCGTGTCGGATCGCTTTTTCAACGAACATGGGTCTACTCTTTCGAAGTTCCGGTCTCGAAGAGACTATCAGTCCTTGTCATCAGGCGGGCAAGGCCAGCTGGACGGCGCCTTCAACCAAGAGGGTAATATGGTCGTGTTGTCCCCGCAGGCCAGGTTGATCTGCGCCTGCTGCAGGCCGCTTGCCTTCGACAGATCAAGGCCCTCGATGCGCGTCAGATACATGAAAGCGCCACTGAAGGAAGTTGCCCCATCCATCACCGCGCCGTTCAAGGTCGCCCGCGAGAGATTGGCGAAGGAAAAATTCGCGCCCGTCAGCACGGCCTTGTCAAAATCGGCACGGCCGAGCTCCGCCTTCTGAAAATCGGCGTTCTTCAGCTGCGCACCGGCAAATTCGGCCCGCTGCAATTCGGCATTGGCAAAGGATGTGCCGTTGGCGGTGGCATTGCTGAAATCGGAGCGATAGGCCTCGATCTTGGCAAAATTCGCGCCATCCGCCTTGGCATTTTTCAGCCAGGCCCGCACCAGGGTTGCCTTTTCGAGGTTGGCGGAGGTCAGGTTGGCATCGCTCAGATCGGTGCTGTCGAAATGGGCGCCCGCAAGATTGGCACCATGCAGATCGCTTGTCTGCAGCATGATGTTGGTCTTGCTGCAGCCGCTCCAATCGAGGCCTGGACCGGCGACATTGCCGCAATCGGCAGCACGCAGGGCATTGCTGCTGGAACCCAGGAGGAATACGGCGCTCAGCGCCAGCATGCCAAAGCCGGTGGCGATCCCAAATCTCTTCCCCACGGCACCACCGCGCAAAGCGCCGCGACGCCGTCGCCCCATGATCGTTTCCCCGGCCAATCTGGCCACCCCGTCAACAAGATCCATTCCGTTACTCCGCTCCAGCACCTGCCAGCCGAACTCTCGCCTGAGTCGGATGCACGTCCCTCTTCCTTGTATATGGTGCTTCGGGCGACAAAAAGAGCCGGTTTTGTAAAAGCATATTTGAGACGCGATTTGGATGTGAGCCGTTGAAGTGGGAAATAAGCCCAGGCACCAGAACAATTGCGGTAGGCCTCATACGCCCGGCCTCGAGGAGAAGGACAGCCCGATCGAAATGCCGACATCGGGCATTGACAAGACACCGCCCGGCCTTGCGCAAGGCAAGCAGGTAACATTCTTAATTAAGTGAGAGATTTTTCGGGAACAAGATCAGTATTTTAAGCTGGTCGGAGTGGAGTGATTCGAACACTCGACCCCCACGTCCCGAACGTGGTGCGCTACCAGACTGCGCTACACTCCGTGACCAGCGGCGCTTCTATAGACCAGCCATTTTTGATGCACAAGCACCAATTTCAAAAAAAGCATCGGATTTTTGACGAAAAGATTACAGCCGCATCTGCCTAGAAAATCGGCAGGAAACAGCGGCCGAAAATGCCAGCGTGCAAAAGACGCAACAGATCAAGTAAAATCCCGTTTGTACACGCGGATGGGAATTTTCTTTTGCCGGCTTTGGCGCTAAAGCCCTAAGCGGGACAGGTGGAAATGTCGTGGGACAGCGCGGCTTTTCCGCGACCTTATGCGTGACAGAAGCTCAAGGACGACACGATGAATATCCGCATGATCACCGCGGCTGGACTGTTGCTGGCACTGGCCGGTTGCAGCACCACGACGACAACCACGACAGCAGCCCTGCCGCTGCTTGCGAAGAACCCGGTTCAGGATCGCTGGCAGGGCCAGTCCGCAGGCCGCTTCTTCGCCGCCTACGGCCCGCCGATCTCCGACCGCGACGAAAGCGGCAATCGCGTCTATACTTGGCGCGGCGGCTACAAGAACGTCACCATCGTCACCAAGGACGGCAAGAAGAGCGGCAAGCGCTCGCTCAGCTGCAAGGCCGACATCGTTACCAACCAGAGCTACGAGATTCGCTCGGTTAAAATCCTCGGCGACCAGCCTGGTGTCAGCGGCCCGTCCTACTGCGCCGAGCTTCTGGCTCCGCCGGAAAAGGCGAGCTGAGGCCAAAGCTTCATCACGGAACAATGCCAGCGGGCGGCCTGCAAAGGCCGCCTGTTGCGTTTGCGGGCGTCAGCCGTTTGCCGCAGCGATGTCGGCACAGCTTTTCGGGTACGGCGCATTTGCAGCGGGTACGAAGGCTTTATCGACGGCATATAGCTTGGTAAACGGCGTTTCGGCGGCAAGTTTCACGCCTTGCGGAACCACGCCGCCGAAACGGTCCTCAACATCGGCATTGACGAGCAGAACGAAGTCGAAGCGATGCCGCCAATCCTTTAGATAAGGCGCAATGCCGCTGAAGACCGAAATCTCGTCGGGGCAATCCAGCAGGCCTATGGGGAATAGATTGCCTTCCGGCACGGCGATGTCGCTCCAGGGCGGCAACACAGTCAGCGGCTGCTTACCCCTGGCGGTGAAGATCGTCGGCACGAAGGCATGGGCGTAAGGGACCGCAAGCGTGGGCAAATGCCGAAAGGTGTCCTGGTTCCAGGCGAAGTAGCGATGATCGGCGATGCCGCGTCCGTTCTGCTGCCGCATGACCGGCAGGACGGTTGCACCTTCCGGTACAGCCGTCAGAACAGTGCTGACGTCAGCGACATCGGACTGTCCCTGCCACCAATTGACACCGATCCAGACCGTTCTGCCCAAGACGACCGTCGAGAGCACGAGCATGACCAGAAAGGCTTGGCGGCGTGGCACGCGAGGCAAAGGAGAGATCATCACCATGGCAGCGAGCGCCATCATGATCGGAAAGCGCCAGCTGATCCAGCCCGTCCCAAGCATATGACGCGGCACGACGCAGGACAGAAGCAGCAGGCCGGCGGCCGTCACCGCCATGCCGGCATGCACGCTCAGACGGCGCGTGAGAACCGCATAGATTCCGACGAATATCAACGGGACCAGGAACAGCATGTCCACCGGCAGCGCATAGCTCCAGAATGCCGACATCAGATTAGCCAGCAGCAGCACGATGGAATTGTTCCAGGATGCATCCAGACTGCCTCCGCCATCGGGCAAGACAGGCTGATAGAGGAAAAGGCAGATCGCCGGCAGGGCGCAGGCCAGCATCGCAAGTACAAGCCTGCCGCACAAGCGCAGGAAATCGCGAGGTGACCTCACTGCCGCCGTCGTCGGCGAGAATTCAAGGCCGCAGACGAGTGCCATATAGAAGCCAAGCGAAAAGAGATGCATGACGGTGAGCAGCAGGCCCGCGAGCAGACGCCAGCCGAACAGTGCGACCGGATTGCGGGACTGCAAGACGTGGTCGGCGGTCGCGAAGAACAGCGCCATGCCGAGCCCGATCTGAAAATTGATGAAGCCGCCGATCAGCGTCGCGCACCAGGCGAAATACAATATGCCGATCTGCCAGTAATAGCCGCCGCCATGCAGGCGCCGGTGCAGGGCGATCGCCCCGAGAGGCGGCAGAACGATCGCCAGGAAAAGAAGGCTGCGCGCCAATAGCGAAACGCCAACAAGCGGCCCCAGCCAGTATGCGGCGAGATCGATGCCGACATTGGTGAACGTCCTGTTCCAGTCGATCGCATAGATCTCCCGAAAGGGCGGCGTGTTGATGCCGCCGGCGAGCAGCCACATGCGCGCATAATGGTTGGGATAGTCGAGGATTGGCGGAAACTTGAAGACGGCAACGAAAACGGCGACCAGGATCAGGAAGATAGCGATGGCAATACCCGGCCTCTGCCTGACGATGGCGGTGTCCGCATCAACCGCTTGGCGCGCGGATACAGTATCGGAAACAGCGCCGCCACCGGTCGACGGCGAAGTCACGGAACCTCGCGGCATCAGCGAACTGCCCTCGCCTGCTCCGCGCTGGCAGCCGCTTCGCCGGAATTATTCAAGGCGTCATCAAGCGTGCGGCGTTTACCTGCTGCGTCCATGTCGGAAAAGCCGCCGGGAATATCGAGCGATCGGCCACCCTGCAACAGGCTTTCGATCATGAACATCGGCCGCCGCTTGTTCTCCTGCACCAAGCGGCCGACATATTCGCCGATGATGCCGATGCAGATGAGCTGGATGGCGCTGAAAGCAGTGATGGCGGCCATGATGCTCGACCAGCCGACGATCGTCTCCCCGGCAAACCAGCGGACGAACGTATAGAGCAGCAGCAAGGCGGCGCAGCCGGCGCTTGCAAGGCCGAGCCATGTGCTGATGCGCAGCGGCACGGTTGAAAAGCTGGTAATGGCGTCGATCGCGAAATTGATCATCTTGCGCAGCGGATATTTGGTCGTGCCGGCAAAACGTCCATCGCGCTCATAGGGCAGTGCCACCTGCCTGCCACCGATCCAGCTCACCATGCCGCGGATGAAACGATCCCGCTCCGGCATCGCCAGCAGAATATCGACGACGCGCCGCCGCATCAGCCTGAAATCGCCGACATCGCGCGGGATCGCAACCGAGGCGAGCCGCGACAGCAGCCGATAGAAGAGAGAAGCGGAGGCGAGCTTGAACCAGCTTTCCCCCTGCCGGCGCACGCGCTGGCCATAGACGACATCCGCACCGCGATCCATGATCGGCATCATCATCAGCAACAGTTCCGGCGGGTCTTGAAGATCGGCATCGATCAACAACACCCGCTCGCCGCGCGAGGCGGCAAGACCGGCGGTAGCGGCCAGCTGGTGACCGTGATTGCGCATGAGGCGCACGCCAAGCACATGCGGCACCTTCGCAGCAAGCGCGGCAATGACCTCCCAGGTGCCGTCGGTAGACCCATCATCCACCAGCACGATCTCGAAGGCTTCGCCGGCGATGCCCCGCGCCGTCGTTTCCGCACGCCGGCAGAATTCGCCAAGCCCCTCCTCCTCATTGTGGCAGGGGGCAACGATGGAAAGCAGCAGTTCCTGGGGAGCGTGGTTCATGATCGCCTGTATCGAGATGACGGCGACTACAGTGGAGGAAAATGGTCAAACAATATTTAAGTGGTGGAATAACGACGCTTACGACGGAAATTTTCTCAGACAATATCTCTGACACTGCAAAGTCTATCGCTGTAGTCCGTTTAGGATATTGGGAAACATATGGCTGGGGCGCCAGGATTCGAACCTGGGAATGCCGGTACCAAAAACCGGTGCCTTACCGCTTGGCGACGCCCCAACAGAGGAAATGGCGGCTGTACCAGCCAAATCGGCGTCTGATTAGCAAAGGTCGCATCCCGCTACAATGACTAAGTGATGCGCGGATGCATATTTCTGTGTGCTTTCCAGGCGGCTATGATAGGTCTTGCTGCAGTGCATTTGAAATAAGGAGGTCCGATGAGCCCGTTTCGCGCCCGCCCGCCGGCCGTGCCCACCGTGCTTCTCGATGATGCCGTCTGCCGCATCACGCGCTGGGATTTCGAGCCCGGCGCCGATACCGGACACCATGTCCACGGCCTTGGCTATGTCGTGGTGCCGATGACCGACTGCCAGTTTCTGCTGGAGGAGCCCGGCGGCAGCCGACGTGTCGACATTGCCAGGGGCGCCGCCTATCGGCGCGAGGCCGGCGTCGAGCATAATGTCGTCAATGCCGGCACAGAGCCTATGTCCTTTATCGAAATCGAATACAAGCAATCATGAACACGCCTGACTTCGACCTTGCCTTCGACCCCGCCTATGGCCGCGCCGTTTCCGTCGCGCCCGGCATCGAACGGATGACGGTCAACAATCCCAGTGCCTTTACCTTTCACGGCACCAACAGCTATATCGTCGGCACCTCCTCCGTCGCCGTCATCGATCCCGGCCCGGAGAACGAGGAACATTTCGCCGCCCTGATGGCGGCGCTGAAGGGGCGCGAGGTCACGCATATCTTCGTCAGCCACACCCATCGCGATCACTCGCCGCTGGCGAAGCGGCTGAAGGAGGCAACGGGGGCACTGACCGTCGGCGAAGGGCCGCATCGGGCCGCTCGGCCGCTCCATCAGGGCGAAATCAATCCCTTCGCCGAAAGCTCCGACATGGAGTTTCAGCCTGACATTGTGGTTGCCGATGGTCAAAGCGTCTCGGGAGACGGATGGCAGATGACGGCGCTGCTGACGCCTGGCCATACGGCAAACCACGCATGCTTCGCGCTCGATGGCACCGGCATTGTCTTCTCCGCCGATCATGTCATGGCCTGGGCGACCTCGATCGTCGCACCGCCGGATGGTTCCATGGCGGATTATATGGCCTCGCTGGAAAGGCTTCTTGCCCGCGAAGACCGGCTGTTCCTGCCGGGTCATGGCGGCCCGGTGAAGGAGCCCGCTTCCTTCATGCGCGGCCTCAGAACCCATCGCCGCATGCGCGAGCGCGCCGTGCTGGAACGCATCAAGGCCGGCGACCGGCTGATCCCTGACATGGTGAAAGCCATCTATCGCGATACGGACCCGCGCCTGCATGGAGCGGCCGCGCTTTCGGTGCTGGCACATCTGGAAGATCTGGTCGAGAAGGGCCAGGTGAAAACCGATGGCCCGCCGGCGCTCTTCGGAGCCTATCGCCCGGCGTGAGCCACCTCAGCTTCCGGCGATGCCGAGCAATTCCGCATCCAGTGCTTTCAGATAGCCATCGGCCAGATCGGCGCTGACGCCAAGATCGTCCTGGCCATAGCGGGACGCGACACGGATATCGACAAGCGTCGTTTCCGCCTCTTCGCGAATACGGATCAGTATGTCACATGGCAGGCCAAAAATGCGGGTGCGGGTTTCGCCCTGCAGGATGACATCGGTATTCTGGCGGATGAGTTCCGCCACTCCGTCACGGAAGGGACGCGGCGTCGGCACCGGAACGATGGCGGGCACATCGCCGCCGGCGCTGTCATCCTGTGTGGGATTGATCGTCGGCGGGCGTGTGCGGCGTTTCGGCTTCACGTTGCCGTTGGGATCGGCGACATCGGCGCCCTCGGCCTTGACGACTGTGATGTGATAATCATGCGCGACCTTGCGCACCGCCTCCAGAACGCGGTCGGCAGCCCCCTCGTAGCGGCGGCTGATCAAAGCAGGATAGGCATCGAACTGCGCCTCGCGTTCCTGCTGCGTCACGAGATGGCGCGATGGCAACCACAGTTGCCGCGCATCCGGTGTTGCCAGCCATTCCGGCGGATCGTTGAGATCGGTCGAAATCTCGTAGATATGCGGCCGGGTCCAATAGCGCTCGGCGCCGAAGCCGAAAATGGCGAGCGGCAGGGCGGCATAGACGAGCGCCTTGACGGCGGAGACGCCGCCAATGGCAGCGCTCTGCCAGAGCTGGGCAAGGCCGACCAGTGCAAGCAGCACCGCCAGGATGGCACAGCCGGCAGAAATCAGGAGCAGCAGCACGAAATAAGGCGTTTCCAGCGGCGCGAAGCGGTGACCGATCAATGTCACTCCGCAGAGCACCAATGCAAACGAAGCGATCAAACGCGCGGCGCGGGCGGCATGTGAAACGGGACGGTCGAAGCGAATGGTCATCAAGAGCTCGTCGGCACGTCGGATCGGAAGCCGGATGCACCGAATCCCAGAAAACGACTTATTTTTAGATCAAGAAACGGCGAAAATAAATCGAATGTCACGGCACCAACATGCAATGTTCTCTCAAGGTCCAAACGAGTAACGCCTAAAGCGCGTCGCGATCTCAAAGATTCGCTCCTTGCGCTTTCGGTCTCGTTTCTTCGCATGTCGTTACCGCAAAACCGCTGCGCACTTTTGCGCGCCATGCCTAGACCAAAAACGTGAGCGCTTGCTTAAATTCCTAAAAAAGGCCATTCTTTAGCGTTTTATCGAGGCTTTGAAAGGACTTGATGAGATGGAACCGATGCTTTCTCAAGACGTCGCTGCCAAGGCGCTGCCGGGCGCGGCGATTGCCGGAGCTGATACAGGCGATCCTATTCTGCCGATGGAGCTCTTGGAGCTAGAGCTTTCGCTCGAAGGTTTTTCCGGCGGGGAACCGGGTTTTTGCGAGGCCGTGCGGCACGCCGCCTCAGCAGTGCACGGCGACTTCCTCTTCGATCTGCCCGCGGCAGGACTGATCTCCGATTGCCGCAGGCTGGCTGTCATCCGGATTCCCGAAAGCGATGCGACGATGCGCACACTCTTTGCCGCGCTGGACGAAGATGGCGCAGAAATTCGTTTGCTGCAGCCGGATGAGGAGACCAAGCACCTGTTGCGCTTCGCCGATGCCTTCGTCGATCTCTTGCAGAGGCTGCCGGCAAAGCCGAAGGAAGCAGCGTAAGCAACCTGGCCTACGGCGGTAATACGCCTTTCGCGCCATCGCGCGCGGCGCTATAATTCGTGCCTGCACATCTGCATTCAGGACACCAAGTCATGCGTATCGCTGCTTCCGCCCTATCTCTTCTCGCCATTACGCTTGTGCTCTCCTCCTGCCAGACGGCGGAGGAAATCCGCGCCGCGGACGCATCCAGATGCAGCGGCTACGGCTTCAAACCGGGCACTCAGAACTTCGCCAATTGCCTGATGAACCAGGATCTTAGCCGGCGTGCGGACCAGCGGGCTTTCATGGAAAGCAACGATGATTTCTTCTGGGGACCGACGATCGTCGTTGGCGGCCCGGGATATTACTATCATCGCGGCTACTGGCGCCGCTGACCGGCATGCCCCAGCTTAGATAATCAGGCTCGTCCCCTGATCGCCGCCTGCGCTGCGGCAAGCCGCGCAATCGGCACGCGGAAGGGGGAACAGGACACGTAGTCCAACCCAATATCCTCGCAGAAATGGATCGAAGCGGGATCGCCACCATGCTCGCCGCAGATGCCGAGTTTCATGTCGTTACGGGTGCGGCGACCGCGTTCGGAGGCAATGCGAATGAGTTCGCCTACTCCGTCGAAATCGAGCGATATGAAGGGGTCATGCTCGATGATGCCCTTGCGCTGATAGGTCGGGATGAAGGCGGCGGCATCGTCGCGCGACATGCCGAATGTCGTCTGCGTCAGGTCGTTCGTGCCGAAGGAGAAGAATTCGGCAGCCTCGGCGATGATATGGGCGCGCAATGCCGCGCGCGGCAGCTCGATCATCGTGCCGACGAGATAGTCGATCTTCATCTTCGCTTCGGTCATGACGGCGCGCGCCACCTCGTCGATGCGAGCCTTGACGTAATCCAGCTCCGAGCGCAGCCCGACGAGCGGCACCATGATTTCGGGCACAACGGCCGCGCCTGTTTCGCGTGCGGCCAGAACCGCGGCCTCGAAAATCGCGCGGGCCTGCATCTCGACGATCTCCGGATAGGAAATCGCCAGGCGACAGCCGCGATGGCCGAGCATGGGATTGAATTCGTGCAGCGCATCGACGCGCTGGCGCAGGCCGGCAGGCTCCATGCCCATGATCCCCGCCACTTCGGCGATCTCTTCATCCGTCTTCGGCAGGAATTCGTGCAGCGGCGGATCGAGCAGGCGGATGGTGACAGGCAGGCCGTGCATGATGGTGAACAGGCCGGTAAAATCGAGCCGCTGCATCGGCATGAGCTTGGCAAGGGCGGCGCGACGCCCCGCCTCGTCTTCGGCGAGGATCATCTCACGCATCACATGGATGCGATCGCCCTCAAAGAACATGTGCTCGGTACGGCATAGGCCGATGCCCTCGGCGCCGAAAGAACGGGCTGCACGGGCATCGGCGGGTGTGTCGGCATTGGTACGCACCGTCATGCGGCGCGAGCGATCGGCCCAGGCCATGATGCGCCCAAAATCGCCCGACAGCTCCGGCTGGATCATCGGCACTTCGCCTTTCAGCACCTGGCCGGTGGAGCCATCGATCGTGACGATATCGCCTTTCTTCAAGATGACGCCGATGCCGATCAGCTTCTCGTTGCGCATGTCGATGCGCATGGTGCCGGCGCCGACGACGCAGGGAATGCCCATGCCGCGGGCAACGACGGCCGCATGACTGGTCATGCCACCGCGCGTCGTCAGGATCGCTTCGGCAGCATGCATGCCGTGAATGTCTTCCGGGCTCGTCTCGATGCGCACGAGGATGGCCTTGCGGCCCTCTTCCTCGGCAATGATCGCCTCTTCGGCCGTGAAGACGATCTCGCCGGTGGCGGCACCCGGCGATGCGGGCAGGCCGGAGCCAATGAGTTCGCGGCGGGCGCGCGGATCGATCGTCGGATGCAGGAGCTGATCCAGCGTCGACGGCTCGATGCGGGAGACAGCTTCGTCCTCGGTAATCAGCCCCTCGTCGACCATATCGACGGCAATCTTCATCGCTGCCTTGGTCGTTCGTTTGGCATTGCGGGTCTGTAGCATCCAGAGCTTGCCGCGCTCGATGGTGAATTCCAGATCCTGAACATCGCGATAATGCGCTTCCAGCTGCGCGCAGATGCCCCGGAACTCGGCAAAGGCCTCGGGCATCAGCTTTTCCATCGACGGCTTGTCATAACCGGAGGCTATGCGAGCGACTTCGGTGATGCTTTGCGGCGTGCGGATGCCGGCAACGACATCCTCGCCTTGCGCATTCACAAGGAATTCGCCGTAAAGCTCCTTTTCGCCGGTCGACGGATTGCGCGTGAAAGCGACGCCGGTCGCCGACGAATTGCCGAGGTTACCGAACACCATTGCCTGAATGTTGACCGCAGTTCCCCAGGCCTCGGGAATGTTGTGCAATTGCCGATAGGTAACCGCGCGAGCGTTCATCCAGCTCGCGAAAACGGCGCTGACGGCGCCCCAGAGCTGAACCTCCGGCTCTTGCGGAAAGGCTTGGCCTAACTCCTCTTCGATGACGGTCTTGTAGATCGAAACGACGTGCTGCCATTCGACGGCGGTGAGATCGGTATCGAACTCATGCCCGAAGCGCGCCTTCTCATCCTCCAGGATCTCTTCGAAGACCTCATTGTCGAGGCCCATGACGACATCGGCATACATCTGGATGAAGCGGCGGTAGCTGTCCCAGGCGAAGCGGGCGTCGCCGGCATCATGGCCGAGCGCCTGCACCGTGGCATCATTGAGACCGAGATTGAGAACGGTATCCATCATGCCCGGCATCGAGGCGCGGCCGCCGGAACGCACGGACACCAGCAGCGGCCGTTCTGTATCGCCAAACTTGCGGCCGGTGATCGCCTCCATCCGCTGCAGACCTCGCATGACCTGCGGCTTCAACTCGTCGGGGATCTTGCGGCCATTCTTGTAATAGAAGGTGCAGACGTCGCTGACGATCGTCAGGCCCGGCGGAACCGGCAGGCCGAGATTGCACATTTCGGCAAGGTTTGCGCCCTTGCCGCCGAGCCGTTCAAAATCGCCGGCGCCCCCCTCGGCCTTGCCGTCGCCGAATGTGTAAACCCAATTCGTCATTGTCTCCGTCCAACTCCTCCGGTTGAACTTAATTCACTGCAGCACAAATGAAAATCGACAAATATGGCAAAATGTTGCACTGCACAATAAATATGCCCCGGAAGCTCCCGATTTCAATCGATTGATCGAAATCGGGAGCTTCCGGGGCAATTCAGAGTGGCTTAACGGCTAGAGCGGTTCAGCTCTTCACGGAACCTCTGAACCGCTCCAGTTCCTTGTTTTCACGCAATTCCGTACGGAAAGCGGCTCACGCACTTTTCCTGGAATTGCTCTAAGCTTGCGGCTCGCGCTGGGCCAGGATCTTGTCGATCCGCATGCCGTCGAGATCGACGATCTCGAAATGCCAGCCGCCGAAGGAGAAGCTTTCGCCCACCTCGGGCAGATGGCCAAGCTGGTAGAGGGCAAAGCCTGCGAGCGTGTGGAAGGTGACGTCTTCCTCGCCCTCGCGCAGACCAAGCCGCGCGAAGGCGTCATAGACCGGCATCATGCCCTCCATCAGCAGCGACCCGTCGGCGCGTTCGACGACATCAGGCGTGTCGTTTTCCATGTCGGGCAGATCGCCGGCGATTGCTTCCAGCAAATCCGTCTGGGTGACGATACCTTCCAGGCTACCATATTCGTCGATGACCATGGCAAGGCGCACGGGTGCGCGCTTGAAACTTTCGAGCACCTTGAAGACCGCCGTCGCCTCATGCACGACCAGTGGTTGACGGATGACGGCCATCGGGTTCAACGGCTCGCCGTTCAGCAGTTGATCGAGGAGATCCTTTTTCAGGATCATGCCGATCGGCTCGTCGATCGATCCGCGCGCGACCAGAAGCTGCTCGAAACGGCTTTCGCGAATGGTCTTCTGCATCTCCGTCGGCGTATCGTCGGCATCGATCCATTCGACCTCTAGCCGCGGCGTCATGATATTGGAAACGTCGCGATTGCCGATATTGAAGACGCGTTCGACCAGATCCTGCTGTGCCTGCTCCAGCAGGCCAGCTTCCTGGCTTTCCGCGATCAGAAGCTTGATCTCGGCCGGCGAATGCAGCGAGCCCTCGCCTGCACCGGGACGCAGCCCGAAAAGGCGGAGCACGAGATTGCCGAGGCCATTGAGGACGGTGATTGCCGGGCGCAATAGAAAGAGAAACAGTCCAAGCGGCCGCACGACGCCGAGCGCAGTACCTTCGCTACGCTGCAAGGCCAAGCTCTTCGGCGCGAGTTCGCCGAGGACGATGTGGAGCGCGGTGATGATGATGAAGGAAATGACGACGGCGATCGCATGCGAACTAGCCGCAGCCCATGTTCCGGGCAGGAAATCGAGCAGCGGTTCCAGCAAATGAGCAAGGGCGGGTTCACCGACCCAGCCAAGCGCCAGCGAAGAAATGGTGATGCCGAGCTGCGTGGCCGCCAGATTGGCATCGAGATTATCGACCGCCTTCTGCAGTGCCTTGGAATTCATCCGCCCTTCGGCGACGAGTTCCGTTACGCGGCTGCGGCGGACGGATACCAGAGAGAACTCGGCCGCAACGAAAAAGCCGTTGGCGGCAACGAGCAGCAATACGGCAAGTATTCCGAGGAAATCGAAAATACCGCCAGTCGAGTCAGACATACTTCCCTTCCGGGCAGATCAGCGCCCATGTTGTTGATTTAGAGACGACGCTAGCACGCTTTAGGGCTGTGCGGCAGACGACAGAGCAATTTCTTGTCGAAACGGGAACAGTTTTATCATCGTACGCAGTGACGCCCTCAGGCGATTTCGCGCAGCCGTTCGGCGGTCTGCAGGTCGACAGAGACAAGCTGCGAAACGCCCTGCTCCGCCATGGTCACGCCGAAGAGGCGATTCATGCGGGCCATGGTGATCGGATTGTGAGTGATGACCACGAAGCGGGTTTCGGTGGAAGCCGCCATCTCGTCCATCAGATTGCAGTAGCGCTCGACATTGTGGTCATCGAGCGGTGCGTCCACTTCGTCCAGAACGCAGATCGGGGCGGGATTGGTGAGGAACACGGCAAAGATCAGCGCCATGGCCGTCAGCGCCTGCTCGCCGCCGGACAGCAGCGTCATGGTCTGCGGCTTCTTGCCCGGCGGGCGGGCGAGAATTTCGAGGCCCGCCTCCAGCGGATCGTCCGACTCGATGAGCTGCAGTTCCGCCGTGCCCCCACCGAAAAGATGCGTGAACAGGCGCTGGAATTGCGCATTGACGATGTCGAAGGCGACGATCAGACGTTCGCGGCCCTCGCGATTGAGGCTCTGGATCGCGCCACGCAGCTTCCGGATGGCGTCGATGACGTCATCGCGCTCCTTGATCAGCGCCTGCAGCCGTTCCGTCAACTCCTTGCTCTCCTCCTCGGCGCGCAGGTTGACGGCACCGAGACGCTCGCGCTCGACCTTCAGCCGTTCCAGTTCGCGCTCGACCTCTCGGAGGTCAGGCACGTTTTGCACGGCTGACAGTCCGGTCAGGCGCATGGCCTCATGTGGCTCGACGTTGAGGGACTGGCGGATGCGCAGTTCGCTTTCCTGCCGGCGTTCGCGGGCAGACACCAGCCGCTCCTCGACACGGCCGCGCTTTTCGCGGCTTTCCGCCAGTTCGGAGAGTGCGGTTGCCGCATGACGATCGGCCTCGCGCTGCACGACTTCGGCCTCGGCAAGGCGGTCGGCGGCCTGGCGGCGGGCATCTTCGGCCTTCTGCAGCTCGCTCATCAAGGCGCGGCGCTTGTCGTCGAATTCGTCCGGGGCGAGATCGAGTTCGGCCGCTTCCTCGCGCGCTTCCTCTTCACGGTCGCGCAGCGTCTGAATGTGCTCCTCGGCGCTGGCCGCACGCTGGCGCCAGGTGTCGCGCTCCTGCCGGATCGCGAGGAGACGACGTTGACGCGCCTCGTTCTCACGGTTCAGACCCTCGTGGCGGGCACGGGCTTCGGCCAGAACGCCGCGATCCGTCGCGACTTCGGCCTGCTGGTCACGCAGCTTCAGATCGATGGCGTCGAGATTCGGTGCATCTTCCAGTTCGATACGGGCATTTTCATCCTGCATAGCCACATCTTCCAGCTGCTCCTGCAGCCGGCTGACGGCTTCGACGATCACGTCGCGGCGGCGGATGAGGTCGCCAGAAGCGCGCTCTGCGGCAGCGAGCGCTTCTCGCGCCTCGGCCAGATGCCTGGCGGCAAGGCGGCTGGCGTCGCGAGCAGTCGCCAAACGACCCTCTTCGCCCCGGATCGCATCGGCGGCGGCCGAAAGGCGCTCCTCAGCCTCGACAAGCACATCGCGAGCAAGCTCGGCTTCAGCCTCCAGCTCGGAAAGCCGGTTCTTCTGGGCAAGCCGCAGGGCGGCCGCACTCGGCGCATCAGCGCCGGTGACATGACCGTCCCAGCGGAACACGGCGCCATCTTTCGTCACCAGCCGCTGGCCCGGCTTCAGGTCCGGCATCAATCGCAAGGCGTCTTCGGCCGAAACGAGGCCGATCTGGCGAAGGCGCCGCGTCAATGCGGCCGGCGCACCGACATGGGTAATCAGAGGGGCGACACCCTCCGGCAGGGCCGGATCGTTGGCACCGCTGCCATTGTCGGACCAATAGACCGGCGCCTCGGAATTCAGCGAGGATTCCAGATCGTCGCCAAGGGCGGCACCGAGCGCCGTCTCGAAGCCACGGTCGACACGCAGCTCCTCGGCCACGGGCGAAAAGGCACCGGATGTATCACCCGCCGCCAGCATCTTCGAAATGGTGCGCGCTTCGGTTTCGAGCGCATTCAGGCGTGCCCGCGCCTGTTCGACCGGCCCGCGCGACAGCGCCTCGGTTTCGCGCGCCTTGGCGAGAACCACTTCAACACGCTGGATCTCGCCTTCTGCATCGGCAACGACATTCTCGGCCGCCTCGACCATCTCGCGCTTTTCGCTTGGGTCGGGCAAATCGGCCATCTTCTCATCGATGGCAGCAAGCTCGCCGTTCGCTTCGCTGGCCTGGCGCTCCAGCCGCATCTTGCGATCGGCGAGATCGCGGATGGCGCGCTCCAGCTGATTGCGGGCGGCAGCGGCTTCGGCGCGTTCTGCGGTCAGAGCCGTGAAAATCCGCTCGCTGTCGGCGAGCTTGGCAGCGGCCTCCTCGAAGGCGACGCGCGTCTCCTCGGCAAGCCTGCCGGAATCGGCGAGGATGTCTGCAAGATCAGCCTCTTCGGCATCCAGCTTGGCAAGGATGGAGGCATTGTCCGCGACAAGGCGCTGCTCGCGGCTGATGTCTTCGGCCAGCTGCGCCAAGCGGCGGATCAACTCATCGCGACGGCGCAGGATGCGGTTGACGTCTTCTTCCAGCTGCGAGCGGGCGATCTGCAGGCGCTGCAGGGCGGCAGCGGCCCTCGCCTCGTCGTCGCGCAGTTCCGGCAGCTTGAAGCTGGCAATGCCCTGGGCCTTTGCCGCCTCCATCTGGATCTGCGCCTTTTCGGCGACCAGCACGGTTGCCTGGTTGAGTGCGCTGTCGGCCTCGGCCTCAGCCTCCTTGGCCTGCACCCAGCGGATATGCAGCAGCATGGCCTCGCGGGCGCGGATATCGGCAGACAGCATCTTGAAACGGTTGGCCTGACGCGCCTGACGTTTCAGACTCTCGATCTGGCTTTCGAGCTGCGACGTCACATCGTCCAGCCGCTCGAGATTGCTTTCGGCGGCGCGCAGGCGCAGCTCGGCTTCATGCCGGCGCGAATGCAGGCCGGAAATGCCGGCGGCCTCTTCCAAGAGCTGGCGGCGCGCCTGGGGCTTTGCCTGGATCAGCTCACCGATACGCCCCTGCCCGACCATAGAGGGCGAGCGGGCGCCGGTGGAAGCATCGGCAAACAGCAGCTGCACATCCTTGGCACGCGCTTCCTTGCCATTGATGCGATAGACCGAGCCTTGTTCGCGCTCGATGCGGCGCGTGACCTGGATCTCGTCGCTATCATTGAAGGCTGCTGGTGCGGTGCGGTCACTATTATCGAGATAAAGGCCGACTTCGGCGGTGTTGCGCGCCGGGCGATTCCCCGATCCGGAGAAGATCACGTCGTCCATGCCGGAAGCACGCATGTTCTTATAGGAATTCTCGCCCATCACCCAGCGCAGCGCTTCGACAAGATTGGACTTGCCGCAGCCGTTCGGGCCGACCACACCGGTCAGGCCGCGCTCGATGACGAATTCCGCCGGTTCGACGAAGGATTTGAAGCCGACAAGTCTCAGTCTGTTGAATTTCATGGGCAATGCCCTCTTCTCCCCTGCGAGGAGAAGGTCGTCAACAATGCCGACATCGGAAGCGCGATCGCTCCAAACTCGAATTCAAAGAGGGCAATCACAGGCGCGCGACCTCGGCCGCCCGCCTGTGATCGAAAAAGGCGCGGATCAGAGCAGGCTGTCGATAAGCTTCGACATGGCGGCAACAGACATGTCCCCTGCATAGCGCTTGCCATTGATCAGGAAGGTCGGCGTGGCATTGACACCGAAATCCTTGGCTGCGCGTTCCCGTACAGAGTTGACATCATCCAGAAGCTTCTGGTTCGTCAAGCACTTCGTGAAGCTATCCTCAGTAAAACCAGCGAGTTTCGACATCTGGAGCAGCGCGGCACGGCCGTCGACGTCTGGCGAGGCCCAGGCGATCTGCTGCTTGAACAGCATTTCGACCATCGGCATGTACTGTTCCTGCGGGGCGCAACGGGCGAGCATGAAGGCTGCAGCCGCACGCGGATCGAACGGGAACTCACGGATGATGAAGAGAACCTTTCCGGTATCGACGTATTTCTGCTTGATCGTGTCGAAGGTCTTGACCGCAAAATTCGCGCAGTGCGGGCAGGTCAGCGACATGTATTCAACGATCTTGACGGGCGCATCCTGCTTGCCAAGCGCGATTTCCGGCAGCGGGCCGGGCTTCAGCACTTCGTTCATGTCGACGTTTCCGTCCGACGGCGGCACTTCATCTTCGGCGGTTGCAGCGGATGCGGTGTCGGCAAAGGCAGAGAACGCCACGGAAAGGGCTGCAACGGCAGAGCCGCCCAGCAGATGGCGTTTGGTCAAGAGCATGTCAGACATCGGCATAGAGTCACCCGTCGTTAAAAGAGGTCTTCGAATGTTTCATGCGATATAACGGCAGCTTGCCGCTAACAAGGCACGGTTGGCCAACTTTCTTCAAAGAATTGTGACCTGGCAAAGACAGACAACTTAAATTCTGCCCGCAATTCAAAAAACTGGCAGTTTGGTCCAGCCCTATCGCCTCTTCCAGGCCATGGCCGTGCCCAGGCGCTGGACGGCGGCCCTGATCTTCTCATCCTCGATGCCGTCCATCATGTCAGCCAGCTTGCGCGCCGCCTCGCCCTTCAGCGGCGGCGGCGTCCGCGAACGTTTGGACGCGACCGAGACCGGCTTCTGCACGATACGGATCTGATTGACGGCATAGAAGCCGAAGAAGCTGTTGATGCGCTGGATGAGCTCGCCCTGTGCGTGGGTCAGGAAGAGTGCGCGAGCACCCTCGCAGGCGATCGTCAACACGCCCGGCTGATAGCGGTCGTCCATGCCCGGGCCGGTTCGCTTGGCCCAGGCGATCTTTTCTGGCCGTGTGCAGTCGGCAAAGTCTTCGCCGGCGATTTCGTCCCAGCAGCCGAGCAACGTCGTATTGATGCCGGCGCGCTTTGCCAGCACGGGGTCAACGATACCGTTGGTCAGCTCGGATATCTGCTTCTCGCCTTTTCGGGGATAACTCATCGCAATGGGGTTCCGGCACACGCTTTGTACGTTCTGGACCTTGATCGCCCGACGCAGCTTGGCCAAGTATAGAGCACTTCCCCTCGACGCGGCAAATCATGACGACGACTTTACAATCCCCCACGGCCGCATCGCTGCTTGCCTGGTACGACAGACACCACCGCGACCTGCCTTGGCGCGTCTCGCCAGCGATGGCCGCACGCGGCATCAAGCCCGATCCCTATCGCATCTGGCTGTCGGAAGTGATGCTGCAGCAGACGACGGTGCCGGCGGTCAAATCCTATTTCGCAAAATTCCTGGAGCGCTGGCCGACGGTCGACGATCTCGCCGCGGCGGCAAATGACGATGTCATGGCCGCCTGGGCCGGACTGGGCTATTACGCACGCGCCCGCAATCTGAAAAAATGCGCCGAAGCGGTTTCAGTCGATCACGGCGGCCGCTTTCCGGACACCGAGGAAGGTCTGCGCGCGCTTCCGGGGATCGGCGATTATACATCCGCCGCCGTTGCCGCCATTGCGTTCAATCGCCAGGCCGCCGTGATGGACGGCAATGTCGAACGCGTCATTTCCCGCCTCTATGCGATTTCCGCGCCGTTGCCCGGCGCCAAGCCGCTGATGAAGCAGAAGGTCACTCTTCTGACGCCCGCCGAACGGCCGGGCGATTTCGCCCAGGCGATGATGGATCTCGGGGCAACGATCTGCACGCCGAAGCGTCCGGTCTGTTCGCTCTGTCCCTTCAACGGTGCCTGTCAGGCGCTCGCCACGCATGATCCCGAGCGTTTTCCGGTCAAGGCCGCCAAGAAGGAGAAGCCGGTGCGACATGGCGCGGCCTTCGTCGCCGTCAATGACGAGGGCGAAATCTTCCTGCGGCGTCGCATCGAAAGCGGATTGCTGGGCGGCATGACGGAAGTGCCGACGACGGGTTGGACGGCGCGTATCGATGGCGCAACAGGCAGCGAGGCGGCTCCCTTCCCGGCCGACTGGCAGCCGGCAGGCACGGTGACGCATGTCTTCACCCATTTCGAACTGCGGCTGTCGATCTGGCGCGCGAGATCCGTCTCACACGCGGACAACCATGACGGATGGTGGGCGCCGGTTACAAATCTTGAAGAGCAGGCGCTCCCGACAGTCATGAAAAAAGCGATCGCTCAGGCTATTCCGAATGCGTTCGCAAAAATGCCTTTAGAGCAAAAATCAGGAATTCATTCATGACGACGGAAATACGGCACATCGTTTTCGATATCGGCAGGGTTCTGCTTCACTACGATCCGAGCCTCCCCTACAGCCGCATCATTCCCGACGGTGCCGAGCGCGATTGGTTTTTCACCAATGTGTGCACCAGCGAATGGAACATCGAACAGGATCGCGGCCGCACCTGGGAAGATGCCGAAGCATTGCTGATCGCCGACCATCCGGAGCGTGAAGAGCAGATTCGCGCCTTCCGCAAATATTGGCACGAGATGGTGCCGCACGCCTATGACGACAGCGTCGCCATTCTGGAACAGCTGATCGCCGAAGGTCGCGACGTCACCATGCTGACCAACTTCGCCTCCGACACGTTTCGCGAGGCGCAGGAACGCTACCCCTTTCTCAAGAAGCCGCGCGGCGTAACAGTTTCCGGCGATATCGGCCTGATCAAGCCGGATGTCGCGATCTACGACACCCACGCCAAAAGCTTCGATCTCGATCCCGCCACGACGATCTTCATCGACGATTCCTATCCGAACGTCGAAGGCGCGCGCGCTGCCGGCTGGCATGCAGTTCACTTCACCGGTGCCGAGAAGCTGCGTAGCGATCTCGCCGCCTATGGTATAAAGGTTTGAGCCGATGATCTTCGACCCCGCAGAGCGTATCGACCTGTTCCACGATGCGATAAATCGCCTCGACTATGTGGCGATTGAGAACTTCTTCGCCGAAGACGCAACTTATGTCTCGAACGGTGTCGGCAGCCTTGCCGGCCGCGCGGCGATCATGGAAGCTTTCCGCGGCTATTTCGATACCTATCCGGATCAGACCGCGTCCAATTCGCTGGTGGAGACACTGACGCCGCTTTCCGGCCGTGCCATCTGGTCGGTTCGTGCCACCAACAGCAAGACGGGCAAGCCGCTGATCCGCGAGGGCGAGGAAACCATCACCTTTAACGAGGATGGCCGCGTCGTGCGCGTCGACGTTACCGATTACCAAGACTTCTGAGATCCGAAACTGAAAACACCCAGGGCCTTACCGCTCAATATGTCCGGTAAGGCCCTGGGTGTCTCGCCTTCTTCCCAACTGGAGGTACACGACGGAAGAAGACGGATATATCGATCTGAGAGGTGTCCGGCAGCCGTGGGGCGGCTTTGAAACCGAACCCGTTTAGCAGCTGAGACTACTCAACCTTTGCCAGATCGCTGCGGATGATGGCTCTGAGTTCGTCGATCGGACGCAGGGAACGGCCGTCGTCGATATGCCAGAACATCCATCCGTTGCAGGCATCAAGGCCCTGGACCTTAGCGCCAAGGCGATGAATGGAGCCAGCCTCGCCGCCGGAGGCGACCGTGCCGTCTGCGCGGACGATGGCGCTATAGCGGCGCTTGGCATCCGTCAGCACCTGGCCGGGCTTGATGAGGCCGCTTTCGATGAGCGTATTGAAGGCGACGCGCACTTCGGCCTTCTTGCCGGTCATGACGGTCAGCTCCGCCTTGCCGAGCGGCTCGACGGCAGCGATGCGGGCGCTTGCGGCGTCAATATAATCCTGCTCGCGCTCGATGCCGACGAAGTGGCGGCCGAGACGCTTGGCAACGGCGCCCGTCGTGCCCGATCCGAAGAAGGGATCGAGAATGATGTCGCCGGGCTTGGACGAGGCCATGATCACGCGGGCCAGCAGCGCTTCCGGCTTCTGCGTCGGATGCACCTTCTTGCCGTCGTCGCCCTTCAGCCGCTCATTGCCGTTGCAGATCGGGAACAGCCAGTCGGAGCGCATCTGCACGTCGTCGTTGGCAGCCTTCATGGCATCGTAATTGAAGGTATAGCCCTTGGCCTTGGCGTTCGGGCTTGCCCAGATCATCGTCTCATGCGCGTTCTGAAAGCGGCGGCCCTTGAAATTCGGCATCGGGTTGGTCTTGCGCCAGACGATGTCATTCAGGATCCAGAAGTTCAAATCCTGCAGGGTCGCGCCGACGCGGAAGATGTTGTGATAGGAGCCGATGACCCAGATCGTGCCCGTCGGCTTCAGGACGCGGCGGCAGGCGAGCAGCCAGGCGCGGGTGAAGGCATCATAGGCTTCGAAGGAGGCGAACTGATCCCACTCGTCATCGACGGCGTCAACCAGCGACTGGTCCGGACGATGCAGCGTGCCGCCAAGCTGGAGATTGTACGGCGGGTCGGCGAAGATGACGTCGACGGATTGATTGGGCAGTGCCTCAAGAGCGGCCACGCAATCGCCCTTGATGATCGTGTCGATCCAGGACCCCGGAACTGCTGATGTCCTGAGGTCGGCAAGCGGGAAAACTGACGCCATTTGATACTCGCTGTTACACTTACTCGGTGCTCTTAACTGAGTGTTATGGTTACCTAACTTGGTTACCAAAGGCTAAAGCGGCGTCATATTTTCCGCATTCGCGTTGAAAGCGCTAGATATCGTGTACGGCGTGGCTGTCATTTGGCGCTTCGGCACGCTCCGTCATGCCGTAATCGCGAAGCACCTGTGCGACACGCAAGCGATAGTCAGCAAAGACCGTCTTCCGCCCCGCTTTCTGCGCGGCACGGTGCGCTTCGCGGTTTCGCCATTCACGAACGGCTGCCTCGTCGCGCCAGAAGGATAGAGAGAGAATCTTGCCCGGTTGGCTAAGGCTCTCGAAACGCTCGATGGAGACGAAGCCGTCGATCGTTTCGAGTTCGGAACGCAGCCTTGCGGCGATGTCGAGATAGTGCTGACGTTCATCGGGATGCGGGACGACTTCGAAAATAACTGCGATCACGGCGAGATCCTCGGAGCATGCGGCAGAGAGACATTTTTCAGGAAAATACGATCCTCCTGCAAGATGAAACGCTCTCTTCTGGCAAAATCGAGGTTGGCCCGCGCCTCTGGATCGGCCGCGAGGCTCTTGCGGTAGTCCTCATAGGCGGCGAGGTTGTCGATGTTGTAAATGCCATAGGCGGTCGTCAGCGAACCCTCGTGCGGAGCGAAATAGCCGATCAGATCGGCGCCGTTGCGCGGGATGATCTGGCCCCAGGCCTTGCCGTATTCCGCGAAGGCTTCCTGCTTGAACGGGTCGATCTGATAGCGGATGAAACAGGTGATCATTGGCTTTCTCCTTTGCTGATGCAGACGTTTTCGCACATTGCAGGACGGAGATGGTTCGGTTACGATCGAAGTATGAAGGAAGGTCCTGATATTGCACAGATCGGCTCGCTGATCGGCGATCCCGCGCGAGCGAATATTTTGACGGCGCTTATGGGTGGCCGGGCGTTGACGGCAACGGAACTGGCGGCGGCGGCCGGCGTGACGCTGCAGACCGCCAGTGCTCATCTTTCCAAGCTCGAATCGGGCGGCCTGCTGGCGCAACGCAAGCAGGGCCGCCATCGCTATTTCACGCTGGCAGACGATCGCGTCGGCAAGCTGCTTGAGGGCATCATGGGTTTTGCCGCAAGCCGCGGCCATCTGCGTCATCGCCCCGGCCCGAAGGAGCCGGCGCTGCGCAAGGCGCGCATCTGCTACGACCATCTCGCCGGCGATTACGGCGTGCGCATGCTCGACAGCCTGATAGAGACCGGTTCGATCTCTGTCATGGGAGAAGGCTTGAGCCTGACGGCCGACGGCGAGAAGCACTTGGGATCGATCGGCATCGATGTCTCCGGATTGCGTTCGAGCCGTCGCCCACTTTGCCGCTCGTGCCTGGACTGGAGCGAAAGACGCGCGCATCTCGCCGGCAGTCTTGGCAAGGCGCTGCTTTCGAATTTTCTCGACAAGGGATGGGCGCGACGCACCGAAAACAGCCGCTCGATCTTCTTCACGCCCGAAGGCGAGCGCCGGTTTCTGGCGCTTTTTCCGCTCGAGTTGAGTGACGATATCACACAACCCGAACCGGATGTCGGACCCTAGAGTGGTTCAGCTTTTCGCGGAATCCATGAACCGCTCTATCTCTTTGTTTTCACGCAATTCCGGACGGAAAACCGCGGCGCACTTTTCCTGGAATTGCCCTAAGCTGCCTTGATCAGGACACCGCCGAAATTGCTGTCAGCAATGCGGCTGCAAAGATCGCCCCATTCGCAGCCGAGGCAGGCGTGACGGATTTCACCGCTGGCGAAATTCCGACGGAGCTTGGAAAGCAGCCTGGCATCCGGCACCAATACGGTTCCGGGGCCGATCTCCTCGCCCAACAATGCCGCGATATCGGCAAGGGCAGCCGCATCCCGCTCGATGACCGAAGCCTTGAAGCAATGCGGCTCCTCCCCGTTCAGGAGCGGCGCGCAGATGTCGTCGGGGCCGGAGACCAGTTTGATCTCCTCCCCTTCCGACAGCCGCTCGGCGATGCGGCGATAATTGTCGGTGAAGGCCGAGGTATAGCCTTCACCGACGAAAGTCAGCATGCAGAGCAGATGATGGGCGCGAAGCCTGACGGTCAATTCAGACGCGCCTTGCCGCTATAGACCTGGATGGTCTTCAGCACCGCAGCTGCAAGCGCCGACTTGAGCACGGCACCGAGGATGAATGGCGCAACGCCAAGCAGCCAGCCCTTTTCCGCACCGATAAGCGCCGCAAGCCATGCGCCACCGATCGCAAGGCAGAGAATGTTGGCCGAGAGATGGGCAAGGAAACTGCGCACGACGCGATTGCCGCTCCAGCCGCGCTCGGCAAGCCAGCCGACAAGGGCAGCGATGATCGGGAAGGATGCCAGATAACCCGCCGTCGGACCCATGAACGGCGCAATGCCACCTGCTCCGCCGGCCAGCACCGGAAAGCCGATCGCGGCTTCGCCCAGCCAGGCGAGAACAGTGACCGCGCCCAGACGCCAGCCGTAAAGCGCACCGATCATGGTGATCGCAAAAGTCTGCATGGTGATCGGCACCGGCACCATCGGCACCGCGATTTGCGAAGCCAGCGCCAGGATCAGCGTTCCCGCAAGAACGAACACAGCCTTGGTAACAAACGAACGCTGCCCGAGGCGGAGCGGATCGAAAGCGACTTCATCATGATGCTGCAACAGGGACATAGGCTCTCCTTTCAAAATTATAGATAATTTTTCAGTCTCATCTATTTTATGAGAGAGATCGCGAAATCAGACAAGTGGCAAGCGCTCGATATTTCGACCAAATGCGAAATAGCGTTGAAAAATAAGGGCAATAAAATCCAGGAGGCGCAGTGAGCTGCAGCTGCGCGCCAACCAAGACGCCGCGACGACAGACCGTCAGAAGCTCCGACAGAGCACCGCCCTCAAGGCATGCTCAGTCACTCATCTTAAAATTATCTATAATTTCAGCCGACGATTGCGAAGGCTTCGCGCGTCGATCCGGAAGGTGTGCGAACCGGGGCACGGCCGATCCACTGCACATGCTTCTGCAGGATCACGGCTGCCTCATCGGCCCGGCCCTGACGTAAGGCCGCCAGAATGGCGCGGTGGTCGTGATCCGTGCGCTTCTCCCAACCGGATTGCCAGGCAGAGAAGAGAAAGCGTGCGCTGGCGGCATGCAGATCATCGATGGCGGCAAGCAGCCGCGCCATGCCGCAAGGCGCCAGAATCAGGCGGTGGAAACGTCGATTCGCTTCCTCCCAGGCATGAACGTCGCCGGCGGCATCGCCGTCGCGCGTTGCTTGTTCGGCCTCGTCCAGAATGGCTGAGGTCAGGTGCGGGGCCGCGTGCTTGAGCGCCAGGCCTTCGAGGGCTGCGCGCATTTCAGCGACCTCACGGACTTCCTTGAGATCGAAGGAGGCGACGCGTACGCCGCGGCGCGGCAGGCTGATTGCCAGCCCCTGCGCTTCCAGCCGCCGGAACGCCTCGCGTACGGGCACATGGCTGGTACCGAACTCCTCGGCGATGTGATCCTGCCGCAGGCGCGCATCGGGCGCGAGCTCGCCGCGGATGATGCGGTCGGCAAGCACCCGGCTGATGCGGCTGGCAATGGTATCGTCGCGCTCCTTGGCCATGGCCGATCCTTAAAGGCGGGCCTATCCGATGTCGAGGCCCGATGTCGAGCGACAGGCAACGGTCATCACCTCTTTTGCACATTTCGACCCTTTCGCTCACTGCAGCGCAGCCATGCCCGCCAATTGGTTGAGCTTTGTCGACATATCGTGTAAAGCCCGGCGGTCATTTTTCAGAGCATGTCCCGAAACACCAATGGTTTCCTGGAGCGTGCCGAACCCAGCCACATCAAAGGCAGCAATTTCATGAGCAATGGCTTCGACCTCATCATCTTCGACTGCGACGGCGTTCTGGTCGATTCGGAAATCATAGCGGCCGAAGTCGAATCGAAGCTGCTGACCGATGCAGGCTACCCAATCAGTGTCGAGGAAATGGGCGAGCGTTTCGCCGGCATGACCTGGCGCAACATCCTGTTCGAAGTCGAGCGCGAGGCAAGCATCCCGCTTTCCGCATCGCTGCTCGACAAATCCGAGAAGCTGCTCGACCTGAAGCTTGCCAGTGATGTCCAGGCTATATCAGGCGTTCCGCAGGCACTGTCGCGACTGCCTATGCCGCGCTGCATCTGCTCGAATTCCAGCTCCGCCCGTCTCGACATGATGCTGACGAAGGTCGGCTACATCAAGCTGTTTGCGCCGCATATCTACTCCGCCAAGGATCTCGGCGCCGACCGCGTGAAGCCAAAGCCGGATATCTTCCTGCACGGCGCCAAGCAGATGAATGTGAGCCCGGCCAATGCGATCGTCGTCGAGGATTCGGTTCACGGCGTCCAGGCGGCACGCGCTGCCGGCATGCGCGTCATCGGCTTCACCGGCGCATCGCACAGCTATCCTTCGCATGCCGACAGGCTGACCGATGCCGGTGCCGAAACCGTCGTCAGCCGTATGGCTGATCTCCCCGGCGTCGTGATGGCGCTCGCCGAATGGGATGGCGTCCTCTAGGACGGATTGAATCCAGACAAAAAGAAAAGGCCCGGCCAATCGGCGGGGCCTTTTCTTTTCAACCCATCGCTGACCCTCGCATCGCTACGCGAGGGTCGCGGTCAAAAGCTTAGTGACGCTTCTTGCGCACCGGCTTCGCGCCCTTAACGGGCTTCTGCGGACCTTGGTCGAAGCCGATCTGGACGATCGTGAAGCCACCGGAACCGCCGGCAACCTGAATGTCGTCATCGGTGAAAAGGAACTGAGTCGTGGTCTCGCCCGGCGGGATTTCCGCCGTATACATGATGGTCTTGCTATAGAGCGCGTTGTCATTGTCCATGACGGCAACATGGATCGGCAGGGTTACTTTGCCCGCGCTGCCCATCGGGCCTGCGACCAGACGTCCCTGCGCCACGACGTGAATGCCGAGGCTGGTGCCGTCCGTGGTGCACTGACGGGTCGCCTGGGCCAGAGAAGCCTGATAGATCAGCTGGTTAGCATCATCCTTGGCACCCTTGGCGTAGGTGCGATAGACCGAATCTTCATCGCGGATGACAGCCTGCGGGCACTTTCCGGCGACATAGGTCTGACCGCCAGTCGGTGCGGCGGTCGCAGCTCCGGCTTGTGGTGCAACGGTCACATCCGTTGCCGGCTGTTTTTCACTGTTGCCGCCAATGCCAAGAGTGCTGCAGCTCGTCAGCAATGCCAGAAGCGAAGCGGAGAAAAGACGACGCGAAACCTTGCCAAACACTATAATTCCACCCTCTCCATATATTTCACATTATCGACCCGCAGCCTGTCAAACGGGCCTTTTATGACACTTGGCGATGGTCTATACCAGCGACGCAGCGAAAAATCGATTGGGTAGACACCGTTTTGGCTCACTTTTCGAGATCGACAGATTGCCACAAACAGCCTCCGCCCGGCGCTGATCCGACGCGCCTTGCGCAAACGCGAAAACCACGCGGCTGATCCGACGCAAAAAGACCGGCCGCCGTCGCTTCGTTCCACTACCCTCTCAATCGATCACTCAGGCAATTTTGCGACCAAAGGAATTCTAGACCGTGGACTACATTTCAACGCGGGGAGAAGCCCCTGCCCTTGGCTTCTGCGACGCCCTCCTGGCCGGCCTTGCTCGTGATGGCGGGCTTTATGTTCCCCGTGAATGGCCTGTCCTGACGAAAAAGGAAATCCGCGGCTTTCGCGGCAAGAGCTATCAGGATGTCGCTTTCGCCGTGCTTTCGCCCTTCACCAATGGCGAGATCCCAGCCGATGTCTTCCGCGGCATGATTGACGATGCCTATGCCACCTTCCGGCATCCGGCGGTCGCGCCGCTCGTCCAGACCGGGCCGAACAGCTTCGTCACGGAGCTTTTTCACGGCACGACGCTCGCCTTCAAGGATGTCGCCATGCAGCTGCTGGCGAGACTGATGGACTATGCGCTGGAAAAGCGCGGCCAGCGCGCCACCATCGTCGGCGCCACCTCAGGCGATACCGGCGGCGCAGCTATCGACGCCTTTGCCGGCCGCGAACGCACCGACATCTTCATCCTCTTTCCGCATGAAAAGGTCTCGCCGGTGCAGCAGCGGCAGATGACCACGTCGACGGCGGCGAACGTTCATGCGCTGGCGATCAAGGGCAATTTCGACGATTGTCAGAACCTCGTCAAAGCCATGTTCAACGACGCCGCCTTCCGCGACAAGGTCAAGCTTTCCGGCGTCAACTCCATCAATTGGGCGCGAATCATGGCGCAGGTGGTCTATTACTTCACCACCGCTGTCGCGCTCGGCGGCCCGGACCGGAAAATCTCCTTCACCGTACCGACAGGCAATTTCGGCGATATTTTCGCCGGCTACGTCGCCAAGCGCATGGGCCTGCCGATCGAGCGGCTCATCATCGCCACCAACGAAAACGATATCCTTGCGCGTATGCTGAAGACCGGCCGTTACGAGATGCGCTCGGTCAAGGCGACCACTTCGCCGTCGATGGATATCCAGATCTCCTCCAACTTCGAACGCCTGCTGTTCGAGGCCAATGGCCGCGATGCCTCCAAGGTGCGCGCCGCCATGGAAAGCCTGAAGCAGTCGAACGGGTTTTCGATCAGCGAAGAGGCCCTGAAGCTCATCAAGAAGGACTTCCGCGCCGGCCGCGCCAGCGAGAAGCAGGTGGCCGAAACAATCCGCAAAACCCTTGCCGATACGGGCTATCTGCTCGATCCGCATACGGCGATCGGCGTCTTCATTGCGGAAAAGAACGAGCGTCCGACGAGCCCGATGGTAACGCTTGCGACCGCACACCCGGCAAAATTCCCCGCCGCAGTAAAATCCGCATCCGGTATTGACCCGGCGCTTCCGACGTGGCTTGCTGGTCTGATGACCAGGGAGGAGCGTTTCGACATTCTCGATCCGGAACTTAAAGCCGTTGAAAGCTTTATCGGCAAGCATACCCGGACCGGCGAATAACAGACGCGGAAAGACAAGCGATGACAGTGGAGTGCACCCGGCTAGCGTCCGGGCTGACAGTAGCGACCCAATCGATGCCACACCTCGAAAGCGTGGCACTCGGCGTTTGGATCAAGTCGGGTTCGCGTAACGAAACTGAAGCAGAACACGGTATCGCGCATCTGCTCGAGCATATGGCATTCAAGGGCACGGCACGGCGCTCGGCCCGGCAGATCGCCGAGGAAATCGAGAATGTCGGCGGCGAAGTCAACGCGGCCACCTCGACTGAAACCACGTCCTACTATGCCCGCGTACTGAAGGACCACGTGCCGCTCGCCGTCGATATCCTGGCCGATATTCTGACGGAATCCGCTTTCGACGAGGAAGAACTGGCGCGCGAAAAGCAGGTCATCCTGCAGGAAATCAATGCCGCGAACGACACGCCCGACGATGTCGTCTTCGACAAGTTTTCCGAAGTCGCCTATCGCGGCCAGACGCTCGGGCGCGCCATTCTCGGCACGCCGGAGACCGTCGTCTCCTTCTCGCCGGAGCAGATCCGCCATTATCTCAGCCGCAACTACACGACCGACCGCATGTTCGTCGTGGCAGCCGGCGCAGTCGACCATGAAAGCTTCGTACGGCAGGTCGAGGAGCGCTTCTCCAGCCTGCCGACCAAACCGTCCGCACCGCCCGTTATCGAACCTGCCCGCTATATCGGCGGCAACATCCGGGAAACACGCGACCTGATGGACGCGCAGATCCTGCTCGGCTTCGAGGGTCGCGCCTATCACACCCGCGATTTCTACTGTTCGCAGATCCTCGCCAATATCCTCGGCGGAGGCATGTCCTCGCGCCTCTTCCAAGAAGTGCGCGAGTTCCGAGGTCTCTGTTATTCGGTCTACGCCTTCCATTGGGGCTTCTCCGATACCGGCATTTTCGGCATCCATGCCGCGACCGGCGGCGAGAACCTGCCGGAGCTGCTGCCCGTTATCGTGAACGAACTTCACAAGTCATCCCATGACATCCAGCAGCAGGAAATCGAGCGCGCCCGCGCCCAGATCCGCGCGCAGTTGCTGATGGGCCAGGAAAGCCCTGCCGCTCGCGCCGGCCAGGTCGCCCGACAGATGATGCTTTATGGCCGCCCCATTCCGAACCAGGAGATGCTGGAGCGCCTGGAAGGCATCACGATCGAACGCCTGACGGATCTTGCCGGCCGGCTGTTCTTCGATACAGTACCGACGCTTTCTGCGATCGGGCCGCTGGAGCAGCTCGCACCGATGGAGGACATCGTCACCTCGCTGTCGTCGCCGGCACCTGCCTCCAGAAGCGCAAGCGGCTAAGGGCACGCCGCGGGCCTATGGGTTCAATTCTCGGGGGAGTGCTTGGCGGCATGCAAAAATCTGTATTTCGGTTTCTCTCACGTCATCCGGACGCGGTTGAACTCGAAAACGACAATTATTTGCTGCGTCTGCCGCGCTATTCCGATTTCAATCAGTGGCACAAGCTTAGGGCGGAAAGCCGGCGCTTTCTCGAACCGTGGGAACCGACCTGGCGGCATGACGAGCTGACCGAGGGCGCTTATCGGGCGCGCATCATCCGCGGAAAGCAGGAGTACAGCTCCGGACAGGCGATACCGCTCTTCATTTTCCTCAGGGAAAACATGACGCTGGTTGGCGGCATCACGATCGGCTATATTCGCCGTGGTGCTGCGCAGAGCTGCATGATCGGATATTGGATGGGCGAGCGCTACTCCGGTCAGGGCCATATGTTCGCCGCACTTCAGTTGGTTATACCCTATATCTTTTCCGGACTTGAGTTGCACCGAATTGAAGCAGCCTGTATTCCGGATAACGAGCGTAGCATGCGGCTTTTGGAAAAAGCCGGTTTCCAGCGGGAAGGTCATTTGCGCGGTTATCTTAAAATCAACGGTCAGTGGCGCGACCATGTGATGTTTTCAAGGTTGGCATCCGATACCAACCCGAACCGAAGCTTCGACCAGCGATGATCGCCGGAGTGATGCAGACGTGGCCGATGGCCCGGCGGCTGTCCGCACTGATCGCAACGCTCGCGGCCGCAATGCTGTTCCTGATCGCCGGATTGGCGAACGCAGCCGAGCCCGTTAAGATTTCACGCGACGATACCGCCCTCGACCTGACGGCGACGACGGAAATCTACACCAACCAGGGCGAGGCCTTTCAGGTCTCAACGGCCGCCGGCGCCGATGGCATCCGCCGCCGCATCGAAGTCCGCTCCACCTCGCCGAACCATCAGGGCGACTGGGCAGTGTTCGCACTCGCCAACGTTTCCGAAGAGCAGCTTGAGCGTGTCATCGTCGCCCCGCATTTCCGCCTGGTGAATTCGAAGGTCTTCTGGCCCGATCTCGGCTCGCAGCGCATCGTCGCGATCACGCCGAGCGAAGGTTTCGCGCTCGATCGACAGCCGAGTGACGAGGCCGACGTTTTCCGCATCACGCTGAACCCCGGTGCCGTCGTCACCTTCGTTGCCGAGCTTTCGTCGCCGAACCTGCCGCAGCTCTATCTTTGGGAACCGAACGCCTACAAGGATACGGTCAACGCCTTCACGCTCTATCGTGGCATCGTGCTCGGCATTGCCGGCCTGCTGGCGGTGTTCCTGACGATCCTTTTCGTGGTCAAGGGAACCTCGATGCTGCCGGCGACGGCAGCGCTTGCCTGGGCGGTACTCGGCTATATCTGCGTCGACTTCGGCTTCCTCGGCAAGCTCATCAGCATAACATCAAGCGACCAGCGAATATGGCGCGCCTGTGCCGAGGTGGCGCTCGCGTCGAGCCTGGTGATCTTCCTGTTCACCTATCTCAACCTCAATCGCTGGCATGCGCATCTCGGCTATGTGACGCTTGCCTGGGTGCTCGGTCTCGCCCTGCTCTTCGGCGTTGCGATCTACGATCCGTCGATTGCAGCCGGCATTGCGCGACTATCGCTGGCGCTGACGGCAACGGCCGGCCTGCTGCTCATCATCTATCTCGGCTTCAGCCGGTATGACCGCGCGATCTTGCTCGTGCCCGCCTGGGCACTGATCCTCGTCTGGCTGTTCGGGGCCTGGATGACGGTCATGGGCAAGCTCGACAATGACATAATCCAGCCGGCGCTCGGCGGCGGCCTCGTGCTCATCGTCCTGCTGATCGGCTTCACCGTCATGCAGCACGCCTTTGCTGGCGGCGCTTTCCAGCAAGGTCTGTTCTCCGATCTGGAACGACAATCCCTGGCGCTGACAGGCTCCGGCGACACCGTCTGGGATTGGGACGTGGCGCGCGACCGTGTCGTGACGACGCCCGATATCTCGATGAAGCTCGGCCTTTCGCCCGGCACCATGCATGGAGCTGCGCGCAACTGGCTGCCGCGGCTGCATCCAGACGATCGCGACCGCTTCCGAGCGACGCTCGACGTGCTCTTGGAGCATCGACGCGGCCGGCTCAATCACGAATTCCGTATTCGTGCTGAAGATGGTCATTTCCACTGGCTGTCGATCCGCGCCCGACCGGTGCTCGGCTCCAACGGCGAGATCATTCGCTGCGTCGGCACGATCGTCGACATCACCGAGCAGAAGAATTCGGTCGAGCGGCTGCTACATGATGCCGTGCACGACAATCTGACAGGATTGCCGAACCGCCAGGTCTTCCTCGATCGTCTGCAGGCCGTTCTCACACTGGCTTCCGATGGAAATCAATTGCGGCCGACGGTGATGGTCATCGACATCGATCGCTACAAGCTCGTCAATGATACGCTCGGCTTCGCGGCGGGAGACAATATTCTCATCGCTTTGACGAGGCGTCTTCGTCGCCTGATGAAGCCGCAGGATACGCTCGCGCGTCTTTCGGGCGACCAGTTCGGCCTTATCCTCGTTTCCGAACGCGATCCCGCCAAGGTCGCGGACTTCGCCGATGCGATCAGCAAGGCGATCATGGTGCCGATCAATTTCGCCAACCGTGAGATCATCCTGACCGCGTCCGTAGGTCTGACATCCTGGGTCGACCAGCAGGAAAATGCTGCGGGTATGCTGAGCGATGCGGAGCTTGCCATGTACCGCGCCAAGCGCGCCGGCGGCAATCGCGTCGAGCCTTTCCAGCCCGCCTTCCGCAGCTTCGGCACCGACCGGCTGCAGCTCGAAACCGATCTGCGCCGTGCCGTCGAACGCAAGGAACTCTCGCTCGTCTATCAGCCGATCGTTCGGCTTGAGGACGCAGAGGTTGCAGGCTTCGAGGCGCTGATGCGGTGGGAGCACCCGAAGCGCGGCAATATTCCGCCATCGGAATTCATTCCGATCGCCGAAGCCTCCGACATCATCGGCCCGCTCGGCATGTTCGCACTGGAGCAGGCGACGAACGATCTGAAGGCGTGGCAACGACAGACCGGTGACCTGCCGCTGTTCGTCTCCATCAATCTTTCCAGCGTGCAGTTGCTCAACAACGAACTTTATGACGATATCCGCGCCCTGCTTGCCAAGACCCATTGCGATCCGCACCGCATCAAGCTGGAGCTGACGGAATCGCAGGTGATGGAGAATCCGGAACAGGCCCGCCTCGTGCTCGACAAGCTGCGAGATGCCGGCATCGGTTTGGCGCTGGACGATTTCGGTACAGGCTATTCTTCGCTCGCCTATCTCACCCGCTTCCCCTTCGATACGATCAAGCTCGACAAGGCTATGGTCCGCGACGATAGCGACAAGAAGGCGGTCCTGCTGCGCTCGGTCATTTCCATGGCGCGCGAACTCAACATGCGCGTCGTTGCCGAGGGCATCGAATCGGAAGAGGACGCGCTGGAGCTCGCCAAGATCGGCTGCAGCTACGGACAGAGCTTCATCTTCGGACCGCCGATGGGATCGGATTCGGTGATACGTCTGTTGAAGGAACGCTTTCCGCTGACGAAGCGCGCCTAACAACAAGATCCACCTCCCCTTGAGGGGGGAGGTCGCGCGGAACGCGCGGGTGGGGGTGACCCCGCTCGGAAATCACCCCACCCCGGAGCGTTGCTCCGACCCTCCCCTTCAAGGGGAGGGTAATGATCGCCGACCGTCAATCACTTCCCTTATGTAGTCGAGCTTCGCGACCACTGGCGGCGAGAGAATGAAAGGATAGGAATCCGGCTGCCCCATGCTGCGCTGGATGGAATTGATCGCCACGCTCAAAGGGATCCATGCGCTGACGAGCTGCTCGGCGCTTTCTGCCTTATAGGGATTGAAGTCCACCTCTGCAGCCATGTCGTGATAGCGAAGCGGATCGATTGCCAGGCCGAATGACCGGGCCGTTTCCAGCGTGTCGACAATGTGGAGATAGTGCGCGAAGCACTCGGCGAAATCCTCCCACGGATGCGCGCTGGCATAGGCGCTAATGAAGCTGTCCTGCCAGTTTGCAGCCGGGCCATTGTCGTAATGAGCCTGAAGTGCGGCGCCGTAGTCCACCCGCTCGTCGCCGAAGACGACGCGAAATGTATCGAACTGCCCACGATCGCGCACAAGCTTGTTCCAGATGAAATGGCCGGTCTCGTGGCGGAAGTGGCCGAGCAAAGTGCGATAGGGCTCGTTCATCGAGGTGCGCGCCTGTTCGCGCGTCACATCGTCGGCCTCGGCCGCGCGGATGGCGATCAGTCCCTCCTCGTGGCCGGTCATGGCCGGGACAACCCTGCCACCCTGCACTTCGTCCTCAAGGAAATCGAACACCAGCCCGCCTTGCGGGTCCTCCGCCCGGTCGGGATGCGGCAGGTTCCAGCGCAACAGAGAATAAAACAGATGCCGTTGCGCCTGTCCGATGCGGCGCCAACGATCTATGCCCTGCTCTGTATCGGTGTTCGGCACCATTCGATTATGGCGGCAGGCAACGCAATAAGATTGCTGATCATCCGCATCGATGAGCCAATTACAGATATCGAGTTCGGCATTGGCGCAGAAACGAACCTGCCGTGTCGGTTCGGAAACCGGATGCCAACTCGCATCATTTTCAGCTTCCAAGGCGTATATCACCAAGCGATCCGGGGCAAAGCCGAGCTGATGTCCGCAGCGGATACATTGCCTGTTGTCGAAATGCACTGGCTGGCCGCAATGGTCGCAGGTGAAAAGCCGCATACCCCCTCGCAAAGGATGATTGCCCCACGTTCAATATTAAAGAGCCTGCCACGTTTCCGTAACAGGCTCTTCCTCCCAACATCGCCACTTCGACGTCAATTCAGACGGAGCAGCGACCATGGACTGACAAAACAGCAGCCGTTCACATCCGGTCGACCGCGCCCTTGACCTTATCCTTGGCCTTGCCAACGGCGGTCTGTACCTTGCCCTTGGCTTCCTGGGCAGCGCCCTTTGCGCGCATTTCCTTGTCGTTGGTTGCCTTGCCGGCCATCTGCTTGGCCTTGCCGGCGATTTCGTTCACCTTGCCGGACACCTTGTCGGTCGTGCTGCTCATGTCTGACGCCTCCTTGGCTGCGACAGCGACATTGCCATCGCTCTGTCAGGACAACGTCATGCGCGCTATTTCGTTCCAAAATAACGCCTATCGGCTCAGCTATGGCCCGCTTGCAGCGACAGCATCGCGGGATTGATGCCCATCAGAGCCAGTGCACGATCATACTTGTTGTCGAGGCTGCGGTCGAAAATCAACTCCTCGTTTGCAGGGCAATTCAGCCAGCCATTATTGCCGATCTCCGCTTCGAGCTGGCCGGCGCCCCAGCCGGCATAGCCGAGCAGCATGGTCGCGCGCTTCGGACCGCTCCCTTTGGAAATGGCCCTGACGATGTCGAGCGTCGCCGTCAGGCTGATGTCATCGCTGACGGGGATGCTGCTGTCGCTGATGTAGTCATCGGAATGCAAAACGAAACCACGGCCGCTTTCGACAGGACCACCGGTCTGGATGGGGAAATCGCGCGCCATCTGCGGAAGCACGATGGCATCGTCGTCCTTGATCATTTCGAGATGTAGAAGGACGTCGGTGAATGTCAGCTTCTGAGCCCGGTTGATGACGAAGCCCATGGCACCGGCATCGGAATGAGCGCAGATATAAACCACAGTCCGATGAAAGTTCCGATCCTCCATACCAGGCATGGCGATCAGGAACTGACCGTCGAGAAAACCTCTTTCGCGTCTATTCTTCAGCGTCGATAGGGACATCGTGCCTCCTGACCGCAGTCCGCAACTGCACCGCCTCATATCAAGATGGGGCAATGTCATAAATCAATCAACTGAAAATGATCATTTACCTCTTAGGCCGTGCTGGCTCCCGGCGACCCAATCCGCTAAATCCTTGTTCCATGATCGAAATAAGTACGACTGCCCGCCTGTCGGCGCTTCTCGCCACCCTCTTTTTCAGCGCCGCAGCGGCCCATGCCGCAACGAGCGAGTGGATAGACAATCAGGGCGGCAGAATGCGTCTGATCGCACTGGCGCCGGACACAGAGGGGCATATCCGCGCCGCCTTGCAGATCGAACCGGAGCCGGGTTGGATCACCTATTGGCGCGAGCCAGGCCAGGGCGGAATTCCGCCGCAAATAACGCCGGCAGCTGGCAGCGGCATAACCGTGGAGAAAACCGGCTACCCGATACCGAAGCCGATCAGCGTCGGCCCCATCAGGGAAATCGGCTACGATGCGCCGGTCACGTTCCCGCTCGATCTTCGCGTCACCGGCAAGGCGCCCGCGAAGCTTGAACTGACGGCTTTCATTGGCCTCTGCAAGGATATCTGCATTCCCTTCCAGGCCGATCTTTCGCTGCCGCTGCCGGCAAACGAACAGCCGACTTCGCATGAGCTGGCTTTGCTCGATGCGGCGAAGGCCGTGCTACCGCAGCCTCCCTCCCCGGACTTCAACGTGCAGAGTCATAAAATCTCCTCCGACACCAAGAGCCTTTCGCTGCAGCTGACACTGCCGGAGCCGAGCGGGAACGTGCCAGACATCTACGTCACGGGTCCGTCGGGCTATGTGTTCTTTCAGCAAGCGAATGCAAAGCGGGACGGGACTACCTTCTCGACCGATATAGTGATCGGCAAACTGCCGAAGGATTATGATCCGAAGGGCAAGGACTGGAGCATTCTGATCGTCGATGGCGATCGGGCGATGGAAACCACCCTTGCGCTCGAATAGGCCGGATCTATAGTTCGCCAACCGTCTTCATCATGCCATCGGCCGCCGTTCGAGCGCCCGACACCACGACCCAAGGAGAGAGCCATGACTATCGCCATCGGTGACAAGCTGCCTGCCGCCACCTTCAAGGAAAAGACCGCCGACGGCCCGGTCGAGATCAGCACCGAGCAGCTGTTTGCCGGCAAGCGCGTCGTGCTCTTCGCCGTGCCCGGCGCGTTTACGCCCACCTGTTCGCTCAATCACCTGCCGGGCTTTCTCGAAAACCGCGACACCATTCTCGGCAAGGGCATCGATGACATCGCCGTCGTCTCCATCAACGACTGGCACGTCATGGGCGCCTGGGCACAATCATCGGGCGGCATGGGCAAGATCCATTTCCTCGCCGACTGGGACGGCGCCTTCACCAAGGCGCTCGGCCTCGATGTCGATCTCTCTGCCGGCGGCCTTGGTATCCGATCCAAGCGCTATTCCATGCTGGTGGAAGACGGCGTGGTGAAAACGCTCAATATCGAGGAAAGCCCAGGCCAGGCGACGGTTTCGGGTGCGGCTGCGATGATCGAGCAGCTTTAAGATTTGATAGATCATGAAAGGCTGGGCTCGCTTTGCACCCAGCCTTTCACCCGGTTGCGGAAGGCCCTCTCAAGCCCTCTCCTTATTCCCTTTGCCTGCTAGTTACGCGGATATAATAGCCATCCGGATCCGCGATACGGAAATCGCGTAGCCCCCATGGCTGCAGCGCAAGCTCCGATACCGGACGGCCGCAGCCTCTGGCGGCGTCATAGGAAGCTTCCAAGTCCTCAACGCTCAGCACGATTTCGACACCGAGGCCCGGTCGTTCGCTATTCGCAACTCGAAGTGGATGGTCAGGTCCGAGGACCTCCCGCTTGTTGACGGAGATGACAGCCTCGCCATTCGAGAGCATCGTGTATTGCTCACTTGTCTCGCCAACCACCTTGAAGTTTAGTGCCCGTCGATAGAATTCTATCGATGCCGTCACATCCGCGACAAACAGCTCAAGCCCTAGCTTCATGACGCACTCTCCTACCCCGTCCCGTAAACTTTGCGCTCGATGTTGCGTGAAGATAGAACTGTCGAGCGCACCATGGCGAGAAGGTGCCAGCGATGTTACCGCTAAATATTCCAGCCTTGTTCACCGCAAATTCCCGGCAACGCATTATCCGCCTCTTTTTCGCCGCATTTCATCGGCTACTACATGTAATGTTATTACATAATTGAAAGCCCCGGAATGCCCTTTGACCGTGATCCCTTTGCGTCGTCCCTCATGGGGCGCTCGGCTCTGATGCGCCTTGCCTATGTGGCCATTGGCATAGCGATACTCTGGGCGGCGATCGGCTGGGCGGTGGCGCTGGCATGAGCGATATCGTCCGCCTCAACAATCTCACCGTCACCTATGAGCGTCATCCGGCCGTGCATCATATCTCGGGCGGCTTTGCCGCCGGCAGTCTGACGGCAATTGCGGGGCCGAATGGTGCCGGCAAGTCCACGCTGCTCAAGGCGATCGTCGGCGAATTGCGGCCAGCCGAAGGATCGATCGATCGTGGCGTGCTGACGCGCAACGATTTCGGCTATCTGCCGCAAGCAGCCGATATCGTCAGACGCTTTCCGATTTCCGTCGCCGACACGGTCATGCTCGGCGTCTGGAAAAATGCCGGCGCCTTCGGCCGGTTTTCGCGCGAGGACGGCGAGCGGGCACGCGAGGCGCTTTCCATCGTCGGCCTCTCCGGCTTCGAGAACAGGCATATCGGCGCGCTTTCGGCCGGGCAGTTCCAGCGCGTGCTCTTCGCAAGGTTGCTACTGCAGGACGCCCGCGTCATCCTGCTCGACGAACCTTTCACCGCCATCGACCAGCGCACGACGCGCGACCTGCTTGACCTCGTGCTGCGATGGAACCGGGAGGGACGCACGGTCATCGCCGTCCTGCACGATTTCGAGCAAGTACGCAGCTATTTCCCCGAAACGCTGCTTGTCGCTCGCGAACTCGTGGGGTGGGGCAAGACGCAGGATATCATGAGCCCCGCCAATCTCATCAAAGCGCGCGCCATGGCCGAGCGCTGGGATGAGGAGGCCGAGACATGCCTGCCGGAAGAACAGCATGATGAAGACGGCCTCGCGAAGCGGGAGCCGGCCGAATGACCGTCTACGATATCTTCCTCGCGCCCTTTGCGGATTATGGTTTCATGCGGCGCGCGCTGATCGCCTGTGTCTGCCTCGGCCTCGGCTCGGGATCAATCGGCGTCTTCCTGATGCTCAGGCGCATGAGCCTGATGGGCGATGCCATGAGCCATGCAGTTCTGCCCGGCGCTGCCATTGGCTATCTTATCGCTGGTTCGCTGTCGCTGACCGCGATGGGGCTTGGCGGCCTCATTGCCGGCCTTTCGGTGGCGCTGCTTTCCGGCCTCGTCAGCCGCACGACCGTGCTGCAGGAGGATGCGAGCTTTGCCAGCTTCTACCTGACCTCGCTGGCGCTCGGCGTTCTCATCGTGTCGTTGCGCGGCTCCAACATCGATCTGCTGCATGTGCTCTTCGGCACCATTCTCGCAATCGATGCGCCTGCCCTCTACCAGATCGGTGCGATCACCACGGTGACGCTGCTTGCGCTCGCCATCATCTACCGGCCGCTCGTCATGGAATGCTTCGATCCGGGTTTCCTGCGCGCCGTCGGCGGGCGCGGGCCGCTCTATCACTTCCTGTTCCTGCTGCTCGTCGTACTCAATCTGGTGGCAAGCTTCCAGGCGCTTGGTACCTTGATGGCCGTCGGCCTGATGATGCTGCCGACGGCTGTGGCGCAGCTCTGGTCGCGCAGCCTGCCCGCCATGATGGCAATCGCCACCGGTACGGCGACGGCTTCAGGCTATATCGGTCTCATCGCCTCCTACCATCTCGAATTCGCCTCAGGCCCGACCATCATCATCACGGCCAGCCTGATCTACGGTTTCTCCATTCTTTTCGCACCCTCGGGCCTTGCCCGGCGGTTCTTCCCCCGTCCCCATCTCCGGGGCTAATCCGAACAAGGAGACTCGCATGAACAAAAAGAGACTGCTTCTCTCTGCGGCAGCAACGGCCTTCGTCGCCTTTGGCGTCGCTGCACCAGCCTCCGCCGAGACGCTCAACGTCGTCGCGTCCTTCACCGTGCTTGCCGATGTCGTCAAGCATGTCGGCGGCGATCATGTGAAGGTATCGAGCCTCGTCGGCCCGAACGGCGACCCCCATGAATTCGAGCCGTCCCCGGCAGATGCCAAGACGCTGAACGCCGCCAAGGTCGTCTTCGTCAGCGGCGAGGGTCTCGAAGGCTGGATGGACCGCCTCATCAGCGCCTCCGGCTACAAAGGAACGCCGATCGTCGCCTCCGAGGGTATCAATACCCGCACCATGGTCGACGATGGCAAGACGGTCACCGACCCGCATGTCTGGAACAGCCCGGTCAATGTGAAGATCTGGGTTGCCAACATCGAGAAAGCCCTGTCCGCTGCCGATCCGGCCGATGCCGCCGACTTCAAGGCCAATGCCGAACGCTATACGAAGGTCCTGACCGAACTCGACACCTATGCGCACAGCAAGTTCGACAAGATCCCGGATGATCGCCGCAAGGTGCTGACAAGCCACGACGCCTTCGGCTATTTCGGCCGCGAATACAAGGTCAGCTTCCTGTCACCACTCGGCGTCTCCACGGAAACGGAAGCATCGGCTGCCGATGTCGCCAAGCTGATCGAGCAGATCAAGACCGAGCATGTGAAGACCTATTTCTTCGAAAACTCGAACGATCCGCGCCTCGTCAAGCAGGTCGCGAAGGCAACCGGCGCCGAGCCCGGCGGCGAGCTCTATGTCGAGGCCCTCTCCAAGTCCAACGGACCGGCTTCGACTTACGAAAAAATGTTCCGTTATAACGTTGACCAGCTTTCCGCAGCTATGGCCAAGTCGAGCTAATCGACCGGAGCCGGTCGCGGATATACCCTCTGCGACCGGCTCCTGGCAGTCATTAGAGCGGTTCAGCTTTTCACAGAATCTCTGAACCGCTCTATCTCTTTGTTTTCACGCAATTCCGGACGGAAAACCGCTGCGCACTTTTCCTGGAATGGCTCTAGAGATTGAAGTCGAATACCATCAGGCCAGCCAGACCGCCGTCCGTGGAAGAAACGATCCGCTCGCCGACGGCAACATGATCTGGATGCACCAGATAGGCATCGCGCGCCTCAGCACTCTCGAAGGTGACGACAAATCCATCGGCGAAGCCACCATGCAGGCCCTCCGGCGAGACATTCGGCCCGTGTTTCACATCGACAATGCCGGGAATGACCTTCTGCAGTGCGACCACCGAGTCGAAGAGAGCTCTCTTCTCGTCCTGTGTCATGGCGGATTTGAGCCGAAGGAAAACGCAATGCAGGATCATAAGTTAGCCTCCCTGGAAATCGGGAGCAGCATAGAGGGAAAGGGCAGCGGGGCAAGGCACCGATTCGCGAACATTGCATTCCAGATTGCGGGGCGAATGGCAACGTGTTCGGCTCGAAGCATAGCTCACGTTGACAGATAGTATTTGGCTGTCGCGGTGATCTCGCGTGTCAATTCACCCAGTCGATCGGCCGCGAGACGGTTCACTTGCCAATATAATGGAATGTCCAACGGCGTACCGGGGATCAGCTCGACCAGGCGCCCGGTCTCCAGATGCTCCCGAACCAGCTGGATAGGGTTCATCCCCCACCCCATGCCTGAAAGGCTGGCATCGACAAACCCTTGTGTCGAAGGCAGCCAGTGGCTCGGATGGGCGAAGTCCTCTCCGAATGTCTGGCGTATCCACCGGCTTTGAAGCCTGTCCTTCTGATTGAAGGTCAAGGCCGGCGCATTCATGATCGCTTCCGGGGTCACGCCGTGTGCAAAATGCCGTGCGATGAAATCGGGGCTCGCCGTCGCATGGTAGCGAAGCGAGCCGAGAGATATGCGCCGGCAACCCTGGATCGGCTTTTCCAGGCCGGTGACGGCTGCAATCACCCGCCCACGCTGCAGCCATTCGGCGGTATGATCCTGGTCGTCGATGGCGATATTCAGCAGATAAGGAGAGCGCTTGGCAAAACCAGACATGGCATCCACGAACCATGTCCCGAGACTGTCGGCATTGGTGGCAATGTGAAGCGTGACCCTTTGCTTGGGCTCGCCGGGATCGACCAGCGCCGGCAGACGGCCGAACAGCTCGTCTTCGAGCATGCCGACATTCTCCATATGACGGCAGAGCCATTCACCCTTCTCCGTCGCGGTGCAGGGGCTGCCCCTGACGATCAGGACGATGCCGAGGCGTTCTTCGAGCTGCTTCACCCGCTGCGAGACGGCCGAGGGCGTGACGTTGAGAATGGCCGCCGCTTTTTCGAAGCTACCTGTCTGGACAACCGTAGAGACGGCACGGAGAGCGGAATAATCGAGCATGGATTAGTTTTTCTTAATCGAGATTAGCAACATTAATTAGCCTAAATCCGCTTATGTCGATACCAGAAATGCTCATTGGTTTTGGAGCATTCCGGCAAGCATGAATTTTTCGATCTATGTGACGGGCCTGATGATGGGGCTCAGCCTGATTGTCGCGATCGGTGCGCAAAACGCTTTCGTCTTGCGTCAGGGTCTTCGCAACGAGCATGTGTTCGCAGTCTGCCTTGCATGTGCGCTCTCGGATGCTGCGCTCATCGTCCTCGGGGTGACAAGCTTCCGCCAGATTTCCGCCCTGCTACCCTGGCTCGATCCGGTGATGCGCTATGCGGGAGCTGCCTTCCTCATCTGGTATGGGGCCAAGAGCCTCTATTCCGCCCTTCGTTCGTCCGCGGTGCTGGCTGCCGGAGAGGCGAAATCGTCGAGCTTTCGGCAGACGCTTGCCATGTGTCTGGCGCTCACCTGGCTCAACCCGCATGTCTATCTCGACACGGTCGCGCTGCTTGGCACGATCTCGACCCGGTTTCCGGGACACGAGGTCTCATTTGCAGCGGGTGCCATGACGGGCTCTTTCCTGTTCTTCTTTTCACTCGGCTTCGGTGCGAGGTGGCTGAGGCCGATCTTCGCGAAACCCTCCTCCTGGCGCATTCTGGAAACGCTTATCGCCCTTACCATGTGGATGATCGCCACCAAGCTGCTGAGTGGGGTATGATTTTTGCGGCATATTCCCGGGCGGGAATTGGCATGAATCACCTTGAAAACATCCGATGCTCGGATTGAAGGCATATGGCTATCATCGGCGGTCGCGCGATGTTAGCCATAGGCGAATTCGGCCCCTGCTTTTCGGGACAGCCGGCTTTCGATCCTCGCCATTATCCGGAGCCTAACAGAGAAGGAAGACAATCGTGACGCTCTTTACCGGTCTTTCGGCTTTTCCAATTACCCCGGCCGACGCTTCCGGGCACGTGGACATTGCAGCGCTCACGCGCCTGCTCGAGCGCATCCGTCATGCCGGCGCAGATTCCATCGGGTTGCTCGGCAGCACGGGCGGCTACGCTTTTCTTTCACGCGACGAGCGCCGACGTGCCGTCCAAGCGGCAACAGCCAGCGTCGGCGGCAAAATCCCGGTCATCGTCGGGGTTGGAGCGCTGCGAACCGACGAGGCACAGGCATTGGCGCGTGACGCCAAGGCGGCCGGTGCAGATGGACTACTGCTGGCTCCCATGTCCTATACGCCGCTCCTGGAGGAAGAGGTTTACCAGCACTTCGCTGCCGTCGCGGAGGCCGGCGACCTGCCGCTCTGCATCTACAACAATCCCGGCACGACGAAATTCACATTCAGCCACGCGCTGATTGCGCGGTTAGCGAGAGTGGCAAATATCGCGGCGGTGAAGATGCCTCTGCCGCAAGGAAGCGATTTCAAGGGGGAAATAGCACTTTTGCGCACGGAAACGCCTAAGGGCTTCTCCATTGGCTACAGCGGCGATTGGGGAGCGGCAGCCGGGTTGCTGGCCGGCTCCGACGCCTGGTACAGCGTCGTCGCGGGCCTGCTACCCGCCGAAGCGCTGGCGCTCACAAGGGCGGCCCAAGCCGGCGACACCGCCGAAGCCGAACGGCTCGATCAGAAGTTTCAGCCGCTCTGGAGCCTGTTCAAGGAGTTCGGCAGCTTCCGTGTGATGTATGCGATTGCGGAAGCGCTCGATCTTTGCAGGGTCGATCCACCTCGCCCGATCTTGCCATTGCCCGCAGCCGAAAGGCCGCGCGTGAAAAGCGCGCTTGATCACATTCTGATGTGATCGCGTCCCACGCGACGCAGCAACCTCTGCCTTGTCGCAAGCGAATCTACTTCTTCTTGAAAGGCTCCATGCCCTTGCGCGCCAGCTCATCGGCCCGCTCGTTCTCCGGATGGCCGGCATGGCCCTTCACCCAGTGCAGCGTCACCTTGTGCCTGTTATAGGCTTCGTCCAGCGCCTGCCACAGTTCGGCATTCTTCACCGGCTTCTTGTCCGCGGTCTTCCAGCCGTTTTTCTTCCAGCCAAAAATCCACTTGGTGATGCCGTCCTTGACGTAGACGCTGTCGGTGTAGAGATCGACTTCACACGGGCTCTTCAGGGCCGACAGCGCCGAGATCGCCGCCATCAGCTCCATGCGGTTGTTGGTCGTATCGGCCTCGCCGCCGGAGAGTTCCTTTTCCACCTCGCCGTAACGAAGCACCGCGCCCCAGCCGCCGGGACCGGGATTGCCGGAACAGGCGCCGTCGGTAAAGATATCGACGTGCTTCATACCTTCAGCCCGTATTCGGCAGCGGAGGCGATCTGGCGGTGGAAGCGCAGCTTGCGCAGATATTCGATCGGGTCCTTCTTGGTGACCATCGCGCCGGCCGGCGTCGTCAGCCAATCGTAGAGGCGGGTCAGGAAGAAGCGCAGCGCCGAGCCGCGCGCAAGCGTTGGCAATGCGGCGATTTCGGCTGCACTCAGCGGCCGCTCGCTCTGATAGCCTTCGAGCAGTGCCATGCCCTTGGTGATGTTGTAGGCGTGATCCTTCTCGAAACACCAGGCATTGAGGCAGATCGCGACGTCGTAGGCGAGCTGATCGTTGCAGGCGAAATAGAAGTCGATCAGGCCGGACAGCGTGTCACCCAAGAAGAAGACATTGTCCGGGAAAAGATCAGCATGGATGACACCCTCGGGCAGATCCTTCGGCCAATGTTTTCCGAGGAAATCGAGCTCGCTGCGGATCTCATCCTGCAGGCCAGCCTCGACTTCGTCGGCACGCGCCTCGGACTTTTCCCAAAGCGTCTGCCAGCCAGCAAGCGACAAGGCGTTCGGACGTCGGATGTCAAAACCCTCACCGGCGATGTGCATGGCGGCCAGAGCCTTGCCGACTTCGCGGCAATGATGCGCCTCCGGCTTGCGCAGCCACATGCCCTCGAGGAACGAGATCAGGGCGGCCGGACGGCCGGAGAGATGACCGAGCAAGGCGCCGTCGCGGCGCGGCAAGGGCAGCGGGCAGGACAAACCACGGCTTGCCAGATGCTGCATCAACCCCAGGAAGAACGGCAGATCGCCCTTGTCGACACGCTTTTCATAAAGCGTCAGGATCAGCGGATCGCGGCTCGTATGCAGCAGGAAGTTCGAATTCTCGACGCCTTCGGCAATGCCCTTGTAGGAGAGCAACTCGCCGACATCATATTCGGTCAGGAACCACTTCAAATCGTCTTCGGTAATATCGGTATAAACGGCCACGAATTATTCCCTTGATACATGCATGCGCCGTAACCACCCGCCCTCGTGGTTCGAGACGGCCCCCTTCGGCGAGCTCAGCGGGGCCTCCTCACCATGAGGGCTAATCTAGGCGTCTTGCGGCGAAACTCACTCCACCTCATCCTGAGGTGCTTTGCCGATGCAGCGTGAGCGCAGGCGGCAAGGCCTCGAAGGACGAGGTGGCCCTCTTATTCTCCGTTGACGAACGCCATATCCGCCGTCGTCAGCTCTATACTGCGAAGCTCGCGATTGACGAGGAAATTCTCGGTTTCCTTCACAGTTTCAGCGAGTTCCACCACGGCATTATAGCGGGCGCGGAACGCTTCGATGATCTCGTTGACGATGACTTCTGGCGCAGATGCACCTGCCGAGAGGCCGACCGTCTCGATATCGCCGATATTGTCCCAGTCGATCTCCGAGGCGCGCTGGACGAGAACGGATTTCTTCGCCCCTGCCCGGAGCGCTACTTCGACGAGGCGCTTGGAGTTGGACGAATTCGGAGCACCGACGACGATGAAAAGATCGCAGCCGGGAGCTGCTTCCTTCACCACTTCCTGGCGGTTGGTGGTGGCATAGCAGATCGAGTCAGCCGCCGGCGCCGTGAGATTGGGGAAGCGCTCCTGCAACCTTGCAATGACGCCGGCGGTATCGTCAACCGAGAGCGTCGTCTGCGTGACGAAACCGAGATTGTCGGGATCGACCGGCTCGTAGACGTCGGCATCCTCCACCGTCTCGATCAGCGACACGGTACCCTCGGGCAGCTGGCCCATGGTGCCGATCACTTCCGGGTGGCCGGCGTGGCCGATCAGGACGACATGGCGGCCGAGGCGATTGTGGCGCATGGCCTGCTTGTGCACCTTGGAGACCAGCGGACAGGTGGCGTCGAGATAGAAGAGATTGCGCGCATCGGCATCGGCCGGCACGGATTTCGGCACGCCGTGGGCGGAGAAGACGACGGGCTGGGCGCGATGTTCGGCCGGGATTTCATCCAGTTCCTCGACGAAGATGGCGCCCTTGGCCTCCAGCCCCTCGACGACATAGCGATTGTGCACGATTTCGTGGCGGACATAAACCGGCGCGCCATAGGCCTTCAGCGCCAAAACGACGATCTGGATGGCGCGGTCGACGCCGGCACAGAAGCCGCGCGGCCCGCAGAGCCGGATGGTCAGGTCAGGTTTGGAAACGGCTATGTTCATGTCTCTTCCGAAATGCGCGACAGTGGCTCAGCCATAGATAGGGCTGCGCTGCCGCCTGCTCCATTGAGTCCGCATGATTTTATCGAAAAACCACTGCGCACTTTTTGGGATCATGCTCTAGCCGAATATTCCATCGAAATGAAGCTATTCTATTGCATGTCTCTATTGTGAAGGCGCGTCCGGATGGCGTTTGCGCCACCAGGAGATCGCAACGATGGCAGCCAATGCCACCGCCAGCCCATACCAGGTCACCGCATATTGCAGGTGGTTGTTCGGCAGATCGATGATGGTGACACCGCCAATGGGAAGGCCCGCCGGATTGGGCGTCTTGTCGGCATCGATGAAGAAAGGCAGCACCTTGTCCTTCGGCAGGCCGACGCTGGACGCCATGACGTCCAGATCCTTCCAGAAGAAGATATTCTTGCCGAGATCGTTGTCCGGCATGCCGTCGGGCCTGTCGATTAGTTTGGCACGGGCAAGTCCGGTAACCGTCTGCTCCCCGGTCAATTCACCCTGCTGGCGCTTCTCGGGGTCCTTTGCCTCAGTGGGCACGAAGCCTCTGTTGACGAAGATGTAGCGGCCATCATCGAGCTGCAGCGGCGTGTAGATGTGATAGCCGGGATCGCCGTCATAGGTCGCAAGGAAATGCCGTTCCTTGTCATTGAGGTAATGGCCTTTGGCCGCGATAACGCGATATTCGATGTCGCCACCGGATGCCGCCATAGTCTCGATCGCCGACACCGGCACGGCCGGTGCATCCTTGCGGGCGGCGATGTCAGCCAGCAAGCCTTCCTTCCATTGAAGCCGCTCGACCTGCCAGGTGCCGAGCCCGACCAGGATAACGAACGCAACAAGCAGGAGCAGCGCCTTGCCGATCTGCCACAGAGGATTGGCGCGACGGACGGGCACCGCGGACTCAGTCACGATGGACGCGCCCTTCAGCGGCATTGTTGCGATATTGCAGAGCGATCAGGATGCCCTTGCACCAACGCAAGGACAGAAGCGAAAGGATGATCGTCAGCGGCGCAAACAGCACGATATAGACCCACACCGGCGGCGCATAATTGATCTGCATCCACAGAACCAGGCCGATGACGATGAAGCCGACGATCAGGATGACGAAAACAGCCGGGCCGTCGCCGGCGTCGGCGAAGTCATAATCCAGATTGCAGGCGGCACAGCGCGGCTTCAGCGACAATAATCCATTGAAGAGCTTGCCTTGGCCGCAACGGGGGCAACATCCCTGGATGCCGACCTTGAACGGATCGACTGGCGCAAAGAGAGCGCTGTCGCTATGGGATGCCTCGTCCGGCGTCTTGTCTTGCTCTGAGCTCAAAGTTCTGTCTCGATCGGTCTTGCCATTTGCGGGCGAACCTATTGATCTCGCCCCTGTCATTATCAGTAACCGCGATGTGCGCATCCGTCCAATCGAAAAGCTTGGATACCCATGTCGTTAGTCTGGAATGCATGCGGAAGGAATTGGATTCATGATCCTCAGCAAAGACCGGCCACTTGGCCAGATCGTCATTCTCAACGGTGCGCCGCGGTCCGGAAAGAGCAGCATCGTCGAGGCGATACAGGCTGATTTCGAGGGCGTGTGGGTCAATCTTGGTGTCGACGCCTATGTGCGACATATCACGCCTCCCCGTTACCGTCCGGGTATCGGCTTGCGCCCCGGCGGCGAGCGGCCCGATCTCGAACCGCTTGTTACGCGCTTTTATGCCGCACTCTATGCCTCGATCGCCGCACATAGCCGTATGGGGTTGAATGTGGTCGCCGAGTTTGGTCATCACGACAGCTATTCGCAATCGCTCGGCATCCTTGCCGATTGTGCCCAGCTGCTGACCGGGTTGCCGGTCTTGTTCGTCGGCGTGCGCTGCCCGCTCGATATCGTGATGCAGCGGCGGCTGGCGGAAGGGCCGGAGCGACGGGGCACCTATGTTGCTGTCGAACGCGACATGCCCATCCCTGCGCCTGTTATAGCCTGGCAGGATCATGTTCATCAGCCTGGCATCTACGATCTGGAAGTCGATACGTCGGTGAAAAGCCCCAAGGCTTGCGCCGAGGAAATCCGGCAATTGTTTGCCAGAGGCCCGGCCCATCCCACTGCGTTCGAGAGAATTATCTCAGGGGATTGAGCACACAAAACAAAAGGCGGACGCTGAGCGCCCGCCTTTTGTTTTCCAAAGATCGATACCGATCAGCCGGCCGCAACTGGCGCGCCCCAGCTGCCCCAGATGTAGATGCAGAAGAACAGGAACAGCCAGACGACGTCGACGAAGTGCCAGTACCAGGCCGCTGCCTCGAAGCCGAAATGCTGCTTCGGCGTGAAATCGCCCCGGATGGCGCGGACGAGGCAGACCAGCAGGAAGATCGTTCCGATCAGCACGTGGAAGCCATGGAAGCCTGTCGCCATGAAGAAGGTCGCACCATAAATCGAGTTTTTGAACGCGAAGGGTGCATGCGCATACTCATAGGCCTGAACGCAGGAGAACAGCGCACCGAGCAGCACTGTCAGGGTCAGGCCCTGAATCAGACCCTTGCGGTCGCCATGCAGCAACGCGTGGTGCGCCCAGGTGACCGTGGTTCCTGACAGAAGCAGGATGATGGTGTTGTAGATCGGCAGGTGCCAGGGATCGAGAACCTCAAGGCCCTTCGGCGGGAACTGGCCGCCAAGGAAGGCCGTGCGCGATGCCTGGATGGCCTCGTTCGGGAACAGGCTCACATCGAAATAGGCCCAGAACCAGGCGACGAAGAACATCACCTCGGAGGCGATGAACATGATCATGCCGTAGCGCAGATGCAGCGAGACGACGCGGGTATGCGCGCCCCCATGCGCTTCCTTGATCGTGTCTGCCCACCAGCCGTACATGACGTAGAGGATCACAGCGAGGCCGATGAAGAACAGCCAGGGCTGTGCGAAATTGAGCCCGAGCAGATGCAGCGTGCCGCCGTTCAGGTAGCGCATGAAGCAGACACCGCCGAAGGTGATCACGAAGGCCCCAAAGGCCGCAATGATCGGCCACGGGCTGGGATCGATAATGTGATAGTCGTGTTTTCTCTGATGCGCCTCGGCCATATCAGCAATCCCCGAATAATTTTTCCCATATTGCTTTCGGTCAAACCGAAAAGCACTCTCCATCAAAGTTTCTTTTCCACCGGCTGCACTGCGGCGTCGTTGGATGCCACGGGCTTTGCGCCTTCCCGTGGGTAGTATGTATAGGACAGTGTCAGCGCGTTGATCGTCTTGGTTTCCACAGCCTTGGTGATCTCGGGATCGACGTAGAAAACCACCGACATCTCGCGCTTTTCGCCGGGCGCGAGATCCGTCTCGTTGAAGCAGAAGCACTGGACCTTGTTGAAATAGACCCCGGCTTCCAGCGGCGTGACGTTGAAGATCGCCTGGCCGCGCTCCATCTTGTCCGACTTGTTCTCGATCTGGAACTTGACCTCGACCGTCTCGCCGATCTTCGGGCTCACCGATTTCTGCAGCGGCTTGAAATCCCATGGCAGGCCCGGCGCGACATTGGCGTCGAAGGAAACCTGGATCTGCTTGTCGAGGATGACGTTCGAGACCTGCTCGACGCGCTGCGTGGTGCCGTTATAGCCCGTCACCTGGCAGAACATGCGATAGAGCGGCACGGCGGCGGCGCACATGGCGCTCATGCCGACGACGAAGCTCAGGCACATGGCAACGATCATCCCGTTGTTGCGGGTGCCGCTTCTCGTGCCTTTTGTAACCTCCCCCTCCATGACGCCTCCTCAAACGTGTCCGGAACCGACCTTGATGATGGTGATCGCGTAGAACAGGACCACCAGACCGGCAAGTACAAGGCCAAGCGCAATGTTGCGCCCTCGCCGCGATTTCTTCTGCGCTTCGGTCAGCTTGACGAGTTCGATCATAGCCAGCCCCCAGCACCGCCGGATATCAGCACGGCAACAAGCCGGTCGATCAGCAGCGCGGAAAAGATCGCAAAGAGATAAAAAATGGAAAAGCCGAAGAGTTTCTTTGCCGGCACCATCTTCACGTCGCCATCGGCCATGCGCCAGACGGCGATGGAACAGTGCACGAAGATTGCGCCGAGCACGGCGGCGACGACGCCATAGCCGAGGCTCGCAAAGCCCATGAAGGCCGGGACGACGCCGACGATGGCTGTGAGCACTGCATAGACGACGATCTGATTCTTGGTCGTCGGAATGCCCGAGACATTCGGCAGCATCGGCACGTCGACGGCCTCGTAATCACCCATCTTGAAGAGCGCCAGCGCCCAGAAATGGGCCGGCGTCCAGAGGAAGATGATGAGGAACAGAACGATGCTTTCGACCGGCACAGTGCCGGTCACGCACGCCCAGCCGATGACGGGCGGAAATGCACCGGCTGCACCGCCGATGACGATGTTCTGCGGCGTCGAGCGCTTCAGCCACATCGTGTAGACGACGGCGTAGAAAAAGATGGTGAAGGCGAGAATGCCGGCGGAAAGCCAGTTGATCGCCAGGCCGAGGATCGTCACCGAGAAGCCCGACAGCACAAGGCCGAAGGCCAGGGCTTCCGACGGGCGGATGCGGCCAGACGGTATCGGCCGGCGCGCAGTGCGGCTCATGACGGCATCGATATCGGCGTCATACCACATGTTCAAGGCGCCGGATGCACCAGCACCGACGGCAATGCAGAGGATGGCGATGAAGCCAAGGACCGGATTGATGTGACCGGGCGCCAGCACGAGGCCGGTGAAGGCCGTGAAGACGACCAGCGACATCACGCGCGGCTTCAGAAGCTCGAAATAATCGCGCGCACTCGCTTCCGACAAGCCGGTTTCGGCTTGCTTCGCGAGCGCTTCGTGATTGTCGATGACCGTCATTCGTTCTTCCAATTATCCGTTGAGCCGGACGCCGCTTGGCGCGGCGTCCGGAAATGAGCCTACTTGATGCGCGGCAGCTCTTCCCACTGGTGGTGCGGCGGCGGCGACGACAGCTGCCATTCCAGCGTGGTCGCGCCCTCGCCCCAGGGATTATCGCCTGCAACGCGCTTCTTCATGAATGCATCTATAACGCCCCAGAAGAAGAAGCAAAGGCCTACGGCTGCGACATAGGAGCCGATGGAGGAAACGAAGTTCCAGCCGGCATAGGCATCCGGATAGTCGATGTAACGGCGCGGCATGCCCGCACGGCCTAGGAAGTGCTGCGGGAAGAACACCATGTTCACACCGATGAAGGTGATCCAGAAGTGCCAGTTGCCGATCCGCTCATTGTACATGTAGCCGGTCATCTTCGGGAACCAGTAGTACCAGGCGGCGAAGATGGCGAAGACGGCTCCGAGCGACAGAACGTAATGGAAGTGTGCCACCACGAAATAGGTCGCGTGCAATTCGCGGTCGAGACCGGCATTGGCAAGCTGGACGCCGGTGACACCACCGAGCGTGAACAGGAAGATGAAGCCGAGCGCCCAGATCATCGGCGTGCGGAACTCGATGGAGCCACCCCACATCGTCGCGATCCAGGAGAAGATTTTCACGCCTGTCGGGACAGCGATGACCATCGTCGCAAACACGAAGTAGCGCTGCGTATCGAGCGAGAGGCCGGTCACGTACATGTGGTGCGCCCAGACGACGAAGCCGACAGCGCCGATCGCGACCATGGCGTAGGCCATGCCGAGATAGCCGAAGATCGGCTTGCGCGAGAAGGTCGAGATGATGTGGCTGATCATGCCGAAGCCGGGCAGGATCAGGATGTAGACTTCCGGATGGCCGAAGAACCAGAAGAGGTGCTGGTAGAGCAGCGGATCGCCGCCGCCTTCCGGCGAGAAGAACGTCGTGCCGAAATTGCGGTCTGTCAGCAGCATGGTGATGGCGCCTGCCAGAACCGGCAGCGACAGCAGCAGCAGGAACGCGGTGATCAGAACCGACCAGGCAAAGAGCGGCATCTTGTGCAGCGTCATGCCAGGAGCGCGCATGTTCAGGATGGTCGTGATGAAGTTGATCGCGCCAAGGATCGACGACGCGCCTGCGATGTGCAGCGCGAAGATCACCAGATCGATCGCCGGGCCAGGATGGCCGACCGTGCCCGACAGGGGTGCATACATCGTCCAGCCGCCGCCCGCGCCATAGGCACCAGCAGGGCCTTCAACGAACATGGAGAGGATGAGCAGCAGGAAGGCCGGGACGAGAAGCCAGAACGAAATGTTGTTCAGGCGCGGGAAGGCCATATCAGGCGCACCGATCATGATCGGCACCATCCAGTTGGCAAAACCGCCGATCATCGCCGGCATGACCATGAAGAAGATCATGATCAGCGCGTGAGCGGTGACGAAGACGTTGTACATCTGCTTGCCGCCATCGATGGCGGCATCACCCGAAAAGCCGTAGACCATCGACGCCAGACCGCTGAAGATCTGGATGCCGGGCTCCTGCAATTCCATGCGGATGGCGACCGACAGGAGGAAGCCGATTACGCCCGCAAAGATCGCGAAGATCAGATAGAGCGTGCCGATGTCCTTGTGATTCGTCGAAAACAGCCAACGGTCGGCGAAAGATTGCTTATGAGCGTGATGATCGTCATGCGCGTGAGCGTCGTGAAGATCGTGCGAGTGATCGTCGTGTGCCGTAGATCCAGCCATTGTTCCTATCCCCTCTTACTTCGCCGTGTTTTCGGCGACCTTGACGGTCGTCGGTTGGTCGACGGCGGCCATCAGAGCCTTGTTCGCCTTGCCGACATCGGTTGCCGCAGCGGCCAGCCACTGCTTGTACTGATCATCGGAGACGACGCGGATGGCGATCGGCATGAAAGAGTGATCCTTGCCGCAGAGCTCGGAACACTGTCCGTAATAGAGACCTTCGCGGTCGGCATTGAACCAGGTTTCGTTCAGGCGGCCCGGAATGGCGTCGATCCTGACACCGAAGGCGGGCATGGCGAAGGAATGAATGACGTCGGTCGGCGCAGCGGTGACGAGGACACGCACATTCTTGCCGACAGGCACGACCAATTCATTGTCGACAGCGAGAAGCCGCGGATATTTCGACTTGTCGTCCTTACCGGCGGCAGTGCGGTCCTGCTCCTTCAGCATGAAGGAATCGAAGGCGACCGGCGTCGCGCCGCTGCCCTCATACTCATAATTCCACTGCCACTGCGTCGCCGTCGCCTTGACGGTGACGTCTATCTTCTCTGGGAACGTCAGCTGGTCGGTGAGAAGATTGAAGGAAGGAATAGCCAGGAAGAGAAGAATGAGGACCGGTCCGATGGTCCAGATGACCTCGATCAGCGTGTTATGGCTCGTCTTGGACGGAACCGGGTTCTTAGACGCCCGGAACTTGACCATGACCACCACAAGGAGGACCAGAACAAGCAGCGTGATCGGAATGATAAACCAAAGCGTGTATGCCTCAAACCAGCGGATTTGATGCATGTTGCCGGTTGCCGCCTGCTGCATACCGGTTTCCCAAGGTCTCGGCTGATCGGCGTAGCTACCTGTCGCAAAAAGCAGACAGATCATAGCCGCCAGAGCCGCGTAAGCTCTTTTCATCACGATGTCTCTCCCTCCAGCGTTTGATCCCAGATCTTCCTCAAACGCAGTATCCCTACAATCCATTGCGCTTCAAACCACAGTTTGGGGTGCTCCGCAACAACTCAAGACATTTGTTAGTGCGGCATTTTTGCGCGAATATCCCCCCATGCTTGTCCCGGACATGGCAAGCATTTCATCATCATACGAAAAATTGCATCGCGGTCCATGGCGCCGCCGGGACAAAATGGAGTAGACGTCGTATTTCCGCCGTAGTCGGTTGGAATCCAGCAGCCGGGGCTTTTCATTTGCCAGCGTGGGCTTCAACAATAGCGGCACTGATTCGAATCTAGAGGTTTCCATGGGTTTTCGTTCCCTCGCCCGGCTTTTGCTTGTTACCGGCAGCATCGCTGCCGCAGTCGCCACACCTGTATGGGCGCAACAGGCACAGCAGACTCAGCCGCCGGCGCAGCAGACCCAACAGTTGCAACCCCAGCAGCAAGGCCAGCCGCAGCCACATACGCAGCAGGTTCCGACAAGCCAGGTTCCGCAACCGCCGGGTACGGTCCGTTCCAGCCATGGCGCATGGTCCGTCGTCTGCGACAAGCCGGCCGGGGCTTCGGCCGAGCAATGCGCGCTGATGCAGAACGTGATCGCCGAGGATCGTCCGGAAATCGGTCTTTCCGTCGTCGTGCTGAAGACTGCCGACCGCAAGTCGAAAATCCTGCGCGTACTGGCGCCGCTCGGCGTACTGCTGCCGAACGGGCTCGGCCTCAATATCGACGGCAAGGATATCGGCCGCGCCTATTTCGTGCGCTGCTTCTCCGATGGCTGCTATGCCGAAGTCGTGCTCGAAGACGAATTGCTGAAGACGCTGCGCAGCGGCGCGACTGCAACCTTCATCGTCTTCCAGTCGCCGGAAGAAGGCATCGGCATCCCTGTGGACTTGAAGGGCTTTGCGGAAGGCTATGACGCCCTTCCCTGATCGGATGGGCCTTGCTCTTGCGCGATGCGAAGCCTACATCGGCTCTGAACGGAGCACCTGATCCATGAATACCGATCTCCTTACCCTTTTCGATGCCGATGAAGCCAAGCTGCGCGGCATCGTTGCCGAGGCACTCGCAGGCGCCGACGACGGCGAGCTCTTCGTCGAGCATGTCCAGGCCGAATCGCTGACATTCGACAATGGTCGGATGAAGGGCGGCAGCTTCAACACCGAACAGGGCTTCGGCCTTCGTGCCGTTGCCGGCGAAGCGGTGGGCTATGCTCATGCAGGTGATCTCTCCGAAGCCGCGCTGAAACGCGCCGCCGATGCGGTGCGCGCGGTGACGTCGGGCTATGCCGGCTCCTATGCAGCTGCGCCCCAGCGTACCAACAAGGTGCTCTATGGCGACGAGAACCCGATCGGCACGCCGAGCTTCGAGGAGAAGGCGAAGCTGCTGCAGCGGATCGACAGCTATCTGCGCGACAAGAATGACAAGGTCCGCCAAGTGACCGCATCCATCGCCGCGAGCTGGCAGGTGGTCGACATTCTTCGTGCCGACGGTCATCGCGTGCGCGATGTCAGGCCGATGACGCGTGTCAACATTTCCGTGATCGTCGGCGACGGCGACCGCCAAGAAGCCGGCTCCTTCGGCACCGGTGGGCGCATCGGCTTCGGCGATTTCGTGACGGAGGACAATTGGCACTATGGCGCCGACGAGGCCCTTCGGCAGGCTCTTGTCAATCTCGAGGCGATCGAGGCACCCGCCGGCACGATGGATGTCGTGCTCGGCTCCGGCTGGCCGGGCGTCATGCTGCATGAGGCCGTCGGCCACGGGCTGGAAGGCGATTTCAACCGCAAGAAGACCTCGGCCTTCGCCGGTCTTTTGGGTCAGATGGTGGCGGCACCCGGCGTCACCGTCGTCGATGACGGCACGATCGAGAACCGCCGCGGCTCCATCACCGTCGACGACGAAGGCACGCCTTCGGCCTACAACGTGCTGATCGAGAACGGCAAGCTGGTCGGCTATATGCAGGACCGGCAGAATGCGCGGCTGATGGGCATGAAGGCGACCGGCAATGGTCGCCGTCAAGGCTATGCCCATACGCCGATGCCACGCATGACCAACACCTACATGCTCGGCGGAGACAAGACGCCGGAAGAAATCATCGCGTCGGTGAAGAAGGGTATCTATGCCGTCTCCTTCGGCGGCGGCCAGGTGGACATCACCTCTGGCAAGTTCGTCTTCGGCTGCACCGAAGCCTATCTCATCGAGAACGGCAAGATCGGCGCGCCGATCAAGGGCGCCATGCTGATCGGCAATGGACCGGATGCGATGAAGCGCGTCACCATGATAGGCAACGACATGAAGCTCGATACCGGCATCGGCAATTGCGGCAAGGCGGGCCAATGGGTTCCGGTCGGCGTCGGCCAGCCACATCTGCGCATGGACCAGATCACGGTCGGGGGCACCAAGGCTTAAAGCCCCTGCCCTCATTATTATTCCTGCTGGCACCCATCATTCGTGGGGACGGAAGAGCCACTTGCGCTCGATGGCAGCGGGCAGATCGAGGCCGTTGCGATTCGCGAATAAAAGAATATGGCCGAGCACATCGGCCGTTTCATCGGCAAGCGCCGTTGCCAGATCCGCGTCGCTCATGCCCTTGCGGCGCCCGCGGCCGGTGACCCTGTTCCAGATCTGGATCAACTCGCCCAGCTCCTCCTGGAGTTTCAGGACGAACCAGTCGTCGTCGCGTTCCAGGCCGTTATCGGCGGCATAGGTCGCAGAAGCCGCTTCGAATTGCTTCATCAGATCTGGCAGCATCGATATCGTTCCCCTTATGTTCTTTTTATTAATGAACGATTCCCACGCAAAAGTCGATCCGGCAAAAAATAGGCCGGCGGAGTTTCGCTCCGCCGGCCCATACTGTGTGATTCGGATAATGCTCAGCCCTTGCTCGGCAGCAGCATGCAGTCAAAGTCCTTGCGCTTCAACGCCGAGCAGGCGGAGTTCGCATCATCCCGGCTGGCAAAGCCGACGAAGCGGGCGCGATAGACGGTGTTGCCACCCTTGCCGACAGCCTCGGTATAGGGTGAGGCGTTGGCGAGCGCATTGCCGGCCTTGGATTTCGCCTCGGAAAGCAAATCCTTGGCTGCCTGGGCCGTTGGGGTTGCGGCGATCTGCACCTGCCAGCTGCCGGTTGCGGCCGACTTGTTGGCAACGAGGATCTCGTCCATCGCGGCCGGGCGGTCCATCGGTACGGTAACGTTCGAGGCCGCAGCAAATGCCATCGGGACGACCTCGGTACGCTTGCGCGCCGGCGCCGGAGTGGTCGTTGCAGTGGTCTGGGCATCGACGTCGACGGCAGCGTCATCGGATGCGGAGGCCACTTCGACCGGCCTTGACGCCTTGCCGCCGCCGACGCTTGCAATCAGGCGCGATGCCGAAACGGCGCTTGCCTTCGGAATATAGCGATCGAGCAGCGAGGCCATCAACGCGTCGCGGCCACGCGCGGTCGCACCGCCCATGACGACGCCGATCACGCGGCGATTGCCCTGGCGCACGGCGCTGACGAGGTTAAAGCCGGAGGCATTGGTATAGCCGGTCTTGATGCCATCCATGCCTTCATAGCGATACATCAGATTGTTGTGACCGCGAACGCTGCGGCCACGATAGTTGAAACCGGCCTGCGAGAAGAGCCGGTATTCCTGGGGATAGTTGTTGATGAGCGCGACGGCGAGCGTCGACATATCGCGGGCTGTCGTCCACTGCTGCATGTTCGGAAGGCCGGACGCATTCAGGAAGGTGGTGCGGCGCATGCCGATTTCGCGGGCCTTCTGCGTCATCAGCCGGGCAAAGCCGCTTTCGCTTCCGCCGAGCGCTTCCGCCATGGCGGCTGCGGCATCGTTGGCGGACTTGATGATCATGCCGTCGACGGCTTCACGAACGGTCACCGTACCGCCGGGCTTGAGGCCCAGCTTGGTCGGGGGCTTGGCAGCGGCGAAACGCGATACCGGGATCCGGGTGTTCCAGCTCAGCTTGCCGCGGTGGATCGCCTCGAAGGTCATGTACAAGGTCATCATCTTAGTCAGCGATGCCGGATGGTTGAGGTCATCCGCATTGCTTGATGCCAGTACCTTGCCGGTCTTCGCATCCATGATGAAATATGCGCTGCCCGCGAAGCTCGCCGCAGGAGCGCCCAATAGCAAGACGGCCGCCGACAGAGCCATCAGAAGTCTTTTCATAATTGTCCCCAACCGAAAGAATGCCAACACACCGCATCAATCCCTGTATGATTTTGCGACAAAAAACCTGATACCGGTGCGATATTGAGGCAACAGCCTCGATAGTTCCTCAATTTTGCCTTTCCTGGTAAAATAAGCATTAACGCATTGGAAATTATGACAAAGATTCAGTAAGGTTTAACGGGCATGCGCTACAGCGTTGACATTGGTCAACCGGGTCGAGCCGCATGGAACAGGGCATCAAGGTCCGCATCAAGCGCACGATGATCTCCAGCGGACTGGAGGCTGCCGCAATCTTGAAGGGTGCGGGGCTTATGCGTGCCGTTGCGGGCCTCGGCACGATATTCACCCTTCATCACGTCCGCCCTCCTCTTCCCCGCAGGTTTGCGCCCAATGCGCATCTGGAGGTTTCGCCTGATTTTCTTGACCAGGCGATCGCCCGGCTGAAGCAGGACGGTTACGAGTTCGTCGCGCTCGACACCCTTCCTTCAAGAACAAAGAGCGCTGCCGGCAAACCGCCCTTCGTCGCCTTCACGCTCGACGACGGCAATCGCGACAATCTCGATCATGCTCTGCCGATCTTTGCGCGCCACAACGCACCCTTCACCGTCTTCGTCGCCCAAGGGCTTTCGGAACGGACCCATAGCATATGGTGGGAGACGCTGGCCGAGTTGCTCGGCCGGCTGGACCGGCTGACATTCGATTTCGGGTCGGGAGAAGAATTCCTGCCGCTCGGCAAGGACAGCCAGAAGCATACCGCGTTTGCACGCTTTGCCGCCTTCGTCCATAGCCATGAGGAAAGCGAAGCCGTCGGCCGGATCGATGAGCTTGCCCGGCGTCACGGCCTGGAACCGCTCGAGTTCGTCCACGCATCGGTTATGGGTCGGAGTGAATTACGGCAACTCGCCCGGCACCCGCTTGCTTCGCTCGGGGCACATACGGTGAGCCATCGGGCGCTGGCGAGGCTCCCGGAAGCGGAGGCCGCAGCCGAGATGGCGCTCTCGGCTGATTATGTCGCCGACATCACCGGAAAGCGGCCAGCCGCAATCGCCTATCCCTATGGCACGAACGAGGCCGTCTCGCCGCGCGAAGGACGGCTTGCGACGGAGCTCGGCTTTTCCGTCGGTGTCACCACGCGCCCCGGCACGATCACGGTAACAAATGGCAATGCACCGATGCTGCTGCCGCGACTATCGCTGAACGGGCATTATCAGAAGCCGCGTTATGCATCGGCGCTCGCTTCCGGCATCCCCATGCGGCTGATGGGGCGCCGGGAAACGGCATAGGACTTACGGATACATCCGCACCTTCTGCCAGGCACCTTCAGGCATCTCGCGGCGAAACTCGATGCGATCGTGCAGGCGGAACTGGCGGTCGTGCCAGAATTCGATCGAAAGCGGCCGGATGCGAAAGCCGGACCAGTAAGGCGGGCGCGGAATATCGCCGATCGCGTAACGCGCAGTATATTCGGCAACTGCCTTTTCCAGCGCAAAACGACCCTCAAGAGGACGCGACTGCTTCGAAGCCCAGGCGCCGATGCGGCTGCCGCGAGCCCTTGTCTTATAGTATTCGTCGGCTTCCTTGTCGCTCACCACTTCAACCAGACCGCGCAGGCGCACCTGGCGTCGCAGCGACTTCCAGTGGAAGCACATGGCCGCTTTCTTCTGGGAAAGAATTTCTTGACCTTTCTGGCTCTCGAAATTTGTATAGAATACGAATCCGTCGCTATCGAAACCCTTCAGAAGAACCATGCGAACGTTTGGCAAACCATCCTTATCCACCGTTGCCAGCGCTACCGCATTCGGATCGTTCGGTTCGGTGGTCTCCGCCTCGCGCAGCCAGGCCGCAAAAAGAGTGAAAGGTTCGTTCTGTTCGGTGAAGTCACCGCTTGTTAACTCGTTTTCCGACATATTAATTCAAAAGCTCCGCAATTCCCAATAACCGCTGGCCCCTCTGGCTGGCCAAAATGCTCGGGTGGAAGTCATAGCAAAGTCGATCGTTCATACAAAGCGCAAGCTTGCAAAAGGCGTGACGATGGCTGTCGCCCTAGTCTCCCTTTTCGCTCTTGGCGGCTGCGTCGGCGGCGGCATGGACTATCTGAGCTCCGCCAAGGTGGATCGCAGCGTCTCTACCGGCACGGTACCGACGGCTGCAGTGACGACCGACAGCATGTCCGACGAAACCACCGTGCGCAATGCCGTCACCTCGGCGGACCTCCATAAGCTCAACGGCCAGCCCATACCCTGGGCAAACACCTCTACCGGCAGTGCCGGCGTCATCGACGCCATCGTGGAAAGCAACGCCTCCGGCGTGGTCTGCCGTCAATTCCGCACCAGCCGACACTCCTATCAGGGCGTTGCCAACTTCTCTGGCAGGACTTGCCTCGTCGGCCTCGGCGAATGGCAGTTGCTCAGCTTTCAGCAGGCGGGCTGACCGCCCCTCTCCCCTTCCCGCGGCCTAAAATCAGTTCACGCTGATAAGCATTCTATTGTAATCGACGTTCCGTTTCCGACTACAAATCCCGAGCCCCCCGTTAGTGATCGGCTAACCATGCCTTGAAATGGAGGCCTTTGGCCCCCATCCGCCGTAACGCCTGATTAGCAACTTTTCCCGCAGGATCGGCACATCGGCGCATCAGCCTTGCCTCCCATGACGGGAAGCAGGATGGCGAAGCGCTATCAACTGGTTCTTTGCTTGGGGTGCTGCGATGGGGCTGAGCACATCCACGAATGATGGCGGGAAAGATGCGCGATCCGTATAAGGTGCTGGGCGTTAGGAAGGATGCGGGGGCGGACGAAATCAAGTCCGCCTGGCGCAGTCTGGCGAAGACCGCCCATCCCGATCACAATCTGGGCGATCCAACCGCGTCGGAGCGGTTTGCCGAAATCGGCCGTGCCTACGAGACGTTGAAGGATCCGCAGAAGCGCAGCCGTTACGATCAGATCGCGCGCATGGCCGAGGCGAAGGGCCAAAGCCACGAGCAGACGATCATGCAGCAGCGGCAGGCGGCCCGCGAAGCCGCCGAGCGAGCCAAGGCCGCGCGCGCCAATGCCGAAAAGATCATGGAAGAGCTTGCCAGGGCCAATGCCCGCAAGGCGGCAGCCACCGCCGCATCCGGCCAGCAGGGCAACGCCGCCGAATCCCCAGAGGATATGGTCGAACGCATTTTCGGAGTGAAAACCGTCCAGGCGCAGCAGGCACAAGCCACGGCGGCCGCCGGCGCACCACAGGCGGAAAAACCGCAAGAGCAACCCAATACCGCGGCACCGGAAGAGCCGCAGGTGGAAGAAGAGCAGTTGGCGGCAGCCTCAGCCGGCTCACGTTCGGCCTTCGGCATTCTCGGTTCGCTGGTGCGACGCATCACGGGCGGCAATGCGCCCGAAAAGCCCCCGGAAAAAACCCCGGAGGTCGCCGCCGAAGCAACGGTGACACTCGACGACATGCTGAAGAGCCGCTGGATTACCGTTCCGCTGCCCGACAGCCGCGAAGCGCGCTTCCAGGCGACGACGGACATCTCCAATGGCCAGGTGCTTCACCTGAAGGGCCAGGGACTGAAGCTGCAGGGCATGCTGCGCGGCGATGTCGCCGTTACCGTTCATCTGTCGACCGACGGACGCTTCACGCTCGACGGAAGCGATGTCCGCACAATATTGCCCGTGACCATCGAGAATGCGGTCCTCGGCTGCGAGACCACGATCGAAGGATTGAACGGGCCGGTCAGGATCACGGTGCCAGCCTGGTCCGGTTCGGATCAGGTCGTGCGCATTTCCGGTGAGGGTTTGCCCGACGGCAATGGCGGAAAGGGCGATCTCATCGTCGAATTGCGGCTGATGCTGTGGGAAAAACCCGACGATAAGGTCACGGATCTCATGCGCAGCATGCGCGAAGGCCTTTTCCTGTGAAATTTTGGTGACAACAGCACCCTTTGTTACGATCCCTAACAGTTGATGATCTTTACGATGCTTGAACAGGGGAACGGCCTATGCCATAGGCAGGGTCATTCGAAAGTTCAAGGGAGCAGAATATGGCTCAATCCACTGGCCTCATGGCAGGCAAGCGCGGCGTCATCCTCGGCGTAGCAAACAACCGTTCGATAGCGTGGGGTATTGCCAAGGCCTGTTCGGATGCCGGAGCCGAAATCGCATTGACGTGGCAGGGCGATGCCCTGAAGAAGCGCGTCGAGCCGCTTGCTCAGGAACTCGGCGCCTTCATGGCAGGCCATTGTGATGTGACCGAACCGGCAACGATCGATGCCGTCATCGACACGCTGGAAGCGAAATGGGGCAAGATCGATTTCGTCGTGCACGCCATTGCGTTTTCCGACAAGGACGAACTGACCGGCCGTTACCTCGATACCAGCCGCGACAACTTCACGAAGACAATGGACATCTCCGTCTATTCGTTCACGGCAGTTGCACAGCGCGCCGAGCGAATCATGAATGACGGCGGCTCGATGATCACCCTCACCTATTACGGTGCGGAAAAGGTCATGCCGCATTACAACGTCATGGGTGTCGCCAAGGCCGCTCTCGAAGCAAGCGTGCGTTATCTCGCCGTCGACCTCGGCAGCCGCGGCATCCGCGTCAACGCGATCTCGGCCGGCCCAATCAAGACGCTCGCAGCTTCCGGCATCGGTGATTTCCGCTACATACTGAAGTGGAACGAGTACAATGCGCCGCTGAAGCGGACTGTCACGATCGACGAAGTCGGCAATTCCGCCCTCTATCTGCTGTCCGACCTGTCGACGGCTGTCACCGGCGAAATCCACCACGTCGATTCCGGCTATCACACGGTCGGCATGAAGGCCGTGGACGCGCCCGACATTTCCGTCGCGAAGGACTGACCAACAGGAATCTGACCGTGTCGCCCATCCTCTATGTGATACGCCACGGTCAGACCGACTGGAATGCCGAGCGCCGCCTGCAAGGGCAGAAGGATATTGATCTGAACGCCATCGGCCGCGAGCAGGCCCGGCAGAACGGCATCGATCTCGCCGAAATCCTCGCCTTCGAAAACATAGCCTTCGATTTCGTCGCCAGCCCCTTGCGGCGCACGCGCGAAACCATGGAAATCGCGCGCGATGCCATGGGTCTGCCACCCAAGGATTATCGAACGGACGAAAGGCTCGTCGAGCTGTCGTTCGGCGCCTGGGAGGGCTTTACCCTCAGGGAATTGAAGGCGACGGCGCCCGACCGGCTTGCCGAGCGCAAGGCGAACAAATGGGACTTTATCCCGCCTGGCGATGACGCCGAAAGCTACGAAATCCTGTCATGGCGGGTCGGCTCATGGCTGGCATCGGTTGATCGTCACACCGTCTGCGTCACACATGGCGGCGTCATCCGCACGCTATTTCGTCTGATCGGCGATGTTGAAAAGGAAGAGGCGGCTGAAATCCCGATCCATCAGGACCAGATCCTGAAGGTCGATCCACAGATGAAGATCATCGGCTGGATGTAGACGGTTCCCAACCGAGCGCGAATGGCTGCACGGTCTGACAGCTACGGAAGAAGAGCAATCAGCTTGAAAGCGGGAAATTCGCCCGAGACGGCCGGTTTGCCCGGCGGCACCACCATTTACTGAACGATATCGAGATCGTTGACAACGCGCTTGCCGTCAACTTCCGTATAGAAGACCACGACCTTCACGCCAGCCTGCAGGCCACTGAAATCAAAATCCTCAGGCACTTGATAGCTCTTGCCATCATCCAGCGTGATATTGAAATTCTTGGTGTCGACCTTCTTGATGATGGCCTCGACATCCGCGCTTTCTGCAAAGCCCGCGACAGGAGCAAGCAGGCTTGCCGTGGCCAAAAGCGTCGCTACAAAGAAGCGCATCGTCGTCACCCTTCAGGTCAGTTTGCTTTTCATTTCTTATTGCGATGTAGAAAACACGTCGAATATGGCGGAAGTTGCCCCCAATAGTGGCTTCGTTCGCCCAATTGGTGAATGCATCGTCACAATCCACAGCGCAGATTAATCTTTGTTTACCATGATGTTGAAGCGGCAGACGGAAGCCGCGTCAGCCGTTTCCACGCAGCCGGAAAGAAAGATTTTGTCTTGCCGGCATCCGGCACTGGAATCAAATAGGTAGAGCATGATGTCGCCCGAAAACCGCTTACACTTTTCGGCATCATGCTCTATGAGTGGGCCGAAATTGCAAGAGACAAGACGCGGTCTGCCCGTCAGGCTGCACCAATCCGGTCGTTTTTCATGTCGCACAATACATTCGGTCACCTTTTCCGCGTCACCACCTGGGGCGAAAGCCATGGCCCGGCGCTCGGCTGCGTCGTCGACGGCTGCCCTCCCGGCCTCCGCTTCAAGCTGGAGGACATTCAGGCCTGGCTCGACAAGCGCAAGCCGGGGCAATCGCGCTTCGTGACCCAGCGGCGCGAGGACGATCTCGTCAAGGTTCTGTCGGGCGTGATGCTGGACGAAGACGGCGAGACGATGATCTCGACGGGCACGCCGATCTCGATGCTGATCGAGAATACCGACCAGCGTTCGAAGGATTATGGCGAGATCGCCCGGCGCTATCGCCCCGGCCACGCCGACTACACCTATGACGTCAAATACGGCATTCGCGATTATCGCGGCGGCGGTCGCTCGTCGGCCCGCGAAACGGCCGCACGCGTCGCTGCCGGCGGCATCGCCCGCCTCGTCGTGCCCGGCGTGACCATCCGCGGCGCGCTGGTGCAGATCGGCAAGCACAAGATCAACCGCGCCAACTGGGACTGGGCGCAGGTGGATCAGAACCCCTTCTTCGCTCCGGATCCGGAGATCGTGCCGGTCTGGGAAGAGTATCTCGACGGCATCCGCAAGGCCGGTTCCTCGATCGGCGCCGTGGTCGAAGTGGTGGCGGAGGGCGTGCCGGAAGGACTTGGCGCCCCGATCTACGGCAAGCTCGACCAGGATATTGCCTCGCTGTTGATGTCAATCAACGCCGTCAAGGGCGTCGAAATCGGTGAGGGCTTCGCCTCTGCCGAGTTGACCGGCGAAGAAAATGCCGATGCGATGCGCATGGGCAATGACGGCAAGCGCATCTTCCTGTCCAATCATGCCGGCGGCATCCTGGGCGGCATTTCCACGGGCGAGCCGATCGTCGCGCGCTTCGCCATCAAGCCGACCTCGTCTATCCTGACGGAACGCCAGTCGATCGATGCGGACGGCAACAATGTCGACGTGCGCACCAAGGGCCGCCACGATCCTTGCGTCGGCATTCGCGCCGTGCCGATCGGCGAGGCAATGGTCGCCTGCGCCGTTGCCGACCATTATCTGAGGGATCGCGGCCAGACCGGCCAGCAGAGGTAGGAATTTCGAGATGTCTTACGACCAGAAGCGCGTTGTCGATGCCATCCGGGCTTTCGAAGCCGGCGAGATCGTCGTCGTCATGGACGATAACGACCGCGAGAACGAAGGCGACCTGATCGTTGCCGCCGTTCATTGCACGCCTGAAAAGATGGCCTTCATTGTCCGGCACACCTCCGGCATCGTCTGCACGCCGATGCCGCGCGAGGAAGCCAAGCGGCTGAACCTCAACGCCATGGTCGCGGAAAACGATTCTGCCCATACGACGGCCTTCACCGTCTCGGTCGATTTCAAGCATGGCACCACGACAGGCATTTCCGCCGACGACCGGACCCTGACGGTTCGAAACCTCGCCAATCCGAATGTCGGCCCCACGGATTTCGTCCGTCCCGGCCATATCTTCCCGCTGGTTGCGCGCGAAGGCGGCGTGCTGATGCGTTCGGGCCATACGGAAGCCGCCGTCGACCTCTGCAAGCTTGCCGGCCTGCCGCCGATCGGCGTCATCAGCGAGCTTGTCAACGATGACGGCACGGTGACGCGCGGCCAGCAAGTGGTGGAATTCGCCGAACAGAACGGCCTGAAGCTCGTTTCCGTCGCCGATCTCATCGCCTATCGCCAGCGCAAGGAAACCCTGATCGAACTCGGTGCCAGCTTCGACATCGAGACGCCGTTCGGCAAGGCGCGGGCGCATACCTACTCGCTGCCCTGGGACCCGATGCAGCATCTCGCCGTGGTCTTCGGCGATATCCGCGATGGCGTCGATATCCCGGTGCGCCTGCATCCGGAAAACGTCGCCGAGGATCTGTTCGGCAAGCGCCGTCCCGTCGATTTCTACATGAAGAAGATCGCCGAGGAAGGCCGCGGCGTCATCGTCTATCTTCGCGAAGGCTCCGTCGGAGTCGGTCATTTCGACAATGGCCGCAAGGCGCGCCAGGCCGAGCGTGAAAGCCATGCCGAGGCACAGGCGCGAGACAGCGAATGGCTGGAAATCGGCCTCGGCGCGCAGATCCTGAAGGATCTCGGCGTCAGCTCGATCAAGCTGCTGACCAGTCGCGAACGGCACTATGTCGGCTTGGAAGGCTTCGGCATCAAGATCGCCACAACGGAAATCTGCTGATCTTTACCCTCCCCTTGAGCGGGAGGGTCGGAGCATAGCTCCGGGACGGGGTGATTGCGGCAAATTCTGCAGCCAGCCAATTGTCACCCCCACCCGCGCGTGCCGCGCGACCTCCCCCATCAAGGGGGAGGTGATTGATGCCGCCATCCCTTGGCAGCGTCAGCCTTGAGGTTGCAGCGCCGAAAACTCGCGATCCAGCAAGCCCATCATGATGTCATCGTGCCAGCTGCCGTTGACGTAGGCCGTCTCCCGCTCCCGTCCTTCAACGATGAAGCCGCATTTCTCATAGGCGCGGATGGCGCGCTTGTTGTAGGCGAGCACGCGTATTCCAATCCGATGCAACCCTATCTCGCCAAAGGCATGGCTCAGCAGAAGAGTGATCGCTTCGGTGCCAAACCCCTTCCCGAGCAAGGCCGGATTATAGATCCCGATCGCCATCGTCGCGCGCCTGTCCTGGCGATTGACGTTGTCCAATCTGATTATGCCGGCAAAGGCACCGTTGATTTCGATGACCCAGGCGTGGGGGTGATCGGCAAGACCCTGAACCCATAGCGCCGCCCCCTCCCGGGTGATGGGCTTGATGTCCTCTTTGTTGACGCCATACATTTCCGCGATCTCGGCATCCGTGCCCAGGGCGAAGCGCGTATCGGCGTCATCGGCGCATGGCGGACGGAGCCTGACATTCCGGCCCTCGAGAATTGGCAACGACAACAAATCCTCCCTTTTGATAGGCGCCTCTGCCTATGCGACAGCCTAAGTTATGACCTCGACCAGAAGCACAGGTTTGTAACGCCGCGCTGAAACCACTGGAAATGACTTTGCTATAAGTTACCAGCGGCAAGCAACGTCATCTCGGCCAGGAAGGTTTTGGTATCAAGATCGCCATGATGGAAATCTGCCGATCCTCACCCTCCCCTTGAGCGGGGCGGAGCTAAGCTTCGGGTGGGGTGATGTCACCCTGCACTCAGGTTCACCCCCACCCGCCGCTACGCGGCGACCTCCCCCCTCAAGGGGGAGGTGACAAAGCTCGTGATCGATCCAACCATGTGAGGCCGAATACGCGAAGCCAATTTTCATAGGCGAATTTTCGCAGAGTAGATTCGTCGAATCCGCTCTTGCGCATTGCATCGACGAGACGCGGCAAGCCGCTTGCGTCCCTGATTTCGCGGGGCATAACGGCGCCATCGAAATCCGATCCGAGCGCGACCCCATCCGCTCCAACGCGGGCGACGAGGTAATCGATTTGACGAACGACGGCATCGAGTGGGGTATCTTCTTCAAGATTGGCATCGGCGCGAATGTCGTTGACGGCCAAATTCAGCCCAACGACGCCGCAGGTGTCACGGATGGCGTCCAATTGCCGATCGGTCAGGTTTCGGCTCGACGGACATATGGCATGGGCGCAGGCATGTGTGGCCACGAGCGGAGCGGTGCTCAATGCCGCGACGTCCCAAAATCCACGCTCGTTCAGATGGGAAACATCAATCATGATGCCGAGTTCATTGCATCTTCTGACCAGGCTCTTGCCCAAATCCGTCAGCCCAGGCCCCGTATCGGGCGATCTCGGATAGGCGAACGGAACGCCATAGCCAAAGATATTCGGGCGGCTCCACACGATCCCTAGGGATCGAAGGCCGGCATCGCGGAGGCTGTCCAGATAGTCGAGATCGGGGCCGATAGCGTCGGCGCCTTCCATATGGAGCACGATGGCAAAGGCGCCGTCATATCCGGCCGCCTCGATCTCGTCGACGCTCGTTGCGAGACGTATTTTGTCGCCCGAGCGCCCGATCAGCTTCCTTATGGCCGAAAGCTGCCTATCGATCTGCAGCCGTGCATGGTCCGGATGCACCGCCTCGGCATAGCGAACCTCATACCCGTCATGGGTGATCGTCAGATCGTCCACCGGTTCGCGTTCCGGCGAGGCAAACATAGCAAACAATCCGCCGGCCAGACCTCCCTCAAGCGCTCGCGGGAGATCGAGATGCCCTGCCTCCGATCGAGCCAGAAAATCGCGACCCTCAGGCCTATAATCCAGCATGAACTGGACCGCATCATTATGCCCATCGAAAATCCGAACATCAGCCATGCGACCGTAGTCCCTAAAGGTCAGAGGCAATTTCGCTTACGCCACAACGCAATCCGCTGCCGATTTCCCGAAAAGGGAAAAATCGATCATCCCCGCCAACCGTCGAGAAACACAACCTTCTCGACGCCGATGAAACGGGCGACACGCTCCAGCTCCGCTTCAAGCTTCTCCAGCCGGCCGACGGATGTCTTGACGCCTGGTTCCAGCCACAGGCGTTTGACATCGAGAGTGCCGGCCTTGCGGTCGGCCTTCATGTCGATCCGGCCGATCAGACGGTCTCCCTCCAACAACGGGAAGACGTAATAGCCGTATTCGCGCTTCGGTTCCGGCACGAAAATCTCGATCCGGTAGAAGAAGCCAAAGAGGCGTTCGGTGCGATTGCGATCCCGCAAAGTCGGATCGAAGGGGCTGAGAACGCGGATGCGCGCCGGCGCTTCGGCATGATTGTCCAGCGTTTCGTGGAAATCGAGGAACGCGAAGGAAGGGCGCGGCTTGCCGCCGCCAGCGGGCTCGATCAGCACATCGGTCAGCTCGTCGCGATGCGTCTCGACCCACGTCTTGGCTTCCTGCGGCGACACGAGATCCCAAAAGGCTGCGATCTCGCCTGACGTCGCGAAGCCGAGACGCTGTAGCGCGCTGCGGCAGGCCCAGTCGACGAATTCGTCATGCTCGACTTCCGGCTCATGGAAATGGCTCGGCAGGACACGTTCGACAAGGTCATAGACCTTCTGGAAATTGGTGCGGCCGGCAATCGCGAATTTGCCGGTGCGCCAGAAATATTCGAGCGCCGTCTTGTTCGGGTGCCAGTTCCACCAGCCGCCGGAGACATGATCCTCCGCCTTGACCTCGCGGGCAGTGATGGCGCCATTCTTCAGCACGCGCTCGTAGGTTTCCTCGAAAGCCGCCTCGAACCCCTCCCCCCGCCATTTGCGCCAGCGTGCGATAATCGCCTCGTCCTCGCGGCGGAAGCGGTGCTTCCAGTAGACGAAGAAGGCGCTCGGCAAGATAGAGGCATCATGCGTCCAGTTCTCGAAGAGGGCGCCGTCCTTTTCCAGAAGCTCCGTCAGATGCTCGCGACGATAGGTCTGGTTGCGCGAAAACAGGATCTGATGATGGGCGCGCTCGACGGTCGCGATACTATCGACCTGCACGAAACCTATGTCGTGGATGAGCTGCAGCAGGCCCGCCTTGGTCAAGGCACGGTTCGGCGGATTGGCGAGCCCCTGCTTGGCAAGGAACACGCGGCGGGCATCACGATTCGAGAGCAGATTCGTCATGAGCAGATCATAGGCATAAATTCCCATGCTTTCAAAGAGGCCCTGATTTGATAAATCCACGCGATGCGCTATAGCTCCGCGACTGTGCCATGGAATAGGGAAGCGGCTTGGATATTCGGTTCGACAATGCCGGCGTCAATTACGGCACGCGTACTGCGCTGTCGCCGCTCAGCCTGACGCTTCAGGAGCGCCGCATCGGCGTGATCGGCCTCAACGGTTCCGGCAAAACGACTTTCGCGCGGCTGATCAACGGGCTCGTGAAGCCGACGATCGGGCGCGTCGTGGTCGACGGTCTCGATACCGTCGGCGATGCCACCAAAGTGCTTGGAAAGGTCGGCTACATCTTCCAGTCGCCGCAGAACCAGATCATCCTGCCCATCGTGCGCGACGACATTGCCTTCGGGCTGAAGGCGCGCGGATACGACAAGGCGCAAATCGAAGCTGCGGTCGACAGCATTCTGGGGCGCTTCGGCGTCGGCCATCTCGGTTCGCGGCGCGCGCATGAGCTTTCCGGCGGCGAGTTGCAGATGGCGGCCCTGTGTTCCGTGCTGGTAACTGGTCCGGACATCCTCATTCTGGACGAACCGACCAATCAGCTCGATCTCAAGAACCGGGCGCTGGTACAGAAGACCATCATGGGCCTGCCGGAAAGCGTCATCGTCATCAGCCACGATCTGCCGCTACTCGACGACTTCGAGCGAGTATTGCTGTTCGACCAGGGCCGGCTCGTTGCCGACGCGCCGGCGGCGGAGGCGATTGCGCGCTACAGGGAGCTGGCGGCCTGATGCAGACGCTGCATGTCGATGTCGATACCTGGCTGCATCGGCTCTCGCCGCGCCTGAAGCTGCTGGCGCTGACCGCATTCGGCGTGCTGCTCTTCCTTACTCAATCCATCACCGTGCTTGCCTGTGCAAATCTGATCGGCGCCGGCCTTTATTTCCGCAGCGGCCTGTCGATTGCAGAGGCACTAAAGCGGCTGTGGCCGATCCTGATCTCGATTGCGGTCCTCGCGATTTTTGCGGCCTTGGTCGGCCCGCTTCACGCGGCAATCGTCACCGCCCTGCGGCTGACGGCACTGGCGCTGTTTGCTGCCACGGTGACGGCGACGACATCGATGGCCGCTTTCATCGACGAGATCACGGCGCTTGCCATGCCGCTCGAAAAGCTGGGGCTGCTCAAAGCTGCCGATATCGGGCTTGCGATCGGCCTCGTCATCCGCTTCGTGCCCGAAATTCTCGATCGCTATCGCGCGATCCGCGAAGCACATCAGGCACGCGGGATCAAGATCCGCCTGGCAACCACGCTCGCGCCGTTGATCATCCTGACGCTGCGCGATGCGGACAATATCGCCGCTGCGATTGACGCGCGCGGCATTCGGCGTCAATGAACATAAATCTCTTTCGGAAGGAGCAGCCATGAACACCCGCGATCTCGTCCTCTCGGCGCTTTTTGCCGCCATCATCGTGGCGCTCGGCCTGTTACCGCCCATCCCGATCGGCATCATTCCCGTTCCGATCACGGCGCAATCGCTCGGCGTCATGCTCGCCGGCGTCGTGCTTGGCGCCAAGCGCGGCACGATCGCGGTGCTGCTGGTGGTCGTACTCGTTACCATCGGCCTGCCGGTCCTTTCCGGAGGACGCGGCGGCCTAGCCGTCTTTGCCGGTCCGACGGCCGGCTTCTTCGTCGGCTGGATCTTTGCAGCCTTCGTCACCGGCTATCTCTCGGAGAGATTGGTGAAGCCGGAGCAAAGCAGCCTCGCGCAGGGTGTCGGCTTTTTCGTCGCCGCCGCCATCGGCGGTGTCGTGGTGCTCTATGCTTTCGGCATTGCCTGGCTGACAATCAACGTTGGCTTCAGCAAGGCGTTCGTCGGCTCCATGGGCTTCGTGCCGGGAGACCTTATCAAGGCATTTGTCGCAGCTCTCGTCGGCCGCGCCGTCATGGCTGGCTACCCACTTCTGCCGCAGCGGAGCTGAAGCAGCCCACGCGGGCAGCGACATGCTGTCCTTGTCCGCTCAAGCCAGATATTTATAGAGCCAGTCGCGCGTATCTTCCGGCAATGGCACGGGATCATGCTCATCGCCGCGCACTGCGAGCCAGAGGATTTCCACCTCCGCCGCAAGTTCGTTGCCGGTTTCGATCGCGACGACGAAACCGATCGACTTGCCACCGATCTTGTTGACGCTGATCGAGTAGCGGGCGAGATCATCGAAATGCAGGCCACGATGCAGCGAGCAGGACGCCTTCTTGGCGATGTAGATGGGCTCATCATCGACCAGCGGCCGCGTACGCCAGAAATTCGAGAGTGCGGTCTCAGCCTGCGAGATATAAGAGGCGATAAACATCTGGCCGTGCCGGTCGACATCGCGCGGCGGCACCCTTACCTCAATGACATCGGATCGTTCTACTCTCGCCATCACGCAATAACCCTGGCCGGCGCCATACTGACCTTAATGAAAGCTTAACACTGCGCCTCGATAAGTAAACGGACGCCATCCCAAAGTGGTTAAGATGGATTGTTGACATTGTAGTGACATGGTCCATGTCCTGTAATAGGCGTCACGCCTCATTTATAGATTGGTCCCATGAGCACACGTCTTTACGAACACCCGATCTTTCTTGAACACATCGTTCCGCCCGGCCATCCGGAGCGGCCCGACCGGCTGCGCTCGCTGAACATTGCGCTGGAGCATCCGAATTTCGAGCGGCTGGACCGGCGAAAAGCTCCTGCGGCGCATGAGGATGCGATCCTGCTTGCCCATCCGGAAGAGCACCTGGATTTCGTTCTGCGCTCGATGCCGGACAGAGGCGATGATGGTGAGATCAACCAACTCGAAGCCGACACCTATGCCAGCCCGAAGACGCTGCAGGCGATCATGCACGGCGTTGGCGGCGCCATGGCGGCGGTCGACGATGTCTTCTCCGGCGCTGCCGACAATGTTTTCGTCGCGGCCCGTCCGCCCGGTCACCATGCCGAGAAGACCAAGGCCATGGGCTTCTGTTTCTTCAACAATGCGGCGATTGCCGCCCGCCATGCGCAAAGGGCCCATGGCGCCGAGCGCGTCGCCATCGTCGATTGGGACGTGCACCACGGCAACGGCACGCAGGACATTTTCTGGGACGATCCCTCCGTGCTCTTCTGTTCCACCCACCAGATGCCGCTCTATCCGGGCACGGGCAAGAAGGATGACGTTGGCGCACACAACACCATCGTCAACGCGCCGCTTTCGCCCAATACCGGCGGCGATCAATTCCGCGAGGCTTTCAAGTCGCGCGTGCTGCCGGCGCTGAATGATTTCCGCCCCGATCTCATCATCATCTCGGCCGGTTTCGACGCTCATCACCGCGATCCGCTGGCACAACTGAACCTCACCGGCGAGGATTTCGACTGGGCGACCGGCCGGCTGCTCGAGGTTGCCGATCGAAGCGCGAAGAACCGGGTCGTCAGCCTGCTCGAAGGCGGCTATGATCTGGAAGGTCTCGCCGAGTCGGCGGGAATGCATATTCTACGCATGATGAGAGGTTGACGATGAGCGAGAACGCCAAGGCAGATGTTTCGAGCTATTCCTTCGAGAAGGCCGTGGCGGAGCTTGAAAGCATTGTTGCCCGGCTCGAACGCGGCGATGTGGCGCTGGACGAATCCATCTCGATCTACGAGCGTGGCGAAGCGCTGAAGAAGCATTGCGAGGCGCTGCTGTCGGCTGCCGAGAACCGCATCGAGAAGATCAGGCTCGACCGTGCCGGCAAGCCGCAGGGCACCGAAGCGCTTGACGGCGCCTGAGATCGGATGGGAAAATTTGAGTTTGGCCGACATTCCCGTTAGGTTGAATTCCAGCCGAAAGGAAAGTCGATATGTCCTTCTTCCCAGGAAACGATCCGCAGGCCGGTGATGCCTTCGCCTGCGACGCGATCGAGAACCTCATCATTCCGCGCACCAGCGACCTCGGCGGCTTCTCCGTGCGGCGCGCGCTTCCGAGCAGCCGGCGGCGGTTGGTGGGGCCATTCATCTTCTTCGACCGCATGGGTCCTGCCATTTTGCGACCGGGCCAGGCGCTGGATGTCCGCCCGCATCCGCATATCGGGCTTTCCACCGTCACCTATCTGTTCGATGGCGAAATCCGCCATATGGACAGTCTCGGCACGGCGAAGGTGATCCGCCCCGGCGACGTCAACCTGATGACGGCGGGTCGCGGTATCGTGCATTCCGAGCGCACGCCGGAGAACCTACGCGATCACCCCTTCGCCATGTCCGGACTCCAGACGTGGCTGGCGCTGCCTGATGAAAAGGAAGAGATCGATCCGTCTTTCGCCCATACGGAGAAGGATGAGCTGCCCATCATCGCCGATGGCGGCGTGACCGGGCGCGTTGTGATCGGCGATTTCGAGGGCCTGAAATCGCCGGTGAAATCCTTCTCCGACACGCTCTACGTCGATCTGCAGCTGCAGCCGAACAAGACGTTTCCTTTTGGGGCAGCGCATGAGGAGCGTGCGGTCTACATTCTCTCCGGCTCGCTCATTGTCGCCGGCGACCGTTTCGAACAGGATCAGCTCCTCGTCTTCCGTCCAGGCGATGCGATAACGCTGGAGGCCGGCGAAAAAGGCTGTCATCTCATGCTTTTTGGCGGTGCAGCGCTCAATTCAAAGCGCTATATCTGGTGGAATTTCGTCTCGTCCTCAAAGGAGCGCATCGAAAAGGCCAAGGAAGAATGGCGCACAGGCCGCTTCGATATCGTGCCGGGCGACGAGGAAGAGTTCATTCCCCTGCCGGAAGGCTAACGGGTTCATAACAATCCCACATGTTTCTTGTTCGGGAGCACCTTGAATTCGGCGTCTTTTGTCGCAATCTGTTTTGACGTAAAGGCGGACAACCGCCCAAGAATAGCAAGAAAGAGGCTTCAGCCTTGACACAAATGCCAGAGACGCCACTGCTGGACCGGGTCCAATATCCCTCCGACCTGCGAAAGCTGGAGGACCGGGAATTGCCGCAGCTCGCCCGCGAAGTCCGCGACGAGATGATCGATGCGGTATCGCGCACCGGCGGACATCTCGGCGCCGGTCTCGGCGTCGTCGAATTGACCATCGCCATCCACAGCGTCTTCGACACGCCGAACGATCGCCTGATCTTCGATGTCGGCCATCAGTGTTATCCGCACAAGATCCTGACCGGGCGTCGCGATCGCATTCGCACGCTGCGCCAGGAAGGCGGTCTTTCCGGTTTCACGCGACGGGCCGAAAGCGAATATGATCCCTTCGGCGCGGCTCATTCGTCGACATCCATTTCCGCAGGTCTCGGCATGGCCGTGGCCGCCGAGCTTGACAATACCGATCGCCGCGTGATCGCCGTCATCGGCGACGGTGCCATGTCGGCCGGCATGGCCTATGAGGCCTTGAACAATGCCGGCGCGCTGGATGCGCGGCTGATCGTTATCCTCAACGACAACGACATGTCGATCGCTCCGCCGACGGGGGCAATGAGCGCCTATCTCGCCCGTCTTGCCTCCGGTCGCACCTATATGGGTTTTCGGGATTTCGGCAAGAAACTGACCGCCTATCTCGGCAAGAAGGTCGACCGCGCCATCACCCGGGCAGTCGAGCACGCACGGGGCTATGTGACCGGCGGCACCATGTTCGAGGAGATGGGTTTCTACCATATCGGCCCGATCGACGGCCATTCCTTCGAGCATCTGCTGCCCGTACTGCGCAATGTGCGCGACAATGCGCAAGGTCCGGTGTTGATCCATGTCGTGACGCAGAAGGGCAAGGGCTATCCACCGGCCGAGGCCGCTGCCGACAAATATCATGGCGTCAACAAGTTCGACGTCATCACCGGTGCGCAGACCAAGGTGAAGCCGAATGCGCCGAGCTATACCAGCGTCTTCGCCGAAGCACTGGTGCAGGAAGCAATGCTCGACGACAAGATTGTCGGCATCACCGCCGCCATGCCGAACGGCACCGGCCTCGACAAGCTGCAGGAAATTTTCCCCAAGCGCTGTTTCGACGTCGGCATCGCCGAGCAGCATGCCGTGACCTTCGCCGCAGGCCTCGCCGCCGAAGGCTACAAGCCCTTCGCCGCCCTCTATTCCACCTTCCTGCAGCGCGCTTACGATCAGGTGGTCCATGATGTGGCGATCCAGGGCCTTCCTGTCCGCTTCCCCATCGACCGCGCCGGCTTCGTCGGCGCCGATGGCCCGACGCATGCCGGCTCCTTCGATACTGCCTTTTTGACCACCCTGCCGGGCTTCGTCGTCATGGCCGCGGCCGACGAGGCAGAGCTCAAGCATATGGTGCGCACTGCCGCTGCCTATGATCTTGGTCCGATCTCCTTCCGCTATCCGCGTGGGGAAGGCGTCGGCATCGAAATGCCGGAACGCGGCCAGATCCTCGAAATCGGCAAGGGTCGTGTCATCAAGCAGGGCTCGAAGGTCGCGCTATTGTCCTTCGGCACGCGGCTGGCGGACAGCCTTGCCGCCGCCGAGGATCTCGATGCTGCCGGTCTGCCGACGACGGTCGCCGATGCGCGCTTTGCCAAGCCTCTCGACCATGATCTCATCCGCCAGCTTGCTGCCCATCACGAGATCCTTATCACTATCGAAGAGGGCTCGGCCGGCGGCTTCGGCAGCCAGGTCATGCAGTTCCTTGCCAATGAAGGCCTGCTCGACAACGGCCTGAAGATCCGCTCGCTCGTCATGCCCGATCTCTGGATGGAGCAGGCCAAGCCGGAGGCCATGAACGCCATGGCTGGCCTTGATCGCGCCGGCATCGTGCAGACGGTATTCCGCGCACTTGGCCGCGGCCGTATCGTCGAGGCAGCCGGATAAAGCGCAAAGATCAGGCGGCTCTACGGCTGCCTGACACCATCATACCCCGACATATCAGGAATGAAGCGAATTGAAGACCGCTACGCGATCGCGGCCGGCGGCCTTTGCCTGGTAAAGCGCGGAATCGACATTCCTCAACAGCAAGACGCGCGTTGCACCATCATGTGGCGCGAGGGCAGCGCCGATGCTGAGCCTTGCGAAAATCGACACACCATCCACCGCAAAAGGCGCCCTGAAGGCGGCAAGCAGCCGTTCGGACAGGGACATGAGCGCATTCTTGTCGGGCGAGTCCGGGACGAATATCGCAAACTCGTCACCCCCCATGCGCACGACGATATCGTCTGCTCGGACGACTGAGCGAATGCGCACCGCCGCCTCGCACAGAACTTCGTCGCCGACATTGTGACCGAAGCGGTCATTGATCGATTTGAAGCCGTCCATATCGAGATAGAGGACGCCGAAATTGCCGCCTGTCGCTATCGCCGCGCTCAGCGCGCCATCGACGACAGCTTCGAGCGCCGACCGATTGAAGAAACGAGTCAGCGGATCGGTCATGGCTGCCGCGCGCAGGCCATTCTCGGCTATTCCCATCAGCAAGTTCGTTTTCTGCAGCCGCAGGAGCGCACTTGCAATCTGGGCAAACCGCATGAGGCTTTGTTCCTCATTCGAGGAAAATTGCCTCGGCCTCTGATCGAGAATGCAGAAGGCTCCTACGGGCAGACCGTTCTCCAACCGCACCGGCGCACCCGCATAAAAACGAAAGTGGGGGTCGTCGAGCACGAAGGGGGCAGCCTTCAGTTCCGGCTCCTCCGTAAGATCCGGAAGGACCAGCAATTCATCATCGAAAACCACCCGCGTGCAGATCGACATATCGCGCGAGCATTCGGCGATCTTCAGCCCCGCCTGCCCTGCTATGCGCTGCCAGTCCTCATCGATAATGTTGATTGCTGCATAGGGTGTCTCGAACACACCTCTTGCCAATTCCGCAAGGGTCGCAAGCTCCGGCGTCGGGCTGCTGTGAATCGCATTCAGGGAGCGTACGGCCAAAAGTCTCTGTGCTTCATTGGCCGGAACTCGGACGAACTGTCCCATTCGAATCTCCCTGGGCGGTCATCATGCGTTTATAAGAATGGTGGTTCGCCGCTCAGGGCAACCCTGCCACCGATCAAATATTTAATAAATCTTGACCAAAGGATGGTCCGCCGAAAACAAGGCCATGGTCCGAAGAGCCTGTTCTTCAAGGGAAAGAACGCTCCAGCCGCGCCGTCGCTGCCCCAAAGTCGGACAGGCTGCGGCCAATGATGCTCTCATACAAACTGTGAAAAAACGAAGCGGCCCGCCGCAAAGCGACGGGCCGATGGGTCTTTGAAGGTGATTCGCCGTGAGTCGCCCAGCAGAGTACCCCACGAAGCCATCGTTGAACGATCAGAATTCTTCCCAATCGTCCCGCGCGGTGGCGGCAGCCGCTGCGGTTGCCTTTCCAGCGAAAGCCTTGGCGACGGTGCGGCCAAGAGCCCGAGCCGGCGATGCAGCCGGTTTCGAGCGTGCGGTTGCAACGGCCGGCCGGGCAGGTGCAGCCTGAGCGGAATTGCCGAGACGAAACTGCTGGAGCAGCTCGTTGAGCGCCGCAGCTTCGCGGGCGAGCGCATGGCTTGCCGCCGTCTGCTCCTCGACCATGGCAGCATTCTTCTGCGTGCCCTGATCCATGTTGTTGACGGCTGTGTTGATCTCCTGCAAGCCGGTGGACTGCTCGCGGGTCGCAGTCACGATCGCACCGACGTGGCGGTTGATTTCTTGCACTTCGGATACGATCAGCTCCAGCGCCTTGCCGGTTTCGCCGACCAGCGACACGCCGGTATTGACCTGATCACTCGACGTGGTGATGAGCGACTTGATCTCCTTGGCAGCATTGGCGGAGCGCTGGGCAAGCTCGCGCACTTCCTGGGCGACGACCGCAAAGCCCTTACCGGCATCCCCGGCACGGGCGGCCTCGACGCCGGCATTCAGCGCCAGAAGATTGGTCTGGAAGGCAATATCGTCGATAACGCTGATGATGTTGCTGATCTCGCCCGAGGACTTCTCGATCTGCTGCATGGCCGAGACGGCCTTGCGAACCACTTCGCCCGACCGCTCCGCGCCGAGGCGAGCGCGCTCGACGAGATGGCCGACATCTTCGGCCCGCTTGGCGGAGTCGCGAACCGTGGTCGTGACCTCTTCCAGTGCTGCGGCCGTCTCTTCGACCGCGGCGGCCTGCTGTTCGGTGCGGTGCGCCAGATCGTCGGCGGCCGAACGGATTTCGTCAGCACCGGCATTGATGGCGCGGGCATTGGAGCCGACGGACTGCAGGGCCGCTTCCAGCTTCTCGACCGCATTGTTGAAATCGGCGCGAACGCTGTCGAACTGCGGTGCAAAGCTGTTGTGAAGGCGGGTCGCAACATCGCCGGAAGACAGGGCCGAGAGGCCACCGGCAAGCGCTTCCATGGCGAAGCGAATTTCACCCTCTTCACGTGCCTTCTGCTCATCATTCATCAGGCGCTGGTGTTCGGCATCGCCACGCATACGCTCGGTCTCGCCGGCAAGACGCAGCTTCTCGATGCCGGCCTGCTTGAAGACAAGGACGGCATCCGCCATGCGGCCGATTTCGTCGCCGCGACCAACCGCCGGAACTTCGACGTCATGCTCGCCATTGGCCAGACGCCCCATTGCAGCCGTCATACCGACGATTGGACGCACGATGGCGCGCGACAGCAGCCATGCGAGAACAGCAGCGGCGAGCGAGGCGAAGATGCCGCCGACGATAAGCGTCAGGCGAAGATCGCCGTTGGCGTCATCCTGCATGGCTGCCAGGTTGCTCGCCTTGGTACGTGCGGCCTGCTTGATCTTAGCAGCGGCTTCGCGGAAGCCATCAAGCTGACCCTTGGTTTCGTTCTGACCGATCTTGACGATCTGGTCGAGCGGCATCTCGGTTTCCTTGCGGGCTTTGGCCTGCGGCTCCGCGAGTTGATGGAAATAGAGATCGGCAGCCTTTTGCATGTTGTCGATCGCCTGAAGCAGATCGGGGGAATCGGCCGCGACCTGTTTGGCCGCAGCGATGCTCTTCAGCATCCGCTCACGATTGTTGAAGATATCGCCGTAGGTGCTGTCGCTGCGCAGAAGCAGAAAACCGCGCAGATTGACGGCCTGCTCCAGCATGGCCTGCAGCGAATCATCGATCAGGCTGACGAGCTGCTGCGACTTTGTCTGCTCGACGGCGGCTCCGGCCGACACGTCCTGCTTTGCGTAGACGAAAGCGGAAACACAGGCAAAAATGGCGATCAGGGCCGTAAATGTAATGGCAAGCTTGCCATTCAAAGAGAGTTTTTTCGCAAACATGAGCGAGCGCCTCCTGAGCGCCGGTCCTGGCGAGCATCCTCCGGCCGTCACTGGGAGGGAGTACGGCCGACGCTCGAAGAATTCAGGGAGGGCATGATTGGGACGCAGACGCGCGAAGCCTTCATGGCAGGCGGCGACCTCAAAACAGATCACCGCAATCCCCGGCATCAGTAGAGGCTTCGGCTTTAAATTTATTTAATTCCGTGCGGGCCGATCGACCGCTCGTCAGTTTACGGGAGCAGCGGCAAGAATGAGGATGTCCAGATCGTGCTCGGGATAGAAATCCCGCGCCGTCATCTGGAAGGTGGCCGGGCCGGTCTTCTTCACATCCGTTCCGCAGAAGCTGATGTAGTTCTCCGGATTGCCCTTATCGACCGTCAGTTCGAAATGCTTGATCGGGCCGGACCAGTTGGCGCCGGTCGTCAGCACGTAGGAGATCCAGTTCTCGGTGTAGCTCCGACCGCCCTTGTCGGCCACGGCAGCGAGCTTTGTCGCAGTTTTCAGGAAGCTTTCGTCGAGACAATATCTGCCGCGATAGGCCTGTAACTGCTGCCTCTGATAGTCTTCGTCGCCGGCAAAGGTGATCGCGACGGTACCGCCGACGCTTGGCTTGTATTTGTGCTGAACGGCGATCCTGGCCTTGGCCGGGAATTTGGTGCGCCACCAATAGGTCGTGTGCAGCGTCCACATCGGGGTCGGATGGTGCTTCATGCCCTGGCCGTCATTGTCGTATTCGTCGTCGGCGATCAGGCCGCGGGCCGTCCAGTCTTCCAATACATCGACGGGAAGCTTTGCGACGGCATCCATGGCGACCTTGCTCAGCGGCAGCAGCGGCACATTGTGCGCCTTCAGCTCGTCGGTCATGTCGACATCGGCCACCGATACCCGCTGCTGCAGGGTCGGTGCTATGGCCTTGCCATCCTGGGTCACGGTGAAACCGAGGAAATTGTCTGAATCGACATTTCCGGCATCGACCATGCTGTCGATGTCACCCTTGATATCGGGCATCGGAAAGGCCACGACGCTTTCGACATCCTTGTCGGAGGTATTTTCGAACACATAGTCGACGCGCACTTCGGCCTGCGAAACGAACAGCTTCTCCTCAGCCATACTGATATCGCCGGTGCGAACATAGGCGAGCCCGCCCGTCCTCAGCTCGGCCATGGTGTCGTTCGCAAGAGCCGGAGCGGCAAACATCGCCACTAACGCCGCACAGCCACCGATCTTTCGCATGATGCCCTCGCCCGTTGATCCCGGCGATTATCGCCGGCCGCAATCCGCCGTCAATGTCGATATCAGCATAAAAGGCTTGCAACATAACGCATTGCCCGGCATGGACAGCCCATGTCCGATCCGCAACGCCTCGACCAGCTTCTCGTCACCCTCTCGCTCTTCGCCAGCCGCTCCCGCGCTCGTGATGCCATCCAGCGCGGCACGGTGACGGTGAATGGCAAGGTCGTGACGAAGCCGGGTTCGCTGTTCACTGAAGATGCCGAGATCAATATAGACGATCCGGCACAGGATTATGTCTCGCGCGCGGCTTTGAAGCTGGTGGCGGCGCTCGACCATTTCGGCCTCGATCCGAAGGGACAGCACTGCCTCGATGTCGGCGCGTCGACAGGCGGCTTCACCGAGGTGCTGCTGGAGCGCGGTGCCGCCCACGTGACGGCCATCGACGTCGGCCACGACCAGATGCACCCGCGCATATCGGCCGATCCGCGCGTGACCAATCTCGAGGGGCTGAACGCGCGCAACCTGACCGCCGACGATATCGGCGCGCCTTTCACCTTCATCGTCTCCGATGTCTCCTTCATCTCGTTGAAGCTGGCCCTCGCCCCGGCGCTCAAGCTTGCAGAACCCGGCACGCGGGCAGCCCTGCTGGTGAAGCCGCAATTCGAAGCCGGCCGCGATGCGATCGGCAAGGCCGGCCTCCTGAAGGACCCCTCCTCCGCTCCGGCGGTTGCGGCCGAACTTGAGCGCTGGTTCACCGAGGACATGGGCTGGCGAAGCCTCGGCCTCATCGCTTCGCCGATCGCGGGCGGCGACGGCAACCAGGAATTTCTTCTCGCAGGGATCAAGCCATGAGCACTGAAACCGTCACCATCCAGAAGCTCGGCGCCCAGGGCGACGGCATCGCGCAGGGCACAGATGGCCCGATCTACGTGCCCTTCACGCTGCCCGGCGAAAGCGTCGCCATCGCGCGGGTGAAGAGCCAGGGCACGCTAATGTCGATCACGACTGCCTCGCCGGACCGGCAGGAGCCGCACTGTCGGCACTTCGGCCCGCACGGCGTCAACGGCGCCTGCGGCGGCTGCACCCTGCAGCACTATGCCGATGCGCCCTATCGCGCCTTCAAACGCCAGCTCGTCGTCGATGCCCTGCGCTCGAAGGGCCTGACGCCGGAAGTGGACGATATCGTTGCCGCGCATCCGGGCGAACGGCGCAGGGTGGTCTTCGCCGCGCGCAAGACAGAAAAGGATATGCTGATCGGCTTCAACCAGGCCGAAAGCCACCACATCGTCGCCATCGAGGAATGTCCCATCGCCTCGGCCGGCATCATGGCTCGCCTGCCGGCGATCAAGACGATTGCCGCAGCGATGGCCATCAATGCCGAAGCCTTCCGCATCTCGGTGCTGGAGACACAGACCGGCCTCGATCTTGCCGTTGACGGCATCAAGTCGCTTTCGGACAAGCAGCGCCGCAGCACGATCGAAACCGTGCTGTCGCTTCGCGGCATCGCCCGCGTCTCGCTGAACGGCGAGATCCTGGTGGAGCCCGTAAAGCCGATGATCGATTTCGGCGGCGTTCAGGTCGCACCGCCACCAGGCGCCTTCACGCAGGCGACCAAGCAGGCCGAAGATGCTATGGCCGAGCTGGTTGCTGGCCATGTGGGCAAGGCAAAGCGCATCGCCGATCTCTTCGCCGGCAGCGGCACCTTCTCGCTTCGCCTGGCGCGGATCGGGCGCGTGCATGCGGTGGAAAGCGAAGACAAACCGCTCGCGGCATTGGATCATGCCGCCCGCAATACACAGGGGCTGAAGCCTGTCAGCGTCGAACGCCGTGACCTCTTCCGCCGGCCGCTGATGATGCAGGAACTGAAGGTCTACGACGCCGTCGTCTTCGACCCGCCGCGCGCCGGCGCGGAATTCCAGAGCAAGGAGCTTGCTCGCTCCCAGGTCAAAAAGATCGTTGCCGTCTCCTGCAACCCGCTGACGCTCGCCCGCGATCTGGCCCTGCTAGTCGAAGGCGGCTACCGCATCACGCGGGTGACCCCGATCGACCAGTTCCTGTGGACCTCGCATGTCGAGGTGGTCGCGGCACTGGAGAAGTAGTTCTGGCTTTGCGATCGCCAGTTCGCTGGCCGACCCTCGTGGTTCGAGGCTACGCCCTTCGAGCTTCGCATCTCACCACGAGGGTGGGTTGACGATCACCGCTTCATGAATGCCTCGAAGGCAGCACGGGCTTCGGCGCTTTTCAGCTGGGCGGCGAAATGCTCGGCCTCTTCCTGAATGCGTGCCAGAACGGCATCCGGTGAGCCGCGCATCAGGTCGCGTGCGATCCGAAGGGCTTCAGGCGGCTTGGCGGCCAGTTTGGCGGCCAGCGACAACGTTTCAGCCTCCACGGCTTGCGGCGCAGCCACTTTCCAGATCAGGCCGGCATCCCTGGCTTCGGTAGCAGAGAGGCCTTCTCCCAGCGCAAGCAGGGCGAAGGCGCGCTGGTGCCCCATGACGCGCGGAGCAAGCAAGCTTGAGGCAGCTTCGGGAACAAGGGCGAGATCGACGAAGGGCGTCTTGAACAGGCTGCGATCGGAGGCGATCGTCAGGTCGCAATGCAGGTGGATCGTGGTGCCGATGCCGATCGCCAGGCCATCGACGCCGGAGACGACGGGCTTCTTCGTGCGTGCCAGCGCAACGAGGAAATCAATCACTTCGCGTCCCATATTGCCGCTCATGGCGAAGGCGAGGAAATCGGCCAAATCATTGCCGGCGGAAAAGCAGCCTTCTGTTCCGAGGAAGACGTGGACGCGGACTTCTGGCGCTTCCTCTGCCGCCTTCAGCGCATCGGTCATGGTCTGGTACATGGCGCGCGTGATGGCATTCTTCTTTTCAGGCCGGTTGAACCGGATGACCTGGATATGTGGCGCAGTCTCGGGGCGTTCGATCAGGATGTGGTCGGTCATGGCTTTTCCTCAGGCTAGTACGGCGCGGGCGGCTTCGAGGCTGGATGCGCCGGCGATGACCCGATCAGAGAGGGCTGCAGTTTCGGCCAGAAGATTTTCGGCAGCGAAGCGGCAGAGTGCGATGCGCTTGGCTCCCTCGCCATCGCCCGCATCGGCCAGCCCCCCCCTGGCCAGATAGGAGCCCGTCAGCACGAGGCCGAAGAGCCGCTGGTAGGGAGTAGCGCCCGCCAGGGCTTCGGCAACGGCACCTTCCGCCTGTTTCGACAGGAGCCATTCGCTGGTCTTTTGCAGATCGGCAATGGCTGCCTGCAGCCGCAGTGCCGTTTCGCCGAAACCTTCGAGATTGGACTTCGCGACATTATCGGCGATCTCACGCAATTCGGCGATGAAACCGCGCACGTGATCGCCGTTTGCGATCGTCAGCTTGCGCGTCACCAGATCGATGGCCTGGATGCCGTTGGTGCCTTCATAGATCGGCGCGATGCGGGCATCGCGCAGCAGGCGTGCAGCCCCCGTTTCCTCGATGAAGCCCATGCCGCCGTGGACCTGGATACCGAGCGAGGCAACATCGACGCCGGCATCGGTGGAGAAGGACTTGGCAATCGGTGTCAGCAGCGCTGCACGTTCCTGCCAATACTTTGCCCTCTCGGGATCGCGATGCGACATGTCGATCGCCTGTGCGCAAGCGTAGCAGATCGCGCGCGAGCCTTGGGTCAGCGCCTTCATCGTCAGCAGCATGCGGGCGACATCGGGATGTTCGATGATCGGGCTCATGCCCGATGCGGCCGTGCCCGGCGCGCGGCCCTGTGTGCGCTCCCGGGCATAGGCGATGGCCTTCTGGGTCGCTGCTTCGGCAATCGCCACGCCCTGGATGCCGACGGCCAGGCGAGCGTTGTTCATCATCGTGAACATGCAGGCGAGGCCTTTGTTCTCTTCACCCACCAGCCAGCCGACGGCGCCCTTTTCCGCACCATATTTGCCGTCGCCGAAGATGAGCGTGCAGGTGGGTGAGCCGTGAATGCCGAGCTTGTGCTCCAGCGAATGGGCAAAATAATCGTTGCGGGCACCAAGAGAGCCATCGTCATTCACGAGGAATTTCGGCACGAGAAAGAGCGAAATGCCGCGCGTGCCGGCAGGCGCATCGGGAAGGCGGGCGAGAACGAGATGGATGATGTTCTCGGTCGCCTCATGATCGCCCCAGGTGATGAAGATCTTCTGGCCAAAGATGCGATAGGTGCCGTCATCGCGGCGTTCGGCGCGTGAGCGCAGGGCGCCGACATCGGAACCGGCATGCGGCTCGGTCAGGTTCATCGTGCCGGACCATTCGCCGGAAACGAGCTTTGCCAGATATGTCTTCTTGAGATCGTCGCTGCCGTGAGCATGCAGCGCCTCGATCGCGCCCATGGTCAGCGTCGGTGCAAGGCCGAAGGCCATCGAGGCGGAATTCCACATTTCCAGCGTCGCGATGTTCAGCATGTGCGGCAGGCCCTGGCCGCCGAACTCCTCCGGTGCGGTCAGGCCATTCCAGCCGCCGGCGATCCAGTCGCGATAGAGCTTCTCCCAGCCATCGGGAAGGACCACCTTGCCGTCCACCAGCCTTGCGCCTTGCTTGTCGCCGACGTCGGCAAGCGGCTCCACCTCCTCGCCGGCGAAACGCCCGGCTTCCGACAGGATGGCATCGACAAGATCGGTGCTGAGATCGCCAAGAGCGCCCTCTTCCATGGCGCGCTCCATGCCGGCGACATGTTTCAGCGTGAACGCGATTTCTTCGACAGGCGCCTTGTACATGATGCTTTCCTCCGGATCGGTGCTGGCAATGATCCGCCTCACCCGGACCATCGGCCATTTGTGGCTATAGCTAGTTTATTTTTACGTAAACGTCAATTTTCTCAAATTGCAGAGACGCCGATTTCCACCGTCTCGCGAACTCGAACCTGACATGCGTCTTACGCGCGCTGCGCGGCTGTGACATCGCCGCCTATATCCGCGATTATTCCGCGAAAGCACGGACTTGCATAAACAATCGTCATGAACGAAGACTAAGGCAACTGTTCAGACAATGCGAACGATGCCCCCATGAACACGCTCACGTCAGCCAATACCATACCCGGCTTTATCTGGGCATACCGTCTCCGTCCCGACGCGGCCAAGCCGGAGCGCCTGCCTGACGATACCGACCGTTCGACGCTCTTCAGCGACGACGGTTTTCTCTGGCTGCATCTCAATCTCGTGGATGCGCGGGTACCGGCCTTCCTTGAGGATGCGCCGGGACTGAACGAGGCTGCCCGCATAGCGCTGACCACGCATGAGACACATGCGACGATTACGGTCGACGAGCAGATGCTTTTCGGCACATTGGTCGACTTCCAGCGCGACTTCGCCCACAATACCCACGACATCGGCTGGCTGCATTTCGCGTTCACCGATCGCATGCTCATCACCAGCCGGCTGCAGCCGCTTCGCAGCCTCGACAGAACCCGCGTACTGATCGAAAAGAATGCAGCGCGGTTCACAGGCCCGGTGGATATTTTCGAGCTGATCGTCGTCGAATTCCAGCGGACCCTGATCTCTGTTGTCATTGAAATCAGCGAAGAGCTGAACGGCATCGAGGATTTCGTCCACGGGAACACGTCGCGCGATGAGCGCGCCAAGCTTCCGCCCATCCGCAGGACGATCGTGCGCCTGCATCGCCATCTGCGGACCGTTCTCTCGCTGATGCGCCATGCCGCTGCCTCGGACGACGAGGAAATGCCGCTCGGCTTCGAAGATGTCGCCGCCCGACTGACGGGACGACTGGAAGCGGTAGAGCATGATGTCTATGCCCTGCAGGAAAGGGCCAGGCTGCTGCACGAAGAGATCGACTCGAAGCTCGCTTCCGAAATCAATCGGCATCTCTATATCCTGTCGATCATGACCGCATTTCTGTTGCCGCCAACGCTGGTGACCGGCTTCTTCGGCATGAACACATCGGGGCTGCCGCTGGCGGGCGGTGCAAGCGGCACCGGATATGCCGTAGGGTTCATCGTCGCCTCCATGCTGCTGGCATGGTGGCTGCTCAGGCGGGTCAATATTCTCTGACATCGAAGCATAAAAAAACCGCCCGGCGGGAACCGGACGGCTGACATTTTTCATTCTGGGACCGCTGCTTAGAAATACGGCGAATAGCACTGGCGGCGCGGGCCGGAGTTCGGCTGGAACGTATTGTCGTAAGCGCGGTAGGAACGATAGCGTCCCTCGCACCATTCGACATGGCGCGGATTGATGCCGGCGCTCGGAGCCGGAGCGGGTTCGTAATAGCGCGGCTGGCTAGCGATTGCGCCGCCGATCAGCGCACCGGCGCCGAAGGCTGCCAGCGGGAACCAATAGCCGTCGTGATAGCGATAACCATGACGATAGCCGCCGCGATAACCGCGGTAGCCGCCATACCAGCCGCGGCGATAGTAACCACCATGGCGCCACTGCACCTGTTCGACATTGCCGGGTGCAGCCTGGGCAGGCGCGGATTGACTGACGATTGGTGCGGCGGGCATCTGCATGGCGAAAGACGGTGTGAAGCTCGTCAGGGCGACGGCAGCCGTTAAGGCGACTGTCGCGGTTTTTGCACGGAAACCAAGCATTTTTATCTCCATTCCCTGGTTCGACTTGATACTCAAGCCTGTAGGCGTTTCATGTCGGGAATGCATCCCGAGCAAGGTTTCACTGCCTGCTTCGTCGCATATGCGAGTAGACGACAAGAAACGCGGCAGCGCGTTATTTAGTTCCTCAAATCCCTACCGAATTAAGGAGTTATGCGGGGCTCCACCATGAATTTATAGTGATTTCATTCTTAACCCAAGATTAACCAGCAATCCTTACTATTATTTCATGAAAGGATACCGAAAGAGTAACCTCCTCATTTACAGCTTGTTGACGATCCTGACCCTGATGGGGTCGGTCTCCAAGCCTTCGGCCGGTGAAAGCCAGCCTTGGGGCGATCCAAAAAACGCCCTGATTGTCGATGCTTACGAGCTGAACACCATCGACTGGACCGCCTTTCTGCAGGACAAACGGATCGCCGGCTTCATCTCCAAGGCGTCGGATGGATTACCTGAAAGCTTCAGTTGCACCGGCGACCATGGCGGCGACACAGTGGCCCATTGCAGGACGATGTGGCGCAAGTACGCCGTCAGCCGCGAGCTGTTTCAAACGCGCCGCATGCTGGCAAAGACGAATGGCCTGCTATGGGGCGCCTATCATCTGGGCCGGCCCGGCAATCCGATCGACCAGGCCAATCATTTTCTCGACTATGCCGATCCGCAGCCGGACGAACTCATGGTCCTCGACATCGACGGCATGGATGCGACGCAATTCATGTCGCTCGATGATGCGCAGATCTTCGTCGCCCACATCAAGGTCAGGACCGGGCGCTATCCCATTCTCTACGTCAATCACAACACGGCGCGCTATATCGCCGATCATCGCGGCACCTATCCGCTGCTGTCGCGGCTGCCCCTGTGGTATGCGCGCTACAAGCCCGACGTGAAAGGCACCTTCCCGCTCGGCAACTGGGACAATTATGCCATCTGGCAGTTTGCGTCGTCGGACAATTGTTCCGAGAAGAGCTGCCCCTATCGGGTGCCGGGCACGCTCACCGATATCGACGTCAACGTCGTGCCGATGACGAAGGTTCAGCTCGCCAGGATCTGGCCGCAGGGCGATCTTCTGCCGGCCAAACCCCTGCCCGCACCGGACCTGACGATCGCGCTCACGCAGATGTGCAGCGGGCCGCGACAGACCCTCATTTCACTCATGGTCGATATCGACCCAGTCGTCACGGCCTCGACCCCACAATCGAAGCCGGTCGAAATCAACGAGCTGAACTATCAGGATTTCTAGAGCGTTTCCGCTTTTCTTTGGATCGCGAAACCGCTCTATCTCTTTGTTTTTAAGCAATTCCCGGAAAACTGTTGCGCACTTTTCCTGGAATTGCTCTAGCTTGGCGAGGCGGCTTTCAAGTCGATGCTATGCCTCGATCTGAACATCCGTCTTCGGGCGCGAGCAGCAGGCGAGGATATAGCCCTCGTCGATCTCGTCATCGAGGATGCCACCATTGTGGCTCATCTCGACCTCGCCCGAAAGCTTCATCACCCGGCATGTCCCGCAGAGGCCGGATTCGCAGGCCGCGCCGATGCGCACGCCCGCGCCGCGCGCCACCTGCAACACGGTCTGCCCCGCGGCACAGGCCACATCCTTGCCTGCCATGGTAAAGCGGATCGTCGTTGCAGCCTCACCGGAGGCATCGTCGGAAACTTCGGCAAGCGGCGTTGCCGCATTGGCGGGCTGAAAGCTTTCCTGATGGTAGCGCGACATGTCGAAGCCATGCGCTTCCAGCATGGAGCGGACGGCGTCCATGAAGACTTCCGGGCCGCAGCAGAAAATCGTCCGATCCATGAAATCGGGGGCCAGCAGGCCGATCTTCGCCTTGTCGATGCGTCCCTTCAGCCCCGACCACAGATCGGTGCGGCCGCAGCCTTCAACGATGAGACCAAGATTGAGGTTCGGCATGAAGCGGGCGAGATATTCGAGCTCGGAGCGGAAGATGATATCGGTCGGACTGCGCGAGCAATTGACGAAAGTAATGTCAGACAGCGGTGCGATATCGGACATGTAGCGCGTCATCGACATCATCGGTGTGATGCCGGAGCCGGCGGAGACGAAGAGGTATTTTTCACCGGGATGGCGGATATGGCTGAAATCGCCGAGCGGGCCGAAAGCCTTGATGCGCATGCCGGGCTTCAGGTTCTCGAACATCCAGCGCGTGCCGATACTGTCCTTCTGCGCCTTCACCGTCACGGCGACCGAGAAGGGCCGCGACGGCGTCGAGGAGAGCGTATAGGTGCGCATGACCGGCTCCGGAGCCGTCGGCAGCTCCAGCGTCACGAACTGGCCCGGCAGATAGCGGAACCAGTTGTCCTTGTCGGAGCCGAATGTGAAGGTCATCACATCGGGCGCCTCGGGCGTGACGGAGAGACATTCGAGCATATGCTGCCTGTCGCTCCAGGGCTGCATTTGGTCGAGGTGTCGATGCGAATGGGAGACGGCCATGTTCATGCTCAGGCAACCGCCGACAGCTTGGCCTGGTCGCCCTGCAGCCGGTTGATCATGAATGTCGTGTACCATTCGACGAACTGCATGACGCCGCCTTCATGGATTTCCGAATAAGGACCGGGCTCATAGGCCGGCGAGCGAATGCCAAAGGCATTTTCCTCGACGATGCGGCGGTCCTGATCGTTGGTTTCGGTCCAGACGTGGGTCAGTTCTTCGAGATTGTAGTCGACGCCTTCGACCGCATCCTTGTGAACGAGCCACTTGGTGGTGACGGCGGTTTCCTCAGCGCTGATCGGCAGGACGCGGAAGGAAATGGCGTGGTCGCCGAGCATGTGGTTCCATGTCGTCGGGTAATGGAACAATAGCATCGTGCCGATGCCGTTGATCGTTACGTCAGACGAGAGCGGCCGCTTGACGGCATTCTGGCCGGACATGGTGTAGCTTTCCGCACCTTCGATCAGCGGCATGCGAGCGGCGCGGAACTGTCCGTCAGGCGAAATCTTGAACTCGCTCGGCAGGCCGGCTGCTTCGCAGCGCTGCCAGTGCTCGGCGATGACGGGATCGTTCATTGCGCCCTGAACGCCGGTCACGGTCGGCGCTTCCGGGAAAGTACGGCAAAGTTCCGGGTGATTGGCGGCGCAATGGTAGCATTCGCGGTTGTTTTCCCAGACGAGCTTCCAGTTGCCCTTCTCGATGATGGTGCTCTGGAAGGCGACCTTGGCTTCGCTGATGCGGTGCGGCGCCATGTAGGGCTCGATCGCGGCGCGAACCGGCGCGAAATCGGGAGCGTTCTGCGCGAGGCAGATGAAGATGTAGCCACCGACGCTTTCGCAATGAACCGGCTTCAGCGAATGCTGGCTCTTGTCGAAATCCTCGGCCATCTGGCGGGCGAAGAGCAGCGAGCCGTCGAGCTCGTAGGTCCACTGGTGATAGGGGCAGACAAGCTTCGCCGAGGAGCCGCGCTCGGTCGAGCAGACGCGCGAGCCGCGATGGCGACAGCTGTTATGGAAGGCCCGGATGACCTGATCGCGGCCGCGGGCGATCACGACGGGATAGTCGCCGATCTGGACGGTGAAGTAATTGCCCGCGCGCGGCACTTCGCAATCATGGCCGATGAACAGCCAGTCGCGATAGTAGATCGTCTCCATATCGAGCTTGAAGTAATCCGGATCGGTATAGAAGGGTTGCTCCAGGCTCAAGCCCGTCCGGTGGTTCTTCAATTGCCGCAGAACTTTGCTGCTGATGTCCATTTGCCTATCCTTAGCAGTACCAGGAAGGGGGCAAAGGACATGCGCGGCCGATTGGGAGCGGCCAAAAGCAATGTCCCGACCACCCGCCGCGGTCAGTAAACCTTATGCGCCCAAGGCTGGTTTCCGGGCTCTGGAGCGGCCCTGTTTCCAGAACCCCATGGCACCTTCCCAGGTCGGCCGACCCAGTGGCTTTATTCGCCATGCCTCACTCCACCACCGTTGCGGGGGCAGCGCCGGATTTTGACCGGCTTCCCAATTCTCCGTCTCCCTAGCAGACGGCACCTTGAGATTGATGGCATCATAGCTCTCGGTTCCGTCAGCCGCTGCGCTGCAATGCGACATCGGCTCCGAAATTGACGACAGGCGAAACGGAACGCCGAGACGGTTCCACGAAAAGGCATTATAGGAAGATGATTCAATCGCTTATGCGACCATGCCAAAATGCGGATATGCAGCCCATCCGCACCCGAATGATGACGCTTTATTCTGAATGCGACAGAGCTGTTATCGACGGGCTGCCTGGGTGGCGGAAAGCGCCAGCAGCGCAGTCATGGCGCGCTCCGCATCGGCAGCCGGAACGAAGATGTGATCGTGGTAATAGGCAGCGACGACATTGGCACTAATGCCCTCATTTCCAAGGGCCGTGGCGAAGGCCGCAGTAAGCCCGACCGCCTCCAGGGACGAATGGACTTCGAGCGTGATCATGCGCATGGCGGGCATGACCGCAAGCGCTGCCATGTGGGCCGCCTCCTGCGGAAGGATCAACGTTATACCTTCTTTTTCTCGGAACAGCCCGATCGGCTCCAGATGCAAATGATCGGCCAGTGCCGATGCCGGGACGCTGCAATAGACGAATTCGCCTTCAACGAGATTCGGCTTCATGCCGGACAGAAGCTGCTTGAGATCGATAATTCCAGGCATGTTTGTCTGTCTCCTCAAGGTTCGGCGTCTCAAATTGGTTAAGCCCGGCTCAAGCTATTCCGTCTACCATGCCGTCCAGAGACGTCTAAAGCGAGATCCGGCATGGCCAAACTCAGATATTTCGACGCTGGGAAGCCCGCCGAGCCCGAGCCGGCGCCACCGGTATCAACAACGGGCTACAGCGAATTCCTGCGCACGGGCCGCATCAACCGCAACAGGTCGCACTGGCTTGCGGAAGAGCGGGAATATATCAGCCATGAGCAAGTAGCGGTGCGCACGGCGCAGAAGCTGAGAGATGCCGGTGAAAAGACACATGACCGGCTCAACAGCTTCCACAAATCAATCCGTTTCCCGAAGCTCATCTTCCATCACACGCTGAAGGACACGCCGCATCTCGGCTACTGCCACGTGACAGCCGCGCGGACGCAGTTCGCGCAATATGAGCAGGTGAACTGGGCTTTCTACATCGCCAACTTCTTTGCCCGGATCGGCCAGGAAGAGAATTTCTTCGAAGACATCAGTCTGAAATATTCGCGGATGTATTTCGCCGTCGCCATCCATCCGGACAAGCAAGCGGAAGACAAGAAGCTGACGATCAATCGCGACATTCGCGGCAACGGCGTGCTCTTCCACACGCACGATCCGCAGATCGCCATCCGTAATGTTCTTTTGCTCGGCGCCCGCAACGAGCAGCTTCGCGACATCATTCGCCAGCTTTGACGATTGATCCCAAAACTCGAAGAGCATAAGAACGGCCTGAACTGCAAGCAGGCAGGCCATGGCACGACACATAGACATTCTCGAACATCCGCAAACGGCAATAGAGGTCGCGACGGCAACCCTTGCCGAGGGTCTACCGATCGGTCTACCGACGGAGACGGTCTACGGGCTTGCCGCTGACGCCACCAATCCAGCCGCCATTACCCGCATCTATGAAACGAAGGGGCGGCCGCGCTTCAATCCGCTGATCTGCCATATGAGCGATCTCGCCATGGCCGAGCGCTATGCGATCTTCGATCCTACCTCTCGGAAGCTGGCGGAAGCCTTCTGGCCTGGCCCGTTGACATTGGTGCTGCCACTCAAGCCCGATAGCGGCATCCACCCGCTGGCGACAGCCGGGCTTGATACTGTCGGCATCCGCGTACCCAAAGGCTTTGCCGGCGATCTGATCCGCGCGTTCAACCGGCCGCTTGCAGCACCAAGCGCCAACACGTCAGGCAAGATCAGCGCCACCAGCGCCGATCATGTCCATGACGATCTCGGTGAACGCATTAGCCTCATTCTCGATGCCGGGGCTTCGGTCGTCGGCGTCGAGTCGACCATCGTGAAGGTCGAGGACGGCGAGATGCGCCTGCTGCGGCCAGGCGGTCTCGCGGCAAGCGAGATCGAGCGCGTGGCCGGCAAGGCGCTGAAGCGCAAGAAGAAAGCTTCGGCTGCAATCGAGGCTCCAGGCATGATGGCTTCGCATTATGCGCCGGGAGCGGCCGTGCGGCTGAATGCGACGGAGGTTTCCGAGAACGAGACGCTGATCCGCTTCGGGACGCCCGACATTGCCGGCATCGAAAAAGCCGTTGCCGTGCTGGATCTGAGCGCCGGAGGCGATCTCTCCGAAGCCGCAGCAAACCTTTTCGACTTCATGAAGCGCGCCGACGCCACCGGTGCAACGACAATTGCTTTCTCCCATATTCCCGACGAGGGCCTCGGCGAGGCCATCAACGACCGGCTGCGCCGCGCGGCCGCGCCCAGAGAATAATCAGCCCGACACCATCAGGCAAAGGACACGCCATGAGCAGCTCCGCCCCCTCTTCCGACCTTCTGGATCGCTTCGCCGCCATCGTCGGTGAAAAACATGCCGTGCGAGACCCTGCGGAAATCGCGCCGCATCTTGTTGAGAACCGAGGGCTCTATCATGGCGCTTCGCCCATACTGCTGAAACCCGGCTCCGTGGAAGAGGTTTCCGCGATCCTGAAACTTGCCAGCGAGACCGGCACGGCCATCGTGCCGCAGACCGGCAATACCGGCCTTGTCGGCGGGCAGACGCCGCGCGAGGGTGGCTCCGACATCATCCTGTCGCTGGAGCGCATGAACCGCGTTCGCGATATCGATCCGGTCGGCAACACCATGATCGTCGACGGCGGCTGTATTCTCGCCGATGTTCATAAAGCAGCGGCCGAACATGGCCGCATGTTCCCGCTTTCACTCGGCTCCGAAGGTTCGTGCCGCATTGCTGGCAATCTTTCCACCAATGCCGGGGGCACGGCCGTTCTTGCCTATGGCAATATGCGCCAGCTTTGCCTTGGCCTTGAAGTCGTGCTGCCGACGGGAGAGATCTGGAATGGGCTGCGCCGCCTGAAGAAGGACAATACCGGCTACGATCTGCGCGATCTATTCATCGGCGCGGAAGGCACGCTCGGCGTCATCACCGGCGCCGTGCTGAAGCTTTTCCCGCAGCCGCTCGGCCATCAGGTCGCCTTTGCCGGCCTGCAATCGGTCGACGACGCGCTGACCCTGTTCAAGAACGCCTCAAGCCTTTGCGGCACGGCGCTGACCGGTTTCGAGCTGATGCCGCGCATCGGCGTCGAGTTCACCACACGGCATATTCCGGGCGTGCGCGATCCGCTGGAGACGGCGCATCCCTGGTATGTGCTGATTGATATCTCCACCTCCGATTCGGCCGAGACGGCCGAGCGGATGATGACGGCGCTGCTCGAGCAGGGTTATGAGGCCGGCCTGATACAGGATGCGGCCATCGCCAGCTCGGAAACCCAACAGAAGGCTATCTGGCACATGCGCGAGAGCATGTCGGATGCGCAAAAGCCGGAAGGCGGCTCAATCAAGCACGATGTTTCCGTGCCGGTGGCGCAGATCCCGCAATTCATGGCGGAGGCCGAAAAGGCCGTCGTCGCTGCCATGCCGGGGGCGCGCGTCTGCGCTTTCGGGCATATGGGCGACGGCAATATCCACTATAACATCTCGCAGCCGGTCGGCGCCGACAAGGCTGGTTTCATCGGCCGCTGGCGCGAGATCAACAAGATCGTGCATGGGCTGGTGCTGCAGCATGGCGGCTCGATCTCGGCCGAGCATGGCATCGGCCAGCTGAAGCGCGACGAGCTTGCCTCGATCCGCTCCGATATCGAGATGGATCTGATGCGACGGATCAAGTCGGCCTTCGACCCAGCCGGGATCATGAATCCGGGAAAGGTTCTCAAGGTCTGAGATATCAAACCGTCACGACAACCCGCTCCGAGGCGAAGCAGCCGATCTGGCACGAGATGATCGTGCCGTCGGCATCGATGTCTTCGCCGGCATAGGCAAGCACGGGCGTCAGGCGCGACTGCTGCAGGAGGCGCGCCTCGGCTTCCGTCGGCATCCGCGCCGTGATGTCGGTGGAGCGGCGCCAATAGTCTGTCACGCCGTAATCCCTCAGCGCCGCCGTAAACGAGCCTGTTGCGACAAACTTCTCCGCCAAGCCGGAAAAACGTTTCGCCGAGCAGCTGCGCATGACGACGGAGACAGGAAGCGCATCGGCATAGGCGACCACGCATATTTCCAGCACCGTCTCGTCCGGCCGGAGATTTAGCCGCGTAGCGACATCGGCGGTTGCCGGGATTTCCCTTGCCGAGACAACCTTGCGCGTGAGGTTGGCATCCGTCGCGGTCAGATCCTTGCTGAAGCGTACCTTGTCGCCCAGCTGGAAGCGGACGGGCATGTCGGCGCGGACATAGGCACCGCTGCCGCGCGCAACACGTAGCAGCCCCTCCCCCTCCAGTTCGGCGATCGCACGCCGCATCGTCACCCTGGAGACGCCGAATTGTTCGGACAAGGCGCGCTCGCTCGGCAGGCGGCTTCCCGGAGCATGGTGACCGCCATCGATGGCGCGCCTGAGGTCCGCGGCAACGGTCGCCCAGCCTCCCGCAGTTTTTGCGCCTTCGTCCTGTCGAATTTTCTCTACCATCACAAATCTGTCGCCTTGAAATTGGTATATACCAATTTATAAAGATCTCGATCGTTTATGGAAGGGTTCGGCATGGGCGACAAGCGCATATATGTGACATCAGTCAGCAGCAGCGGCGTGCACGAGTTCAGGAAGCAGACCAAGGATCACATTCAGCTGCTGACGGGGCTTGGCGTCGAAGGCGACGCGCACATGGGAGTGACGGTGAAGCATCGTTCCCGCGTCGCGGTCGATCCGACCCAGCCCAATCTGCGCCAGGTGCATATCATCCATGAGGAGCTGTTCGACGAACTGACGGAGAAGGGATTTTCCGTTTCGCCGGGCGATATGGGCGAAAATATCGCGACCAGAGGGATCGACCTGCTTTCGCTGCCTCAAGGTACGCGCCTTCATATCGGCGCGGAAGCAATCGTCGAGGTGACGGGCCTGCGCAATCCCTGCAAGCAGATCGACAATTTTCAGAGAGGCTTGCTACATGCGGTGCTCGACAAGGATGCCGATGGAGGTCTGATCCGCAAGGCCGGCATCATGGGCATCGTCTCAAGAGGCGGCCGCGTGCAGCGAGATGATGCGATCCACGTCGAGCTCCCGCCGCTGCCGCATCTCAAGCTTGAGCGGGTTTGAAAAAAGAAGCGGCCCTCCAATGGAGAGCCGCTTCTCTTTTCATTCCGGTATCGAGTAGGCTTGGCTGCCTAAGTAATCAATCGAAGTCTTCCTGGCTCGCATTGCCGCCGCCATTGCGGTTGCCGGTGATGATTTCGCGCTTGCCGACATGGTTTGCGGGGCCGACCAGACCGTCCTTTTCCATGCGCTCGACGAGCGAGGCGGCCCGATTATAGCCGATGCCGAGGCGGCGCTGGATGTAGGAGGTCGAGCACTTCTTGTCGCGCATGACCACCTTGATCGCCTGTTCGTAGAGATCGTCGCCATCTTCCGAGGCAATCGCGCCCTTGTCGAAGACGGCCGTATCTTCTTCCTCGTCTTCCTCGTCCTCGTCGGCGGTGACCGTATCGAGATATTCCGGACGGCCCTGCAGCTTAAGATGAGCGACGACCTTTTCGACTTCCTCGTCGGACACGAAGGGTCCGTGGACGCGGGAGATGCGGCCGCCGCCGGCCATGTGCAGCATGTCGCCCTGGCCGAGGAGTTGTTCGGCACCCTGCTCACCGAGGATCGTACGGCTGTCGATCTTCGACGTCACCTGGAAGGAGATGCGCGTCGGGAAGTTCGCCTTGATCGTTCCGGTAATGACGTCGACCGAAGGACGCTGTGTTGCCATGATCAGGTGGATGCCGGCCGCACGCGCCATCTGCGCCAGACGCTGGATCGCGCCTTCGATTTCCTTGCCGGCGACCATCATCAGGTCGGCCATTTCGTCGACGATGACGACGATATAGGGCATCGGCGTCAGGTCCATTTCCTGTTGCTCTTCGATCGGGGCACCGGTGCCCTTGTCGAAGCCAGTCTGGACCATGACGTGAATCGTCTCGCCCTTTTCCTTGGCGGAAGCAACGCGGCTGTTGTAGCCGTCAATGTTGCGCACACCGAGGCGCGACATCTTCTTGTAGCGATCCTCCATTTCGCGCACCGCCCATTTCAGCGCCATGACGGCCTTCTTGGGATCGGTCACGACGGGAGTCAGAAGGTGTGGAATGCCGTCATAGACTGACAGCTCCAGCATCTTCGGATCGACCATGATCAGGCGGCACTGTTCCGGCGTCATGCGATAGAGCAGCGACAGGATCATCGTGTTGATCGCGACCGACTTGCCCGAACCGGTGGTGCCGGCAACGAGCAGATGCGGCATCTTCGCAAGCTCGGCGATGACAGGCTCGCCGCCGATCGTCTTGCCGAGGCCGAGCGCCAGCTTGTAGCCGCTCTTCTCGAAATCGGGCGAATCGATCATCTCACGGAAATAGACGGTCTCGCGGTTGACGTTCGGCAGTTCGATGCCGATGACGTTGCGGCCGGGAACGACGGCGACGCGAGCCGAGAGCGCCGACATCGAGCGGGCGATATCGTCCGCAAGGTTGATGACGCGCGAGGATTTGACGCCGGGTGCCGGCTCGAATTCATAGAGCGTCACGACAGGGCCTGGACGGACGTGGATGATCTCGCCCTTGACGCCGAAATCCTCGAGCACGCTTTCCAGCAGGCCAGCATTCTGCTCCAGCGTTTCCTGCGTCATGATCACGCCCGAACGGGCGACAGGCTCCTGCAGCAGTTCGCGCGGCGGCAGTTCGTATTCTCCGTCCGCGGTGCGGGCGATCGGGCGCCACTCGGGCGGCGTCAGGGAAACGGGCCGACGCGGCGAGATCGGCGACGGCGGTGCATCAATCAGGCGCTGCGCTGCGGCTTCGACGGCCGGCATGGTGGCTGCAGCCTTGGCGACCGGCTCGATAGAAACCGGGGCGGCAACCTTCTTCGGCATCGGTGCCACGACCATGACCGGTGCAGGACGAATCTCGACGGCCGGGGCGGCTTCAGCACCATAGACTGCAGTGACGAACGCAGGCGGCACGAATGCCTCGGCCGGTGCCTCCACCGCAGGCTGCTGCTCAGCCTGGGGCGCTTCTTCAGCGATGGGCGCAACTTCGATGGCCGGGGCTAGGACGGCGGCCTCCAGTGCTGCAAGCTCATCCATGGCCGGTGTACTGAGATCCGCCGTCGGCTGGTTGGAATTGGTTTCAACTGGCGTTGCGACTTCGACAGCCGGCGACGGCGCGACAACGGGCTGCGGCTCGACGGCGGCAGCCGGGCGACGGCACTCGACGACGCGGAATTTCGCAATAATCGATTCGGCATCAACTTCCGGCTTGGGCGGCGTCACAGCCTGCTTCGGCCCCCCCTTGAGGGCAGAAACGAATTCGCCATCGAACGGCATCGCATCCCAGAAGGCGAAATCGGAAAGATGGGCAAGACGCGACTCGACCACAGGCGCGGCTAGGGACTCGGAAACACTTGACTGAACAGGGGAAGCATCCAGCGCGATCGCGGGAGCTTTCAAGAATGCGGTAGCGATAACGGTCATCTCCAATGCGTCCGGCTCGGTTGCCGGAGAATTCTGAATTACTGTCGGAATGTAGCCATCCACCACCAGCGGCATGTCTTCGAGCGGTGGCAGATGGAATTCGTCCTGCCGCACGGGCGGGACGACAATGGCCGCAGCCGATGCCGCGGACGCTTCAACGACCGGCGGTTCCATGACCCGCATCGTCGCATGCGCCGACACGAGCGGCCGGATCTCGGGCTTCGGCTCGGTGGGCGGACGGCGGCTGATGATTTCGTTTTCGCGCGTACGGGTGAAGCGCACGTTCGGTCCCATCAGGAAGGCATTCTGCCAGCCGGGCGATGCGAGATCTTCCGCGGAGATTCCTTGCGGCAGAACCGGCATTTCCTGCTCGCTCGTGACGGCGGCGGACTGCAGCGCTTCCACGACCGGCGGCGGTGCTGCGGCGGTACGCTTCCTCACCTCTTCGGCGAGGCGCTTTTCCTCGGCGTGACGCTGCTCTTCAGCCTTGCGCTTGGCTTCGCGGGCATTGCGAATCTTCTCTTCCAGGAACGCGCGACGAGCGGCGATCTGCTCGGCGCGACGTGCCTCTTCGGCCGCCTGCTCGGCGTCGAGATCGCCCTCCGGCTGGACGCCTTGTGACGCATTGGAAAGTGTCGTTCGGGAAAGACGCATGAGACCTGCAACCCAGTCATTGATATTGCCGTTGGCTTCTCAAATCGAATAGGGCAAGGATGGTTAATAAGTTCCTTCCTGCCGTTGTGGAAAGCAGCCATTCCGCACCCATTAAACATTCCCGTGTATGTTCGAAAGCCCCGTAAAAACAAATGCATGACTCGACTCTGCCGAGCGGGAACGCGGCAGTGAGACAGGTTAAATTTTTTGCGGGATCTGTTACCGCGATGAGGACAGCTGTGCGATGGAAAGCAGAGTGTCGGCGCTGATGCCGGAGCTCGACGACGAGCCCGTGAGAATCGAGAGTGCTGGCGACGTCGAGGACGTCGTGTTGTTCTCCAGGTCGTACATCGCCGAGAACCGCTGCAGCAGCTGGTTGACCTTGTCCGGGTCCTGCAGGTCGCTCACATTGACGAACTTTTTCAGCATACTGGCCTGGGTATCGACATCCATGCTGGAGATCGAGCTCGGCAAATTGTAGGTCGTGGTGATGACTTCATAGAGAGCGGAATCGCCCATGATGTCATAGATCGAGTTGATATCGGGCGCCTTGCGCTGGAAGTAGAGCGCCAGACGCACGCCGGGATTGGTCTCGCCTTGCTGATCTTCCAGCGTTTGATGCAGATAGAGATCGTTGGTCGCCGCAAGAGCGCCTTGGTTTTGCGCTGTGCCGAGCTTCGTGTCGGTCAGGTTTCCGTCGGTGCCGAAATTGAACGCCTCAACGATGCTCTTGAATTTGGCACCGTCGGTCGTGTTGATGAAGCTCGTCGAGCTGGACGGATCGGAAGCGAAAGCCTTCTTCAACGTCGCCGTAGTAACGGTCTTCGGATCGATGCCGTTGGCTGTCAGGATGAAATTCGTAAGCTTGCTGTCGGCCAGCAGATCCGTGACGCTGGTCACTTTGACGATGTTGGTGGCGAAATAGGTGCCGGCGGTTTTGGCATCGCTGGTGGCTTTAGTCAGTTCGGCGCCCGACAGCCCTGCCGTGCTGCGGCTGGAGTATTCCGAGATATAGCTGTTGATCTGCGTCTCCGACAAAGACTGCACCGGCGCCTTCAGATTGCCTTTGCTGTCGAAATTGAATGCCTTGGCGAGCGCGGTGAAACGAGAATCCTTCAACGAGCTGACATAGCTCTTCGAATCGTAGGGATCGCTTTCGAGAATCTTGGTCAGCTGAGTCTTCGTGAGCTCGTTCTCGCCGATGCCATAGGCGCGCAGCGCCATCTGGTAGAGTTCCGGCGCGCTATCGTTGGCGGTACTGCTGTCGGACGTATTGCTCGCAAAGAAATCCTTGATGGTCTTCACGTCCGCAATGCGGTTCTTGTAGTTGTTGACCGCATCCGTGGTCAGGGTCGACTGCGATGACTGGTAATTGCTCATATAGGCCGTGGAGGCCGCGTCGATCTCATCCTGGGACTGCGCCGTCTGGCCGGAAGCAAGCGTCCCGTCCGACTGGAAATTGAACTGGGAGACGACATCGGTCAGGCCGAAGATGGAGGCAGTCGTCGAATCGGCGAAAGCGTTCTTGAAGACGACCGCGGGCGTCGTCGAATCGATGCCATAAGCCGTCTTGATGTAATCGAAAAGACGCGTGTCCGAGGTCAGCTGGTCGACTGACGTGATGGAGCCAATATGATTCTTGTAATAGAGATCATTGTCGGTTGCGCCAACGCTCGTCGTGAACGAGGGCACGGTGGAATTGTAGGCGCTCATCACATCGGCCTGCTGGCTGAGGGTCTGCGGGCCGCCCGGATAGTTCGTGGTATAGCCTGCCGTGGTGGCGCTTATCTGATCGGACGTCTGGGCCTGCGAGCCGGATGCGACCGTGCCGTCGCTCTGGAAGTTGAACTCAGCCATGACGGCGGTCAGCCCGTTCGAACTCGCGGTGCCGGCATCCTTGGCGGAAGCGTTGAACTGGTCCGCCGTGATGTAGGACGGGATATTGAATGCCGTTTTGACGTACTGGAACAGCTGCGGATTGGACGTCAGCTGGTCGACTGAGGTGACATTGCCGATATTGGCCTCGTAATAGGCCGTATCGCCATCCGGCGTCGATGTCTTGATGGTGCCGTCGGCATTGAAATTGAATTCCGCCACCAGAGCCTTGTCGGCGGTGCCGCCATTCTGATTGACGTAGCTGTTGGGGTCGCTGAGATCGCTCGTCAGCATCTGCTTCAGAGACGAATTCGACACATAGGTCGGGTCGATGCCGTAGGCCTGGAGCACGTAGTTGCGCAGGCGGGTATTGCCGAGGAGGTCGTCAACCGTCTTAACCGAGCTGATATTCTGGCTGTAATAGCTCGTTTCGGTCGCCGCCGACGTCTCCTCATTCGTAAACGACTGCTGGTAAAGCCCTATGAGGTCGTCTTCCTGCGTACTGGTTTGTGCCGTATTCGTCGTGCTTGACGAGCTCGTGCCGAAATTGAACGCCGCAGCGAACTCCTTATAGCGCGGATCCGTGAGCTTATTGGCGAAACTGCTGCTGTCGCTGAGGTCGCTTGTCAGGACCTGTTTCATAAAGGCCTTGGCATAGGTCATGTCCGAAAGCCCGTAGGCTTCCATTGCGTAACTGTATAGCTGATAGTCATTCAGGAAGTCATCGACGTTCGTTACTTTGCCGATATTGGCGTTGTAATAGTCGATCAAACGCTTGTTTTGCGACTGCTGCGCCACCTGATTGAGGGAGGTCGCCATATCTCTGGTTGCGATGGTATAACCAAGATAAGTGGAAATCATCAGCAGAATCCCAATAGATCTCTAATAAAGGGGGCGAATCTGGCTGTGATTATTGCATACAAACCTTACCTGAGACTTACACACGCTCGCCTTTTGCATGTACTATATTGACGCACCGCCCTGCCGTGTGTTCACCTTATGGAAACCCTGATGCATTCGACTTTGCTAACCATTTGACGACGCAAAGTTTTCTTAACCTCGATTTTTAAGCTGTCTGGAAGGGACGGCGCCTAATCTGCCCAACAACGAGAGGACAAAAGTTCTCCGAGAGAAGACCGGAACAACCGGCTCTCAGGTAAAGCAAGGGTAGAGAAATCGATGACTAATACCGTCCTGAAGCCCGATTGGGCTGGAACCACACTGCGGCTCGATCCGGCGCGCTTCCCGCAACAGGTCAGCTATGCCATGCGAGGTGCCGAGGGTGACGTCACCATTACGATCGACGAGCGCGGCGCCGTGCTGCGCAAGATCCTGCCGTCCAGCGGCCTGCCGCTGTCCGTCGCCTTGCCCAAGCGTGCATTCCAGGGTGTAGCCGCCCGCGCCATCGATCACGGCGACGGCGAAGTCACCGTCACGCTGGAACTGCATCACTCCGATCCGGATCTCTGCATCCCCCTTCTCGTCGCTCACGATCTGAGCGATATCGCCGCCGACTGGCGCTCCTGGTCGGAAGCCTTCCGTATTCCCATGCTGATGATCGAAGCTGACGGCATCGCCCGGCCGCTCGAAGAACATCTCGGTGGCGTCCGCTCGCAGGACAGCCAACCGCGTCGCCGCCACTCCTACTTCGCAAACCGCCGTCCCCGCTTCCTCGTGCGTCGCACGACCGGCAAGCTCGGCGTCAAGATGAAGATCCAAGGCCGCGAGATCATCGCCAGGCGTTGAGCTGATACGGCTCCCATACAGATTATCGCCAAAAGTCGGCCGTGGGAAAACCAATCCCGCGGCCGAAATCTTATGGCATCAGCGAGCGCTCCATGACGATCGTTCGTTCATCGCCATGGAAATTCTCGCCGACAGCATTGAACCCGAGCCTCTCGTAGAAACCCTGCGCGGTAATCGAAGAGGGGACGGACAGGACGGCGATGCCGCTTGCCTGCGCCGCCCGTTCGATTGCAGCCATCAGGCTCGCGCCAATGCCACGCCGCTGCGCAGAGGGAGAGACGAACACCGTGCGCACGACGGCACCATCAAGGCTTGCGGTGCCGACAAGGCTTCCGTCGTCGATCGCCACTAAGACCGTTCTGTTGCTCAAGAGCCTGCGCATGCCAGCAGGACTAAAGCTTTCGGCAACGCGCGCGATGATATCCGGCGCGTAGTCCGTCGCGTTGCTCTCACGAAGGGCTGCAAGGATTACGCCGCTGATCGCCTCGGCATCCGCCTCCGAGGCCGGACGGATTTCACATGTCATGACGCCCTTCCTCTAGAACCTGATGCGGCGATCCCTCCCCTCAGGGAACAAGAAACAGGAACGACAGGAAAAGGCCGGCAAAGATGATCAGCCCCACCCGATTGTTTGATTTGAACAAGGCCAGACATTGCTCGCCGTTGTTGATGTCAAGCACGGCGATCTGATAGGCGAACATGCCACCGGCAACGACGAGGCCGAGATAGGCCAGCCAGCTTGTACCAGCGAGCGCGAAGGACAACAGCATCAAAAGCAGCGCCGTCCCATAGAGCCCGGCCAGCCAGAGGCGCGTCCGATCGCCGAAAAGCCGGGCCGTCGACCGTACGCCGATCAGCTCGTCATCCTCCTTGTCCTGATGCGCGTAGATCGTGTCGTAGCCGATGGTCCAGAGGATGGCTGCAAGATAGAGCACGATCGAGGCAAAGGACAGACTGCCGAACAGACCTGCCCAACCCATCAGCGCTCCCCAGGAAAAGGCAAGACCGAGGAAGAACTGCGGCCAGTCCGTAAAGCGCTTGGCAAAGGGGTAGAGCGCGACGATACCAAGCGACAGCACGCCGAGCACGACGGCAAACCAATTGAATTGCAGCAGCACCAGCAGACCGACCAGGGCCTGCAGGGCGATGAACACCTTGGCCTGACGACGCGTCACGCGGCCCGATGGCAGCGGGCGCGAGCGCGTGCGTGCCACGGACATGTCGATCTCGTGGTCGACCAGATCATTATAGGTGCAGCCGGCGCCGCGCATGGCGACCGCGCCGATGAAGTAAAGAATGAGGTGATAGATCACCACGAAGCCGGGGGAGCCATGTCCCACGGCGACGGAGGCATTGGCCGCGAGTGCGACGGACCAGAAGCATGGCCACATGAGGAGCTGCCAGCCAATTGGCCTGTCCCAGCGTGCAAGCTGAGCATAGGGCCACAGCGTCGGGGGCAGAACGCGATAGACCCAGTTACCGGAAGGCGCGTCAGCGACGCGCCCGTTGATGTCGCCTGTGTTTTGCATAGGCGAGTAGTAGTGACATCCGGCATCCAAGGTCAAGCGGCGAGGCCACAGCCTCGCCGATCACTCAGTTCATCGTGAAATTGAACTTGTAGCTGGCGGAAACACCGATCAGCAGCTGGTTGCGGTCGCCGCGCTCGCGCACGAGGCTGCTGTCGGCGGCCGGGCCGGTGAGCCGGGTATATTCAAGGAAAGTGCTTGTGGTCCAGTTCTGCGAGGCCTTCCAGGTCAGGGCGCCGCCGAAACCGACGGATTTGACCCCGCCACCGGGCTTGTAACCGCTAAGGCCGGAGGCAGCCGATTCGCGCGCATTGACGCCGTAATAGGCGTCGAAATAGTCGCTGCTGGCGAGCGTCATGCGCGGACCGGCCGAGGCGCGCAGCTCCGGAGTGATGTCGGTAAAGGCATCGACCGCGGCATCGGCGACGACGCCGCTATGGGCGCGAATGCCCTGCCGGACTTCGACGCGGGCGCGCAGCCAGTCGGTGGGGTAGGCTTCGGCAAAACCGCCAGCCTCCGCTCCCCACTTGACCTTCTTCAATCCCCTCAGCTCGCGGCCATCGCTGCTGTCGCGGCTCGGCACGAATTTGCCGACGATGCCGATGCGAAACGCGTCGCTCTCGATCAGAGCAAAGGAGGGATTGTCGTTGCGCGAGGAAAAGCGTGGGCCTGGGCCTTGCCGACCGATGGAGACCAGCGGCGACCATTGCAGCTTGTTGTGCTTGCCGCCTTCGAACTTCGGCGCGGAGAAACCGGCCGCACCGACGCTTAGATACCAGTCACCCGACCAGAAATGCTGGCCGTCGCCAGCGTAAGCCACGCCTGTGGAGGCGCCAAAAAGGCTGAGGATGAGGAATGGGCGCAACTTTGTAAACAAACTGAAACTCCATGACACGCAATACAAAGGGCCATACCCAGCCCTAGAGTTGGCTCAAACTATGCGGATCGCGTTACCGCTCTCTTAACCACAAGACGCCGAATCCATTGAGGACATCAAATTCAGGTTGCTCCGGCGAATGCCCCGCTGCATGCGCCGATCTGTCGCGCTGATTTAATTCCTGTATAAGCTACTCAATCATGGGTAAGGGAAGAGACTTGCCCGATACCCATGAATTCGCAGCCCCCAATTTCAAGAAGAGAAGCAATGAAGACCATATCCCTGATCTCCCTAGGTCTGATCCTTGGCGCCGGCTTAGCGCTTTCCGGCTGCGTCGGCGCACCGATCGGCGGGGCCAAGCAAAGCCAGTTTTCGCGCCAAATCGCGCCGGGTAAAAAGACGAAGATAACGAGCGCATCTCTAGTGAAGCAGGACTGCACCTTTGCAGGGTTCCCCTACACCGGTGTCGTCAAGGCACCTGCGCATGGCAAGATCGACATCGAGCACGGTCCGGTCGCGGCCAAATTTCCGAAAGGCAGCCCCGTTTATCTGTGCTCGGGCAAGCCGGTCCAGGGGAACATCATCTACTACACGCCGAACTCCGGTTTTTCGGGCATCGATCAATTCACCATGCGACTGACGGGATTGAACACCGACGGCACGGTGCAAGACGGCACTTTCACCATCCACGTCGGCAAGTGACGCCTTTACAAGCTGAAAAGACAAGAACGGAGGCGCTGGCGGATGCTGCCATGCCGCCGGCGCAATAAGTGATTTAGGCCTCAGACCACCGCTAGAACGTCACCTTCTCCAAAGGTGCGCGTCCCGCCTCGAACTCCTTCAGCTTCGCTTCGCGTTCCGCGATGTAATTGCGGTTGTCGGGCACGGCGAACTGATTCTTGGTGATCTGGAGCTGCATGATGAAGAGTTCATCCCAGCGGAAGCCCATTTCGGAGCCAGCCAGATAGAACTCCCACATGCGGAAGAACTTCTCGTCGTAGAGCGCGACGGCATCGGCCTTGCGCGCCACGAAGCGGTTGCGCCAGTGCCTTAGCGTATAGGCATAGTGCATCGGCAGGGTCTCGGCATCCCGTGTGAGCAGACCGGCCTTTTCCAGCGGCGGCGTGGTTTCGCCGATGGACGGGATGTAGCCGCCGGGGAAGATGTACTTCTCGATGAAGGCGTTGGTGGCGAAGCTCGGCTTCGGGCGGGCAATGGAGTGCAACAGCATGACGCCGTTGTCATCCAGCAGCTCCGAAACCTTGCGGAAGAACTTGCCGTAATCGCCGATGCCGACATGCTCGAACATGCCGACCGAGACGATTCGGTCGAACTTCTTGCCGGTCATATAGCGATAGTCCTGCAGCTCGAAGCGGACGCGATCGGAGAGGCCACGCTTGGCTGCCCGCTCGCGCGATACTTTCAGCTGTTCCTCGCTGAGCGTGATGCCGGTTACGTCGAGGCCGGGATAGGCTTCGGCGAGATACATGGCCATGCCGCCCCAACCGGAGCCGATCTCCAGCACCTTCTGCCCCGGTTCGACCAGCAGCTTGGCAGCGATGTGACGCTTCTTGGCCACCTGCGCTTCATAGAGGCTGATACCAGGCGGATTGAAGTAGGCGCAGGAATATTGCCAGTCTTCATCGAGGAAGAGATCGAACAGCTTTGCCGACAGATCGTAGTGATGCGCAACATTGTACTTGTTGCGGTTGATCGGCGAGCGGCTCTTGATCTGCTGCCAGGCGATGCGGCCGATCAACAGCGCCGCCATACGGAAATCGAAGATCTCATTTGTGGTATTCTGCTTCACCATTGAGAGGAATTCGTAAATATCCCCCTGCTCGAGGATGAAGCGGCCTTCCATGTACATTTCGCCGAGCTTGAGCGTTGGATCGCGCGCGATGGCATCCTCTGCCTGTTGATCGGCAAACCGGACGGCAACCGTCTCTCCGGTTCCATCGCCGACCACATGGGTCTCGCCGGATGCGAGCGTAAGCCTGAGTGAACCTTTACGGATGATTTTCTGGACGAGAGAAAAAAGTGTGGACGCCATGGACGCCTCGAATGTTATGACATGACATTAAGGCAACTTTAACGCCTCACAGCATTGTGGCAAGCTCACCTTTCCACAGTCGTTGGCACTCCGGCAACAACGCTGCCAGAGTGTGACATTCTTGCACGAAGTTCCGCTAAGTCCTTATTTTCGTTTGAGTGCGTCGGCCAAGGCGGCCCCGAAACTACCCTGCTGTTCGGCCTTCGGATGGCCATTTCCCCTAACGCCAGCGTTGCGCACACCACCCTGCTCGCGCGTGTCCCGTCCGGATGGGGCCGCCACAGTGCTGCCATCTTTGCGCATGGAAAGGCCGATTCGCTTACGCTTCGCGTCGACTTCGACGACCCTGACCTTGACCACATCGCCGGCTTTCACGACCTCATGCGGGTCCTTGACGAAGCGGTCAGCCAGCTGCGAGACATGTACCAAACCGTCCTGATGGACGCCAATATCGACGAAGGCGCCGAAAGCAGCGACATTGGTTACCGTCCCCTCCAGCAGCATTCCAGGCTTGAGATCGCTGATCTCGTTGACGCCTTCGGCAAAGGTCGCGGTCTTGAAGCTCGGGCGCGGATCGCGGCCGGGCTTTTCCAGCTCGGCGATGATGTCGCGCACGGTCGGCAGACCGAACTTGTCGTCGATGAACTGCCTGGGATCGACGGCCTTCAGCGTTACTGTATCACCCATCAGCGTGCGCAGGTCGCGGCCGCAGGCGGCAACGATCTTCTTGGCGACACCGTAGGCTTCGGGGTGCACCGAGGAAGCATCGAGTGGTTCCTTGCCATTCGGGATGCGCAGGAAGCCGGCGCATTGCTCGAAGGTGCGCTGGCCGAGACGGGCGACCTTCAAAAGATCGCGCCGCGTCTCGAACGCGCCTTCGCCATCGCGATGCCTAACGATCGCCTCGGCGATCGACGGCCCGAGGCCGGAGACGCGGGCAAGCAGCGGTGCGGAGGCCGTGTTCAGGTCGACACCGACGGCATTCACCGCGTCTTCGACCACGGCATCCAGCGAGCGGGACAGCTTCTGCTGGTCGACATCGTGCTGGTACTGGCCGACGCCGATCGACTTCGGCTCGATCTTCACAAGTTCCGCCAGCGGATCCTGCAGGCGGCGGGCGATGGAAACGGCGCCGCGCAGCGAAACATCGAGGCCGGGGAATTCCAATGCGGCCGTTTCCGAGGCGGAATAGACCGATGCGCCGGCTTCGGAGACGATGACCTTGGTCGGCTTCGGCGCCGGCAGCTCGGCGAGCATGTCGGCCACCAGCTTTTCGGTTTCGCGGCTGCCCGTGCCGTTGCCGATCGCGATCAGCTCGACCTTGTGTTTGCGGATGAGTGCCGCCAGCGCCGCCTGCGTGCCGCGCACATCGTTCTTCGGCGGGAAGGGATAGACCGTGGTGGTTTCCAGGAGCTTGCCGGTGCCATCGACCACGGCAACCTTGACGCCGGTGCGGATGCCCGGGTCGAGGCCCATGGTGGCGCGCGAACCGGCGGGTGCGGCGAGCAGCAGATCCTTCAGATTGCGGGCGAAGACATGGATCGCTTCTTCCTCCGCCCTCTCCCGCAACTCGCGCATCAAATCGAGCGACAGCGACATCGAAAGCTTCACACGCCAGGTCCAGCTCGCGACCTCCGTCAGCCAGCGGTCACCCGGCCGGCTTGCGCCGATATCATAGGCCGCAGTGACCATGCGCTCGACCGGCTTGTTTGGCGAGACGGCATCGGTATCGACTTCGATATTCAGCGTCAGCACTTCTTCGTTCCAGCCGCGCAGCATAGCGAGCGCGCGATGCCCGGGAGCCGTCGCCCAGCGTTCCTGGTGCTCGAAATAGTCCGAGAACTTGGCGCCGGCCTCCTGCTTGCCGTCGACGACGGCGGCCTTCAGCGTGGCACTGGTCTTCATGTAATTGCGCAGCTTGCCGAGCAGATCGGCGTTTTCGGCAATACCTTCGGCGATGATATCGCGCGCGCCTTCCAGCGCCGTCTTCACGTCAGCAACATCGGCCGTGATGAAGCCTTCGGCAAGCACGGCGGGCTCCTTCGAACGATCGGCGAGGATGGTATCGGCCAAGGGTCCGAGGCCACGCTCCCTGGCGATCTCGGCACGCGTGCGGCGCTTCGGCTTATAGGGCAGATAGAGGTCTTCCAGCTCGGACTTGGTGGCAACGGTCGCGACCTTGGCCATCAGCTCATCGGTCATCTTGCCCTGGCCGGTGATGGATTCGATGATGGCGGCGCGGCGCGCTTCCAGCTCGCGCAGATAGACCAGACGCTCCGACAGCGTGCGAAGCTGCGTATCGTCGAGGCCGCCGGTTACTTCCTTGCGGTAGCGGGCGATGAAGGGCACGGTCGCGCCTTCGTCCAAGAGCTCGATGGCGGCCTTGGCCTGATCCGGGCGGGAGTTGATCTCGGCGGCAATGGTAGCGGCAAGGGAACGGATATCGGCGGCCATGTGTCTCTCTGAACTGGACAATCGTAAAGGGGACCATAAGCACGATCCCATGGACATAAGAAGCGGTTTTCGACGCGGATCATGTCGATCCGGCAGATGAGAGGCGACCTCGCGTCCAAACCGCATTCCGCTTTAGCGATAGAAAAAGGCGTTGCAATGTTGCCAGGCAAACCTCCACAGGATTTGACGCTTGACCTTTGGCCCAACCCCGCTTAACCGCGCAAAGGGACGCAACGAAAGGGCAAGCCATGAGAGTTCTGTTGATCGGATCGGGCGGACGCGAACACGCACTGGCCTGGAAACTGGCGCAATCGCCTCTCATGACGGAATTCTATGCGGCGCCCGGCAATCCCGGCATTGCCGAGCATGCGACGCTTGCGGCGATCGATATCGACAACCATGACGCCGTCGTCGCTTTCTGCAAGGAGAAGGCCATCGATTTCGTCGTGGTCGGCCCGGAAGCGCCGCTCGTCGCCGGTATTGCCGACAGGCTGCGCGCCGCCGGCATCGCCGTCTTCGGTCCTTCCGCCGCGGCCGCCCAACTCGAGGGGTCCAAGGGCTTTACCAAGGATATCTGCGCCCGCTACGATATTCCAACCGGCGCCTACCAGCGCTTCAACAATGCGCCGAAGGCGAAAGCCTATATCCGCGCTCAGGGCGCGCCGATCGTCGTCAAGGCGGATGGTCTTGCAGCCGGCAAGGGCGTCACCGTCGCGATGACGGTCGACGAGGCGCTGGCCGCAATCGACGATTGCTTCGAAGGCGCATTCGGCGAGGCCGGCGCGGAGGTGGTAATCGAAGCCTATCTCGACGGCGAAGAGGCAAGCTTCTTCTGCCTTAGCGATGGCAAGCATGCGCTGGCGCTGGCAACAGCGCAGGATCACAAGCGCGTCGGCGACGGCGATACCGGCCCGAACACCGGCGGCATGGGCGCTTATTCCCCTGCTCCCGTCATGACCCCGGACATGGTCGAGCGCACGATGAAGGAGATCATCGAGCCGACGATGCGCGGCATGGCGGAAAGCGGCCATGCCTTCAGCGGCGTGTTCTTTGCCGGACTGATGATTACCGCCAAGGGGCCGGAGCTCATCGAATACAATGTCCGCTTCGGCGATCCCGAATGCCAGGTGCTGATGATGCGGCTGAAGAGTGATCTGCTGCCGCTGCTCCTTGCCTGCGCCAACGGCACGCTGGATCAGGTGACGGCCGAATGGAGCGACGATCCCGCGCTGACCGTCGTCATGGCCTCGAAAGGCTATCCGGGCGCCTACGCCAAGAACACGCCGATCACGGCGCTGCCGGCCTGCGGCGAAGGCGAAAAAGTGTTCCATGCCGGCACAGGCCTGAAGGACGGCGCGCTGGTTGCGAACGGCGGACGCGTGTTGAACATCACGGCAACCGGCAAGTCGGTGGGCGAAGCAAAAGAAAGAGCTTACGCCCTGGCAGGCAAGGTAAAGTGGGATAACGGCTTCTATCGCAATGATATCGGCTGGCGTGCGGTGGAGCGCGAAAAGTAAACATCACTGCGGCTCTACAATCGCAAGTCCATTAAATTTTTACCTAATCTCCTGACGGGATGGAAATAAAGCTACACTAATGTCTTCGTCACTATAGGCGGAGTTCCTGGTTATGCGTTCCTTCTTTCTGACCTTGGCATGCGTACTGGCCGGCGGCTCCGCCATGGCCTCGTCGATCCAGCCGATCGACGGCACGATGATCGGCGGCAGGGGCAGCATTGTCGACAAGAGCTGCGCCGACTGCCCTCCCCTCAAGCCGCCGGTTACGGAAAAGGAATATACCGTACCCACACTGAAGGCAGGCACTCAATCGATCGTCGTGCGCAACGTTGACGGCGAGAAGAAAGTATTGCGTACCGAGGCATGGATGGGCGGCTCACCCGTGGTGTTCGTGAGCAAACCGACGCCGGAGGCTCTTGCCGCGGCGGGTGAACCAGCCGACGGCATCGACATGGCGGCGAAGACGGCAGCCCTGCCGGATGGCGCGGCAGCACATCAGCCAACTCCCCTCGACCTCTCGGGCTTTCAACTTCGCCAGTAATCGGCATCCATCATGCTTTCCCTCTACTTGCTTCGGGGGATCATGAAGGCTTAAGCACGCCTCTACATATCAATAATATTCGAAAATTCTAAATATTGATCGGTATAACTCCATATAAACTCAAGTTATTCGTGAGTTTAAATAAATATTATTTATAATCGCAAAGCATATCGCCGGTTACATATCTAGCACATATGCAACCAACCCACTAAAATTAAAGATTTTTTAGACATAAGCGGTGATTTTATTGCTCACCGGACAGCAGCATGTCATTCGAGCGGCGGCAAGCGTATTGAGGATCTCTCAGGCGATCGCACAGGCGGTAGGATACCGCACCGGTATTCATTTACCTGTGGGGGATACCATGAAGAATCTCAAGATTGCGCATCAATTATTTGCCCTGCTCGGCGTCCTGATGGCTGCCTTTGCGGTGGCGACCTATTTCCAGATACGGTCCCAGGCCGATTCCATTTACGACGATCGCTTCGACATGCTGCGTACGCAGGTCGAATCCGGCATCTCCGTTTTAAACCAATATTATCAGCGCGAAAAATCCGGCGAGATGACGCATGAGGCCGCCCAGGCCGAGGCCTTCAAGGTCTTGTCGCATGTAAGCTTCACGCCGTCAGGCTATTTCTTCGGCTTCGACTACAACGTCATCCAGCGCATTCACCCGAGCCCGGTCAACATCGGCAAGGACATGTCGGGCCAAGTCGACAAGAACGGCACCCATTTCAGCAAGGAAATGGTGGAAAAGGCCATCAAGGGCGGCGGCCGCACCATCTATTACTGGAACAAGCCCGGTCACCCCGACAGCGACTTCTTCCTGAAGGGCAGCTATTCGGCCGCCTTCGCACCCTGGCAGCTCGTTCTGGGATGCGGTGTCTATATGGATGACCTGCAGGAGCAGATCAATGCCACCATGTGGCGCGCCCTGCTGATCTGCGGCATCGTCTTTCTGGTCGGTATCGGTGCCGCCTTCTACTTCATCCGCGGCATCACGAAGCCGCTCAGCGATGTCCATGCTGCCTTGAAGGCCGTGGCCGATGAAGACGTGAAGACCGCCATCCCTCATACCGAGATGCACAACGAAATCGGCCTGATGGCCAAGGCGACCCAGTCGCTGCAGGAAAAGATCCGCGAACGCCACGCCCTTTCGGATCGCCAGGCAGCACAGGAACTCGAAATCAGCAACGAGCGTGAGCAGAACCTGCGCCAGCAGCAGGACGAGGCGCGCGAACAGGCCCGCGTCGTCTCCGTCATCGGCAAATCGCTTGAGGATCTCGCCAGCGGCGACCTCACGGTGCGTTGCGGCGATCTCGGCGCCGGCTATGCCGGCCTTCGCAACAACTTCAACGAGGCGCTGTCGCATCTCGAAGCCGCTATGGGTCGCGTCAATGCCAAGGGCAATGACATCGGCCTCAGCAAGGAAGAGATCCGCCGCGCCTCCAACGAGCTGTCGCAGCGCACCGAGCGCCAGGCCGCCAGCCTGGAAGAAACCTCGGCAGCGCTCGACGAGCTCACCGTCGCCGTTCGCCAGACGGCGGAAGGTGCCGACGAAGCCAGCAAGCGCGTTCATGCCGTCAGCGCCGAAGCATCGCGCAGCGATGCGGTGGTTGCCCAGGCAATCGAAGCGATGAGCGGCATCGAGAAATCATCGTCGGAGATCGGCAAGATCATCGGCGTCATCGACGAGATCGCCTTCCAGACCAACCTCCTGGCGCTCAATGCCGGCGTCGAAGCAGCGCGAGCCGGCGAATCCGGAAAGGGCTTTGCCGTCGTCGCCCAGGAAGTGCGCGAACTGGCTCAGCGTTCCGCGGCAGCCGCCAAGGAGATCAAGGACCAGATCGCCCGCTCCTCCGGCCAGGTCGACCAAGGCGTCCGCCTCGTCGGCGAGGCAGGCGAAGCGCTGAAGCGCATCTCCGACCAGATCAAGGCCGCCAACGAAATCGTCTCGAAGATCGCCCACAGCGCCTCCGAGCAGGATACGACGCTGCGCTCGATCTCGTCCTCGATGAACCAGCTCGACGCCGCCACGCAGCAGAACGCCGCCATGGCCGAAGAGACCACCGCATCGGCCGAGACGCTCGCCGCCGACACGGAAGATCTTCTCGCGCTGATCCGCGGCTTCCGCGTCAACGACGGCCATCCAGCGGTGGATCACCGTCGTCGCGCCGCCTGAGCGGCATAGGATAGAAACAGGAAACCGCCGGGCTCGCGTCCGGCGGTTTTCTTTTGAGCTGCGATTGCCTGCTTCAGTCTGCCGATTTCAGACGCTCGACCAGCCTGTCGATCTCGCGGTCGGAGTAAACCTCGATACCCGCCTGCTTGAGCAGCGCCGCTGTGACGCCTCGGCCATTCTGTCGGCGGCCGGAAAATGAGCCATCATAGATGAAGCCGGAGCCGCAGGACGGGCTACCGTCGATCAGGAGCGCATAGCGACAGCCGGTCTCCCTTGCCAGCGCCAGCGCGTTTTCCGCCGCCTGACGAAATTCCGCCGTAACGTCGCCGCCGGTGATCTCCATCACCCTTGCGGTGCCGGCAAGCACGTCCTCTCCGGTGGCATCGCCAGCAATCTCGGCCGGCGGCCTGGGAACAACCATGCCCGCAGACATTTCCGGACAGATCGTCACCAACCGCCCCTCCTCGCGCCAGCGGTCGATCGCCGGATGGACAAGCGGCTTGGAACGGCCGTCGTAGCGGACGGCATGGCCCATGAGGCAGGCGCTGACGAGGATCTTTCCGGTCATCGCGCCTCCATGTCTTATCCCGCAATCTTCGAGAAGTCGGCAACGGTGCCGGTTGCCTCGCGGATCAGGCGCAGCAGCGCCAGACGATTGGCGCGGATGGCGGCGTCCTCATCATTGACGAGCACATCCTCGAAGAAGCGGTCGACCGGCGCGCGCAGCTTGGAAAGTGCTGCCATGGCCGAGCGGAAGTCTTCCTTGGCGATCGCATCGGAAGCTTCGGCGGAGGCAGCCTTGACGGCGGTGAAGAGATCCTTTTCCGCATCGAGCTTGAGAAGAGCTTCCGAAACGCCGTCGGCGACGACGGTGCCCTTCTTCTCTTCGGCTGCCAGAAGCTGGGTGGCGCGCTTGGTGCCGGCAAGCAGATTCTTGCCGTCTTCGGAGGTGATGAAAGCCGTCAGCGCCTCGACGCGGCGGGCGACCATCAGCAGGTCGTCTGCCTCCGGCGTCAGCACGGCGTCGATCAGGTCATGGCGGGCGCCGAGATCGCGCAGATAGACCTTGAGGCGATCGTGGAAGAAGGCGAGCAGATCGGCATCCCTCGTGGTCGCAAGCAGCGGCAGGCGCACGCCGCGCTCCAGGAGAATGCGGACGACGCCAAGCGCGGCACGGCGCAGCGCATAAGGATCCTTCGAGCCTGTCGGCTTTTCGTCGATCGCCCAGAAGCCGACGAGCGTGTCCAGCTTGTCGGCGAGCGCGACCGTGATCGCAACCTTGTCCTCGGGAACGCGGTCGGAAGGCCCCTGCGGCTTGTAGTGATCTTCGATCGCGGTTGCGACGGAGGCGTTCTCGCCCTGCAACGATGCGTATTTGCGGCCCATCACGCCCTGCAGCTCTGGGAATTCGCCAACGGCTTCGGTGCGTAGGTCGGCCTTCGCGAGCACGACGGCACGGTCGACCAAAGCGGCATCGGCGCCAGTGATCTTGGCGAGGTCGGCGGCAAGCGCCCGGATGCGGGCGACACGCTCGCCCTGGCTGCCGAGCTTGGCATGGAAGGTGACGTTCAACGCGTCGAGCTTGGCCATGCGCTGATCGAGCGGCTTCTTCAGATCGAGGCCAAACTTTTTGGCGGAGGTTTCCAGCGTTTCGAGATCGGGCAGATCGCCCTGGTCGCGCTTCCAGAAGTGCAGCGCGTCGGACAGGCGGGCGCGCACGACCTTGCCGTTACCGTGGATGATTTCCTTGCCGCCATCCGTCGCCTGGATGTTGGCGACGAGAATGAAGCGGTTGGACAAGGCACCCTCCCCTTGAGGGGGAGGGTCGGCACGCAGTGCCGGGGTGGGGTGATTTTGTTGAGACGTGAGATCACCCCCACCCGCAGCTTCGCTACGACCTCCCCCCTCAAGGGGGAGGTGCGAGCCTTGCGGGCGCGTGACGAAACACTTCTGATTGGTCTTGATGGTCAGGCGGATGATTTCCGACGGGATCGACAGATAGTCTTCCTCGAAGGAGCCCATCAGCACTTGCGGCCACTCGACGAGTCCGGAGACTTCCTCCAGCAGGCCTTCGTCCTCGACCAGTTCCAGGCCGTTGGCGAAAGCGACATCGCGGGCATCGTGCAGAATGATGTCCTTGCGGCGCTCCGCGTCCAGAACGACATAGGCCTTTTCCAGGCTCGAGGCATAGTCCTCGAAGCGCTTGACCGTGATGGCTTCGGGCGCATGGAAGCGATGACCGTAGGTCACGTTCGAGGCGACGATGCCGTCGATCTCGAAGGGGATCACGGCGGTCTCTTCATGCTCGGTGCCGAAGGTGCAGACGATCGACTGCAGGGGGCGCACCCAGCGCAGCGAGCCGGGCTTCACCGATGCCTTGCCCCAGCGCATGGATTTCGCCCAGGGGAAGTTTCTTATGATATCGGGCATGACCGCAGCGACAATTTCCTCCGCGGCGCGGCCGGGCTTGGAAATGATCGCAACATAGAAATCACCCTTCTTGGGGTCGCTTTGCACCTGCGCCTCGGAAATGGAGGAGAGGCCGGCGCCACGCAGGAAGCCTTCGATCGCCTTCTCGTTGGCATCGGTGCGCGGCCCTTTGCGTTCCTCGCGCACATCGGCCGAGCGCGCCGTCAGGCCGCGAATATCGAGCGTGAGGCGCCGCGGCGTCCAATATTCCCTGGCCCCCTCATAGGAAAGACCCGCTTCGACCAGGGCATCGGTCACCAGCTTCTTCAGATCGCCGGCAGCCTTGCGCTGCATACGGGCGGGAATTTCCTCGGAGCGGAGTTCGAGAAGGAGATCGGGCATGTCAAGGTTCCTCACCCTCCCCTTGAGAGAGAGGGTCGGCACGGTGTGCCGGAGTGGGGTGAAAACGGTCGGCCTCTGCTAGCAAAATTTGCCGCTGCTGCACAATGGCAAATATCGTATCCAGAACAGCCTCGATCTCATCCATGACCTCCGCATTCCAGAATCGGGCAACATGGTAGCCTTGGCTTTGAAGATAGGCCGTTCTCTCGGCATCGTAACGCCTCGCCGCGTTTTCCGCATGCTGGCTGCCGTCGAGCTCGATAATCAGGCCGATCTGATGACAGGCGAAATCAGCGAAATAGCGCCCGATTGGGACTTGGCGTCGAAAATGCGTCCCTTCGATCGGGATGCGCCATAAATGCTTCCAGAGCTTGGCTTCCGCATCAGTCGCATCGGCGCGCAGACGCCGGCTGTTGGCGATTTTGAAGCGATCGAGCTTGGAGGGAGTTTTGGGCACAAGAATCTCCGTGTTGCTGAAACGGCGAAATCAATAAACCGCGATATACACCCTCCCCTTGAGGGGGAGGGTCGGCCAAAGGCCGGGGTGGGGTGACCGCCGCAACCTCCGCAGCCAGACAACAGTCACCCCCACCCGCCGCTCCGCGGCGACCTCCCCCCTCAAAGGGGAGGTGTTTGACTACCAGCCGCCGCCGCCGCCTCCGCCTCCTCCGCCGCCGGAGGAACCGCCACCGCCGCCGCCTCCACCGCCGAAGGCGGAGGAGGAACTCGATACGGGCGCGGGAATGGTCGAGGCGATGGTGGATGCCATGGAGGAGGAGAAGTCGCCGATGGTGCCGCCGATATTGCCCGGACGGAAATCGCCGGAATACCAGATCGGCGCGTAAGCCGCGGCGGCGGCACCCGCGGCCGTAGCGAGCCAGGTCTCGAAGGCGGTAGACCAAGGCTTTTCCACGCCGAGCGCCACCGCATAGGGCAACAGCTTCTCGAAATGCTGCGGCGACATCTGCGGCGCGCCCTGCATGTTCATCCGGTCGCGTTCGGCGAGCGTCAGATATTGCCTGAGGCCGGCGATGCCATCCATCATCTTGCGCCCGAGCGGCGTCGGGGCGCCCATGATGAAAAAGAAGACGACGTTGAGCGCGAAAATGCCGACAATGCCGGCCACCAGCGGCAGCAGACCCGCCTCCCATAGCGGCACGACGGCGGCGGCAAAGCCGTTGACGATGGCGGATACCAGGACGAAGCCGAAGAATGCACAGATCAGAACGGAAATAATGCGCTGGCCGAGACCGGCATTATGGCGCCGGAACCTCCGGCCGATGATGCTGGTAAAGATCGTCACGAAGATCGACAGGAAGCCGGGCATGAGGATCAGCGGCACCACATTTTCATGCAGGCGGCCGAAGATGATGATGGAAGCCAGGATCAGGATGGACAACGCGATGCCGCCGATGACGTAAAGCGAATTGGCCTTGTAATATTCGCCGCGATGGTCGCGCTCGATCGCGCTGCGGAACTTCGCACCCAGCCGCTGCACCGCCTCGCCGTTTTCCTTGTCGATGACGAGCGGAGAGAATGGTCCGACGGCTTGCATGAGCACCTTGTCGCCGCCACCGAGATCGCTTCCCGCCTTGCCCGAGGGGCGGATGACCACTTTTCCCTTCAGGTCGTCCAGAATGACATAGCCGCGCACGGCAAGATCGATCGCCGTTGCGGAGAATGCTGTCCAGCTGGAACTGGCGAAGCCCTTGTTGTCGATATAGTTGACCAGCGCGGGCGAAATGCCTTCGGGCGGATCCCAGCGCGGGACCATGACGCCCGCCGGAGGATCGCGGCCGACGGCGATCCAGCTGCGCATGTAATAGGCAAACAGCAGGATCAGCCCGCCGATGGCAATGATCGTATCGAGATGATCCCGGAGGAACCAGCCCCATTGCTGGCTGCCACTCGGCGGTGTGATTGCGCCCTTCGCGAGCTTGATGGCGATCGTCAGGCCCTCGCCCGGTGCGAGCGACCTGGTCGTGACGAAGATTGCGGTATTGCCCTGCGCGATAGCGCTCGCATTCTTGCCGGTGGCGCCGAGCGGCCCGGTGAAGAAGGCAAGCTGCTGCGGCTGCACGCCATCCGGCAGCGTGACCGTCGCCTTGGCACTGACGATCGGGAACAGCCAACCATTGCCCGTCACGTTCCAATAGAGCTCGTCGTGATCGCCAAAATAGCGCATCTGGCGATTGGTGTCGTAGGTGAGACGGAAGGTATGCAGGCCAGGACTGAGGCTTCTGTCGGCGTTGCCGATATAGATGCGCTCGCCGCCCTTGATGCGCTCGCTGTGCCAATCCTCCGGCTGCCCGTCGCGCTCGACGGACACGACCTTGAAGTCCACCTCGATCTCGCGACCGCTGGCATCGGTCATCGTCAGCGGGAAATCCCGGAAGATGCCGCGGCGGATGTTTTGGCCCTCTGCATTGACGGAGATCGTCTCGACGACCCGCATGGAGCCGTCACGATTGAGGTCGATCGCCTGATCGAAGCTGGTGATGAGCTCGGCCGCCGTGACAGCCGTTGCGCAAAGCAGCAGGCACAGAGCCAGGAAGAACCCGCAAAGCCGTGTCATCACTCCCCCAAAGGATAACCGCGGCGCCGATGCCGGCGCCGCTTCACGTCAGGAATAGTTCCGCGCTCAGCCTCCCTTGAGATGGAGGAGCGTCAGTCTTCGTAGGCAACCCCCAACGAAGCCAGCACGTTCCAGTAGGACGGGAATGTCTTGGCGACGCAATCGGGGTCGAGAATGGTGATGCCGCCGATCTTGAGGCCGGCAAGGGCAAAGCTCATGGCGATGCGGTGATCGGCGAAGCTGTCGATCTCCGCCGGCAGCACCTTGCCGGCGAGGCTCGGATCAGATGCCACGATCAGATCGTCACCCTCTTCCGTGCCGAGGTTCGGAACGATGCGCGACAGGCCGCTCGACAGGGCGCGGATACGGTCGCATTCCTTGACGCGCAGGTTCTCGATGCCAACGAACCGAACAGGCGTCTCATTGAAGGCGGCAAGGACGGCGAGCGTTGGGATGGCGTCCTGCATCTGCGAACCGTCGATGACGGCGGGCAGGTGCGGGAACTGCGAAATCAGGTCATAGGCTTTCGCATCCGGCTGCGAGAACTGTTCCGCCGGCGTGCCGAGATCGATCTTGCCACCGCTCAGCACTTCGGCTGCCCAGAGATAGGTCGCGGCGGAGGCATCCGGCTCGATCAGGAAATCGGCCGCATGATAGCCTGTCGGCTCCACCCGCCAGGCAACCGGGCTCACGCGCTCCACTTTTGCGCCGAACGCGCGCATGGCTGCAACCGTCAGATCGATGTAGCCGAGAGCGCCGATATGCTCGCCGAGCAATTCGATATCGACAGCGCGGTCGCCGCCTGCCGCCATCATCAGTAGCGCCGAAACATATTGGCTCGACAGGCCGCCATCGATCTGTATGCGGCTTGCCTCGAAGCGACCGGTGCCGTTGATCGTCACAGGCGGGCAGCCGGTTTCGGTGGAAGCATCGATGCCGAGCGAACGGAGCGCGTCGACCAGGGGGCCGATCGGCCGCTTGCGCATATGCGCGTCGCCATCGACAATGACCTTGCCGTCGACGAGTGCAGCAGCAGCCGTCAGGAAGCGCGTCGCCGTGCCGGCATTGCCGAGAAAAAGCGGAGCTGCCGGCGCCTGCAGCTTGCCGCTGCCGGTCACGATGAACGTGGTGTCGTCTGGCTCGTCGATGACAACGCCCATGGCGCGCAGCGCTTCGGCCATATAACGGGTGTCGTCGCTCTTCAGCGCGCCGGTCAGCCGGCTCGTGCCCTTGGCAAGGCCTGCAAGCAGCAGCGCGCGGTTGGTGATCGACTTCGATCCCGGCGGCATGGCGCGTCCAGTCAAAGGCTTGCCGGGCGGGATAATCGTAAGTTTGGCTCTACCCATCATCATTCTCTTTGGTCAGTCAGGAAGGCGGCCGATGGCCTGCGGTCGGCATCCTTTACCGCCTCGCATGAAAAACCGATAGCGGAAATCTCAGAACTTTACCGTCGGAACGGCACGATCCGCTTCGTTGGTGATCTCAAAATAGGCCTTCTTGGCAAAGCCGAAAGGACCGGCGATGAGGTTATTCGGGAAGCTCTCGACCTTGACGTTCAGATCGCGCGCAGCGCCATTGTAATAGCGACGGGACATCTGAATTTCACCTTCCACGCCTTCCAGCGAGCGCTGCAATTCGAGGAAGTTGGTATTGGCCTTGAGATCGGGATAGGCTTCGGCAAGCGCGATCACGCGGCCCAGCGCCTGCGACAACAAGCCCTCCGCCTGGCCGCGGGCCGCGACGTCCCCCGCCGGCACCGCCTGCGCCTTGTTGCGCAGCTCCACAACCTCTTCCAAGGTCTGGCGCTCATGGCCGGCATAGCCTTTGACCGTTTCGACCAGATTGGGAATGAGATCGGCGCGGCGCTTCAACTGCACGTCGATGCCGGACCACGCCTCTTCCGCGACTTGTCGCGCGCGAACAAGCCCGTTGTAGATGAAGACGACATAGAGTGCGGCCAGCACTATGATCGCTAGAAGAATAAACATCTCGAATCCCCTGGGCGACTGCAACCGCAAGGACACTAGGCAGATTTGCCGGCAATGTCACCCGGCTTTAGCGATGACGCCAGCCCGAGACTGCACCGATGCAGCCCAATCCCGGAGATCGCCGCTCAAAGTTGCGCGGAAATATATGGCACAAGCTGTGATCCACGGCGGAGCGCATACGTAATGCGCTCCGGGACATTTCCGCCTCAAGCGGCCTGCTGGTTCCAGTTGATGCCGCCGGCATCGGTCAGCAGGAAAGCCTCGCCGCAGGCTTTGGCCAGCGTGCGCACGCGCAGGATGTAGCTCTGGCGTTCCGTCACCGAGATGACGCCGCGGGCATCGAGCAGGTTGAAGACGTGGCTCGCCTTGATGCACTGGTCGTAGGCCGGGAAGACGCACTTGTGCAGGCGCTGGTTTTCGCTGTCGCCGGGCGCACCGGCTGCCAGCAATGCCTGGCATTCCTTCTCGGCATCGATGAAATGGCGATGCAGCATCTCGGTATTGGCATATTCGAAATTATGCCGGGAATATTCCTGCTCGGCCTGGAGGAAGACGTCGCCATAGGTGATCTTGTCTTCGCCTTCGAGGCCGTTGAAATTCAAGTCATAGACGCTATCGACGCCCTGTACATAGGTGGCAAGGCGCTCGAGACCATAGGTCAGCTCGCCGGCAACAGGCGCGCATTCGATGCCGCAGACCTGTTGGAAATAGGTGAACTGCGAGACTTCCATGCCGTCGCACCAGCATTCCCAGCCGAGACCCCATGCGCCGAGCGTCGGGCTTTCCCAATCGTCCTCGACGAAACGGATATCATGCAGAAGCGGATCGAGGCCGATCGCCTTCAGCGAGCCGAGATAGAGTTCCTGCAGGTTCGGCGGATTGGGCTTCAGGATGACCTGATACTGATAATAGTGCTGCAAGCGGTTCGGGTTCTCGCCGTAGCGACCGTCGGACGGGCGGCGGGACGGTTGGACATAGGCAGCCCGCCAAGGCTTCGGACCCAGCGAACGCAGCGTGGTCGCCGGATGGAATGTGCCGGCGCCGACTTCCATGTCGTAAGGCTGCAGAACCGCGCAACCCTTGTCGGCCCAGTAATTGTGCAGCGTCAGGATCAGCGCCTGAAAGGAGCGCTTCGGGTTCATGTGGTCGGGCACGTTGGCAGTCATGGGAACTGATTTCTTCCGCTAGCGAATGGACTGGCGGACAGGTGCCACGGCGAGGCGAATGGGTCAAGTTTTTACTCTGCCGAGTTTGAGCGCATCGCCCGTACGCAAGCCCACAGTCTTTAGACGAATGGATTGATAATCATCAATTGCTTCTCAACCACCAAGCCGTTGTGCAAATCTTCCGAATAAAACCGCTCGCAACCCGCCTCAATCGCCGCTGCAACCATCGTCGCATCATAGAAAGAAAGCTGGTAGCGTTGAGCAAGGCGCAGTCCCGTCAACGTGATCTTCTCATTTACCGGAACTATGATTGCGGCGACTGCCACTATAGCCTCGATTGCCTCATGGATGTCCTCCCATGGCATTCTCAACTTCTTGCGCCCGACATTGGCGAACTCGTTCAGCGCTTGCGCGCTGATAGCGAATGGCTGCGCCAGCAGCGATTGTGCCTTTTCGGCCTGTTCTTCCGCCGTAAGAGCATAGAGAAGAACATTCGTGTCGAGAAAATCCAAAACAGGCGGCATCAGCGGGAATTTGCGTCTTCGCGGTCAAACTTCCAATCTTCAGGGAGTTTGAGCTTGAACGATCTGATCTTTTCCAAGGCTTTCTGTCGCCTGTCGTCGCGCTCGATCTCGAAGGCGTTTCCAGTGCCGACACGCACGACGATATCGTCGCCCTCCTTCAGATCGAGCGCATCCACAACCGCAGAAGGAATGCGGATGGCTAAACTGTTCCCCCACTTTGCAACCTGCATGAAACGCTCCAATGATATACACTAGATAAAGTATATCAAAAACCCGCGAACGCAGCAATTCGACCTATTCATCCTCGCGTTTCACATGATACTCGCCGGTCTTCGGATCCTTGACCAAGGTTCCCATGGCGCCGGTGCGGCGTTCCGTTTCGGCACGGCGAGACTTTTCGGCGAGCTTCTGGGCATCGCGCACGAAGCGTCGATAAAGCAACCAGATGCCGCCGACAGCGATGATGAAGAAGATGGTCTGGGGCATTACCCAGCACTCCCGATTACAATCCGTACCGGCTCCACAATGCCCTTTCCTCTGCCGCCTCCGCAAGCCCGGATGCAAGCCCAGCGCCAAGACCGTCCATGCCGCCAAGCGAAATGCCCGGAGCCTTGCGGCCGAAAAGGCTGCGCGGTGCAGTAATCAACATCGGCTTGACCTTATCGCCGAAGCGCTTCCTCAATTCCTGACGCATGTCGCCGAGGCCATCGATCAAACCAAGCTCCAGCCCGCGACTGCCGGTCCAGAAGAGGCCGGAGAACACTGTTTCATCCGCCGAGAGCTTTCCTGTGCGACGCTCGAGCACCATGTCGATGAAGACCTTGTGGATCTCGAGCTGCAGACTTTTCAGATATTCGATGTCCTTTTCCTTCTCCGGCTTGAAGGGATCGAGGATCACCTTGTTATCGCCGGCGGTATAGACGCGGCGCTCGACGCCGATCTTCTTCAACAGTTCCGGGAAACCGAAGCCGCCCGAGACGACTCCAATGGAACCGACAATGGAGGTGGCGTCGGCGATGATCTCATCGCCTGCCAGTGCGATCATATAGCCACCGGATGCTGCGACATCCTCGACGAAGACCAGGACCTTCTTGTTTTTCTCGACGGCCAAATCGCGGATACGATTGTAGATCATCCGCGATTGCACCGGAGAGCCACCCGGCGAATTGACGATAATGGCGACAGCAGGCACCGTCTTCATGCCGAAGGCTTTTTCAAGCGCCTGGGATGAGCCTGCAAGGTTCAGCGATTGCCGCAGGGGACCACCACCGGACGAGATGACGCCGCTCAAACGGACGACGGGGACGATCACCTCCTCCTTGCGGAAGCGCTTCGGAAGCATGCGTCTCAAGAACCCAACCATTCGTCATCCCTGAATCATGATGTTTGCTGCCCCGTGATGTATGCACGGAAACGGCAAACGCAACATTGCGGGCAGTATTTCGCGAAGAGATTCATCGAAGCGATGCGCTATCGGCGCGGATAAGCGGCGCGGCCATTGTTCAGATCGTCGACGAAATCGGAGAATTTATGCGTTCCCTCGCCGTGCATGATGAGCGGCGCACGCAGCGCCAGCCTCGCCCTTGATCCCTTTATTCCCGTCACCAGAATGCGCACCGCACTCTCGCCTTCACGCGGATGGATCGGCGTGATCTCGATACCGCCGAAACGCCGGCCACAGGCGGCGATGATCTCGCCGACGGATTCGGGTCGGGCTATGAGCGACAGCTGACCGCCGGGGATCATGATCGCGCCTGCCGTGCGGATCCATTTCTCGAACAGTCCGTCCGTCATGGCATGCGCCTCCGCCTTCAAGGCATCGGGCGTCAGCCGGTCGCTGGCATCGTTGAAGGGCGGGTTCATGATGACGTGGTGGAAGCTATCGTCGATAAGGCCTGCCTCGTTGCGATCCTTGCCGGTCAGCGTCACATCGGCGTCGATAACGGAGACGCGGTTAGCAAACCGCGCATTTTCCGGCAACACAAGGCTCTTGCGCGCGAACTCGGCCATGTCGAACGAGCGCTCGAACAGCACGACTACCGCGCGGTCGAGCCTCGACGCCACGGCCATTCCGGCTGCGCCTGCGCCTGCGCCGAGATCCGCCACCCGGATCGCGCGCTCATCTGCGACGAGTGCCGCCAGCAGCATGGCATCCATGCCGGAGCGGTGCCCCCTGCCCTTCGGCTGCACGACATGGAAGGCGCCGCGGTGGAAGGCATCGACGGTTTCGGAGGGTTTGCCGGTCATGGGCAACCTCAGCCGCGTGCCGGGCGCAGCTCGTCGCCGAGACCGGCATCGACGAGGATCCGCCGTGCCTGATCGGCGCGCTCTTCCTCGACCAGAAACCGGCGCGGCAACATGCCGAGCGAGCCTTCCAGAATGCTCATCGCCTGATCCGCGACAAAGCAATGAATCCCCGCATCCTTCATCAGGCTCTCGGCAAAAGAGAGAAGGACGGGATCATTTGTGCGGATCAGCTCGTGCATAAGCCCTAGAATTCCTGTCAAATTTACGCGACGAGACAATTCGCCTCTTGCCGCCTCTTTCGCCCCTTCTTATTGTGCTTTGCAGAAAATGAACAGGAGTCCGGATCGTTGGGCGTCGTGATACCGCTGGAAGAAAGCAAGAATAAACTGGCATCCATCAAGCCACTGGTGGATCTGACCAAGGCGGACATGGAACGCGTCAATCAGCTCATCCTGTCCAAGGCCGGTTCCGATGTGCAGATGATCCCCGAGGTTGCGGAGCATCTCATCTCGTCTGGCGGCAAGCGTTTGCGGCCGATGCTGACCATCGCGTCTGCCGCGCTCTACGGCTATCAGGGCGACAATCACATCAAGCTCGCGACCTCGGTCGAATTCCTGCATACGGCCACGCTGCTGCATGACGACGTGGTCGATGAAAGCGATCTGCGTCGCGGCAAGTCTACGGCCCGCATGATCTGGGGCAACCAGGCGAGCGTGCTGGTCGGCGACTTCCTGCTCGGTCAGGCCTTTCGCATGATGGTGGAAGTCGGCTCGATCGAGGCGCTCGACGTGCTCTCTTCGGCCGCCTGCGTCATCGCCGAAGGCGAAGTCCTGCAGCTCTCCGTTTCCAAGAACATGGAGACGACGGAAGACGATTATCTCTCGGTCATCCGCGCCAAGACCGCCGCGCTTTTCGCCGCTGCGGCCGAAGTCGGCCCGATCGTCGCCAATGCCGGCAAGGCGGAGCGCAATGCGCTGAAATCCTACGGCACCAATCTCGGCCTCGCCTTCCAGCTTGTCGATGATGCGCTCGACTATGGCGGCAAGGCTGCCGATCTCGGCAAGAATGTCGGCGACGATTTCCGCGAGGGCAAGATCACGCTTCCGGTAATCCTCGCCTATCGCCGTGGCACCGAAAAGGAACGCGCCTTCTGGCGTGACGCCATCGAAACCGGCAACAACAGCGACGAAAATCTCGAAAAGGCTCTTGGCCTGATCACGAAATATGGCGCGCTGGCCGACACAATTGCCCGTGCCGTGCACTACGGCACCATCGCGCGCGACGCTCTGGCGCCCCTGCCGGAAACGCCCTGGAAATCGGCACTTCTCGAAGTGATCGATTTCTGCATCGAACGCGTTAATTGATAGCGGCGACCCGAATTTGTTGCAGGGCCGCTTCAAAAAAGCCATCCTGTTGTGAATCAGTTGACACGAATGCGTTGTGCCGTCGGCGACCTCGCCGGCCATTCCCTTGATGAGAGGCTTTCTAATGCGGCAGAGACTTGCCATCCGTTTCCTTTCGGGCGTAGCCTTGGCGGCAATCCTTTCGATGTCCGCCCTGACTGGCGCGCGCGCAGAGGATAAGCCGGCAGCGCCGGAGGCCAGTGCTCCGGTCACTTCTTTCGATCCGGATAGCGTCGATACTTTCGCAGGCGCTTTCCTGGCCGCCCGTACTGCCGATGTCGATCACGACTACGACACTGCCGTCGCGCTCTACAAAAAGGCGCTGATGATCGACCCGAGCAATCCGGAGATACGCCAGCGGCTGATGATCTCGCTGCTGCTGAACGGCAATCTGGAAGAAGGCGTCAAATACGCCAACGAGCTGAAGAGCGATCCTTCCGTCGAGCGCGTCACCACGATCGTGCGTGGCATGGATGCCATCCGCCGCCACGAATACCGCACGGCACAGGAAATCCTCAAATATAACGGTCCGAACGATCTGGACCGTATGATGACCAACCTGCTCGCCGCCTGGGCACGCGCCGGTTCCGGCCGCGGCAAGGAAGCGATCTCGATGATCGACAAGATGAAGGGACCGGACTGGTTCAACATCTTCAAGAACTATCATGCCGGCGCCATCGCCCTGACGATGGGTGACCTGAAGTCGGCGCGTTCGCATCTCAACGATGCCATCCTCGACAAGACGGGCGGCGCGACGGCTCCGGATACGTTCATGCGCGCCGTCATGGCACTCGCACGCCTCGAAGCCAAGGCCGGCGACAAGCAGAAGGCTCTCGATGCGATTTCCGTCGGCGACAATCTCGTCAGCAATTATGCGCCGCTGAATGCGCTGCGCGACAGCATCAGCAAGGGCGATACGCCGGACCAGCAGGTGGCCAATGCCAGCGAAGGTGCCGCCGCCGTGCTCTTCACCATCGGCGCCGCACTGAACCGTGACGGCGCCGAGGATGTCGTCTCGCTTTACCTGCAGATCGCCAACTCCCTCGACCCGAAAGCAGCCGATACGCTCGTTCTTCTCGGCGGGCTGGCTGAGAAGCAGGAACAGACCGACCGCGCCATTTCCTTCTACAAGAAAGTGCCTGATAACTCGCCGATGGCCCGCATTTCCGAGCTGCAGCTCGGTCTTGCGCTCGCGCAGTCCGGTAAGGTCGACGACGCGCGCAAGCATCTGAAGGCGCTGATCGATTCCGATCCCAACGATGTCCGCAGCTATCTCGCCTATGGCAGCGTCCTTTCGGATGCCAAGGACTTCCAGGCCATGGCCGACAATTACGACAAGGCCGTGCAGATCATTGGTCCCGTGCCGAAGCGCAGCGACTGGGCGGTATTCTTCCAGCGCGGCATTGCCTATGAGCGGCTGAAGAAATGGCCGGATGCCGAGCCGAACTTCAAGAAGGCCCTCGAACTGAACCCGGATCAACCGCAAGTACTGAACTATCTCGGCTATTCCTGGGTCGATATGAACATGAACCTCGACCAGGGCCTGGACATGATCAAGAAGGCCGTCGATCTGAGACCGGATGACGGCTACATCGTCGATTCCCTCGGCTGGGCCTATTTCCGCCTCAACCGTTTCGACGATGCAGTCAACGAGCTGGAGCGGGCAGCGCAGCTCAAGGCTGGCGATCCGACGATCAACGACCATCTGGGTGACGCCTACTGGCGCGTCAACCGCAAGCTCGAAGCCGTCTATCAGTGGAATCGTGCGCTCGCCTCCAAACCGGAAGAGGCCGATATTCCGAAGATCAAGGAGAAGGTCGAGAAGGGCTTGCCGCCGCTCGACAACGATCCGAAGACCGTCGACAAAAGCAAGCAGCCCGACCCAGCACCGGCACCCTCGCCCGATACGAACGCTCCGGCGCCGGTCGACAAGAAGTCCTAAGTTTCCATGGGCACGATCTTGGCAGCGGGCGCTTTCGACCTCACGGAAGAAGCGCCCGCAAAGATCAATCTCGCATTGCATGTCACGGGTCGCCGCTCCGATGGCTATCACCTGCTCGACATGCTTGTCAGTTTCGCCCGCCACGGCGATCGGCTCGGCTTTCGTGCCGGCGAGCAAGATGAGTTCAGCCTTTCCGGGCGCTTCGGACCACTGCTGTCCGCCGATGCCGAGGCTGGCGACAATCTCGTGCTCAAGGCGCGCGATCTCTTGCGGCAGGCAGCCAGCTCGGCCGGCTTCGATGCACCCGCTGCCCATATCCATCTGGAAAAGAACCTGCCGATCGCATCGGGAATCGGTGGCGGCTCGGCGGACGCGGCTGCGACATTGCGTGGGCTGATGCGGCTATGGCACCTTAAGCTGCCGGAGGACATGCTCAAGACGATCGCCTTGAAACTCGGCGCCGATGTGCCGATGTGCCTTGCGAGCCAGCCGCTGGTGGCGCGCGGGATCGGAGAAGCGATAGACTTGCTGCCGTCCTTTCCTTCCTTTCCGATGGTTCTCGGCAACCCGCTTGTCGGCGTCTCCACGGCGGATGTGTTTCGCCGTCTCTCCCGCAAGGACAATCCACCATTGCTGTTTCCATCGCAGATGCCGCAGGGATACGGCGAATGGATCGACACGATCAGGAACCTGCGCAACGATCTCGAACCGCCGGCGCGCTCGATCTGCGGGGAGATTGCGATACTTTCCAGCCTGATCGAAAGTAAGTCTCCGATCATGACGCGCATGTCCGGTTCCGGCGCAACATGCTTCGGCATCTTCGCGGATATCGAACAGGCAACGGAAGCGGCCGCTTCGCTTCACAGACAGAAGCCGGACTGGTATTTCCAGGTGACGGAGACGATCGCGGGAGAGGCATGATGGCAGGCTCAGTCAACGAAAGATCCTTCATTCCCGTCGGCATCGCGGTGCTGACCGTTTCCGATACCCGCACGCTCGCCGACGACAAATCGGGCGATACGCTGGTTGCCCGCATTGCGGATGCCGGACATAGGCTTGCCGCCCGCGCCATCGTTCCCGACGACAAGGAGCGCATCCGCGCGCAGGTGGAAGCCTGGACGAAGGACGATACAGTCGATGTGGTAATTACCACCGGCGGCACCGGCTTTACCGGCCGCGATGTGACGCCCGAGGCGCTCGAACCTCTGTTCGAAAAGCGGATGGACGGCTTTTCCGAGGTCTTCCATCGTATCTCCTATGACAAAATCGGCACGGCGACCATTCAGTCGCGGGCGACCGGCGGTGTGGCCAACGCCACCTTCATCTTCGTGCTGCCGGGTTCGCCTGGCGCCTGCAAGGATGCCTGGGACGGCATCTTGAAGGCGCAGCTCGACTACCGCCACATGCCCTGCAATTTCGTTGAAATCATGCCGCGCCTCGACGAGCATCTGAAGCGCGGCGCAAGCTCCAAGTAGGTCCTAAGCGCCTGTAGGGCGTTATGCGACTGCTACGCCTTCTGCCCCGGCAAAACAGGAATTGATTCCCATTTGTCGCCACTGAGAATGATGCAGCTGCGGCCGGAAGCGTCGCTCATCAACAGTGTCCAATTGCCGCTCTCGGCCGCATAGATCTCCATGACCGTATTGGAATCGAGCTTGCCGACAGCGGAAAGCTTTTCCGAAAGATGATCGCCGAGAAAGGCGACGATATCGACGCGCTGGGCGCAGGCGAGCGTTACCTGGGAGGCGGCGACGCCAGGATAGAGGATCGATGTTGCCACGAGGGCCGTTGCCGTGAGGCGGGTGAGCATCGTGCGTTTCATGACGCACCTCCTTTCGCCGGTATCCCGGCGGACAAGGAGTGCTCCGCTAACCTGTTCCGCCGCGTATCGGCATCTTCATGGTCGGCCCGACGCGACACGCGAGAGGTGCCGCCATGAGAGAATTATCGCAGCTATTTGCGGCTTTTCAAATGGAATCTCGGTTCAGGTGGATAACGGAGCCTATCGTGCCGCCCGCGCCACCCAGGATGGGATGAGCTCGCTTGAAAGCCGTCGGCCCTTCTGTCCCTTGGCGAATTCGGCCAGCCGCATACCCGATCGGGCAACAGCTATGGCCTGGTGCTTGGAAAGCAGCAAACCCAGCTCCAGCGGCTCCGTGCGACGGCCGATTCGCTTCAGAAACGGGCGGCGATAGCCGCGCGATGCGGTAAAGCGCGCAGGCACCTTGTTCAGCGAGACATATTCGGCAATCTCATCGATCCAGCCCGCTTGCGGCCGCGCACCGGGCTCGACCAGCAACAGCCATTCGCCCCTCGCAGACCGCAATATGTCCTTGATATCCCATTGCGAATAAAAGCGGCAGCCAGCAGCATCCGCCACCTTCGATGTGCCATCCCTGGACCCGTGATCAAGCACGACCACGTCGCTGACCAGCCCTTCGACCGCGCCTGCCACCAATGCCGCCAATGTCTGCGCCAGCTCGGGTTCGTGATCCTGGCATTCGATGATGACCGTCAACATTGCCCATTTATAGAGCGGCGCACAATTTATTGCCAGCACCTAACCTCAAGTCCGAGCGTTTAAGACAAACATCATACGCTGACGAAATTTCTCCCAGCCGGCATCGCCAGATGCCTCTCCCGAATGCGGTGGAAAGTGACCATCCCGGATTTTTGTTCTTGCAATGTTCTCGTTTGTCGGATAGGAATTTAATCATCTTAGACGCGGCATGCGATGGCATGAGCCGCCCTGGAGCTACCGATGAACGAGCAGTCCCTTGCAGGGCAGGCCGCTTTCGCGCCTGCCAATACGGCAGACGTTGCCAACGCTTTGATCGCCGATTCTGGTCTCAGGGTCGACGTCGAGCGCCGGCGCGGACGCGGCGCGGGGTTGAACCCGAGCGGCCGGTTCGAGCCACAACAGCGCGAGACCTTCGACGATGGTTGGCAAAGTTGGGAAGAGCTGCCGCCCTTCAAGACCGAGGTGCAGGTGGAAAAGCCACGCACCGCCATCACCCGCAACGAATCGCCCGACATTCCCTTCGATCGATCGATCAACCCTTATCGCGGCTGCGAGCATGGTTGCATCTACTGCTTCGCGCGGCCGACACACGCCTATATGGGCCTGTCGGCGGGACTGGATTTCGAATCGAAGCTGTTTGCCAAGCCGGATGCTGCCAAGCTTTTGGAACGCGAATTGGCAAAGCCCGGCTACAAGCCGCGCGTCATCGCCATCGGTACCAATACCGACCCCTATCAGCCGATCGAGAAGGAATGGCGGATCATGCGCCAGATCCTCGAAGTGCTGAACCGGGCAAACCATCCGGTTGCCATCGTCACCAAATCGGCGCTGGTCATGCGCGATATCGATATTCTGAAAGAGATGGCCGCCAAGAACCTTGTGCGGGTGGGCCTGTCGGTGACGACACTCGACCGGAAGCTGGCGCGTGCGATGGAGCCGCGTGCCGCAACGCCGCCGCGGCGGCTGGAGGCGATCCAGGCCTTGAGCGAAGCCGGCATCCGCACCTCGATCATGGTGGCACCGATCATCCCTGCGCTTAACGATCACGAGATCGAACGTATCCTCGATGCCGGCAAGGCCGCCGGCGCGCAGGAGGCAAGCTATGTGATCCTACGGCTGCCGCTGGAGGTGAGCCCGCTCTTTCGCGACTGGCTGCTGCAGCATTATCCGGACCGCTATCGCCACGTCATGTCGCTGATCCGCTCGATGCGCGGTGGCAAGGATTACGATGCGGAATTCGGCAAGCGCATGAAGGGCGCCGGCCCTTATGCCTGGCAGATCAGCCGCCGCTTCGAAATGGCGACGCGCCGGCTCGAGCTTACGCGCCGCAATATCGCCTTGCGCGACGACCTGTTCGTGCCGCCCGACGGCAGCGGCGTGCAACTGTCGTTGCTCTGATTTTTCTATTCTACCTTCCTTGCGTGGGTTCCCTGTACCCGCTGGAAAAGCCCCCCGGTTCGCCGCCATGATCCACCGGGGGCTTGCAGGAGATCGGGTGGTGTGCGAGCTTCGCCGCATGTCACGCCGTGCACCACCCGATTCTCCAATGCTGTTCGAGGACGTTCCGCTTGTCCCCACTTTCGAGCTGGAATTGATCGCACGGCGCGCCGGGCATTGGCCTGTTGCCGGAGCTGACGAGGTCGGCCGAGGACCACTTGCGGGGCCTGTCGTTGCTGCCGCCGTCATTCTCGATCCGGAGCGCATCCCGAATGGACTGAATGATTCCAAGCAGTTGAGTGCGGCTAGGCGAGAAGAACTGTTCGTCGAGATCCTGGCGACAGCAACGGTCTCCATCGCTTCCTCGAGTGCAACCCGTATCGACACGACCGATATCCGCAAGGCGAGCCTGGATGCCATGCGCCGCGCCATATGCGGGCTGGCAATGCCGGCGAGCTATGTACTGACCGACGGGCTCGATGTGCCAACCGGTCTTGCCTGCCCCGGCAAGGCCGTGGTCAAGGGCGATGCGCGCTCGTTCTCCATCGCCGCCGCATCGATCGTGGCCAAAGTGACCCGCGACCGGATGATGACACGCGCCGGCGTCGTCTTCCCCGCCTATGGCTTTGCGGCCCATGCGGGCTATGGCACCGCGCAGCATCGTGCCGGCATTGAGGAGCACGGTCCCTGCTCTCTGCATCGCATGAGCTTTCGCCCCTTGCGCAAAGAGGCCGTCTGAGCGCTCAGCTCGTCAACCCTGCGACGATCTCCGCCGACCATTTTCCGATATAGGCGATGTCTTCCCCGTAGATACGGTCATGGCCTTCCTGCAGATTTCGGCGATATCTCTCGATGCCGCGGGCCGCTTCTCGCTCCATGAAGGCCAACAGAGCCTCAAGCCGACCGACGATGACGTCAGGCAATGAAAGACGCTCGGCAGCGGACAAGCCATAGACATCGACGAAGATGCGGGCACGGTTGATCTGGCCAGCAAGTCTGTCCAATCCATCCACAGCGACACCGGAGGATAAAGGCGCCCAGCGATAGACAGCGTAGGCCAGATCCCATATTCGCGGACCAGGATGCGCCGCCTCGAAATCGATGATGCCGGTTACTTCGCCATCATTCAGAACGACATTGTAGGGGGCAAAATCCCCATGGCAGATGACCTCGCAGGGCGAACGAGCCGGCAGTTGCCATGCATAATCGGCCTCAAGGTTCCGCGCGAACAAGGCACAGCAATCATGATAGCGCCGCAGCAGCGATGCTGCCGATCGCAGCGCCGTCTCGCTGCGCATGTGAGCACTGCCATCGAGGTCGCCGGTATCTCCGGGCAAATAGGACACCTTTTCCCAGACCTCGTCATATCCGACCGCCAGAGGGGCTGCCGCAAAGCCATGCCGATGAAGGGCAGCCAGCAAGGCATGCACGCCCGCTGTCCATGGCTGCGACGGCCTCACGATAAGATCGCCTTGACGAAACGGCTCATCGCCTGTTGGTGCCTGCATCTGCCTCCCCCCCAATCTCGTGATTTTGCTGTCGGTCGTGGCGATGATCAACCTGCCTGGGCAGAAAACAGAAAAGCCCCACCGAAGCGGGGCTCTTTCGAATTTCGATGTTCCGCGGGCTTAGTTCAACCGCGTCTTCACTTCCTTGACCGCATCGCTAAAGAGGCCGGACTGGACGCTGCCGTCGGCCTTCTTCGCCAGAACCGATTCCGCAGCGGCAATCGCCAAGTCGACGGCGGCGGAACGGACCGCCTTCATCGCATCGGCTTCCGCCTGCTTGATCTTCTGCTCGGACAAAGCCGTGCGGTTGGCGACGAACTCCTCGGTCTTCTTGCGAGCCTCGGTCGTCAGCATTTCGGCTTCGCGCTCGGCTGCAGCGACGATGTGCGCTGCTTCAGCCTCGGCTTCCTTGCGCTTGCGCTGATACTCGGCCAGCAAGTGCTGGGCCTCTTCGCGCAGGCGCTTGGCTTCTGCCAGCTCGTTGCGGATCTGATCGGCGCGGTCGTCAAGCGACTTTGCCATCATGCCCGGAACCTTCAGGTAAACGATCAGGCCGAGGAAGATGAGAAGGCTGACGAACGCGAAGAAGGTGTTGTCGAAAGCGAATTCCATGGATCACCCCTCCTGCTTGGCGGCAGCAGCCGCAACCGCAGAGGCGACATCGGCCTTACCGGCGACATTGCCAACCAACTGCTCGACGACGGCACCAGCCGTCTCCTCGGCAATCGCACCGACATCGCCGAAGGCTTTCGCCTTGATTTCAGCGATCCGGCCTTCTGCGGCCTTGAGCTTCTCAGCCAGGCTTGCCTCGATCGCCTTGCGATCTTCTTCGGCCTTGGCCTTGGCGGCATCGCGGGCAGTGGCGCCGATGGAATTCGCCTTGGCGCGCGCAGCGGCCAATTCGCTTTCATAGGTCGCGACGGCAGCGTCGGCTTCAGCCTTCAGACGCGAGGCTTCTTGGATATCCTGGGCGATCCGGTCGTGCCGGCTTTCCAGAATGCTGCCGACGCGCGGAATAACGATCTTCTGCATGGCCACGTAGAAGATAACGAAGGTGATCACCAGCCAAAGCAGCTGTGACGGATACGTCGTATGGTCAAACGGCGGGAATACGCCGCCGTGATGGCCTTCATTCGGCGCACCCGTTTCCGTGTGCACCGCTCCGGCGGCCGGCGGTGCTTCTTCAGCATATGCCGGGGTCACAAACATGCTCACCTCCAGGTGGTCTGCAAATACAAAGAATCACGGCTCGCTGCTCGCGAACCGTGATCTATGACGCCGCTGATATCAGACAGCGAAGAGCAGGAGGAGAGCGACGAGCAGCGAGAAGATGCCCAGAGCTTCCGTAACGGCGAAGCCGAATACCAGACGGCCGAACTGGCTGTCAGCAGCCGACGGGTTGCGCAGTGCGCCGGACAGGTAGCTGCCGAAGATATTGCCGAGGCCGAGAGCCGTGCCGGCCATACCAAAGCAAGCCAAACCTGCGCCGATGAACTTTGCTGCTTCCGCGTCCATGTTGAACTCCTTTGAAATGGTTGTGCGGTGAATGACTGACGCCGTTAGACGCCAATGTCTTTATCCTTAGTGGCCACCCGGGTGGATTGCGTCGTTGAGGTACATGCAAGTCAGCACCGCAAAGACGTAAGCCTGAAGGAAGGCGACAAGGAACTCGAGACCGGTGAGGGCGACGGTCATGATAAGAGGAAGAACAGCTCCGCCGATACCAAGCGCGCCGAGTGCTCCGAGCGAGGCGACGAAGCCCGCGAACACCTTGAGCGTGATATGACCGGCCAGCATGTTGGCGAAAAGACGAACGGAGAGCGAAACCGGGCGGGACAGGAAGGAGATGATTTCGATCGCCACCACCAGCGGCAGAAGAACCCCCGGAACACCCTGCGGCACGAAGATCTTGAAGAAGCCGAAGCCATGCTTGATCAAACCGTAGAAAATAACGGTGAAGATGACGAGCAGCGCGAGCGCAAGCGTCACGATGATCTGGCTGGTGACGGTGTAGAAGTAAGGAACGAGGCCTAGCAGGTTCGCCGTCAGGACGAACATGAAGAGAGAGAAGACCAGCGGGAAGAACTTCATTCCCTTCGTCCCCGCCCCCTCTTTCAGCATCGAGGCGATGAACTCATAGGCCATTTCCGCCACCGACTGCGAGCGCGTCGGGATGACGCCGCGCGGCGCGCTGGCAAAATAAAGGAAGCCCGCGGAAATCACTGCGGAGGCAACCATGAACAGCGAGGCGTTGGTGAACGAAAAATCAATTCCGCCGATATCGATCGGGATAATCTTGAAGATCAGGAACTGATGGGTAGGATCGTTTGCCACCGCTTGTTCTCTTTCATTTTTCCGCTCCACCGAGCGGATGCTTCTCATCTGGAAACAGCGCCGCAGCGTTGCTTCCGCTCATTTCTTATCAGGACCACGCTCTTGCGGCACCGGTGTCGCCACCTTGCCCGCAGAGCGCAGCACATTCAGCACGCCGGCACAAAATCCGAGAAGCAGCAGAATAATCATGCCCCACGGCGTCGTACCGAGAAAACGGTCCAGGACATAGCCCAGAACAGCGCCAACGATGATTGCGGCTATGAACTCACTGGAAAGCTTCATCGCCTGAGCGTAGCCTTTACGGCTCTCCTCGGCGCGAACCTCCCCGCGTTCACCCTCTCTCACCGCAGCGCGTTTGCTCGCCAATTCGGCTCCCAGCTGCGCTCGCCGCTGTTCCAGACCTTCGTCGCGGTCGTCCGTCATGGTGGCATCCTCCCATTTTCGTTGCGCGCAATCCCTGTACCCCGGTCAACGCGTAAACGAACAGCAGGTTTCGCCACCTTTCGGCCCGTTTTGAAGTCGCGCGCAACATAGTTTTAGGAAAAAGCATAGTCAAGGCGTAGACGTCATCTGTCCAGCCATAAATTAGCCCAATTAAATCATGATCTTAGGCCGAAAGAGCCATATTGATCGAAAACTGAGCCGAAGAATCCTCTTCAGCCCCTGCTTTCCTGTGGCTTTTTTGCCAGGGGCAGCGCGTCCGCGCGCCGCGTCAATCTGCCAGAACCGACTGCCTCAGCTCCAGCCGCCGCCATAGGTCCTGTAGAAGATGTGCATGCCTATGCGGCCGACCTTCACCATTTCAGCAGCCCATTTCGGCCGGACATAGACAGCATGATAATGGGTGGCGGAACCGACTTCCGGCAACCAGATCTTGCCGGCGGTCACGGCCATGGCGACCTGACGGGCGATACGCCAGTGTTCGGGGGAATTGACGCGCTCCTTGACGTTGTCGCAGGCAAAGGAGAACTGGCAAGCGTTGGTCCAATCCTCATTCTGATAGACGACGCCACAGATGGTCTTGGGATAGGCGGGATTGCGGACGCGATTGAGGATGACCTGGGCGACGGCTGCCTGCCCTTTCACGGACTCGCCGCGTGCCTCGAAATAGATGCCGGTCGCAAGGCATTGCTGCTCATCCGAGGAGAAGACCGAGGGTGGCAGGACATTGGCGGCCCATAGGTGATCCTTGGGGCCTATCTGCGGCACGAAGCGGCCCTCGCCGTCCTGATCCTTGGCGAGAATGGAATCGAAGGGCGAGACACGGGCATAGTCCGGCGCCGGCGAGGCATAGGCGGCCGCCAGAACATCAGCATTCTGATTGGTGACCAGATTGGCAATATAGGCCGGCACGCTATCATCCGGCTTCGGCGGCTGCTTCTTATAGAAAGCAGTAGCAATCTGGATTTCCTTGCCGCCGAGTTTCGGCTTCAGGAACGCGGTGCGCTCGCCGGTCGCCGATTCCGGCCGAAGAAGCAAGCTCTGGCGCTGCAGCACGGAGCCCGCGGAAAAATCCTTCGGCGGCTGCATCGGCGCGACAGCCACCACTCTGCCCTTCTTGTCCTGCCGATTGATACGGTCCTCATCGGGCCGGGGATCGCTGCCCTTCTGTTCGGACTGGAACGCGACCCGGCGCCCGTCCGGCAACACGAGACCGCCATCTCCAATGGCAGCAGAGGCCTTGACGTCACCGAAAGCCAGTTCCGCCTGATGGGTGGAGCCGGCTGGCGAATTGGTCATCACCATGCGCCAGTTCGCCCCTTCCCGGTCGATCCCGGCAAGCAGGCCGGCAAGATCGCCATAGGCTGCCGTCGATGGGAAAATAAGCCAGGCGCAAAGCCCGAAGACGGCTGGAGAGGTCCAGTTTTGTGGCAAGAACCGCAATTTGCGGCTGGCATAACGCGAGCGAGACAACACCGGACTCCAAACGGCACTCGAAACTAGGAGCCGGAATAATCTCCCATTAACCTTGATGGATGGTTAATTCGGGCAATTCTATGGTTAGGAATGAAAGATTCGGAGTGTGTGGCGAACTCATGTAAGGGCTGTGAGCAGCTCAGTGCTAGGCGGAGGCTCGATATGCTCCGCCACCATGTACCGGCGCGCTAGGAGCACTGATACATAAGTCCAACCAATCATCTGTAACGCATTGGATACCAAAGACGCCACAACGACAGGGATATTCAACTGACCATTCACGATCAGATCCGTCCCCCTGACGGAACTCGCAAGAATCCCCACAATCACGCCGGCAACGAGTGGAATGGCTAAGCCCAGGAATATCAGGGACGCCGTCGAGGGAAACCGCTTCAGACCTCGTCGCAGTGCATCTCCTATACTCGCATTGGTGCCATGGAGGCGCGCCGGTAACCACGTGCCAAACAGAGAAAAGACGATGGTAAGCGTTACCAAGAATGCCAGCGTTGCCCACAGCCCGACGTAAGCCTTTCCAAGGTCATTCAATTTCAGAAGAATGACAAGGATCGGCAGCATTATCATGAACCCTCCCAGCGTTAGCGCCACACTCCTGAACATATATCCAGCGAACGGAAGTTTTCTGCCCTTGGCCGCGGCGGTGAAATTCTGATCTCGTAGAACTGAGTTCTGAACATTCATCGACAATATGCTCATTAAAATAAAAGTGGCACCTGCCGAAGCGGACCCTCCAGAATACTCATCGAAAATCGAAGCGCCAACGGAGCACAGGATAAACGTCGCGTAAAATGCCATATTGCGACGTGCGATGGACAAGGTCTGTTTAAACATCCGCGATCGCCTCCTCCAAGACCATAGCAGTACTTACGTCTTTAGATTGAATAGGCCAACGCCTCACTTACGCAATGGAAAAGTCAAAAGGCCCGGGGATATCCACCAGGCCTTTTGAACGGACAGCAAGAATATCTGCGTCAGATGATGACGTGCGAGCCTAGTTCCACTACGCGGTTGGCCGGCAGACGGAAGTAGTCCGAGGGGTCAGTCGCGGCATTGGCGAGCGCGATATAGAGCCGGTCCTGCCAATGCGGCATCCCCGACTTCGCATCCGGCACCAGCTTGCGCCGGCCAAGATAGAAGGAGGTCGACATGATGTCGAACTTCAGGCCCGTCTTGCGCAGAGTCGCGAGCGCCTGCGAGACATTCTGCGATTCCATGAAGCCAAAGCGCAACTCGACACGCGAGAAGCGCTCGGAAACCTTCTCGACCGAATAGCGGTCCTCCTGGGCGACGCGCGGCTTGTTGATGGTGCGGATCGTCAAAATGACGTTCTTGTCGTGCAGGACGTGATTGTGCTTCAGATTATGCAACAGTGCGGCGGGCGCGGATTCCGGATCGCTGGTCAGGAAGATCGCCGTGCCGGGCACATGCGCGGGCGAATGATCGCTCTTGCGCTCGATGGAGCTGACGAAGGAGGACAACGGGATATCGGTGTGCCGCGTCTTTTCCATCAGGATCGACGTGCCGCGGCGCCAGGTCCACATGATGACGGTAAAGGCCGTCGCGATCATGACCGGAACATAGCCGCCGTCATGGATCTTCAAGAGGTTGGCGCCGAGGAAGACGAACTCCAGCAGCAAGAGCGGCGTAAGCACGGCAACCGCCATCGGCAGCGACCAGTTCCAGCGGACTCGCACGAATTCGAACGCCATGATCGAGGTGACGACCATCGCGCCGGTCACCGAGATACCATAGGCCGTCGCCAGCGCATCCGAGGTCTTGAAGGCCAGCACCAGGAAGATGACGCCGAAGAACAGGACGGTATTGACCGACGGCAGGAAGATCTGCCCGGTATTGGTCTCGGACGTGAAGAGGATTTCCATGCGCGGCAGGAAGCCGAGGTGAATCGCCTGACGCGTGAGCGAGAAAGCACCCGTGATCACGGCCTGGCTGGCGATGATCGTCGCCATCGTGGCAAGAATGACCACCGGCAGGATCGCCCAGTGCGGATACATCAGGAAGAACGGATCCGACATGGCCATTGGGTCGCGCAGGACTAGAGCGCCCTGACCGAAGTAGTTCAAAGTCAGCGACGGAAACACCAGCACGAACCAGGCCCATTGGATCGGACGGCGGCCGAAATGGCCAAGGTCGGCATAAAGGGCTTCCGCACCTGTCACCGTCAGAAACACGGCACCGAGAACGACGACGCCGAGAAAGCCCTCGCGCATCAGGAAGCTCACCGCATACCAGGGATTGAGCGCTGCCAGAATGCTGTAGTCATCGGAAATGTGCATGATGCCGGCAAGGCCCATGACGATGAACCACAGCGCCGTGATCGGGCCGAAGAAGCGAGCGACCGCACCGGTGCCATGCGACTGGATCGCAAAAAGCAGCGCCAGGATCGCCACCGATATGGGGACGATATAATCCGACAATTGCGGCGTGACGAGCTTCAGACCTTCGACGGCGGAAAGAACCGAAAGCGCCGGGGTAATCATCGCGTCGCCGAGAAAGAGTGCCGCGCCCAAAAGGCCCAGCAGCATCAAGATGGCGGTGTGGCCGTTCGCCGTCTTCATCAACAGCGCCAGCAGCGACAGAGTGCCGCCTTCGCCATCGTTGTCCGCACGGAGCAGAAAAAGGACATATTTGATCGTGACGATGATCGTCAGCGTCCAGAACATCAACGATACGACGCTGATGACTTCGCCGCGCGTCAGACCGTCAGCGGCCACCGGCTTCAATGCTTCGCGAAAGGCATAGAGCGGGCTCGTACCGATGTCGCCATAAACAACGCCGATCGAGCCGAGGGCGAGGTATGCGAGCTTACGAGAGTTCATTTTCCCGTCGGGAGAATGATCGGTTTGGTTAGACATTCAGGATCACTAGACTCTCAGAGCCAGCCTTTCCAGCGAAAAAAGAAAAACGGAACGATGGCGGAAACCACCATCAACAACAACGATGTCGGGTAACCGTAGGCAAAATGCAGTTCGGGCATATGCTCGAAATTCATGCCATAGACGGACGCCACGAGCGTCGGCGGCAGGAACACCACGGAAGCGATCGAAAAGATCTTGATGATGGCGTTCTGCTCGATATTGATCAGCCCGAGCGATGCATCCAGCAGGAAGGTAATGTTTCCCGCGACGAAAGACGCATGCTCCGACAGTGACTGTACATCCCGCGAGACATTGCGACACAGTTCCCTGGCCTCGTGGTCCTGCTGCATGGCGGGGATGGCATGAAGAAAGGTCAGCAGTCGGGACAGCGAACTCAGGCTGTCACGTACCTTGCTGAGCGTACGGTGATAGCCTGCGATGTCCTTGAGCTTTTCTTCCAGATAGTTGCCCGGGCGGCGGATCTTCTTTACGCGATCGCCAAATACGTGCACCGACAATATATCGACACCCGCAACGGTCTGTTCAAGGACCTCGGCGGTACGGTCGACGATGGTTTCGAGAAGCTTGGCAAGAAGCGCGACACCCGTGCGCCGCTCCTGCGGAATGCGCTGCAGCGCCGCAATGAAGAGCGCGAAGGACTTCGGCTGCGCATAGCGAATAGTAACCAGCCGGTGTCCTGTCAGGATGAAGGCAACATCGGTGAGCATCGGCAGATTGGTGTCGGCCTTCCACAACAGCGAGGCCGTGAGAAAGACGGAGCCGTTTTCGACATAGAGCCGGCTCGACGGCTCGATGTCCTTCATGTCCTCGCGGGTCGGCACCTCGAGCCCGAGCAGGCGCTCGATGCTGGCTTCTTCCTCGCGGGTGGGCTCGACCATGTCGATCCAGACGGCATTGTCTGGCAGCCGGGTGGCAGCTGAAAGATCGGGAAGCTCAAGCGGCTTCTGGTCTGAGCAATAGGCAGTTATCAACTGCTTGCTCCCGCAGCAGCGGCGACGAGGCAACAATCAAGGCGCTCAGCACGCACTTGCCGCGACCCCACCAATGGCCAATGAAAAAAGCTCATAAAACCCCGGTCGTATCCCGCCGGTCCGGCCGGGAATCCGTGTTCACGTTCCATTGCGCTGCTGTACCAATCCTTCGTCCGTCCCGGCAAAGACACCTGCTCGGACGAAATAAAACCACCACGCGGCGGAGAGCGGTCATCGGAAACGACCGGCCAGTTCCACGCAGGCGGCGCATATGCAGCAAAGCTCGCAAAGAATCAAGTCACAACCTCTTCATCGCGCGCTTTCACCGCAGTTTGGCTAAACTTGCGAAGTCATAGCACAGGATGCCGACAAGACAATCCGTCACTATACGGAAAGCTCAGATGTCTTTGTGAATTATTCAAATACGATCGACGGCGCCGTACGCTGCGGCGCGCCTGCCACTTGCTTCCAGACATTGGCGGCGATCTCACGATAAATATTCGCAACCACCCCGTTCGGCTCAGCGGCAACGAGTGGCGTGCCAGCATCCGAGGTTTCGCGGATGCCCATGGTCAGTGGCACTTCACCGAGGAAGGGCACGCCGATGCGTTCTGCTTCCTTGCGGGCGCCGCCATGGCCGAAAATATCATAGCGGGCGCCGGTATCCGGCGCGATGAAATAGCTCATGTTCTCAACGATACCGAGAACGGGAACCTCGACTTTGCGGAACATGTTCAGGCCCTTGCGCGCATCGATCAAAGCCAGATCCTGCGGCGTCGAAACGATGACGGCGCCGGCAAGCGGCACCTGCTGCGCCATGGTCAGCTGCACGTCGCCGGTGCCGGGCGGCATATCCACGACCAGCACGTCGAGCTCGCCCCATGCGACCTCGCGCAGCATCTGCAGCAGCGCCGATTGCACCATCGGCCCACGCCAGATCATCGCCGTTTCCTCTTCCACGAGGAAACCCATCGACATGACCTTGAGCCCGTAATTCTCCATGGGGTTGATGATGCGACCGTCGATCTGGGTCGGGCGTCCGGAAATCTTCAGGAGGCGCGGCATCGAAGGGCCATAGATGTCTGCATCCAGAATGCCGACGCGCAGGCCGTTGGCCAGGAGGCCCAGCGCGAGATTAACTGCGGTGGTCGATTTGCCGACACCACCCTTGCCCGAGGCGACCGCGATGATAGCCTTGACGCCCGGAACGCCGATCTTGGCGGCGCGGGGCGGCTGTTGCGGCGCGTGCGGATGAGGATGCGAATGGCCGTGCGGGGCAGCTTGTGCAGGCGCAGGCCGTGGCACCGGAGCGCCGGCCTTCTTGTCAGCCGTCAGCGCGACCAGGGCGCCCTTGACGCCGGGCATATCCTTGATGACCCGCTCGGCCGCAAGACGCATCGGCTCCAGATCCTTGGCCCGCTCGGCGGGAACGGTGATGGAGAAATAGACCTTGCCATCGGAGATGAAGACATCCGACACCATGCCGAGCTCGACGATGTTGTGCTCCAGGTCCGGGCCGCGAACCGTCTTTAACGTTTCCAGCACCTGTTCCTTGGTGATGTCTGCCATTTCATCCTCACTGCAGAAGCCTTTTCGGCAGCGCCGCATCGGGCGGGCGCTTTCCGAAATCATTATGGCTTAGATAGTAGAGAGGCGGGACTTCGCCAAACGAATTCGGGACGCCGTCGATAAAATGCGTCTTCGTTGCGGCCGGCAGGTCCGCCGGGTCCATGAAAAACCCTTACCAGCCGCAACGCGCTCCCAATTCGGGAAGACATAATCGCGGGCCGACATAGAGCACCCATCTGTAAGGAATAGGGCAAAGGCGCGAAAATCATCCCACGAATACGCCCGAACTTGCTAAGCGTGTTAAATAAGCAACAACCGCCGCCGATGCCTTCGCCGGGAGAAGCTGTGGCGACGGGCATCGGCGACGGTTGTTTGATCCGCGCACGTTTCATCGGCGCTGTTATCAAAGCCCCCTCTGGACCTCTGTCTTTTCAGAAGCAGGAAGTGTGCCAGTTTTCAGAAAATCCGGAAAACAACGAGATTTCAACCTGTTAATTGCCTCCACGCCCGAATCGGCAGGGTGGAGCATCGCCACAGGCTTCATCATATTTCATTCGTAACGCACAAAATTCATTCACATGCTGCTCGAATCTCGATCATCGCATCGAGACGGCGATGCCGTTATTTGATCAATCCGACGCGTAAAGCCTTGGCGACGGCCTGCGTACGGTTGACGGTGTCGAGCTTCTTGGTGGCGCGGTTGAGGTAATGATTGACCGTATGTTCCGACAGAGACAGGATTTCAGCGATTTCGGCGCTGGTCTTTCCGGCCGCCGTCCAATTCAGGCAATCGATCTCCCGGTCGGTCAGTGCATCGACGACGCGAACATCGAGATTGCGGATTTCGGCAAGCCGATCGAAAACGTGAACTGCAATATAGAAAAGGTCCTTGACCTCTTCCACGGAAAAGAGCTCGCGATCGCCGGCCAAACAAACAGCGCCGCGAAGACCGGAGGCATCGTGGGTCGGGAAATAGACGAAACGCGTCATGCGGAAACGTTCGAACAGAGCCACCACGAGCTGCGACTTGCTCTCTTCGCGGTTAGGGCTTGTCGTCACTTCATAAAGAAAGGGCAGCGTAGAACCGCGCAGACGTTGCAGCGCAGGGCTGGTCGACAACAGGTTTTCCTGATCGTAGATCGACAGCAGTTCCGCCGGCCAGTTGTTGATAACTGAATTGCTCTGCAGGTCCGAGGACGTGATAGGCGGCAGATTGAGCACCATGAAGGCTCGGCAACGATAGGCCTCCGTCAACCCCTTCATGAAACGGAACACATCGAACTGGGTCTTAAGCCTGCTGATTTCCTCGATAAAATCCTCGCCGCGAGGGGGCATGCCCGCCTGTATCAATGCCGTCATCATCAGTCTTCTTTATGTAAAAGAGGGAAAAAATACGAAACTTCCGTCTCTTGCCCCTCACGATTATCGTACGGCAGCCGATATCAGCCGCTCGGCAAAATATAAGTTTTCCAAAATCGTGACTGCATCAACGCCCGTTACTATTATGTCCGCTCAACACCTCGCCAAATCCTGTATGATTCCAATAATCATTTGGGGATAATGGCAGTTCTTCCGCATATCTCAACAGTAAAATTCAAGGTAAACGAGCAATTTCGCTAAGATCAGGCGCTGACAGGATTAAATCCGCAAGTTTCGGACAGCCACAGCGCGAGATTTATGGAGTCAGCGCTTAGGCCCCATGCGGTTGCGCATGTCCATCATGATCGAATCAGCAGCGGCAACTACCAAAGGGGCCCATGCTTGCAACTTTTCCAGCGTAACACGATAGGCTGGCCCGGTCACCGAGACGCCGGCCAGCATATGACCATCGTCGGAGTGGATCGGCGCGGCAACGCAGCAAATGCCGCTTTCATGCTCCTCGAGATCGAAGGCATAGCCACGCCCCCTGACTGCCGAAACGTCAGAGAGAAGTTTCGAAGCATTGCGAATCGTATGCTCGGTATAAGGGCGATATTCGAGGCTTGAGATTCTCGCTTCAAGCTCGGCATCGTCGAGCGCGGAAAGTGCCGCCTTGCCGACGCCGGTGCAATAGGCTGGCGAGGCGTTGCCGATCTGCGAATACATGCGTACGGATTGCCGACCCTCGACCTTGTCGAGGTAGATGACCTCCGTGCCGCGCAGGACGCCAAGATGGACGGTTTCACCGGTCACTTCCTGCAAACGATGCAGATGCGGCTCGGCGATGGCGCGAAACTCGTTGCGCGCCCAACTGCGCGAGGCAAGCTTCAACAGCCGCAATCCGATGTGATAGCGCCCGTCACGATCGACCTCCAAAAGCCCCTCCTCGACGAGGTGCGACAATTGGCGATGCAGCGTGCCGCGCGGCTGATCGGAAAGCGAGAGGATATCGGTGAAGCGCATCGGACCATCTGCGAGCGCAACGAGATCGAGCAGAAAGACAAGCTTCCCCAGCGTTCCGGTTTCCCGGTCGCCTCGGCTTTTATTTTCTTTGCCCTCTGAACCCAGATCCATGCTCATTCATTTATCTCTGGCGCAGCCGCACTATCCTTGACACGATGACAGGGTAGTCGGATAATTCCACATAGTCAAATTATGTTCCGAATAATGGAACTTTGTTATCCGGGAGGAGACATGTCGGTGGGTACCCAGGCGCAATTTCCCGATCTGAAAGATCGTACCGTCCTCGTCACCGGTGGCGGTTCCGGCATCGGCGCGAGCCTCGTGGAAGCCTTCGCGAAACAGGGTGCAAAGGTCGCCTTCATCGATATCGCCGAGGAACCCAGCAAGGCGCTGGCGGCTAAGCTTTCAAGCCAATCGACCCATCCCGTTACCTTCTACCATGCCGATCTGCGTGACGTCGGCGCGATCAAAAGCACGGTTGCAGCCGTCGAGTCCGATCTCGGCGCGATCCGCGTGCTCGTCAACAACGCGGCATGGGACGACCGGCACGACATCGACACCATGACCGAGGACTATTGGGACAACAGCCAGGCGATCAATTTGAAGCAGGTCTTCTTCGTCTCGCAAGCAGCCGCCCCCGGGATGCGCGCCGCCGGCGGCGGCGCGATTATCAATTTCTCCTCGATCGTCTTCAAGATGAACCCGCCGATGCTGTCCTCCTACGCGACCGCGAAGTCCGGTATTATCGGGCTCACCAAGAGCTTTGCCGGCCGCTTCGGCCCCGAAAATATCCGCGTCAACGCCGTGCTGCCCGGCATGATCGTCACTCAGCGGCAGCTCGACCTCTGGCTGACCGACGACGGCATGGCCAAGACGGTCGAGCGGCAATGCCTGAAGCGCGTGCTCAACGCCGACGATCTGGTCGGGCCGGTGCTTTTCCTGGCATCGGACTGCTCGGGCGCCATGACCGGACAGGCCATCACCGTCGATGGCGGCATTTTCTAACATCAGATTTCTGACGCAAGACTTGGAGCATTTCTCATGACGAAGCCCGCATATGTCGCGGTGGACTGGGGCACCAGCAGTTTCCGGCTGTGGCTGATCTGCGAAGACGGCAGCATTCTCGCAGAGCGCCGCAGCGGCGAAGGCATGACCACGGCGGCCCAAACCGGCTTTGCCAAGGTCCTGCAGGCTCATCTGGACGCCATCTCAGCCCCTGACGATATCCCCGTCATCGTCTGCGGCATGGCCGGAGCGCGCCAGGGCTGGATGGAAGCCGGATATATCGACACGCCGACATCGCTCGCCGCCATCCTGACCGGTGCTGTTTCCGTGCCCGGCCAATCCCGCGATATCCGCATCCTACCGGGCCTGGCGCAGCGCAGCCAGCAGGTGCCTGACGTCATGCGCGGCGAGGAAACGCAACTGCTCGGCGCGATTGCCGCCGACGCCAAGGGCGAACAGCTGGTCTGCATGCCGGGAACGCATTCGAAATGGGTGCGCGTGCTGGACGGCCAGGTGACGGGCTTCTCCACCTTCATGACCGGCGAGCTCTTCGACATCATTACCAAGCACAGCATCTTGTCGCATGCCGTTGCCGGCGCGTCGGATCAGCCTGCCGATACCAAAGCATTCGAGGCAGCCCTTAAGGCAGTCCTGGACAGGCCCGCGCTTGCCACCAACCTGCTGTTTACGGCCCGCTCCGGCCAGCTCCTGAACGGGCTGACTTCCGCCGGCGCGCAGGCGCTGATCTCGGGCACATTGATCGGTGCTGAGATCGCTGGCGCGCTCACGTCGGCTGGTGAGAATGCGGCCATCACGCTCGTTGCCTCCGGCCGCCTCCAGGCTCTTTATGAAGATGCCTTCCGCAGCCTCTCTCTCAATTACAAGACCATCGACGCCGATGCCGCCGTCCGTCGCGGACTGTCCGCCGCGGCCGTAGCAATCTGGTTCAAGAAAGAAAGCAAAAGCTGATGACGACCCGCATCCCCTTCCCGCCCATGAAGCGCCTGCTCATTGCCATTCTTCGCGGCATCAAGCCGGAGGAAACGGCCGATATCGTCGGCGCGCTGATCGAGACAGGCTTTACGGCCATCGAAATTCCGCTGAACTCGCCGGAACCGTTTCGCTCTATCGAAATCGCCGCCAAGATGGCGCCGGCCGACTGCCTGATCGGCGCCGGCACGGTGCTGACGGTGGAAGACGTCGACAGACTTGATGGTGCCGGCGGCAAGCTGCTGGTGACGCCGAATGTCGAGCCTGCGGTGATCAGCCGCGCCCGTGACAAGGGTATGGTGACGATGCCGGGCGTCTTCACTGCAACAGAAGCGCTTTCGGCCGCCCGCGCCGGCGCCACGGGCCTGAAATTCTTCCCCGCTGGCGTGCTCGGCGCCTCCGGCATTACCGCCATCCGCGCGGTCCTGCCGCCGGAACTCGTTATTGCAGCAGTCGGTGGCGTTTCGGACAAGAATTTCGCCGATTACACCAAGGCAGGCATCCTGGCTTTCGGCCTCGGTACCAGCCTTTACAAGCCGGGAATGACCGCAGCAGAGGTTGCCGAACGCGCCAAAGCCACCATTTATGCCTATGATGCAGCCATAGGAGCCTGATCTATGACCGATATTCATGATTTTCAGGGCAATATTCTCTGCAACACCTCTTCCGTCCTGGGAGAAGGCCCGACTTACGACCCCGATACGGACACCGTCTGGTGGTTCAACATCCTCGGCAAGGAACTGCATGAACTGCACCTGCCGACGGGTGAGAAAAAGGTTCACGAGCTGCCGATGATGGCGAGCGTGCTGGCCCGCGTCGATGCGGAACGGCAGATGATCGCCACGGAACAGGGCCTCTTCCTTCGCGACATCGCGACTGGCGAGCTGAGCTTCTATACCGCCATCGAGGCCGACAAGCCCGAAAATCGCTCCAATGACGGGCGCACGCATATTTCCGGCTCCCTCTGGATCGGCACCATGGGCAAGCGCGCCGAGATGCAGGCGGGCGCGATCTACCATGTCGCCGGCGGCAAGGTCACCAAGATCTTCGATCAGATCAGCATCCCGAATTCCATCTGCTTCTCGCCTGATGGCACCATCGGCTATTTCACCGATACGCGCGTCAGCCAGCTCATGCGCGTGCTCGTCGATCCCGAGACCGGGCTTCCGACGGGTGAGCCGATCGTTATGGTCGACAGCATGGAAGATCCGGGCGGTCTCGACGGCTCGGTCTGCGATGCGGACGGCTATATCTGGAATGCGCGCTGGGGCTCCGGCTTTGTCGACAAATACAGCCCGGACGGCCTGCGCATCGAGCGCTATCGCGTGCCTGCCATGCAGCCCTCCTGCCCGGCCTTCATCGGCAAGAATGCGGACCGGCTTGCCGTGACGACCGCCTGGGAAGGGCTGGATGAGGAAGCCCGCTCCATGCAGCCGCAGGCCGGCGCGCTTCTGGAGCTCGGCCCGACCGTCAGAGGCATTTTCGACCCTCCATACAAGCTTTGATTGAGATCCGCCTTCAGCTGATCGGCGCTGAGGGCGGCATTGTTTTCGACCGGCGATGCAGAACCGGAAGGCGGTCCTGACGTGCGCAAGATTGAAATCTGCGTTGAACCGTTCTGTTATCCCATCAATCTTTCTGGTTGTCCTACGACGTGATAATTTACTGATTTTGCAGCATATTCCTTTTCTTTCCGAGCTGCATGACGCGATTTTCTGCAACTTTTGACGGAACCAAAACCTACCTGAGCCATTGCCTATAAGACCGGTAAGATAACGGTCGGCACCACAAAGGTTCCACTCGCGCTGGTAAGCATGCGCGTTGATTAAGCATGCCCATCAGAATGAAAGGTAGGTTCACGATGACTGGGAAACTCTTCACTTCTGTCGCCGCAGGCGCAATCTTTGCTACGGCGTCCGTGCTTTCACCCATGGCTTTCGCCCAGGCGCAACAGCCATCGAACGGAGGTACCGGCAATAGTGCACCGGTGACACAGCCCGCACCGGCGACGCCGGATGCCACCAAGCCGGACAGCTCGATGACACAGAAAAGCGCTCAGGCCCCTGCCCCGGCAACGGGGACAGATCAGGCTGGTGGCTATCTGACCGTGCAGTCCGCAGATCAGATCAGCGCCAGGACCTATATGGGCCAGTCTGTCTATAATGGTCAGAACGAAAGCATCGGCAGCATCAACGACCTGATCCTGCAGAAGCAGGGCGGTGTCGTCGCCGCAATCGTCGGCGTCGGCGGTTTCCTTGGCATGGGCCAGAAAAACGTCGCCGTTCCGTTCGATAAGATCAGCGCCACCCAGAATGTCCAGGATGGCAGCATCAAGCTGACGACGACCGAAACGGCCGAGGCTCTGAAGGCCGCGCCGGAATTCAAGACGCTTTCGATGCAGGCCTCCGAAAAGGCCGCCAGCTCGGCCGGCACATCAACCATGCCGGGAACGGACAGCACGACCACTTCGTCGACCACCAACAAGTAAATATCGACAACGAATAAATATAGGTCAGACGAAATGCAGAAGCGGCGGCCTTATCGGCCGCCGCTTTCTTTGACTGACTTTCCAGAATTGCTTTTCCGGATCTAGGCGATTTCACGCTCGCTGCTGAGATCGAAATAATGGGTCTGCAGATAACGAAGCGTCGAAGCGCTGTCTGTCGGCTTTCCAAAATAATAGCCTTGCCCCATGGCGCAGCCGAGCGCCTTCAGCTTTGCCGCTTCCGCATGTTCTTCTATGCCCTCTGCGACCACGCGCAATTCAAGCCCTTCGCACATGGCAAGAACGGCCTTGATGATATGTTCCGATGCCCGGTCCGAATTCATGCGCGAGACGAAAGCCCGATCGATCTTGACCTTGTCGAAGATGAATTCGCGCAAGCGCCCGAGGCTGGACTGGCCGGTGCCGAAATCATCGAGCGAGATACGCACGCCGACCGCGCGAAGATCGGCGATGATGCGATGGGCAGTATCGGCCGAGCTCATGACCGCGGTTTCGGTGATTTCAAGTTCGAGACGATGCGGGTCCAGACCGGCGCGCGTCAGGATGGCGAGAATGCTGCTGCTCGTGCCTGGGTCCATCAGCTGTGCCGAAGAGAGATTGAAGGACAGGAACAGTTCGCGTGGCCACGCGAGTGCTGCCTCCGCCGCCTTTCGCAGCAGCGTTTCGGATAGGGCGTCGATAAAGCCTCGCTCCTCGGCAAGCGGCACGAAGACGGCGGGCGAGACGAAGCCGAGATCCGGATCGTTCCAGCGTGCCAGGGCCTCGAAGCCGAGAACCATGTTGTTGGCAAGCGAGACGATCGGCTGGAAATGCACGTCGATGGAGTCGGAAATGATAGCATTGCGCAGCGCCTGCTCGAGCTGCGTCGCACGCTTCATCTCCTGTGCAATCTCTCTGGAATAAACAGTAATCTGGCCGCGGCCGCGACGCTTGGAACGATAGAGCGCCGTATCCGCATTTTTCAGGAGATCGTCGAACTCTTCTCCGGCGAAAGGGTGGATGGCGAAGCCGAAGGAGGCGGAAAGGCGGACATTGCGGTCGCCGAGATCATAGGGCGCCGACAGCACTTCGCGGATCATCTGCCCGAATTTCTCGGCACCGACGCGCTCGAAGACAAGCGGCAGCACAAAGGCGAACTCGTCGCCATCATGACGCGTGACCATCGCGCCGTCGGGTATGCAGGCCTTGAGACGATGGGCAACCTGGCAGAGGATCTCATCCCCCGCCTCGACGCCGAACAGGTCGTTGATCGGCTTGAAGGCATCGAGATTGACAATCCCGATCGTGAAGGGTGCCGGATCGCCGGCACGCTCGAGCGAAAGCGCACGCGCACGCTCGCGCATGCGATGGCGATTGCCCAATCCGGTGAGCGGATCGGTATAAGCGATTACCTGCGGCTCCTGACTGACTGGTCCCGGCAGCATCTCAGTCGATTTCATATTTGGTTCCGACCTTTTCTCCACCCGGGGGAAAAGCATGCCGAGGAAGTCTTAATAAAGGATGCCAAGACGACAGTCATTCGACGCCGGCGATAAGTTGCCGTCGGAGGTGATATCATTGTAGCATTTATCTATTTTGCGCCTTCAGGGCACCGCGCATATGCTTCTGGAATACAGTCTCGATGATATCGGGACTGACCGGCTTCAGGATGACGTCGTCCATGCCGACCTCGGCGCATTCCTTGCGATCACGCTCGAAAGCCTGCGTCAGCACGCCGATAATCGGCGTATGGGAGCCACTGCCCTTTTCCGCGCCACGGATCAGCCGGGTGGATTCAAAGCCATTCAGCCCCGGCAGCGAAATGTCCATCAGGATCAGTTCCGGACGATGTTCCTGCCACAAGCGCACCGCCTCGTCGCCGCTTGCGGCAATCACATAGCTATATCCCAATCCCTCAAGAATCTGCGAGAAGACGATCTGATTGATGTCATTATCCTCGGCGACCAGAATCTGCGCTCGGCGCTCCTCGCCGGGCACACGCCGCCATTCGGGCGCAAGCCCTGACTCCGCGATCTCGCCAAGCTCGCCACGGATGTTGCGATTGAAATGACGCGCGATCAGGAAGGCAAGCTCGGTTGCGAGCTGCGATCCGTTCAACGACAGCGCGGCGAGGTTCTGCCGCTCGGCCAGCTCAATCCCGCGCTTGCCGAGCTGGTTGTCGACGATGACCAGATCGATCTTGACGCCGTGCTCGCTCGCCACGTCCAGAAATGCCGCCTCTTCGTTCTCGTTGTGGACGACGCAAGCTTCGAAGCCATATTTCTCGAGCGCCTTCAGAGCCGCGGTTTCAGCAGCGAAATCAGACGTGACCACGAGTACCTTGCGGCCGCTGAAATTCTCCGGAACGAAGGTCTCCATGGCGGCCGGGCGGCGCGAAATGGTCTGCAGCGCAACCATCGGCACATAAGCGCGGCGGTAGGAGCGATCGCTGTTTTCCCGGATGCTCGATGCCAGCGCGAACTCGTCGAAATCGCCGCCATCCTTGGGCAGGTCCTGCATGGTGCAGACCAGAAAATAGCGCCCCGGCTTGCCGATGCGCTGCTTGCGGGTGACGATATCGCGTTCGACGCCGTCGCGGGCGATCTGGCGCTGCCGCGAGATCGACATTTCGCCGGTCTCGATCACATGCCGGTCGCTCTCATGGAAACGATTGGCAAGGTCGGTGGAGAAGATGTCGATGCTCTTGCGACCGCGCACTTCGTCCGCCGCCGTCTGATATTTGTCGCAGAACGCCCGGTTGACCGCGACGTAGACGAGGTTCTGGTCCTTGACGAAAACCGGAAACGGCAGATTGTCGAGAATATCCTCGGTCAGCTGCACGCGTTCCATGTCGATGCGCCACTGCTCTTCGCGCTTCTTGACTTCGGAAACGTCTGACATGATGCAAAAGCCGATGCCCGACGATAGCCGCCGATTGAGGATGCGCACCCAGCGGTCGTCGGTGAAATGCTCGGTCGTCTCGAAGCGTTCACGCCAATGCGAGGCTATGCGCTGCGATACCCAATCGTCGCGATTGGCGGCCGTTTTGGTCTGGTGGCGCTGATAGCGCACGCCCGTATCGAAGACGGCGCTCAGAAAGTCGCGCAGCCGCGTGGACGGTTGCAGGAATTCCGGCTCTATCGGGAAAAAGTTCAGAATCTGACGGCTGGCGAACAGCAACTGGTCGTTCTTGTCATAGGCGAAAAAGGCGCTGGAAAGACCATCGCAAAAGGCATCGAAGAACATCGTCTGCAGACTGCCGCCGAAAGGCGCATCAGCCGTCGTCATTGCCAAAGCTGCCTTTTCAATCTCGGCAGTCATTCGTCGGATTCCTACACTCAATCAGTTTCACAACACGGCAAATCGACAGGGCGGTGTTCGCTCTGCAAGGCAAGTTCGTGGAAATTGCATGCTGGCCTTGACACTTGAAGCAGATGGCACCTGGCTCATGAAAGTTGACGGCCACCAACCTGCCATCAAGAGCCGTCAGCATGCACGAAACGCGCCACCTGCGGTCATTTCAAGTTCTGTCTCGGCAACCTGTCATCATTCCCTTAAACATTGATTAAATTTCTTAACAAAGCCTCGGATGGAAACGGGTGGATCATGACCAGACAATCGCCTTTCCTCTTTCCACACCGCCGCGAATCCACGACAATGACGCCATGGCCATCAAGCAACTCTCCGAAACACTGATCAACCAGATCGCAGCCGGCGAAGTCATCGAGCGCCCGGCAAGTGCGGCCAAGGAGCTGATCGAAAACGCGCTCGATGCCGGCGCGACACGCATCGAAATCGCGACCGCAGGCGGCGGCAAGGCGTTACTCAGGGTGACCGACAACGGCTCCGGCATGGAAGAGGCGGATCTCGAGCTTGCGGTCCGGCGACACTGCACCTCGAAGATTTCCGACACGCTGGAAGATATCCGCACCCTCGGCTTTCGCGGCGAGGCCCTGCCCTCCATCGGCTCGGTGGCGAAGCTCTCGATCGCAAGCCGCAGGGTGGGCGCGGCCGATGGTGCCGAAATTGCGGTTGCCGGCGGCAAGGTTCTGCATCTGCGCCCGGCGGCTGCCAATCCCGGCACGATCGTCGAGGTGCGCGACCTGTTCTTCGCCACGCCCGCGCGCCTGAAGTTCCTGAAGACCGAGAAGGCGGAGGCGGCCGCGATCACCGAAGTCGTCAAACGTATGGCGATCGCCTTTCCGCGCGTGCGCTTCGTTTTGTCGGGCAGCGACCGCTCGACGCTGGAATTTCCCGCGACCGGCGACGACCATCTTGCCCGCATGGCGCAGATCCTCGGAGCCGATTTCAAGGACAACGCCATTGCTCTCGATGCGGAGCGCGAGGATGTGAGCCTCACCGGCTTTGCCGGCGTGCCGACCTTCAATCGCGGCAACTCCGCGCATCAATATGCGTTCGTCAACGGCCGGCCGGTGCAGGACAAGTTGATCCTGTCGGCGATCCGCGGCGCTTATGCCGAAACGATTCCCGCTGGACGCTATCCCATCGCCGTTCTTTCGCTGACCCTCGATCCCGCTCTGGTCGACGTCAATGTGCATCCGGCAAAATCCGATGTGCGCTTCCGCGATCCGGGGCTGGTGCGCGGCCTGATCGTCGGCGCGGTGCGTGAAGCCCTGGCGCGCGAGGGCGACCGTGCCGCCACGACCGGCGCCGACGGCATGCTGCGCGCATTTACCGCCGGACGCTCCGGTTTCCAGCCGGGTTGGCGCCCTTCGCCCTCAACGACTGCGTGGACAGCCGAAACTTCACCATCCCGCCCCTATGAGCGACCAGCCGCAACGGCAGGCTACAGCTTTGCCGAGAGGCCGCAGGCGGCGTTTGACGGACTGGTGATGCCGACAGCGCGTGCCGAAGTCGCGCCGCCAACAGAGCCGGCGCGGGCCGAAGAGCCGGCACGCTTCCCGCTGGGCGCTGCGCGCGCGCAGCTGCACGAAAACTACATCGTCGCCCAGACGGAGAACGGCCTCGTCATCGTCGACCAGCACGCCGCGCATGAACGGCTGGTGTTCGAGACGATGCGCAAGGCCCTGCATTCGAAGCGCCTACCCTCGCAGGTGCTGCTCATTCCAGAGATCATCGACCTGCCGGAAGAGGATTGCGACCGGCTGATGGCATTTGCCGAGGAACTCGGCGAGCTCGGGCTGGCGATCGAACGCTTCGGTCCCGGCGCTGTCGCCGTTCGCGAAACGCCGGCCATGCTGGGCGAGGTCGACGCGCAGGGTCTGGTCCGTCAGTTGGCCGACGAAATCGCCGAGTGGGACACCGCCTCCGGCCTTGCCGCCAAGCTGGAATATGTCGCGGCAACCATGGCATGCCATGGCTCGGTGCGCTCGGGCCGGCGCCTGCGCCCGGAAGAGATGAATGCGCTTTTGCGTCAGATGGAGGCAACACCCGGCTCCGGACAATGCAATCACGGCAGGCCGACCTATATAGAGCTGAAGCTTACGGACATCGAAAGGCTGTTCGGACGCAGCTGATACCTGCCGTCTTCGAAGGGAACTTTCCCTGAAAATAGTCCGGAAAATTATGCAGCAGCTTTAAAGTGCTACAGCTGCCTTTGCGCGTCGTATTTGACGCGCGGCGCTGTAGTGCGGTATGGCAAACGGATGACAGAGATCAAGGACGGCGTCAGATGAATCTTTTTGAAGGACATGGAAACCGCGAGGCGAAAATTCGCTATCTCGACGGCGATTTCCAGATCCTGATGCCGGGCTCCTATGTCGTCTGCGCCATGACCGGCAAGCATATCGCTCTTGATGAGCTGCGCTACTGGAGCGTCGCCCGCCAGGAGCCCTATGCCGACGTCATCACCTCGTTCGAGGCCGAAAAGCGCGCAGGCGCCCTTCCCAATCAGAAGCGCTGATTTTCAACGCTGGATAACCGGACCTGGCTCTAAGCTGCTTTGCTATTGCGCTTTTCCCGCAAGCGGCGCTCACGCGCGGCTGCGATCGCCCTGTCGAGAATCAGCGCTGGAGCCTGAGGATCATCAAAGACCATATCGATCTCGATGACCCTGCAGCGCTGCAGCAATTCGTCGGCACGGCCATGGTGACCGATCAGGCGCACGTAGTCCTTCGACGTGGTGACGATTTCCAGCCCTTCGCGCGAGGCTATATCGAGCATGTCGGAGACCTCGTCGTCGCCGGGATGTTCGTGATCCCCGAAGCTGCGCCGCACGGCGATATCAGCCCCCAGCGTCTCGACCGTTCGGAAAAATTTCGCCGGATCGGCAATGCCCGCAAAGGCAAGGACCTTGCGGCCGCGTAGATCCTCCTGCCCGCGTACCTTGACGCTCGCGGCGAAGAAAGGCTTCCCCGCCCTTGCCGCAAGGCGAACGACGCGATCGGCGGCGTTGCCCTCCCCGACCTTCAAGAGAGCGGATGCATAAAGAAGCTGGGTGCGCAACGGCGCACGCACGGGACCGCCTGGTACGAGGTGGCCGTTGCCGATGCCTCTGCCGGCATCGATCACCACAAGAGCGTAGTCGATGGCGAGCTGTGCGCTCTGGAAACCGTCATCCATGATGATGAGGTCGGCGCCCTCGCGCACGAGCCTTTCGGCACCGTCGGCCCGGCGACGGGCAATGACCGTCAGTGCCTCGCGAGCCAGCAATAGCGGCTCATCGCCGACAGCCGTGGCATGGTGATGGGCGGGATCGACGACCGTCGTGACATCGAGCGAGCCGCCATAACCCCGGCTCAGGAAACCGGGCTTTAGCCCCTTAGCCTTGGCAGCCTGGGCGAGCGCCAGCGCCGTCGGCGTCTTGCCCGCGCCGCCGACCGTGAAATTGCCGACGCAAATGACCGGCACTGGCACGGAGGCGCGCTTGCCATTGACCATGCGATGTCCGGCGATACGGCCATACAGGAAGGAAAAGGGTGAGAGCCCCCAAGCACGCCAATCCGGCTTTCGCCACCAGAAAGGTGGGGCTTCCGATACCATTTCGCTAATCCAGCCCTATTCTTGCGCCTGCGACGAACCGGCAAGAAAGGGCAGATTGCGTGAAAAAGCAAGCCATTGCCGGGATCAGGCCGATTGCGCCACAGGCATGAGCAGGCCCTCCAGCTCGGTAATGTCATTGAGGCAATAGTCGGATGCGGCCGTCAGCGTCTCTCGCGAACCCGTTCCCGTCAGCACGCCGACAGTCAGACCGACGCCGGCATTGCGACCCATATGGAGGTCGTGATTGTTGTCACCGACGACGGCGACCTGCGCGGGCGAAAGGCCCGTCGCCGCATAGAAGCCGAGCACCATGCCAGGCTCTGGCTTGGTGCCGAAGCCGCTGTCGTAGCCGGCGATATAATCGAGATAATCGATGAAGCCGAAGCGGCGCGCCGTCTGGCGGATGGAGCGCTCATTGTCGCTGGAGGCAACGCCGAGCTTGTAGCCACGCGCATGCAGGCGCTGGAAGAAGGCTGCGAGATCGGTGACCGGCGAGGAAAAATCGGCTGCATGCGCAAAGAGCGCGTCAAGCTTTTCCACCAATTCCGCGACACTCACTTTCGAGCCGGCGGCCACCAGTCCCTCGGAAATCTGCCTGGTATTGCCGGCGGCGAGCAGGCTGTCGGGGACGATATGGCCGGAGATAGGGTCCATGCCGCAGGCCGACAAAAGGTGATCCGCCAAGATGGGATCATCCTGAGCCGCGATCCTGGCAAGCTCGCGATTGACCGGCAGCCAGCTCTGGTCATAGTCGAGCAGCGTGCCGTCCTTGTCGAAAAGAATGCCCGCAATCGCTCCCGTCTTGACCGCCGTCATGCCATTACCTTCTTATCCGTTCGCCATCGTCTTCGGCATCAGCCGCGCCTTCACCGAAAGCGGATTGATATAGGGCTCCAGGCCCTTGACCGTTGCGGCCAACGCGCCGCGCATTTCATGCACGGCTGCGAAGCCGGCATCGATCATGCCGCGCCGCGCCGTGTCGTTGGTCAGCAAATAATGCACACCGCGCGCCAGCATCTCGGTATCACGCACCATGCGGGCGCTGCCGCGGCGAGCGAGCAGCTGATAGGAATCGCGGAAATTCTGGACATGGCCGCCCGTCAGGATCGCGCAGCCGAGCATCGCCGGCTCCAGCGGATTCTGGCCGCCTTCGTTGAACAGCGATTTGCCCATGAAGGCGACTTCGGTCATCCGCAGATAAAGCCCCATCTCGCCGATCGTATCACCGAGGAAGACATCGACATCGGGCGAAAGGATGTCGTTGCGGGTGCGGCGCGCCACTTTCAGGCCCTGTTCGACGAGCATCGCTTCGATCGCGTCGCCGCGCTCGGGATGGCGCGGCACGATGATGGTAAGCTGGCCGTTGTGCTCCTTCAGCATCGAGTGGACAGAGGCTGCAGCACCCTCCTCACCTTCGAAAGTGGAGACCGCAGCCCAGGTCTTGCGGTCGCCAATCTGCTTCATGTAGCTGGCAAGTATCGGCGCATCGTAGGACGGTGCGTCCGTATCCACCTTGAGATTGCCTGATTTCAAGACCTGCAAGGCGCCGAGATCGCGGAAGCGTTCGGCATCGAGGTCGGACTGGGCCACGACCAGCGCCAGATTTTCAAACAGCGCCTCGGCAAGCGAGAGGTGCCGGCTCCAGCGTTCAAAGGATCGATCCGACATGCGGGCATTGACGAGAATCTGCGGGATACGCCTGCGGCCAAGCTCCATGATCGTCGTCGGCCAGATCTCGGATTCGGCGAAAATGGCGCAATCGGGCTGCCAATATTCGAGGAAGCGCTTGATGGCGGGCTTGAGATCGAGCGGCACGTATTGATGGATGACCTCTTCGCCAAGGCGCTGATGCGCTACCTTCGCCGAGGTCATCGTGCCCGTCGTCAGGATGACGTGAATATCGCGACGACGGATTTCGCGGATCAACGGAATGACGGCCGAGGTTTCACCCACGCTTGCCGCGTGAAACCAGATCAACGGCCCTTGCGGACGATTGGCGCTCGCATAGCCCGAGCGCTCCAGCTTGCGGGAACTGTCTTCCTTGCCCTTGGCCGCGCGAACGGTGAGATAAGGCCCGATGAACGGATAGACGGCGATCCCGCCAAAACGATAGGCGCTCAAGGCAAGACGCGCCCTGAGGCTACTCATTTCGTTCGCCTCCTATCCCAGCTGATCACCATCAATGCCAAATCCCGATTATCAACCGGCCGAATAAACAGCCGAATTTTCGTTCTTATTGTGTCAAAGATACTGCTTCATGGCCGGATTTAAAGCGATAACGCCTCACCGGACGGAGATATCAAATGCAAAATTCGGTGCGAGGCGACCTCAGGATGCCGCTTTTTCCTGCGGATCGAGCAAGCGATGCAGGTGGACGATGAAATAACGCATGTGGGCGTTGTCAACGGTCTGCTGCGCCTTGGACTTCCACGCCGTCAGCGCGCTCGCATAATCGGGATACATGCCGACGATATCGAGCTCGTTGAGATTGCGGAACTGGACCTCTTCGAGGTTTTCCAATTCGCCGCCGAAGACAAGGTGCAGGAGCTGCTTTTTGCCGCTGGTATCAGTCATTTTCGTCTCTTTCTGCTATCGTCCCCCTCCGCCCTTCATCTGCGGGATTTTGACCGAAAGGTCAACCGTCTCGTCGATGTGAAAGCTGGCGGAGAAACTCCGGTAATTGCGATGCCGATGCACCGCAAAGTTCGTCATGCGATACTTCGGCGCGATTGTAGCGCAGCGCATTGCCCGAAAGGTCCACGAGCGCGCCGCCGGCGCGTTCCAGAATGAGATCGGCCGCGGCCAGATCCCAGTCATGGGAGTTGCGCTTGACGATGGTCCCTTCGAGGCGCCCGTCCGCCACCATAGCGAGGCGATAGGCAAGCGAGGGCACGTGCTTGACCCGCTCGACCGTCTTGCGGAAATCCGGATCGAAGCCCTTCAGCATCTCCTCGCCGGTTGCCAGCCGATGAATATCGTCGCCAACCCTTTGCGAAACGCTGATCGGCTGGCCGTTCTTCAGCGCCTGCCCGTCGGCGGTCGCCACGAAGAGTTCGTCCAGCGCCGGCGCATAGAGGACACCCACCACGGGCCTGCCATCGGTGACGATGGCGACGCTGACGCACCACAGATCCAGACCCGAGAGAAAGCCTCTTGTGCCATCGATCGGATCGACGACGAAGACGGTCTCGTGCTTCAGCCGCTCGGCATCATCATCGGTTTCCTCGGAGAGCCAGCCATAATCGGGTCTGGCCGTACGCAGGGTAGCGGCAAGGCTTTCATTGGCGGCAAAATCGGCGGCACTGACCGGGGACTGGCCGTTGTTCTTCCACCAGACTTCAGGCGATTGCCGGAAGAAACCGAGAGCGATCTTGCCCGCCTGGAGCGCGGCACCGACAATCAGGTCCACATCGCTCAATTGGCCGGCCTTCTGGCTATCGATCATTCACTAATTCCAATCTCCGCTCTGTTCTCAGCGGCCCGCCAGCGTCATGCCTTCGATCGCAAGTGTCGGAGCAGCGATGCCGAAATCGCGATCGATATCGTTTGCCGGCGTGACGCGCATGAACATGTCCTTCAGGTTGGAAGCGATGGTCACCTCCGAAACAGGGAAGGTCAACTCACCATTTTCGATCCAGAAGCCGGTGGCGCCACGGCTATATTCGCCGGTGATCATGTTCACTCCCTGGCCTATCAGCTCGGTGACGTAGAAGCCCGTTCCGACATTGCGGATCAGCTCCTCGGGCGAGATATCGCCCGGCTCCAGCGCCAGGTTGGTGGAAGCGGGTGATACGGACGTGCCGCCGCGGACGCCGCGGCCATTGGTCTTCAGGCCGCCGCCGATTTCCCGCGCCGTCGCAGTCGACAGGAACCAGGATTTCAGCACGCCGTCCTCGATCATGACGAGCCGCTTGCCGGAGATACCCTCGCCGTCGAAGGGGCGAGAAGACGGGCCGCGCACGATCAGCGGATCATCCGTGATCGAGAGACCTGCCTTCAGCACTTGCTGGCCCATCTTGTCGCGCAGGAAGCTGGTCTTGCGGGCGACGGAGGCGCCGTTGATGGCGCCGGCAATATGACCGACGAAGCCACGTGCCACGCGCGGATCGAACACGACGGTGACGTTCTTGTCCGTCGGAACCTGACGCGGATTGACGCGCTTGACCACGCGCTCGCCGGCGCGGCGGCCAATCTCCTCGGCAGCGTCGAGGTCGGCGAAATAGAGGCGGCTGTCGAAATCATAATCGCGCTCCATGCCTGTACCTTCGCCGGCAATGACGCTGACGGAGCGCCCGAAGCGCGAGCCCATATAATGGCCGGCGAAGCCATGCGACGTCACAAGCACGAGGCCGCCCATGCCGGCGGAAGCGCCGGCGCCGGAAGAATTGGTGACGCCGGGAACAGCGAGCGCGGCAGCCTCGGTCGCAAGCGCCGCTTCGCGCAGCTGCTGTGTAGAAACCTCGGTCGGGTCGAACAATTCGAGATCGGGATAGCTCTTGGCGAGATCCGCCTCGTCGGCGAGGCAGGCAAAGGGATCTTCGGGAGAAACCTTGGCCATGGCCACGGCACGCTCGGCAAGCGCGGTCAGATCAAAGCCGGGATTGGCCGAGACGCTGGCGACACGATTGCCGACGAAGACCCTGAGCGAGAAGTCGTCGCTCTCGGAGGATTCGGTGCCTTCGACCTTGCCGAGACGCACGCTGACGGAATGAGCCCTCGACCGCACCACGACGGCATCGGCCGCATCCGCACCGGCTTTCCGGGCGAGGTCGATCAACTGGCTGGCACGGGAAAGCAGAGTGGCGGAATCGATTTCTGAGGTCATGACTTGGCCTTTCCTTCGCGTTCCATTTATTGTGCACTACATAAAGCATCAAGGGGCGGCAAAGCCGATTCTTGTTCTAATCTCTTCACGCATGGTTGTTTATCATGGCCGCGCGTCGCAACACCGCCTGCCCCACGGAAAGAAACAGACGATGTCCGCCCCCAATACGCTTTTCACCGAAACCCTGCTGCTGCTCGGAGGTGCCGTCGTCACGGCGCCGATCTTCAAGAAACTCGGGCTCGGCACGGTGCTCGGCTATCTCGCCGCCGGCGTGGTGATCGGCCCGATCCTGCATAGCATCGGTGATAGCGAGGCCGTGCTGGCCGTCGCCGAACTCGGCGTCGTCTTCCTGCTCTTCATCATCGGTCTGGAATTGAAGCCCTCCCGCCTATGGCAGATGCGGCGCGATATTTTCGGCCTTGGCACGGCGCAGGTGGTCTTCAGCGGGCTTGCGCTGATGGCCGCATCCTATCTCGGTGGTATTGCCGGCTGGAAGGGCAGCATCATCATCGGCTTCGGCCTGGCGCTGTCCTCGACCGCCTTTGCGATGCAGATCCTCGAGCAGCAGGGCGACGTCAACACGAAATACGGCCAGCGCTCCTTCTCGGTGCTGCTTCTGCAGGATCTCGCCATCGTGCCGTTGCTGGCGCTGATCACCGTGCTCGACGGAGCGAAAGAGACCGCCAATCCGCTGCCAAGCCTTGCAATCGCCGTCGGCGCCGTGGCGGCGATGATTATCGCCGGCCGCTATCTGCTGACGCCGCTGTTCCAGGTGATCGCACGCACCGGCGCGCGTGAGGCGATGATTGCCGCCGCCCTCTTCGTCGTCATGGGGTCTGCGACGCTGATGCAGCTTGCCGGGCTTTCTATGGCGATGGGCGCCTTTCTCTCCGGCGTGATGCTGGCGGAATCCTCCTATCGCCATGAGCTGGAGGCCGACATCGAGCCCTTCCGCGGCGTGCTGCTCGCCATTTTCTTCATCGCCGTTGGCCTGTCGCTGAAACTCGACGTCATCCTCGACAATTGGCTCATGATCCTGCTTGCCGTTCCCGTCATGATGGTGATCAAGGCGGTGGTGATCTATACGCTTTGTCGCGTGGCGGGTTCCGCGCACAACGATGCCATTCGCATTGCCGGATTGCTCCCGCAAGGCGGCGAATTCGGCTTCGTGCTCTTCAGCGCGGCCAGCGCCAGCGGCGGCCTCTTCTCGGCCAACACTGCCTCGATGCTGATTGCCATGGTGACGCTGTCGATGGCGTTGACGCCGCTCAGCTCCGCGCTTGCGAAGCGCCTCGTCAAGGGCGATGCACAAGAGGAGCTGGAAGAGGATTTCGAGGGCGCCGGCTCCGATGTCCTGATGATCGGCTTCTCCCGTTTCGGCCAGATCGCCGCGCAGATCCTGCTTGCGAGCGGCCGCGACGTGACCGTGATCGATTTCTCCGCCGACCGCATCCGCCAGGCATCGAGCTTCGGCTTCCGCATTTATTTCGGTGACGGCACCCGCAAGGACGTGCTGCGCTCCGCCGGCATCGACCGCGCCAAGATCGTCGTCGTGAGCACGCATCTGCGCGATGTGACCGATAAGATCGTCGAGCTCGTGCAGACGGACTATCCGCATGCGCGCATCTTCGTGCGCTCCTACGACCGCGTTCACTCGATCGAGCTGCGCCACAAGGGCGTGGACTACGAGCTGCGCGAGACGCTGGAATCCGGCCTGCTCTTCGGCCGTCGCACCTTGGAAGCGCTCGGCGTCAGCGAAGTGGAAGCCTATGAGATCGGGGAGGATATCCGCAAGCGCGACGAGCAACGGCTCGTTCTGCAGGTCAGCGAAGGCCTGCAAGCCGGAACCGATATGCTCTATTCGCGCCCTGTCAAGCCTGAGCCGCTGGTCAAGCCGAAGCGGGCGGCGGAGACATACAGCGACGCCGACGATCTTGTGGCACTGCCGCAGGAAGAGCCGGAGCGGGTTTAGCCGCCTTCATTTGCTTTTGGCACAAGACTCGCCCAGCGGCTTTTGCTGAATACTAGTTCTTCGCCGTGATAACCCGATCAAGGGCGAATTTCAGTTCATCCTTGACGCCGGCCGACATGGCGAGAATGTCGCGCGCCTTCAGGAAATCGAGGACGCCGGTGCGGCCGACGGCGGGACGCAGGAAGATTTGCGGCGCCTGCAGGCGCAGCTTCAAGGCAATATTGGACTGCATGGTGAGCTGGCCGGCACCGAACAGGCTCTCGATGCGGTTCGGAATATGCCTGCCGCCGCCCTCCGGGCCACCGACGACGTCGATACCGATGATGATATCGGCAAGCCCGGCCAAATGCTCGTAGGGAACCGGGTTCATGATGCCGCCGTCGATCATCACGCGATCTCCGAGCCTGACCGGCATGAAGACGGCGGGAATGGCAGCAGAGGCGGCAAGCACCGGAAAGAGCTCGCCCTTCTCGATCACCACTTCGGCCTGCTGATAGTAATCGGTCGCCACCACCTTGAGCGGTATATGCAATTCCGAAAAATTTTCGGGGAAGGCCGCCGGCAAAAACGTCCGGAGAATGCGTTCGAGATTGAACTGGCCGAAGCGGATGCTGCGCATGCTGACCGGCCGCAGGCTCCAGATCTTGTTGAGCACCGCAGGGCGATTGCCGACCGTTGCAAGCGTATGGTCACGGATTTCGGCACCGCTCATGCCAACCGCCATGGCCGCACCCATGATGGAGCCGATAGAGGCACCGGCGATCGCAACCGGGCGGATGCCGAGCTCGTCCAGCGCCTCTATGATATGAATATGGGCGAGACCGCGCGCACCGCCACAGCCGAAGGCAACTGCGACGCTCGGCGTGCCGGAAGCGGCGAGCGTATAGTCGCTGCCGACGAAATCAGCATAATCGCCCATGTCCTTCTCCTTCCCCCGTCAGGTCACCAGCGGCTGGTAACGGAAGAAATGCATCTTGCTGTCGCCGAAGGTCCGCTCCTCCAGAAACAGAAAATCGGGCGGCGCGGCAACGATCACGTCGGCACGCTCCTCGAGGATCGCCAAAGCGCCCGGCACCAGCCAGCCACCGGCGGCGGCGGCCGCAAAAGCCTTCTCGCCGAGCCCCTTGCCATAGGGTGGATCGGCGAAGAGAAAATCGAAAGGCTCGAGATTGCCAACGCTGCCGAGATCCGTCGCGTCACGCCGCAGCATGCGCGTGCGGCCATGCAGGCCGAGCGCATCGATGTTTTCCCAGAGAAGCCCTCTGCCCTCGACGCTGCTTTCGACGAAGAGCACGTGACGGCAGCCGCGCGAGGCTGCCTCCAGCCCGACTGCGCCGGTGCCGGCAAACACATCCATCATCCGGGTGCCGTCCATGGCTTCCGGATAGGCATGGCTCAGAATATTGAACAGGCTTTCGCGCGTGCGATCCGCCGTCGGACGAATGTCGTTCGACTTCGGCGTTGCAAGCGAGCGACCGCGAAACTCACCGCCGACGATCCTCACCGCGCGTCAGCCCCTGCCGCCCTTGGGGCCGCCTCTGCCGGGGCCACCCCGACCGGAGCCGCCGCGTGGTCCGCCCGAGGGACGACCAGCGCCACCCGGTTTGCCGCCGAAGCCGCGCGAACCACCGGGCTTTCCACCCGGCTTGCCGCCGAAGGATTTACCGCCGCCCGGCTTCTTGCCAAAGGGCTTGCCGGCCGGGCGATCACCGAAGGACCGCTCGCCCTGCGGACGGTCTCCAAACGGACGATCGCCGCGGGGACGGTCGGACCGCTGTTCGCCGCCGAAAGACCTGCCGCGCGGACGCTCCTCACCCTCGGCGCGGGGCCGGCGGTCGTCACGGGGACGATCGCTGAATGGCCTGTCGCCACGGGATTTGTCGCCATAGGGACGATCGCCGCGAGGCTTGTCGCCGAAAGGCCTATCACCGCGCGCCGGACGATCACCATAGGGGCGTTCGCCACGGGGACGCTCCGAGCGTGTCTCACCCTGGAAAGACTTCGCGCGGGGACGGTCGCCGCCCTCCGGCCGCGAGCCGCGTTCGCCGCGGGGGCGATCGCTGAATGGTCTATCTCCGCGAGGCTTGTCACCAAAAGGACGGTCGCCACGCGGAGGACGATCGCCGAATGAGCGGTCGCCACGGGGACGGTCGGAACGCTTGCGGTCAAAGCCCTCGTCATCGCCACGCGACCGGCGCGGAGCTTCCTCGCTCGAACGAATCCATTCGCCATCGCCCTCGTCGACGCGATTGATACGAACGCGCGGGCCTTCATCCGGACGGTCGAAGCCGCCACGCTGCGGGCGTTCAGGCTCGCCACGCCGGGAGGCGGTCTTTGCATTTTTCGCAGCCTTTGCGGCCGCCTTTTCGCCGAGCGGACGGGCACCAGGCGCCATCCAGACATTGGCGCTGCGACGCGGGCCGAGCGGCTGGCGCTTCGCCTTATCGTCGTCCTTGAGACCACCATCGCGGCCGCCTTCACGGCGATCGTCGCGCTTGGCATCGCGCTTCGTATCGAGGCGGCTCAAGGCCCGTTCGCGCTTGTCTTCGGGGCGCTCCCGACGCGGGCGCTCTTCCTTGGCCGTCCGAGCCGGCTTGGCGTCCGCCTCTTCGGGCTCGGCAACGGCCGGAGCGTTATAGAGCGGCGCATCGAAATTCGCCTTGGCGTCTTCGACCAGACGCGGGCCGAGCTGGTCACGCAGCGTGCGGCCGCGCACCTCGAGCACATGGCCTTCCGGCAGCTCACCGAGCTGGAACGGGCCATAGGAAATGCGGATCAGGCGGTTGACCTCGAGGCCGAGCGCGCCGAGCACGTTCTTGATTTCTCGGTTCTTGCCTTCGCGCAGGCCCATGGTGATCCAGACGTTGGACCCTTGCGTGCGGTCGAGCGTCGCGTCGATCGAGCCATAAAGCACGCCGTCGACGGCGATGCCTTCCTTCAGCTTGTCGAGAGCCTCCTGATCGATCTCGCCATGAGCGCGGACGCGATAGCGGCGCAGCCAACCGGTTGTCGGCAGTTCCAGAACGCGGGCAAGGCCACCGTCATTGGTCAGCAGCAACAAGCCTTCGGTATTGATGTCGAGGCGGCCGATCGACATGACGCGCGGCAGCTCGTCCGGCAGATTGTCGAAAACGGTCGGCCGCCCTTCCGGATCGGCATTGGTGGTCACGAGGCCGGCCGGCTTGTGATAGAGCCACAGACGCGTGCGTTCGATGCCGCGGATCGGCACGCCGTCGACTTCGATCTTGTCGGTAAGGGTCACGTTGACTACGGGCGTATCGAGCAACACGCCGTTCAGCTTGACGCGACCATCCAGGATCATGCGCTCGATATCGCGGCGCGAAGCCACGCCGGCGCGCGCCATCACCTTGGAAATGCGCTCGGCCTTTCCATCGTCGACCGTGCTCTCATCCGCAGCTTTAACGGCTGCGGCCTTTGCAGGCTTCGCGCCATCGCGTTTTACCGTCTTCTTGTCGCCAGCAAAGGGTTTAGACCCAGGCCGCTTGGGCTTGTCATTCATCGTCATTTGTTGTTTGCCTGAATTTTTAACGCGTGTTCCTATCAGGTCACGCCCTTGCGGTTAAGTGGAAAAACTTGAATGGCGGCTACAAATCAATTCATGGAGCTTGCTTTGGCCGAAGCGCGCCATGCTGGAGAGCGCGGCGAAGTGCCGATCGGCGCCGTTGTCGTGCTCGACGGCAAGGTCATCGCCACAGCTGGCAACCGCACCCGCGAACTCAACGACATCACCGCACACGCCGAAATCGTCGCCATCCGCCTGGCCTGCGAGGAGCTGGGCCAGGAGCGTCTGACAGGCGCCGATCTCTACGTTACGCTGGAACCCTGTACCATGTGCGCCGCGGCCATTTCGTTCGCGCGCATCCGTCGCCTCTACTATGGCGCCGAAGATCCGAAGGGCGGCGGTATCGACAATGGCGTGCGCTTCTATCGCCAGCCGACCTGCCATCATGCGCCGGAAGTCTATTCCGGCCTCGGCGAAACAGTCTCCGCCGAGATCCTCAGAGGTTTCTTTCAAGCGAAACGTTCCGAAGACTGAAAAGCGGCGGTTTAGAGCCGCCGCTTTGAAAACTTCTTACTGGAAGGGCTTCCACCAGCTGCTGTTGCTGGTCTGCTGCGCAGCCTCGGCATCCTTCTTGCGCTTCTTTTCCTTCTTCGACTCGGGCTCGCCGAGGTCGTTGAGGGCAGCCTGGTCGGCAACCTGACGATATCCCTGCGGCGGATCGATCAGATAGCGGCGCTGGTCATACGTGCCGGCCTGATCCTGGCGCGCTGCACGATAGGCGGCCGTCTGCTGGGCTTCGCTCATGTGATTCTTGCTGCTGTCGGCCTGAGCCAGCGGCGAGCGATAGTTGACGTCGTTCTTCTTCTCGTCGGCTTCCGTGGCGAGGCGCTTGCGGGCGTCTTCCGGCGATTCCAGCCAGGCCGGATTGTCCTTGCTTGCCAGCGACTGCTGCGGCGCGGTCAGAGTGTCCTTGTCGCCACCAACAACCAGGCCGGGGCGGTTCGGGTACTTTACACCCTTGTCCTTCGGCGTCGCGGCCGAAACGGAGGCGATATCGCCAAGGTCGTCCAGGAGCTGCACGCCGGCCGTCTTGTCGGTGCCGTAAGTCGGGCTGCTCAGGCAACCGGACATCGCGCCGCAGCCAACCACAAGTGCCGCCAAGCTGACGCCGACACGAACCTTATGCATCGCTCTCATGAAAACCCTTCCCAGCCATGCCGGAATAAACGTAACAGGACCCCATTAGACGGCAACTGCCGTAAAAATCGGGCCATTTTCAGGCAGCTTTTACCGGATGAACGCCGCAAAGGCAATTCACCCGGCAATTTTCTTCAGTTGACAGCGGCAAGTTCGCGCAGCGCCGCGGCATCGCGAGCCGAGACATCCGGGTATTCCGGATCGGAACCGACATCCGTGGTGATGCGCCAGGAACGGGCGCATTTGCGGCCTTCGGCGAGCTTCGGAACGACACCGACCTTGGCATCGCCATCCAGGCGGAAGGCATCCGCAGGCCCCTGTTCACCCTGGATGGTGATATCAGACGTGATGCAGATTTCCGAGAAGTCCTGACCTTCGAGCACCTTCAGCAACTCCGGATCGGCGACGTAGACGACCGGGGCGGCTTCCAGCGAAGAGCCAATGCGCTTGTCCTTGCGCTCGATTTCGAGCGCGCCTGTGACGACGCTGCGCACGGCGCGGATCTTCTTCCACTTCTCGGCCAGCGCCTCGTTCTTCCATTCCGCCGGAATGGTGACGAACTGCTCGAGATGAACCGAGACCGCCGACGGATTGCGCGACAGCCACGCCTCTTCCGTGGTGAAGGGCAGCATCGGCGCCAGCCACGTCACCATGCAGTCGAAGATCGTGCGGATGACGGCGAGCGAGGCCCGGCGGCGCAGGCTCGACGGAGCATCGCAGTAGAGCGCATCCTTGCGGACATCGAAGTAGAAGGCCGAAAGCTCGACATTGGCGAAATCGATCAGCGCGCGGGCAATGCGCTTGAAATCGAAGGCGTCGTAGCTTTCGCGCACGAGCTCATCGAGCTCGGCGAGACGGTGCAGCATCAGCTGCTCCAGCTCCGGCATGTCGGCGTAGGCGATAACTTCGCCCTTGTCGTGCGCGAGCGTGCCGAGCATCCAGCGGATGGTATTGCGCAGCTTGCGATAGGCATCGACATTGGTCTGGATGATGGCCTTGCCGACGCGCAGATCTTCCGAATAGTCTGACGTCATGACCCAGAGACGGAGAATGTCGGCGCCTGCATCCTTCATCACCTCTTGCGGCGAGGTGACGTTGCCCTTGGACTTCGACATCTTTTCGCCCTTCTCATCCATGGTGAAGCCATGGGTGAGAACGGTATCGTATGGCGCGCGGCCACGCGTCGCGGCACTTTCGAGCAGCGACGAATGGAACCAGCCGCGATGCTGATCGGAGCCTTCGAGATAGAGGTCTGCCGGCCACTTGAGATCCGGGCGATCTTCTAGCGTGAAGGTGTGGGTCGAACCGGAATCGAACCACACGTCTAGGATGTCCATGACCTGCGTCCAGGGCTCGTTGGCCTTCTCACCGAGGAAGCGCGCGCGCGCGCCTTCCGCAAACCAGGCATCGGCGCCTTCCTGCTCGAAAGCCTCGAGGATGCGGTCGTTCACGCGGTCGTCCTGCAGGATGTTGCCCTGTTCGTCGACGAAGATCGCGATCGGCACGCCCCAGGCGCGCTGGCGCGAGAGGACCCAATCCGGACGCTGCTCGATCATGGCGCGCAGACGGTTCTGGCCGGCAGCGGGCACGAAACGGGTATCGTCGATAGCCTTCAGGGCGCGCGAGCGCAGCGTCGAACCATCAGCAAGGTCCTTGTCCATGTAGACGAACCACTGCGGCGTGTTGCGGAAGATGACCGGTTTCTTCGACCGCCAGGAATGCGGATAGGAATGCTTCAGCCTGCCGCGTGCGAAGAGCGTGTTCGTCTCGATCAGCGCCTTGATGACGAGATCGTTGGCATTGCCCTTCTTGCCGTTGTCGTCCATGACGCGACCGCCCTCGAAACCAGGGGCATCGGCGGTGTAGAAGCCACCGTCATCGACCGGGAACGGAATGGTGGACGAGATACCGCGCGCTTCGATGGCGCGGGAATGCGACATCCAGGCGTCAAAGTCCTCGCGGCCGTGGCTGGGCGCGGTGTGCACGAAGCCCGTACCGGCATCATCGGTGACGTGATCGCCATCGAGCAGCGGCACCTTGAAGCCGTAACCGAGCGAAGCCAGCGGGTGCGCGCAGGTGAGCGCGGCCAGATCGGTAGCGGTCACATCGCCGAGACGCTTGTACTGCAGCTTGGCCTTGGCGAAGGATTCTTCGGCGAGCTTGTCAGCGAAGATCAGCTTCTCGCCGGGGCGCGGACCGAAATCATTGGCAGCTTCCGTGACTTCGTAAAGCCCGTAGGAGACACGCGAGGAATAGGCGATCGCGCGGTTGCCGGGGATCGTCCAGGGCGTGGTTGTCCAGATGACGACGAAGGCGCCGGCAAGATGCGCAGCACCCTCAGCCACCGGGAACTTCACCCAGATCATGTCGCTCTCGACATCGGCATACTCGACTTCGGCTTCCGCCAGAGCGGTACGCTCAACCACCGACCACATGACCGGCTTGGAGCCGCGATAAAGCTGACCCGTGCGGGCGATCTTCAGAAGCTCGCCGGCGATGCGGGATTCCGCATGGAAGTTCATGGTGAGATAGGGATTGTCGAAATCGCCGGTGATGCCCAAGCGCTTGAACTCCTCGGACTGGATTTTGATCCAGCCGGCGGCAAAGTCCCGGCATTCCTGGCGAAACTCGTTCACCGGAACCTCGTCCTTGTTCTTGCCTTTCTCGCGGTACTTTTCCTCGATCTTCCATTCGATCGGCAGGCCGTGGCAGTCCCAGCCCGGAACGTAGTTGCTATCATAGCCGCGCATCTGGAACGAGCGGGTGATGACGTCCTTGAGGATCTTGTTCAGCGCATGGCCGATGTGGATGTGGCCGTTGGCATAGGGAGGGCCGTCGTGCAAAACGAATTTTTCGCGGCCCGCAGCGGAAGAGCGCAGTTGTCTGTAGAGGTTCATTTCCTCCCAGCGCTTCACCAGTTCCGGCTCCTTTTGCGGCAGGCCGGCGCGCATCGGAAAGTCGGTTTCCGGCAGGTAAAGGGTCTTGGAGTAATCCATCTTTTCAGCGGTATCGGTCATAGTCGTGACAATTGCCTCGGTGTCTCGGGCGTCTTGCGCCTCAACTGGCGCAGCCATATTGGGATTTTTCGGCGGCGGAAAGCGTCTCTTGAGCGAAACGCCAAAAACCCGGACCTTCCGGCAGCTTACAGCGCGCGGAAGGCCGGGCCAATAATTCGTATCGATAGGCTCAGCCGAAATTGGGTCATAGTCGCCGGTTCATAGGCGCTTTTTCCAAGAAAAGGAAGAGGAAACAGGCCCGCCGGCGCACAGAAAAGCCGCGGACGTTTCCGCCCGCGGCCGATGGGATATTGCCTCGATCAGGCGCGTGCCGTCGCCCGCGCCGGCATGACGGCGTTGAGGATCACCGACACGACGATGTTTGCGGCAAGCGCCAGCAGCCCGGTGTAGACCGTGAAGCTTACGTCTCCGAGCGCGACCGCATGCAGCGGCTTCCAGCCGGCATCCCAGACGAGATAGATGCCGCCAAAGAAGCCGACGGCCCAACCGGCCAGCAGAGCCGGGGCACGGAACCACTTGGTGTAGAGGCCGAAGACCAGGGCCGGCAGCGTCTGCAATATCCAGATGCCGCCCAAAAGCTGGAGATCGAGCGCGAACTGCGTCGGCAGGAAAATGATGACCAGCAGCGCGCCGACCTTGACGACGAGCGAGGTCATCTTGGCAACCTTCGCCTCGCCGGCATCGGAAACCTGCGGATCGACATAGGCTTTCCAGAAGTTACGGGTGAAGAGGTTGGCAGCGCCGATGCTCATCACGGCCGCAGGAACGAGCGCGCCGATGGCGATGGCCGCGAAGGCGAAGCCCGCAAACCAGCTCGAGAACAGGGTCTGGAACAGAGCCGGCACCACGTCATTGGCGCTGTCCAGCTTCAGATTTGCCGCGTGGCCCATATAGCCGAGCAGTGCCAGCAGACCGAGCAGCAGCGTATAGGCCGGCAGCAGCACCGCATTCTTGCGGATGGTATTGCCACTGTTGGACGCGAAGATGCCGGTGAGCGTATGCGGATACATGAAGGCCGCGAGCGCCGAACCGAGCGCCAGCGTGGCATAAGCAACGTATTGGTTGCCGCCGAGCAAAAGACTACCCGCCCCCTTGGCCTTGAAATCCGCATCGGCCGCCGCAAAGACATTGGCATAGCCGCCGAGTTTCGCCGGAATGAGCGCTATGGCCGCGATCACCACGATGTAGATCATGATGTCCTTGACGAAGGCGATCAGCGCCGGGGCGCGAAGGCCGGCCGAATAGGTGTAGAGCGCCAGGATGATGAAGGCGACTGCGAGCGGCAGTTCGCCATGAAGCCCGAGCGCCTTGAATACCGCCGTCATGCCGACGAGCTGCAGGGCGATGTAGGGCATCGTCGCGATGACGCCTGTCAGAGCGACCGCCAGCTCCAACGCCCGCGAGCCATATTGACCGTGGACGATATCGCCCGCGGTGACATAGCCGTGATCCTTGGCGCGCCTCCAGAGAAGCGGCATGACCATGAAGACAAAGGGATAGACGACGATCGTATAGGGCAGCGCGAAGAAGCCATAGGCGCCGACCGTATAGACCAGCGCCGGGACGGCGATGACAGTATAAGCGGTGTAAAAGTCGCCGCCGACGAGGAACCAGGTGATCCAGGTACCGAAGGTGCGGCCGCCGAGGCCCCATTCGTCGATATGGGCAAGAGTCTTCGGCCTGCGCCAGCGTGCAGCGACAAAGCCCATGACAGTCACGAGCGCCAGGAAGAAGATGAAGACGGAGAGCGCGGTCGGATCGATATCAGTCATCATGGCGCATGCTCCGGTAGGCGATCCATGTCAGGATTGCCGTGATCGGCACCCAGGCCAGCTGATACCAATAGAAGAAGGGGAAACCCAACAGCACAGGATCGTGGCTGTTGTAGAATGGAACCCAAAGCAAGCCTATGTAGGGAATGACGAGCAGCCAGCAGGCCGCCGTCCCAAAGCGTTTGTCCATGTCCGATACCTCTCACGCGGTGTCTGCGCGCCACCTTGTTGCAGTTGTCAGAGTGGAAGGGGTGCATCGATCCGCGATTGCAATGAGCGCCCAAGGGCCGAAGCCGATGAGCTTTGGCTATGCAGAGCCAGACCAACGAATATGAATTCCTCCCAACGGCCCGCCTGCGAGCAGCCGCTGATAAAGTCCTACGGCGAGTCTGCTGGCCGAACAAGATATTAGCTGATGCGAAATCGTCGAGCCTACCCAGAAGTGGGTAGACGGGCGTTACAACGCCGTGGTTGCGATGCCGTGGTCGAGGGCGTAACGGATCAGGCCGGCCGTCGTTGCGATGCCTAGCTTCTTCTTCAAATTCTTGCGATGCGTTTCCGCCGTAGCAGGCGTGATCTGAAGTTCCTCGGCAATCTCACGATTGCTCCTGCCTGTAACGATCAAGCCCAGAATGTGACGCTCACGGGGTGTCAGAGGGTCGGCCTCTTTTTGCAGCGCGTCCGCCACCAAGATGTCGCGAACGCCCGACGAGAAATAAGTTCCGCCGGCCGCTACGGTTTCGATAGCGCAGACGACTTCGTCGGTCGAAACGTCCTTGAGGATATATCCGACGGCACCGCGCATGATCGACGAGGAGATGTATTCGCGGCTGTCGTGCATGGACAGCATCACGATCCGCGTCTCAGGAAGCTCCCGGCGAAAGAGTTCTATCGCATCGATGCCGCTCAGCTTCGGCATGTTGATGTCCATCAAGGTCACTTGTGGCAGTGTCCGCCGACCGACCTCCAGGCCGCTTTGCGCAAGGCTTGCCGTCCCAACTACCTCTATGTGGTCGAAAGTCTCCAGCACGGCTTTCAGTCCATCCAGCACCACGGGGTGATTGTCGATCAGCAGAACGCTGATCCTGCCTCTGCTCATGCCGCATCCACCTTTGCTCTTAGCAAGGCATTGGCCGATTTCGGCAGCATCGCAATAAGCGTCGTGCCATCGGCCGTGCTTTGAACGAGAAGCAGGCCACGGAAATGCGCCATCCGTTCCTGCATGTTCCTGAGCCCGAGCCCGCCCTTGCCGTCGCCGGCGCCCTCAAAACCAATACCATTGTCCGAAATTCTCAAGCGCGCACGCCCCCGATCGCTCCAAAGTTTGATCGTAAGACGCGTCGCACCGGAATGACGTTCGACGTTGTTCAAGGCTTCCTGGGCGACACGGTAGAGCGCTGTATTGGCTTCGGGCTTCAGCAGGCTAGTGAAGCCCGAAGCCTCGATCTCGGTTGCGATCCCGGTCCGCTCACCGAAATTGTTCGCGAGTGCGGTGAGTGCGGCCGTCAAGCCGAGATCATCGAGCACGCGGGGGCGGAGATCGTGCGAAAGTCGTCTGATGTCCTTGATCGCGCTGTTAAGGGTATCGATACCCTTCTCGATCGTCGTGGCGGCATCGTCGACCTGGTTTCGTACCTTGCGGTTGGCGAGATCCATGACGTAGCGCACGCCAAGGAGATTCTGCGATACGCCGTCGTGCAATTCGCGGGCAAGACGGGCGCGCTCCTCCTCCTGCGTATCGATCACTCTTTGCGTCAGCTCCTTGAGCCGGCCATCGGCCATGCGTCGCTCACGGAACGTCAGCAGCATGCAGGTCGTGAAAACGACCAGAACGGCGGGAACAGCTATCAACGTGACGACGATGAAGGTTCCTTTTATGTTTGCCCGCATGGCGGCATTGGCGGCCGCAGTCTGAGTGAAAATATCGTCCAGATAGACACCGGTTCCGACGACCCAGTGCCATTTATCAAGGCCGACCACGAATGAGAGCTTATCGGCCATGCGGCCGGTAGAGGGCTTTTCCCATTTGTACTGGTGCAGGCCCCCGCCGGCTTTTGCCGTCTTGATGAGCTCCGCGATGACCCTGTCCCCGTCCGGATCAGTCAAATCGAGCCAATTCCGGCCGTTGCGAAATCCCTCACGCGGATGAACGATGTTGTTCCCATCATAATCGTAGACAAAAAAGTATCCGTCCGGGCCATAGTCAAGGGAGGTCAGGATCTCGGCTACCTTATCCTTCGCGGCCTGATCGTCCGGCGCGGCGTCCCGATAGGTCGCCTGAATGGCCGAGACAGCGAGGTCTGTCAGGTTAACGATTTCCGTTTCCTTTGCCTTCAGCATGTTCTGTTCGAAGGTCTCGATATTGTTCTTGGTAAGATTGGCCGACTGCCAGGTAATGAAGGCCGTGATTGCCAGGATCGAGATAACGAGAGGCGCGAGCGCGAGCGCAATAATCTGATTGCGTAATGTCAACGATTACTCCTCCCAAGAACCGGCGCAGAAGAATGGCCCTTGTCGGACACGAATTCAACAGCTTGCCAGCGGTGTTGATACACACCCGCAATCGGAGAGTTCCCTCGAAACGGCAAGGTGCCGTATTCGAACGGCAGCCACTTGGGAAATATCAGTCGAAGGCGATGATGCGATCGAGCTCGCCGAGCGGCTGGACGCCGGCGAGCAGCGCACGCGCCTCGTCCTCATCCTTGCGGATCTGCGCGACCAGCGGGTCCAGACCGTCGAACTTCAGTTCGGGGCGGAGATAGCCAAAGAAGGACACCGAACAGACCTGGCCGTAGAGATCGCCACTGAAATCGAAGACGAAGGTCTCGAGCAGCGGCGCGCCATTATCGGTCACCGTCGGGCGCCGGCCGTAGCTGGCAACGCCATCGCGGATGACGCCATCGGCCGTTCGGAAGCGAACAGCGTAAATGCCTGCCCTCAGCGATATCTCAGACGGAAGCTGCATGTTTGCCGTGGGGAAACCGAGCGTGCGGCCGAGCTTCTCACCGCCGATGACAGGCGCCTGAACGGTATAGCGATAGCCAAGCAGTCCGGCGGCCTGCGCCACATCGCCCTCGGCGAGCAGCGTACGGATACGACTCGACGAGATGACCTCGGTGTTTTCGTCGCGGAAGGCATCGATCAGCGTCACGCCGAAGCCGTTATGGCTGCCGGCATTCATCAGGAAGGCCGGACCACCCTGACGATCATGGCCGAAATGGAAATCGAAGCCGGTGACGACTTCGGAGGCATGCAGCCAGTCGATCAGGATCGAATGAACGAACTCGTCCGCCGAGCGCTGCGAGAAAGTGCGATCAAAGGGATATTCGATGACGGCGTTGAAGCCGAAGGCCTCGAGCAGCCGCGCCCGCAACGGTGCCGGGGTCAGGCGGAAGACGGGCTGATCAGGCTTGAAGACGGTTCGCGGATGCGGCTCGAAGGTCAGCACCAGAGCCGGAACACCGCGTTCCCTGGCGATCTCCAACGCACGCGTCAGCACGGACTGATGGCCGCGATGCACGCCGTCGAAATTGCCGATGGCGACCACGCCGCCCTTCAAGGCGTCGGGAAGCGGCTCGCGGGTTTCGTTGCGATGGAAAACGGTCATCGTCTGCCACTCTCCTCAGACAAGGCGCGGCATCCACCACTTCGGCGAGGCCTGCTCGCGCGCCAGGAAGGCGCCGAGTGCTGCCTCATCCGTGTGTCCCTCGACGACATATTCGCGGGCGTGGATGCCATGGCTGATATAAAGAAGATCGAGACCGTAATCGAGCGCCCCGCGCACGTCGGTCGGCATGCCGTCGCCGATCGCAACCACGCGCGACAGCGGAAATTCGCTTTTGACCTCGCGAGCCGCGGCAATCGCCGCATCATAGATCGGCTGGTGCGGCTTGCCGGCGATGCGCGTCTGGCCGCCGAGCCGCTCGTAATAGGCAGCCATGGCGCCGGCGCAGGGGATCATGCGATGGCCGCGCTCGACCACGAGATCCGGATTGGCGCAGATGAGCGGCACGTTGCGGGCGGACCAGGCCGTCAGCATATCGGTGTAGTCGTCAGGTGTCTCAGTCTCGTCGTCGAAGAAGCCAGTGCAGACGATGCTTTCGGCCTCGCCGGCGTCGACACGTTGAACGTCAAGGCCTTCGAGGATGCCGATATCGCGTTCCGGCCCGAGCAGGAACACCTTCTTCGGCCCCTCGGCAATAAGCTTGCGGGTGACGTCGCCCGAGGTGATGATGCGGTCGTAGACGCTGTCGGGAACACCAATCGCCCGCAGCTGCTCGACCACTTTGGGAGCGACGCGCGGAGAATTGGTGATGAGGACGACCGCAAGGCCTTCGCCGCGGGCCGCTTCGAGCGCGATGGAGGCTTCCTTATAGGCCGTGACGCCGTTATGGAGCACGCCCCAGACATCGCAGAGCGCAACATCATAAAGTCCGCCGATGTCGCGAAAGCTCTCGATCCGTTTGCCCATGCCGTCCTCGCATCAAATAAATCACGGGCTGACATCGCAAACCGGCCGGCAAATTACAAGAGCGGCCCACAAGGTTTTTGCATCGCACAAGCCCCGAGTAGCAGGCATAGACAGGGTCTGCGGGCGGCAAAGTGAGGTGGCGAAGGAAGCGGGATTGATGGTCCCGAAACGGTGCTGTCACGCCCTTCTTCACGAGATCAAAATGAGGGACTCTTTGCAACGATATGCTACGTGGGATCGCCGTGGACGTTAATCATCCCCCAAACAAGCCGATGCGCGCCGCAAAAAATTCACAGTGCTGTTCTTGACTCGTCCGGAAGCCACCCCTAAATCACGGTCGCTAGCACTCTCGGATGATGAGTGCTAACAAAGTCCATACGGATCCCCCGCTGATCCGTGAATGTCATTTGATCGAGGGATTAGACAATGGCAAGCACCAATTTCCGCCCCCTTCATGACCGCGTCGTCGTTCGTCGCGTCGAGTCGGAAGAAAAGACCAAGGGTGGCATCATCATTCCCGATACCGCCAAGGAAAAGCCGCAGGAAGGCGAAATCGTCGCCGTCGGTTCTGGCGCTCGTGATGAGTCCGGCAAGGTCGTAGCACTCGACGTCAAGGTTGGCGATCGCGTTCTGTTCGGCAAGTGGTCCGGCACCGAAGTCAAGCTCAACGGCGAAGACCTTCTGATCATGAAGGAAGCCGACATCATGGGCATCATCGGCTAATCAGCCGGTTCCCTTTTCCGATACAGCTGACGGGCGACAAGCCCGGAAAACGCGAATTCAGGAGTTTCAAACATGGCAGCTAAAGAAGTAAAATTCGGCCGCAGCGCCCGCGAAAAGATGCTTCGTGGCGTCGATATCCTCGCTGACGCAGTAAAGGTCACGCTCGGCCCGAAGGGTCGTAACGTCGTTATCGACAAGTCCTTCGGCGCTCCGCGCATCACCAAGGACGGCGTTTCCGTCGCCAAGGAAATCGAACTCGAAGACAAGTTCGAAAACATGGGCGCCCAGATGGTCCGCGAAGTTGCTTCGAAGACCAACGACGTCGCCGGTGACGGCACCACCACTGCAACCGTTCTCGCCCAGGCGATCGTTCGCGAAGGCGCCAAGGCTGTTGCAGCCGGCATGAACCCGATGGACCTGAAGCGCGGCATCGACCTCGCCGTTGCAGAAGTCGTCAAGGATCTCCAGGCCAAGGCCAAGAAGATCAACACTTCGGAAGAAGTTGCCCAGGTCGGCACGATCTCCGCAAACGGCGAAAAGCAGATCGGTCTCGATATTGCTGAAGCCATGCAGAAGGTCGGCAACGAAGGCGTCATCACGGTTGAAGAAGCCAAGACCGCCGAAACCGAACTCGAAGTTGTTGAAGGCATGCAGTTCGACCGCGGCTACCTCAGCCCCTACTTCGTAACCAACCCGGAAAAGATGATCGCCGACCTCGAAGACGCGTTCATCCTCCTGCACGAGAAGAAGCTCTCGAACCTGCAGGCCATGCTTCCGGTTCTCGAAGCCGTCGTTCAGACCGGCAAGCCGCTCCTCATCATCGCTGAAGACGTCGAAGGCGAAGCTCTTGCGACCCTCGTCGTCAACAAGCTGCGCGGCGGCCTGAAGATCGCTGCTGTCAAGGCTCCTGGCTTCGGCGACCGCCGCAAGGCCATGCTGGAAGACATCGCCATCCTGACGGGCGGCACTGTCATCTCCGAAGACCTCGGCATCAAGCTCGAGTCGGTCACCCTCGACATGCTCGGCCGTTCCAAGAAGGTTTCGATCTCCAAGGAAAACACCACGATCGTCGACGGCGCTGGCGCCAAGTCCGACATCGAAGGCCGCGTTGCCCAGATCAAGGCTCAGATCGAAGAAACCACCTCCGACTACGACCGCGAAAAGCTGCAGGAACGTCTTGCCAAGCTCGCTGGCGGCGTTGCCGTGATCCGCGTTGGCGGCTCGACGGAAGTCGAAGTGAAGGAAAAGAAGGACCGCATCGACGACGCCCTCAACGCGACGCGCGCTGCTGTTCAGGAAGGCATCGTACCGGGCGGCGGTATCGCTCTCCTGCGTTCTTCCACGAAGATCACTGCCAAGGGTGAAAACCAGGATCAGGAAGCCGGCGTCAACATCGTTCGCCGCGCCCTGCAGTCGCTGGTTCGCCAGATCGCTGAAAACGCTGGTGACGAAGCTTCGATCGTTGTCGGCAAGGTTCTCGAAAAGAACGAAGACAACTACGGCTACAACGCCCAGACGTCTGAATTCGGCGACATGATCGCCATGGGCATCGTCGACCCGGTCAAGGTTGTTCGTACGGCTCTGCAGAACGCAGCTTCGGTTGCTTCGCTGCTGATCACCACCGAAGCCATGATCGCTGAACTGCCGAAGAAGGATGCTCCTGCTGGCATGCCGGGCGGCATGGGCGGCATGGGCGGCATGGACATGATGTGATAGGCCAACGGCCTAATCACAGGAATGTCCGTAAAGCTTCGCCCATGCACTTTTAGTGCTTCAGGCCGACAAGCGGCCTGAAGTGGCGGCATGGACATGATGTGATAGGCCAACGGCCTGTCGCGATTGTTCAATCCGACATCCGGAATTGATGAAGGGCGGCCCTCGGGTCGCCCTTTTTAATTGTGCCAAAAATGTACAACTGCAATTCCTGCAAGATTCTATTGCCTTGCAAATTTTGCAACTTGCCCATTGCTGTTTTCGAAAAAGCCCCTATAACTCGCAGCGCAGCGATTTTGGAGAGTTAGCTGCAATACACGTAATTTTTACTTCTTTTGGACAGGCTTAACCTGCGGCTTGGCATGATCATGACCTTGGGCGCTGGCACTGTCCGGATTTATTACTTGAAATGACTTCATAGACTGGAGCGCCATCCCGAATAGCATTGTCGACAGCGGATCAGCGGAGGCACGTCTCCGCTATGAGCCGCGGCGCAAAATGCGGGGAGACCTTCCATCCGGAGAGATATGGAATTGAAGTGAAGCGCGCGGGGGGACCATGCGCTCATGTGGGGATCATCTTGTTCAAGATTGCCAAGGCCAATTTTTCCGCACCATTTGCTCCCGGCTCGCTGGAGTTCGAAGGCCATGACCCCGATCTTCTGGCACAATTCTGCGTTTCCGAGGGATGGACGGGCGATCTTTCAAGCGGCATCATCAAGCTTGGGCAGTGGAGCACGATGCTGCACGGGCTGAGCTCCTCGGAATGCGGCCTGCTAAGCCTCATGCATTGCTATGATCCGCACGATCGGGCGCGTATCCTCGACCTCTTCGAGCAGGCGGCAACGGCCAACTCTTCCTTCTGTTATTCCACGACGACGCTCGGCACTGGCGGTCATCGCCAGCCGGTCTTCTGCGTCGGCGAATCCGTTGCTGCGGACAAGCAGCACGCCGGCAGCATGGTCGGCGTCTTCCTGTTCCCACGCTTCAAGATGGAACCGGGCAGCCAGCTCGCCACCCGACAGTAAGCGACTGCCGGCTATTGTCAGGCGCGCTCGCCTGACAATAGCCGGGTTCAACCTCATCAATCCCGCTTCGGAATGCTCAAGCCCCGCTGGCTTGCCGGGCGCGCAAGGGCGCGGTCCAGCCAGGCCATGACAGACGGGAAGCTTTCGAACTGCAGGACCTCGCGACCGCCATAGAAGACGTCGACGCCGCGAACCCAAGGGAATGTCGTGATGTCGGCGATAGTATATTCGTCGCCCATGATCCATTCACGGCCCTTCAGGCGCTCTTCCAGCACACCGAGCAGCCGCTTGGCCTCATCGCGATAGCGCTCGACCGGATAGGAGTTGTTGGCCACCTTCTCGGCGGCGAATTTGAAGAAGTGGCCGAACTGACCGAACATCGGGCCGACGCCGGCCATCTGGAAGAAGACCCATTCCAGCGTCTCGTAACGCCGGGCGGCATCGCTCGGAATGAGCTTGCCGGTCTTTTCCGCGAGATAGACTAGGATCGCGCCCGATTCGAACAGACCGATCGGCTTGCCGTCCGGGCCATCGGGATCGATGATCGCAGGAATGCGACCGTTCGGGTTCAGCGACAGGAATTCCGGGGATTTCTGGTCATTGGTGCCGAAGGAGATCAGATGCGGCTCGTAGGGCAAGCCGAGCTCCTCCAACGCGATCGAGACCTTGACGCCGTTCGGCGTCGGCAGGGAATAGAGCTGGATAATGTCCGGATTGCTGGCAGGCCAGCGCTTCGTGATCGGAAAGGACGACAGATCGGCCATGGACTAGCTCCTGAAAACCATGATTTGACAACTGATTTGGCGCCACCATAGCCGATACGGCTCGTATGGGAAGAGCGATCGAGGTGGATCATTGTTCAATGATTGTGAACTAATTGTGCGCAGTTGTTTATCTTTTCAATCTCCTGAAAATCACGAATATCTGTCTTCAGAAATTGTCGCCACCCGATCCCAAGTGAATTTACCGGAGACTGTCATGTCCAATACCAACAACATCATCATTCTCGTGGCGCGCATCCTGCTCGCCTTCATGTTCATCTTTGCCGGCTTCGGCAAGTTGACCGATCCGGCGGGTACGGCTGGCATGATCGCCGGCGCTGGCATGCCGGCTGCAACGCTGCTCACCTACCTTGCCGGCGCCTTCGAATTCGTCACCGGCGTTTGCGTTCTCATCGGCTTCCAGGTCCGCATCGTCGGCTGGCTGCTCGCCGCCTTCTGTGTCTTCACCGGTATCATCTTCCACCTGCCGACCGTCAATGTTCCGGATTTCCCGGCTGCGGCCAACGGCTGGATCAACGGCCTGAACTTCGTGAACTTCCTGAAGAACATCACGCTTGCCGGCGCTTACATCATGCTCGCCACCAATGGCGCAGGCGTCTACTCGGTTGATGCCCGCCGCGGCGCTTACGCTGCAGCCTGATCGGCACATAGCCTCCCAAGATAAAGAGCCCGCCGGAACTTCCGGCGGGCTTTTTTCATGTCGGCTATTTGAGAAAATCAGAGCGCGCTGCGCACCGCCGAAATAATGCGCTCAACCATCGGATCACCCTGGTGGCTTTCCTTGCGGGCGCGTACCAGGCAGGCCTCGGAGCGCAGAATGATCCCATCCGACAGGATCTTCAGATGGTTTGCCCGCAACGTCGAGCCGGTGGAGGTGATGTCGACGATGATATCGGCTGAACCGGCAGCCGGCGCACCTTCGGTCGCACCGAGGCTTTCGACGATACGATAAAGCTGGATGCCATGCTGGCTGGAGAAGAACTGCTGCGTCAACCGCCAGTATTTCGTGGCGACTGTCAGCCGGTGGCCATGGCGGGCGCGGAAGTCCGCGGCGACGTCGCCGAGATCTGCCATGGTGTCGACATCGAGCCAGATTTCCGGCACGGCGACGACGACATCGGCATGGCCGAAGCCGAGCCTCGCACAGAATTCGACGCGGCGATCGGCCTCCGCCATGCCCTCGCGCACGAGATCCTCGCCGGTAATGCCGAAATCGACGCTGCCATTGCCGATCTCGCGCGAGATCTCCGAGGCCGACAGGAAGGCGATTTCAACACCATCCCAGCCCTCGACGCGGCCGCGATAGGAGCGGTCATTGCCGACGGCGACGATCGGCATGCCGGCACGCTCGAAGACCGCGGCGCAATCGTCCTTCATGCGGCCCTTGGAGGGAAGCGCTATCGTGATGGTCATCAGGCTGCCCTCGCGGTTTCGATGCGATCGAGCCAGAGCGCGAAGCCGACAGCCGGAATATGATCCTTGGCGCCGAGCAGGGTCATCAGCCGATCGAAGCGACCGCCACCGGCAAGCACGGCGCTCGATCCCTCCACCGTCACTTCGAAGACGAGGTCGGTATAGTAGTCGAGCGGACGACCGAAGGCGGCACGATAATCTATGTTCGAGGCGTCCACGCCCGCCTTGGCCAATGCCGCGACGCGGGCGTCGAAATTCCTCAGAGCCGTGCCAAGCTTCAGGCCTGCCGCATCGGCAAAGCCGGCCAGTGCCGCGGAAGCATCCGCCAAAGGCACGCTGAGGGACAAAAATTCCTCCAGCACGAGGAAGGCGGCGTCATCGAGCCGCGTTTCCGACAGCACCAGCTTCTCGCGAAGGCGGCGGGCGATCTCCTGCGGCGAGCGGCTGGCATTCGTGGAATAGCCGGTTGCCTGCATGGTGGCATCGATATGCCGGATAAGACCCTGCTCGTCGCCGCGGTTGAGGAAATCGAGCACATGCGCATCGAGCCCGGTAACCGGCTGCGGGCTTGCCAGATGTGCCAGCAGGGTTTCGAGCTGCATCATGTTGCCGAAGGCGTGAATTAGCCGCTTCTGCCAGCCTGACGGCAGCCCGAGCGCCTGCACTACAGCCTCGAACACGGCCTGGTCGCCAAGCGTCACCGAGAGCGACGTGCCGGGAACCAGCCGATTGAGGATGCCGATGGCGTCGCCGATGGCACGGGCATCGGCGCTGGCGGTATCGCTATCGCCCAGATCCTCGATGCCGGCCTGATAGAATTCATGCCCGCCTTCGCGGCGCTGGCGAAAGATCTCGCCGAGATAGGAATAGCGCTTCGGCGTGCCGGTGGCGGTTTCGATGTGGCGCAGGCAGACCGGAATGGTGAATTCCGGACGCAAGCAAAGGCTGGCGCCGGTTTCGCTTTCGGTCATGAAGATGCGTCGGCGAAGATCCTCGCCGGCCATATCGAGAAAGGGTTCGGCCGGCTGGATGATGGGTGTGTCCACCCTCTCCGTCCGGCGACCGGCAAACTCATCCAGCAGATCGCCGGCAAAATCCGGAAGATTGATCAGGGGCATCAGCCCGCCCTCTTCCGGTCTTCCGCCTGTGCCGCGAGCATCGCTTTGACCTTCTCGATCAACTGCGCTTCCGCCACGGTTTCCTGCGCCACGCGGGCTTCGCGCCAGCTGGCATTGTCCTCGATCTCGCCGGAGAGGCGCTTGCCCTCGATCAAGTCCTTGATCTGGACGACGCCCTGGGCGCGCTCGTCGCCGCCCTGGATGATGGCGATCGGGCAGCCGCGGCGGTCGGCATATTTCAGCTGGTTGCCGAACTTCTTCCAGTTGCCCTGGAACATCTCGGCGCGGATGCCGGCAGCGCGAAGCTGCTGCGTGAAGCGCTGGTAACGCCCCATGGCCTCGACATCGCCATCCATGACGGTGACGAGCACAGGCTCGATCACCTCATCCATGCCGAGCTTGCCGAGATTCTTCAATGCCGTCATCAGGCGCGACACACCGATGGAGAAGCCGGTGGCCGGCACCGGCTGGCCCATGAAGCGCGAGACGAGCCCGTCATAACGACCGCCGCCGCCGACCGAGCCGAAGACGACCTTTTCACCCTTCTCGTTGGTGACGTCGAACAGCAGCTCGGCTTCGTAGACCGGGCCAGTATAGTATTCGAGGCCACGCACGACGGAGGGATCAATCTTGATACGATCCGACTGATAGCCCGCGCTAGTGACGAGGCTACCGATGAAATTCAGCTCCTCGACGCCTTCGCCGCCATTCGACGTGCCGGCGACAAGTTCTGCAAGCTGGGTAGCACTTTCGGCATAATCCTTGATGCCGACGAAGAAGAGCACCTTCTCGATCTGATCGGCGTTAAGACCGGCACCCTTGGTGAAATCGCCGGACTCGTCCCTGCGGCCGGCGCCGAGCAAAAGCGCCACACCTTCCGGGCCGAACTTGTCGAGCTTGTCGATGGCGCGCAGCACGTTCAGTCGCTGGGCGGCCTTGTCATCGCCGCCGAGGCCGATGGCTTCCAGCACGCCGTCGAGAACCTTGCGGTTGTTGACTCGAACCACATAGTCGCCGCGTTTGATGCCCAAAGCTTCCAGCGTATCGGCCATCATCATGCACATCTCGGCATCCGCCTGCACGCCTGGCGCGCCGACGGTATCGGCGTCGAACTGCATGAACTGGCGGAAGCGGCCAGGACCCGGCTTCTCGTTGCGGAAGACATAGCCGGCGCGATAGGTGCGGTAGGGAAGCTGGATCTCGTTGAAATTCTCGGCGACATGACGGGCGAGCGGCGCCGTCAGGTCGTAACGCAGCGACATCCACTGCTCGTCGTCGTCCTGAAGCGAGAACACACCCTCGTTCGGCCGGTCGCTATCGGGCAGGAACTTGCCGAGCGCATCGGTATATTCGAACAGCGGCGTTTCGAGAGGATCGAAACCATAATGCTCGTAAACGGCCCGGATCTTGGAGGTCATCTCGTTGACGGCGCGAATGTCGCTGGCCGAACGATCGACAAAGCCACGCGGCAGGCGGGCCTTGAGCTTCTGCGGTTTCTTTTGTTTGTCGCTCATCTCTAGGGTAATCCGGTATGGGAACAGTCGCGGTTAACTAGCGGATTGGGCGGAATGCGGCAAGGATTGTTGTATGTTAGCGGCCGACAAAACGGACAAAAGCCAGAGTGGGCGGCGCAGAGACCATGCCATATGCGATCGTTTTGAAATGTGCGAATGAGAGTGCCGCCCCTGTTCTGGATCTCTGGCGGGAGGCGAGCGGTTTCGAAACTGCGCCTTCAATGCAGGCGCTGAACTATTCGCCACATCTGACCTTTGCGGTCTATCAGGACGTAGCCATGCCCTTGCTTTTCGCAGCCGCTCAGAAGGCGTTCGGAAATGTGCCGCCGCTAGCGGTCGAGTTTTCGGGGATCGGCCATTTTCCAAACGAGATGCTGGTGCTCTGGGCGCGTCCGACCGATGATCGCGTCTTGAGGCAGATACATCGCGTCATTCACGACGAGATCGACCCTGCCCTTTGCCATGAGCACTCCCGTCCGGATCGCTGGCAACCGCATTGCACGATTGCGATGAAAATCCCCGCAAGCACGGCGGAAACGGCGCTGTCATGGGCGAAAGCGACGCCTGCCAAGTTTACGCTCACCTTCGATGTGGTGGATTGCGTAAGCTTTCCGCCTGTCGAAATCATAAGGGAAGTCAAACTGCGGCATTGATCGGCATCCGGTGGTCTGGCGATGCAGTTTGCGCTTGCCTTCACGCGCCGCACGACTAGGTTTTGTTCATGCGCTTGCTTGCGATCCTGACAATGTTAGTTGCCTGGTTGCTCTACGGTGCCATGCCGGCCCTGGCGAGCTGTCCTGTCTGCGATTCCACCATGCCCATGCCGGTAACAGCGACTATGAGCATGCATGATGGCATGGGGGATATGCCTGGTATGACGGGCCATGGCGACATGGCGCAGCATCATGAGAAGAAGCCAGAAAACCCTTGTGCCGGCGGCATGACGCATGTGGCGTCCTGCGCAGCCTGTCTTGCCCTGACGCCGACCCTTGCGATCGAAGAGGCCAAGAACACATTCTCCTATCCGGCGCCCGCACCTAGCCAGCGTCTTGCCGGCTCGCGTCCACAGCCGACGGCGCCCCCTCCCCGTTTCGCCTGACGATCCCCTACATTCAATCGACGAGCGGCTGCCGCTCAAATCCAGATACCGTCCAGAAACGGAGAGAATACCTATGTCCACTTCAAAGTCGCTGATGCTTGCCGGCGCATTCGCATTTGCCATCGCCCTTCCCGCCTTTGCCGATGACATGCAGGGCATGGACATGAGCAAGCCGATGGGCGACCAGAGCGCCTCCAGCAAGGCCTACAACGATGCCATGGGCAAGATGCACAAGGATATGATGATCCACTATAGCGGCGATGCCGATGCCGATTTCGTCCGCGGCATGATCCCCCATCATCAAGGCGCGATCGACATGGCGAAGATCGAGCTGAAATACGGAAAAGATCCCGAACTGCACAAACTGGCGGAAGGCGTCATCACCGCGCAGGAGGCCGAGATCAAGGAAATGAAAGCCTGGCTGAAGAAGCACGGCAAGTAATTCGCGAGATCATGGAGGCGGCATCCGTGCCGCCTCCTTCACCGCACCGGATGGCGGAAGACGCTATCCAGCCAATCGGAAACGGTGCGGATACGCACAAGCTGGCGAAGCTCGGCATGCATGAGCAGCCACATTTCTCGCGCTGGCGGATTTTTGTCGCCACTGTCGACGCGGCAAAGGCCATCAGCATTTTCCGCCAGAATTTTGGGCAACAGCGCGCGTCCCAGACCTGCAATTGCTGCCTGAAGCAGAGCTTCAGCATCATTGACCGCGAGTGGGCTGGAGCGGCCTGACTTTTCCGCTTGCGCTGCGATCCAGCGGGCGTGCGGCAGATGCGCCATCGCCTCCTCATAGACGATCCAGGGCAATTCTTCCGCGCGGCTCTCCTGCCCCTCGGCGACATAGACGGCGTATTCGAGCGTCGCGATTCGCCTGGCGACCACCTTGCCGTTTGCCCCGTCGGCCGGCCTTGCGAGGCGCAGCGCCATATCCGCCTCGCGCCGGGTCAGATTGAAATTTCTGGAATCGCCGATGAGTTCCAATTGCAGGCCGGAATGCTGCGCCAGCAGGGCGGGCAGCGAGGGGATCAGCAGCCGGCTGATAAAGGATGGTGCTGCCGTCAGCCGCACCTTGCCGAGCGCCATGGGATCGGCCGCGTCCAATGCGCCGGATAGCGCCATGACTTCGGCCTCGATCGCCTCGGCCTTCGCGACCGCAATCTCCCCTGTCGGCGTCGGAGACAGGACGCCGCCTGCATCGCGAGAGAATAGCGGAGCGCCGAGGCGTTGCTCCAAAATGCGCAGGCGGCGACCAACCGTTGTTGCATCCGTCCCGAGCACTCTGCCGGCGGCTGCGAAAGACCCATCCCGCGCAAGCGCCAGAACATGGCGCAAATCGTTCCAATCGATGTCGTGCAATTTTGCAGCTCCTGACGGTAAACTTACTGCATGCATCAGCATTATTGCAGCCATAGACTGGAAATATCCAGCAAGGAGATGACGATGACCCTGTTCGCAGTTCTATTCGAGGATGACCCGCAAAACGCCGCCGCCATCCGCAAGGAGTATCTGCCGCGCCACTTTGCCTTCCTTGAGGCGAATGCCGCTTCCATCAGGGCGGCCGGGCCGCTCAGCCGGGAGAGTGATGCTTTCGCTGGCGGCCTCTGGCTTGTCGAGGCGCAGACCACGGATGACGTCGACCGACTGGTGAAGGAAGACCCCTTCTGGCCGGCAGGATTGCGTAAATCCGTGCAGATCCTCCGGTGGAACCGGGTGTTCGCCGAGGGCGTACTCCTCTAGCCGCGCGAGCGACGGGCGCCTTTCGACCCTCCACGCTGCCTGCCGGCGGATCAATCCATGATGTCGGGCAGGCGCTCAGCCAGGAGGTCGATGACGGTGCGTGTCCTCAGCGGTAGCTGCGGCATTTGCGGCCAGATCGCATAGACGTTGACGGATCGGCTGGAAACATTCCTCAGCGCCAAAGTGAGCGTGCCAGCAGCCACATAGTCGCGCACCAGCCAGCAGGGGAGCCAGGTGATTCCCATCCCGGCCGCGGCCGCATCGGCAAGCACCTCCAGATCGTCCAGGCGCAGGCGCGTTTCCGGATAATAATCGACGGCCGTGCCGTCATCCTGCAGGAAGGTCCATTTCTTCGTCTGGCCCGATCTCGCATAGACGAGCATGTCATGGTCGGCCAGGTCGGCAATACTTTGCGGCGCGCCTCTTGCGGCAAGATAATCCGGTGACGCGCACAGCGTCATGCGATGTGCGGCAATCTTGCGCGCGGCAAGTCCGGCTTCGTCCCGCAGCACGCCGTTGCGAATGGCCAGATCGAACCCTTCCTCGAAGAGATCGACCACGCGGTCGCTGAAGGAGAGATCCAGTTCGAGCCTGGGGTGCATGCGGGCCAGCTCCAGCAACAGCGGCGCGGCACAGCGACGGCCGAACAGCACGGGCATGGAGATGCGCAGGCGCCCCGTGACCTCGCGCTTGCCCGATTCCAGCATGGCTTCGCCCGATTGTATCTCGTCGAGCGCCCGTCGGCAGCGCTCATAAAACGCCTGGCCTTCATCCGTCAGGCTCTGCATACGAGTGGTCCGATGAAACAGGCGCACATTCAGGCGCCTCTCCAGCCTCGCAATGGTCTTGCCGATTGCCGAGCGCGACAGATTCATGCGCGTCGCCGCCGCGGAAAAGCCGCCTGCTTCGACCGCCTCCACGAATTCAGGAATGCCGTTGAGCATGTCATTCATGATGATTGCTTCCCCAGAGGAACCAGTTAGCGGAAATAATATCGCCACTGGCGACCATGAAGCAACGATATAGTGCCGTCATTGCTTCCAATTCTTCTCAGGAGATCATGATGACGAAAAGCATGAAGCGCTGGACACTCGATACGATCGCCGTCGGCGCTCCGTTGAACCTTACGGAAACGGCGGTACCTAAGCCGGCGCGCGGCGAAGTGCTTGTCCGGGTCAAAGCCGTTTCGCTGAACTATCGCGACAAGCTCGTGCGCGAGACCGGCATGGGCCTGCCGATCCAATTTCCCTTCGTACCGGCGTCCGATATGGCAGGCGTGATTGAAGCGGTGGGAGATGATGTCACCAGATTTGCGGTGGGCGATCGGGTCATTTCGACCTTCCATCCTGGCTGGATTGACGGCAAGCCGCTCGGCGATGCCCGCACGCCTCCCTATAAGACGCTCGGCGGCTTCTATCCCGGCGTGCTATCCGAATATATCGCCATGCCGCAGGATTGGTTCGTCTCGGCACCGACGAGCCTCGACTATGCCGAGGCAAGCACTTTGCCCTGCGCCGGCCTGACGGCATGGTTCGCGCTGGTCGAACGCGGCAAGATCAGGCCCGGTGACAGCGTGCTCGTGCAGGGAACGGGCGGTGTAGCGCTGTTCGGCCTGCAGATCGCCGCTGCACAGGGCGCCGAGGTCTTCGTAACCTCATCGAGACCGGAAAAGCTCGATCGAGCCAAGGCTCTGGGAGCTCATCACGGCATCGACGGGAACAAAAGCGATTGGGTGGAGGAAGTCTATCGCCTCACCAACGATCAGGGCATTGACCACATCATCGAAATCGCCGGTGGGCCGAACTTCGGCCAATCGCTGAAAGCGGTGGCGCCCCATGGACGGATTTCAGTCATTGGCGTCCTCGAGGGCTTCGATATTTCCGGGCCGGCGGCGCCGCTGCTTCTGAAGTCCCCTACAGTGCAGGGTATCGGCGTCGGCCATCGCCGTTCGCTCGAAGATTTCGTGCGCGCGGTCGACAGCATCGGCCTGAAACCTGTGATCGACCACCGCTACGCGCTCGGCGAGGTGCCGGCTGCCTTCGATCATCTCGATCGCGGCCCCTTCGGCAAGATTGTTATCGAGCTGTGACAACCACCGAGCCGCCGCGAAAACGGCGGCTCGGCTTTGCATTATATCAGGCCTTCGGCTCGAACGGCTGCGGTACGCGCTGGGCGCCCTGGCGTGCGAGCATCCAACCGGGATATTCCGGTGCAAGCGCACTGACTTCGTCGAGCTTGGCCATGTCATCCGCATCGAGCTTCAACTTGACGGCGGCGAGATTCTGGTCGAGCTGATCGAGACGCTTGGCGCCGATGATGATGCTGGTGACGAAGGGTTTTGCCAGGATCCAGGCAAGCGCCACCGTGGCGACGCTGGAGCCGTGCTTTTCCGCCACTTCGCGCATGGCGGCGACGCAGGCCCAGGCGCGGTCCTTGTCGACGGGCGGGAAATCGAAGCTCGCGCGCCGCCCCTCGCCGTTGCCGGGAGCACCGGGACCATATTTGCCGGACAGCAGGCCGCCCGCCAACGGCGACCAGACCATCAACCCAAGCTTTTCTTCCGACATCAGCGGCACGATTTCACGCTCCAGATCGCGGCCGGCGATGGAATAATAGGCCTGCACCGTCTCGAAACGGGCAAAGCCGCGACGTTCGGAAATGCCAAGCGCCTTGGCGATGCGCCAGGCCTGCCAGTTGGACACGCCGACATAGCGGACGAGACCACGCGAGACGAGATCGTCCAGCGCCCGCAGCGTCTCGTCGATCGGGGTTACCGTATCCGTGGCATGGATCTGATAGAGATCGATGTGATCGGTTTGCAGGCGGTCAAGGCTTGCCTGCACCGAATCCATGATATGGCCGCGCGAGGCGCCGCGGTCGTTCGGCTTGTCGCCCATGACGCCGTAGACCTTGGTGGCGATGACGACATCCTTGCGGGGAACGCCGAGATTCTTCAGCGCCTGGCCGAGCAGCTTTTCGGAATTGCCGAAGGAATAAACGTCGGCGGTATCGATGAAGTTGACGCCCGCGGCTAGTGAGCCTTCGACGATCTTGTCGGCGAGCGCCTGATCGACATCGGCGATCGAGCCCCAGAGGCTATTATTGGGATTGGCTTCGCCGAAGGTCATCGTGCCCAGGCAAAGTTCGGAGACGAACAGGCCAGTATTGCCGAGTTGGTTGTAACGCATAGGAGAAAATTCCCTTGTGATCAGCCGGAAGAGGCTTCCGGCCGGTGAATGCTTATCTCTTGGCTATAATTTGGCCTCGGCACGGCAGCCGTTGTCGGCACCGCCATGGAGAGGTCAGAAGACAGTCGTCGAGGCGCGGCTCTGGCTCCGCGGCGATCGAGACAACAAGCACATAATGCACCGGAAACCGATTTCAACGCGAGACCTCGGATCGATCACGATGCGGTTACCTGCACTTGCTCTTGCGTCCGGACGGGCGCGAACTAGACTCCAGTCTTCATATCATGCGCAGAACGGACATACCGATGACGCAACGCCCTTTGACCACGATCGGCTTCGACGCTGACGACACGCTCTGGCAGAACGAACAGTTCTACCGGCTGACGGAACTGCAATTTACCGATCTTCTCGCCGATCACGCTGCCAGCGACGTCATTTCCGCCCGGCTGCTGGAGGCGGAGAAGCGCAATCTTCGCCACTACGGCTTCGGCATAAAGGGCTTTACCCTCTCGATGATCGAGACGGCCATCGAGATCACGGAAGGCGAAGTGCCATCGAATGTCATTGCCCAGATTCTCGATATCGGCCGCGACCTTCTTGCCCATCCAGTCGAAACACTGCCGCATGTGCGCCAGACACTGGAGGCCCTGTCGGGAAAATATCTGCTGGTGCTGATTACCAAGGGCGATCTCTTCGATCAGGAGCGCAAGCTTGCACAATCCGGGCTCGGCGACCTTTTCGATGCAGTCGAGATCGTCTCGGACAAGAATGCGTCCACCTATCGCCGCATCTTTTCCAAGGTGGGCGATGGGCCGGAACGAGCGATGATGATCGGCAATTCGCTGAAATCCGATATCGTGCCGGCGCTCGCTGCCGGCAGCTACGGCGTCTTCGTGCCGCATGAACTTACATGGTCGTTCGAACATGTCGACGAGCCGACCGAGGCGCCGCGTTTCCGCAAGATCGGCCATCTCGGCGAGCTGCATGGCGTGATCGAGGCGTTGCTGTAAGCTCTCATTTGTTTCGCAGTTCCGGACGGAAAACCGCTGAGCACTTTTCCTGGAACGGCTCTACTGCCCCTGCTTCGAGCGCGGCGGGAAGAGCATGGGACCCTGATCCTTCTGCTGGTCGGTGGGCTGTTGCGCGGCCGGCGGATTGGGATCGATGAGGATTTCATAGGGAGCGCCGAGACCACGGCGACGGGTGACGCGCGAATAATAGGGCTTGATCAGCCAGGTCGTATCCTCATTGACGGTGACGTCGGCGGTGTTGCCGTCTTCATCCGTGCCGAAGAAGGATTCATCCTCGCTCGACGAGAGGTCGAAGATCGCCATATAGGCGTATTTGCTTTTCGAGCTGAAAGTGATCCGTACATGCTGGCCCTTCTTCAGCGGCAGCATATAAACCTTGCCCTTGCCGAACTTCGTCCAACCCGTCAGTTTCTCGAGGACGGCCGGCAAGGCAATCTTCTCAAGCTTTTCGCCGCGATCGAGCTGCGGCAGCTGCTGTTGCTGGGTGTTGCTTTGAGCATAGGCGGCTGTAGCGCCGAAAAACGCAAACATCGTCAGCGAAAAACCAAAAAGCGCAGCTCTCACGGTCTCACCAATGCACAGCGCATCGCCTCCACCTCTTTCCGGCAATAGCAGCCTTCGATGTGATCGTTGACGAGGCCCATGGCCTGCATGAAGGCATAAACTGTGGTCGGACCGACAAAGGTCCAGCCGCGCTTCTTCAAATCCTTCGAGATCCGCACGGAAGCCGACGTCGTCGGGTTGGCGCGAAGATGTGCCAAGTCGAAGACCTCGGGGCGCTCGTCGGCACCTGGCTCGTGACCCCAGAAATAGCGGGCGAGCGAGCCAAATTCGTCACGCAGCTCGATGGCGCGGCGGGCATTGTTGATGGTGGAGACGATCTTGCCGCGGTGGCGGATGATGCCGGCATCGGCGAGGCAGCGCTCGATATCCGTGTCGCCAAACTTGGCGACCTTCTCGAAATCGAAGCCTGCAAAAGCGGCGCGGAAATTCTCGCGCTTGCGCAGGATCGTCAACCAGGACAGGCCCGACTGGAAGCCTTCCAGGCAGATCTTCTCGAAGAGCCTGATGTCATTGACGACCGGGCGACCCCATTCCTCGTCGTGATAGCGCTGATATTCCGGCAAATTGCCGTGCCAGAAGCAGCGGTCCTTGCCGTCTTCGCCGGTGATGATGCCCGTTTCGGTCATTTTCGCGATTCGTCCCCTATTTCAGCGCACGCTACCGGAAACCGGTATGCAACTATCGGATAAATTGAGATCAATCAAATGCTTAAATTCATAGGCTGACTTCGACGACCGCGCATTCCGATTCATGATTTACCACTTGCAAACCATCTTTCCAAACCAGGCGGTAACCCTGACAAAGCTTTATCGGCTTCGCGGCATTTTGATGAATAGATCTTTACCATTCGCTCGCGTGCAAGTGGCAACATGATTTCGACCGGGCGCTTTCGTGCCCATCCTCGGCCCATGTGTAGAGAGTTTGTCCGATGATGAAACATGCCGTTCTGTGTGCCGCCGGCGCCCTGAGCCTGCTCGCCTCCACCGCCTTTGCCGACGATCGCTATCAGTCGCGCCCGCCCGTCATCGTCAGTCCCGATCTGACCGCCCCCTGGGTGATGCAGCTGGGCGGCGGCAACGTGGAGCCGGTGGTCTATCCTCGTCCGATGGCGCGCCGCGCCGCCGATCCCACGATGCAGCAGCAGGCCAATCCGCAGGTACGCCAGGTCGTGCAGCCACGCGGGCTGTTTGCGCGCCCGGCCGTGCAGCAGGTCGCCATGGCCCGCCCGCAATATCCGGCGGTCCGCGGCCAGATCGATCCGCAGTTCCTGCCGCAGATCATCGACTACCAGACCAAGGAAAAACCCGGCAGCATCATCATCGATACCAATAACCGCTTTCTCTATCTGGTGATGGATGGCGGCAAGGCGCGGCGCTACGGCGTCGGCGTCGGCAAGCCCGGCTTCGAATGGGCCGGCGCCCACACCGTCACCCGCAAGCAGGAATGGCCGGACTGGACGCCGCCCGCCGAAATGATTTCACGCGAGGCTGCCAAGGGCCACTATCTGCCGGCGCACATGGAAGGCGGCGAAGGCAATCCGCTCGGCGCACGCGCCATGTATCTGGGCTCCACCCTCTATCGCATCCATGGCACCAACGCGCCGTGGACGATCGGCAACGCCGTCTCTTCCGGCTGCATCCGCCTTCGCAACGAGGATGTCATCGACCTCTACAATCGCGTGAAGGTCGGCACCCGCGTCACCGTCATGTAGTTTGCACGACTTCTGAGCCTGTGCGGCGATACTATCCCATCGAAGGGGCAGTATTCGCCGCGCCAGACAGCCCTCCACTATAGTTCAGACTATAGTCTGATCCGCGATAGAAGAGCGGGGCGTTCTTCGAGGCCAGTCTCCTCATCGGGCATTTTGATCTTGATCCCTTCGTTGGTTCCGGTAGTTTCCTACCGAATTCAACGAGGGGAATGCCATTATGAAAGCAGCATTGTCGATCGTGACGACAGGTGTCGTTGCGGCGTGTCTTCTTGCAGCATCGAACGCAGCGGCCTTCACCGCCTCAGCACCCTATGCGGCGCCGGCCACGCGTTCGGATGTGATCCGGGTCGCGATGGAGCCGCAGGGCCAGGTGAAGCCGCAGTTCCAGCGGCGCATGGTGCGGCTGGCGACGAACGAGGAGCCGGGCACCGTCATTGTCGACACCAACAACAAGTATCTCTACCTCGTCGAAGGCAATAATCGCGCAAGACGCTACGGCATCGGCGTCGGCCGCGACGGCTTCGGCTGGTCGGGCGTCGTCAAGGTTGGCCGCAAGGCGGAATGGCCCGGCTGGACGCCGCCGCCGGAAATGATCGTGCGCGAAGCCAAGAAGGGCCACAAGCTGCCGGCCTACCAGGAGGGCGGCGAGGACAATCCGCTCGGTGCCCGCGCCATGTATCTCTACCGCAACGGCAACGATACCGCCTTCCGCATCCACGGCACCAACCAGCCATGGAGCATCGGTCTCAACATGTCCTCCGGCTGCATCCGCATGATGAACAAGGACGTGATGGATCTCTATGATCGCGTTCCAGTCGGCACCAAGGTCATCGTCGTCGGCCCTGGCAACAAGCAGGGCGAAGTCAGCTATCAGGATCGCGGCGTCGATGTACTGAGAACCCTGTTCGGCGGCTGATCGAGGCGGTATTTCCGCCCCCTAATTCGAACACCGACTCAAGGGCGTTCCAGACCATGCATGGCACCGATCATGCAGGTCGGGGGCGCCCGCTTCGCTTGCAAGGTATCCTCCTCCTCCAGGCCTGGCTGAGCTACTGTTGCGCCAGTGTTACAGCCTGAAACTTATCGCACTGGTGTGCCGCAAAACGGCCCATTCCCTTCAGTTTAGCGTCAGTTTTCCCACTTAAGCCGTGCCTGTTCACCCATGACTGCAATAGAAGTGTCATGGAAGCACGCTTAGATGGCAGCACTTTGGCATCCGGGGATTTCATATGCATCGTGCATTTCGCATCAAGCAGCCGGCCCTCGCCGCGCTTGCGACTTCCGCATTCATATTTGCCGCAAGCTCTGCCTCGGCAGAGATGCAATTTTCCGCTTACGGCGGCATACAGGGCGCAACAGGCAGCAATGTGACCACGTCGGACGGCGCCGATTTCGACCCGAACTGGTCCGGCAAATCCTTCAAGATGCCGCCCTATTTCGGCTTCCGCGGCATCTGGTGGCTTGACCAGTTCGACAAGCCGAACTGGGGCGTATCGCTCGATTACACCCATGCGAAGGTCTATGGCGATCTCGGCAATACGCCCGGCTGGTCGCATTTCGAGTTCACCGACGGCCTCAACATGCTGACGCTGAACGCGCTCTACCGTTTCCAGGACCCTAGCCGCAACTGGACGCCCTATGTCGGTCTCGGCGCCGGCATCAACGTGCCGCACGTCGAAGTCACGCGCGCTTCCGGCACGACCTTCGATTATCAGTTCGGCGGCGCCTCGCTACAGGCGCAGGCCGGCGTCAGCTATCAATTCGCCAAGCACTGGTCGACCTTCGTCGAATACAAGGGCAACTACAACTTCGTGAACAACGTCTCGATCGACAGCGGCGATACGCTGAAGACCAGGGTTTTCACGCACGCTCTCAACTTCGGCGTCTCGTTCAACTTCTGACGTCCTTCAGGCCGAACTTCGCGATCAATCCCTCAAACCGGTTCAGGCTTGGGGGATCTTGTGCTATGTTTCAGCCCATGAGCTTTTTCTACTACCGATGTGACTGGATCCATCCGGAAAGCGAGGAGCCAGTCATCGTTTATTACGAGGTCGATGTCGCCGGCGATGTTCCGCGGCTCATCGACGTGTTCGCGGACGGCCGCCGGCATTGCATGTCGGTTGCCGATTATGTTGCGCTGGGGCGTGAGATGCGACGGGTCACCAGCCTCGTCGAAGGCTCGTTTTATGACGGCATTGCCGGCCTGGTGGACGGCATCTTCTTCGAGGAAGGCCAGGACCGCATCAGCATGACGCGGATCGCTGCCGACAGGTTCGAGGGCGAATGGCAGGCACATCGCCTGCCGACGCCCGACAAGCTGCACTAGAGCCGGATGATTTTAGATCGAATCGATCTAAAATCTGAATCCGCTCCAGAATCAAAGAAGCAGAGCACGATGTCGTCCGAAATTCCCTGACACTTTTCGGCATCATGCTCTAGGCAGCGGCCGGCTGCAAACCCTTCAGCTTCTCCGGCATATTCCCGCCATAGGCCCAATCCAGCAATTCCACCGTATGCAGGATCGGAATGCCGGTACCTGTGGCGATCTGCGTGATGCAGCCAATATTGCCTGTGGCGATGATATCTGCTCTCGTCGCTTCGAGATTCCGGACCTTGCGCGCCTTCAGTTCGGCCGAAATCTCCGGCTGTATGATGTTGTAGGTGCCGGCAGAACCGCAGCACAGATGCCCTTCCGCCGGCTCACGCACGGTGAAGCCGGCCGCTTTCAACAAGAGCTTCGGCGCCATGGTGATCTTCTGCCCGTGCTGCATCGAGCAGGCGGAATGATAGGCAACCGTGATGCCGCGCGGCATATGCGAGGGAAGGTCGAGGCTTGCGAGATATTCGGTGATATCCCTGGCGAGCGCCGAAACCCTTGCCGCCTTTTCGGCATAGGCCGGATCGAGGCGCAGCATATGCCCGTAATCCTTGATCGTCGTGCCGCAGCCGGATGCGGTTATGATGATGGCGTCTAGCCCTCCGACCTCGATCTCGCGAACCCAGACATCGACATTGGCGCGGGCAGCAGCAAGCGCCTGTTCCTCGCGCCCCATATGGTGGACCAGCGAGCCGCAGCAGACCTCCCCTTCCGGCGCCACGACCTCGACGCCGAGGCGGGTCAAAAGGCGGATGGTCGCCGCATTGATTTCGGGATCGAGCACCGGCTGGGCGCAGCCCGTCAGGATCGCCACTCGACCGCGTCGCTCGGCTTGCGGTGCGTGCACCCCCGGCTTGGCAAGGGGCGACGTCGCAGGAATGCTGCGCGGCGCAAGATCGAGCATGGCGGCGAAAGCCTTCAATGCAGGAATGCGTCTCAACAGACCCTTGAACGGTCGGCCGAGCTTTGCAAGCTGCAGGGCGAACCGGAAACGGCCGGGATAGGGCAAGACGGCAGCCAGCACATTGCGGGTCAGCCGGTCCATCAACGGGCGTTTGTAGGTCGTCTCCACATGCACGCGCGCGTGGTCGATCAGGTGCATGTAGTCGACGCCGGACGGACAGGTGGTCGTGCAGGCAAGGCAGGAGAGACAGCGATCGATATGCGTCACCACTTCGGCATCGGCTGGCCGGCCGTTTTCCAACATGTCCTTGATCAGGTAGATGCGGCCGCGCGGGCTGTCGAGCTCGTTGCCGAGCGTCACATAGGTGGGACAGGTGGCGGTGCAGAAGCCGCAATGCACGCATTTGCGCAGGATCGCCTCGGACTCGGCCACATGCGGATCGGCAAGCTGTTCGGGCGTGAAATTGGTTTGCATTTACACGCGCTCCCGTTTGAGCAAGACCCTGCCCCTCATCCGGCCTCCTGAGTTTTTATCGAAGGGCGGCCACCTTCTCCGCGTATGAACGGGGAGAAGGCGATAGACGCGCTCTCTGTCATCCCTCAGCGTCTCTTGAGCCGAGAAATCACCGCAAACGATGTCGTCCCCTCTCCCCGCCAGCGGGGAGAGGGCTAGGGTGAGGGGCCATCGCCGACAGAAACTAGATTTCATCACGCCATCTTCCCGGGATTGAAAATCCCTGCCGGATCGAATTTTTCCTTCACGCGCGCCGAAAGCAGCGCCACGGCCTCCGGCTGCGGCTGGAAGGCTGCGGTCATCGCGCGGTAAGCCGGGGTGGCGCGCATCAAGGTCGCATGTCCGCCGCCAAGCGCGTGGATGTAGCGTCGCAGCATGTCGCCTTCCGGCTCGGCTTCCATGCGCATCCACACGAGCCCGCCCTGCCAATCGTAATAGGCATCCACGCCCTCCTCCAGGCGAAGAGCGGCCACAAGCTGGTGGCCCGTGTCGGGCGCGACCGAGACGCGCCAGACAGGACGCGAGGTGCCATCCGCATAGGGCTTCACATCGCGGATCTCGCGCCATAACCGGCGGCTGTCATCCTCCTCGAGGCGTTTCACCGATCCAAGCCGGCCCATCGCGGCGGCAAGCTTTTCACCACGGACTGCGACGGAGCCAGGAAGACCCTCGAGGCGCAGCACCGCCGCCTCTCCTTGCGGCAACTTCCCATCGAGAAAAGACCAGGCGACGGTGAGCGGCAGATGGGCGGCACCCGACACTTCGAGCGGCAGGGCCATGGCCGCAGCCATCGCATTGGCGGCTTCCGCATCGTTAAGGCCGGAGAGAACGATCGTCTCCTCCGTCTTCGGCCTCGGCGGCACGCGGAACGTTACCTCGGTCAGAAGCCCGAGCGTGCCGTGGGAACCAGCCATCAGCTTGACCAGATCGAGGCCGGTGACGTTCTTCATCACCCGCCCGCCGGCCTTGACGATCTCGCCCCGGCCGTTGACGAAACGGACGCCGAGAAGACTATCGCGCGCGGCACCGCTGACGAAGCGGCGCGGACCGGAGACATTGGCCGCGAAGATGCCGCCGATGGTCGGCTCGCCTTCGGTCGCCATCAGCGGCCGATGATCCATCGGCTCGAAGGCCATCATCTGACCGCTCTCTGCAAGCGCTGCTTCGATCTCCGTAACCGGCGTACCGGCGCGAGCGGTCATCACCATCTCACCCGGATTATAGGCGACGATGCCGGCAAGGCCGCTCGATGAAAGAACGGCGTCGGATGCGACCACATTGCCGAAGCCGGATCGCGTGTTGCCGCCGACGATGGCGAGGGCTGCGCCGCGTGCCGTATGATCGCCGATGATCGAGGCAGCTTCCTCTTCTGTCTTCGGATGAAACTCGGTCATGCGGCGTTGCGTCCGTCGAGCGGGAAAACCTTGGAAGGATTGAGGATCCAGTCGGGATCGAAGGCTGCGCGAACCGACATCATCTGCGCGAGATCGACATCCGCGTATTGATGGCGCATCAGGTCGCGTTTCTCGATGCCGACGCCGTGCTCGCCGGTCAGGCAGCCGCCGGCATCGACGCAGAGCCGCAGGATATCGTTGCCGGCGGCTTCCGCCTTGGCTGCTTCCTCGGGATCGTTGGCATTGAAGAGGATCAACGGGTGCATGTTGCCATCGCCGGCGTGGAAGACGTTGGCGACGCGCAGGCCGTAGCCATCGACGATCTCGCCGGTCTTCTTCAGCACATAGGAGAGCTGGCTGAGCGGCACCGTGCCATCCATGCAGATGTAATCGGCAATGCGGCCAGTGGCGCCGAAAGCCGATTTCCGGCCTTTCCAGATCAGGGCCGCCTCCGCCGCCGACTGGCATTCACGCACGGTCTTGACCCTGTGAGTGCGGGCGATGGCGACGATGCTGGCAAGCATATCGTCCATTTCCGCCTCGGAGCCTTCGACTTCGACGATCAGGAGCGCCTCGACATCAAGAGGATAGCCGGCCTTGGCAAAGGCCTCGCAGATCTCGATCGCCGGCTTGTCCATGAATTCGATGGCGACGGGCACGATGCCGGCGGCAATGACATCGGCGACGCAGGCGCCTGCTTCCTCGGAACTGTCGAAGCCGAAGAGCACCGGCCGGGCGCCCTCGGGCTTGGCGATGAGCCGCACCGTCGCTTCGGTGACGATACCGAGCTGGCCTTCCGAGCCGCAGACGAGGCCGAGCAGATCATAGCCTGCCGCATCGAGCGCCTTGCCGCCGAGATCGATGACGGTGCCGTCGGTCAGGACGAGCTTGACGCCGAGCAGATTGTTGGTCGTGACGCCGTATTTCAGACAGTGCGCGCCGCCGGAATTCATGCCGATATTGCCGCCGATGGTACAGGCAAGCTGCGAACTCGGATCGGGCGCATAGAAGAAGCCGTCGGCCGAAACGCTTTCGGAGACATGCAGGTTCGTCACGCCCGCCTGCACGGTCGCGGTGCGGTTGGCATAATCGATATCGAGGATGCGGTTCATCTTGGAGAGGCCGAGAACGACCGCATCTTCCTGCGGGATGGCGCCACCGGACAGCGAGGTGCCGGCGCCGCGCGGCACGACGGGAATGCCGTAGCGATGGCAGTATTTCATCACGGCCGCGACTTCCGCCGTCGAGCGCGGCAGAGCGACGGCAAGCGGCAGGCGACGATAGGACACGAAGGCATCGGTTTCGAAGGGCACGAGCTCACGCGGCTCGTGGACCAGACATTCCGGCGCCAGAAGATCGGCGAGATCAGCGACGATCGCGCTGCGGCGCGCCAGAACATCCGCCCGCGGCTCCAGAAATGAAATGGCCTCGGCCATGCCGTCCTCCTCCTGCATCCCCTTTGCGGATACAGCCTCCTTTTAACCCATTACAGGCTTAGCGCTTTCCCAAGTTTGGAGCAAATGATAAGCATTTATTCCAAAATAGGAAATAATCGCGCATGACCAATCTAGGGGATCTCGAAATCTTCGCCAGCGTCGTCGCGACCGGCAGCATGTCCCTGACCGGCCGCGCGCTCGGTTTTTCTCCCGCCGTCATCTCCAAGCGCATCAAGCGCCTGGAGGATAGGCTCGGCACCCGGCTCCTGCAGCGCACCACGCGGCAGATTTCGCTGACGGAGGCAGGCCAGGGTTTCTATGACCGCGTACTTGCCATTCTTGCCGGGCTCGAAGAGGCAGAAGCCTATATTGCCGGGCGCTCCTCGCAGATGCACGGCACGCTGAAAATATCAGCCCCGACCTCCTTCGGCCGTCTGCACATCGCGCCGCATCTGAAATCCTTCATGCAGGCGCATCCCGAGTTGGCGCTCAATCTCGTGCTCAGCGACGAATTTGTCGATATCGTCGGCGGCGGCTTCGATCTTGCCATCCGCATTGCCGAACTGACCGATTCCAGCCTTGTCGCGCGCAGGCTCGCTCCGGTGCGCCGCGTGCTCTGCGCGTCCCCCGCGTACATCGACGCCCATGGCCTTCCGCAGGATATCGACGATCTGCGCCGGCATATCTGCCTGCCGGCGCACAATCTCGATCCGTGGCGGCTGGAGGGGCCGAAAGGCAGCCTGATCTTCCGTCCCGAGGGCAGGCTCATCACCAACTCCAGCGAGGTCGTGCGCGAAGCCGTGATCGCCGGCCTCGGTATCGCGCTGCGCTCCACCTGGGACATCGGGCCGGAGCTGCGCGACGGCCGCCTCGTCCAGGTGCTGTCGGCCTATGAGGGCTCGCATAATGTCACGCTTTCGGCCGTTTATCCCAGCCGGCAGTTCCTGCCGGCAAAGGTGCGCGTCTTCATCGATTTCCTGGCGGAACTTTACGGCCCCGTTCCCTATTGGGAAAGATAAGTGCCGTAGAGGTTCGAGGAGACCGCCATGTCCGGGCCTGAAATCATCCGTTCCGATCTTGCCCTAAACGGGAAGACGCGCCTCACCGTGGCGCTTGGCGACATCACCAAGTTCTCGGTCCATGCCATCGTCAACGCCGCCAACAGCAGCCTGCTCGGCGGCGGTGGCGTGGATGGCGCGATCCATCGTGCAGCGGGGCCAGACCTCCTAGCGGAATGCCGGACGCTGAACGGCTGCAAGACCGGGCAGGCAAAGATGACGGGCGGATATCGCCTGCCGGCTCGGCATGTGATCCATACGGTCGGCCCGGTCTGGAATGGCGGCGACCATGGCGAAGAGGAGCTGCTTGCCGGCTGCTATCGCAACAGCCTTGGCCTTGCACGGCAGCACGGCCTGAAGACGATCGCCTTTCCCGCCATCTCGACGGGCATTTACCGCTTTCCCGCCGAGCCGGCGACGAAGATCGCAATAGGCACCACGCTTGCCGAAAGCAAGGATGACGCCTTTGACGAGATCATCTTCTGCTGCTTCGGCGACGAGATGGCAGCGCTCTATGATCGATTGCTGCCGCAGGCGTTGGCCGAAACCTGATGCTTAGCGCGCCAGATCGAGGTAGGCGGAGGCAACCATGGCGTCGATATCGGCCGGAACCGGGATGACGCAGGCTTCCTTCCCAAGGTTGTCCTTGGCGACTCGTTCCAGGCAGCGGGCCTGCAAGGCAAAGCCGAGATCCATGGATTCGACCGTGTTGCCGAGCGGACGCGGGCCGGCCAGATTGGCCATGTGGCCGCCGCCAAGAATATGGAAGGCACGGCCATCGCGCATGCGGACGGTCTCGATCTGCTCGGCTTCATAACGATCGACACCGACAACATCGGGACTGCTGCGGAAGCCCTCGACATCGATTTCATGCGGGAAATGGCCACCATTCATCAGGATCGCGCCGTCCTTGATCAAGGGCAGATCGGCGACCGTGATGATATCCGGATAGCCTGTCACGGTGACCAGCACATCGGCGGAACGGATCGCTGCGTCACGCAACGGCGTTGAAAAGCCGTCGAGATGCGCTTCAAGCGTCGTGACCGGATCGATATCGACGACGCTGACGGCTGAGAACGCATTGCGGAAGCACGCCGCCGTGCCCTTGCCGCAAGCGCCGTAACCGAAGACGGTGACGCGCTTGCCGTTGGTGGAGCGGTTGGTGAAGCGCAGATAGCTCTCGAACATGCTCTGCCCGACGGCATGCCGGTTTTCGGCGAATTGCTTGATCGGGCTATCGTTGATGACGAGGATCGGCATGTTGAGCTTGTCGCGCATCGGCATGAGACGGGTGCGGCCGGATGTGGTTTCCTCGGTGCCGCCGAGCAGGTTTGCATAGGGCTTGTCGGCCGCGCGGGCAAAAAGATCGCCGCCATTGTCGAGCAGCAGGTCCGGCTTTTCCGCCAGGATCGCATCGAGGCTCGCCCCATGCTCCTCGGCATCGCGAGTCTGCGTTGCGAAGACCTTGATCCCCTGAGCGCGCAGATAGTCCACCGTCTCAGGCTGGGTGCTGTTGAGGTTTCCGGTGCAGACGAGATCGGCGCCGCCAGCCCGCAGCGTCATCAGCAGCGCGACCGTCTTCGGCTCGAGATGAATACCCGTGCCGATGGTGAGACCAGCAAAGGGCTTGGTGTCGCGGAATTCCGCGGCCGTTGCAGCCAGGAGCCGGCAGCTGCGCGCCACCCAGTCGATACGGGAAAAAGAAGAAGACTGATCCATGATGCGCTCCTGCCGGCTTGTTCTATGCCGCGATCTGGCATGATGGCAAAGGCCGTGTCGATGGACATTGCAATGCGTCGCATGGCAGAAAATCTGCCATGCGACGCGCCTTGCCTTGATGTTTTGCTAAGTCGGTTCGGCTCCCGCTTCGCTTAGCCAATCCGCCAATCGCACAAGTGCCGGATCCTTCACATCGCTGCTGCGGATGCTGAGGCTGTAGCCTGCCGGCCTGCGGATGAAGCCAAAGGGGGCGACCAGGGCGCCACGGTCGATATCCTCGCCGATGGCAGTGCGCGGCACGATCGCGACCCCGAGACCCGAGCGGGCGGCGCCGATTGCCAGCAACAGGTCTTCGAATTCGCGATTGCCGGCAAAGTTGACGGGCGCATGTCCGCTTTCGGCAAACCAGTCACCCCACAGGCTCGGTGCCGAGCGGCTTGAAAGAGCAACAGCGGCGCCAAGAGCCTTGACGCCCTCGGCAAGCCCGAGGCGACCTGTAACATCAGGCGTTGCGACAGGCCCGAACTCATCCTCCATGAAGCGAATGGCCGTGATATCGCGCATCGGCCTGTATTCGCCGCCCATGATGACCGCTTCGAGATCGGCGCGCTTGGCGAGAGGCTCCACCATCGCCATCGGCACGATATCTATATCGATATCCTGAAGCGCCGCCTGCAGCGCCGCAACGCGCGGCATCAGCCACCAGACGGCGAAGGCCGAGGGAACACCGAGCCGGATCGAGCGCCGGCCTCCGATCGAAAGCTCCGCCGAGGCCCGCGTCAGGATACCAAAGGCGACGCCGACAGAATCGGCAAATGCCCTGCCCTTCGGCGTTAGCACCAGCCTGCCGTTCTCCCGATCGAACAGGGACACGCCAAAATGGGCTTCCAGGAGGTTCAATTGCTGCCGGACGGCACCCCGCACGACCCCGAGTTCGTCGGCTGCCTTCAAGATGCTGCCGCGCCGCGCCACAGCGTCGAAAGCGCGAAGCGCGTTCAAGGGCGGCAGACGTCGAGGCGGTATGCGTCCGGACATGGTAAGTTTTTCTTTCTTTCCAAAACGATAGCAGCCACACCCAAGCAATTGCGCCATCTGCGGCACGAAAATGCTGTTGAATGTCGCTTTCAGCACAATCGCTGGCGAATATCAGAAGGCAAATCTTTGCACTTTTATCTATGCAGCACTCAATAAATTTGTGGGGAAATACCATATAGCCTTATATGGAACGCAAAATTTTTCCACATCGTGATAATATAGAATCGATACGTCACTCCAACTCCTAAAGGTGAACCGACAATTGGCCTTTCTCAGCCGCATAGCAAATGATGTGCAACTCATGTTTCGGCGTCCGCCGCGACAGCAATATGCTGCGCTTTGTTATCGCGTGAAAAGGAAAACCGGTCATCTCGAGATGTTGTTGCTGACCAGTCGCGACACCGGCCGCTGGGTCATTCCCAAGGGATGGCCGATGCCCGGCAAGCTCTCCCATGAAGTCGCTGCCCGCGAGGCCTACGAAGAGGCGGGCGTGCGCGGCGTAGTGGAAACCGAGCCGCTGGGCTCGTTCGGCTATGACAAGGTGCTGAAGGACGGCATTCAGGTGCCGTGCCGGGTGCAGGTCTACGCCCTCGAAGTCAGCGAACTCGCCAAGAACTTCAAGGAAAAAGGCGAACGCTCCATGGAGTGGGTTTCCTGCGAGGAAGCCGCCGAACGCGTGCATGAACCGGAGCTGCATGATCTCATTCTCGCCTTCGCGAAGCGAAGGACGGCCGCTCCGGCGATTTCGCAAGCGAAGTAAGCCACATTACCCACAAAAAACTGTGTCAGTATGCATGGTGGATATTGCGCGCCTTATCGGGCGGCGCAATACGAGAATTTTGATCCAGAGAATTGCATGCCCGACCGACCGGCCACACCAGTAAAAAGGACGCTCGACAAGGACCTCGACAAATTCACTTATGTCGAGGACGCGACCCATCACGTCACGAGGCGTCTGGTGGCGCCGGGCATCGGTCTGATCTTCCTCGGTCTCGCCATGGTCTTTGCCGGCATCTACGTGTTCGACCAGCCCCGCGCAACGCTGATTTTCGCCGCCGTCGCCCTTGCCGGCTATATGGCCCTGAACATCGGCGCCAAGGACGTCGCCAACAATGTCGGCGCCGCCGTCGGCGCACGTGCGATCACCATGACGCAAGCGCTCGTCATGGCGGCCATCTTCGAGATCCTCGGCGCTACGATCGCCGGCGGTCCTGTCATCAATACGATTTCGACTCATATCGTCGACACCAACCGCATCATCAGCATCGGCAAGCTTGCCTGGCTGATGATGGCGGCGCTGCTCGCCGCAGCGCTCTGGATCAACTTCGCCACCTGGCGGAAGGCTCCAGTTTCAACCACCCATACGATCGTGGGCGCCGTTGTCGGCGCGGGTGCAGCCGCCGTTGGCCCGGAACTCGTGAACTGGAACGTGCTGGCGGCAATCTCGGCCGGCTGGGTCATAACGCCCTTTCTCGGCGGCACAATCGCCGCCAGCATCCTCTATTTCATCGAGACATTCATCATCTACCGCGACGACAAGATCGCCGCTGCGCGCCACTGGATTCCCATCCTGATCGGATTAATGGCCGGCGCCTTTGCGGGTTATCTCGTCGTTCAGCTCGAGCCCAAGGGCGTGATCCCCAATATCGCGAACCTTGCGATCGGGATCGGCATCGGCATCATCGCCTGGCTTGCCGCGCGGCCGCTGGTGGCAGCGCAATCAGTCGGGCTGGAAAACAAGAACAGCTCGCTGCGCAAGCTTTTCCGGCTGCCCCTGATCTGTTCGGCAGCGCTGATGTCCTTCGCGCATGGAGCCAACGATGTTGCCAACGCCATCGGCCCGCTGGCCGCCATCGTGCGCGATATCGGCCTTGGCGGCTCGATCGGCGTGATCGCCGAGACGACCACGCAGAAAGCGCCCTTCTGGGTCGTCATGATCGGCGGCTGCGGCATTTCCGTGGGCGTGCTGCTTTATGGGCCACGACTCATCCGCCTGCTTGGCGAACAGATCACCAAGCTCAATCCGATGCGGGCCTATTGCGTGGCGGTCTCCGCCGCGCTCACCGTCATCGTCGCCGCCTGGTTCGGCTTTCCGGTGAGCTCGACCCATATTGCCGTCGGCGCGGTCTTCGGGGTCGGCTTCTTCCGCGAGTGGTCAACCAGCCGCTCCAAGCGGCGCTTCGCCTATATGCGCAAGCGGGCTGAAGCTGCCGGCATTGCCTGGATCGAGCCGGAGGCCACAGACGAGCGCAATCCCGATGAGGTTCATCGCCGCCGGCTTGTGCGCCGCTCACATTTCATGACCATCATCGCCGCCTGGGCGATCACCGTGCCGGTCGCTGCCTTGCTTGCCGCCGCCGTATATTGGGTTATGGTCGCGCTCTTCATTTAGAGCGGTTCGGCTTCTCGTCGAATCTTCGAGCCGCTCCATCGCATTGCTTAAGGAATTCCGGGGGTAATCCATGCGCGCCAATTTCCGCATGCAGCGGCTGTACGTGGCATCAGACATAAAGGCTGGGATCGCAATCGAGGCCGAACAGGATCAGTTCAACTATCTCGCCAATGTGCTGCGCATGGAGGATGGTGCCGAACTACTTGTGTTCAACGGGCGCGATGGCGAATGGAAAGTCAGCATCTCCTTCCCCACCCGCAAGCGCATTCTGCTGACGCCGATCGAGGAAACGAGGCCGCAGCCGGCCCCGTCCGATCTCCATTATCTCTTCGCGCCGCTGAAAGTCGGACGGCTCGATTATCTCGTGCAGAAGGCAGTCGAGATGGGCGCTGGCCTGCTGCAGCCGGTCATGACGCAGCACGTGCAGGGTAAGATCACCAATCTCGACAAGGTCAAGGCCAACGTCATCGAAGCGGCGGAGCAATGCGGCATTCTCGGCATTCCCGATGTCGCCGAACCGGTGAAGCTTGCCGACCTCCTCACCCGCTGGCCACGCGAGCGGCGCATCATCTATTGCGACGAGGGCGATGCCGGGCAAAACCCGCTGCCGCTGCTAACGCAGGTGAAGGAGAAGCATCTGGCGCTGCTGGTCGGCCCTGAAGGCGGTTTTTCCGAGGAGGAGCGCGCCCTGCTGCGCAGCCTCGATTTCGTCACAGCCATTCCGCTCGGCCCGCGCATCCTGCGTGCCGACACGGCCGCCGTTGCCGCCATGGCGGTGATCCAGGCAGCGATCGGCGACTGGAACTGACACTTCACTCCAGAACGGCGGCGATGGTTGTCACGATCAGCAGGATCGCCAACGAGATGTTGACGATCCGCGAGATCTTCGGATCTTGAAGGAAACGGGACAGAGAAGCACCAACAAGAAGCCAGACCATATGGATGGCGACGATCATTCCCGTGAGCAGCACGACCTTTGCCGCAGCGTCGAGCATTCGCTCGTTCTGAAACAGGCTCACGCCGGCAAAGACGGCTGCGATCGCGAGATAAGCCTTGGGGTTGGCGACGGCCAGCAGGAAGCCACCGGAAAAGGCTGGCGCGGCGATCTGATCATCGCGGCGCGACAAAGGCGGAGCGGTAGCGATCTTGAATGCTAAGTAAAGGATATAGACCGCAGAAATCGCTGTCAGCACAAAGGCTCCGTGCGGCACAGAGAGCAGGATCGCGACGACGCCGGCCGCTACGGCGAGCAGGACAGCCACGGTGCCTGCGATAAGACCGGAGACATAGGCAAGCGACCGTCGAAAACCATAGGCCGCGCCCATCGCCGTCGCACTGATCGTCGAAGGACCGGGACTGCCCATGATAACCAGCGAGGCCAACAGCAGTGTCAGTATGGAATAGTAAAGGGCGTTCGAGCCGTTCATTGATATGCTCCGCTAATGTCAGTGGAAGCAAAACTATCGGCGTGAATAGCGAGACGTCTTGAACGCTTGTGCAAATATGCCGGTGGCTGACATGGCTGTGATGCACTTGCGAGACATAAAATCCTATTTTTTTGAACGACCCTTGAAAGAAATTCACTTGCACCGTACCTCAATCCGCGTCAATCACCCTCCTATTGACCTGCGGCTGGCGCGGGTTCTCCTCCGAGATCTAAGGTAATACCATGGCGCGCGATACTACCGACCAGACTCCGCTCTCCTCGGTCTCGGAAATGACGGCCTATCTGGCCGCCGGCAACAAGCCGAAGGAGAAATTCCGCATCGGCACCGAGCACGAAAAATTCGTGTTTTTCCGCGCCGACAACAGCCCCGTGCCCTATTTCGGCGAGGCCAGCATTTCAGCACTCCTCACGGGGCTGCAGAAGAAGAGCGGCTGGGACCCGATCATGGATGGCGACAACATCATCGGGCTCGGCGAACCCTCCGGAATGGGCGCGATCTCGATCGAGCCGGGCGGGCAGTTCGAGCTGTCGGGTGCACCGCTCGAAACCATTCACCAGACCTGCAAGGAATCGAACAACCATCTGGCGACGGTGCGCGAGATCGCCGAGCCGATGGGCATTCGCTTCCTCGGCGTCGGCGGCAGCCCGAAATGGACGCTTGCCGAAACGCCGCGCATGCCGAAATCGCGCTACGAGATCATGACCCGCTACATGCCGAAGGTCGGCACCAAGGGTCTCGACATGATGTACCGCACCTGCACGATCCAGGTGAATCTCGACTTCTCGTCGGAAGCCGACATGCGCCGCAAGATGCGCGTATCGATGAAGCTGCAGTCGCTGGCAACGGCGCTCTTTGCCTCCTCACCCTTCACCGAAGGCAAGCCGAACGGTCTTTCCTCCTGGCGCGGCGAAATCTGGAAGGATACCGACAACCGCCGCGGCGGCCTGCTCGACTTCACCTTCCGTGACGATTTCGGCTTCGAAGACTATGTGAAGTGGGCGCTCGACGTTCCCATGTATTTCGTCGTTCGCGACGGCCGCTATCATGACTGTACCCACGTCACCTTCCGTCAGTTCATGGACGGCGCGCTGAAAGGCGAAATCGCCGATTGGGAACCGACGATGGGCGACTGGACGAACCATCTCTCGACGCTGTTTCCGGACGTGCGCCTCAAGCGCTTCCTCGAAATGCGCGGTGCCGATGGCGGCCCCTGGCGGCGCATCTGCGCGCTGCCGGCCTTCTGGGTCGGCCTGCTCTATGACGACGAGGCGCTGACAGCAGCCGACGAGCTGACCAAGGACTGGAGCTTCGACGAGGTCAACGCGCTGCGCGATGTCGTACCGGTTGAGGGTCTGAAAGCCTCGATCAAGGGTCATAGTCTTATGGATGTGGCGCGTGAAGCGGTCGGCATTTCCCGCCTCGGCCTGAAGAACCGTGGCCATTTGAACGGCGACGGCCAGGACGAAACCGTCTTCCTTGCGCCGCTCGATGAGGTGCTCGCCAAGAAGGGCACGCTCGCCGACGATCTGCTGATGCTCTACAACGGCCGCTGGAACCAGTCGGTTGAGCCGATCTTCGAGGAATATCAATACTGATAGCGGTCTCGTCTGCTTTCCCGCTCTAATGTCATCGCGGCAGAAACCGGTATGCGCCCTCATTTTTCCGCTATACTATCGGAATCAAGCGCCGCCTGATTCCGAAGCGGCCTCATAGCGGGGAAAGGGACTTCGATGCTGCCACTCTTCGACATGATGATGCAGGCACAGAATGGCGCCGCCACGGAAGCCATGGCCAAGCAGTTCAATCTGGCGCAGGAGCAGGCGACGAAGGCGATAGCCGCGCTGATGCCGGCCTTTTCCTCCGGCTTCAAACGAAGCGCCACCGATCCCTACAATTTCGTCGGCGTCATGCAGGATATTTCGTCCGGCAACTACGCCAAATACTTCGAGGACATGACGAAGGCCTTCACGCCCGAGGGCATCGCCGACGGCAATGCAGTGCTCGGACGACTGTTTGGCTCGAAGGACGTTTCCCGCGCGATCGCGGCGCAGGCGGCGCAGATGACCGGCATCGGCCAGGAAATCTACAAGCGCATGCTGCCGGCCATGGCCGATGCGCTGATGGGCGGCCTCTTCAAGGAAACCAGCGGCCAGATTCCGCAGATGGCCAATCCCTTCCTCAACACCGATATGGGCGAGATGATGCAGGGCTGGCTGCAGAGCATCGGCTTTGCGCCAAAACAGCAGCCGACGCCGCAGGCGAGCATCTTCGACAATCCCTTCACCCAGGCGATGGAGTTGATGTTTGGTGCCGATTCGGTCAAGCGCGAGAAGCCGGCGCCGACCAATCCTTTCTTCGACAATCCCTTCACCAAAGCCTTTCAGGACATGATGAAGAACTTCCCGATGCCACCTGAGCCGCCGAAGGAAGAGCCGAAGGCCAAACCTGCCGCCGGCGTCGACATGGCCGCCTATACCGAAATGTTCAACGCCATGTTCGACAGCGGCCTCGAAGTGCAGAAGACCTATCAGAAGAACATGGAAGCGATCTTCGACAGCTATTTGAAGAGCGAGGACAAGCCAGCACCGAAAAAAGGGTGACGGTCGGCAAGAGCGCATCCATTTTAATTTGGAGTCATAGCCACATCCTGTTTCGGCTGATCAATTCGTGATCCGATTTGATTGTGGAGGCATTTCCTGCAACGTCTTGAGTATTGCATTTGTCCCCGTCCCGTTGGCGCACATTCCGGTAGCGGCCTCGCCGAAGTCTACAAGGCTGTGATATTTGGGGGGCGTCGCCTTTCTGAGCGCCAGCATCCATGCTGTGTGTCCGCGTGACTTTAGCTGGTCGAAATAGAGTTTTTGGGTCGGAAAGGGAATGTTTGTCTCGCGCGGATCTGCGAGCACGAATATCCGACGATCGGGCTGTTTGGGGATTTGATCCAGCGCATCGAATGGATCGAAAAACACCTCTGTTTTCAATCGGTTTTTGAATCCTCGTTCCTTCAGTCGTTCCCGGTACGCGGCAGCAGCGGAGGATAAAACGACACATTGAAGGTCAGTACGTCGCGCAAGAAACTCTGCGGCAAGCGTGCCTCCTCCGCTGTGCCCTCCTAGTGCCCAGTTGCCAATGTGGTAGCGGGCTTTCAACGCGTCGATCTGAGCGGCCATCAACTTCGCTTCCAGAGGCGTGTGTCTGATCGTGTAATGCTTGCCTGCGCTGCCATAAGTGCCTGGCCGGGCGAGGAATATCCAAGGCACACCATAGCGGTCGGATAGCGACTTCGACTGTGCAATCATGCTGGCGACGCCGATCCCCTTTTGATGAGCGACACCTTTCGGACCGCCCATGACATCACCGGGCATCCATGCGGCGACCACGGGGTTCTCGCCATTCTGATTGAGGCCGGCCGCATAATATCTGAGGCAATATCCTTGGCCGTCGACGGTTACCCAAATGCCCGTCTGCCGAGCCTCCATTTCCAGGCACGTTGAATGATCTATTTGAATTCCGGCGATGACCTTGGCAGGGTCAAACATTTCATTGTCTGGTTTTGACTGTGCGGCAGCGATGGTCGGAATAAATGGTACGACTGCTGCCAAAAGCATGCGCAGAGCGGTCTTGACGCTATCCATTTTTAATTTTCACCTTTGCCTGGTTGCAGACCGAAAAATCGCTTTCACGGGTATCCAAATTATTAGAACGCGTCCATTGAAGGCGGAAGTGGATGAGGATTCCGTTTTCAGTGGATTTCTGCTTCCATCGTTCCGGTTGGTGATTTGGTTGGAGGTAGTATTGATCCGTGCTTTCAACGATCATCTCTGCGGCTGCAGCCATGAATCCAAGCAAAATAGAGTGCTCCAGTCACTTTCAATTCCTGACCACTGTTCGTAATTCCGCACAGCCCGTGCGTATTGCGCCGGGTTATCATACACTGAGACGAAGCTTATTTCTGTTTTCATCTTGAAAAGGAGATAGCCATGTCCCCCATCGATCAATCCGGCAGCTTTACCCTCGGAGACCTTCAGGTCAAACGGCTTGGCTACGGCGCCATGCAGCTCGCAGGCCCCGGCGTATTCGGCCCGCCAAAGGACCATGACATCGCGCTCGCAGTTCTGCGCGAAGCTATCGCCTTGGGCGTCGACCATATCGACACCAGCGATTTCTACGGCCCGCATGTGACCAACCAGCTGATCCGGGAGGCGCTTCACCCCTATCGCGATGATCTCGTCATCGTTACCAAGATCGGCGCGCTGCGCGGCACGGATGCTTCCTGGCTGCCGGCCTTCTCGTGCGAAGAACTGACACAGGCGGTGCACGATAACCTGCGCAATCTAGGGCTGGATGTGCTCGATGTTGTCAACCTGCGCATCATGCTGGACGTGCACGGTCCTGCCGAAGGGTCTATCGAAGCACCCTTGACCATCCTAGCCGACCTGCAGCGGCAAGGCCTGGTGCGCCACATTGGGCTCAGCAATGTTACCGCCAACCAGATCGCCGAGGGCCGCCGGATCACGGAGATTGTCTGCGTGCAGAACCAATATAATCTTGCCCATCGCGCAGACGACAGCCTGATCGACGCACTTGCCCGCGACGACATCGCCTATGTGCCCTTCTTCCCGCTGGGTGGCTTCACGCCGCTGCAATCCTCGGCTCTCTCCGATGTTGCCGCCCGCCTGCAGGCCACGCCGATGCAGGTGGCGCTCGCCTGGCTGCTGCAGCGTGCGCCGAACATCCTGCTTATTCCAGGCACATCGTCGCTTGCCCATCTCAAGCAGAACATCGCGGCCGCCGAGCTGAAGCTGCCGGAAGATGCGATCGCCGAACTCGATCGCATCGCCGGCGCCGGCCACGCCTAACGCGGCTGGTCACCGATCCGAAACGGCTCGGGCGGGCAGCTCGAGCCGTCTCTCTATACCGATATTCTCCAGAAACACTTCATCGTGGCTAACGACCAGAAGTGCGCCGTCATAGGCTCGCAGTCCTGCTTCGACCGCCGCAATGGAATCGATATCTAGATGGTTGGTGGGTTCATCGAGAACAAACAGTGACGGCGGTACCGAGCCGCCGAGCACGCAGGCGAGTCCGGCGCGTAAAAGCTGGCCACCGCTGAGGCTGGAGACGATCTGCAAGGCCGCATCGGCCCGGAACATGAAACGCGCCAGCGCAGCCCGGCAGGCATTCTCGTCCGCATCCGGATTGATCCGGCGAAAATTATCGCGGATCGAAAGCGAAGGATCTAGGAGGCTCACTCGTTGATCCAGCAGGGCGGAATGGACGACCCGCACCGTCCCGCTCCAGGGCTGCAAAGCGCCTGATATCAGCGCCAGCAGCGTCGTCTTGCCCGAACCGTTCGGGCCGGTGACGGCGACGCGTGCCGGGCCCGTGATGATGAAATCGAAATCGCGCAGGATCGGCCGTTCGGGCTCGTAACCGGCGCTGATGCCCTCCATCTTGAGGACGATCCTGTTTGCCGGCAATCCCGATGTCGGCAGCTTGACGGTCAGGGGTTGCAGGATCTCGATCTTTTCGCGGGCGGCAGCAGCATCCTGCAGGGCCTGGCCACGACGCCGTTCGGCAAGTCGCGTATTCTCCGCGCTCGTCATCTCGGCCCGCTCCTTCAGGCCGCCGAGCATGATGCGCGGGATGCCGCCCTTGGCCGCCATCTTCCGGCCTGCTTTGTCCCGCCTCGCCTGCCGCTCGACGGCCGCCTGCGCGCTTCTTTCTACCTCGGCGACACGCTTCTCCGCCTCGGCGAAGTCATGCTCGGCGGCGGAGAGCTCCAGCGCCTTGCGTTCACGATACTGGCTCCAGTTGCCGCCGTAGCGCAATGCGCCAAGCGATGTCAGCTCGACGATCGCATCCATAGTATCGAGCAATTGGCGGTCGTGGCTGATCACAATGGCACCTGCCCTCCAGCCTGCGAGCAGATCGATCACCGCAGTGCGGCCTTCACGATCGAGATTGTTGGTGGGTTCGTCGAGGATCAGGAAATCGGGATCGTCGACAATGAGTGCGGCAAGACCACAGCGGGTGCGTTGGCCGCCAGACAGGGTGACGAGAGGCGTTTCCGGGGTGACGTCAAGCCCGACGCGATCAAGGGCTGCGGCGATGCGCACCTCGAGCGTCCAGTCTGCCGAGGCGAGTTCGTCATTGGTCGCCTCGCCGGCTTCCGCCCGTTTCAGCACGGCAAGGGCTTGGCTCGCGCCGAAGAGATCGGCAACGGTTTCGTCCGCTTCGACCTGCACGCTCTGGCGCAGGATCCCCAATCGCCCATTGAAGGAGATGCTGCCGGATTGCGGCTGCAGCTCGCCGGAGACGAGCCTGATGAGCGTCGTCTTGCCGACGCCGTTGCGGCCGACAAGGCCGGTGCGCTCGGCGCCGAAACTCAGATCGAGATGGGAAAGAAGCGGCCGGCCGTCAGGCGTGGACCACGAAAGATTGGATAGAACGATGGATATGGGCATGAGCAAAAATTTCCCCGATGGCAAGGCTGAACGGCATTGCGGTCGAGGTGGAATCCATTGCTGCACACATCCTGTTGGTATCAACGATGCCCATAAACTAGACGGGCAGCGGCTTGAGTTCAAGTCCTGCGAGTAGAGATGCAGGCATTTCACGCGCCGGCATCAATGGCATCAAGGAAGCTGAGCACCCGCTTCCAGGTGAGATCGGCAGCCTTCGCATCATAATCGGGCAGGCTGGCATCGGTATAGAGATGGCCGCCACCGCCCGGATACCGGAAGATCTCTGCAGCAACGCCGGATTTGGCGACGGCCTGCCGCCAGCTGGCAACATCTTCCTCTGGTTCGAACGGATCGGGATCGGCCAGATGAAGCTGCAAGGGCAGACCCTTGCGCGCATTGTCGGCGATGGAGGCAATGCCATGCAGGAACAGGATGCCGGCGGCTTTCTCCCTCTTCGGCCAAAGGCTCGCAGCGACGGCAGCGCCCATAGAGAAACCGGCAAGCACGGTCGAGGCAGGCAGGCCGGCCAGCGCCCATTCCGCACGCTCGCAGATCGTCTGCCAGCCGATCTCGTCCTTGAATTCGAAACCCTCTTCGATCGACCGAGCGATCAGCCCGTCATAGAGATCCGGCGCGAAAGCCTTGTGTCCCGCCGCCTGCGCGCGCTCGACCGCCTCATGCTCAAGCGAGCGCAGACCATAGACGGAGTGGAAGAAGATTACCGTTGCCATCGCCAAATCCCCGTTGCCGCATCTGACGATAAGATAAGGCCGTTGCCGCCGGAGGCAACTTGCCCGCGCATGATCTATGGAGGAAACACGATCTCCAGAAAGAAAAAACCCGGTGTTGGCCCTTGGGCCGAACACCGGGAAAGAGGCAGGGCTTATTGGCTATCACCCTGCGGGGAAACTATTGTCCGTCATCAGCCTCTAATGCTGCTGCAGGCGGAGAGGCGCGTGCGGCGACGCGCGGAATTGGTCAGATGGCTGGACGGATCCTCGAAGAAGGTCGAGGTGGTCAGCGCGCAGCTCACATCCTGCCGGGTGAGGCCGATGTCGCGCAGCTGGCTGTCGTCAAGCTCATTGAGATAGTGGATCTCCTGGCGATTTCGGAGTGCGCGCCAGACGGAAGCGAGATTGGCGATGGCAAGCGTCATGCGTGCCGTCAGCGACAGCGATGGCGTTGCCAGGCCGAGGTCAAGGGTCCGATCTGTCGTGCGCATTTCCGTATTCCTTTCCTTGGGCACACGCGAGCCGAGCCCCTTTCCGATGATCCGGAAAAGGGGCGTAGGCCGGGAGGAGTTCGACAGGTGTCTCTGTTCGATTGGTATGCTGAATTGCATTCAGAAGATGCCAAAGCCCTATTGATCAGTCCAACGAATGTTTCTAATGATAACTATCAAACTCCTTTATAGGTGAGCCCATGTCCGCGCCGCTTGATATCGATCAGTTGCAGACCTTCATCGCAATCGTGGATTCCGGCAGCTTCACCAAGGCCGCCGACCGCGTGTTCAAGACGCAATCGGCCGTTTCCATGCAGATGCGTCGGCTGGAAGAGCGCGTCGGCAAGCAGCTCTTCATCAAGGATGGCCGTGGCAACCGCCTGACGGCGGAAGGCGACAAGCTGCTGAACTATGCCCGCCGCATCATCCGCCTGAACAACGAGGCCATCGCCGCCTTCGACGACAATCGGCTCGAAGGCACGCTGCGCATCGGCACGCCGGACGATTATGCCGACCGTTACATGCCCGAGATCATTGGCCGCTTCGCCAAGACGCATCCGAATGTCGAGCTCTATATCGTCTGCGAGCCCTCGGTCGATCTTGCAGAGCGCATGCATCGCGGCGAGCTCGATATCGCGCTTGTTACCCACAATCCGCGCGAACGCATGTCTGACGTGGTGCGCACGGAGCCGCTCTGCTGGGTCGGCTCGGCCAACCATCCGCTGCGCGACGATGCGCCCATTCCGCTCGCCGTCGGCCGACGCGATTGTCAGTGGCGCCAGCTTGCCTGCTCGGCGCTCGATGCCGGCGGCCGCGACTATCAGATCCTGTTCACCAGTTGGTCCTGCACCGTCGTTGCCGCTGCCGTGCTTGCCGGCATGGCGGTTTCGGTCATGCCGGAATCGGCGCTGCGCACCGGCATGAAGGTGCTGACCCAGGCGGACGGCTTTCCGCCGCTGCCGCCGGTGCAGATCGGCATCATGAAGCGGGCCGGACTTTCCGTGTCGCTGATGAATGCCATCACCGCCCACATCTCGGCCTGCTTGGACAACATCACGCCAGCTGCCGTGGATGACGATCTCGATGGCGAGGTGAAAACCTATACGCGCTTCTATCCGCGGCTGCGTGCCGGGCATATTCTGCCGGGCTGGTGAGTTCGAAGCGCACCAGCCGGTTACCTTCGGCGATCGTTACGGCGCCGGCTCCACCAGCAGGGTAGCGCGGATCACCTGTTTCCATTCGTGCAGCATGCGCTTTGCCATCTCATCGTCGCTCATGATGGCAAAGCGGACGGAAGCGCCAATCAAATGGCTGAACAGCTGGGTGCGCGCCTCAAGGTCGATGCGGCTTTCTGCCGGCAGGAAAGGCCGAATGCTCTCCAGGAAGATTTCGGCGACACGGTTGCTATGCTGCATGTTGAGCTGGAGGATGTCCCTGTCGATATCCGTGCCGAGCCAGACGCCGAGATAGGCGGGATCACTCCGATACTCGCGATAATACCAATCGATCATGGTGCAGACCAGCTCGATGGCATGATCGAGCGATGTAACAGTGGCAAAGGCCTCGCTGACCTTTTGCTGGATGCGGCTGGAGTGCCGGTCGAGCAAGGCCCTGACGATCGCCGCCTTGTCCGGGAAATACTGATAGACGGAACCGATCGGGACAGTCGCAACCGCAGCCAGTTCGGTCATCTTCATGGCGCTGACGCCCTTCTCGGCAATCAGCGCGGCCGCAACCGACAGGATGGCGTCGACGCGCTGGATACTTCGTTCCTGCTGGGGTCTTTTGCGGAACGTGACGCGGTCAGGCTTATTCGGCTTCATTCTTTACCCGTTTCATTATCATACTGAACGGCGCTCAAGCGCGCAGACGCTATGACACCAGACGCGTTCAATGCGCGTAAACGGGAAAAGCTCAATTTTAATCATCACTTAGGAGCTGCGGTCCAGCTCCTGGAAACGGGGCCAAAACATGGTTTCGGCCTCGTAACCAACCTTTGGCCGACGCGCCGGCGTCAGCAATTTGTGCCGTTCTAAGACACGTATTTTTTCAGAAATTCGACCGTTCTGCCCCAGGCGAGATCAGCAGCCTTCTTGTCGTATCGGGCAGCCGAAGTGTCATTGTTGAAAGCATGGTTGACGCCGTCATAGACGAAGATCTCGAAGGTCTTGCCGCCTGCCTGCAGCTCCTTGCGATAGGCATCGATGCCGGCATTGATGCGATCGTCCAGGCCGGCATAGTGCAACAGCAGGGCAGCCTTGATCTTCGGCACGTCGCCTGCCGGCGGCTGCGCACCATAATAGGCGACGCCCGCCTTCAGCTCCGGCGAGATCGTCGCGAAACGATTGACGAGGCCGCCGCCCCAGCAAAAGCCCACGGCGCCAACATGGCCGTTAGTACCATCCGTCTTCGCGAGATAGCTCAGGCTCGCCTCGGCATTTTCTGCCGTTAGCGCCGGATCGAGATTGGTGAACATATCGCGCGCCTTGTCCTCGTCGCTAGGCGTGCCGCCGAGCGGAGAGAGGAAGTCCGGCGCCAGCGCCACGAAGCCCTCCAGCGCCATGCGGCGGGCGACATCGCGGATATGCGGATTGAGGCCGCGATTCTCGTGGATGACGATGACGCCGCCGAGCTTGCCGGCAGCATCTTTCGGGCGGGCGAGATACCCCTTCATCTCGCCCTTGCTGCCAGCGAACGCCACATCCTTTGCGTCGAGCCTGCTGTCATCGGCGGCAATGACCTCGGCGCTTGCCTTGTTGGCGGCGAGCAGCGGCGCGATGGCGGCGGCGGCGCCCGCCGAGCCTGCGAGCTTCGTCAGCTTTTCCATGAAACTCCGACGATCGAGTGTCAGATGCGTGTATTCGTCATAGGCGTTGATCATCGCCTGCGTCACAACGGGTTTTTCCGTGCTCATGGTCCTGTTCTCCCTGTTTCCCCGGCAGCAGGCAACAAATGACCAGCCACCCGCTGACAAGATAGGTCAGCCGATATCGGCGTAGCGGTAAAGGAAAAACACAAACGCGTTACCGCAAGTTGCTACTTGCGGTAACGCGGGCAGCGTCAGGAAAAGGCGAGCCAGATGCCGAGCCAACCCCACATGCAGACGAGAGCCGCAAAACCAAGAGCAAAGAGCGGACTGCGATAGCGCAGATTATTGCTGGTGACGTGCACGTAGGCATGGGCATAGCGCGTGACAACAAAAATCCAGGCGAGGATGACGGCTGGCAGATTATCCGCCTGGGTGGTGTAGAGCACGATGCAGCAGACGTGGAAGAGCAAGGGGATTTCGAACTGATTGGCGATGCTGTTTCGTACCACCAGGCTTTCGGCCGGTTCGTTGGCTGCATGGTTCTCGCGGAATTGCGCGGGCTGGATGCGGTCGGCCTTGACGAGAACACGGCGACGCCATCCGAGGAGTGCGTAGAGAATGAAGACCAGTACCGCATGCGCCACCATGGGCCAGAACATTTCGTAGCCTGTCACGCCGCCAACTCCTTTGGAATTTCCGAAAGCCGAACCACTGTATAGCTTTGTCCCTAAATCGGAATCGATTTAGGGACAAAGCTATACAGTAGATCTAAAATCCTACAGCGACCTTTGCGCGTCACGCATGACGCGCGGCGCTGTAGTCGATCAGGACGATCTGGTGCCGTCCGGCGAGAGGTAGCGAAAAATCGCGAAACGGGCCAGTAGAATAACTGTCACAACCAGCGTCAGGAATTTCAGCCGCACGATGATGGGCAGCAGGCTCGCAAGCAGCGATACCGTGGCATCGGAAGGCATTGCCGGCGGATAGAGCATCAGCCCGGCGATGTTCTCGGCATAGTCGACAATCGTATAGAAGATCGGCAGGCAGAAAATGACTGCGGTGGCGCCAGGCGGGATCGGCCGGCCGAAGAAAAAGCCGCCGGGGCCAACCAGCCGCATCAGGCAGAACAGCAACCCACCCAACACCAGCGGGAAGATCAGTTCAGGCCCGAGATACATGGAATGCAGGATCGCAGCCGGATCGGGATGATCCTTGAGATAGCGCAGCATGGCGATGACGTCTTCGCTCTCATAGCCGCCGATGCGCGCATCGAGCATCGACTGGCCGGCTGCGGTATCGCTGAATGCCCGGACGAAGCCGGCCTGTATCCAGGCGAAAAGTGCCAGGGAAAGAGCTGCAAGGATCGCCGCCAGACCCTGCAAGGATCTGGCGTTGCCCGAAGCGCGATCAGTCATCAATCAGCCGCCTGCGCCCGGATAGTTCGGGCTCTCGCGGGTGATCGTGACGTCGTGCGCATGGCTTTCACGCAGGCCCGCGCCGGAGATGCGCACGAAGGTCGCGCGCTCCTGAAAATCCTTGAGGTCGGAGCCGCCGACATAGCCCATGGCCGCCTTGAGGCCGCCTGCGAGCTGATGCAGCACGCCGGAGACCGAGCCCTTGTAGGGAACCTGGCCTTCGATGCCTTCCGGCACGAGCTTCAGGGTGTCGCGGACCTCGGCCTGGAAGTAGCGGTCGGCCGAGCCGCGCGCCATGGCGCCGACAGAACCCATGCCGCGATAGGCCTTGAAGGAACGGCCCTGATAGAGATAGACCTCGCCCGGGCTTTCATCCGTGCCGGCGAGCAGCGAGCCGATCATGGCGGCGGAAGCGCCGGCGGCGATCGCCTTTGCCAGATCGCCGGAGAACTTGATGCCGCCATCGGCGATGACCGGGATGTTCTGATCCTGCGCTGCCTGTACAGCCGACATGATGGCGGCGAGCTGCGGCACGCCGACGCCAGCGACGATGCGCGTCGTGCAGATGGAGCCAGGGCCGATACCGACCTTGACCGCATCAGCGCCGGCATCGATCAGCGCCCGCGTGCCGTCATAGGTGGCGACATTGCCGGCCATGATGCGGACCGAGTTTGACAGCTTCTTGACGCGGGTGACGGCATCGAGAACACGCTGGGAGTGACCGTGGGCGGTATCGACGACCAGAAGGTCGACGCCGGCGTCGATCAGGCGCTCGGCGCGTTCGAAACCGTCATCGCCGACGCTGATGGCGGCGGCGGCGCGCAGGCGGCCCTGGGCGTCCTTGGAAGCGTTCGGATTCAGCTGCGACTTCTCGATATCCTTGACGGTGATCAAACCGACCAGACGGCTGTCGCCATCGACGACGAGCAGCTTTTCGATGCGATGCTTGTGGAGCAGGCGCTTGGCTTCCTGCTGCTGGACGCTTTCCGCGACCGTGACCAGATTTTCTCGGGTCATCAGCTCATAGATTTTCTGAGAGGGGTCGGAAGCGAAGCGGACGTCGCGATTGGTGAGGATGCCGACGAGACGATGTGACTTTTCAACGACCGGGATGCCGGAAATGCCATGCGCCTTCATCAGGGCGAGCGCTTCGGCAAGCGTGGCGTCCGGGCCGATGGTAACCGGATTGACCACCATACCGCTTTCGAACTTCTTGACCTGGCGGACCTCTTCGGCCTGCTGCACCGGCGTCAGATTGCGGTGGATAACGCCCATGCCGCCGGCCTGGGCCATGGCGATCGCAAGGCGGCTTTCCGTAACCGTATCCATGGCGGCAGAGAGGATCGGCAGGTTGAGCTCGATGTCCTGGGCGATGCGGGTGGCGATATTCGTCTGGCCCGGCATGACCTCGGAGTGTCCCGGCTGCAGGAGCACGTCGTCGAATGTCAGAGCATCCAACCCGGTTGACGTTTCAATAATGCGTGCCATGGCCAATTCCTTCGTCTGTGAAAAACAGGAAAGCCCGGAACGAATCGTCTACCGGGCGATCTTGCAAGTGTTGCTTGGAAGTTGGCGAGGGCTGGTAACACGTCTATGACAGGAAGGGAATAGCAAAAAGCGACGGGCAGATATGCCGATCATGGGCATCAATGCGGGATTCGGCTGCAATGTTCAGAGATTTTCATGCGGGGTGTTGTCAAACACATGCAAAAGCCCAGCCTGCCGGCGTCTTTGCCACCACCCGCACGAAGCCGGCGGTATTGAGATCGAGGCCATCGACAAATGCCTTGATGAAGTGGACCGGATTGTCCGGCCCCACGTAATCGCCGGCCGCTTCCGGCAGGAGCAGCAATTGCGGGCGGTCTATTCCAGAAAGGTGCGCCATGGCATAAGGTATTCACGGTCGATTGGACGCAGGAATCCTGGTGCCTGCTTGTGACCTAAAGAGATGACCTTTCAATGCTCAAAAGCCCGGTTACGTGCGAAGTTCGCTACCGCATCGATCATCACAGAATTTCGGAATTTGAAGCTTACAGTCGGATTTGGATTCAGCTCATCGAACGTCATGGCGGAACACATCACGGCTATTTCATACCCAGAGACAAGCCGGCAGAGGCCGGAGTGAGCTTTCCGGGCATGGCTGAGGAAGGACCCGACGACGTCGCCGTCGCACTATTCACATTTCCGGATGAGACAAGCTACTTGCAATACCGCAAGCGTGTTGCAGCCGATCCGGACGGAATTGCCGCGAACGAACGCTTCGGCAAAAATCCGCCATTCATTAGCTACGAGCGCACTTTCTTGCAGCCGGTGCTACGAGCAAACTGACACCAGCATAGGACCGCTTCTGCTCGTGATCGACGATGGGCAAAAACTTAGACAGAGATGACACTCATGGGTTTCTGGATAGCAAGTGCCGTTGGATTGGCGATTGCCTATTTCTTCGGCTCCATACCCACGGGCTACCTGGCGGGGAGACTGCTCAAGGGCATCGATATCCGTGAGCACGGTTCCAGATCGACCGGCGCGACGAACGTATTGCGGATCCTTGGGAAATGGCCGGCCTTGGTGGTGCTCCTGGTCGATGTGCTGAAAGGTGCCGCGGCCATCGTCTTCGCCCGTTGGTTCTATGCTTGGCTACAAACACTGCCAACCGTGCTTGATCTGCAGAATCAGCAAAATTGGGTTCCCTGGGCTGTTTGTCTGGCAGGATTTGCTGTGCTGCTGGGGCATAGCCGCCCGATTTGGTTGAACTTCAAGGGCGGCAAGTCAGTCGCGACCGGGCTCGGTCTGCTGCTGGCGATATCCTGGGCAACGGGTCTAGCCGCTCTGGCGGTTTTTGGCCTCGTGCTGGCTGTTTTTCGGATTGTCTCCCTTGGTTCGATCCTCGCGGCCTTGACGGCGATTGCGCTCATCTGCAGCTTTGACCAGCCGTTGCCCTATCGGCTGCTGGTGATTGCAGGCGGCCTTTATGTGATCATACGCCATCGGGCCAACATACAACGGCTGCTGGCAGGAACGGAGCCTCGCCTCGGGCGAAGTGCCGTGGTCCAGAACTGAAACAGGATCGCACATCCAGCGCGGGCGATCCCGTTTGCCGTGGCTAGCTTATCTCAAATGTCGAGCTGATAGGTTTTCGGAATGTAGCGGAAGCCTTCCGGCTGCTTTTCGACGAAGCCGATGGCGGGGAAAGGCATGTGGAAGCCGAGGAAAGGAATGCGATCGGCGGCGATCATGTCGAAGATGCGGCGGCGGGTCTTGGCGGCCTGTGCCTTGTCCGCATCGAAGCGAACTTCCCAATCCGGACGGCCGAGCGACAGGACATAATGGTTGGCGGTGTCGCCGGTCATGACCAGCTGCCTGCCGGCGGATTCGAGATGAAAGACGAGATGGCCGGGCGTGTGGCCCGGAGCCAGCATGGCAGTCATGCCGCTGACGATCCGGTCGCCATCCCTAAGGAAGGTCATCTTTTCGGCGAAAGGTACGACATTGGCGAGCACGGCCTTGTGACCGCCTTCCGCCGGCGTTCCCTCGCGCGCCTTGTCAGTCCAGAACCCGTACTCGATCTCGCCGGCGACATAGCGAGCGTTCGGAAAGGCCGGGGCGCCGTCCTCCATCAGTCCGTTGATGTGATCGCCATGCAGATGCGTCAGGGCGACGACGGTCACCTGCTCCGGCGTATAGCCGGCAGCCTTCAGCCCCTCGCGGAAACGGCCGAGACCACGGGCACGGCCAGCCGCACCAAAGCCCGTATCGACGACGATCACGTCGGAGCCGTTATCGATGATGGCCGGCGTATAGCTGTTGACGAACTTTTCCGTTGGCAGGAAATTCTGCTCCAGCAGTTTGCGAACGGTGTCCGGCGTCTGGTTCGAGCCGAAGGTCTCCCAAGGGTTATCCATGACGTTGGCGCCGTCCTTGACGACGGTGATGGTGCAGGATCCCAATTTGAACCGGTGCGTATCCGGGGGCAGGACGGCAGTCATGAACTCACTCCTTGTGTTGATGCGCAGCGTAAGCTGCGCCTATCGGCATCGCCGGCGGCAACGGCCCGGAAGGTCATCGTCCTCGACCGGAATTTTGGTCATGACAAGACAATCCAAATCCGCTAATAGACCGGACGACGTTTTATGCGTTTAGCATTTCCATGCTCTTAGCATATGTCAAATCCTGCATTCCACCCCGTGTGGCAGTGGATATCACGAAGACGTGATCCCCAAGCCTTGATGGAGCAAAATCCGGGATTGGCAGCTGCCTCGCATAGGACTACAGAGCGGCTGATCGCCCTGCAGCGCCGTGCGCCACATGTGACGCGCAATGGTCGCTGTAGCACTTTCAGTCTGCTGAATAATTCCTCAAATCGATTCCGATTTGAGGAATTATTCAGTGGGCGGCAGCCTTCCCGAAGACCGACCCATCAAGGCAGATGCCTATGAATCGCATCGTTCCGTTGATCCTCGCCGTAGCCCTTTTCATGGAACAGATGGATTCCACCGTCATCGCGACAGCGCTGCCGGCCATCGCCAATGATCTCCATGTCGGCCCGATCACACTCAAGCTGGCACTGACCTCCTACATGGTGTCGCTCGCCGTCTTCATCCCGATCAGCGGCTGGATGGCCGATCGCTTCGGCGCGAAGAACATCTTTCGCATCGCCATCTGCATCTTCGTCATCGGCTCCATCATGTGCGCGGCCTCCGGCGGCCTCCTGGAATTCGTCTTTGCTCGCTTCCTGCAGGGCGTCGGCGGCTCGATGATGACGCCGGTCGGACGCCTCGTGCTGGTGCGCACCACACAGAAGAGCGATCTGGTTTCGGCCATGGCGCTGCTCTCCATTCCTGCACTTGTCGGTCCGCTCGCCGGCCCGCCGCTCGGCGGTTTCATCACCACCTATGCCTCCTGGCACTGGATCTTCCTCATCAACGTTCCCGTCGGCATCCTCGGCGTCATCCTGTCATCGATCTTCCTGCCCGACGTGGAAGCGACCATGCCGCCAAAGCTCGACTTCATCGGCTTCCTGCTGACATCCTTCGCGGCCTCCGGCGTCGTCTTCGGCATGTCCGTCATCAGCCTGCCGGCGCTGCCGCCCTATATCGGCATCTCTGCCGTCGTCATCGGCTTTATCTGCGGCTTCCTCTATATCGGCCATGCACGCCGTCACCCGGCGCCGATCCTCGACCTCACGCTGTTGAAAAACGCCACCTTCCGCGCCTCGGTGACCGGCGGCACACTGTTTCGCATCTGTATCGGCGCTATGCCCTTCCTGACACCGCTGATGCTGCAGCTCGGCTTCGGCCTCAATCCGTTCCAGTCCGGCCTCATCACCTTTGCCGGCGCCATCGGAGCGATTTCCACGAAGTTCATTGCACGCCGCGTCTTCACCGCCGTCGGCTTCAAGACGGCGCTGTTGTCGGCCGCTGCGATCACCACCATCACCACGATCTGCACCGGCTTCTTCCAGCCCTGGACGCCGCATCTCGTCATCGTGGCCATATTGCTGATCGGTGGCTTCTCGCGCTCGTTCTTCTTTACCGGCATCAATGCACTGGCTTTTGCCGATATCAGCGACAAGCAGGCAAGCCAGGCGACATCGATGAGCTCGGTCATGCAGCAGATCAGTCTGGCGCTCGGCGTGGCCGTCGCCGCCATGATCCTGGAAGCCTCGACCTTCTTCAGCGGTACGGAGTTGCAGGTGCGCGATTTCCATATCGCCTTCTTCTGCATCTCGATCCTGACCGTCGTTGCGACCATTCCGTTCATCCGGATGGATCGCAGCGCAGGCGCCATGGTCTCCGGCCACAAGGCCGGCCTCAAGCGCGTTGCGGCACTCCAGCCGCAGGTTCAACAGCCGGCCGCGAAGTGATGATATGATCCTCGCTATGCTTCGACCAAGCCGAGGCATAGCGAAGGTTTCGTCGATTTATTGATTAAGGATCGCCGGGTTTAGCGATCGGTGACGGCGTCTTCTTCCGTCTCGCCTTCCGGCTTCCGGCCCTTGAAGCCCTTCGCCAGCAGGAACATTTCCACCGACTCGGCTCTCGATGCGCCGGGCTTCACATGGATGACCTGACGGAAATTCTGCTTCAGGAAGGTCAGGAGATCGCGCTCTGTGCCGCCCTGGAAGGTCTTGGCAAGGAAATGCCCACCCTCGGCCAAAACTTCGACCGCGAAATGCGCCGCGACTTCGCAAAGGTGCATGGTCCGCAGATGGTCGGTGCGGTGATGGCCCGTCGTCGGCGCCGCCATATCGGAGATCACGAGATCCGGCGTGCCGCCAACGGCATCGATCAGCCGCTGCGGCGCGGCCGGATCAAGGAAATCGAGCTGCAGGATGCTGACACCCGGGATCGGTGCCATTTCGAGAAAGTCGATAGCTGCGACGCGGATATCCTCTTCGGTCGAGTCCGTCACCTTGGCGGCGATCTGCGACCAGCTGCCCGGTGCCGCACCCAGATCGATGATCCGGCGTGCGCCCTTCAGGATGTGATGCTTCTCGTCGATTTCCAGCAGCTTGAAAGCGGCGCGGGCGCGATAACCCTCAAGCTGCGCGCGCTGCACATAGGGATCGTTGATGTGCCGCTGCAGCCATTGCCGCGACGAGGCCTTCAGCTTCTTTTTCTTGACGCGCTGGCCGAGCTTGCGGCCCGTGCGGTTGCCGGCGATAGTTGGCTTGGTCACGTCTGCGGCCCCTTCATATCCCTCGGTCGATGACCCCGGCGCGAGCGGCCCCGCCGCCAGACGCCATCGTCTGCCATCATATCGGTCAGCAATCCCTCGCGGAGGCCGCGATCGGCAACGCGCATGCGCGGGCTCGGCCAACGGCGGCGGATCGCCTCCAGAATGGCGCATCCCGCCAGCACCAGATCGGCGCGATCCGGCCCGATGCAGGGATTGGCGGCGCGGCCGGCAAAATCCCAGGACAACAGCTTGGCCTGCATCGCACTCACTTCATCGTCCGACAGCCAGACGCCGTCGACCCTGCGACGATCGTAGCGCGGCAGGTCGAGATGGACGCCGGCAAGTGTCGTCACCGTGCCCGAAGTGCCGATCAGATGGAAATCCCCACTATCGCGCGCCGCGCCATGGACCGGCGGGCAATCGAAACGCTCGAGCATGCGCTGGACTTCGCAGACCATCGTCTCGAACAGCTCGGGCGTCACGTCGCGTCCGCCATGCCGCTCAGAAAGCGTCACGACGCCGACGGGCAGCGAGGTCCAATGGGTGATGTGATTGGCAAGTCGGCTGGAGCGGTTGTCACCGATACGGATGACGGCGATTTCCGAGGAGCCGCCGCCGATATCGAACAGCACGACCGAGCGCGCCTCCGGCCCGACGAGCGACGAGCAACCGGAAACGGCAAGCCGTGCCTCGGTCTCGCGGTCGATGATCTCCAGCCTCAGTCCCGTCTCTTCGGTGACGCGCGAAAGGAACGCTTCACCATTGTCCGCGGCGCGGCAGGCTTCGGTCGCAATCAGCCGCATGCGGCGGATTTCGCGTGTCTTCAGCTTGGCGGCGCAGATGCGCAGCGCTTCCACGGCGCGATCCATGGCGTCGGTCGACAGGCGCCCGCTGGCCCCGAGCCCCTCACCGAGGCGCACGATGCGGGAAAAGGCATCGACGACGCGGAATTGACCTGGGCGGGTCGGCTGAGCGATCAGCAGGCGGCAATTGTTGGTGCCGAGGTCGAGGGCGGCATAAAGGTCGAGCGGACGGGAATCGGCGTCGGCATAATGATGATGCCCCTGGCCTTCACGCCGTGGCTGCGATTGCCGGTTCTGGCGGTGATCGTCATGGGCTGGAGCATGCGCGTTCGAAGGCGCATTAGCGGGTGCGACGATCTGCGCCGTCTTCTCATGCACCAGCGGTCGACCTTGTAGCCCACGCTTGCTGCGATGCTTGCGCCGGCTCTTGCCGCTCTTGTGCGAAGATGGATGGCCATGATCCGGCGAAGCACGATGCTCCGCCGGTGCCGAAAGCTGTTGTGTCTGGGAAGCAGGTTGCCCGTCATTTTGAGCTGCGCCGCGCGCACGACGTCGACGCTTGCGCTTTCTGGCCGGAGAACCGGCCTCATCCTCTACTGGGCGTTGCGCCACCTGGCTGGACTTGCCTGCCTGGCTGGCCTCCGCAGAATGAGCGTTCGGGCGGCCGTGACCGCGCTTGCGCTTCGCGCGCCGGGAGGATTTACCCTTCCTGCGCTCTGCTGCCGACGCCCCGTCTGCCTGCGGCGCTGGGCCGCTGTCGGGGTCACTCACGTATCTTTTCCACCGCGCCGCGCAAGGCCTTGGAGGCATGCTGCTGGCACTCGTTCGATTTTCGTTGGGCAAAGAATACCAGCAGGATGGGTTTTCGCCAAATTCTTTTTGAATTACGCCAATTTGGCGTTGGCCGAAGCAGCCCTCAGGCGATCAGATGCGCCCTGACATCAGCTGCAAGTTGCTGCATCCGGTCGATCGGCGCATGGCCGATCAGCATGAAGGCATGGGTGGCGCTCGACCAATAGACGACGTTCATGCCTTTGCGATTTTCCATGTCCGGCGCAGCAACACCCTTGGTGGATTGGACGATGCAAAGCGCCATGGGACCGCTTTCCGGATCGAGATAGGCGATCTGTGCGAGCGGCTTGCTGTCATAATTCAGGATCTGGGCACGTTTGAACTCGACATCAGGCATGGCAACAGCTTCGGGCGCCAGTGGCAGATCCAGTTTGGCTCCGACCTCATTCAATTGTGCAACCTGTTGCGCATGATCACCAGCCGGAGCGCTCAGCGTATCAGCCGTATAGAGCGAAAGATATTCCGCAACCACAGCACGCCATTCCGCATCCTCGTCCGGCTTCGAAAGCCGATGGCCGATGCCGATCACGGCGCGGTCGACGGCAATGGCGGCGACGAAGCTTGCGGCCATTGCGGCGAGGAAACCGCGGCGACCGATGCGAGCATCGCGGACGTTGCTCTCCTGCGTCGAGGGAATGGCGGCAAGCATGGCGTCCAGCCTTGCAGCCGGCGCTTCGGCAAGCATCGGCTGAAACGCATCCGTGAAGGGCAGCGTGCCGCGCGACAGGAAATCGAAACGCTCCGCCACGCGCTCATCGCTGGCGATCAGCCCCTCGATCCTGTTGCGGTCGGCAGCATTCAGCTCGCCATCGATGAAGGCGGTGAGCTGCTCGTCCGTGACCATCTGTCCTTTGTTCAATTCAGTCATTTCCATTCCCCAGTCGCCCACCTCCGGACGCTTTTCCGTCAGCCGCCGCCATGCCTTCAGCGAGTTTCGCCCGCGCCGCCGCCAGCCGGCTCATGACCGTTCCGATCGGCACATCAAGAACTTCGGCCACCTCGCGATAGGAAAGCCCTTCGACATAGGCCAGGAATACGGCCGTGCGCTGCGCCTCCGGCAAGGCTTGCACGCGCTGCAATACCTGCCCGGCGAGAACATGCGTTTCGGTTTCCCGCGCGCCGTCAAACACCAGCGACTCGTCGGCATCGACGAAGCCCTGCCCCATACGCACCCGGCGCGAACGGATCTCGTTCAGCCATATCGAATGCAGGATGGCAAACAGCCAGCGGTCGAGCCTCGTGCCGGCGGTAAACTGCGCCGCCCGCTCCAAAGCCCTGACGCAGGTCGCCTGCACGAGATCATCCGCCACGTCGCGCTGGCGCGACAGCACGACGCCGTAACGCCACAGCCGCGTCAGGTGCTGGGACAGGCCTGCCCTGATATGCTCTTCGCTCGCTATGGCATCCTCCGCGGCATTCGCACATCCGGAAGCCGCCGACCTTTTCGGCGGCTCCGTTGCCATCAGACTATAAGCAGAAATCGCGCTACGAGCGACCGGCATCACTCCCATATCCCTCGCAAAGCTCCCTGCTTATGCCTCACCTTCGATCCCGACCGACCTTAGAGGCTGGACGGGTTCATGATCGCGGCGTGAAGGTCACGGTATTCCTCGCAGCTTGTATTGCCGCAAAGCGTCTTGATCGTGCTCAGCTGATCCTTGGCGAGATCCATCTGGCCCTTGATGACATAGGCTTCGCCGAGATATTCGCGAACGAGCGTGTACTTCGGGTCCATGGCGACGGACTTCTTGTAGTAGGAAATACCCTCATCCGTGCGGCCGAGCTTGCGGGTGACATAACCGCGGTAGTTCAAGGCCTCAGCCGTATTCGAGTTCTTCATCGTGTCCAGAACCGCCAGAGCTTCCTCGTAGCGATGATCCTTCTTGGCGAGCGAATAGGCGTAGTCGGCGCGGTTTTCATCGGTGACGTTGGCGCTCTGCTGCTTGACGCATTTCTTCGCCTTCTGATCGTAGATCTCGCCCTTCTTGCAGGTCGGCGTCGTGCTCGAATCGTCGCCGGCGGCAAAGACGGGAACGGCGAAAGCGCCGAGGGTCAGGCTTGCACCGAGAGCGATGGAAGCGAGGCGAAATGCTTTGGTCGTCATGGACTGTCTCCTTGGCAAAATGAACGTTGCGAGGAGAGAACACACCACCTGCACATTTTATTCGGACGGTGCTCTAAATTTTTTCGGCGCGTCCCATGTCGGGATGCCGTCACTCTTTTGTGACCGCTCCTGCATCGAATAGACCGTCGCCATCGCGTGTTTTCGCAACATGCCCCTCAAGGGCGCAGGAGAAACTCGTGACCGATACCGTCAAACTTCTAAGCCTCGCCGTCGCGACGCCGGATAACATCATCCTCCAGACCGATGCTGCCGAGACGGCAGCCCGTCTGTTCTCGGACCGCTTTCAGGACTTCAAATATCTTGCCCGCGTGTTCGAGAGCACGGGCATTCGCAAGCGCCACGTGGCGCGGCCGCTGTCTTGGTTCGAAGAGCCGCATGGCTGGCAGGATCGCATGGCCGCCTATACGGAGGTGGCCTCCGAGCTTTTCCGCCGTTCGGCAACGGCGGCGCTGCAACGTGCCGGTCTCGAAGCCAGTCAAGTCGATTGCATCGTCACTGCATCGTCGACCGGGCTTGCGACGCCGAGCCTTGAGGCGCGGCTTGCGGGCGAGATGGGCTTCCGCTCGGATATCGAACGCGTGCCGATCTTCGGGCTCGGATGCGCTGCCGGCGTATCCGGCCTTGCCGTCGCAACGAAGATGGCCAGAAGCCGGCCGGGAGCCGTCGTGCTCTTCGTTGCGATCGAACTCTGTTCGCTCGCCTTCCGCCTGGACGAACTGACCCGGCCTAATATCATTGCAACCGCCCTGTTCGGAGATGGAGGGGCGGCCTGCGTGCTCAGGACCGGCGAGAGCGGCATTGCGGAGGTCGAATCGACGGGCGAACATCTCTTCCCCGATAGTCTCGGCATCATGGGCTGGAAGATCGATGATACAGGTTTCGGCATCATCCTCGAACAATCGCTGCCGGTCTTTGCCGAGACGCATCTGAGGAACGCCGTTGCCGGCATTCTGGAGCGCTCCCGGCTGTTGCTCTCCGATATCGACCGCTTCATCTGTCATCCGGGCGGCGCCAAGGTGCTGTCGGCCCTCGAGAAGTCGCTCGGTCTTGAAGATGGTTCGCTCGATCTCGAGCGCGAGGTGATCGGCGACTACGGCAACATGTCCTCGCCCACCGTGCTGTTCGTGCTGGAGCGCGCCATTGCAGCCGGCTTGCCGGAGCGCTCCGCGCTCCTCGCCATGGGGCCGGGATTTTCGGTAAGCTGCATTACCCTGAGGAGGGTCGCCTGATGCTGTGGCCTTCGATCGCGCTTCTTGCCTTCGTGACGCTGCAGCGGCTGGCGGAGCTCATATATGCCCAGCACAATACTGCCTCCCTGCTTGCCCGCGGCGCTAGAGAATATGCCCCAGAGCACTATCCCTTCATGGTGGCGATGCATGCCGCCTGGTTGATCGGATTGTGGTTCTTCGCCATCGGCCGGCCGGTCGATCCCGGCTGGTTTCTGCTGTTCATGCTGCTGCAAGGGCTGCGTCTCTGGGTGCTGGCGACGCTTAGGGAACGCTGGACGACACGCATCATCATCTTGCCCGGTGCAGCTCTCGTGACCACTGGCCCCTATCGCTTTCTCAACCATCCCAATTATGCCGTCGTCATCGGCGAGATCGCCGTGCTGCCGCTTGCCTTCGGTATGCCGCTCTACGCCGCAGTCTTCTCAGCGTTGAACGGCATCATTCTCGCCATCCGCATCCGGGCTGAAAATGCCTGTCTCAGATAGAGTGCGGGCTGATCCGCACTTTTCCATTGCGCCGCTAAAATTTGGCAGGCATTTTCGATGCTTAGAGCGCGTCCCGGCTATGTCGAAGGACCGGGCGGCAATGCAATAAGCATGCGGATAGCAGGGTAAGATGACAAAGGACGCAATCGTTCTCGGCGCAGGCATCGTCGGCGTTTCTACGGCAATCCATCTGCAACGGCGGGGACGACAGGTTGTCCTCGTCGACCGGCAGCCACCGGGCCAGGGAACATCCTTTGGCAATGCCGGGCTCATCCAGCGCGAAGGCGTGGTGCCCTACGGTTTCCCGCAGCAATTCGGCCTGCTGCTGCGCTATGCTTTCAACAACCGCATCGACGCGCATTACCATTTGCGGGCGCTGCCCGCACAGATCGCCTTCCTCGCCCGCTATTGGTGGAACTCCAACACCAAGCGCCATGAGATGATTTCGCGCGCCTATGCGCCGTTGATCGAACATTCCGTCAGCGAACACAACGACCTCATCGAGGCCTCGCATGCCGAAGAGCTCATTCGCAAGAACGGCTGGGTCGAGCTGTTTCGTTCGAACGAGAAGCGTGACGCGGAGTTTGCCGAGGCCGAACGCCTCAGTCGCGAATTCGGGATCGGTTACGACGCCTTGAGCAGTGCGGAGATCACGGCCGCAGAGCCGCATCTCCGAGGCAACTTCGCCGGGGCATTGCGCTGGCGCGACCCCTGGTCGGTGCTGGACCCGCATGGGCTGACATCAGCCTATCGCCGCTATTTCGAAAGTATCGGCGGCCGCGTGACGACGGGGGATGCCGTCTCGCTCGGCATGGCCGGTTCCGCCTGGAGAATGGTGACGGCGGAAGGATCGATCGAGGCGGAGGATGTCGTCGTCGCACTCGGCCCCTGGGCCGATATCGTGACGAAACGCTTCGGCTATGCCTTTCCGCTCGGCGTCAAGCGCGGCTATCACATGCACTATGCCGCCGAGGGCAATGCCGTCCTCAACAACTGGACGCTGGATGCCGAACGCGGCTATCTGCTGGCGCCGATGAGCCGCGGCATTCGGCTGACCACCGGCGCCGAATTCGCCCTGCGGGATGCGCCGAAAACACCGGTGCAGCTCGACCGTGCCGAGGCCGTCGCCCGCACCGTTTTCCCGCTTGGCGAACGGCTCGATCCGGAGCCCTGGATGGGTGCGCGCCCCTGCACCCCTGACATGATGCCGATCATTGGCAAGGCCCCGCGCCACAACGGCCTTTGGTTTGCCTTCGGCCATGCCCATCATGGCCTGACGCTCGGGCCGGTGACCGGCCGCGTGCTTGCCGAACTCATCACCGGCGAGACGCCGTTCATCGACATTTCCGCCTATGCTCCGGGCCGGTTTGCGCCGTAAGCCTATGATTTAGAGGATAGCCTTGAGGCTTTTGACAGAAGCGTCGACGATCTCCCCGATCGTCGCGTCGATGCCCACTGTGACGACGCCAGGTTCGCCCGTAGGCACTTCCAGCGTCTGCAACTGACTTTCGAGCAGCGAAGCTGGCATGAAATGCCCCTTTCGCTCACCCATGCGCTTCGTCAGCAGCTCCTTCGAGCCATCGAGATAAATGAAATAGAGATGGCCGCCAGCGGATGCCCGCAGGCGTTCGCGATAAACGCGCTTCAGGGCCGAGCAGGAAACGGCGATCCCCTCGCCCTTGGCAAGGCTTGCGGTGATTTCCCGGCCGATCCGTTCGAGCCAGGGCCACCGATCCTCGTCGGTCAGCGGAATGCCCTTGCTCATCTTCTCGACATTGGCGGCCGGATGCAGCGCGTCACCTTCGATGAAATGCACACCGAGCCGAGCCGCGACACCCTCGCCGATCGAGGATTTGCCGCTGCCGCTCACACCCATGACGATGATGGCGAGGGGTGTCTTGGATTGTTCATTCATACTGTTTTCTGCCTTGGACCATGGCCGATAGGAATAGTCAGGCAGAAGCTACCACTGACGCATCTCAGTGCCTGGCCCCTCACCCTAACCCTCTCCCCGTAAACGGGGCGAGGGAACGACCCAGCATGCCAATCAGCGTCCAGGGCTAGGACAGAGCCAATTCTGCGCGAGGCCGGCCCCCTCTCCCCGCATGCGGGGAGAGGGCTGGGGTGAGGGGCCAGGCAGAAAGGCGCGGCAAAGCGACATCTGCCCGACTCACAACTTGGATCAATCCAGCGGAAAGAAACAGGAAAATTTATGCGTTCCCTCGCCCGCCAGCTCCGGTGCGACTTCACGGCACTTGTCCTGGGCACGCCAGCAGCGCGGATTGAAGTGGCATCCCTTCGGCGGATTGAGCGGCGACGGCAGCTCGCCCTGCAAACGGATGCGGTTTTTCTCGCGATCCGGATCGGCGATCGGCGTCGCCGACAGAAGGGCGGCCGTATAGGGATGGCGCGGCCGGCTGAAGACCTCTTCGGCCGTGCCTGTTTCGACCGGGCGCCCCAGATACATCACCATCACATCGTCGGCGATATGGCGGACGACAGAGAGGCCGTGCGAAATGAAGAGATAGGCAAGCCCCATCTCCTTCTGCAGGTCCATCAAGAGGTTCAGCACCTGCGCCTGGATCGACAGATCGAGTGCGGAGACCGGCTCATCGAGCACCAGTACCTTCGGCCGCAGCATCAGGGCGCGCGCAATGGCGATACGCTGGCGCTGGCCGCCGGAGAACATATGCGGATAGCGATCGTAGTGTTCGGGACGCAGGCCGACGCGCGCCATCATCTCCTCCGCCTTGCGGCGGCGGGTGGCGGCGTCGTCATCCGTGTTGATCTTCAGCGGCTCCTCGAGAATGGAGCCGACCTTCTGACGCGGGTTCAATGAACCATAGGGGTTCTGGAACACGATCTGCACGGCGCTGCGCAGGCTGCGGTCGCCAAGCTTGGCGGGCTTGCCATCGATCAGCAATTCGCCAGCCGTCGGATTTTCGATCATCGTCACCAGACGGGCGAGCGTCGACTTGCCGCAACCGGATTCACCGACGACGGCGAGCGTGCGGCCCGACTGCAGGCTGAAGCTGACGCCGTTCAGAGCCTTGACGGTGGCTTCCGGTTTGAAGCTGCCACGCTTGACGGTGTAGAAGCGGGCGAGATCGCGCCCTTCGAGAACAGCGCCGGTCATGCGGCACCTCCTGCTTTTTGCGTGGTGACAATGCCGGGATGACCGAGCGGCTTGCCATGTTCCAGCGGATAGTTGCAAAGGGTCAGGCCGAGTTCGGCGCCCTGGCGCTTGACGCCCCTGTCGCATTCCGGCGTTGCGAAGGAACAACGCGGCGCAAAGAGACAGCCCGTCGGCCGATCATGCTGACCGGGAACGACACCGGCAATCGACGGCAGGCGCTCGCCGACTTCCGCACGCTCCGGCAGGGCCGAAAGAAGCGCTGCCGTATAAGGGTGATGCGGATCGCGGAACAGCTCCTTGACCGGCTGCTCCTCGACCTTCTGGCCGGCATATTGCACCTGCACGCGCTCCGCCGTTTCGGCAACGACGCCCATGTCGTGGGTAATGAGCACGAGCGCCATGCCCTGCTCCCGCTGCAACCGCACGAGCAGGTCGAGGATCTGCGCCTGGATCGTCACGTCGAGCGCGGTCGTGGGCTCGTCAGCGATCAGAAGCTTCGGATTGCAGGCGAGCGCCATGGCGATCATAACGCGCTGGCTCATGCCGCCCGACATCTGATGCGGGAAGTTCGACAGGCGATCTTCCGGTGCCGGAATGCCGACGAGCTTCAAAAGCTCGATGGAGCGCTCGCGGCGTGCCTTGCGGTCGAGGCCCATGTGAATGCGGAGCGTCTCGCCGAGTTGGAAGCCGACCGTGAAACACGGATTGAGGCTCGACATCGGCTCCTGGAAGATCATCGCCATGTCCTTGCCGATGATCTTGCGTCGCTGACGCGAAGAGATACCGCGCAGGTCCTTGCCGTCGAACATCATGCGGTCGGCGGTGATCTTCGCCGTCCATGGCAGAAGGCCCATCATGGCAAGCATGGATACGGATTTCCCGGAACCGGATTCACCGACGATCGACAGGATCTCTCCCTTGTCGCATGTCAGCGAGACGCCATCGACGGCCCGGAACAGGCCGGACGAGGTCTGGAATTCAACGGATAGGTTTTCAATATCGAGGAGTGCCATTACGACCTCTTCAGCTTCGGGTCGAAGGCATCGCGCAGGCCGTCGCCCATCAGATTGATGGCGAGCACCGTGATCAGGATGCAAAGACCGGGGAAAGTAACGAGCCAAGGGTTGCTCTGGAAGAATTCACGCGAGTCCGCGAGCATCGTGCCCCATTCCGGCGTCGGCGGCTGGGCGCCCTGGCCGAGGAAGCCGAGCGCCGCGGCTTCGAGAATGGCCGCCGAGAAGGCGAGCGTCGCCTGCACGATCAGCGGACCCAGACAGTTTGGCAGGATGGTCTTGAACATCAGTCGCAAAGGCCCGGCACCAGCAACCCGCGAAGCGATGACATATTCCTTGTCACGCTCGGCCATGACGGATGCGCGCGTCAGACGAACGAAATGCGGCTGGTTGACGATCGAGATCGCGATCATCGCATTGATCAAACCCGGGCCGAGGATTGCCACGAGCACCAGGGCGAGCAGCAGCGACGGAACCGCGAGGATAATGTCCATGACGCGCATGATGATCGTATCGATAGAGCCGCGGGCATAGCCGGCGACAAGTCCGATCAAAATGCCGACGATCGCCGAAAGCGATGCAACGACGAGGCCGATGAACAGCGAGAAGCGCGTGCCGTAGATGAGGCGCGACAGGAGATCGCGTCCGTTGGCATCGGTGCCGAGCAGGAAACTGCTGTTGCTGCCCTCCGCCCAGGCGGGCGGCAGGCGCTGCATATCGCTGCCGTAGGCAATATCGGGATTATGCGGCGCTACGAGACCGGCGAAGATCGCCAGAAACAGGACGAAAAGGAAGATCGCAAGGCCGATGACGGCGCCCTTGTTGCGAGAGAAATAATACCAGAACTCCGCAAGAGCGGAAGGACGATCGGATTTGACACTAACCGTTTTGACGCTAACCGTGCTCATGGGCCGCTCCTAGTGACGAATGCGTGGATTGACGAAGCCGTAGAGCAGGTCGACGACGAGATTGACGAGCATGACGATGCCGGCGATCAGCAACAGGCCGCCCTGCACCACCGGATAATCGCGCTTGAAGACCGCATCGATCATCCATTTGCCGATACCCGGCCAGGAGAAGATGCTTTCCGTCAGGATGGCACCGCCGAGCAGCACACCAACCTGCAGACCGATCGTGGTGATGACGGGGATCATCGCATTGCGCAGCGCATGCACGGAAACGACGCGCAGCGGCGACAGGCCCTTGGATCGGGCCGTGCGGACATAATCCTCGCCGAGCACTTCGAGCATCGCCGAGCGCGTCTGGCGGGCGATGACGGCGAGCGGGATGGTGCCAAGCACGATGGTCGGCAGGATCAGCGAATTGAAAGCGGACCAGAAGGCACCCTTCTGGCCGGACAGCAGGCTGTCGATCAGCATGAAGCCGGTGATCGGCTTGAAGAAATAGATGAGGCCGATACGACCCGAAACCGGCGTCCAGTGCAGATAGCCGTTGAAGACGATGATCAGCAGCAGGCCCCACCAGAAGATCGGCATGGAGTAGCCGACGAGGGCCACGCCCATGACGCTCTGGTCAAACCATGTACCCCGCTTCACGGCGGCGAAAACGCCGGCCGGTATGCCAAGACAGATTGCGAGGATCATGGCACAGATCGACAGCTCGAGCGTCGCCGGGAAGAAGGTCAGAAAATCGGTCAACACGTCACGCTTGGTGGTGATCGAGGTGCCGAGGTCGCCGTGCAGGGCATTCCAGATATATCGGCCGTACTGAACGACCATCGGCTGGTCATAACCGAGATCGTGGGTGATCTGCGCATGGCGTTCCGGCGACATGACGCGTTCGCCCGACAGCAGCATGACAGGATCGCCGGGAAGCAGGCGGATGAAGGAGAAGGCGACGATCGATACGCCGAGAAATGTCGGGATCAGCACCGCAAGGCGGCTGAGAAGAAATCGCAACATGGCAGATGTCCAAATTTTTCCGGCGGTCAGGCAAGTTGCCTGACCGCCGGGTCGCCCGATCCTAGCCGGGCATTCTCACAGATTTTTCGTTATTCGGCGATATCGACGCCGTCGAAGCGGTGAACGCCAACCGGATCCTGATGATAACCGGAGACATTCTTCGTCATCGGGATGAATTCTTCCGAATGGTCGATGGTCATCCAGGGTGCTTCGCGCTTGAAGATAACCTGGGCTTCTTCGTAGAGCTTGGAACGCTCCTTGAGGTCGGCCGTCTGCTTGGCCTTCTTCACCAGATCGTCGAATTCCTTGTTGCACCACTGTGCACGGTTGTTGCCGCCAACAGCGTCGCAGCCGAGCAGCGTGTCAAGGAAGTTGTCCGGATCGCCGTTGTCGCCGGTCCAGCCGAGGATGGCCGCACCGTCGCGGTCCTTGGCGGAGGAGAGCTTCAGGTACTGCGCCCAGTCATAGGTAACGATCTCGACCTTGACACCGATCTTAGCCAAGTCTGCCTGCATCAGCTCGGCAGCACGGCGGGCGTTCAGCATGTATGGACGCGAAACCGGCATGGCCCAGATCTTCATGCTGAGATCCTTGACGCCAGCCTTTTCAAGCAGCTTCTTGGCTTCTTCCGGATTGAAGGCGTCGTCCTTGATGTCCTTGTTGTAGGACCACATGGTCGGCGGGATCGGGTTCGTCGCAACCTTGGCGGAGCCCTGGAAGACGGCGTCGACGATGGCCTGCTTGTTGACGGCCATGTTGATCGCCTTGCGCACTTCGACCTTGTCGAACGGAGCAACCATCGTGTTGTAGGCGAGGTAGGAAACGTTCAGACCAGCCTGCTCGAGAACCTTGAGGTTCTTGTCAGCCTTGAGGTCCTTGATGTCGGCTGCGTTCGGGTACGGCATGATGTTGCATTCGCCGGACTTCAGCTTCTGCGCACGGACGGAGGCGTCCGGCGTGATGGCGAAGACGAGATCGTCGATCTTTTCCTTGCCCTTGAAGTAGGTCTCGTTTGCCTTGTAGCGAATGACGGCATCCGGCTGGTAGGCAACGAAAGTGAAGGCGCCAGTGCCGAGCGGCTGCTGGTTCATCTGTTCCATCTTGCCATCGGCCTGCAGCTTGTCTGCATATTCCTTCGACAGGATCGAGGCGAAGTCCATGGCGAGGTCGGCGAGGAAGGGAGCTTCCGGACGGTTCAGGACGAACTTGACCGTGAGGTCGTCAACCTTGTCGATCGACTTGATGAGCTTCGGGAAGCCCATGCCATCGGCGTATTCATAGGAGCCGCCGGCGACATACTTTGCCCAGGGGCTATCCGTGCCCAGCTGACGGCTGATCGAGAAGATCACGTCATCGGCATTGAGGTCACGCGTCGGCGTGAAGAAGTCGGTGGTCTGGAACTTCACGCCCTTGCGCAGCTTGAACGTGTATTCCTTGCCATCCGGAGACACGGTCCAGCTTTCGGCGAGGCCCGGCTCAATTTCGGTGCTGCCATGCTTGAATTCGACAAGACGGCTATAGATCGTGCGCGACGAGGCGTCGAAGGTGTTGCCGCCCGTGTAGAGGCCCGGATCGAAACCTTCCGGCGAGCTTTCAGAGCAATAGACAAGCGTTTTTGACCAGGCGGACGTCGCCATGACCGAAGCCAGGGCTGTCACTGCCAGCAGGACAGAAATCTTTTTCATGATATCGTTTCCCAGATTTGTTATTCTTTTGAAGCCGTGGACACCACCAGAGGTTCCCATCCGGATCGCGCCGATGGAACTTTATTTTAAGTTTGAAAGCAACAAGCGCCGCCTAAAATTTTTCCAAATCGTAGAGTTTGGAAATTTTCAGACGAAAAGACCTCTGAATTGGTAAGATTCTGGCAAAATTTTGCATCTTTTTGTCAGATTCAGAACGATTTGACGTTTTCTTCTCACAATCCGCAAACCCTATATTGCCCGGATAGGAGGCAACGCAAACAAAAATCCGCAGCTACCGGAGGTAACTGCGGACCAAAAGCTTGATCGAATTCTGAATGGCAGATCAGGCGGCCGGCGCTGCGACCGTCGGCTTCTTCGCGATCGCCTTGTGATCCTGGGCGGTAATGCCAAGCAGGAAGTTGATCTGCGGACGCGCCTTGACCAGATCGTCGATGGAATATTCGGTCAGAACGTCGAAGAAAGCGTTCAGTGCCTTGCGCAGCGCCGAATTAAGGCCGCAGCTATCGACCAGCGGGCATTCCACCACGCCATCCTCGAAGCATTCCGCCATGGCGAAGCTGTCCTCGGTGACGCGGACGACGTCGAACAGACTGATATCGGTTGCCGGCTTTGCAAGGCGCACGCCGCCATTGCGACCACGCACCGTTTCGACAAGACCTGCCTTGGTCAACGGCTGCAGGATCTTGAAGAGAAACAGCTCGGATACGCTGTATGCTCTCGCGATTTCCGGGATGCGGCTCAGATGGCCATCATTGGCGGCGCAATACATCAACATGCGCACTGCGTAATTGGTCTGCTTCGTCAAGCGCATGCCGATCTCCTGGAATCAAGGCTGCTTAGGGGCTGGACCCGTATATAGTGGCTTTCTCAGTTTTGAACAATTCCAAAATATGAAATTCATATTCACGTTATTTCGAAGCTGAACCCCCTCACCCACTCGGGACTACCTGCTTCTCCTTCAGCTCCTTGGCATAATCAAGGATCGCCTGCCTTCGTTCCGGCGTGCCCGGATGGGTCGACAGCATGCTGGTGCTGCTATGGTCATCAAGTTTCGTTTCGAGGATATCGAAGAAGCGCGAAAGAGCCGCCGGGTCCTTTCCGGCCGCCTGCATCAGCTCCACAGAGCGACGATCAGCTTGCGCCTCCGCCTCACGGGAATAGGAAAGCGCCAGCAGGCCGCCACCCTGCGTCAAGATATCCTGAACGCCGGAACCAACGTCACCCGCGATCAGCAGGACAAGACCAGCGACGCCTGCGGCGCGATAGAGCTGGCGCAGGCTGTGCTTGTATTCGACATGGCCGATCTCGTGCCCAAGAACGGCAATGACCATCTCCTGATCGCCGCCGGCGAGCTCGACAAGTTGATCCGTGAGCACGAGATTGCCGTCCGGCAGTGCAAACGCGTTGGCGCCAATGAGGCCACCATCGCGGAAATTCAGATGGTAGCGATCCGCCCCGCCCTGCGCATTTGTGGCTAACCTCTCAAAGCCGCTGCGAATTGCATCCTGCTGCGCGTTGGGGAGTTTGCTGGGGCTAAAGGTCACCCTATCAAGCGTCTTCAACGTTCCCGCAGACATCATCTCCGGCACCACGGGTGGCGTCACAACGACCGCAAGCTCCACCAGAACCGGCAGGGCGTAGCGATAGACGATCGAGGCGAGGACAACCGTCGCCAAGGCAAAGGCGATCAGGCGGGGACGAACGATCTCAAGCCCATGAATGAAGCTGCTGCGCCCTTCGCCGCGACTTCGCAGATAGGCGTCCATGGCATTATTGTCTCGCGTTTCGAAGACGGATTCGTTGCCGAACACAACTCGACGCGGGATGGAGCCGACACGCTGACTGATCTCGACATCGGAGCGAATGCCCCAAGCAAGTCGCTTGCCTTCTTCGCCCTCTTCGGCCGAAAGCACCATGAGCGACCCGCCTACATCCACCAGCCGGGCTGAAACTTCCCGGCTGGAATGCGGTGGATACCAGAGGCCGATCGCAATCGGTATCGTGTCAGAAACCAAAGTCGAATCCATCGACATCAAGATATTCCGCACCCACGGCACTGCCTGTCGAGCGGATCTGATCGAAGACCACACCGATGTCGCCGTCGACGCTGATAGAGGTATGCTCCGCCAGGAAACGCTGCATCTGAACCGCTGCCCACGGGCGCATCAGACCTAACGTCACCACGGTCAGAACGGTGTTGACAATCACGATCCAGATATACTGCCGACGGCCGAGATTGCTGCGAAGCTGATGGCGATGATCGATCATTGCCGCCGACCAGATGATGTTACGCATCGAGGCTCGATAATAGAGACCCGCAAATATGTAGGCGAACATGCCGACAAGAAAACCGAAAAGCGCTGGGCCGAGATCAGCCCCTGCCGGGCCAATTGGGATTCCCCGAAAAATACCGGAGGCGCCCACAACGAACCCCAAAACCACGGCGCCTCCGATGCCGATTGCGATCATCGCGCCGAAAACCTTATAAATCGCACCCAGTCGCGGCTCGGTCGAGAATGGTCGATCGCCATAGCGCAGATTGTCGAAGATATATTTATAGAACCAACGGCTTGCGATCGGCGACAGTAGCCCGATCGATATTATCGATATCAAGGCACCCAGGAAGATTGCCTTGAACGCGCCACCATACGTTCCCACGAAATCGAAACGCACATTGCGGTAGCTCGTCACGCGGGCATTGAACCGCAATCCGCGCATGAGAAACCATGGGAACACGACCAGCAAGACGGGCCAAAGCGCCAGTAATGCGAGCGGCGCCACGTGAGAGAGGATATTCACCAAGATCAGGAAGCCGAAGACGATCAAGCGTCCAATCAGTATCTGCTTGCCCTTGGCGTGATATTCGAAGCTCTGACCCAGAATGACCGTGTTGCCGTAGAAATACCGGTTGCGTCGCACCTTCGCCCAGGCGGAATAGATGCCTATCGTGACGATCGTCAGCAAAATGTTGACGATCCAGATGCCGAAATATTCAGAAGCGTTGCCCGTAAAGGAAGCCCTTTGGAAAGGAGGCCTCCCGTCCAACGGATAATTTTGCTCGACAGCTGCCATGCTATACTCCCCTACTCCACAAGAGGACGAGCATTCCAACGGGCGCTCCACTTAGGCACAAGCCGCCGGGAGACGTGTTGCGCGACACGCCGCTCGCCTTACCGTTGCATTTGAGATCAGGAAAACGACCGTCAATCAACGGAAAAATACGGGCTTGCCGCACGTGAAGCGCGAACGATCAATTTGCCCGCAAGACTGCAACCTTAATGCCACAGCGACGCCAACTCGTTTATGGCACAGATACCCAGACCGCCATTTCACAGCCGCCGGGTTCGCGGAAGTGAAAGCGCCGGCCGCCGGGAAAATCGAAGGCCGGGCGCGTGATGACGCCGCCGGCGAATTCGACGGCGCGCTGTGCGGCTTCCAGATCGGTGGTGCGCACGACGGGCAACGGCGTGCCGGCAGCCTCTCCCGCGTCGCCATCTATGCCGGCATCTATTCCGGCCGCCTCGATGACATGGTAGGTCGGTCCATAGCTGACAAAGCTCCAGTCGAAGGCTTCCTCGAAGAAGCGGCGGGTCTTCAGGCCGTCTTTCGACGGAAATTCGAGATAGTCGATCTGATAGGTCACGGCCATCGCTCGGCCCTCCCGTTGTTCTTGTTTTGTTCTAAATGAAAACGGCGGCCCTGACAAGATGACTCCATCGAAAACAAACGCAATAAAAAAGCCGCCGTCCGAAAGATGGACGGCGGCTGACACGGGTCAGTGATTACGATGCTTACTTCATCGTCGGCATGACGAATTCCGCACCGTCCTTGATGCCGGACGGCCAGCGGGCGGTGATCGTCTTGGTGCGCGTCCAGAACTTGATGGAATCCGTGCCATGCTGGTTGAGATCGCCGAAGCTGGAAGCCTTCCAGCCGCCAAAGGAGTGGTAGGCGAGCGGAACCGGGATCGGAACGTTGACGCCGATCATGCCGATATTGATGCGCGAGGCGAAGTCGCGGGCCGCATCGCCGTCACGGGTGTAGATGGCGACGCCATTACCGTATTCGTGCTTCATCGGCAGGTCGAGAGCTTCTTCGTAGTTCTTGGCGCGAACGACGGAGAGAACCGGTCCGAAGATCTCGGTCTTGTAGATGTCCATGTCGGGCTTTACGTGGTCGAACAGCGTGCCGCCGACGAAATAGCCATCCTCATAGCCCTGCAGCTTGAAGCCACGGCCGTCGACGACCAGCTTGGCGCCTTCCTCGACACCGCGGTTGATCAGGCCGGTGACGCGGTTATAGGCGTCCTTGGTGACGAGCGGGCCGAGATCGGCCTTGTCGTCGGTATAGGGGCCGATGCGCAGGGATTCGATCTTCGGTACCAGCTTCTCGACGAGACGGTTGGCCGTGTCTTCGCCGACCGGGACGGCGACCGATACCGCCATGCAGCGCTCGCCAGCCGAACCGTAGCCGGCGCCCATCAGCGCGTTGACGGCCTGGTCCATGTCGGCATCGGGCATGATGATCATGTGGTTCTTGGCGCCGCCGAAGCACTGCGCGCGCTTGCCGTTCATGGCAGCCGTTCCATAGACGTAGCGGGCAATCGGCGTGGAACCGACGAAGGAAACGGCAGCGATATCCGGATCGGTCAGGATGGCGTCGACGGCGGCCTTGTCACCATTGACGACGTTGAGAATGCCTGCCGGCAGACCGGCTTCGATCATCAATTCGGCGAGACGGAGCGGCACGGACGGATCACGCTCGGACGGCTTCAGGATGAAGGCATTGCCACAAGCGATTGCCGGCGCAAACATCCACATCGGGATCATGGCCGGGAAGTTGAACGGCGTAATGCCGGCGCCGACGCCAACCGGCTGGCGAATGGAGTACATGTCGATCGCCGGGCCGGCACCCTCGGTGAATTCGCCCTTCTGCAGGTGCGGGATGCCGCAGACGAATTCGCAGACTTCCAGACCGCGAATGACGTCGCCCTTGGAATCTTCGACCGTCTTGCCGTGCTCCTTGGAGAGCAAGGTGGCAAGTTCATCCATGTTCTTGTTCAAAAGCTCGACGAACTTGAAGAAGACGCGGGCGCGGCGCTGCGGGTTGGTAGCAGCCCATTTCGGCTGCGCGGCCTTGGCGTTTTCGACGGCTGCGCGGATTTCCTCGACGCTCGCAAGCGCGACGGTTGCCTGCATTTCGCCGGTTGCCGGATTGTAAACCTTGCTGCTGCGCCCGCTCGTGCCGGCGACGTGCTTGCCGCCGATGAAATGACCGATCTCACGCATGGATGTGCCTCCTCGTTTTCTTGGATGGCCACAGGATGGCACTTCAATTTGCACAAATCAATGAGCTGTTATAAGCAACCGTTGTGCAAAAATTAAAGTCCTTGCTGTGCAAAAGAGGCCAATCCGAAAGGGGATGTGCAAATGGACTGGGACGATGTCCGCATGTTTCTGGCCGTGGCGCGCACCGGGCAGATTCTCGCCGCCTCCAAAAGGCTCGGCGTCAACCACGCTACCCTCTCCCGCCGGGTAACGACGCTGGAGGAGCGGTTGAAGACGCGGCTGCTCGTGCGCCGCACCAATGGCTGCGATCTGACGGCGGAAGGCGAGATCTTCCTGCACGCAGCCGAGCGCATGGAAACGGAGATGCTGCGCGCGCAGGCCAGCGTCGGCCACCTCGACAGTGCCATTACGGGCACGGTACGGATCGGCGCGCCCGACGGCTTCGGCGTGTCCTTCCTGGCGCCCAGGCTCGGGAGGCTGATCGCCCGCTATCCCGAGCTTCGCATCCAGCTCGTGCCCGTTCCCCGCTCCTTTTCGCTGTCGCAGCGCGAAGCCGATATCGCGATCACGCTCGAACGCCCGGAACAGGGCCGTCTGGTTTCATCGAAGCTGACGGACTACACGCTCGGGCTCTATGCCTCGAAAACCTATCTGGAACAGGCCGGGCTGCCCGACAGCGTCGAGGCGCTGAAGCTGCATCCGCGCGTCGGCTATGTCGAAGACCTGATCTTTACCGCATCGCTGAATTTCTCAGGCGAGATCATGCGCAGTTGGGACGCCTCTTTCGAGATCTCAACCGCCATCGGCCAGACGGAAGCCGTGCGCTCCGGCGCCGGCATCGGCATTCTGCATGATTACATCGCCAGGCAGTTTCCGGAGCTGACCCGCATCCTGCCCGATATCTCCATCAAGCGTGCCTACTGGACGACCTATCATGAAAGTGCCCGCGACCTCGTGCGCGTGCGCACCGTTGCGGACTTCCTGCAGGAGCTGGTGAGCGAAGAGCGGCGGACCTTCCTATGAGGTAAAGTTGGCGGATGCGGCGCCGCTTACAGGCAAAAATCACGGCATCAAGCTGCACCACCATGATGGCGCATGCGGCAGCGGTCGAGCCTCGGCATGTTTCGGCGGCTCCTCGTTCTCGTCAGGATTGGGAACGGGAACTTCGTCCGGCAACCTGTCCGGCTCCGGCTCTTCGATCGGTGGCTTCGGCGTCCAGCCTGGTTCCGGTATCGGAGGCGACTCGGGGATCGGCTCGTTCGGTACAGACATGCCCGCTCCTTTCGTCCGGTTGCCGATATGGAGACAACGACGAACGCCGCGGACGGTTCCAAGATAATTTCGGCGAGCGGCCCGCGTTTACGAGATGGGCGCGATTTGCCATTCCCCGCCGTTCGTCCCTCGCTGCTGGACAAAGACCGGACGAAGCCTAGTATTTCAGATAGAAATCAGGGAGCCAGGATGATGAGCGACAAGAAGCAACAGAAACTGGACGAAAAAGAACACAAGGAACAGGACGATTATCTGGAAGAAGCGCTGGAAGAGACTTTTCCGGCAAGCGATCCGATATCGCCCGGGCACGTGTCGAAGAAGCCCGAGGACAAGAAATAGGCTTCAGCGGCCAATGGCGCCGACATCTGCTACGAACGGATCAAGGGAGATAATGGTACGGTTGGGGGGTCTCGAACCTCCGACCTCAGGTGCCACAAACCTGCGCTCTAACCAACTGAGCTACAACCGCACATGCTCGCGTCGCCGCGAACGGGGGTGACATACGAGGACTTTGAAATTATTTCAAGTCCTATCTCCCCGCAATACAAAAAAGCTTTGCAGATATCCAAATGATGATGCGCGGCCGGATACCGGCCACGCCGGCTTGCGGCGGAAATGAAAAGTCCCGCCAGAGGTTTTCACCTGCAGGCGGGACATTCGTGCCTTGGGAGGCTTATCGGAGGTGATTAGGCCTTGAAGGAGGCCATTGCCTTTTCAGCGGCATCCTTGGCAGGCTTTGCCAGCTTTTCGGCGACCTTCTTGGTGGTGTCCTGAATGGACTTGGCCTGCTCGACGGTGACTTCGGCCTGCTTGCGGATGAAAGCCGTCTGAAGTTCGAAGAGTTCGGCAACGGACTTGACGCGAAGCAGGGCTTCCATGTGAGCCAGCGAGCTTTCGGCATTGGTGCGCAGAACGTCGATGGCCTTGAGGCCGATTTCTACGGAACCAGCCTGTGCGGTCTGCACGGTTGCTTCAACCGTCTTGCCGGCTTCTTCGGTAGCAGCCTTCAGCTTGGCGAAGGCTTCCTTGGACTGGGCAGCACCCTTTTCAGCGAAATCGCGGAAGGATTCGGAGAACTTGGACGGATCGAATGCAGCCGTTGAAAAAACGTCGTCTTTCTTTACAGTAGCCATGATTACGCTCCTAAAAAGGCCCTCTCTGAGGCGCCTATCGTGAACCTGTGTGAGGTGTATATAATATAAAATATTGTGCAGTGCAACATATTTGTGCGACGCACAAGGCGTTAACCTTTCCGGCCGAAAAATGGGCCGTTCGCTGGACCGAAAAGCGGGGCGCCGTTATTAATAAAGCGTTAAATCACGAGAGGCGATTACGCCCGCAAAACAGGTTGGAAAATGCCCGCAATTCAATATCCGTTCATTGACATTGCCGTGCATCCGCGCGTTCGGGAACGCTTCGCGCGCGGTGAAGCCATGGTCATGTTTTCGACCGGCATGGATCGCGTGCTCTGGGCCAACGGCGCCGGCGCCAACCTCTTTGGCTATGACGCCATTTACGATTTTGTCGAACAGGGGCCGAAGTCCGGCGACGTCTCTTTCCGCCAGATCGAGGCGACGGCGCGCGGCCTTGGTGCTGTCGGCGATCAGCGCACATTCCTGATCCGCATGGCCTCGGGCTTTCAGCGGGCTGTCGTCAATGCGGCCGTCGAACTCATTCGCATCCAGGCCGGCGAAGAAGCGGTGCTGTTTTCCTCTCCGGTTTCTTCAAAGCCGCTCTCATCGGCCGAATGCGCCAAGCGCATGATTGGCGGGTTCGATGACCCCGATACACATATGGCCGTCATCGGCCGCGATGGCGAAATCGTCACCGCGTCCGCCGGCTTCCAAACGCTCGGCGTGACGCCGCAGACGGCGCGGATGTTAACGACCATGGCCGGCGCGCAGCCGGATCGGCTGATCAAGCGGCCGATCTCGACCGCCCATGGTTATCTGCCCGCCGCCATCGGCAAGCTCTCAGAAATCCCTGCCCTGCATTTGCTCTTCGTGGTCGAGGCTGTGATGAGCCGCCTCGATCCAACCGAAGGCCCTGCCGGTCACGAGCGGCCCGCCGCAAACGTGGAGCCACAGGCGGAGGAAGCTCGCACGGAACTTGAGGCAGCGGCCGCCGATGAAGCGCCTCAAACCGCTCCGGCGGCACCGTTCGGCGACGTCATCGATGCGGTGGCCGATATCGAGGAGCTGGACGAGACGCCGGAATATCGGGAGGACGAGCAACAGGTGGTGGCCCCGGCCGCCAGAAACCCAAGCGAATCAGGAACGGAAGCGACTGCTGATGCGAATGGCACGCCCAGCGCGGTTGCCGCAACCGAAGCTCACGTCGATGAGCATCAGCCGGAAGCCACAACGGCTAGCGAAGATGAAGCTGGCGTAGAGGCGACGGCGGCGGCAGAACCGCCTCCGCCAGAAACCCATACCGATCCGGAAACCCATACCGATATTGAAAACACGCCTGCGGAGGGATTCAATTTCAAGCACAACGGGCGCGCCACCCGTTTTGTCTGGAAGATCGATGCGGCCGGGCATTTCAGCGAGGTTTCCCGCGAATTTGCCGATGCGGTCGGACCGCATGCCGCCCAGATTGCCGGCACCGCTTTTGCCGATGTCGCTCGCCGTTTCAATCTCGATCCTGACGGCAAGATCGCGGAACTATTGGCGCGGCGCGATACATGGTCCGGACGAACCATCTACTGGCCAGTGGAAGGTACGAACCTGACCGTGCCGGTCGACCTTGCCGCCCTGCCGACCTATACGCGCAGCCGCGAATTCGACGGCTTCCGAGGCTTCGGCGTTGTCCGCCTGGCGGATGCCGTCGAAGATCCGATGAAGCGCGGCATGGCGCTCGGCACACAAGCGACCGACGATGCTGCAGCTTTCGCCGAACCTGCCGTGGAAGCGGAGGCGGCATCGAATGAACAGCCGGCTCCCGAAGTCGAATCTCCATTGGCGACAGAAGAGATCGAAAGCCCCGCCCGGGATACCGCAGAAACCGGGCCGGTCCTGCATTACGAACCGCCTGCATTGCGGATTTCCGAGACACCGAACCGCCGTGAGTCGGACAAGGTCGTCCGTCTGCACGAGCGCCGGACGGTGACGCAGGCTGCCCTTTCGCTCAGCGAACAGGCAGCTTTCCGCGAAATCGCCCGACAGCTCGAGCCCTTCGGCAAGCGCACGGAACCGCCAGCGGAGCAGCCGCACGATGGGCTGCATGAGGAAGGTGCCGATACCCCTCCACAACCGAATGCGGCGGACGAAATCCTCTCCGAGGCACCCAAAACGACTGATGGAAATGGCCACGGCGATGACCAGCCGCCGGCAGCGCCAACTATAGAAGAGAATGTAGCGCCGCCGGTCGTGAAGCTCGTCGACACTGCGGATGATAACGGCCCGAAAACGGGTGACGAGGCGGCCACCGAAGTTTCGCCGGCATCGGCCGAGCCAGAAGAGGATTTCGACCCCCTCGATGTTCTGAGCAATGCCATTCCGCCGCGCGTGAAGATGCGCACCGGCCTGTCGTCCGACATCGTCGACCAGCTGCCGCTCGCCGTTCTCATCCATGCCGGTGATCGGCTGATCCACGGCAATCCGGAATTCCTGCGGCTGACCGGCTATGACAGCCTCGATGAGCTCGAACAGGTCGGCGGATTGGATGCGCTGTTGCAGCGCAATGATCTGGAGAGCAAGACCGAGCAACCCGGCACGATAATGGTCGTGCGCGCTGACGATGCGCTGGTGCCTGTCACGGCACGGCTGCAGTCGATCCGCTGGGAAGAAGACGGTACGGCCCTGATGCTGGCGCTGATGCCGGTGGAAAGAAGCGAGCCCCCGGCACCGCCGCCGCAACCCATTCCTGAAGAAGCCCGCCCCGAGCGCATCCTCGAGAAGGTCGCGAAGCTGCAAGTGGAGATCGAGGAGCTACGCTCGACGCTGGAGACGGCAACGGACGGCGTCATCATCATCGGCCAGGATGGCGAGATCCGCTCGATGAACCGCTCGGCCAGCGCCCTCTTCAACTATGACGACCAGGAAACCCGCGGCAAACCCTTCGTCATGCTGTTTGCCCATGAGAGCCAGAAGGCGGTGCTCGACTATCTCGGCGGCCTTTCCGGTCATGGTGTCGCCAGCGTGCTCAATGACGGCCGCGAAGTGATCGGCCGCGAGGCATCCGGTGGCTTCGTGCCACTGTTCATGACCATGGGGCGCCTCAACTCCTCGAACGGCTACTGCGCCGTCATCCGCGACATCACGCAATGGAAGCGAACCGAGGAAGAGCTGCGCAACGCCAAGCGCGCCGCCGAAACCGCCAATGCCCACAAGACGGACTTCCTGGCTCGCGTCAGCCATGAAATCCGCACGCCGCTCAACGCCATCATCGGCTTTTCCGACATGATGGCCGGCGAGCGCTTTGGGCCGATCGGCCATTCGCGCTATGTCGAATACGCGACCGATATCGGCCGCTCCGGCCGCCATGTGCTCGATATCGTCAACGATCTCCTCGACATCTCGAAGATCGAAGCCGGCGAGATGGACCTGGATTTCGCCTCGGTCGGCCTCAATGAAGCGATCACCGAAGCCGTGTCGCTGGTGCAGCCGCAGGCCAACAGCCAGCGCGTCATCATTCGCACGGCGCTGTCGCAAGCGGTGCCAAATGTCGTCGCCGACCTGCGCTCGATCAAGCAGATCGCGCTGAATATCCTCTCCAATGCCATCCGCTTCACGCCGTCGGGCGGCCAGATCGTGGTGTCGACAGCCTATGAAGGCAATGGCAGCGTGGTGATGCGCATCAGGGATACCGGCGTCGGCATGACGCGCTCGGAGCTGGAACAGGCGATGAAGCCCTTCCGGCAGGTCTCGACGAATGCCCGCAAGCGCGGCGACGGCACCGGCCTCGGCCTGCCGCTGACCAAGGCCATGGTCGATGCCAACAGGGCGACCTTCTCGATCAACTCGGCCCCGAACGAGGGCACTCTGGTCGAGATCACCTTCCCCTCGCCGAGGGTGCTGGCGAACTGAGAGACAATTGGCTCGCCGTCAAAACCAGAGATCGCGCACGCATCGCCCGTCGGAAGGCAGGTCTTCGAATGTGTCCAGGCCGTCGAAATGATCGATGGGCAGGTCGGCGACGAGATCCGGCGGTGCCAGCCGCAGGTTGACGGCCATGCGACGGCGGCCATCCTTCTGAAGCCGCAGGCCGCGCCAGCTCAAGACATTGGCGCAGGATGAGCAGAACAATATTTCGAGGGACGGCTGCTTTTCCGCGCGGGCATAGGAAGCCGTCGGTCCGGTCACGGAGACCCGCTCTCCTTCGTAATCATATGTCCATAGCGCGCCGTAGCGCCGGCAGAGGGTGCAATTGCATGCCGTGATCGAGCCTGGGTCGCCTTTGAGCGTCCAGCCCGTCTTGCCGCAATGACATGAGCCGATCAGCATGAGCGCCACTCCATTCCGCTGCCTGTCCGACGTGAGCATTCTGCCCCAGTCACGCAACGCGTGCAAATCTCCGTGTTAGAGATCGCTCATGGAAAGAACGCTCATCGGCAGCTTCGTTCAGCTTGCGAGAGCCAGCCCTCCGTAACGACTGACTTCGCTCTCGATCTCTGCAACGAGGGTATCGAGCGCGGGATTTCTCACCTTGCGTCCGCGACGCACCACATAGGCCAAATTAGGTGGCGCCGGCAGACCGTTGGTGACGATCTCCATATCGGGCTGCAAGTGGCGGCCGTTCAGCAACGCCACGCCCAAGCCCGAGTTCACGGCCGCGATGATGCCCGCCGCGCTCGCACATTCGAAGACGGTTTCCAGAACCACGCCGCCATCCTGCCCGATATCCAGCGCCCATCGGCGATAGAAGCATTCATCATCGAAAGAGAGGAAGGGGACCGGGCCGCCCGGCGACAGAGTCAGGTCCGGATGCTTGACCCAATGCAGCTGTTCGCGAAAGAGAACGACATCGGTCGGGCGGACCTCATGGGCGAAGACCTGGATAATGGCGGCGTCAAGCTCCCCTCGTTCCAGCATTGCCCGAAGGGTGAGGCTCATGCGTACCTTGGTGCGCACGGAGACATTCGGATGCAGGCGGCGGAACCGCCCCAAGATGCGGGCAAGGTCGGTGCAGGTCGTATCCTCGGTCAGGCCGAGAGCGACACGACCGGCAAGCGATGTCTTCGAGAGGCTCAGCAGCGCCTCGTCATGCAGGCCGAGGATGCGCCCGGCATAGTCAAGCAGATCCTCGCCGGCTGCGGTGAACATCGACGCTCCGGGCTTGCGACTCAGGAGATCGCAATCGAGGCTGGTCTCAAGCCGCTTGATCTTGTGGCTGACGGCGGATTGCGACAGGCCCAGCGCCTCGGCGGCGCGGGTGATACCGCCGTGGTGACGGATCGCCCACAGCGCACGCAGAGCATCGATTTCCAAGCGGCGGCTTGTCAATTCGGTCATGGCAAACTCGCTCCAGATTATAGTTCGGCGGAGAGAATGCATATTCCGGCAGCGTTAAGCAAATATTCATGAGTTTTTAGACTGAAATGTCATGCCTTGATCGATATTTGTCATGTGTCATCAAGCCGATACTCGCCTATGGCTGAACCGAGACGGACATGTAATCGAGAGTCTGATGACAGACCAAAGCCTATCCCGGACCGCGCCGAACGAACGCCGCTTTCTTTGGCCGCTAATGGCCGCGCTCCTGATCGTCAGCTGGAGTTCCGGTTTCATCGGCATTCGCTATGCCAGCCAGGAGGCCAGCGTCATGCTGGTGCTGTTCTGGCGCACGCTTCTATCCGGTTTGATTCTGCTGCCCTTTGCGCTTTCGATCGGGCCACGGCTGCGGCCGCGCGCGATAGCCGAACAGATGCTGTTCGGCGTGATGTCGGTCTTCCTCTATCTCGGCGGATTCGCACTCGCGATCGAGCAGCGGGTGCCGACGGGGCTGGTGGCGCTGATCTCGGACCTCTTGCCGCTGGCGATTGCAGCTCTCTCCCAACCGGTCCTCGGGGAGCGGCTGACTGGACGCCAATGGCTGGGAACGGCGATCGCAGTCGCAGGCGTGCTGATCGTATCGATCGATAGCCTCAGCTTCGGCGCAGCTCCCATCTGGGCCTATGGATTGACCGTCGGCTCGATGCTCGTCTTTGCCTTCGCATCGGTGCTGCACAAGCGGCGGCGCACGGGGCATTTGCCCGTTCACCAAAGCCTCTGCATCCATACGCTGACAGCCTCGGTGCTCTTCGGCATCTGCGCGATGATGCAGGGCGACATCGCACCGCCTCTGACCCGCGGCTTTGCGATCGGCATGATATGGCTGGTGCTGATCGCGACCTTCGCCGCCTATTCGGTCTATTACACCAGCCTGCGCCTCTTTCCTGTCGCGCAGGTCAGCGCGGCCATCTATCTCAGCCCGCCCGTGACCATGCTGTGGGCCTGGGCCTTGTTTTCCGAACCGCTGACAACGGCAATGTTCGCGGGATTGGCGGTGACGCTGGTAGGAGTTTGGCTGACATCCCGCAGATGAGGGGCGGATGCCTTCCGTTACGAAACGAAGACGGTCCAGCCAACGCCCAAAGCGGCGGACGCCAATAAGGTCGAGATCACCGACATCTTCAGGCGAAAGATCGCGATGGCGGCAAGCAAGGTCAACACCAACGAGGGCGATGAAAGCGAGGTCAAGACGGGCACGTCCATCGTCCAGGAACCATAGGTGAAGCTTGTAGTCTTGCCGAACAGCGCATGGAGCCCGAACCAAATCGCGAGATTGAGGATGACACCCACCACAGCCGCCGTTATCGCCGACATGGCTCCGGTCAGCGCGACATTGCCGCGCATCTTCTCGATAAACGGCGCGCCTGCGAAAATCCAAAGGAAGCTTGGCAGGAACGTGACCCATGTTGTCAGCACGGCAGCGAAGGTTGCTGCCGCAAGAGGCCCGAGGGTACCGGGATTGCGATAGCCCGCGAGGAACCCGACGAACTGCGTGACCATGATCAGTGGCCCAGGGGTCGTTTCCGCCATACCCAGACCGTCCAGCATCTCGCCAGGCCGCAGCCAGCCCAACTGCTGTACGGCCTGCTGCGCCACATATGCCAGCACGGCATAGGCGCCCCCAAAAGTCACGATTGCCATCTCGCTGAAGAATATCCCGATTTTGGAAAAGACGTTATCGGGACCGAGCGTAATCAGGAGGGCCGCAACCGGAATGAGCCACGCGGCCGCTAAGGCACCTGACGTCTTCAGAGACCAAGCGAGATTCGGTCGAGCGTGCAAAGGGATCTCCTCGCCAAGAACGGAGTCCCTATCCTCCAAAATCGTTCCGGAGCCCGATTTGTGTCCGCCACCTATCTTGAAGGCAGCGACCCCTCCGCGAGAGGCGAGGTAGCCGATAAGTCCGGCCCCAACGATAATGATCGGAAACGGAACGTGCAGGAAGAAGATCGCCACGAAAGCAGCCGCGGCCAATGCAACCATGGCCTTGTTTTTGAGGGCTCGGCTGCCGACGCGGAAGACGGCCTGGATTACGACCGCCAGTACGGCGCATTTGAGCCCGAAAAACATCCCTTCGACAAAGGTCAGGCTCCCGAACAGAACGTAGACATAACTGAGCGCGAGGATTGCCAGAAAGCCCGGCAGGACGAAAAGAATGCCTGCGATCATGCCGCCCAGCGTCCCGTTCAGCAGCCAGCCGATATAGATGGCAAGCTGATGCGCCTCCGGACCCGGCAACAGCATGCAGTAGTTGAGCGCATGGAGGAACCTGTGCTCTCCCACCCATTTCTTTTCATCGACGACGATACGGTGCATGACGGCGATCTGCCCAGCCGGTCCGCCGAAGCTCAAGGCGGCAACGCGGGTCCAGACCTTGATCGCCTCACGGAGGGGAACAACGTCCCGATCAGGCGTGCTTGATCGCGCGGCCGCGTTCTTGACGAGGTCGGTCATAGTTTCTCACACCTTCCTCGGGTTCGGCCAGTTGTGCGTTTCTTCCGTCGCGTCACGACACCAACGATAGAAGGCATCATAGAGCGTCATGCCGGCTTCCAATTGCTGCAGATCGTCATTGAACATCCGCGAAAGCCCGAGCGACGCCGCGAGCAGCCCGGAGACTTCAGGTGCAAGGTCGGGCCGGGCGGTATCGGCGCCCCGAACAATGGTTGCAAGATGAAGGAGAGGCTCGCTGCCGAGACCGAGCTCCTCAACCATGACATCGAAGGTGCATAGCTCGCCACGATGGCTCCAGAAGACATCCTCGATGTCGAATGGCGTCGCCTTGAAGCGATCGGCGACGGCCGACACTTCGGTTGCCGGAACGAACAGGAAGATCGCTGACGGATCGATGAAGCGCCGGATCAGCCATGGGCAAGCGATGCGATCGATCTTCGGCCGCGCCCTCGTTACCCACACGGTCCGGCCCTTGGCATCTCTGGAAGGCAGCTTTTCCTCGGCGACCAGCATGTACTTCGCGCTTCGCCATGCTTCGAATCCGCCTTCAAGGACCTCCGCCTCCTTTCCCAAGACACGCAGATGGGCAGCAACTCCGTGACCGAGTTTCTGTCCTTTCTGGCAGAGAACGATGGCTGGCCCAGCCAATTCATTCGCCCAGTCGGTTACCGTTCGGTAGTCGCGGCGGACCGAGCCGGGAATAAGACGGGGATCGGCGGCGAAGTCCTCTTCATTGCGAACGTCGATAATCGTCGGCAAATTGGGCGTGCCTATAATGCGATTCAGCTTGTCGGGTGTGATTTCCAGAAATGACGGCATGGCGCGTCCTCCGTTGGCTCGGGTTCAAGGACGCGATTCTTCGGCCGTAGCCTCGTGGGGTGATCGCAACCCCATGAATAATCATCTGCTTGACGTGATCCAAATGTCAAGCTGAATAACGCTTGTGGCACCAGGCAGACATTTTCTCAACGCCCTCAGTCCACTCACGGATTGCCCGCGACGTCGCGGTGCTGCGAAGTCCTGCGACAACGACGGGCTCGCCGCGCTAACCTTAAGCGCGGCGATTAAGTTCACTCGCCCCGCGCCTTCCCAGCCTTGCGGGCCGCCCTGGAATTCGGCTTTCCGCCCTTCGGCGGGCCGCTGTCATTCTTGGCGAAGCTCGGCTTACCAGGCTTTTTTGCCCAGGGCTTTTTGTCGGGCCGCTCGGAAACGCTGCCCTCGCCCGCATGCGTCCGTTCGGGCTTGCGATCGGATTTCCATTTGGGCTTTTGGCCGTCGTTCGAACGAGGTCCCTTGTCGGCGAAGGGTTTTTTCTTTGCGAAGCCGCCTTCCCGCTTGGCCTGGAAATCCGGCATGCCGGCGAGCTGCTTGACGCGGATGCCGCGCTCAAGGGTCTTGTCGGGGCCGATGGCCGTGAGGAAGCGCTCGGCACTATCAGGCGCAAGCTCGACGAAGGTTTCCTCGGGCTGCATCTTGATCGCGCCGATATCGCGCTTGGTCAGGTTGCCGTTGCGGCAGAGCATGGGGATCAGCCAGCGCGGCTCGGCATTCTGCTTGCGCCCCACGGAGAGCGATACCCAGATGCCGTCGGTAAAGTCGTTTCGTCCCGCGGAAGGGCCGTCGTCGCGGGGAGTAACCGGGAAATCGTCACGACGAGGTTTTCTGCGCTCACCTTCGGCCGGGACGTCCTGCAATTCCTCGGGCGCGGAATGGCCGGCGCGGTATTGCCGCAGGAATGCGGCGGCGACCTGCTCGGCACCATGGCGCTCCAGCAACTGCCGGACGATCGACTGTTCGTCTTCGCCAAGCGGACCGGCAAAGACCGGATCGGCGAGAAGACGCTCGTCGTCACGCTGGCTCACTTCCTCAGCGGAAGGCGGCTTTGCCCAAGTGGCACGGATCCGGGCGGCTTCCAGCAGGCGCTCGGTGCGACGGCGGGCGCTGAGCGGCACGATCATGGCGCTGACGCCCTTGTTGCCGGCGCGGCCCGTGCGGCCGCTGCGGTGCAGCAGCGTTTCCGGATTGGTCGGCAGATCGGCGTGAACGACCAGTTCCAGGCCCGGCAGGTCGATACCGCGGGCGGCGACGTCGGTTGCGATGCAGACGCGGGCGCGGCCGTCGCGCATGGCCTGCAGGGCGTGCGTACGCTCATTCTGGCTGAGTTCGCCCGAGAGAGCGACGACCGAAAAGCCACGATTGTTGAACCGCGCCGTCAGATGATTGACGGCAGCGCGCGTCGAGCAGAAGACGATGGCGTTGCGCGCTTCATAGTAGCGCAGCACGTTGATGATGGCGTTTTCCCTGTCGCTCGGCACCACGGTCAGCGCGCGATAATCGATATCGACATGCTGCTTGGTTTCGGAAGCGGTGGCGATACGGACGGCATCGCGCTGGTAGTTTTCCGCAAGCTTGGCGATCGAGCGCGGCACGGTCGCCGAAAACATCAGGGTACGGCGCTCGGAAGGTGCGGATTCCAGAATAAACTCGAGATCCTCGCGGAAGCCGAGATCGAGCATTTCGTCGGCCTCATCGAGGACGACGGCCCGAAGCTCGGAAATATCGAGCGAGTTGCGGCGGATGTGATCGCAGAGACGGCCCGGCGTGCCGACGACGATATGGGCGCCGCGCTCCAGGGTGCGTCGCTCCGTGCGCATGTCCATACCGCCGACACAGGAGGCAATCGTCGCGCCCGTCAGCGCATAGAGCCATTCCAGCTCGCGCTGCACCTGCAGCGCCAGTTCGCGCGTCGGGGCGATCGCCAGTGCCAGCGGCGCTTCGGCCGGGCCGAAACGCTCCGAGCCATCGAGCAGGCCTGGCGCCAGCGCCAGGCCGAAGGCAACCGTCTTGCCCGAGCCGGTCTGGGCCGAGACAAGCGCATCCTTGCCGGCGAGGCCCGGATCGAGCATGGCCTTCTGCACCGGCGTCAGCGTTTCGTAACCGCGCTTCGCCAAAGCCTGGGCAATCGCAGGAGCGATGCCTTCGAAATCAGTCATCATCTGTCTTTCGGAATTCTTCGCGCGCCAGCAGGCGGCGATCATCGTGGTTCGCACGTCGCGAACCTCTTCTTCAGGCGTGCACATACTTGCTCAATGCGGCAATGTACAGAGCGGACGCACCTTCACGCGGGACGAAACGAAAAAAAGGCAGCGAACCGCGCTGCCTTTGAAGTTTATGCTGTCGAAAGCAAGCTCGAGTCGGTGAACTTCATGTCTCGGGAGCCAAGGGCGGCTCCAATCCGCTCCTAGCTCATGCGAACGGTCTCAAGTTAGCCTTTACCTTTGACCAAGCTTTCTTAACGCGGGGTTACCAAAGGAGGGTCATCGTTTGCCCCTCAGTTTTAAGGCTCACCTTAACTTTTCAGCTCTTCCAGCCCTGCAAAGAGATTGAGCGCCTCCGGATTGGCGAGCGCTTCCTTGTTCTTGACCGGGCGGCCGTGCACCACCTCGCGCACCGCAAGCTCGACGATCTTGCCGGATTTCGTGCGGGGGATATCGGCAACGGCGATGATCTTGGCCGGCACATGGCGCGGCGAGGCACCAGTACGGATGCGGGTCTTCATTACCTTGACCAGATCCTCGGTCAAGGAGACACCGGCGGCAAGGCGAACGAAGAGTACGACGCGGACATCATCGTCCCAATCCTGACCGATGCAGAGCGCCTCCAGAACCTCAGGGATCTGCTCGACCTGATTGTAGATCTCAGCCGTGCCGATGCGTACGCCGCCGGGATTGAGCGTCGCGTCGGAGCGGCCGTGAATGACGAGGCCGCCATGCTCGGTCCATTCGGCGAAGTCTCCATGGCACCAGATATTGTCGAAGCGCTCGAAATAGGCGGCGCGATATTTGGCGCGCTCCGGATCGTTCCAGAACATGACCGGCATGGAGGGAAACGCCTTGGTGCAAACGAGCTCGCCTTTTTCACCGCGCACCGGCTTGCCCTCGTCGTTCCAGACGTCGACGGCAAGGCCGAGGCCAGCCCCCTGGATCTCGCCGCGCCACACCGGCTGCAGAGGATTGCCGAGCACGAAGCACGAAACGATATCGGTACCCCCGGAGATCGAAGCGAGCTGAATATCATCCTTGATACCCTCGTAAACGAAGGTGAAGCCCTCGGGCGACAGCGGAGAACCGGTCGAGGTCATCAGCCGCAGGCTCGAAAGATCATGCGAGGTCTTCGGCGTCAGGCCGCTCTTGTGGACGGCATCGATATATTTGGCCGAAGTGCCGAACAGCGCGAATTTCTCTTCCTGGGCATAGTCGAACAGGATGTTGCCGTCGGGAGCGAAAGGCGATCCGTCGTAGAGGCAAAGCGTTGCGCCGGCGGCAAGGCCGGTCACCAGCCAGTTCCACATCATCCAGCCGCAGGTGGTGAAGTAGAAGACCTTCTCGCCGGGCACGACGCCGCAATGGAGGCGATGCTCCTTGATGAGCTGCAGCAGCGCTCCGCCAGTGGAATGCACGATGCATTTCGGGACGCCCGTGGTGCCGGAGGAAAACAGGATGAACAGCGGATGGGAGAAGGAGACAGGCTCGAACTCGACCGCTTTCGCCCCGAAGGGTGCGACCAGATCATTGAGGGTTCGCGCGCCCGGCGTTGCCGCCACGACCGCCTCGGCATTGCCGGCATAGGGCACGATGATGGTAGGCGCTTTCAGGCGCTCGGCGATTGCGCTGACTTTCGCGGTGATATCCTGTAGCTTGCCGCCATACCAATAGCCGCTGCAGACGATGAAGAGTTTCGGCTCGATCTGGCCGAAGCGATCCATGACGCCCTGCTCGCCGAAATCCGGAGAGCATGAAGACCAGATCGCGCCGAGCGACGCTGCGGCAAGCATGCAGGCGATGGTTTCGGGCATGTTCGGCATCATCGCCGCCACGCGGTCTCCTTTGCCGATGCCTTCGGCGCGGTAGGCCTGCTGCAGCCGCGAGACCATCGCGGCCAGCCGGTCCCATGACCAGCGATCGCGCACCTTGTCTTCGCCCCAGAACACCAAGGCATCGCCCTCGCCGCTCCGCGAGAGCAGGTTTTCGGCGAAGTTCAGCTCGGCATCGGGAAAGAAGCGGGCATCCAGCATGACATCGCCATGGATCAGCGCCCGTTCACCGCGCTTGCCCTTTACATCGCAGAAATCCCAGACTGCCGACCAGAAGTTTTCGCGGTCGGCGATGGACCAGGCGTGGAGGCCGGCAAAGTCGGACAGCGGGAGGCCGAAACGGCGGTTGCATTCCTGCATGAAAGCGAACATCGGACTCTGGCGACGAAATGCTTCCGATGGTGTCCAGAGCGGCTGCTGATCTTGCATATTTCTCTCCCCGCTTTTCGCACTATATAGCAATGCTGCAGCGCATTAATAAAATCACGGTGTTGTGGGTATTGCCAGTGCGTGACGTTTGCATCCGACAAACATTTCCTATATCCGGCAAACTCAGGCAGATTATCCCTATCAGTTCAAGAGTCTCCACGGGATCATGAGAGCTTCGAAAAACAATAAGTGGCGGTTGACGATGCGTTCGGCCTCGCGCTGGCTGCCTGCCGTTGCTCGCACGACCGGCATCATTCTTCTCACGATCCTCATCGTGTTCGCTGTCTTCAGAGCGACCGCGCCTTTCCTGATTTCCAGCGGCCTGGTGCGCTCCGGCATCGAGAAGGCGCTGTCGGACTGGACTGGATATCGAGCCCAGATCGAGGGCGACCCGACGCTCGAATTCTGGCCGACACCGCGTGTGACGCTCAATCAGGTCACCATCCGCGAACCGTCGAAGAACGGCAAGGTCCTCGGCCATGTCGACAGCCTTTCCGCGGACTTCTCTCTGTGGTCGGCGATCCGCGGGCACGCGCATTTTCACGAATTCCATTTCCTGCGCCCGATCCTCTACATCCGCCGCGACGAGAACGGCCTGATCGACTGGACGAACGAAGGCCGTCTGTCCAAGGCGATCGAGCAGGCCGAGACCTCATCCGGTCAGGGCATGCGGATGAGCAAGGAACAGGATGCCGCCATCGGCATGCTGACCATCGAGGACGGAAGCGTCGAAATGACCGACGAGCGCAGCGGCAGCATCTACAAGCTGAATGCCGTCAATGCCGACATCGCCTGGCCGCGGCTTTCCCAGTCGCTGAGCGCCGTCATTCTTGCCCGCTTCAACGACCAGGACATCAAGCTGAATTTCGACTCGGCGCAGCCCCTGCTCTTCTTCGCCGGCAAGAATGTAAACACCACGACCAGCTTCGTTTCGCCGCTGATCAACTGGACCTACACAGGCATCACCAGCATATCGGATTTTTCGGCACTTTCGGGCAATCTGGATCTGAGCGTGCCGAACGTGCCTTCCTTCATCGCCTGGAGCGGGCAGCGCCTGCCGGCCGCCGATGCCCTCAAGAATATCTCGCTGAGCGCCAATATCGCAGCAATCGACAATGGCCTGCGCTTCAACAATCTCAGCTTCAAGATCAATGATTCCGCAGCTTCCGGCATCATGGACCTGAACTATACGAAAGCTGGCAAACCGAAGATTTCCGGTACGCTTGCCTTCGACCAGATGAACCTCAATCCGTTCCTGGCCGCCTTCTCCATGCGTCTGGCGGCCGAAACCGCCATCGATGCGCTATTGAACGGCAATCCGCTGCAGCGGCTCGACCTCGATATGCGGCTCTCGTCGAACAAGGCGGCTCTCGGTCCCTTCCAGTTCGAGAATATCGGCGCCAGCCTTCTCGTGGCCGGCGGCAAGGCGAAGTTCGACATAGGCGACAGCAGCTTCGAAAACGGTTCGCTGACCGCGCATCTGGAGGTCGCACCGGGCGACTTCGACGGCGGCGGCAAATTGCAGATATCGATCCGCAACGCCGATTTCGGCGGCCTCTTCACACGCCTAAAGCTGATAGGCCCGCTGCCGATGCCCTCATCGGCGTCGCTGGATCTTTCGCTCAGCACCTCGAAGCCGATCTGGGTTGCCACGCTCAGCGACGTTGCCGGCACGCTGCACTTCACCTCGTCGGCGGGGTCGTTTCGTCAATTCGATATCTCGACCTTCCGGACGCTCGCCACCGAGAAGGCCTTCTTCCGGATGAGCGACATCGCCGATTCTTCTTTCGACTTCGACAGCATCAATGTGGATGCAAGTTTTGCGAAAGGCTCCGCCGAGGTACAGAACGCGGCCATTGCGGGACGCAACGAAACGATCAGCTTCAACGGGGTCGTTCCATTCCGCACCAACGGACTGGCCCTCTCCGGCGCGATCGAGGCGACCTCACCCTCCGACGCCGATGAGCTGCCGATGCTGCCCTTCTTCATCGGCGGCAGCTGGCCCAATCCGGTAATTTCGCCGGTCGCAACACTTCTGCAAAAACCGATACAGCAGCCATAGTTCTTCCGGGAACCGCCGTTCAGCCGCAGCGCTTCAAGCTGCGGCTGCCGCCTGCTCGTCCCTCTGCCGCTGGACCTCGCGACGCTTCGTCACGATGGACGCGCAGATGACGCCGACGGCGACCACGCCGATCAGGATCGTGCAGATGGCATTGATTTCCGGCGTAACGCCGAGCTTCACCTGGCTGTAGATCAGCATCGGCAACGTCTTGGCGCCGGCGCCCGAGGCGAAGGTCGCAATCACCAGATCATCGAGCGACAAGGTGAGTGCGAGCACCCAACCGGAAAAGACGGCTGGCGCGATGATCGGCAGCGTCACCTCGAAGAAGGTGCGCACCGGCGGCGCTCCGAGATCCATGGCCGCCTCCTCGATCGAGCGATCGAAGGTCAAGAGGCGGGATTGCACGACGACGGCGACGAAGCACATGGTCAGCGTGGTATGCGCCATGACGATGGTCCAGAACCCGCGGTCGACGCCTGAGGTGACGAAGAGCAGCAGCAGCGACAGACCGGTGATGACGTCAGGCATGACGAGTGGCGCATAGATCATGCCCGAAAACAGGATGCGGCCGCGGAAGCGCGTATAGCGAACCAGCGTGATTGCCGCGAAGGTGCCGAGCACGGTGGCGATCGTCGCCGAGAGCAGCGCGATGCGCACGGTCAGCCAGGCGGCGTTCAGCATGGTGTCGTTGCTGAAGAGATGCACGTACCATTGCGTCGAGAAGCCGCCCCAGACGGTGACGAGGCGCGAGCTGTTGAAGGAGTAGATCACCAGCAGCAGGATCGGCAGGTAAAGGAAGGCGAGACCGAGCGTGACGGAGACGATGTTGAAGCGAGACCAGCGGATCATCGGTTATCTCCCCTTCTCATCGGCTTTGGCCTGGAAATGCTGGAAAAAGACGATCGGGACCACGAGAACAAGAAGCAGGATGGTCGCCACCGCCGAGGCCAGCGGCCAGTCGGTATTGCTGTAGAATTCCGTCCAGAGCACCTTGCCGATCATCAGGGTTTGCGACCCGCCGAGCAGATCGGGGATGACGAATTCGCCGACGGCCGGGATGAAGACCAGCATGCAGCCGGCGACGATGCCGGGAATCGAGAGCGGAAAGGTGACGCGCCAAAAGGCGCCGATCGGCGTACAGCCGAGATCCTGCGCCGCCTCGATCAGCGTGCCGTCCATCTTTTCCAGCGACGAATAAAGCGGCAGCACCATGAAAGGCAGGTAGGAATAGACCATGCCGATATAGACGGCGGTATTGGTGTTCAGGATGACGAGCGGCTCGTGGATGATGCCGAGCCCCATCAGCAGCTGGTTCAGGAGGCCCGTCGTGCTCAGGATCGACATCCAGGAATAGACGCGAATCAGAAAGCTCGTCCAGAAGGGCAGGATGACCAGCATCAGAAGCGTCGGCCGAATCGTGCGCGGCGCCTGCGCCATGCCGTAGGCGATCGGATAGGCGATGATAAGCGTCAGAAGCGTCGAGATGCCGGCGATCTGCAGGCTCTCGATATAGGCGTTCATGTAAAGGGGGTCGCCGGTCAGCCATACGTAGTTGTCGAACGACATGGTCTGCAGTTTGTCCCACCAGTCGCCGAAGCTGTCGCTCCAGGCAAAGGACGGGTCATAGGGGGGCACCGACAACGCCTTCGTCGACAGAGAAATGCGGAAGACGATGAGGAAGGGCGCGAGAAAGAAGAGCAGCAACCAGGCATAGGGAACGATGATGACGAGGCGCTGATAGATAGAGGAACCGAGCGCTCTCATGGTCAATCCTTCAGCAAGACGCCGGCATTTTCGTCGAAGGAGACCCAGACGTCCTGGTCGTAGGCGAAGGGCTCTTCCACGGCGCGAACCGCATTCAGCGACGATGCCTTGACCACCTGCCCGCTCTTCAGTTTGACATGGAAGACGGTCATGTCGCCGAGATAGGCAATATCCCATATTTCGCCTTCGGCGGCATTGACCGAGGCATTGGCCGGCGGGCGCGGCGATACCCTGAGCTTCTCCGGACGGATGGCGAGGCTGGCGCGGCTTCCCGCCGACGGCGTCTCGCCGGAAGCGGAACGCACCGTGAAGCCGGCATCGACCGATATCTCGACAATGCCCGATTGCGCCGACGTCACATTGCCGTCGAGGATGTTCACATCGCCGATAAAGTCGGCAACGAAGCGGCAGTTGGGCGCCTCGTAGATCTCGGCCGGCGTTGCCACCTGCACCACCTTGCCGTGGCTCATGACCGCGATACGGTCGGCCATGGTCATCGCCTCTTCCTGGTCGTGGGTCACGACGACGAAGGTCAGCCCCAGGCTTTGCTGCAGATCCATGAGTTCGAACTGCGTCTCTTCGCGCAGCTTCTTGTCGAGCGCGCCAAGGGGTTCGTCGAGCAGCAGCACCTTCGGGCGCTTGGCAAGCGAGCGGGCGAGCGCCACGCGCTGACGCTGGCCGCCGGAAAGCTGGTTGGGCTTGCGCTTGGCAAACTGTTCGAGCTTCACGAGCTTCAGCATCTGCCCGACGCGATCGTCGATCTCGGCCTTCGGCATGCCGTCCTGGCGCAGGCCGAAGGCTATGTTCTTCTCCACCGACATATGTGGAAACAGCGCATAGGACTGGAACATCATATTGACGGGGCGGCGATAGGGCGGCGTGCCGGCAAGATCCTGGCCATCGAGCACGATCTCGCCGGTCGTCGGCTGTTCAAAGCCTGCGAGCATGCGCAAAAGCGTGGACTTGCCACAGCCCGATGCGCCGAGAAGGGCAAAGAATTCGCGGTTGTAGATATTCAGGGAGAGGTCGTCGACGGCGGTAAAATCACCGAACTTCTTCGTCACATTCTTGAAGGAAATGTAAGGCTTGGCCGAAGGATCGGTCCAAGGAGCAAAGGAACGCCGGATATTACCGAGTGACTTCATTATCTATCCCCAAATGGACGCCCGAATGGGCTTTCCGAAAGCATTTCCGCATTCCCCACGGAAAACCGCTGCGCACTTTTCCCGGAAATACGTTGGCGCCCGGCTCTTCCCCTTCCCGGCGCGCTCGTGATTCCTAACCTTACCCTCATAAGGAAAGGCCCGGACGTTGCCGTCCGGGCCGCTTCGAATTATTGGCCTGTCGTGACCTTTGTCCACAACCGCGTCGCCACGCGCTGCGTTTTTGCGTCCCAAGGTGTCAGTGTGTACAACTTCTCGCGGACCGCATCGGTCGGATAGACGGCCGGATCTTCCAGCACGTCCTTGCTCACGAACTGCTGCGATGCCTTGTTGCCGTTGGCATAGGCGGTGAAATTGCTCGCCTTGGCGATGACTTCCGGCTTCATGATGTAGTTGAGGAAAATATGCGCCTCTTCGACATGCGGCGCATCAGCGGGGATCGCCATGACGTCGAACCACATCTGCGCGCCCTTCGTCGGGATCGAATAGCTGATGTTGACGCCGTTCTTGGCTTCGGTCGCGCGATTGCGGGCCTGCAGCACATCACCGGAATAGCCGAAGGCGATGCAGATATCGCCATTGGCGAGCGCATTGATGTATTCGGAGGAGTGAAACTTGCGCACGAAGGGCCGGATCGACGTCAAAAGCTCTTCGGCCTTCTTGAAGTCTTCCTGCTTGGTCGAATTCGGGTCGAGGCCCAGATAGCGCAGCGCGGCCGGGATGACATCCGTCGGCGAATCCAGCACATAGATGCCGCAATCCTTGAACTTGGCTGCCACCGCGGGATCAAAGATCACGTTGATATCGGGTGCCTCGTCGGTGCCGAGGATCTGCTTCACCTTGTCGACGTTGTAGCCGACGCCGCTGGTGCCCCACATATAGTCGATGGCGTATTGATTGCCGGGGTCGTAGGTCGCGATGCGCTGCTGCACCGTATCCCACATGTTGGAGATATTCGGCAGCTTGGACTTGTCGAGCTTCTGAAAGACGCCGGCCTTGATCTGGCGTTGCAGGAAGTAGGCCGTCGGGACGACGATGTCATAACCGGTCTTGCCGGCCAGCAGCTTGGTTTCCAGCGTCTCGTTCTGGTCGAAGGTGTCATAGACGACCTTGATGCCGGTTTCCTTGGTGAAATCCGCCAGGATCGAATTGTCGATGTAATCCGACCAGTTGTAGATGTTGACGACCTTGTCTTCTGCCTGAGCGACCGTCGCCAGCGAAACGACCGCGAAAGCCGTTGCTGCAAGCCGTGCGAACATGGACTTCATAGTCTCTCCTGTTTTGTTCAAGGGCATCGAGGCGATACCCAACCCTCTGTTTTTCCCGTTAGACTAGAAAGGAAATCGGAAGGCGACAAGGGAAAAAGCAAGTCAGCACGAGCTTTAGCCGTTTTATCCGAAAACGACCGATCGCCTCGCAAAACGGCCCTCACCAGGAGCCAATGCCGTTCGCACGCAATTGTGAACTCAAGGCCTGCTTCGCGCGTGAATGCGGAAACCGGCTTTGCTAACATCGAGCAGTTCTCTTCCGCGAACATTTTCAAACCTGTTTCGCCATCCAGCCCAGCGGGCAAACTCAAACCCATCATCGGGGATTCATCATGCAGTATCAGAAATTCGGGAATACCGGTCTCAGCGTCTCGCGCCTGTGCCTGGGCACAATGACCTTCGGCCTGCAGATCGAGCAGGAAGACATCGCCCATGCCATTCTCGACAAGGCGACCGATGCCGGCGTCAACTTCATCGACACTGCCGACGTCTATCCGCTTGGCGGCGGCGAGCAGCTTGCCGGCCGCACCGAAGAGATCGTCGGGCGCTGGCTGAAGGGCAAGCGTGACCGCTTCATCGTCGCGACCAAGGCCGTTGGAAAAGTTGGTCCGTCTCCCTGGGACCAGGGCGCATCGCGAAAGCACCTTCTCGATGCTATCGACGCTTCGCTGCGGCGTCTCGGCACTGACTATGTCGACCTCTATCAATTGCATTCGGACGATCGCGAAACACCGATCGACGAGACGCTGGAGGCGCTCGATGTCATCGTGCGGTCGGGCAGGGCCCGCTATGTCGGCGTATCGAACTTCCTCGCCTACCGGCTGGCATTGGCGCTCGGCCGGGCCGATTTTCTGCGCAGCGCCCGCTTCGTCTCGGTGCAGCCGCGCTACAATCTCCTGTTCCGTCAAATCGAGCGCGAACTGCTGCCGCTTGCCGAAGAACAACGCATCGCCGTCATCCCCTACAACCCGATCGCCGGCGGTCTCCTTACCGGCAAGCACAAGCATGACCAGGCGCCGACCGAAGGCCGCTTCAGCGCGCAGCTGCGCGGCGCCGGCACCAACTATCTGCAGCGCTACTGGCACGAGCGCGAATTTGCGACGATCGAGAAGCTGCGCGGTATCGCCGAAGAAGCCGGCCAGTCGCTCACAAAGCTCGCCGTCGCCTGGGTGGCGGCCAATCCGGTCATCACCTCGGCCATCATCGGCGCAAGCCGTCCCGATCAATTGACGGACACACTCGCGGCCATCGATCTCAAGCTCGATCCGGAGCTGAAGGCGAAGCTTGACGACGCTACCGTCGAATATCGCTGGGGCGACGCGGCTCGCTGAACAAGCGCGAGCCGGCGGTAAACTGCCGCCGGTCCTTTCACAGATAGGTTGGGCGCTTGCCGGCAAAGAGCTCGGCATGGCTTTTCAACAGCTTGGCCATGCGGTCGACCACGGTGCGGATTTCCCGGCGATGGCGGTCGGCATTGTTCATGACGATCCATTGCCGGTGGCGCAGCTCCGAGATTTCCTCGCCCACCCGCTCCAGCCGCGGTTCCTGATCGCCAACGAAGCAGGGGAGCACGGCAATGCCGGATCCGGCGAGCACCAGATCGTACAGTGAGCGGGGGCGGCTGACGGTAAAAGCGATTTCCTCGCGCTTGTTCTGGTGTGGCCAGCGCAGATAGGCCGAGATCGCCTCCTCCTCCGCCACCGCGATCCAGCGCGGCGGGCCGGAAAAGCGCATGTTGCGCGCCTGATAGGCGGCATAGGCGACATCACCGGTCTTGATCGCCGCGAGATTGGTCTCCTCCGGCTCGAAGGCGCGGATACCGATATCGCTTTCGCGATGGGCAAGGCTGGCGCGGCGCTCGCCGAGATGCAGGTCGATGCGGAACCCATCCCGCTCGGAGCAGATCGTCGGCATGTTCTGGCTGAGCAGCCAGCCGACCCATGTGCCAGCCGCGATACGGACGATCGAAGCGCCTTGGGCATCGCGTTGCCAGCTATCGACCTTGCGGGCGGCGGCTTCCATCTCCAGCAGCTGATCGAACAAGGCCTGACCGTCGCCCGTCAGTGCATAGCCCGCCTGGCTGCGCTCGAACAGCGGGCGTCCGATCTGCCCTTCCAGTTCCAGCATTCGCCGGCCGATCGTTGCCGGGCTCAAGCCGCTGGAAGCGACGGCGCCGGTCAAGCCGCCACCGCGGGCGACATCGAGAAAAAGCCTATAGGAATCCCAGGTCGTGTTTTTCATAATTGAAAAACATAAGGCAAAAACGGCTGTTTATAAAGAAAATTCTGATGTGTAGTTGAAGGGATGCCTCACAGGAAGGAGACATCTCATGACAGAAAGCATGGCTCTGGCGAAAGCCATAGAAATACAAAGCCTGGCGCGCGAAGAACAATGGCGCCACAACGAGGACCTGTTCTATCTCGACTATGGGATCGAGCCACCGCGCCTCTTCATATGGATCGGACGGATGTTTGCGGCTTTGAACACCCTTTACAAAGCAATGAAAAAGGCGGACCAGCCGGAAATCGGCCAATCCGCCTGCGATAGCAATGATTACTGCGGTCAGGCCGCCTGCTCGCGCATGTAGCCTCCGTTGTAGCCCGCCTCGATCTTGAACTGCAGAATGAGGTGCAGCAGGGCATCGGCTTCGCCGGCGAGTTCTCGGCTCGCCGCCGTCGTCTCTTCCACCATGCCGGCGTTCTGCTGGGTCATCTGGTCCATGTGGTTGACCGAGGAATTGACCTCCTGCAGGGCGCTGGCCTGATCGTGGCTGGCGCGGGCAATCATTTCCACATGTTGGCTGATCGTCACGATCTGGCTGCTGATCTGCGCGAGGACCGAGCCGGCCTCCTGCACGAACTGCGAACCGGAATTGACCTCCTCGGTCGACTTGTTGATGAGCCCCTTGATTTCCTTGGCGGCAGCGGCCGAGCGCTGTGCGAGTTCGCGCACTTCCATGGCGACAACGGCAAACCCCTTGCCGGCCTCGCCGGCGCGAGCGGCTTCGATACCGGCATTGAGCGCCAGAAGGTTGGTCTGGAAGGCGATCTCGTCGATGACGCCGATGATCTGCTCGATCTTGCGGGATGCATCTTCGATGCGCGTCATCGCGTCGATGGCGTTGCCGACAACGACGGAACTGTCATCGGCGCTACGCTTGGCTTCGCGCACGATCGCATCCGCATCCTTGGCGCGTTCGGCGGATGAACGAACGGTTACCGTGATCTCGTCGACGGCCGCGGCGGTCTGTTCGAGAGAGGCAGCCTGCTGCTCAGTGCGCTTCGACAGATCCTCGGCGGAAGCCGCCATCTGCGCGCCGTTGCTCTGGATCATCTCGACATTGCTGCGGACCTGGCTCAGCGTCTGCTGCAGGCGAGACAGCGAACTGTTGAAATCCTGACGGAGCTGCTCGAGGCGGCCGATGAAAGGCGTCTCAATCGTTGCCGAGATATCGCCCTGGGCAAGACGCTCCAGACCAGCAGCAAGCTCGCTGACGGCATAGTCGATCTGACGGTCGAGTTCGCGCTTTTCGGCATCGTTGCGCTGGCGCTCATGCTCCGCAGCAGCGCGCTCCTCATCGCTCTGTTCCTCGATGCGGATCTTCGAGATGGCGTTTTCCTTGAAGATGCCGAGGGCTCTCGCCATGTCGCCGATTTCGTCGCGGCGCTGTTCGCCGGAGATCGAAGTCTCCAGCATGCCGTCGGCAATGCGGCGCATGGCAGCGGTGATCTGGCCGATCGGGCGCTGCAGGGTCAGAACGAGCGCGATGCCGCCGGCAACCGAGAGAATAATGCCAAGTGCAGTCGCCAGGATGGATATGGAATTTGCCTGGTTGCGCTCGCTGCCGGCGCTCTGCTTCTGCGTCTCGGCGAAGGCGGTCAACTGACCCCAGACCTGATCGAGCTGCTGGCGGGCGCTGGCATATTCGCCGATCCGCTGGTTGATCGTATCGACAAGCTTGCCGCCGGCGTCATCCATGGATTTGATGGCGGGACGAATGGCCGTGTCGATGTCGCCGGCAAAATCCATGCTCTTGGCGCTCTGGTTCAGCGTATCGATATCGCCGCCGAGCTTGGAAACTTCCTGGCGCAGACGGACGAGATTGTCCTTGTTCGTATTGGCGTTGAAATCGGCCAAAACGAGCTGCAGCGAATAGATCGAGTCTTCAAGGCGGCGCGTATCCTGCAGGACCGAATTCGTCTGCGCGACGCGGGCATCGAGGGACACGAAGGTCGTGGTCGCCTGGCGCATCATCTGCGTCGCCGCCAGCTGCGTATAGGTCGAGGTCTGGCGGAAGCGCGAGAGCAGCCGGCTGATGTTGGCAACGGTATCGTCCGTCGGCACATCGGTGCTTTCGGTGAAGGCCGCAAGATCCTTGATCGTGCCCACCAGCGACTGGACGACGCTCTTCTGGTTCTGTGGCAATGCGAGATCGATGGAGCGCTGCGCCTTGTTCAGATCCGTCAAACGATCCTTGAGAAGCTTGACCTTGTCGGCCGGGGTCGCTGCCTTGTTAAAGTCTTCCGCGACGGAACTCAGCATATCGCCGCCCTTCAGCAGGCGGTCGGCGGAGCGCAGCGTGGAGGTCGCGTCCGCCTGATCCTGGCGCATCCGGTCTTCCAGCTGCTGGCTGTTGAAATTGACGTTGAAACGGGCACTGATCAAAGCGCGCTGCGCGTCGTCGATCGTCTTGCGGAGCGAGAGTTCCTGTTCGTGCAGCGACCACAGCCTGCCGACAAGATTGGACATGTCAGCGGTCTTTGCTATCGCGTCAGTCAGATTGTCGCGACCGTCCGCATCTGCGCCGAGCTGGCCGAGAGTGGCATTCAGTACGCTCTGCTGCGACTTGATGTCCTCATAGAGCTTGTCGCGCTGCTGTGCGTTGGTGATGCGCAGGAAGTCATCCATCGAACCATAGAGGTTCTTGAACCCGGTCAGGGACTGCAGGACGCTGTTGGAGATCTCCATGCGGCCCTGAAGCAGACCCGACGCATAAAGCCCGGTGAGGCCTACGGCGGAAATGCTGATGACGAACGGCAGGACGAATATCAGAACCTTCGTCTTGATGTTGAAACGCGACAATATCTTGTCAATGAACATTTTGGCCCAGACCTCTCACACACCGCTCCCCCGTCGACGCCGCCTCGGCGCTGACCGGATGTATAACCATCGTTCTTGAAATATCTGCAGGCGGGGTTCCCGAGTATAAGTCAGGAAGCAATCATTGCTTCGGCTCTAGCTTGCAGTAGAGCACCCCAAGAAATCGATTGGGATTGTCGGTGTGATTAATTAATTTTCAGATAAGGGTGTAGTGTGACCCGCAACATACAATCAAACGCTGAAAAGCGGATGACGATACCTATTCCTTTGCGCGAGCCAAGGCCGCCGCTTCGCGGCGGCGAAGGACAATGAAAGCGGCCGAGATCAGAAGCCGCGTACAGTAAGGTAGGCGATGCAAGCGGCTGTCACGCCGGTCGCCAACATCAACAGTCTTGCCGCCAAAAGCTTGGCGTTGTCACGGGTCTGAGCGATTGCAATGGCGCGAGCGCGACGCTGTGTTCTGTTCATGAGTATATTCCCATTTTCGCACTGACACGATAACCGGCAAATGGTGTGTTCGGCAACTGCCAATGTATTCACTAATAATGTAGGAAAGGAAAACGCGAGAAACAGAGGCGGGTTCCATTTTCTCAGGGCGCCGGCAAGCCCCTGAAATGGCAGTTCAAGCGGCCTCGCCGGCCACATGGCCCGATGCCCAAGCCCATTGGAAATTGTAGCCGCCGAGCCAGCCGGTCACGTCGACGCATTCGCCGATGAAGAATAGGCCGGGAATGCTCTTTGCCTGCATCGTCCGCGAATCGAGGCAAGCCGTGTCGATACCACCGAGCGTCACCTCGGCGGTACGATAGCCTTCCGAGCCCGATGGCTTGACGGACCAGGCCTGCATGGCTGCCGCGAGCTGCTGCAGGCGCTTGTCGGATAGATCGGCCATGTTGCCGGAGATGCCTTCGCTCTCGACGACATGCTGCGCCAGCCGCTTCGGCAGGATTTCCGCAAGCGCCGTCTGCGCCGATTGCCGACCATTCGCGTGCTTTGCCTTTTTGAGCAGCGCGAGGATATCGATATCAGGTTCGATCACCACCGTGATGTCTTCCCCTTCGCGCCAATAGGAGGAAATCTGCAGGATGGCCGGACCGCTGAGGCCGCGATGGGTAAAGAGCAGCGCTTCGCGGAAGGATGTCTTGCCATGGCGGATCTCGGCGGGCGCGGCAATGCCCGAAAGCGGCGCGAGGCGCTGCAGCAATTGCGGATCAAGCGTCAGAGGTACGAGACCCGGACGCGTTTCGACCAAAGGCAAGCCGAACTGCTCGGCTATGCGGTAGGCAAAACCCGTTGCGCCCATCTTGGGGATCGACTTGCCGCCCGTGGCGACGACCAGCGAGGATGCTTCGAAAGCGCCTTCGGACGTGCTGACGCGATAGCCGCCGGCACTTTGCTCGATGTCGCCGATCTCCGTACGCAATCGCAGCTGCGCGCCGGCTGCCCGCATCTCGTCCATCAGCATGCGGATGATGTCCTTGGCGCTATCATCGCAGAAGAGCTGGCCGAGCGTCTTCTCGTGCCACGCGATGCCGTGGCGCTCGACCATGGCAATGAAATCCTGAGGCGTGAAGCGGGCGAGCGCCGATTTGGCGAAATGCGGATTGGTGGACAGGAAGTTCTTCGGGCCGGCATGGATGTTGGTGAAATTGCAGCGGCCGCCGCCGGAGATTCGGATCTTCTCGCCCGGCGCTGCGGCATGATCGAGCACAAGGACGGACCGTCCGCGCTGGCCGGCGCGGATGGCGCACATCATGCCCGCCGCACCCGCACCGAGGACGATCACATCATATCTGCCAGCCACGCTTCAGCCCTTCATTCTTCGCCGCGCTCTCTCGTCATTTTTCCATCATACGGCGAAAGTCCGAGCGGTTTTCCCCCTCGCCAATTGGCAAACTGCAGTTATGATGCACTCACCGATCAACCCAAATACGGTGTTTTATGCCCGCGAGAAAGACCCCGCTGAAAGCTTCCATACCCGTCTCGAAAGCCCCTATGGTACCTCCTGGTCTGAGATCGGCTCGCGGCGTGGCAAACTGGAAGGAAGCGGCTCAATGGCTGCGGGCACGCGGGATCGAGGACATCGAATGCATCACCCCAGACCTTGCCGGCGTGCCGCGCGGCAAGATGATGCCGACCTCGAAATTCACCTCCAACACCTCGCTGGCGCTGCCTTCGGCGATCTATCGCCACACGATCTCCGGCGAATATCCCGAGGAGACGGAGAGTTTCCGCTACGAGCCGCGCGACAGCGATCTCAAGCTCGTGCCGGATCTTTCGACACTTTCGGTTGTACCCTGGGAAACCGATCCGACTGCCCAGGTGATCTGCGATATCGTCAATTCCGAGGGCCAGGAAGTCTCCTACACGCCACGCAACGTCCTGAAGCGCATCATGGGGCTCTATCGCGATCGCGGCTGGAAACCCGTGGTGGCGCCCGAAATCGAATTCTATCTCGTCGCCAAGAATGACGATCCCGACTATCCGCTGCATCCGCCGAAAGGCCGCTCCGGCCGTTCGATCCTCGGCGGCCAAGGCTATTCGATCGCCGGCATCAACGAATTCGACGAGCTGATCGACGACATCTATCATTTCTCGGAGAAGCAGGGTCTCGAGATCGATACGCTGATCCATGAAGAGGGACCGGCGCAGCTGGAAATCAACCTGCGCCACGGCGACCCGATCGAACTGGCCGACCAGGTATTCCTGTTCAAGCGCACGATCCGCGAGGCAGCGCTGAAGCACGGCATTTATGCGACCTTCATGGCCAAGCCGATGCAGAGCCAGCCGGGCTCGGCAATGCACATCCATCAGTCGGTCGTGAACATCGAGACCGGCAAGAACGTCTTCACCAATCCGGACGGCAGCCCTTCGCCCGAGTTCTTCCATTTCATCGGTGGAATGCAGCGCTTCGTGCCGAATGCGCTTGCCATGCTCGCGCCCTATGTGAACTCGTATCGCCGGCTGGCGCCCAACATGTCCTGCCCGGTCAACAATGCCTGGGGCTACGACAACCGCACCACCGCCTTCCGCGTGCCCGTCTCCGACCCTCAGGCGCGGCGCGTGGAAAACCGCCTGCCGAGCTCGGACGCCAACCCTTATCTGGCGCTTGCCGCCTCGCTGGCCTCGGGCCTTCTCGGCATCATGAAACAGGTGGAGCCGACGGCGCCGACGGAAGATTCGGCCAATGAAGGCTCCATCGATCTGCCACGCGGCCTTCTGGAAGCGATTGCGCTGATGGAGGACGAGCCGGCCTTCGAGGAGGTTCTCGGCAAGGATTTCATCGACATCTATGCCGGCGTCAAACGCGGTGAATTCGAAACCTTCATGCAGGTGATCAGCCCGTGGGAGCGGGAATTCCTTCTGCTCAACGTGTGAGGGAGATCGCCCATGACATTGCAGGAAACATGGCAGAGCCCGATCGCACCGGGTCTTTCCTTCTATCAGGCGACCGTCGGCCCGCGCGCGCGCTATCCAAAGCTCGATGGCTCGCGTCAGGCTGACGTCGCGATCGTCGGCGGCGGCTATACCGGCCTTCAGGCCGCCTACAACCTCGCCAAGGGTGGTGTCGACGTCGTCCTGATCGACGCCAACCGTTTCGGCGATGGCGCCTCCGGCCGCAATGGCGGACAACTCGGCACCGGCCAGCGCTGGTGGCCCGAAGAACTCGAAGAGAAAATCGGCTACGAGCGTTCCAAAGCCCTCTTCGATCTGGCCGAAGATGCCAAGCGCCACCTTCTCGACTTCGCGTCGGAGCATGGCATCGACATCGATTTCCTGCCCGGCCAGATGAATGTCACGCACAAGCGCAGCTACAAGCGCGACTATATGGACAGTGCGGAAATCGCGGCGACCCGCTACGGCTATCCGCACATGTCGTTCATGGATGAGGCCGAAACCCAGGAACGGCTGGGTTCGCAATTCTATCTCTATGGTGTCCGGGACACGGGTACTGGCCATATCCATCCGCTGAAACTGCTCATCGGCCTTGCCCGCGTCGCGGCCGAAGCCGGTGCTTCGCTCTTTGAAATGACCAAGGCGAAGGGCTTTCGCCAAGCGGGCGGCAAGACGATCATCGAGACGGATGGCGGAGAGATCACGGCCGATCGGGTGCTGATCGCCTGCAACGGCTATATCGGCGACCTTGAGCCGGTGACATCGAGCCATGTCATGCCGATTCGCTCCTTCATCGGCACCACCGAACCGCTCGATGAGTTTCCGGCCGTGCTGCCCGGCAACGAGGCCGCGGCCGATTCGCGATTCGTCGTGCGCTATTTCCGCAAATCGAAGGACGGGCGACTACTGTTCGGCGGTCGCGAAGCCTATACGGCAGACAATCCACGCGACATAACGCAGCACATCCGCCGGCAGATCGCCGAAATCTATCCGGCTCTCGGCGATATCAACATCGATTATGCCTGGGGCGGCTCGGTCGGCATCACCATGCCGCGCCAGCCCTTCGTGCGCGAGGTCATGCCGGGCGTCACCTCGATCGGGGGCTATTCCGGCCATGGGGTGATGCTGTCAAATTATTGCGGTAAACTCTATGCGAAAACAATTCTCGGGAATGCGGACGAACTTCATCTCTTCAAGGAGCTGAACGTCCCGCCCTTCCCCGGCGGTGCGCGCATGCGGGCGCCTCTGCTGTTCCTGGCGCTCTCGTGGTTTGCGTTGCGCGACAGGTTTTGAAAACCGGAAGATGATTTCTTCCGCCGGCGATCCGCTCTAAAAAGCCGAGTCTGAATTTTGCGATGCACACTGGCCTTTTTAAATCGATTAGATTAAAAGGGGCCTCAACCAAGACCGATTGAGAGATAGCTCATGAGCAGCCAAATCATTCCCGTTGAACCATTTGATTATGTCGTTTTCGGCGGCAGCGGTGACCTTGCAGAGCGCAAGCTCCTTCCCGCTCTTTACCATCGTCAGGTCGAAGGTCAGTTTTCCGAACCGACCCGCATCATCGGCGCTTCGCGCAGCGCGCTTTCCAACGAAGAATACCGTAAGTTTGCCGACGCCGCTCTCAAGGAACACCTGAAGAAGGGCGAATATGACGACGCCGAAGTCAAGAAGTTCCTCGCTCGCCTGTTCTATGTGCCGGTCGACGCCCGCAGCGATGCCGGCTGGGATCAACTGAAGAAGCTCCTGGACGAAGGCAAGGAGCGCGTGCGCGCCTTCTACCTCGCCGTCGCGCCGGGCATTTTCGGTGATATCTCGCAGAAGATCCACGATCACAAGCTGATCACCAAACAGACCCGCATCGTCGTCGAAAAGCCGATCGGCCGCGACCTCGCATCCGCCCTGCAGCTCAACGACACGATCGGCAAGGTCTTCAAGGAAGAGCAGATCTTCCGCATCGACCACTATCTCGGCAAGGAAACCGTGCAGAACTTGATGGCGCTGCGCTTTGCCAATGCCCTCTATGAGCCGCTCTGGAACGCCAACCATATCGACCACGTGCAGATCACGGTGGCGGAATCGGTCGGTCTCGAAGGCCGTGCCGGCTATTACGACACCGCCGGCGCGCTCCGCGACATGGTGCAGAACCATATCCTGCAGCTGCTTTGCTTGACGGCGATGGAAATCCCCTCCTCCATGGATTCGGAAGCCGTTCGCGACGAGAAGCTGAAGGTTCTGCGCGCGCTGAAGCCGATCGACGCTTCGAACGTCGAGCAGGCGACGGTTCGCGGCCAGTACCGCGCCGGCGCTTCGGCCGGCGGCCCGGTCAAGGGCTACCTCGACGAGCTGGAAGGCGGCGTTTCCAACACCGAGACCTTCGTCGCCATCAAGGCCGAGATCGGCAACTGGCGCTGGGCCGGCGTTCCCTTCTACATCCGCACCGGCAAGCGTCTTGCCGGCCGCGTGTCGGAGATCGTCATCACCTTCAAGCCGATCCCGCACAACATCTTCGATCAGGCCGCCGGCCGCATCGTCGCCAACCAGCTCATCATCCGCCTGCAGCCGGACGAAGGCGTCAAGCAGTCGCTGATGATCAAGGACCCAGGCCCGGGCGGCATGCGCCTGCGCAACGTCTCGCTCGACATGAGCTTCGCGTCCGCCTTCAACGTCCGCAATCCGGACGCCTACGAGCGCCTGCTGATGGACGTCGTCCGCTCCAACCAGACGCTGTTCATGCGCCGCGACGAAGTGGAAGCGGCATGGGAATGGGTAGACCCTATCCTCAAGGGTTGGGAAGCAACCGGACAGCAGGTACAGGGCTACACCGCCGGCACCTGGGGTCCGAGCCAGGCCATCGCGCTCATCGAGCGTGACGGCCGCACCTGGCACGACGATATCTAATCTGGGACGATAATGATGACAGCGAACATGCATGCTTTTGCCAATGGTGCCGAACTCGCCGGCAAGCTCGCGGACAAGGTAGCCGAGACCCTCTCGGCCGCCATCGCGACACGCGGCTCCGCAAGCATCGCGGTCTCCGGCGGCTCGACGCCGAAGGCCTTCTTCCAGGCGCTGTCATCGCGCTCGATCGACTGGGGCAAGGTAACGGTCACCCTCGTCGACGAACGGTTCGTGCCGGCTGACAATCCGCGCTCGAACCATCTGCTCGTTCAGGAAAACCTGCTGAGGGACAAGGCGGCAGCCGCCAAGTTCCTCCCGCTCTATCAGGCTGCGGCTTCCGTCGAGGAAGCCGCAGTCATCGCCACGGAAGAAACCAAGGCTGTCGGCCATCCCTTCGATGTCGCCATCCTCGGCATGGGCAATGACGGCCACACGGCGTCGTTCTTTCCGGGCGGCAGCAACCTCAAGACCGCACTCGATCCGAACACCCCGCGCGGCATCATCACGATGGAAGCGGAAGGTGCCGGTGAGCCGCGGCTGACATTCACCTTCTCCAGTCTTCAGGATGCCCGATTGCTGGTGCTCCATATCGAGGGAGAAGGAAAGAAGGATGTTTTGGCCAAGGCCGAAGCGTCCGGCGAAGAAACCGAGATGCCGATCCGCGCCATGCTGCGCCGGGCGGCTTCGCAGGTCGAAATTTATTGGGCTCCGTGACACGGCCGTCGGGCCTCGTCATCGAACCCTGAATGACACAGCAACATGTGCTGCGCCATGTGCCCTAGCGGGCGCAACGGCAGAGCATTGACTTTTGGACCCCGCGCCACGCCCGCTACCGAGACAGATCTTCGGGCATTGCGCAGAACAGACGGAGGCAGATCGACCATGGCCGCTGACGCCCGCATTTCCAAGATTACCGCACGCATCGTCGAGCGCTCGAAGCCGACGCGCGAACGCTATCTGGACCGCCTGCGCAATGCCGCAACCAAGGGCGCGCAACGTTCCGTGCTCGGCTGCGCCAACCTTGCGCACGGCTTCGCCATCTGTTCCCCCTCCGAGAAAGACGCACTGGCGGGAGACCAGGTACCCAATCTCGGGATCATCACCTCCTATAACGACATGCTCTCGGCGCATCAGCCCTTCGAGACCTATCCGGCCATTATTCGCCAGGCGGCGGCAGAAGCGGGTGGCATCGCCCAGGTTGCCGGCGGTGTGCCGGCCATGTGTGACGGTGTCACGCAAGGACAGCCGGGCATGGAACTCTCACTCTTTTCGCGCGACCTGATCGCTATGTCGGCAGCCGTCGGCCTGTCGCACAACATGTTCGATGCTGCCGTCTTCCTCGGCGTCTGCGACAAGATCGTGCCGGGCCTTGTGATCGCCGCCCTCTCCTTCGGCCATCTGCCCGCCGTCTTCATTCCTGCCGGTCCGATGACCTCGGGCCTGCCAAACGACGAGAAATCGCGCGTGCGGCAGCTCTATGCCGAGGGCAAGGTCGGCCGCGCCGAGTTGCTCGAGGCGGAATCGAAGTCCTATCACGGCCCCGGCACCTGCACCTTCTACGGCACGGCGAATTCGAACCAGATGCTGATGGAAATCATGGGCTTCCACATGCCCGGCGCTTCCTTCGTCAATCCCGGCACGCCACTGCGCGAAGCCCTGACCCGCGAAGCGACCAAGCGTGCACTTGCGATTACCGCCATGGGCAATGAATTCACGCCGGCCGGCGAGATGATCGACGAGCGCTCGATCGTCAACGGCGTCGTCGGCCTGCATGCGACCGGTGGCTCGACGAACCACACGATGCACATCGTCGCCATGGCGCGCGCCGCCGGCATCGTGCTCACCTGGCAGGATATTTCCGAGCTTTCCGACATCATCCCGCTGCTCGCCCGCGTCTATCCGAACGGGCTTGCCGACGTGAACCATTTCCATGCCGCCGGCGGCATGGGCTTCCTCATCAAGGAACTGTTGAAGAAGGGGCTGCTGCACGACGACGTGCGCACCGTCTACGGCCAGGGCCTCAACGGCTATTCCATCGACATCAAGCTCGGCGCCGATGGCAATGTCGTGCGCGAGCCGGCACCGGACAAGAGCCACGACCCGAAGGTGCTGGCAAGCATCGACGCGCCGTTCCAGAGCAATGGCGGCCTGAAGATGCTGCGCGGCAATATCGGCAAGGCAGTCATCAAGATCTCCGCCGTCAAGCCGGAGCGCCACATCATCGAAGCGCCCGCCGTGATCTTCCACGACCAGCTGGAGATGCAGCAGGCCTTCAAGGACGGCAAGCTGAACCGCGATTTCGTCGCCGTCGTCCGCTTCCAGGGACCGAAGGCCAACGGTATGCCGGAGCTGCACAAGCTGACGCCGGCGCTCGGTGTGCTGCAGGATCGCGGCTTCCGCGTGGCGCTTCTGACCGACGGGCGCATGTCTGGCGCATCGGGCAAGGTTCCGGCCGCAATCCATGTGACGCCGGAAGCTGTTGACGGCGGCCCGATCGCTCGTATCAGGGAAGGTGACATGATCCGCATCGACGCGATCGCCGGCACGCTTGAGGTACTGGTCGATGCTGCCGATATGGCCGAGCGCGAGCCTGTGGTCGTCGATCTCTCGGAGAACGAGTTCGGCATGGGACGCGAGCTCTTTGTTCCTTTCCGCCACGCGGCAGGGCCGGCGGATCAGGGCGCGAGCGTCCTGTTCCGCCACTGAGGTTGCCCGCCGAATACTGGCAAGGCTGCATCGAAGGCTGATTAAGGAGCCTTCGATGCCATTGTTTCTGCATTTGCCGGAGCCTTGTCCGTCCATGCCGGCGGGAGGCCGAGGCGTGCTCCCACGAAGCCCTTCACGCCCGGTGACTTCCCGAATACCTTGCAGGCATCATACTTGGGTGCGCGGCCGACGAGCGCGGCCAGCTTCGCCCGGGAAGGGAACGAGGGCGTCGCTCCGAACGGTGTCTTGCCCTTGACCAGCATCTTGCTGAAATCGCCTCCGAATTTGGCGGCGAGGCTATAGGCATCCCCTTCCTTGGAGATGGTGCCCGAATCAAGAAATGCGTTTGCACCGCGTCCCCAGATCATGACAGCCCTCTGCACGCCTTGGGGATTGAGCGCCTCCGCCTCGAGGGAGAGGCTGCCCATGCCGATGGGAATGCGGGGAACAGGAACGGGTACACCCGGCAACAACACACTCTTGCCCACGGATGCGACCTTCGAGACACCGACAGCCGTCGCATTCGTCGCCTTGACCTGCGTCACCACGGCGCGAACGGTCAGATCGGCCGGCTCGGACAGGCCGACGACGACGAAGCGTTCACTCAATCCGGAGCAAAGCGCCCTGTCGACGGCATTGGTCACGAGGTTACGCTGCTCCGGCGTGAAAGCGGCACTTTCAGCTCGCATCGAAAAAGCCGTCGGAATGATCTTCACCGTCTTCGCCGCAAGAACATCGTCCCTGCTCACCCGAAGAAGTGAATGCGCGACCAGCCCGTCCGATCGGGTCAAGCCGTCATAGGAGCGCAAGGACCCTGCCCGATCCAGCGGCGCCGCGGCGCAGCCCGTCAACAGGCTCAGCAGAAGAGCCATCGACCAAATATTGGGCCTTAAGCGGCTTTCGGCAGCATATGAACCATATGTCCTACTTTCATCGTGATTTGAGATTGTATTGGCTGGCATTGATATTTGTGCTCCTGCACCGGGTTACGAACATTCAGCATCAACATTAAATATCGCACTTAGTGTAAAAATTAATATTGGCTACTTTGCGGCAACCGATGGGCGAGACGAACAAATTGTTTCGCTGGGAATAGAGGTCGCCGGAAAGGAACCCCAGGGCATGCTCATGATTTGAGTGGCGGTACGACTCGTGCCACAATGGACTGATGCAAGATGCACCCCCAAAGCCGGAAGGCCTGCGCGAGCAAAAGCGGCGCCTGACATTTCAACGCATTGCGGAAGCCGGAATGAGATCCTTTCTGACGAAGGGATATCAGGAAACGACGATCGACGAGATTGCGTCAGCGGCTGGAATTTCCCGGCGAACCTTCTTCTATTACTTCAAAAGCAAGGATGACATTCTTCTGGCGCATCAGCGCAGATACATGGACGCGCTTCGGGCGAGCATCATGGAAAATGCATCAGCCGGGCGACCGGTCGCGGTTGTTCATCAAGCGATCCGGGGACTTGTGGCCCGTCTTGAGGTGGAAGCACCGCGGCTTCTTGAGACAGCCAAGCTGCTCCGTCAAAGCGAAATCCTGCGGTCCCGCTCGCGAGGCAACTCTCTGCAACTCGAACAAATCGCCTATCAAGCCCTGTGCGAGCTGTTCCCGACGAAGGACCAGGACGGGCTGCGGCTGGTTTCGATGATTGCAGTGAGCCCTTTGCGCCTGTCGGTCGACAAATGGCTGCAGGAAGATGGCAGGCTGTCGCTGATTGAGTATCTTGAGGATGCGCTCGAAAAATGGCGGACGGAAATTTGATCCGTCAGCCGAGTGATCGCTCCAACATGTTTCCTGTGGCCGTTGATCAGGCCCTGATATCAAGCACGCGGTTCTTGTGGGCCGGATGCGTGCTGTAGACGAAGATCTTGTTCATTTCCTTCTCCGTGAGGAGACGCAGGAAACGGACCTCGACCGTATTGTTGGAGAAGACCTTCATCAGCACGCAGCCGACTTTGGTGATGCGGGCGTCGGGAATATCCAGATAGAACTGCTTCGGCAGATTATACTGGGTGAGGATCGCGAGAACCGCACTGCTCTGCGAGATGCGGATAATATCGCAGCGGCGGGACGCAAGGTTCATCACGCCTTTCTCGGTGTATTCAAGGCGCGCCGCGTTCATCGTATCTTCCATGCGGAACCGCACTTCGCGGTCATACATGAAGGATTCTTCTTTGTTGAGAAAATGCTGACCTGAATTAGCTCTGCCGAACGCGGCCATCTTAGTAAACCCCTGGGGTATATTATGATGGTAAGACTAGCAGCGGGTCTTTAACAGAAGGTTTGAACGCGCCGGCCCAAGATGAATTTTATTGTTCATTTTTACTTGAGCCGGCGACATCCCGTAAGCGGCTACTTGCGATAGGAATGACCGCTGGCGTCGAAGAGATGCAGCTTCTGCCGGTCGGCCGTAAAGCGCATCTTCTGGCCGCGATGGATATCGGCAATACCGGGGATCTTGACGATGATCGGCTCGCCATCGACCAGGCCTTCGATATAGAGCTGCGTCACCTCGCCGAGCGCCTCGACGATGGAGACCTCGCCTTCGAAGAGATAATCGTCACCGGTCGCAAGACGCAGGTCTTCCGGACGCACGCCAAAGCTCGCCGTCTTGCCCTTTTCGGAGGTCTCGGTCGGCACATCCAGCGTCACGGCCTTGCCACCCGTCAGCGTCACGGTCGTCGTCGCGCCTGTCTCGGTCACTGTCGCCGGAATGATGTTCATGGCCGGCGAGCCGATGAATTTTGCGACGAAGAGATTGGCCGGGCGCTCGTAGAGCTCAAGCGGCGCACCGACTTGCTCGACACGGCCGGCCGACAGCACGACGATGCGGTCGGCGAGCGTCATGGCCTCCACCTGGTCGTGGGTGACGTAGATCATCGTCGTCTCGGGCATCGAGTCGCTGAGCTTGGCGATCTCGATGCGGGTCGCGACACGCAGGGCTGCATCGAGGTTCGACAGCGGCTCGTCGAACAGGAAGACCTTCGGGTTGCGGCAGATGGCGCGGCCGATGGCGACGCGCTGGCGCTGACCACCCGAGAGCGCCTTTGGCAGGCGCTCCAGATATTGGGTGAGCTGCAGGCTTGCCGCCGCCGCGCGGACACGACGGTCGATCTCCTGCTTGCTTTCGCCTGCAATGCGCATGCCGAAGGCCATGTTGTCGTAGACGGTCATATGCGGATAGAGCGCGTAGGACTGGAAGACCATGGCGATGCCGCGCCGCGACGGCGGCACTTCATTCACCTTCTGCCCGGCGATCATCATATCGCCGGCCGTGATGCTTTCCAGTCCGGCAATCATCCTGAGCAAGGTGGACTTGCCGCAGCCGGAGGGGCCGACGAAGACGATGAACTCGCCCTCGTTGATCTCCAGATCGATGCCGTGCAGCACATGCACGCTGCCGTAGGATTTCTTGATATCCTTCAGAACAAGTCCCGTCATTATGCTCCCTCCTCCCAAAGGTCAGGCAAGACGCGCGAAGTAAGCGCCCCAGGCCGGAATATCGATCTTGTTGCCATAGTTGTTGCTGGTAAAGCCGTGCCCCGTCAACGCCTGCCAATTGCCTTCCGGCAGGGTCGCAAGCGCCTCGACCGGGCTCATGTTGAAGACGCAGAGAATGGTCTCGCCGGCGTAAGTGCGGGCATAGATCAGAACATCGCCTTGCGGCTCCGAAAATGCGATCTCGCCTTTGGCGAAGGCCGGATGCTGCTTGCGGAAGGCGAGGAAGCGGCGGTACTGCTCCAGCACCGAATTTTCATCGCCCTGCTGGACGCTGACGGCGCGCAGGATGTGTTCGACCGGCACCGGCAGCCATGGCTTCACCGTCGAGAAGCCGCCCTGTGCGACCTGGCTATCCCAGACCATCGGCGTGCGGCAACCATCGCGTCCCTTGAACTCCGGCCAGAACTGGATGCCGTAGGGGTCCTGCAGATCCTGATAGGCAAGATCGGCTTCCGTCAGCGCCAGTTCCTCGCCCTGATAGATGCATACGGAGCCGCGCAGGGTGAGCAGCAACGCCGCATAGAGCTTGGCGAAGGCATCGCGGTCGGCGACCAGATTGCCCCAGCGGCTGACATGGCGCACGACGTCGTGGTTGGAGAAGGCCCAGCAGGCCCAGCCTTCCGGCGCGGCGACGGCGAAATCCTTCATGACCTCTTCGACGCGATCGGGCGAAAGCGCATCCGGAGCCAGGAATTCGAAGGCGTAGCACATATGCATCTTGTCGCCGCCGGAGGTATATTCGCCGACAATTTCGAGGCCACGCTGACTGTCGCCGACTTCGCCGACGGCGGCAATGGCCGGATATTCGTCGAGCACGGCGCGGAAACGCTTGAGGAACGCCAGGTTCTCGGGACGGTTCTTGTCGTAGAGGTGTTCCTGGAAGTTATAGGGATTGACCGCCGGCGCGGTGGAGGCATTGCGGCGCGACGGGTCCAGCGCCGGATTGTCGCGCAGTTCCTTGTCGTGGAAATAGAAGTTGATGGTGTCGAGACGGAAGCCGTCGACGCCGCGGTCGAGCCAGAAGCGCACGACGTCAAGCAGCCGGTCCTGCACTTCCGGATTGTGCAGGTTCATATCCGGCTGCGAGGTCAGGAAGTTGTGCAGGTAATATTGCATGCGGGTCGGATCCCAGGCCCAGGCCGAGCCACCGAAGATCGACAGCCAGTTGTTGGGCGGCGTGCCATCCGGCTTGGCGTCGGCCCAGACGTACCAGTCCGCCTTCGGATTGTCCTTGCTTGAGCGGCTTTCGACGAACCAGGGATGACGATCGGAACTATGCGACAGCACGAGATCGATCATCACCTTGATGCCGAGGCGATGGGCTTCCGTCATCATGGCATCGAAATCGGCCAACGAGCCGAAAATCGGATCGACATCCTCGTAGTTCGAAACGTCATAGCCGAAATCGCGCATCGGCGAGGTGAAGAACGGCGATATCCAGATCGCATCGACACCGAGCGCGGCGACATGCGGCAGGCGGGCGGCGATCCCCTTGAGATCGCCGATGCCGTCACCGTTGGAGTCCTGATAGGAGCGCGGATAGATCTGATAGATCACGGCGCCGCGCCACCAATCCTTGTCAACTGCCGATACCGATTGAGGAGCAATGCTCATGCTGAGTGGGTCCTGTGTATAAGTGCGTGTTCTTGAATCAGCCCCCCTTCACCGACCCGGCGAGCAGACCACGCACGAGATAGCGCTGCAGACCGAAGAAGACGAGGAGCGGAATAATAATGGTGACGAAGGCCGAGGCCGTCAGGATTTCCCAGTTGCCGCCGCGCGAGCCGAGCAATGCGTTCAGCGCCGCCGTGAGCACGAGGTGATCCTTGTCCGTGCCGAGGAAGACCATCGCGATCAGGAGGTCATTCCACACCCAGAGGAACTGGAAGATCGCGAAGGAGGCCAGCGCCGGGAAGGACAGCGGCAGGATGATCTTGACGAAGATGTCGAAATCGCTGGCGCCATCGACGCGGGCGGATTCGATGATCTCCTTGGGCAGACCGGCAATGTAGTTGCGCAGGAGATAGATGGCGAGCGGCAGGCCGAAGGCGGTGTGCGCCAGCCAGATGCCGGGATAGGTCTTCGACGGCACGCCGAAGATCTGGCCGATCTCGTTATAGATGCGCAGAAGCGGGATGAGAGACATCTGCAGCGGCACGACAATCAGGCCGACGACGAGCGCAATCAGGATCGCACGGCCGGGGAATTCCATCCAGGCCAGCGCATAGGCCGCAAAAGCTGCGATCAGGATCGGAATGACGGTCGCCGGGATCGTCACCGTCAGCGAATTGATGAAGGACTGGCCGATGCCCTCGCCGCCCAACACGCTGCGGTAATTATCGAAAGTGAATTGCGGTGGCGTGGCAACTGTGAGGTAGACGCGCTTGGCGCGGGCATCGGATTCGAACGCGCCGTTCTTCTGATAGCGATAGCTGCCATCGGAATTGATCGTCAGCGTTTCGCCGTTCTCCAGCGCGGCGGGAGAACCGGCCTTGTAGGCGGCCGGTTCTTGCACGCGCAGACCGAAGGACTGGATCTGGCCGCCGCCTTCGACGGCAAGCGTGCCTGAAATCACGAAATTTGCGCCGTCCGGCTTGGCCTTGTCCGGGCCATCGAGACGGGCAGCCGTCGTGCGCGAGGAGCCGGCGAATGCCGTCCACCAGCCGGAAACGACGATCTGGTCCTTGTCCCGCAGCGCGGTGACGAAGATGCCGAGCGTCGGCAAGAGCCAGAGGAGAACGATGAGCAGCACCGCGGCATGAACGAAGATGCGGGCGGGACCGATGCGACCGAGATTTCCAATCATGTCAGCGTCCCTTCGTCTCAGCGTTTGCACGACGGATGTTCCAGATCATGATCGGCGTCACCGCGACCATGATGACGAGCGCGATGACGGCGCTTCGACCGCTGTCGCCGCCGCCGCGGAACATCCAGTTGAACATCAGGTTGGCGAGCACCATCGTGTTCCACTGGCCATTGGTCATGGTGAGCACGATGTCGAACACCTTGAGCACGAGGATCGTGATCGTGGTCCAGACTGTGGCGATCGTGCCCCAGACCTGCGGCACCATGATCTTCCAGAAGATCTGCCAGCCGTTGGCGCCGTCGATGACGGCAGCTTCGATGGTTTCTTCCGGAATGCCGCGCAGTGCCGCCGACAGGATGACCATGGCAAAGCCGGTCTGGATCCAGATCAGCATGACCATCAGGAAGAAGTTGTTCCAGAAGGGAATGGTGATCCAGACTTCCGGCGTGCCACCGAAGAGCTGGACGACCGCATTCAGAAGGCCGATCTGCGCATCCGTGCCGCCGCGATATTCATAGATGAACTTCCAGATGACCGAGGCGCCAACGAAGGAGATCGCCATCGGCATGAAGATGACGGCTTTGGCGATATTGCCCCACCAGATGCGATCGGTCATGACGGCAATCACGAGGCCGAAGAAGGTGCAGGCTGCCGGCACGACGGCGAGCCAGAGGATGTTGTTGAAGATCGACTGGCGGAATTCGGTATCGTTGAAGGCCCAAACATAGTTCGCGCCGCCGACGAACTGATTGCCGTCAGGTCCGTAGAAAGACAGGATGAGCGTCGCGACCACGGGATAGACGAGGTAGACGACAAGCAGGAAAAGAGCAGGCCCGAGGAACAGCCAGGGGCGGATCAGGCCGCGGCGACGAAGGTTGACGGCCGCCCGATGGACGTCGTCGCCCTCCCTTGCCGGGAAAATCAAATCCAAGAGCTTGTTGGAGAACCAGAAATAAGCGGCGCAAACGGCGACGCCGAATATCATGGCGCCAATCGCCGACACGATCTGCGAAATCATTCATTCCTCCCCGAATTTACCTGCTTTGGTCCACCAGTCCGACATCGGCCACGCATGAGGGCGGGCCGTCATATGCTGTGTGGCGCCGCCGGCGAGCTGCCGGCGACGCTCAGGCTATGATGTCTTACTTGATGGCGTCCCAGGACTTCTGGATTCCGTCGGCAACATCCTGTGCGGACTTGCCGCCGACGAAGTCCACCATGCCGGTCCAGAACGAGCCTGCGCCGATCTTGCCGGGCATCAGATCCGAACCGTCGAAGCGGAAGGTGGTGGCCGTGGTCAGGATTTCGCCTTCCTTGCGCAGCGTGTCATTGGCGTAGGCCGCCGTGTTGACACCCTTGTACGGCGTCAGGAAGCCGGACTGCGCCATCCAGACTTCCTGGGCGATCGGCGTCTGCAGGAACTGGACGAAAGCGCGAGCGGCCTTGGAGTCCTTGGTAATGGCGGCCAGCGTACCTGCGCCCTCTACCGGCTTGCCGAGTTCAGGATGCGCTGCATAGGGCGGGAAGTAGAAGAAGTCCGCATCCTGACCAAGCTTCGTGCCTTCCGGGAAGAAGGACGGGATGAAGGATGCCTGCTTGTGCATGTAGCACTTCGGCGGAACCGAGAAGAGACCCTTCGGGCTGTCGCGGAAGTCCGTCGAGGCAACAGCCGCGACACCGCCAGCAACATATTTCGGGTTCTTCGCGAACTTGCCGAATTCCTCGATGGCGGCAACGACCTTCGGATCGTTGAACTTCAGCGAGTTATCGACCCAGTGATCGTAATCCTGCGGCGTGTTCAGGCGCAGCATCAGATCTTCGACCCAATCGGTCGCCGGCCAACCGGTGGCGCCACCCGAACCGAGGCCGATGCACCAGGGGGTGCCGCCGTCCTTGACGATCTGATCCGAAAGCTTGATCAGGTCCTCCATGGTCGTCGGAACCTTGTAGCCGGCTTCCTCGAAGTTTTCCGGAACGTACCAGACCAGCGACTTCAGGTCGGCCTTGTAGGGGAAGGCATAGAAGGCGTCCTTGCCGTCCTTGCCCTTGTAGGTGCCGTAGCCGACCCAGCTGTCGCCGGCGCCGTAATTCGTCTTGACCCAGCTCGCGAGATCATCGCCGAGCGGCGTGAGGTAGCCCTTGCTGGCGAGATTCGCGAAAAGGCCCGGCTGCGGCAGGATGGCAACGTTCGGTGGCGAGCCGGCCTGCGTGTCGATGACGATCTGCTGCTCGTAATTTTCCGAGGACGAATATTTGGCGTTCACGCCGGTCGCTTCGGTGAAGTAGTTGAGGACGCTGGTGAAGAGAGCCTCGTCCTCGCCACGCCAGGGGCCGAAGATGGTCAGCGTCTCGCCCTTCAGGTCGGCATGCGCCGCCTTGAAGTCGTCGTAGCTCTTCCAGTTGAACTTGGAGTCCTGACCGGGCTGGAACTTCAGATCGGCGGCCATTGCCGTGCCGGCCATCAGAGCGGCGGCAGCGACGGTCATCAAAAACATTTTTTTCATGCGGTTGTCCTCCCAAATAACGAAACCCATGAGCCCAGGCACCGTTTTGTGCTGTGCGCCCCATTCCTCAAAGCGCTTTGGCTACTTCTCTCATCCATTGAGAGCGGGATAAAGTCAAGCGATTTTCAGATTCTGGCGGGTATACACAGCAATTCTCGCATTGCAGCATAGAATGCGTGTCGATTTTTTGCTAATTATCTTGTCTCTCGCACTTCTCCTGCTACATAATTGAAAGCGCTTTGAAAGCCTGAGACTTTTCGGGAGGTTGTCTCGGCATCGTAGCGGCGTGCAGTTGGAGGAGCCGAAATACCGTGAATCTGAAACAGCTATCGCAAATGCTCGGGCTGTCGCAGACGACAGTCAGCCGGGCTTTGAACGGATATCCGGAGGTCAATCGCGAGACCCGCGAGCGTGTTCTCAAAGCGGTTCGGGAAACCGGCTATCGACCGAACAAGGCAGCCCAAAGACTTGCAACCGGCAAGGCCGGCTCGATCGGGCTTGTGATGCCGACCTCCCCCGGCACCTCCTCGGACGTGCATTTTTCGGAGTTCCTAACGGGGCTGGGGGAAGAAGCCCTGCGGCACGACTTTCATTTCGTCCTGACGCCGGCGGATCCGAACGATGAGGTCGGCGCCTTGCGGCGGCTGGCAGCCAGCGGCAATGTCGATGCGCTGTTCGTCAACTATATGCGCGGCCACGACCCGCGCCTGGAGATGCTGAAGACGCTCTCCATGCCGTTTCTCGTCCACGGACGTTCGATCGGCTCGGAGCCGGACTATCCCTTCCTCGACCTCGACAATGAAGCCGCTTTCTACGACGCCACGAAGCTGCTGCTGCAGCTCGGACATCGGCGCTTCGCTCTGCTGAACGGCCCGATCTACCTCGATTTCGCGATTCGCCGGAAGAACGGCGTGGATGCAGCCCTTGCCGAACGCGGCCTGGCGCTCGACGAGGCCTGCACCAGCCATACGCCGATGACGGACGAACAGGGCCTGCTCGTCATGGAACGCATCCTGCAGATGGACAGGGACAAGCGGCCGACGGCAGTGCTCTGCTCCAGTACCGTGCTGGCGCTCGGTGCCGTTCGCGCCATCAATCAGGCAAAGCTCAGACTAGGCGAGGACATCTCGATGATCGCCCACGACGACGTGTTGACATTGCTCAAGCCGGAAAACTTCACCGTGCCGCTGACGACCACCCGCTCGTCGCTGCGGGCGGCGGGTGGTCGCATCGCCGAGCGGCTGATCGGCGAAATCAAGCATACGGAGACGTATCCAGCCCAGGAATTGTGGAAGGCCGAATTGATCGTGCGTGCTTCGACCGGCGTGGCTCCGGCTTAAAACTTCGGCGGCTTTCTGCCAGCTGAGCGATGGGCGGCGATGACGGTATTGGCCATCAGCATGGCGATGGTCATCGGACCGACACCGCCCGGGACCGGCGTGATGGCTGCGGCGATGTCTGAGACCTCAGCATAGGCGACATCGCCGACAAGACGGCTCTTGCCCTCGCCCCGCTCCGGCGCATCGATCCGGTTGATGCCGACATCGATGACGGTGGCACCTAACTTCACCCAGTCCGCCTTCACCATCTCCGGACGTCCCACAGCCGCCACCAGGATATCGGCGCCCCTTGCCACCGAGGCGAGATCCTTCGTCCGCGAATGCGCCGTCGTAACAGTCGCATTGGCATTGAGCAGCAATTGCGCCATCGGCTTGCCGAACAGGTTCGAGCGGCCGATGACCACGGCATTGAGCCCCGACAGGTCCTCGCCATGGATGGAGCGTACCAGCAGCATGGCGCCGGCCGGCGTACACGAGATCAGTCCGGTTTCGAGATCGCCGGTTGCCAGCTTGCCGGCATTGACGACGTGCAACCCGTCGACATCCTTGTCCGGCCGGATCGACTGGATGATCGGATCCGAATTGAGATGCTTCGGCAGCGGCAGCTGCACCAGAATGCCATGGATCGACGGATCTTCGTTCAGCGACTGCACCAGGCTGGCGAGCGCTTCCTGCGTCGTCTCGGCCGGCAGCGTGTGCTGCACCGACTTGAAGCCGCATTCCTTGGCCATCTTGCTCTTGGAGTTCACATAGGCGTGGCTGGCCGGATCGTCGCCGGCGATGACAACCGCAAGCCCGGTCTTCACGCCGGTCTCACTCTCAAGCCCTGCCGCCGCCACCTTCACAGCCTCGATCACCGAAGCCGCTGCAACCTTGCCGTCGATCACTGTCGTCACGCTGGTCTCCCGATCATGAATTCGGTGGCAATCTACAGGCCATCAGCCCGACGGAATTGCCTGCCAACGCCCTATGGTGTCTGAAAGCGGTAATTGCAAGGGAAAAGGATGAGGCGATCAGCCACGGTCTTGATGCCGGCGCACCGCGTAGGTTTCGACCTTGGCGCGCAGTGATGCGAGTTCCTGGTGGATACGGCCCCACTCATCCACAATATCGAGCTGACTTGCATCATCAGCAACAAGAGCAGCCAACGGTTCAGGCGCGGTCGCCGGCAATGACGGGAGCTCCATAGCATCGCCATGATGCAACGCGCGGGCTGCCGGCATGATGCTTTCGTCGGCCTCCTGGTCTTCTGCCATCTCGACACCAGCAAACCATTTGCGCAGGAATACGACGCAAGATGCCAGGCCGATGCCTGCGAGGAAGCCGGCTGCCTGATTGCTCGCGAGATGATCGTCCAGCGGCGCGGCGGATGCGACGGCCTGGGACAGTACCGTCAGCGGCGGCCTGGCTTCAGACACCGTCATGGCAGCATTCTGCTGGTCAGCCTCATAGCGGCTCTGTGCTGTCGCGACAGCATCCTGCAGCTGTGCGAGACGGCCGAGGTCGACATCGCTCCCCACCTGGCTGGCGGCAGTCATTCGCGCCGAGAAAGAGGCCTGTTTCTCAAGCGCTGCTTTCACGTCCGCTTCGCTGCTGACGGCCAGCCTCTGCAACTGGCTGCGCATATTGGCTGCGAGATCATCGACGGTGGCCTGTTGCGCAAGCAGGCGAGGATGGCGCGGGCCGAGCTGCACGGAAAGTTGCGTAAGCTGTGACTTGGCGGCGTTGTAGCGGTTGCGCAGATCATCAAGCCCTGGCGACGAAAGATCGCCTGACAATGCGCCGGTCAGTACCGATGCCGGCGTAGCCGATTTGACGGCTGCGAGACGGGCCTTGGCGGTGCGTACCGCCAGATCGGCTGCCTTTATCTGCACATCCAGCTGCTGACGCTGCTGTCGGAGTTCCTCCGCCGCCGCAATCTTGTCTTCGCCATAGCGTGCCTTGAATTCGGCAAGGGCGGCAGAGGCGCGATCGAGTTCCTTGCGGCTACGATCAGCCGCCGTTTCGACCCCAAGCGACGTACCGGCCGCCTTAGCAACAGCGGGATCATAGAGGGTGGCGAGAACAAGCCGGTTGGCAATATCGGCCGATCTGGCGGGATCGCCCGACGTAACGATCAGGCGCAGCAGACCCGTCTGACTATCGATATCGACGGCGACGTCTTTGCGCAGCGTTGCCTGTGCGCGCGACGGCGCGTCGGATGCGTTGCCGCTGCCGGAGAGCAGCTCGACGGCAACCCCGAGGGCGCCTGCGCGACTGCCGGTAAATTCCGGATCGCGGTCAAGCTTCATCCTGGCGACAATGTCGGACAATACGGACGGAGCAATGACACGCTTCGCCGCGACATCCAACAGCGCCTGACGCCCGTGACCTTCGCCGTCCGCATGGAGAATAGCCTGCGACACATAGAGCGGCGGCGGGGCAAGCAAGGTTGGAATAGCCGCTCCCGTCAGCGCGGTTGCGGCAATAAAACAGAGAGCGCCGAGGCTGACGGACCAACGTCGGGCTCGAGATGTGTATTCAACGACGACGGGGGCGGCAACCCGTCGCGGAAGCTCCGGCATGCCTTCAAGCAGATCGGGCACGAATTCCAGCAGATCGGGCGTGGCCTCCGATGCCAGCTCCGGCATCCCGCGGCGTTCTGGGCGGTAGACATGTGGGGCATCTTCCGCCTGGTCCGCCGCCGTCCCGATCTCCAGCGGTCTTCTGCGACCAGACACCGGATAGGGATCGCCATTCAACCGTCTGCGCAGAATGTCACGCAGTTCCGTATCACGCGGGTCGTCGGAATTGGCAGCGCGTAGGTCGACTGCGCTACCCAGGCCATCATCTTCGCCGTAGGTGGGGACATGCCGACCAGATCGCCGCGAAACCTTTGGGGTTTCCGCGTCGTCGAGGTGGAATCCGGTCCTGGCTTTGCTTTCAAACATGGCGGGTTATCTCGCGCACATGGTCTAAGACCAATGCAAATGGTTAACCCACTCTAAAATTTCATGCCAAAGAAAGAGTTAACGCCGCACCCGCAAATGCTAGCTTGCTAATTTGTCCGGCGGCGCGATGCGTCGCTGCGGCAACGGATGCGGCTCGGCGCGAAGGACACGCCCCTTGCGACCGAACTGATGCCTGAGGACCTGATAGAAGAATAGCGGTATGCCCAGCATGTAACGCCGCCAGAGCCTATTCGGCTCAAGTACCAGACGGAACAACCACTCGCTGCGTATCGCGCGCACGAGCCTTGGCGCCCGCGGCACCGTCTCGGAAATGAAATCGAACAAGGCGCCAACGGTCAGGACGAGGCGCGCATGCTGCGGGCCGACATGTTCGGCAACCCATTTTTCCTGCAGCGGCGTGCCCATGCCGACGATCAGCACATCGATCTTCTGGCGGCTGATTTCCGCAGTCACGGCATTGCTCCGCACCGGATCGAAGAAACCGTCCGATACGACGACAAACTGGTGCCACGGCGCATGCTGGCGCAATTTCTCCGCTGCCTTTTCGACGACAGAGCGCTTGCCCCCTAAGAGACCGATCCGCCTCGGCCGCTCCATGAATGTCAGCAGCGCGGGCACGAAATCCGTACCATTCAGATTGGCAGGGAAGGGTTCTCCATGAGCGACGCGCGAGGCGATGTCGAGGCCAACACCATCGGGAAGGACCAGATTGCGCTCAAGGACATTGCGGTAGCTGTCGTCGCGCAGCATGACCAGCATGTTGTGAGCATTGACGAAGGAGATCGAGGTCTGTCCGACCGGCAGGGAAGCAAGCTCGTTGACGAAAGTCAGCGCGTCATCCCAGCCGAGATCGCACACCGGCAGATCGAAGATCATGCGGCGTGACGCGACGACGGCAAAATCGGCTACCTGGTTCAATCCAACACCTCCTGCCCGGCATCGCTGACGCGTATGATGCCGGTACGCACAAAGCTCATGCCCCTCACCGTTCATCGGTGCGGCGACTGGGAGGCATGATCTGGAGGTCTTTATAGCAAGACAAATCCAACTTTCCGTTAGGAAGGAAGATTGGATTTGCTGGAAGTTGTCAGAGATCCGTTAAGCATATCGGGAAACGTAAGATATAACTTACGTTACCATATGAATCGGAATCTTGCGGCAGGAGCGATATTACTCGACCGGCACTTTGTCCTTGGCCGCATCCTGCACGATCTTGACGGGCTTGACCGTTCTCTTGCCCACGCTTTCCCCACCATGGGTTTCTTCCTTGGAAAGGTAGTCAAGCTGTTCGATCAGCACGTCGGCGACATAGTCCCCACCGAGCCGCTCGTTCATCCGTTTCTTGAGATCGCTGCGGAAGGCGGCAACATCGAAATTCTGCGTGTGGGCGATATCGATCGTCTTGTTGCCGACCAACAGCGAAAAGAGTTCGTCTGTCGTCAGCTCCGGCAGAGGTATCTGAAACGTATTCGCCTTGCCCTTTTCCATCATGAAGGAAATGCGCGTCAGGAAATAGCCGGTCACCTGGCCGTTGGCGATGACGGGAACGTTGATGGACTCGCCCTTGACCAGCTCCTGCTGCGCCTTCTTGGCGTCATCAGGACTGATCGCGGGCGCCGTCGCCACTTGCACCGAAAAATAGACCGAGGCCAATGTTACAGCGCAGACCCACAGGCCGGTGATAACGAGCTTGATCATCCGGCCTCACGGACGCGGAATTGCTCCTGCGAATAGGTGCCGTCGGCATCGGCGTTCTGCACGGCATTCTTCAGGATTTCGGCAACGGCGCGCACGGCCTCGAGATGCGCCTCGACGCGGCGGGCATTCAGAACCAACTTCTTCTTCAGGTCATGCAGCTGCTCGATATGGGTAGCGGCGAGATCGGCCGGATCGGTATCGCGAAACAGCATCGACAATTCGTAGAGGCAGCGGCTCTTGTGCGCGTTCGATACCTTGAGATCGAATTCCGGGTCGGTGCCGATCCGGTTGTTCTCATTGTCGATGATCATCTCCAGGCGGCCAAGGACAGACTTGATCCGATAGTCCTGCGACATCATTTCCATGTTTGTTACCTCGCTCATGCTTTCTGGGACGTCAACGAATTCTGGTTGGTGATGCTGGTGTTGCCGTCATTATCGGCATCGGCGGCGGCCAGCGTCTTGCGCTGGAAATCGGTAATCGCGCTGAGCGCCATCTTCTTGTCGTTCTCATCGGTCGCGGAGTTGATGGCGCCGGTATTGCGCATCTTGTCGACCTGTTCCTTGTACATTTTTTCGGCGATGCCCACGCCGCCGTTCTTGGAGATCGTGTCGCCCAGCTGCTCGGCCATCATGCCCTTCCAGATCTCGCCGGCGGAGCCCTTGCCGTAGAGCGTCTCGCTGCTCGGCAACATGTTCTTCACGAAGTTCTGCAGCACCATGGACTCGAACTTGCGATAGGCCTGCGGGACCTTGGTCCCGGCCACATGCGTATTGGCATTGGCGAGGCCCGCCTGTGTAGCGGCGCTGTTCATCGCATCCACCGTCGCGCCGAAACCATTGCCGTTTTCGGCCAGGCTGGTGGCGGCGAAAGCGGCTCGATTGGCGGCAAGCTTGGCCTGTGCGACCTCGACATCGGCGGGATTGGCCGCTTTGACGACATCGAGGACCAGGTCACTCGGAGGCGAAATAGCCACGTCACGTCTCCTTCTGCTCTCGCATATCCCGAAACCGCGCGGTTCAGCGCTGATATTGGGGCATGGCGAATCAAACTGTCAGAGCAGATCGGCAACCCAACGATGCGAATCCTGCTCCATGATCGCGATGATTATTATTTTTGAACCTTGCTGGAGGCTGGCGTTGCGCCGGCGAAGTGCTGATCGATGATATCGTAGACGGCATTGTCGTCCGATTCTCGCAATTCGAGCTCGCGGGCATCCTTCATGTGCTCCTCCAGCCTGTCGGCCTTGGTGCGCTCCTGCTGGACCTTCATCTGAATGAGCGTCTGGATGCTTTCCAGCTGCTGGTCGCGGATCATCAGGCGGCCGTAGCGTTCGGCGTAGTGGATCGAGAATGCCATGTGCACGGGGTCGACTGAGCCGATGGCAACCATGACCCGCTCCATCGCTTCCGTCACTTCCGAGCGCTGCCGGGTCGTATCGGCAAGCTCGTTTTCCGCCATCCGTTCCAGGTGGCGCTGCACCACGACCAGGCGCTTCAGTTTTTCGGACCGGTTTTTCTCCACCATCGCCTACCTACCCGCCGGCTGCTTTCGCCGGCTCTGCCCGAACCGGGCTTCGTCATCTGTCCGCCCGCGGATCCCTTTGTTTCCTCGCATTCCCGACGGAAAACCGCTGCGCACTTTTCCTGGAATTGCCCTAATGCCCATTGAAGACCGTGAGGAACGCACTGGAAAACTGACTGACCAGGGCCGCGATGCTGAGATAGAGCATGAACAACCCTCCCATCAGCAGATACGGCGTGGAAATGAAATAGATCGGGATCTGCGGCGCCAGCTTGTTGATGAAGCCGATCGAAATCTGGAACATCAGGCCGTAAAGCACGAAGGGGCTTGCCAGCCGCAGCATGATGAAGAAGGTCGTCTCCAGCGTATCCGTGATCGAGATCAGCGCGGCGCGCGGTTCGATATGGCCGCCGAAGGGAATGACCGAATAGGAATCGACCAGCGCCTGCAGGACATAATGGTGAAAATCCATAATGAAGAGAATCATCAGCCCGCAAAAGCTGATGAGGCTGGTAAGCGACGTTTCGTTCGATTCCTCGATGATATCGGCACCGCCAGGCGCATTGAAGCCGATCATCATCGATATGACCGTGCCGGTGAATTGCAGGCCCAGCGTATAGATCCTGGCCATCATCCCATACATCAATCCGATGACGGTTTCCGTGAAGATGAGGCCGATATAGGTCGCATCGCCCTTCGATACCTGCGGGTAGATCGTGTTCCAGAGCAACGGCAGGATCGCCATCGTCAGAGCCGCGGAAAGCAGCAGCCTGAATTGCGTGGGAACACGGCCGGAGGAAAATCCCGGGAGGACCATCATGCAGCCGCCGATGCGGCAGAAGGCGACGAACAGCGCCAGAATGGTCCCCTGGGGGTCAGTTATCATGAAATCGAACCTAGAATCTTGATCTCGATCCCCTTGGCCAATTCCACATGCGACAGGACCGGAAGGGTCGCGAACAGGCGTTCGATGATCATGCGCACATAGGAGCGCGTTTCCGGCGACGTGACAAGAACGAAGGGCATGCCCCGGTCCATGTATTCACGGATAACTTTGCCCGCCTGCTCGCTGAACTCTTCGAGGCTGCGCGGATCGATATCGAATTCGACGATTTCGCCCTTCTGGTCGCGCTTGAGTGCCTGGTGGAAGATGAGGTCCCATTTGCTGCCGAGTCGCAGCACGCGCAGCACGCCGTTGTCGGCGAGATCGCCGCAGAGTTGCTGCGCCATGCGTACGCGCACATGCTCGACGATCTGCTCGGTCTTGCGCACATGCGGCGCGAGCTCGGCGACCGCTTCGAGAATGAGATGCAGGTTGCGGATCGAGACGCGCTCGGCGAGCAGCAGCTTCAATACCGCCTGCAGGCCGGAATAGGACATGTGCGACGAGCAGATTTCGTCGGCGAGCTTCTTGTATTCCGGGTCGAGCCGCTCGATCAGGATCTTCACGTCCTTATAGGACAGCAGCGCCGGCAGGTTGTTGCGAATGACTTCGCTCATATGGGTGAGCACGACCGAGACGTTGTCGATCGGCTGGAAGCCCTCGCGCTTCAGATCTTCGGTGAAGGCTTCGAGGACGGAAACAGCCGGCATGCCGAAAGCGGGTTCGCGAATCTCGTCGCCCGGAACCGTCGGCTTGCGGCCGGAGCCGGTAACGACGAGCACTTCGCCGACGCGCAGCATATTGGAAGCGATCGTCGTACCGTGGATGCGGATCTGATACGACTTGTCGGCAATCGCCATGTCGTCGATCACCTTGATTTCCGGCACGACGAAACCGTATTGCGTCGCGAACTTCTTGCGCATCTTGCCGACGCGGAAGGCCAGCTCCTGGTGGGCGCCGAGCAAGCGGGTGGAAACGATCTTGCCGAGGGCCAGCTCGATCTCGGCGGTCTTCAGAACCGACTTGACCGAATCCTTTTCCATTTCCTTCGTCTGCATCACCTTCTGCTCTTCGGCATCGCGGCGAAGCTTGTTCTCGGCTTCGATCTGGCGCGGAATGAACCAGGCGCCGGCGGCCATGAGGGTGCCAAGGAGGAGGAAGGGAAAGAAAGGCATGCCTGGCATGATGGCCAGGATGCCCATGAGGACCGCCGAGACGGCGAGCGCGCGGGGATAGCCACTCAGCTGATTGACGACGGCCTGGTCGGTGGAGCCCGAGGTGCCGCCGCGCGAAACGAGAAGGCCGGCAGCGAGAGAGACGATGAGCGCCGGCATCTGCGAAACCAGACCGTCGCCGACGGAAAGCTTCACGAAAACGTCCGCGGCCTGGCCGATCGGCATGCCGTGACGGAAATAGCCGATGATGATGCCGCCGAAGACATTGATGCAGGTGATCAAAAGGCCTGCAACTGCGTCACCGCGCACGAACTTCGAGGCGCCGTCCATCGCGCCGAAGAAGGAGCTTTCCTCTTCCAATTCGCGGCGGCGGCGCTGCGCCTCCTTCTCATCGATCAGGCCGGCAGAAAGATCGGCGTCGATTGCCATCTGCTTGCCGGGGATGGCGTCCAGGGTGAAACGCGCGCCGACTTCCGCGATACGCGTTGCACCCTTGGTGATGACGATGAAGTTGATGGTGATCAGGATCAGGAAGACGATCAGACCGATGACGAAGTCGCCCGACATGACCAGGCTGGAGAACCCGGCGATGACGCCGCCGGCCGCATCGTGCCCTTCATAACCGTGCGAAAGGATGACGCGGGTCGTGGCGATGTTCAGCGCCAGACGCGTCATCGTGGCGATCAGCAGGATCGTCGGGAAGGACGAGAATTCCAGTGGTTTCTTGATCCAGAGCGCCACCATGAGGATCAGCACGGAGAAGGCGATCGAGAACGCCAGACCAAGGTCGATCAGGAACGGCGGGATCGGCAGGAACAGCACGCACAGGATGACCATGATACCGAGGGCAAACCCGATATCGCGTATGCTGGGATTGGCTTTGGGAAGTGCTATTGCGGGTGGTTGTGCCATCGACCGGTTCCGTCTCTTCATGAGAGGAGGCAAACGGCTGACCCGCCTGCCCTATTGGAACCGACCTCTAAAGGTCGAAGCTTGCGCGAGCATGGCCGTTGCCATCGATGCGCATGATCCGGAGGCCAGAACGACCTTCGGATCTATTTTAGAAACCCGATTGGATGCGGGAGAAAACGAGATTGGTGAAGATCGAAATCTGTGCGCCGACGAACGGCGCCGAGATTCCGATCGTGACCATGACGGCGACGATCTTTGGCACGAAGGTTAATGTGGCCTCCTGCACCTGGGTCAGCGCCTGGATCAAGGCAATGACCAGACCGACGACCATGGCGGCAACGACTGCCGGTCCGGAAGCCACAAGCACTGTCCAGATCGCAGCCTGGAAAATATCCAATGCATCGGCTTCATTCATGGCATGTCCACTCCCGGTTCAGCAGCTCCTCATGAGCTGCTGGTCGAATTCGTGCTCGACGAATCGCTGCTGGTGCTACTATCGCTCGACGTGGTCGGCTGATCAATGGTCGTGCCCGCCGGAGCGATCGTTACGCCGGCCTGGATCAGAATCTTGTCGCCGGCATCGGTCTGGGCAATGATACCGTCCGTGTAGACGGTCACTTCCTTGATCGTTCCCGTCGTCTTGCCGTCGGCGCTCATGATCTGCTTGCCGATATAGTCGGAAGCCTGCGAGATCCACTGGTTCTGCAGCACCGTTTCCAGATGCGCGTTCGTCTGGATCTGCTGCTCGACCTGGGAGAAGCTCGCCAGCTGCGAAATCTGCTGGCTGGCGTCCATCGGTGACGTCGGGTCCTGGTTCTGCATCTGCGCGATGAGAAGCTGCAGGAAGTCGTTATAGTTCAGGCTTGCGCTCGCCGACGCAGCCGCAGCACTTTGCGAGGAGCTGGTGCTGCTGGTGCTGGTGCTGCTGTTGACGGCACTTACCGTTGCCATGGAGCAATCTCCCGACGAATGTGCTCGATCGTCGCGGCAGGCATTTCCTGGTTGTTCAGAATATTGTCCTCAACCGGGTAGAGGCCACGGATCGCCTTCAGCGCATCGAAGGCGCGGCCGGTGGCGACGAGGCCGTCGATGCGCTTCAGCTCGGCCAGCACTTCCTCGTTGTGGAAGCACGACAGCAGCATGACGATCGACTTGCGGAACATCACCGTCGACTGTTCCTTACCTTCCGGATTGATGAGAATCATCTGCGCGATGAAATAGAGCTGACGCAAGGGCGTCGTCGCGTCCTCGGGCTGGAGCACGTGGTTCTCGAGCAGGAATGTCACATCATTCAGGAATTCCAGAGCAACCTTGCGATCGACGCGCAGGACGGCTCCGTTGATAAAGATCTTTTCCCCGGCTTTAAGCGATATGCGAAGCGTACTTTTCATTTAAGTCCATCCCTGATGATGGTGGTGACATCGATGATGCCTTGATAGTTTTCCGACTGGCGCCGCCTGATCCGTTCGCATTCCTTCAATATCCAGATGGCGATCGAAATCAGATTGGCGCGCAGTTCGACGTTCAGCTGGTTCTCCGGGCTTTTGAGGTCCTCGACAAAGCTTACCCATAGGCGTCGCGTATAGAAGAGAGCCTCGATCGCTTCACGGCCGTATTTCCCCGCATCACGGGCCGCAGAGAGAAGAGCTACCGACCGGTCCAGAACTTGTCGTTCTCGTTCCTTGGCGTCGGCCACTGCATCCTGCATGACTTCCGCATATGAGAACTGATACATTCATGCATCCTTCCTGGTCATTACTTCCCTTTGATCATCAAAGGTAATTTACAAGGCTTAACTGTTGGATCTTGGAAACAATCGTGTAAGCCGTTTCGAGCTGTGTTTGGAGACTGTTGACCTTGGTCGATGCCTCATAAGGGTCAACTCCGGTCAAGTCGCCGATACTGGTATTGAGAATGGTCTTCTGAGAGTTCAGCGTCGTATTCGCATCCGACAGCCGTGACTGAGAGAGACCAAGCTGGCTTGCCTGGCTGTTCAATCCGTCGATCGACTGACGCGTATAGCTGATGGCCTGCTGCGTGACGACATTTACCGCGCTTTGATTGAGGCCGGGTGGCGTACCCATCAGTGCGTTGGTCACGCTGGTCGCCAGCGCCAGATACCGCATGCCGGATGAATTCGAGTTCGTCGAGGTTTCGATGACTTCCGAATTATTGATGCGGCTCGTCATGTTCTGATCAGACGCACTCGACCAGCTCGACCAACTGCTATCGGACGTGAACATTGGCGCGACGGTATTGGTGATGAAATCCGTCATCTGGTCCGCGGATATGGTATCTGCGGTTACAGGCGGCGACTGACTTGCCATGTAGGTCGCAAGCTGTGACTGAATGCCCGCGTTCGTTGTCGAGGAATTGTCCGTCATCGGCTGGACGTCGGTATTGGTTCCGGCAAAGAGATACTCGCCATTCACCATCGTATTGGCCGATGCAATGACGCTCGACAGGGTCGATGTCGCGGTCTGCTGCGCCAGGGCGACGCTGCTACCATCGGTGTTGCCGCTCAGCGCCACAAGCTGATCCATCAGGTTCTGCGCCTGTGTGCCCATGCCCGTCAGGGCGGTTTGGGACGTCGTCATACGCTGGTTCGCGATGGAATTGCTGCTGAGAATGGAATCGATGCGCGACACTTCCCGCGTCAAATTCACGTTCAGCGACGTGCTGCTGCCAAGCGCGACCCCGATGTCAGCATAGACACCCGTGGTCGCCTCCGTCGAAGCGCTCGTCATCTCATTCTGCGCCTGACGAATCGTCTGGCGCATGGCGTTCTGAATGGCCGTGCTCGAAATGAAAGAAAGTTTCATGGCTTAGCTCGCAATATCCAATACCGCTTGAAGCATTTCATTGACTGCGTTCAATATCTTCGTTCCAGCCTTGTAGGACTGTTCGATATCCATCATCAGCGTCAGTTCTTCGTCGAGATTGACGCCCGTCGCGTTCGAATAGGCGCTCGAGGAGCGCGAAAGAGCAGCAGAGGTATTTTCCCCTGCGGTCGTTGCCGTGCTGCGCTGACCCTCGAGCCAACCGATGGAGCTCGCTGAATAATCCATGAGCGTGGCACTGGTGTCGGAGCCGGCCGTAGGATCGAACGCCATTTTCGTATTCATGCCAGTGATGTAGGCATCAAGCTGGGTGGAATATCCACTGTCACCGCTGGTATTCTTGGTGTAACCGGTTTCGCCGGTAGTACTATCGTTGTTAATACCACCATCACGCAGCAGTGTTGGATCACCACCTTGGGACGTGATTAATTTCGAATTAACGGTTATCGAACCAGCCAAACCCGTAACCGCGGTGGCATCAGTCGGAACAGTGCCGCCGCTCCAGGTAAACAGACCGGGCAGGGTCGGTTTTGAAGAATCGCTATTCGTTTCAGCGAAGACCGTAACCAGCCCTCGAGCCATTTCATCCAGCTGCTTCTGATAGGTCGGCGCGACATCATCTCGGACCTGGAGCGATGCCTGAAGAGTGCCCTGTGCGGTCGTATTCGCACCCTGGCCCGGGGTCAGCGCAACGCCATCAATGTAAACGCTGTTGCCTGTCGTGTCTGCCGTATAAGTCGTCGTCGGCTGAAACGTCACCGTGCGCGGAATGGTCTCGAACAGGGTCGTCCCGCTCGTGGTGTAAAGCGCCATATCGTTGTTGCCGCGCGTCACGGTTGTCACGCCGACAATCTTCGAAATCTGGTTCAGGATCGAATCGCGCTGATCCATCGCGTCGGCAAGGGCGCTTGATGTCGGGCCAGCCGTGGTCGTTGCCGATTTCACCGCGTCGTTGGCGGTCTGAAACTGCTTCAGCAGGCTGTTCAGCGTATCGACATCGGAGCTGATCTGTTTGTCGGCGGCGGTACGGGCGCTCTGTACTGCCGTCGTGGCATTGTTGAGCGATGTGGCCAGGCTCTGGGCAGCATTGATCGCAGATTGCGCCGCCGTAGCGTTGGACGGCGATCCCGCATAATTCTGCATCGCATCCTGGAATGCCGACAGATAGGTCGCCGGCGCGATCTCGTTGTCGTTGCCGCCAAGCGTGGCCGACTGAAGATTGGTGTAGGCGTTCAACAACAGTTGTTGTGCCGAATCCGACGATGCCGAGCTGAGGTAGGCTTTCTGTAGCGCCGGTTCGCTGCTGCGGGCAATCTGCACCACCTGGGCGCCAGCCATGTTGGTGGTCACCACCGCCTGACGACGCGAATAATTCGTGTTGTTGGCGTTGGCGATATTGTTCGACACGACGCTGCTCTGCGTGCCGGTATTGTTGAATATTGCCTGCGCGTTATTGAGAGCTGTTGTGAGCGACATGACTGACTCGATACCCTATTCGTTTTAGCGCGGCAGATTGGCCGAAGGCGCGCCGGAAGTGTCGGAATAGCCTGTCAGAGCAAGGCCGGCGAAATAGACCAGATTGTCATTGGCAGCGGATGGACGATCACCGGAGCGAACCGCCGTCGCATCGATGCCACCGCCAAAAGCGACGCTGAGGCAAGCTGCCCGCGCATCCGCTTCCGCAAGTGTGGTCTTCAAGCTGCCGAAATTCCTCATCTGGAATCCTCGTTATCCTTCATACGACTGAGAGTAGGTGGCGGGCCTTGCGTGAAGCTGTCTGAGAGGACGAAAAACTAATCATCGCGAAAAGCTTCGCTGAGAGCGCCATCAAGCCGCATGACCGCCGACCGCCGCACGCTGAAATGGTAAGGACTAACGTACCTTTCAGTGCATGACGATCCGGTAGCCGAAAAAGGAACAGGCCCGAGAATCAACTGATTCTCGGGCCTGTTTATGAGTTTGTTATCGGGGATGTGCGACCGGGCGTGTCAGCTCCAGTCGATGCAGTAACCGAGGAAGCGCTTGGAATCGACCGGATCGAAGCCGAGCTTCTTGCGCAGCTTCTTGCGCAGCTTGGAGATATGGCTTTCGACGACGTTCTCTTCGACTTCCTCGTCGAAGATGCCGTAGATGGCGTTGAAGATCTGGGTCTTCGTCACACGGCGACCGCGATTGGCGATCAAATATTCGAGGATGCGGCGCTCGCGGCGCGGCAAGGCAAATACGGAACCGTTGATTTCCGGGTCACGGCCATCTGCGAAGACGCGAATGGGACCGATATCGGTATAGTTGTTGATCGCCTTCAACCGACGGCGGATCGCCGCCGCCCTGGCAAGGATTTCGCGAGGATGTACCGGCTTGCGCACGACATCGTCGACGCCACAATCGAAAAGTGCAAGCGTGGCTTCCAGCGAGGGCTGGTCGCTCACCGCGATGACAGGTGCTGCCGTCCGGTCGCGAATGGCCCTCGGGAGCTCGTGCACCTGCTGGCCCTGCCCGATCAGAAAGGCTTCGACCGCAGCAATATCGCCCTCTGCTGCCGTCGTGACCCATTCTCCGAATTCACGCGGATCAAATCCCGTCGAAGGGATGCCCTCGCGTCCAAACAGTGATGTATATCCGTCCTTAACGAGCTCTCGCTCATCAACCACTACGATCATTCGTCCGCCTCCGAATCAGTGTGGTGTTTCGATGACCTATGGGTACGAATCGGGCGAATCACGAACAACTGTCGGAAATGAGTGACGGAAATTAATAATTGATTAACTTTGTAGGTGCGATTTGCACTAGATATAGTAGGCGGTCGGCGTTTTACACCGATAAAAAAGTTGTTAGCGGGCGTATTGTTAACATGCGCATTTTGGGCAAATCCACGGCAGTCAACCGCTTCAATTGGGTTAGCGCCGGCTAACCGGAAGCGATATGCAACCTAAGGGTGTTTAGTCCCGACAGAACGTCGCCGCATTGGGCGTCCATTTTCCGTAGCCGGTGGCGACCAGATTGGCGATCACACGGCAGACATAGACCTTCTGGGCGGGGTCATTGTTCGGACCAGCATGGTATCTAGCTACCGCCATCGTCCAGGTCTCATGCCTGTCGTGCAGATTGCGGAGAAACTTTGCGGCATACTCGACATTACTACGCGGATCGAACATGGCGGCGACAGATGTAAAGTTTTCGCCGTGGAAATACTGATTGATCTGCATGCAGCCGACATCGATAAGCTTTGCCCCATTCTGCCGTGCTGCAGCGAATATCTGCAGGGCGGCACCCTCCGATGGCGGAAAGATCGGCCGCCCCTCGACATTGAGAGCGTAGGGATAGAGCGACCCCTTGCGTCCCGTCTCCGTCAGACCGACCGAATAAAGGATCCCTTCCGGTATTCCGTATTTCGCTGCGGCGGACTGGATCTCGCGTTCGCAAAGCCCGGCTGCGCCATTGTCAGGCGGCGCCGGATTGCCCGATGCATGCGCTTCAGAGGTAAACCGCCCCAGAGCGAGAACGCTGCACGCCACCAGCAGCGCCGTCCTCAACACCGCGCTCACCCGAACTGCGATTGCCATCGTTTCCATTTGCCTGCTGCCCTGAATAGTTCTGGCCCCTGGAGCGTGCGTCGCCCCCCTGTCCCTGGTTCAACAGGGACTGCTGCTGTGGCTGGTTCGATCCGGAATTGCGGCCGCTATCCGACTGCTGGTCGGCATTGGACGCCATGGAGACGGTGATGTTGTCGACCTGATAGCCCTGCGCGCGCAGCGCATCGACCATGCGGCTTTGATCGGCGTGAAGCTGCCTGTAGGCTTCGCTCGTCTGAACCTTCAGGTCGACGCTCAGCTGGTCTCCGGAGAGCCGCATGGTTGCCGTCACGTCGCCGAGATTGTCGGGGCGCAGCTGGATCTTCAGCGTATTGACGACCTTGCCCGTGCTCGTTAGGTTCGCGGCGTTGGAGAGCGCCGAACCCGGCTGCATCGCCGCCGACCATTCATGGTCGCCCGCCAGGGTTCCAGCAACGAGCGCCGAGTTGGAATTGGCGGCGAGCCCGAGATAACGGCGCGAATCCAGCACGGTAACCGCTACCGCATCGCCGCCCGCGGCGGCACCGACTTGGACATCGGCAACGTCATCGCCGCCTTTGCTGATCGACAAGTCGAGCGCGCCGCCGCGACCGTCTGCCCGCGTCAGGCGGAAAGTCTGCGATACATCCGTCCCCTTGCCATCATCCGGCAACGTCAAGGCGGTGTCCGAAGCATCGCCCGCAAGTATCGCTTTGCCTGATGGCAATGACTGGACCTTGGCATCGTCTGCCGTCTTGCCCGCTTGCGCCGTACCGACCTGACTCGTGCTAACCTGCGTCGCAACGATGGGCTGCGCAACATTCAGCAGCGACAGGGCATCGGAAATCGTATTGGCCGGTTGGCTGCCTTGTGTCGATGCAGACTTACCATCATCCGTGGACTGGACATTCTTTCCATCCTTCACGGCAGGCGTTTTACCGTCACCCTTGACTGGCGCCGTCTGACCATCCGTGGTCGCAACCTCGCTCAATTGCTGCGCGATCTCGGCCAACTGGTCGAGCGCCGTCGGCTGCACCTGCACCTTGCCGGCGTCGGGCGTCGGCATGGTCGGATCGGCAGCGGCGGCCGGCTGATCGCCTTCAACGGGGAGTGCATCACCTTCGGCAGCGCTCGAGGCTGCTTTCTGCAGCTCTATAAGCGATTTCGAGAGCGATGCGGTGCCGGCAGTCTGAGAGGCTTTCGCGCCCTTGGCGAGGCCAGCGGGGTTGGCGAGATTGGCTCCGGAGGTATCAATCATTCCAACTCCGGCATTGGCGCTTTCATCGATGGTGAGGGTTATCGACGCGAGATTGCTCGCTGGCGCTTTCACCGTGCCCGTGCCGTCATCCGCATTGTCACCGGATGTCGTGTTCGCATTCGTCGGCACGTCGGTCCCGGTATTCGAACCGGCGGATTTGCGACCGTTGCCGAGCGAACTGGTCAGCGCATCGATAAAGCCCTTGCCATCATCCTGCTTTGTCGAGCGGGCACCTTTGGCAACAGCAAGAATATCCGCCCCTGATGAGGCGCCAGACACACCGATGTCGTTCATATCAATGACTTTCCTGCTTCAACAGGCCGTCGATGGCATCCAGCTTCGAGCGGCTCGTCGTGACGAATGCGTTGAACGAAGAGTCGGCCTCCTGCCGCCCTCCCTTCGGGGCGGGAGCCGCGTTTGCCGAGGCTCCCTGCTCAACACCCGCCGTGCCGGGAGATTGGCCTCCCGCTTGATTCGTCACAGCAGCATCGTGTTCAGTCTTCTGTTGGTTGGGCAGGTTAGGAACATTGCCTTGCCCGAGGCTTGCAGCGTCGGGCGTGCGCAATATCTCTTGCGCCACCGCCTTTGCGGCGTCGCGCAGAGCCCGGTCGCGCGCATTCAGTTCGCCCGCCGGCATCTGGTTCACATCGTTGATAGCCGACTTCAATTCAGGCGTGGATATGCCCGCCACGCCGCCATAGAAGTTCGCCAGCGCGCCAAAGGCATCGCTGCCGTCATTGGAGATCGCCTGGGCACGATTGGCCGCAAGCGCGGCAAGATCGGCCTTGCCGGCGATTGCGGCACGGCGCGCCATGCGCAGATAGATCTCCCGCTGTCTCGGCGGGTCCATGAAAGACAGGATATCGACGATGTCCTGTTGCTTGACGTCGGAATCATGATCCACCACCAGCTGCACGAAAAGATCGGCAAACTGGCTTGCGTAGGGCGAATGCAGGAAACGCCGCGTATAACGCCGCGCATAATCGAGCCCTTGCGGCACCATGCCCGCATCGGCGCATAGAGCCAGGGAGCGACGCAGCGCCGATTCCTCGACGATCGTGCCGGGCGCCATCAGCCGCGCCCAGTCGTAAAGCGGCAGGGCTGCCTTGGCGTTCTTGCCCGACATGACGTTGCCGGCAACCAGCGAAAGATAGGGGCCGATCGGCTTGTCGCGATATTCCTTGGAGATATCGACAAGCGTGTTGACGACGAGCAGACCCTTGCCGTTCAGATATTTCCTGAGAACATCCGCAACGCGATTGTCGAAATTGCCGTTGACGTCGCGCGACATCAGATATTCGAGCGTTTCGGGATTGCCGCCGCTCATGGCGTAGATCAGGGCCGCATCAACATTGCGGTTGTCCTCGAAGACAGATTTATCCGCGTTGCGCAGGCGTTCGTCTATGGTGGCGAGCAGAAAGCGCTGCATTTCTCCGGCGGAACTATCGCCCGCAACAACGGAATCCTGGACGAATTCGAGCGAGCGCAGCATCTTGTAGAGCGGCAGGCTGTCCTGCCCCTCGGCGCTTGCAATCCCCGGCATCAACATGCCGAGGGTGAGCGTTAGCGCAAGGTGATGACGATGCTGTTTGCGCGCCATGAACTATCCCTGCTTGCCTTGGCTAGACTTGCCCTTGCCTGAAGCAGGCTTCGCGGGAGCTTGCGTTCCTGAAGCCGCAGGGTCCGTCGCCGCCTGGTTCGAGGGACTAGCGATCAGGATCTCGATACGGCGGTTAGCATCGTTGAATGGATCGTTCGGCAACTTCAGACGCCGGTCCGCAAAGCCGGAAACTTGAACGATCCGCTTCTCGTCCAGGCCACCGCTCGTCAGCATGTAATAGGCACTTTGGGCGCGATCGAGCGACAGGCGCCAGTTGTCATTGCGGCCGCCGACCATATAGGGACGTCCGTCGGTGTGGCCACGGATCAGGATCGATCCCCTCTGGTCCGCCAGGATCTTGCCGATCTTTTCCATCGCCAGCACCATCTCGCGCCGGGGAACCGCCGAACCGATGTTGAACATCGGGTCATTGGTCTGGTCGGAGATGGTGACGAGCACGCCGCCTTCCGCCGCGCTGACCTGCAGCCCTTCGGCCAGCTGACCGGCAACCCCCTTGATCTCGGCCTGGATTGCCTGCTGCAGATCCTTGGCCTCCTGCTGCTGTGCCTTTGTCGGCTGAATATCCTTGCCCGCAGACAGAGCGGCATTGTCCTCAGGCGCGGAGGCATCGCTCTGCGCCGTGGCCTTGGCAATCTGCTGAGCCTGCGTCTGCTTGTCCTGCTGTTTGCCGGTCGTCTGCTGCTCGCTTACCGTCGGCTGCTGTTCGGGCGTTTGCGGCTGATCCGCGGATTGGCCGACATCGGCCGCCGTTGCCTTCGACAAGGCGATGACTTCGCCCTTGGGCGATTGATCCGACTTGGCAGACTGTTCCTCGTTCGCCTTCTTCGAGGCACTGGAAACCTGCACCTGCTTGGTCCAGAAATCCGGATCGAATGGATCGCGATAGGCCTGACCACCATCCGCACCGGTCGCCGGACCTGATTGGGCGGCTCCACCCTCGCCCTTGGCGCTGACATTGGCCTGCTGGCCGACTTCCTGTGCAATCTCGGCCAGGACCGAATAAGGATTCTCGAAGAAATCCGCTTCGGAATAGTTCGTCTGATCGCCTGATGTGGAGGTCAGATCCTCACCAGTCTTGGCCGATTTGCCGTCATTCGGCTTTTCCTGCGGCTTGTCGGACTTCTGCTGATTCTTTTCGCCTTGAGCCTGATCGACAGGCTTCTTGAGGCCCTTTTCCGTCGGCTTCTCGTCGGCGAGCTTGATAGGGTTGAAATAGGAAGCGACCGAGGCCTTCGTCTCTTCGTTGGCGGCGTTCACCAGCCACATGACAAGGAAGAAGGCCATCATGGCCGTCATGAAATCGGCATAAGCGATTTTCCACGCGCCGCCATGGCCGCCTTCGTGATCGCCGCCGCCGTGGCGCTTGACGATGATGATCTCGTGCTTGCCGTGATTTTGATCGCCGTCGCTCATTTCAGGATCTCTTTCAAGCTAGCGGCCCAGGCGGACATACGGGTCACGAGAACGCTCTCGCCGATCGTGACGGTGAGATCGACATCGTCAGCGTCGACATGGCGCAACAGCGCGCCGTCATCGCCGAGGTGGCTGTAGAGAACCTCGAAGAGATGGTGCGGACCGCTGACCGAGATCGGCCCGACGCTACCATCGAGGATCGCAGCCCTGACCAGCTCGGCAAGATCGGCGACGGCCTTGACCGTCAGGGTCTCGGTCATGATTGGCGCAAGAATGGCGGCAGCTTCCGTGCTGATTGCCTGCCCGAGCATCGTGGCAATGCGTGTCATGTCCGCAGCGATCTTTTCCGCCGCCTGCTCTTCGTAGCGTATCCGCAGCGCATCCATTTCGGCGCGAAACGACCGGGCCATGCCATCGATCTCGGCCTGGTGCCTTTGCGTCAGTTCCCTGGTCGCAGCCTCATGCCCCTCCGCATAGGCGACGCGGCGCTCGGCCTCGATATCGACGGGCGGCTCCATCGGGCTTTCGGCAAATTCGACCGGTTCCGCAAAGGCCATATCCTCGACATGGGGCGGCGGAACCTGTTCGGCGCTGAAATCCTTGAGATATCGAGACAGTGTCAAGCTCACGCGCGCATCTCCCCATTCGCGTCGCAGAGACGCTGCAAGTCGATGCCGACAGCCGGCCGATCCATTCCCATTCTCAAAACGTCGATCATCACGCTTCCGGTTTCCGTCCTCAGGCAGCACCCTCCGGGACCAACGTCACCGACACATGGCGCAGCCAAGCCACTGCGAAGGACCGTAGGCAGTCAAACTTGTGCGAGGATGAATGCGATGCGGTATTGCCGATCGGACGCCGCCGCCCGGCAATCATTTCGCCTGTAGGATAATCAACACCTTGCTCGCCATGCTATTGGCGATCGACAATGCCTGCACACCCATCTGCTGCGCCGTCTGCAAGGCACTCTGCCGCGCAGAAGCCTCTTCCATATTCGTGTCGACGAGATCGCCGACGCTGCTCTTGATGGCATCGCTGAGCTTGGAAATATAATCCGACTGGGCGTCGATATTCGACTTCATCAGACCCAATGTCGAATCCGCCGATGTTGCCGATTTCAGAAGCGAGTTGGTGACATTGATCATATCGGTCAGTTCGGCATCGGTCGTGCTGCTCGATAACGCGATCTCGGTTCCGTCCGTCGGCGTCGTGCCGCCGGTGGCGGAGAGAAGGTAATAGTTGCGAGCCGTGCTGCTGCCGCTGCTCGAAGTATCGAATGTGCTTGCATCGACATTCTTCGTCAACAAACCGCGCTCGGGTTTGACAGTATCGACCATCAAGGTCTGAGAACTGTCATAGCTGATCGTCGTGAAGCTAATCTGGCCGCTCGTTCCACGCGTGAAGTTGCTGATTACCGACTGCTGCGTCGAGGGCTGCTGCTCCGTATTATAAAGCCAGTTCTCGCCGGAAAAGGATGCCGACTGCGTGACGGATTGCAGCTGATTCTTGAGCTGTTGAATGTCCGAATTGATAGCAGTCTTGTCGGTGCCTGACTCCTTTGCCGAAACCAGCTTGGACTGGATCTGGGTCAGCAGGCCGACGACCGTATCCATGGCGGTGGATGCGGTATCGACCTTGGAGGCGCCGAGGCCCAACGCATCCGTAATCGTGGAAAGGCTGCTCTGGTCCGAGCGCATGGTGGTCGCCATCGACCAATAGGTGGGATCGTCGCTCGCCGTCTGGATGCGGTAGCCGGACGAGACCTGCTGCTGCACGACATTGAGATCTTTGTTGATACCGCGCAACACGGTCAAAGCCGCCGACGTGCTGGGATTCGTCGTCACATTGCTCATCTGAAAATCCGTAGTTCCATTGGGACTGGCAAGCCGGACCGATCCGGCAGCAACGATTGGCCTCATGCCCACCAGCGGGAGATATCCCAGCGCGGCCCGTCGCTAAAGCGCGATCCGGCAATCGCTTGGAAGGAGAACGGCGGCCGGATCTGCGCAGAGACTGCAAATCAATTAGCGGCAACGTTAACAAAAGCTTATACGCGGCGACAAGAGGGAAATGCCGCCGCGCCATTTCAACGCAAGCTCCAGTCAAGGCTCACTTGAAGAGAGCAAGAACATTCTGCGCGCTGGTGTTGGCAATCTGCAGCGACTGGATAGCCAGCTGCTGCTGGGTCTGTAGCGCCGAAAGCCTGCTCGACTCCTCTTCCATATCCGCGTCGACGAGCTTGCCGACACCGGAATCGATCGTGTCGCGCAGGGTGGAGACGAAGCTTGTCTGCAGATCGATGCGGGTCGAGAGAGAGCCGAGCTGCGAAGCCGTGCTGTTCATGGCGTTGAGGGCGCCCTGCACCAGGTTCATCGCCGAACCGATATCGCCGCTTGTCATGTTGGTGATGTCGAGGCTGAAGACGGAATAGTCGTTGCCGCTGATGGTCTGCGTGCTGCCGAGAATGCCCGAGCTCGTATCGATCGTCCCGCTGCTGTTCGCGCCGAACAGGACGTTGCCCTGCGAGCTGGTATCGAAGGCGTAGCTGGTGCTGTTGACGGAAACCGTACCGTCATTGTTGCGCACGAAGGAGGAGACGACGGAGGCCGAGGCACCACTGGCGGCATACATCCAGTTCTGTCCGGAGAAGGAAGCGGATTGCGCAATGCTTTCCAGCTGCTGTTGCAGCTGCGTAACCTCTTCCTGGACATCAGCCTTCGACACGCTGTTTTCGGTTGCCGCGACGAGCTTGTCCTTGATCTGCTGAACGACGGTGATGGCGTTGTCCATCGCCGTATAGGCCGTATCGACCTTGGCGGCGCCCAGGCCCAAAGCGTCCGAAACGGCTGAAAGCGCGCTATTGTCGGATCGCATGGTTGTCGCGATGGACCAATAGGCGGCGTTGTCAGCTGCCTTGGCCACCTTGTAGCCCGAGGAAACGCGGCTCTGCGTATCCTGCAGGTTCGTGTTGATGCTGCGCAGGGTCTGGAGGGCGGACATCGCCGCGTCGTTGGTGAGGATGCTGGTCATCGAAAAGTGCCCCTTATGGCTGAATTTGGAAGGGACATTCCGGTCTGCGGCCGGGAACGGCAATCAGCCTCATGCTTGTTAACCGCCTCTTAGGAGAGGTTAACCAACCGTTGCGCTAGCTGCAACTGACAGGAATACGGTTAATAAAAGGTTAATCCCGGCCACAAAAGTTAACGGAATCATCCTTTCCGTAAAAAGGCCATTGGGCAACATGCCATCGCCTACGCTACCTTTCATTGAACCCGAAAGAGACCTATCCGCCCAGCGTGCGCCGATATGCCACTTCCGCCCGGATCTCATCGTTTGACGCGCAGCAAGAGACCACAAGTCAGCCTCGCGCCACCTTCGGCGTCGTAGATAGCCGCTATCCGTCCCATGTCGGACGAAGACGGCCGTCATTTCCAGCGGCGTTCCGGCGATGATGTCGGCACCGGCGGCCATATGCGAGGTTGAGATGTTCAGTTTGCAGGACGCCGGACGGGCGGCGGTTGATCGCCAGGAGCGAACAAGCCTCGACCCAGACGACTGGCAGGCTCTGCGCAGGCAGGGTCACCAGATGCTCGACGACATGTTCGATCATCTCCAGACGCTCGGAACAAAGCCGGTCTGGCAACATGCCCCCTCCTCCGCTCGCGCCTTGTTCGACGCACCGTTGCCAATCGAAGCCAGCGATCTGGCCGAAGTCCACGCCATCTTTCGGGAAAAAGTCCTCCCCTATGGCAGTGGCAACATCCATCCCGGCTTCATGGGCTGGGTCCAGGGCGGCGGCACCGTTACCGGCATGCTGGCCGAAATGCTCGCCGGCGGGCTGAATGCCAATCTCGGCGGACGCGATCATATGCCGATCGAAGTCGAGCGCCAGATCATTCGCTGGACGCGTGAGATCTTCTCCTTTCCGGAAACGGCGGGCGGCATCTTCCTTACCGGCGCATCGCAAGCCAATTTCGTCGCGGTGCAGATCGCCAGATGCCGCAAGCTCGGCCGCGATGTGCGCGCAACCGGTCTGTCCGACGAGTCCCGGCTCGTGGCGTATGCCTCGAACGAGGTTCATGGCTGTGTTCCCCGCGCTTTCGAAATGTCCGGCATCGGCAGCGATCAGCTGCGGCGCATTGCCGTCAATAACCTTGGCCAGATCGATATCGATGCGCTGGAACAGGCGATCCTTCGCGACAGGCGGGAAGGCCTTGTGCCGTTCCTCATCATCGGCAGTGCCGGAACGGTCAATACCGGCGCCGTCGACGATCTCGCCGCCTTGCGGCATATCGCCGACAGCTACGATCTTCATTTTCACATCGACGGCGCGCTGGGTGCTCTCGGCGTATTGAGCCCTGACCTCGCACATCTGTTCGCCGGTATCGACAGCTGCGATTCGCTCGCATTCGATTTCCACAAATGGGGCCAGGTTCCCTACGATGCCGGCTTCCTGCTCGTGCGGGACAGCGAATGGCAGCGGCAGACCTTTGCTTCGGACGCCGCCTATCTCAGCCGCGCGGCCAGCGGACTTGCAGGCGGAGACTGGTGGCCCTGCGATTACGGTCCGGATCTGTCGCGCGGCTTCAGGGCGCTGAAGACCTGGTTCACGCTGAAAACCTACGGCGCCAAGGCTCTGGGAGACGCAATGAGCGCCAACTGCAGGCTGGCTCGCAGGCTGGCCGAACGCATCGACCGGGAACCTCAGCTGAAATTGCTTGCACCGGTTGCACTCAATATCGTCTGCTTTGCCTATGTCGGCGCAGACGGAGCGATACCTGCCTCCATCAATTCCCATATCGTCGAGCGGCTGCATGCCGAAGGCCGCGTCGCTCCATCCCTGACCCATCTGAATGGGCAGCCGGCAATCCGCGCCGCGATCGTGAACCATCGCACGCGACAGGCGGATGTCGACCAGCTCGTTCATAGCGTTTTGACGATCGGCTCCCGACAGGATCTCCCCCAATGCTGATGACCAAAGCCCCAACCATCGATCCAGCGCTCTCCAACACACCGGACGCTTCCCGAATTCTCGGCATGCAGAGAATCGTCTCGCTCGTCTATGCCGGCCGCGACGTGACGCCGCTATGGAACGAGCTCATGCAGCGGGTGACAGCCGATTCGACCGATGCGGCCGCACTCATGGACCTGGCGATCATCCTGCAAACGCTTGGCCGTTCCGAAGAGGCACGCCAGATCCTGAAGAACGCCGTGCAACTGCGGCGTGACTTCCGCGTGGTCCACGGCAACGGAAGCGGACCGCGCCTTTTGGCCTTCGTCACCGAAGGCGATTTCATGGCCAATACGCCGCTGGATTTTCTATTGGCGGGCAGCGATTGCGTGCTGTGGCTGCGCTATGTCGACCTGCAGACCTCCGCGCTCTTCGGCTTGCCGGATCATGACGTCGCCTTCATGGCGATCGGAGAATCGACCGAGAACACCCCGCTGCTCGCCCATATGCAGGGGCTGCTTGCCAGGTTCGATGGTCTGGTGATGAACCGCAATCCGGAAATGATCGCGAGATTGACGCGCGACGGGGTGAGCGGAATGCTGGCAAACGAGCCGTCGATCCTCTCGCCCATCACCCATCGCGTATCGCGCGAGGATCTCGCAGCCGTCGGCGCGGGCGCCAAACAGCTGAAAGACTGCGCCCCTGGCCTGGCCTTCCCGCTGGTCGTGCGCCCGATCAGCACACATGCCGGCAACGGAATGGAACGCATCTCCGACCCAGCGGAGCTGGCGGCCTTTCTCGCGACGCAGCCGGCGCCCGAGCTTTATGTGGCACCCTTCATCGATTTCCGTGGAGCCGACGGCTACTACAACAAGCAGCGTGTCGTATTCATCGACGGCAAGGCCTTTGCCAGCCACATGGCGCTCTCGGACCACTGGATCGTGCACTATCTCAGTGCCGGCATGGGCCAGAGCGCGGCTAAACGAGCGGTCGAGCAAGCGTGGATGGAGGATTTCGATCGCGATTTCGCCGTTCGCCACGAAGAGAGCTTTGCCGCGCTCTGCCGTTGTATCAAACTCGACTATTTCGGCATCGACTGCGCGGAGCTTCCTGACGGTCGTTTGCTGGTATTCGAGCTCGATGTTGCGATGGTGGTCCACAACATGGATGACCCCATAGTCTATCCCTATAAGCAGGTCGCCATGCGCAAGCTGTTCGATGGCTTCGTCGATGCGATCAGGCGAAAGGCGGACGGCGCGCTTTAGGCGCACGGCTGGATTACGGCGTTGCGCCAAAACGAAAACCGCGCCCTCCGAGGAAGGCGCGGCGATATTGTTTTCCTGTGTAAGTCGACCAACGCGTGGCGTCGGCGCTTCT